>NZ_JBITEX010000001.1:1150483-1549165 GCF_044455585.1 Lentzea sp. NPDC051213
TGCCGGTGTGCTCGGCAGCTGGCTGGTCGCGGTGCCCGCCGGGACCGACGACGACTGGACCTCCGCCCTGATCAGCTCGCTCGGCGCCGACGCCACGCGAGTCGAGATCACCGACCGCGCGGCCCTGGCAGCCCAACTGTCCGACGCCACCCCCGCCCGAGTGCTCTCGCTGGCCGGAGCCGCCGACACCACAACGCTTTTCCAAGCCCTCGGCGACGCCGGGGTACTCGCCCCGGTGTGGGCAATCACTCGAGGCGCGGTGTCGACAGGCCGCACCGACCCGGTCCTCGACCCCGCCCAGGCCGCAGTCTGGGGCCTCGGCCGGGTGGCCGCGCTCGAGCAGCCGCAGCGCTGGGGCGGGTTGATCGACCTGCCGGAGCAGCTGGACGACCGGGTGCTGCGCCGCCTGCCCGCGGTGTTCGCCGGGACCGAGGACCAGGTCGCCGTCCGCCCGCACGGGGTGTTCGGCAGGCGGCTGGTCCCGGTGTCGGGGGACCGGGCGGTCTGGGACCCGACCGGCACCGTGCTGATCACTGGCGGAACGGGTGCGCTGGGTGCGCGCGTCGCGCTGGACCTGGCCCGTCGCGGGGTGGATCGGCTCGTGCTGGTCAGCCGCCGCGGACAGGACGCACCGGGTGCCGATGCGCTGCGCGACGAGCTGACCGCTCTCGGCGCCGAGGTCACCATCACCGCCTGCGACGTGGCGGACCGCGACGCCGTGGCCGCCGTGCTCGACGCGATCGAGGACCTGACCGCGGTCGTGCACACAGCCGGTGTGCTCGACGACGGGGTGGTGGAAAGCCTTACGCCGGAACGGTTCGAGGCCGTGTTCGCGGCCAAGGTCGATTCGGCCGTGGTGCTCGACGAACTGACCAGGAACCGCGACCTCGCCGCGTTCGTGTTGTTCTCCTCGGTCGCCGGCTCGGTCGGCAACCCCGGTCAGGGCAACTACGCCGCGGCCAACGCGGTGCTCGACGCGATCGCCACGCAGCGGCGGGCCGCCGGCCTGCCCGCCACCTCGATCGCCTGGGGCGCTTGGGCCGGTGGCGGTATGGCCGACGGGGGACGGACCGGCGAGGCGATGCAACGCGTCGGGTCCGCCGCGCTCGACCCCGAGCTGGCGATCACCGCGCTGTGGCAGATCGCCGCCGGTGGCGCGGCCACCACCGTGGTCGCGGACCTGCGCCAGCCGCAGCTCCTGCACGGCCTGCTGAGTCTGCGGCCGTGCCCGCTGCTGGCCGAACTGCCCGAAGCCCAGCGCGTGCTGGACGACGTCGAGAACGACCGCCGCGAGGCGGCGACCGCGGCTTCCGAGTTGCAGCGCGGCATCCGCGGCCGCAGCGGTGAGCAGCGGGTCGAACCGGTGCTGGACCTGGTCCGCACGCGCGCCGCCGCGGTGCTGGGGCACTCCGGCAAGGAGGCCGTGAGCGTCGACAAGGCGTTCCGCGACCTCGGTTTCGACTCGCTCACCGCGGTGGAGCTGCGCAACCAGATCTCCGCGCTGACCGGCCTGACGCTGCCCGCCAGCCTGGTCTTCGACTACCCGACCCCGCAGGTGCTCGCCGAGTACCTGCTCGCCGAACTGCTCGGCGACCACGACCTGCCCGATGAGCAGGTAGTGGCTGAGGTGACCGACGAGCCGATCGTCATCGTCGGCCTGAGCTGCAGGTTCCCCGGTGGGGTCAACTCGCCGGACGACCTGTGGCAGCTGCTGGTCGACGGCGGGGACGCGATCAGCGAGTTCCCGCAGGACCGCGGCTGGGAGACCGACTGGCTCACCGGCGACGGTCCGGCGAGCGGCGCCACCGGCCACGGTGGCTTCCTGCCTGGGGTCGCCGGGTTCGACGCCGGGTTCTTCGGGATCTCGCCGCGCGAAGCGGTGGCGATGGACCCGCAGCAGCGCTTGCTGCTGGAGAGCACCTGGGAAGCGATCGAACGCGCCGGCATCGACCCGACCTCGTTGCGCGGCAGCAAGACCGGCGTGTACGTCGGCACGAACGGGCAGGACTACCAGCATCTGGTGATGCGGGCGCGGGACGACATGGAGGGCCACGCCGGCACGGGTACGTCGGCCAGCGTGATCTCCGGCCGCCTGTCCTACACCTTCGGGCTGGAAGGCCCGGCGGTCACGGTCGACACCGCGTGCTCGTCTTCGTTGGTGGCACTGCACTTCGCGTCGCAGGCGTTGCGGGCCGGTGAGTGCTCGCTGGCCCTGGTCGGCGGTGTCACGGTGATGACCACGCCGTCCAGCTTTGGTGGTTTCGACCGGCAGGGCGGACTGGCGCCGGATGGCCGCTGCAAGGCGTTCGCGGACGGTGCGGATGGCACGGTCTGGTCCGAGGGTGTCGGCGTGCTCGTGGTGGAGCGATTGTCCGACGCGCAGCGCAACGGGCACCGGATCCTTGCGGTGGTGCGGGGTTCCGCGATCAACCAGGACGGCGCGTCGAACGGCCTGACCGCGCCGAACGGGCCGTCGCAGCAGCGGGTGATCCGGGCGGCGCTGACCAATGCGGGCCTGCGACCGTCCGATGTGGACGCAGTCGAGGCACACGGAACCGGCACCGCTCTGGGTGACCCGATCGAGGCGCAGGCACTGCTGGCCACCTACGGCCGTGACCGCGAAGAACCGCTGTGGCTCGGCTCGGTGAAGTCGAACCTGGGGCACACGCAGGCCGCGGCCGGTGTCGCCGGCGTGATCAAGATGGTGCTGGCCATGCAGCACGGCGCGTTGCCGCGCACGCTGCACGTCGAGCAGCCGTCGTCCCATGTGGACTGGACTTCGGGTGCGGTGTCGCTGCTGACCTCGTCGCGCGAGTGGCCCGAGGTCGACCGGCCTTATCGCGCTGGTGTCTCGTCCTTCGGCATCAGCGGGACGAACGCGCACATCATCCTGGAGCAGGCGCCCCCGCAAACTCCAGTGGTCGAGCAGGCGCGGATCGAGCCGAAGGTGGTACCGCTGACGGTGTCCGCGCGCACCCGGTCCGCGCTGGACGCGCAGATCGAGCGCATCCGCGCCGTCGGCAGCGCTCCGCTGGACACCGGCTACTCGCTGGTGACCAGCCGGGCGAACCTCGAGCACCGCGCGGTTCTACTGTCCACTCAGGACGGTCTGACCGAGGTCGCCCGAGGTGCGGCCAACGGCCGTTCGCTGGGCGTGCTGTTCTCCGGTCAGGGTGCGCAGCGGATCGGCATGGGACGCGAGCTGCACGCCCGGTTCGAGGTGTTCGCCGACGCACTCGACGCGGTGCTCGCCGAGCTCGACCCGCGGGTGCGCGACGTGATGTGGGGCGACGACCACGAGGCGCTGAACCAGACCGGTTTCGCGCAGCCCGCGCTGTTCGCCGTCGAGGTGGCTCTGTACCGCCTGATCGAGTCGTGGGGCATCAGGCCTGACCATCTGGCCGGGCACTCCGTCGGCGAGGTCGCCGCGGCCCACGTGGCCGGGGTGTTCTCTCTCGAGGACGCGTGCCGGCTGGTCAGCGCCAGGGCGAACCTGATGCAGGCGCTGCCGTCCGGCGGCGCGATGATCGCGATCCAGGCGGCCGAGGACGAGGTCACGCTGCCCGACGGCGTGTCGATCGCGGCGGTCAACGGGCCGCGGTCGCTGGTGATCGCCGGGGACGAGGCCGCCGCCGAGGCACTGGCCTCGAAGTTCGCCAAGTCCAAGCGTCTACCGGTCAGCCATGCGTTCCACTCACCGTTGATGGACCCGATGCTGGACGACTTCCGGGTCGTGGTGGCGGGGCTGACTTTCGCGCAGCCGCGGCTCCCGGTGGTGACCGCCGGGGACGTCACCGATCCGGAGTACTGGGTGCGGCACGTGCGGGACACCGTCCGGTTCGCCGACGCCGTCGCGATGATGACCGAGGCGGGCGTCTCGGCGTTCCTGGAGCTCGGTCCGGACGGTGTGCTCACCGCGATGGCCGCCGAATCCGCGCCCGACGCGGTGCTGGTGCCGGTGTGCCGCAAGGATCGGCCTGAGGAAACGGCCGCGGTCACCGCGCTGGCCACGCTGCACGTGAACGGGATCGCCGTGGACTGGCGGCCGGTCTTCGCCGGGACCGGGGCCCGCCGGGTGGATCTGCCCGCGTACGCCTTCCAGCACGAGAACTACTGGCCGGCCACCGCCGGGGCACGCGGCGGTGACCTCGGGGAGATCGGCCTGGTCGCGGCCGAGCACCCGTTGCTCGGCGCGGCGATGCCGGTGGCCGGTTCCGACGGTGTGGTGTTCACCAGCCGGATCGCGCCCGCGGCGCTGCCGTGGATCTCCGAGCACGTGGTGAACGGGGTGGCGACCTTCCCGGAGACCGGGTTCGCCGAGATCGCGATCCGCGCCGCCGACCAGGTCGGCTGCGACCGGGTCGAGGAGCTGACCGTGACCACTCCGCTGGTGCTCGGGGAACGCGACGCGGTCGCGCTCCAGGTCTGGGTCCGCAACGCCGACGAGCACGGCCACCGGGCCGTCGAGATCTACTCGCGGCCCAGCGCCTCGCTCGACACCTGGACCACGCACGCCACCGGCGTGCTGGGCAAGGGCGAGCAGATCGCCGAGTTCCCCGCCGAATGGCCGCCCGCCGGCGCTGAGCCGGTGGACCTCGGCGACTGGTACGCCGACTCCGAACTGGGCACCACGTTCCGCGGTCTCCAGGGCGCGTGGCGCTCCGGCGACGCGGTGTACGCCGAGGTCGAACTGCCGGAGGACCTGGCGGACGCGGCTTCCTTCTGCCTGCACCCGGCCTTGCTGGCCATCGCCGCCCAGGCAGTTGATCTGGCCGATGTGGACGGTCTGGACGCAGGGCTCTCGCCCGCGGCGTGGACCGGGTTGTCACTGCACGCCTCGGGTGCCACGGTGCTGCGGGTCAAGCTCGTGCGGACCGGCCGCGATTCGGTCTCGCTGGCCGCGGCCGACGGTGACGGCGCCCCGGTGTGCTCGATCGAATCGCTGGCCATGCGACCGCTGGTGGCGGTGCAGGAAGCGACGAGCACGCAGCAGGACGGGCTGCTGACGCTGGACTGGGTGCCGGTTCCCGTCGAACTGGCGCCTGTGCCCGGCGGCAGCCGCTGGGCCGTGGTCGGTACCGACGAACTGGGCGTTGGCGCGGCGGTCAAGTCTGCCGGGTTCGACGTCTCCGCCGCTCAGTCCTTTGTGGACACCATCGTCGAGCCGGACGGCGTACCGGATCTGGTGCTCGTGCCGGTGACCGGTGGCACCGGCGGTGACGTGCCTCAGCTCGTCCGCGAGACGACCGGGCGCGTGCTCGGCATCGTCCAGGAGTACCTGGCGGACAGCCGGTTCGCCCGGTCCCGAGTGGTGTTCGTGACGCGGGGCGGAGGTGGCCTGACGACCGCGCCGATCTGGGGCCTGGTGCGCACCGCGCAGTCGGAGAACCCCGGCAGCTTCCTGCTGGTGGACGTCGACGGTGAGGACCGCTCGCTGGACCTGCTGCCGATGCTGCCCTCGTTGCTTGCCTCGGGGGAGTCGCAGGTGGTCGTGCGCGACGGCGTGCCGAAGGTGGGCAGGCTGGCGCGGGTGACCGAAGGCGCTGCGGCGCCGGAGTGGGCGCCGGAAGGCACCGTGCTGGTCACCGGTGGTACCGGCGGCCTCGGTGCGGAACTGGCTCGCCACCTGGTCGGCGAACGCGGCGTGAAGCACCTGGTGCTGACCTCCCGGCGTGGTCCGGACGCGCCTGGCGCGCTCGAACTGAAGGCCGAGCTGATCGCGCACGGTGCGAACGTGGACGTGGTGGCGTGCGACGTGGCCGACCGCGCGGCGGTGGACGAACTGCTTGCCGCCATCCCCGGCGAACTGACCGCGGTGATCCACACCGCGGGTGTGCTCGACGACGGTGTGGTCGCCTCGCTCACCCCGGACCGCCTCGACACGGTCATGCGGCCGAAGGTCGACGGCGCCTGGCATCTGCACGAGGCCACAAAGGACCTCGGACTGGCCGCGTTCGTGCTGTATTCCTCGGTATCCGGGGTGTTCGGCAGCGCGGGCCAGGGCAACTACGCCGCGGCGAACGTCTTCCTCGACGAGCTGGCCCGCCACCGCCGTGCACTCGGCCTGCCCGCCACATCGCTGGCGTGGGGGCCGTGGACGCAGGACGGCGGCATGACCAGCGGTCTCGACGCGGGAGCGGTGGAGCGTATGGAGCGGTCGATCACCCCGCCGCTGTCGCTGGAACAGGGCCTGGCCCTGTTCGACGCGGCGATCGCCCGCGACGACGCCGTGCTGGTGCCGCTGCGGGTGCGGACGGGCAACGCCCGGTCCGACGCGCCGATCGCGCCGATCCTGCGCGGCCTGGTACGCGCCGGCCGTCGCGCCGCCGGTGGCCGTGCCGGTGGCGGCCTGGCCCAGCGCCTGATCGGGATGCGGGAGAACGAGCGCGTGCGGTTCGTGCTGGACCTGTTGTGCACGCACGCGGCGGTCGTGCTCGGCCACGCTTCCGCCGACTCGATCGAACCGGACCGCGAGTTCCGCCAGCTCGGCTTCGACTCGCTGACCGCGGTGGAGCTGCGCAACAGCCTCGCCGCCGCGACCGGGATGAGCCTGCCGGCCACGCTGGTCTTCGACTACCCGACGCCCACCGCACTCGCCGAGTTCCTCGTCGACGAGCTGCTCGGCACCGCGCCGGACAAGGGTGCGTCGCTGCTCGCCGAACTGGACCGGCTGGAGAACGCGCTGTCCTCCAGGGACGCGGGCGAACTGGCCAGGGCAGGGGCGGCCGCGCGGCTGCGGAAGCTGCTCGCGCAGATCGGTGGCGCGGGCAAGGCCGAGGAGGCGGCGCCGATGTCGGAGCGGATCCACGCGGCGAGCGCCGACGAGGTGCTGGCCTTCATCGACAACGAACTGGGCCGCGGCCGCGGCTGACCGCTGACCGCTGACAGGCCAGGCCGATCATGGTGATCGGCCTGGCCTGCCGCTTTCCCGCTGAACTGGTGCAGAAACGGGAACTGCTCGCCGACGATGTCGGCGAGCAGTTCCCGTTCTAGGTGTTCTGGCCTGGGCTCACCAGGTGACCGGCAACCCGCCCAAGCCGTCGGACAGGCCGCCGCCCCGCATCTGCAGTTCTTCGACCGGGACCGCGAGCCGCAGCGAAGGCAGCCGGGTGAACAGGGTCTCGAAAGCCACCTGCAGCTGCACCCGAGCCAGCGGCGCCCCGACGCAGTGCCAGATGCCGTGCGCGAAGGTCAGGTGGGCGTTCGGCGAGCGCGTCACGTCGAAGCGCGACGGGTCGTCGAACGCCTGCGTGTCGAAGTTCGCCAGGGTGAAGTCGATCAGCACCAGGTCACCGTCGCGGATGGTGACCCCGCCGATCTCGATGTCCTCGGAGGCGTACCGCGGCAGGGCCGAGCCGCCGGCCTTGGCCGCGCGCAACACTTCTTCCACCGCGGCAGGCAGGTTGGCCAGCGCCACGTCGCGCTGTTCCGGATGCGTGGTCAGCAGCGCCACCCCGAGGTCGATGTGCGAGGCGATGCTCTCCAGCCCGGCGAACAACAGGTTCGCCGCGATCGCCCCGACCTGCTCATCGGTGGCGCCGTTCTGCACCATCCGCGAAATGACGTCCTCACCGGGGAACTCTCGCTTGTGCGCGGCGAGTTCCGCGGCGTAGTCGAAAAGCGCGCCCATCCCGTCCTCGGCGCCGTCCCGGTTGTCCACCTCGCCCATCTGCTGCATCGGTTCGAGGAGCCGGTCGCGCTCGTCGAGCGGCACGCCGATCAGCTCGCACAGCACCAGCAACGCGAACGGGAACGAGAAGCCGCCGTGCAGATCGGCGGGCGCACCGGACTCCACAAAGGCGTCCAAAGTGGAGGCAGCGACCTGCTCCACCCGCGGCCTCAGGTTGAGCACGCGGCGGGCGGTGAAGTTGGGCGCCAGCCACGCCCGCGCCTGCTTGTGCGCGTCGCGCGCGGCCTCGTGGTCCGGGATGAGCAGCATGTCCATCAACGGGCTGTCCACGTACCGCGGCGCCGTCGCCGGGTCCAGGTGCGACCGCCCGATGCGTTCGTCCATCAGCAACTGCTTGACCTCGGCGTACCGCGTCACCAGCCACGCCTCGTCCCCGGCGGGCGTGCGCACCCGGCAGACCGGCGCCTGCGCCTGCAGTTCCCGCAACTGGGCGCTCGGCCGCAGCCGCAGCAAGCCCTCCTGCTCCGTCACCAGCAACGGCAGCTTGTCCTGCGAAGTGGTCATTTCCCAGCCTCCTACCAGCGAACGGGCAGGGCATGCAGCCCGAACGGCACACCGTCGTAGTTGTGAGGGCAGGCCTTCGGGAGCCTCGGCCACGGCCACAGGTTCGGGGTGCCGCGCCGCGACGGTTCCCCTGCCAGCGCGAGCACCAGGCCGCTCTCGGAGCAGCCGACGGACAGGATGCAGCGCTGGCTCGGGTTGTCGGACGCCATGACCGGGAGCATGGCGCACCCCCGGAGCCCCTGTCCTGGAGCTCACGGCAACTCGAGGAATACCCCTAGTGCCGGGAATGTCCGGTCTTGATCAGGCTTTGCGGCACTGCACGACGAAGCGGCCGGTAGGTTGCCGGCCGGTCGCTTCGACGACCAGCCCGGCCTGGGCGGCCAGCCCGCGGAACTCGTCCAGCGTCCGGCTTCGCCCGCCCAGCAGCACCATCTCCACGGTCAGCCCGTCGGGCCGGCCCTCCGGCGACACACCGCCGATGACCACGACCCGGCCGCCCGGTGCCGCCGCCTCCGCGCAACGGGTCAGGATCGCCAGCGCTTCCCGGTCGGGCCAGTCGTTCAGCACGGACTTCAGCAGGTACAGGTCCGCTCCTGCGGGCAGCGGGTCGAAGAAGCTCTGGCCGACCGCGGCAAGACCCGCGGGGCGGCGGGCGACCGTGCTGGGCAGGTCGACCAGCGTGCCGCGGACCTCGGGGTGGGCGCGCAGGATCTCGGTGAGCATCGCCCCGGTACCGCCGCCGACGTCGACCACGGCGCGCACGGACTCCCAGTCGCCGATCACCAGGACCTCCGGGTCAGGCGTGCCGTGCCCGACCGGACCCATCAGCGCGTCGAAGTCCGCCGCGATGGCCGGGTGCGCGACCAGGTCCTCCCACCACGGCAGGCCGAACAGTTCCTCATAGGCGGGAGAACCGGTGCGGACGACGGAGAGCAGCGTGCCCCAGGCGTGCGCCATCCGCCCACCAACGCTGTACAGGTCGAGGCTGATGCGCCGGGCCGGGTCGAGCAGGCCGCGCGCGGCGTCGTTGAGCGCGAACCGGCCGGGTTCCGGCGCGACGAACACACCCTTGCCGACCAGGTGCCGCATCACCCGCGCCAGTGAGTCCGCGTCGCAGCCCGCAGCTGCCGCGAGTTCGTCCGCGGCCATCGGTCCCTCGGTCAGGTGTTCGGCGATCCGCAGCGTGGCGACCACGTGGACGCACCAGGGCGTCGCCAGATCGCTCAGCGCTTCGAGGTTCGCGGGTTCCGACATGGTCACCTCGTGGTCTCGCGCCAGTGGAGGAACTCGGGCGCCGAGACGAAGTCGGCGAAGTCGCCGAAGTCGGGACGGCGGGTCAGCACGTGGTCGACGATGAGGTAGGCCTCGGCGGTGCGCCCCATGGCGAGCAGGATGCGGACCTTGGTGTCGCGGAGGTAATCGTAGGTGGGATCGGCTCCGAAGGTGAGCGCGCGATCCACGATGGACAGTGCCCGGTCGAGCTCGCCGCGCTTCATCAGGTGCCAGGCCAGGGTGTTGCCGGCGGTGCGGGTGACCTCTTCGTGGAACTGTCCTTCGTCGGTGAAGTGCCAGATCTCCCGCGGCTCAGGCGCCAGGGCGAGGGCCCGCTCGGCGTAGCCGATGAGCTTGTCTGTCAGCCCTTCGTCGCTGCCGACGAGGCGGCTGAGGGCGTAGACGAGGCCGTAGTAGGCGTAGAGCTGGTCGTGGTCGGAGAAGCTGGCGCCGGTGCCGCACCGCTCGAGCGCCTCTTCGAACAGCGGCACGGCGGCCGCGTGGTCACGGAAGAGCTTCGCCTGGCCGTCGACGACGAGGTCGTGCACGGCGCGCGAGTTGGGGTCGTCGACGTCGCGGCGGGCCGGAACGCGGCGCAGGTCGATCTGCACCTTCGGGAACGTCTCGGCCAGCCGATCGAGGGTCGGCCGGTCGAGTTTGGTGGCGTGCAGGTCGACGGCCTGGAGGTGGCGGAGCCGGTAGAAGGGCTCGGGCAGCTCGGTCAGCGCACCTCCCGACAGGTCCAGCCGGCGTAGTTCTGGCATGGCGGCAAAGGCGTCGGCGGGCAGCTGCTGCACGCCGGCGAGCCGCAGTTCCTCCAGCTTTGTCATGCTGAACAGGTTGTCGGGCAGTGGATTGCCGGAGACGTCGAGGACCCTCAGGTTGTCCAGGCGCCCGATCGCCGCGGGGAGTCGATCCACTGCCAGTCCTGACAGGTCCAGCTCCTCGAGCGTGGTCAGCTCGGCGATGCGTTCCGGGATCTGGTCGATCTGGTCGTTGCCGGCGAGGGAAAGCTTGCGCAGGTTGGGAAACGCGAAAAGCTGCTCCGGGAACTCGCGCAGGTGGCGATCGGCCAGGTCGAGCTCGATGACCTCCTCGGGGCTAGCCAGCAAGGCATCCAGCTCGGTGAGTGCGGCCAGGTGGCTCGGCACCGCACCGTCGCGCAGGATCGGCCGGCCTTCCATGAACGCCCACTCGATCTGACCTTCGTCGACGTAACCGTCCGGGTCGACCATCGCGGGAAGCAGCACCGCGGACAGCTCGTCATCGGCGAAGTCGACCGGGCAGCTCGTGAAATTCGGATCCGCAATGAGGGTCGCGTCCGGCCGCCCTCCGGCGAAGGTCATCTTGAAGTAGCGGATGTTGACGATGGTCTTCGCCCGCGTGACGCCACCGACGTCAAGAAACCCGCCATCCGCGCCGTGACAGCCGAACACGCCGTTGTCCACCAGCAGATCACCGCGCACAACAACACTCGGGTTGCCGCGCAGCAGCACGTTTCGCGCCCGCACGTTCCCGGTGACGAGCACGAAGTTCCCCATGTGGTCATCCCACCAGCTGAGGTCGCCGTCGACGGTCAGATCACCGTCGACGATCACGTTGTACATCACCCAGTCGCCGTCGGTCTCCGCACTGAAGTCCCCGGTCACGTGCAGGCCGCCCTCGTACAGCCGGAACTCCTGTTCGTCGCTGAACTCCCGGTACGGGAATCGTGATTCGACGTCGGCGGAGAGGCGGAAGCGCTCCTCGGCCTCGTCGACGTCAAGCAAGCGATACCCGTCGGGTGCGGTGGCCGTCATGGCCGCAAACCATATGCGACAGTGCGGTGTCGACAACCGATCTGTGGAGGATGGACCTTGACGCGCCACACGTTCACCACTCTGATCGAGCTCAATGGCAAGACCGCGACCGGCTTCCGCGTCCCGAAAGACGTGGTCGAGGCGCTCGGGCAGGGCAAGAAGCCCAAGGTGCGGGTGACCATCGGCGCCCACACCTACCGCAGCACGGTGGCGGTGTACGGCGGCGACTTCATGCTGCCGCTGAGCGCCGCCAACCGCGAGGCCGCGGGTGTCGGTGCCGGCGACACCATCGAGGTGACGCTGGAATCGGACCTGGCGGAACGCACCGTGGAGCTGCCCGACGATCTTGCCGCGGCCCTCGACCGCCACCCCGCGGCCCGTGCCGCGTTCACCGCGCTCTCGTACAGCAATCAGCGGCAGCGGGCCGAGGCGGTGGCGGCGGCGAAGCAACCCGAGACCCGCGCGCGGCGAATCGAGAAGATCATCGCCGAACTGTCCTAGCGCTTTGTGCTGCTGCGCAACGTGAGCAGGCCGGCAGCAGCGAAGGTGTCGAGTATCCGGCCGGTGGAGGCGTCAACGCGGGCGATGCTGCCGGCCTGGCCGAGGAGCACCTGGCGACCGTCGGGGCTGACCGCGAGCCCGCGTACCGCAGCGGGCATCGCCCACGCACCGTCCACCCGAAGCGTCGCGGAATCCAGGCGCCGCAACACGTTCGACGAGCCGAGGTAGAGAGCGCCGCCATCGGGCGAGGTCGACATCGCGGTGCCTTCGCCGGCCGGCTGGTCGTCTTCCATCGTCGTAACCTTCGTGACAGCAAGGCTTTCCGTGTCGGCGATCGCGATCTGCTTGGTGGTCATTTCAGCGATGTAGAGCCGTTTGCCGTCCGGGGAGATGGTCAGCGCGTGCGCACCGGCGGAGTGGAGACCGAACGGCTCGGGCAGGTCGAGGCAGTAGGCCCAGCCTTCGTTCAGCGACAGCACGTGCACAAACGCGTGCACGGCACGGCCATCCGCGCCACGCCGCCCGGGCAGCAGGTCGCGGGTGTGCTGGTGGTCGCCCTGATGCAGGTACAGCGTGTAAAGCCGGGTGCGGTCCGGAGACAGCACGGCCTGACGCCCCTCGCCGCGCATCTCCTCTTCGGCGCCCGGCGGGATCAGCTGCTTGTCGCGTAGCAGCAGTGGTTGCACCTGACCGGTGGCCAGTTCTACCCGGCGCACCCGGTAGCGCTCCGGGGCGTTCGCCGGCAGGTACTCCAGCACGAAGAGGAAGGCGTCGTCAGCCGAGAATGCTTCCGGCTCGAAGTTGCCGGCCAGGTCGAAATCCCGCGCCGGGCGCGCGCCGCTTGGGTCCGCTACCACGATCGTGGTCCGTTCCCTGCCAGCCGGGTTGGTGGCGTCATGTTGCGCGCTGTCTGCGGTGAGCGCGACTAGGGTTCCTGCGGTCGACGCGACTTGCGCGTTGAGCTGGCGGGACAGGTTCGTGCTGGCCAGTTCTAGGTTCGTGGCCGGGTCGAAGGTGACCAGCTTGTTGCCCCGTACGGCGTAGAGACGGGACCAGTCGGGGCTGGCCACCGTGGCGTCTGTGGACTTCACCTCTCCACGGCTGTCAGCCACTGTGATGCCGTGCTCGGAGTCGAAGAACACCACATCTGAGGCTGCCGGTGGGTCAGTGCATGCGGCCGCCAGCAGTGACACTGTCAGAACAAGGGCGCCCAGTCTCATGCGCTTGCTACACCGGTTGAGTTGGTTGGGTTCCGTTCGGATCGGTCAGCGGCATGAGAGTGCGGTGGCTCAGACTTCCGCTGGGAAGAACGCTGGATCGTCCTCGTCCGGCTGGAGGGGCGCATACTGCCTGAACTCCCCACCGCGCAACATCCACAGCCGGAAGAAACCCTCCTCCTGATCCATGATCAACAGCTGGACAGCGAGGGGTGCCTTCCAGTCGATCTTGCCAACGTGCGCGACAAGCGCGTCGAGATCAGCGTGATTGAGTGCTCCTGCCCAGACGTGGCACTCGGGGTTCTTCCAGCCGCCCCAACATGAATCCTGGTCGGTGATCAGGGCGAGAAAGCCACAGCCGGTCCCCGCTTCATCTCGCCGAGGCGCGTCCGTGCGCAACCACTCACTCAACTCTGCGGCAGTGCTGTCGTCCCGGCCACTCACCGACAGCATCACATTCGCAACCCAGCTCATGCGAGAATTGTCGCTGGCGAATGCCACCTGGAGCTACCAAGTTTCCGCTCGCTCGTCGGCATGGTCCGGGGGGACTCCCACAAGCGTCGCCGACGTCTGCTCATTGGCATATGAGGACCCGCCTCGCGGTATGAGCGGACGGGTTGCCCCTGCGAAAACGATTGGTGAACCGACTTACTCCGCTGATGTACTGATGTGCCACCGTGAGTGGGCCACGTGACGGAGGTAGGAGTTGTGGCGGGTTATGACGCGCTTGCCGAGGTGTACGAGTGGCTCATCTCCGATGCGAAGCTGGCTCCGGCCGAGTTCGCTGCGTCGTTCGATGACGTCCTCAGTCTCCTGCCGTCGAACGCTCACGTCCTCGATTGCTCGTGCGGAACCGGACAGTTGGCGGTTGGCCTCGCCGGTCTTGGCATCCAGGTTGTCGCAACTGATGCCAGCGAAGCGATGGTTCGTCGGACTGCGGAGTTGGCTGAGGAGTTCGGTGCATCTGTCCGGACAGTGCGGGCGGACTGGGAAGAGTTGCCCGACCATTTTGATGACGCCACCTTCGACATGGTGTTCTGCGTTGGCAACTCGCTGCATCACGCCGTGGGCGCGAGAGGCAGGGTTGCTGCTCTGGAGTCGATGTCACGGCTTCTGCGTCGTGGCGGGCGCTTGGTGCTCACCTCCCGCACGTGGGAACTCGTGAGGGCCAGAGGTTCCCGACTGGACGTCAGTGACCGACTCGTCCGCCGGAACGGTCGCGATGCCGTCGTGGTCTACCGCTGGGAGATTGCACCGCTTTGGGAGGAGGAGCACCACATCGAGATTGCAGTCGCGCAGGTTGATGCGGCCAGGTCGGTTCTTGTCCGCTCGGAACTGCTGTCGTGCTGGCCCTACCGATACGACGAACTCGAAGTCGAGTTGCGCCGGGTCGGACTTCGGATGGAAATGAGCACGTTCAACCCTGAGGCCGAGAACTACATGGTGGTGGCCGGCAAAGCATAGACCGATGAAAGTCAGTCGCTCGGAGTTGCTTGCTGATGGCATGATCATCGGTCATGACCACGGATCCCGCCATCGGCTTGCGCGACGTTGCCATGGAGTGTGTCGGTTTGGTGGCGGCTCAGTTCGGCCGCGACCTGGACTGGAGTTTGACCAGTCTCGGTGAACTCGATGCGGTGTGCGCTGAGTTGCTGTCTGAGGGCCCGTTGGACGGGCAGCGCTTGGACCTGTGGTGGAAGTTGGTTGGGGCCTACACCGGTGAGGTACTTGTCCGTGTCTACGGCGGACAGTGGACCACGCACGAGCAGGCGCCCAGCGCCTTCGTCGTGGTGGTGAACGGAACCACGGCGTTTCCCTTCGGTGTCGCGGAGCGGGTTCTGTCCGGCGAACCCTTCAAGAGCCTGGCCTCGTTCGGCCGAGCCCTGCCCGCGATCATCGAGCGGTCAGCGCGCCCCGACTAGCAACAGCGTTTAAGGGCAAGGCAACAGGGTGTTCCTGTCACAGGCCGGCGGCTTTGAGCAGATAGGCACGTTCATAGTCGCGCAGCTCGGTTCCTGCCGGCAGGCTGGGATCAGCCAGCAACCGGTTCACCCAGTTCGCGTTGGCGGCGAACGCCAACCGGCACAAGGATCGTTCGGGGTGGTCTTCCTCGCGACCGTTGATCGTCAGGTCCGCCGCGTTGTCGGGATCGCTGGGTTCGGACAGCGCGGCGGCCAGCAGCACCAGATCGAACAGTTCGCCCCGGCGGGGCACCGAGGGATCGGCCGCCAAGCGCAACAGGAACGGCACAACCACCGGCATCACGGAGCTCATGTGCAAGGGCCCCGACATCACCAGCCATCCCAGCACCCGCCCGGCTTCCTCGGCTGCATCAGGGTCGAGAAGACCGCGCAGCACGGCCGGGACCCCCTCCGGGCAGCCGGGGATCGCCGACCACTCCACGTCGTCACATCCGGTCAAGGCGTGATGCGGCAGAACCTCGTGTTCGACCTTCGGGTACGCCGCTGTCAGAGCCGCGATCGCCTTCGCGGTCGCCGCGCGATCCACCTGGCACACCGACGCGCCTCCCCTGCTGCGAACCGCGATACAAGCAACTCCGGCCAACCGACGCCTCAAGCCTGTGGTCGGCGAGCGCCGTCCTGCCATCGGCAGATGCGGATTGTTCAGAGGTGGACGCAGCTGGCGTGGGCGCGCCAGCTGATGAGGCTGCCGGACCTCGAGGTGCGCACCACCACGGCGCGCGCCGTGGACGCGGTCCGTGACGGGCGTGCGTCGACACGGCGGCAGCATTCCAGGGCCGTCGACTGTGAGTTCGCTGCCGTGATTCACCACAGGAGACGCCCTTGCACCGGGTCGTTCACGTGAGTGGCTCGCTCACGGGCTATGACGCGACTGCCGGCCCTGGGTGGCGACGAGCTGGGCCAGCGCGTTCCGGTTCGACACCCCCAGTTTCCGGTAGACCCGGCCGAGATGGCTGTCGACGGTGCGGGTGCTCAGGTACAGCCGCCGGCCGATCTCGGCGCTGGTGAGACCGGTGCCGGCGAGTTCGGCGATCTCGGCCTCTCTGGTCGTGAGCGGGCTGCTCCAGGCCGGTCGTGGTGATCGGTCGAGGCGCTCGCGGGCCACCGCCACGAGGCCGGCCAGCCGGGCCGAGCCGCAGGCGGCCGCGTGCCCGGCGGCCCGGTCGAGGTGCACGTCGGCGAGGTCGGGGCGCCTGGCGTCGAGGAACGCCTGCCCCGCGAGGTGCTCGGTGATGGCGAGGTCCATCCAGTGGTCGATGCCGGCGAAGTCTCCGATCGCGGCTGTGGCCACGGCGGCGAGTTCTTCCGGCTCGGCGCCGGGCAGGCGAAGCCGGGCACGCCGTGCGATTCCGCGCCGGGCCGCCGACCACTCCACCGAGGAATGGCACGCCGCCAGGTCGACGTAGCGGCGGGCCGCAGCGCTGTCGCCGAGTGTCAGCGCGGCCAGACTCAGTGACTCCCACGTGCGCACCTGCCGCCGGCTCGGCACCAGGGGGAGTTCCGGACCACCTCCGAGCGTGAGCAGCAGCTGGCTGCCCCGTTTCGGATCACCGGTCAGGGCGATCAGCTCCCCGGCCATGCATCGGCCGAACACGGCCCATCCCCAGCGCACACCCGCGCAGCGCGCCTCGATCGCCTCGGCGTCGGCGCGCACTCCGGCGTCGTCACCGCCCAGCCAGTACTGGGCGATCCCGCGCACTCCGGCGGCAATGGCCTGCTGTGGCACGAGATGGTCGCGGTTGGCCTGGTGGACCGCCTCGTCGAGCGTCGCCACGGCTGTGGCCACCCGCCCGGCGCGCAACTGCACCTCTCCGAGGACCTGCAGCAGGGCCGACATGACATGGCGCTGGCCGGTGCGACGGCACAGCGCTACCCCGCGTGCCAGGTGCCGGTGCGCGCTGACGAGGTCCTCCACCAGGTTCTCGCCGATCCCGACCTGGAACAGGCAGCGCACGTCGCGCATGAGGACGGCGTCGGACATCGCGTCGACCATGGCTGCCGCGGTGCTGATCATCTCCCGCGCGGACTCGATGTCACCGGCACAGCCCCGCGCCCACGCCCGTTCGGCCAGCGCGGCCGCCTCGTGCAGCCGGTCGCCGTGGCGTCGCGCGATGCCTTCTGCTGTCGCCGCGCACCGGGCCGCCGACTCGAAGTCGTCGCTGTCGCTGTGCAGGATCGCCAGGTCCGTCAGCAGGGCGGCCGCGTCCAGGGAGCGTTCCTCGGGGACGGCGGCCACACCGCCCCGCAGCAGCGCGCGGGCCTCGTCGCACTGTCCGAGCAACGCCAGCGCGCGCCCGGCGTAGAGCACGTTCGCGGTGCGGTCGCAGGACGACAGCAACCCGTCCCGCGTCTTGGTGACGTCGCCCAGCAGGAGCCCGGAGCGGGCCACCAGGGCCTGTACTTCGGAGGATCGGCTGTCGCCGTGGGGCATCAGGGCGCCCGCGGCATTCGCCCAGTGCAGCGCGCGTGCCGGGTCGGCATCCAGGTTCGCCGCCGCGGCGGCCAGGAGCACGTCGACGTGCTCGGGGCCGTTCAACCCGGCCGCCGCGATGTGCCGTGCCCGCTGGGCAGGGACCGCGTCGAACCGGGCGAGCACCTCGTCCACCCTGCTGTGCAGCCGCCAGCGTTCGCCGATCGGAATGTGCCGGTAGACGACGTCGGCGACTACGGGATGCCGGAAGTCCAGCAGCGACACCGGATCGCCCGGCCGAAGCACGTCCGCCGCCACCAGAGCTTCCACCGACCGGCTGGTCGTCGTCGGATCGAGGGCGCACACCTCGGCCAGCAGGTTCACGTTGAACGGTCCGCCGAGCACGCAGGCCGCCCAGGCCACCCGCAATTCGGCCGTGCCCAGCCCGGCGAGTTCCCCCAGCAGCCCGCCCGCCGGCTCGGCCGCGTGGCCGGCGATCAGCTTCATGTACAGCGGGTTCCCGCTGCCTTCCGAGTGGACGCGTTCGACGTCGTCGTGGCCCGCCAGCAGCGCCTTGGCCTCGGCGAGGTCGAGCGGCCCGAGCCGGACGTGCCGCAGGTTCGCCGACGATTCCGCCGCACTGAGCACGGTTCCCACCACGGGACCGACCTGTCGCGGGCGGTAGGCCAGCACCAGCAGCAGTGGCCGGACACCGGCGAGTTGGATGAGTTCTTCGAGCAGCGGAGCCGAATCCGCGCCGAGCACGTGGACGTCGTCGACGAACATCGCCACACCGGTCGTCCGGCGCGCCTCAGCGAGGGCGGCCACCGCGCCGTTCACCGTTACCTGCACGGTGTGGGTGGCCACTCCGCAGGCCTGCGCCACCCCGCCCAGCGTCGCGAGCAGCCGCGTCTTGCCGATGCCCGGCCCTCCGGCGATCGCGGTCGCGCTCCCACGCCCGGCCCGCAGCAGCTCCAGGTCGTGCTCGAACAGGCGGAGTTCTCCTGCCCTCCCGACTATTCCTCCATGCGCCATGGACACCTCACCCCCCGAAGCATTCGGCGCCGCCGCCCGAACGGATCGGCCTGCACAGCGGACATGTGGAGGGCGGAGACCGCCTGGCTGAGGTCGCCGGTCGCAGCGTACAAGAGCGTCTCCCGTCTCAGCGGCAGTTGCGTAGCCGATGCCGTAGGTCTGCCGATGTCCCGTCGTGCCGCGGATTTCTAGCCTTTGCCGGTTCGTGTGACCGACACACGCATACGGCAGGGGAGGCCCACCATGCACCGCTGGAACCACTCCGTCCGCCGGGCGCTGACACGCGTCCTGGCGGCGGTGACATTGGCCGCGAGTCTGGGGATCGCGCTACCCGCGGCTCCGGCTTCGGCCGCGGCAGCGCCGCTTCCGTCGGACGTGACCTTCGCCAGCACCCCGGTGATCGACCCGTCAGGTCTGTTCATGACGTCGCGCGGCCTGGACGGCTCGATCCTGTTCAGCTCTGGAAGTCCTTCCACCAACGGGTACAGCGACTTCTTCAACATCGGCGGGAGCATCATCGGTGACCCCACGGCGGT
This sequence comes from Lentzea sp. NPDC051213, assembly GCF_044455585.1. Lineage (NCBI taxonomy): Bacteria > Bacillati > Actinomycetota > Actinomycetes > Pseudonocardiales > Pseudonocardiaceae > Lentzea > Lentzea sp. NPDC051213. The sequence goes on from NZ_JBITEX010000001.1 coordinate 1,169,430, forward strand.
CGTCGCGCCGGAGGGAGCGCAGGTCTTCGCCCGCTCCGCGTTCACCAACGCGGCGGTCACCAACCTCGTGGTCTCGTACCGGTTCCCGACGGGGTTCCAGGAGATCCCGGGTCTGGCGATCTCCAGCGAGGTGACCGCGGTCAAGATCCCGCCACGGGGCTCACGGCCGCCGATGATCCGGATCTTCGCCCGTGACCTCGAGACCGGCATCCTGTACACCAACCTGCTCGTCCAGGGCGCTCCGCAGGGTTGGGTTCCACTCGGGATCTACACCACCAGCGAGGTCACGGCGGCGGTCATCCCGCCCGGCGGGCTCGACATCGACATCCGGCTGGTGGTGCGCAGCTTCGACGGCCGGCTGTGGTCGATGATCTTCAACAACACCACCGGCCCGGTCACCAGCTGGGCACCGCTCGGCACCCTCGCCGTCTTCGGCAACCCGGTGCTCGCCAACGAGGGCTTCACATCGTTCTTCCGCGGCAACGAGGTGTTCGTCCGCGGTCCCGGCGGAGCGCTCTTCACCTGGAACTTCGACAATCCCGGCTGGGTGAGCATGGGCGGTGTCTTCCAGGGCGATCCCGGCGTCGCGATCCCGTCCGACGACGGACTGCACGTCTACGTGCGCGGCACCAACAACCGGATCTTCGTCACCCGGCGTCCGCCGGGCGGCAGCTTCGGCGGCTACATCAACCTCGGCGGCCAGGCGACGAGCAACATCGCGGCGAGCGGCGGAGCCAGAGGGCAGCGGGCGCTGGTGGACCAGTTCATCACGCGCAGCCTGGAAAACCGGATGTCCAGCAGGATCCTGCCCAGGGTGAACGCCGCGTACGGCGGTTTCTTCTTCTTCGGCGGGCCGCTGCACGGCTGAGACGACACTCACGGGCCGGCCCGCGGTTGAAGGACCGCGGGCCGGCCGCACCCTCGCCGACCGGAGCAGGTGCGCGGCCAAGAGTGAATTAGGGCAATTGCCGGTCGGGCGGCTCCAGTTGAAGCCCGGCTCCTCAACAGCCTCTCAGTTCCTCAGCGCCCCCTAAGCAGCCCGACGCGAAGGTGAGTGTCATGAACCCACTCATCGCTCTCGCAGCAACAAGCGCACTCCTCACCGGCAGTGTCGCCGCCCCCGAGGAGGTCGCGAAGCCGCCAGCCCAGGCAAGCGTCATCGGCTCGGCCCAGATCCGCTTCCACTACGTGCCGAACGACGACATACGTTTCCACTTCGACGTCCACGCAGCCCCGTTCACCAAGCCGACACCGGAAGCACCCAAGGGCCTGCCGACCGACGCCCGTGGCACAGTTCGCTTCTCCCACCGGATCGGCGACACGACGTACTTCGCTGACGCCGCAGTCGATTGCCTGCTCACCGGCGGCCCGTCCGCGACCCTGACCGCGCTCATCACGTCGACCTCGCACGGTCAACTGCCCAACGGCATGCGGGTCGGCTTCAGCGTCCTGGACGGAGACCAGGACCGCATGGGCTTCTCCTGGGGCTTGGCCGATGGCACCGATCTGCGCCCTTGCCTCGCCCCCGCACCGTTCGCCCCGGCGGTTCGGGGCGGTTTCACCGTTCGGCACGCTGACGTGCCATTTCCCCGCTGACGCGTCAGGGGCGAAATCGTGGGGACACGCAGGTCATTCGGTCGCTAGGGTTGTTGCGGAATCCGTCTGGGCAATTGAGGAGCACTGATGTCCATCACGATGACCGGAGCTTCCGTTCGCCCTTGGTGACCGCAGTCGCAGGCTTGTAACGCCGCGCGGGTAGAAGCAACGTCAGCACACATCCCGGTTGCCGGGGCGAGGCGACACGCGTCGCCGGTCCTTGGCGCTTTTGGCGTCTCCGTTCGCCTTTCCGGGAGTTCTGCTGTGTCCGCTCGTCAGACTGCCAATCGGAATGTCCGCCTGTTGAGCTGGTTCAACTTCTGCGGCGACTTCCGCATGTACGGGCCGATCATGGTGATCTACTTCGCCCAGGTCACTGGCTCGTTTACTGCTGCCGCCAGCCTCCTGACGGTGAAGATGCTGTCTTCGGCAGCGCTCGAAGTCCCTGCCGGAGTGCTCTCCGACCGCCTCGGCCGGCGCGGCACGATGATCGCCGGCGCCGTCGTCATGGTGGCCGCCCATCTCGGGTACGCCGGCGCCTCGGGCTACGGCCTCCTCCTGGTAGCTGTTGCGCTGGAAGGATTGGCGACCTCACTGTGGAGCGGCAACAACGAGGCTCTGCTCTACGAAACGTTGCTCGAAGCCGGCCGGGAGGAGGAGTTCTCCCGGCACTCAGGCCGGGTGAACTCGATGTTCCAGATCGCGCTTGCACTGGCGGCAGCCATAGGTGGCGTGCTCGCCGGCGCGTGGTCGCTGCGGGTGGTGGTCGTGCTGTCGGTTTTGCCGCAGGTGTTGTGCCTGCTCGTCGCCTTGGGGATTCGGGAACCGCGGGTGCGCGGTCCGCTGGAGTCGAACGTGCTGGCGCACCTCGGATCGGCTCTGCGCGGCATCCGCCGCAATCCGGTGCTCTGCAGGATGACTCTGGTGTCGGCACTTCGTCACAGCGGCGAAAGTGCGGCGCAGTTGTCGCCTGTTTTCGTGGCAGGGCTGTGGCCGCTCTGGGCGCTCGGCCTTTGGCGCACCTTCGGCCACTGCGTGTCGTTCGTCGGTTTCCGCCTCAGTGGCTGGGTGATCGGCCGGGTCGGCGCTGCCCGCACTCTGCTGTTCGGAGAGCTGTTCGACAACGCGGCCAACCTGGTGGCGCTGGTGAAGCCGACGGTGTTTTCGCCCTTACTGCTTGGGTCACCGGCTTACGGCATGTCGACGGTCGCCCAGCAAACGTTGCTGCAGCGCGAGTTCACCGACCGGGAACGCGCGACGATGGGCTCGCTTGCGTCGCTGCTCGGCAGCGTGCTCTACGCACTCGTCGCCCTGGGAGCCGGTCTGGTGGCAGACCGGTGGGGCATCGTTGCGGCGTTGTTCGCGATCCAGGCGGTGGTGCTGATCGCACTACCGCTCGCCTTGCGGGCAAGGCCCTAAGACGCGATCTGCCGCTGCCGCAACAGTTCGGCGGCGATCGAGTGGGGTGGCGCCGCCGCCTCGGACAGGGAAGCGTGCTCGACGATCGCGTCCAGGATGAACGCGGAATCAGCGGGCCGCGGGTACACGGCGTAGACCTGCCGCTGCCGCCCGTCGTCGACGTCCTTGAACCGGCCGGCGTCCGTGAGGGTTCCCTTGTGGGTCAAGTACGTCAGCAGGCCGCGGCGGTCGGCGATGCCGATGATCGAGTGCAGGGCGATCGCCTCCCAGACCCGGTCGATGTCCGCGGAGGAGACGCCGTGCTCCTTCAGCACTGGCACGGCCAGGTCCGCGCCCTCGACCTCGAACCGGGACTTGCCCCTCCCAAGAGGACCCAAGGCGAGGTCGTGCAGCACGCAGGCGGCGAACAGCAGGTCCTCGTCGTAGGCCGCGTCGTGCGTGGAACCTTCCTGCTCGGCGATCATGCGGGCGAACAGGAAGCTGCGGATGCTGTGGTCGGCGAGCGGCACGCTGACCGACTGCCGCGCCAGGGCGAGGCTCGCGTCGGCCAAGGCCCCGGTGGGCAGAGCGAGTGCGTTGTTCATGCTCGAACCGTATGAGCGGGCCGGGGCGCCGAACAGTGGCCCTAGCGCCACTCACCGCTATGATCGGGCCATGTCCGACCGTCATCGTGTCGCGGTGCTCGTCCTGCCCGGTGTGCCGGCGCTGGAGTTCGGGATCGCAACCCAGACCTTCACCGCCGACCTGCACTACGACGTGGTGATCTGCGCGGGCGATGGGCCAGGACCGGTGCCCAGCGCCGGTTTCACCGTCACCGCCACCGCCGGCCTCGGCGCGCTGACCGAGGCCGGGACCGTCATCGTTCCCGGCTACCAGGACATCGACACCGAGCCGCCGTCGAACGTCCTGGACGCGCTCCGAGCCGCGCATGACGCGGGCGCCCGCCTGGTCTCCATCTGCGTTGGAGCCTTCGCCCTCGCCGCCACCGGCCTGCTCGACGGACGGCCCGTGACCACGCACTGGCAGTTCGCCGACGAACTCCGCCGCCGCTACCCGAGGGTCGACGTCGTGCCGGACAAGATGTACGTCGACGACGGCGACATCCTCAGCTCCGCCGGCGTGACCGCGGGTCTCGACCTCTGCCTGCACCTGATCCGCCGCGATCAGGGCCCCGCCGCGGCCAACACCCGCGCACGTGCCCTCGTCGCCCCGCCGCGGCGCACCGGCGGTCAGGCGCAGTTCGTCGAACAGCTCCGCGCTGATGCGACCGGAGACCAGCTCACCCCGCTGCGGAACTGGATGCTCGAGCACCTCGCGGACGATCTCACCATTGACGTTCTCGCCCAACGTGCGCACGTGTCGCGGCGGACCCTGATCCGCCGCTTCCGCGACGAGACCGGCACGTCACCGATGGCCTGGCTGGCCGACGCGCGGGTCGACCGTGCCCGCGAACTGCTGGAGACGACCGCCATGCCGGTGGAACGGATCGGCCGCCTCACCGGGCTGGGCGCACCTTCCTCCGTGCGGGCGGCGTTCCACCGGCACATCGGCACCGCGCCGCAGGAGTACCGGGCGCTCTTCCGGCATGGCTGACGGTGCGGTCTTCACGAAGCTCAGCGATACCAGGACAACACGGTCCTCCTGTTGCGGCTGACCCACTCCGACGCGGCAAGATCCGGCGTGCGGCCCTGGCGGTTGATCGCGTAGTCCATCTCCGTCACCGCCGCGTTCCCCAGGTGCATCCGCGTGAGGGCACGGGTGGTCAACGGATCCAGCCGCAGCTCTCGTCGTGCCAGCAGGGTGGCGGTGTCCTTGCCGCGCAACAGGCCCTGAGGTTCGGCGAGTTCGCGGATGCGATGGATCTGGTGCAGGTGCTGGGGTTGCCAGAGCGGAACGACGACCCAGCGGCGTTCGGCGACGGCGGTCTCGAAGGCCTGTTCGCACTCCTGCTGAGTGCCGTTGCGGAACTCGTAGCCGAGCGCTTCCAGGTTGTAGGCGGCGAAGATCTCCCGCGAGAACCGGCTGATGCCCGCGCCGGGCCCGATGCCCTGCACGACCTTGGTCATGCGCGCCGCGACCTCAGGGGTGGTGAGGTCCGCGACCGAGCTGACCTGGTCGGCCGGGACGTAGTCCGGAACACCCCACAACGCATACGGTTCGTAGAGCTTGCCCATTTCACGGACGTGCTCCCGGATGGGCTCGACGTACCGGCCGTGACTGCCGGGCAGCCACGCCGACACGGCCAGGTCGATGTCGTGGCGACCGAACGCGGCGAACAGTTCCTCGTGCGGTGCCTCGGTGTCCTGAACCCGGTACCCGGCGCGCTTGAGCAACAACCGGACCACCGCGGCGCTCGCCCGGTGGAAGGAAAGGCCGATCGTGCCGAGCCGGACTGTCCGTGCCACACCTGTCGCGTTCGCTGGTGCGGCGCCGAAAACCGCGGTCGCGGCAGCTGCGGCGCTGACGCCGAGGATGTGACGGCGACTCAACGGTGCGTGCGTGTTCATGAACATGCGTCGCAACGTAGAGCGGAGGTGGTGGTTACGTGCAAGGCCGCAAGGTCACCTGGAGGTGACCCGAAGTTCGCTACTCCGCGTTCTGCTGCGGCGTTTTGACGGGGCCGGGGAAGAACATGTTGGTGGTGGCCTGGTACAGCGCGTAGTCGGGGCGTTTGCGCAGGCTGTAGTACTCGGCCGGGCGGGCACCGGTGTGCTTGGTCAGCGTCACGTACAGCGTCCAGGATGCAAGGAACAGGCCCAGGGTCAGCAGCACCCACACCAGCAGGTTGGTGTCCTGGAACCGGGCGAGCAGGGACGGCACCGCGAGCAGAACCAGGGCGTTCCACTGCATCCATTGGAAGAAGTAGTTCGGGTGCCTGCTGTAGCGCCACAACCCTCGATCACAGGTACCCCGCTCGCCGCGGGCGGCGAACCGCTGCTTCTGGCGATCGGCCACCGACTCGAGCACGTAGGACGCGGCCCACAAAACCAGGGCGGCGATGGACCAGACCGACAGCGGCCGCTGTTGATCGGCGGCGACGACGAACGCGGGGACGGCCAGCACCGACGCGTTCGCGAACCCCTGCAACCAGATCTCGTACTGGACGGACCACGTCTCGCTGCGGAACCCCTGCCGCTCCCAGCGTCGCCGCTGATACAGGTACCGGGGCAGTTCGACCTTGGGGGAGCCGGGAGTCCACCAGCCGTGCTTCACGGTCAGCACCAGGCTCCACAGTCCCATCCGCGCTCCCATGGCGAGATAGGCGACCGCGATCGCGACCGTCACCGCGCTGAGCTCGTCGGCCGTGAACAAGGTGACCAGGCCGATGCCCACCAGGCCCCACGGCCAGGCCACGTCGACGTACGACACGTGCCGGGTGAGGTACCCCGGGATGGCCGCCGCCACGGTGAACAGCGCGACCTGCACCACGAGGTTCCACCAGGCAGGCCCCGCGGTGGCCGGGGCCAGCAGCAACGCCACGCCTACCAGGGCGAACGGCAGCACTCCCCAGACCCGTTGCATGCCGTCCTCCTCGCGCAGCGTGAGACATTCCGTCTGAATGTCTCAGTGAGACACTTTATACATGCTGTCTCACGCCGCGGCCAACGTGAACCTGACCACCGAGCCCGAGGTGGATCCGGTCATCGCCCATGCGCTCCGGCAGTTCCTTCGCGAGAGCCGCATCGACATGGGCGACCTCGCCACCGAGGCCGGCATCGGCCGAGCCACCCTCTACCGCCGCTACGGCGATCGCGACCGCGTCCTGGGCGAGGTGCTGTGGGCCGTCACGCAACGGGCGTGGGCACGGCTGTGGCAGGCCAGCCCGCAGCGCGGCATGGCGAGGGTGATCGCGGTACTGGACCAGGCGATGCGCGACACCGTCGCCTCGCCGGCTCTGCGTGCCCTGCTCGAACGCGACCCCGAAACCGCGCTGCGGGTGCTGACCTCCCAGCAGGGGGTGGTGCAACACCGCCTCGTGACCGGACTCGCCGACCTCATCCGCGCCGAACGCGGCGACGACACGTCAGAAATCCCGCTGACCAAGCTGGCCTACGCCGTGGTCCGGCTCGCCGAGTCCTTCTGCTACTCCGACGTGATCACGGGCGTCCCACCGGACATCGACACCGCCACCGAGGTCATTCGGAAACTCCTGGCCTAGTGGTTGTACATCGTTTCCAGCGCGGCGCGGCGGGTGGTGACGTCGTCAGAATCGTCGCCGAAGACGAGCAGGTGCACCGTGGTCTGCTTGACCGGGTTGTCGGTGCGGCGGGTGTCGTGCCCGCCGGTGACGAGGAGCCCGCCGCGCAGCAGCGCAGGCCGCAGGGCGGCGAGCAATGCGGCGATGGGGGCGGTGGTGGTCAGTTTCGTGGACTCCGACGGGCGGTCGAGGGCGTCGGGGCGGATGGTGTGCAGCGCCAGCAGCGGGATGGACCCGCTGGTGATGCGGAAGTTGAGGTCGAGCATGACGAGTCTGCCGTCGTGGGTCTGGGCGCAGTCGAGGCTGCACATGCCGCGGTAGCCGACGTCGGCGGCGCGCTGGGCGATCGCCAGGCATTCGGTGAGCAGGTCGGCGGGGAGCGGGACGACGAGCCCGAAGCGGCCGCCGGTGTAGATGCCGTCGGCGTCGATGCGCTGGTCGGTCACGGCGAGCAGGCGGGCCTCGCCGTCGGCGGCGACGTAGAGCTGGACGCCCCAGTTGCGGTGGATGCTCAGGTATTCCTCGACGACCACCTCGTCGAGGATGTCGGTGAACGCGGGCAGGGTCACCAGGTCGCCGGCTCGGTGCAGGTAGACGTCGAGGCTCGCGCCGTGAGCGGCGTTGGTGGCGGCCTTCAGAACCCAGGACTTCTCTGCGGGGGTGGCTTCGGCCAGTTCGTCCATGGTGACGATCTGGCGAAGGGCTTGGAAGCGGGGAGCGACGAACGTGCTGATGCTCGCCTTGTTGTTGAGGTAGCCCACCAGTTCGGCGCTTTTCACGGAGCGTTCGTCGACGTGCAGGCTGGTGGGCTGCGGGTATTCCATGGACAGGCGCAGTCCGTCGCTGAGGGCTTCGGTGACGCGGAGGGCGAACTCGGCTTCGGTGCGGAACTCGCGCGGGTCGGTGCCGACGGGCAGGCCGCCGTCGCGCATGGCGGCGATCAGGTTGGGTTCGGTGCCGCCCGCGCTGCTGATGACGGGGGTGTCGGCGGCGACGGCGAGGGGGCGGGCGGAGAGGACGTCGCGGGTGTTCCGATGCCTGCTCGACGGCACCGCCGGTTCCTGGGCAGGGCGTGCGCAGACGGCGATGTCGGGGCCGTAGATGTCGGTGAGGGAGCGGGGGGCGGCCAGGGTCGACGTGAGCGCGGAAACGGTGATGGGAGAGCTCCCTTGTGGGGTTGTTCGTGGGCCCGGTCCTGGGCGTGGAACGGTGGGAAAGTCCGGGAGCGGTGAAACGCGCCTGGAAGAGGCGGCGTCCGCGCCGGGATGAAGGCGCGCCTCCGAGGCGCGCGTATACGTCAACTGTCTCACGTTTCGCGGGGCCTCGGGTGATGCCGGCGGCGCGAGTGTGGCGCCAGCGCTAGTTCGGAGTCGGCTGGGTCATTCCCGCGCCGCAGTTGTTGCAGAAACGGCCCGTCTGGTTGCCCGCTCCGCAGGCTCCGCACATGAGGCCGTGCACGGTGCCCGGCATGCCGGCCGCGGGTTCGGTGAAGGATCCCGCATGCTGCCCCACCGGTACGAGCGCACGCGCTCTCCGGGTTCGCAGCACGACCAGTCCGACGCCGGCCGCAACGACCATCGCGGCCACCGCGATGATCAGCGCCCACAGCCACACCGGCACACTCCCGGTTTTCTGGGTGTCTTGGGGAACGTCAGGTGCGGGGGCCACCCTGGCGGCCACCAGCGGTACGCCCAGGGACTGGAACCACTGCCGGGTGAAGTCCGTGCCCGTGACGAAGTTGAACGGTTGGTTCTCGCCCACCGGGAAGAAGGAATTCACGCCGATCACGTTGCCCGTCGCCCGCTCCACGGTCGGCCCGCCGGACATTCCCTTGCTGACCGGGGCGCTGATCTGGATCTGCGGTACGCCGGCCTGGCTGCGACCCGAGTCGTTGCTGACGTCACCGCTCTCGAAGCTGGCGTGCTGGTGGACGGGATCCGAAACCCGGTCGACTGAACTCGGCCAGCCGACCGCGAGCACTTCGGTCTGCTTCTTCGGTGTCTCAGTGGCGAATGCGAGCGCGGTCGCGTTGGACACCTCGGCCTTGAGGAGAACTGTGTCGCCGTTCGCGTGCGTCCTGAACCCCAAGATTGGAACAACGATGGGACCGTCCGTGATGACCGCCCCTTTGATTCCTTTCGGTTGGTACGCAGAGACTTTCTGACTCGGAGGATCGCTCTCGATGTTGCCGTGGATCTTCCAGGCGCTCAGGTCGCTGGCCATGATCTCCTTGGCGGTCGCCTCGGTGATCATGTTGTCCTTGACGTTCTCGGCCAGGAAGGCCGCGATGATGTCGTTGCGGACCAGGGCGGGCTCGACGCAGTGGCCGGCCGACGCGATGTGGCCCGACTCGCTGATGAAGAAACCGCTGCACGCCGAGGCGACCGTGAAAGCCTTGGTGGAGTTCACCATTGCGGTGCCGTTGTAGTACTCGACCTTGGCCGTCGTCTCCACGTAGAGGCGCACCATGGCGGCTTCGACGAGCGCGGTGACGTCGCCGTTCACGGCACCGTTGTTGATTGGCTGAGCTGATGCTGTCGCTGCCGTGGGCAGGAGGCTGAGGCTTGCGACGACCACACCGGTCAGGATCTTGTTACGCGCCGCTTTCGCGCCTGGGAGATCGTTCCGGCGACCATAGTCCGTATGGGTCCACACGGCGCGCCTCCTGACACTTCGAGAATTACGTTGTGCTCAATGGCATCGTCCTGTCTAGGCGTTTTGTGTCTTCTCGTCACTCATTTGGCCTAATTTGGTCACGGGTCGGTTCCGCGGAAAGCGCTTGCCCGTTATGGCACCGTGACAAGCATGGTTTACCGCAAATTTACGCAGTGCCATCGATCCGCGAAATACCGGAGCGCCACCGTCATACCTGTCGATCGACAGATATTCCGCCCGGTCTCTCGGAGGACCCATGAGCACGTCTCTCAGTGACACCCCGGGATACGCCCAGGAGCTGCGCAGGGGAGTGGGAACGTTCTCGTCCTTCGCGGCGGGGTTCTCCTTCGTCTCGATCCTCACCACGGTGTTCCAGCTCTTCGGGCTGGGCTTCGGGCTCGGTGGCGCCTCGTTCTTCTGGGCCTGGCCACTGGTCTTCGCCGGGCAGCTGCTGGTGGCCCTGTGCTTCGCCGAGCTCGCGGCGCGGTGGCCGGTCTCGGGCGCGATCTTCCAGTGGTCGGGCCGTCTGGCGGGGACGACCGCGGGCTGGTTCGCCGGCTGGGTCATGGTCATCGGGCAGATCCTCACCGTCGCGGCCGCCGCGATCGCGATCCAGGTCGTCCTGCCGAGCATCTGGTCCGGGTTCCAGATCGTCGGAGGAGCCGGTGCGGACTCCGCGGTGAGCTCGCCGACCGGTGCGCAGAACGCGGTCCTGCTCGGCGTGATCCTGCTCGTGATCACGACGATCGTGAACATCGCCGGGATCCGGCACATGGCCGCGGCCACGAGCGTTGGTGTCACGATCGAGATCGTCGCGGTCATCGCGTTGGTGTTCGCCCTGTTCGTCTTGCCCGAGCGTGGTCCTGGGGTCGTGTTCACGCACGAGGGCTGGGCAGGCGACGGCAGCTATCTCCCGGCATTCCTGGCCTCGGCGCTGATGGCCGCGTATGTGATGGTGGGGTTCGACTCTGCGGGTGAACTGGCCGAGGAGACCCACTCGCCGCGGCGGACGACCCCGCGGACCATCCTGCACGCGCTCATCGCGTCCGCCATCGGTGGAGCGCTGCTCATCATCGGCGCGCTGATGGCTGCACCGAGTCTGACCGATGGCAACCTGGCGACCGGCGGGCTCTCGTGGGTGCTCACCGAACGCCTGGGCGGTGTCCTGGGCCGCCTGTTCCTGTGTTGTGTCGCCGTGGCGGTGTTCGCGTGCACGCTGGCCATCCAGACTGCCGGCGCGCGGATGATCTACTCGATGGCCAGGGACAAGGCGTTCCCGTTCCACCGGCAGCTCAGCAAGGTGTCGCCGCGCACCGGCACCCCGGTCGGCGCCTCGATCGTGGTCGGCGTCGGTGCGGCGATCGCACTCGTGGTCAACATCGGTCAGTCCGCGATCTTCACCGCGCTGTCGAGCCTCTGCATCGCGATGCTCTACCTCGCGTACCTGGGCGTGACGCTCCCGATGCTCATCCTCCGGTTCCGCAAGACCTGGCCCAGAGGCGTTGACGAGCAAGGAAAACCGCTGTTCAGCCTGGGTCGCTGGGGCATTCCGCTGAACGCCCTCGCCGTCGTCTACCAGATCGGCATGGCGGTCAACCTGTTGTGGCCGCGCCCGGAGATCTACGACCTCACCGGTGAGACCTGGTGGCTGCGCTGGAGTGCACTGCTCGTGGTCGCTCTCAGTCTCGCGGCGGGCGCCGGGTACCTCCTCTTCAAACACCGGGTGCACGGACGGATCGAGCTGCGTCACGTCCCGCACAGCGCACAGGAGGCCTGAGTGACCGACTCCGTTCTCAACGCCAGGGCGGACGCTCGCGCACGAGGCGGGCAGACGAGCGACTGGATGCCCTACCTGCCGGCGTCGTCGAGCCCGTATCGGCCTGCGGGAGTGGAAGCGCTCACCTGGGCGGAAACCGTTGCCCCTGGCGGATACACGCACAAGGTGCTCGCCAGGGGCACCCGGATCAGGTTCGACGACCCCGCTGGTGACGCGTGCGCGCACGTGATCGTCTACAACGCGCTGGAACCGGTCGAGCGGCTCAACGTCGCGGACACCATGAAGATCCCCTGGCAGGCGTACCTCGGCGCCGGGCACCCGTTGCTGTCGGGCGACGGCCGGGTGCTCGCGACGATCGTTGACGACACGTCCGGACACCACGACGCGTTCTGCGGAACGAGCACCGAGACGTGGAACCAGCAGAAGTACGGCGACGCCAGGCCGGAAGGGCCGTCCCCGGCGGGCCGTTCGCTGTTCGTCAAGGCCGCGGCCAAACATGGACTCACGCCGCGCGACCTCCCGCCGAGTGTGTCCTTCTTCCAAGGAATCCAGGTCGACGCCGACGGAGCCTTCGAGTGGAAGGGATCGGCGGGGGAGGGCACCTCGGTCGAACTGCTGGCAGAACTGCCGTTGCTGATCCTGGTGGCCAACGTGCCGCACCCGCTGGACCCTCGCCCGGACTACGAGGTCGGCCCTCTCCGCGTGCACGCCTGGCGGGCCGGACCGACCGGGCCGGACGACGAGCGTTTCCACGCCACGCCGGAACTGCACCGGGCCTACCTCAACACCATCGACTACGCGGAGGCACGAGGACTGTGACCAGCTCGGTTCCCGTCGGGGCCACGTTCGCCCCCGACTCGCCCCTCGACTGGTCGGAGTCACTCGTCGCGGGCGAGTTGCTGCTGGACGAACGGGTCGCTCCCAACACTTCCTGGTCCGCTGTGGTGAAGGCAGGCCACGTTCTGACCATTGTGGACGTCGGCGGCAACCAGTCGGGAGACTGCCTGCTCTACAACGCGGCGGACACCGAGGAGCGCTACAGCGTGCCGGACACGCTGGCCTGGCAGGGCAACGCCTACGTCCGCACGGGCACGGTGCTGCGCAGCAACCTGGGCAGCCCGCTGATGACCGTCGTCGGCAACGAGATCGACCGGCAGGACACCATCGGCGGCGCCTGCTCGAAGGAGTCCAACACGCTGCGGTACGGCCATCACGTCATGTTCCACCACGGGTGCCGGGAGAACTTCCTGTCCGAGGGCCAGAAACACGGCCTTGGCCTGCGCGACCTCGTGTCCAACCTCAACTGGTTCATGAACGTCCCGGTCGAGGCGGACGGCGCGCTCGGCATCGTCGACGGGATGTCCGCGCCCGGCAAGCGGGTCGCGGTGCGTGCCGACATGGACGTGCTCGTGCTGGTCTCGAACTGCCCCCAGATGAACAACCCGTGCAACGACTTCAACCCGACGCCGCTGCGCATGATCGTGGTGGCGCCATGACGTCGTTCGACGTCGTGCTGGTCGCCAACCGGGGCGAGATCGCGCGCCGGATCATCCGCACGGCGCACGCGCTGGGCATGAAGGCGGTCGCGGTCTACTCCGACGCCGACCGCGCCGCGCCGCACGTGCGGGAGGCCGACACCGCGATCCGGCTCGGTCCCGCTCCCGCGCGGGAGAGCTACCTGCGGGCCGACGCGATCATCGAGGCCGCGCTCGCCAGCGGTGCTGGGATGATCCACCCCGGCTACGGGTTCCTGTCCGAGAGCGCCGCGTTCGCTCGTGATGTCGAGGCGGCGGGCCTGCGGTTCGTCGGCCCGGCGTCCGAGCAGATCGCCGCGTTCGGGGAGAAGCACACCGCCCGGGAGATCGCGCGCCGCGCGGGCGTGCCCATGCTCGCCGGGACCGGGCTGCTGTCGTCCGCCGACGAGGCGGTGGCCGCGGCCGAACGGATCGGGCTGCCCGTGATGGTCAAGGCGACCGGGGGAGGCGGCGGCATCGGCATGCAGGCCTGCGCCACCGCCGACGAGGTCAGCGAGGCGTTCGAGCGTGTCGCTTTGCTGGCACAGCAGAACTTCGGCGCCGCGGGGGTGTTCCTGGAACGGCTGGTGCGCCCGGCTCGTCACGTCGAGGTGCAGCTCTTCGGTGACGGTCTCGGCCGCGTCGCGGTGATCGGCGACCGCGACTGCTCGTTGCAGCGCCGCAACCAGAAGGTCGTCGAGGAGGCACCCGCTCCGGCCCTGCCCGACCACGTTCGCTCCGAGCTGCACTCCTCGGCGCGGGACCTGGCCGCGTCGGTGCGCTACCGCAGTGCCGGCACCGTCGAGTTCATCTACGACCCGGTCCGCCAGAAGGCGTCGTTCCTGGAGGTCAACACGCGGCTGCAGGTCGAACACCCGGTGACCGAGATGGTCTTCGGCGTCGACCTGGTCGAGCTGATGTTGCGGCTGGCCCGGGACGGCGCGGACGGTCTGCCGGATCGCGTCTTCGAGGATCCGTGGGTGCCGGACGGGCACGCCGTCGAGGCCCGCGTCTACGCAGAGGATCCGGCGAAGGAGTCGCTGCCGTCGGCGGGGCTGGTGACACGAGCAGTCTTCCCCGATGATCTTGCCGGGGTCCGGGTCGACGGCTGGATCGAGACCGGGCTGGAGGTCTCGCCGCACTACGACCCGATGCTGGCCAAGGTGATCGCCGCGGGACCCACCAGGGACGCCGCACTGGACCTCCTCGGTGAGGCGCTGGACGGATCGCGCGTCGACGGCGTCGTCACCAACCTCGGGCTGTTGCGCGCACTCACCGGCTCCGACGACGTGCGGGCCGCCGTGCACTCGACGTCCACCCTCGATCGCACCGCCGATCCCGATCCCCGCGTCGACGTCCTCGTGCCGGGGACCATGACGACGGTGCAGGACCTGCCGGGCCGGGTCGGGTACTGGCAGGTCGGTGTGCCGCCCAGCGGTCCGTTCGACCCGGTCTCGCTGACGGAGGCGAACCTCGCGGTCGGCAATCCCGCCACCGCGCCGGGCTTGGAGATCACGGCGGCCGGGCCGACGCTGAGGTTCTCGGTGCCGTCCGTCGTCTGTCTCACCGGCGCGCCCGTGGAGTCCTTTGTAGACGACAAGCCTGTCGCGCAGTGGGAACCGGTCGACGTTCCCGCCGGCGGCACCCTGAGGATCGGCACCGCCGCCGGTCCTGGCCTGCGCACCTACCTCGCGGTGCGCGGTGGCATCGACGTGCCCGCCTACCTCGGCAGCGCCGCGACGTTCACCCTGGGCGGGTTCGGCGGTCACGCCGGTCGTGCGCTGCTCGCCGGTGACGTGCTGCGCCTGGGTTCACCGGACGCGGCGGAGAACCCGGGCCTGACCACGATCGGTGGCCCGACGCCGGCGCACCGCCGTCCCGCGCTCACGAGCACGTGGCAGATCGCGGTCACCGAAGGACCGCACGGGGCACCGGAGTTCTTCACCCGCGCGGACCTGGATTCCTTCTACGCGGCCGATTTCAAGGTGCACCACAACTCGGCGCGCACCGGTGTCCGGCTGATCGGACCCAGGCCGGCCTGGGCCAGGCCCGACGGTGGTGAAGCGGGGCTGCATCCGTCGAACATCCACGACACGCCGTATGCCGTCGGCGCCATCGACTTCACCGGCGACACACCGGTCATCCTCGGTCCCGACGGGCCGTCACTGGGCGGGTTCGTCTGCCCGGCCGTGGTCGCGAGCGGCGACCTGTGGAAGGTCGGGCAACTGCGTCCCGGCGACACGGTGCGCTTCGTACGGGTGCGCGAGGCTGACGCTTCCGGGCCGTACGTCGTGTCCGCTGGTGGCGACGATGACGACGGCGTCCTGGGCCGGCTGGAGGAGACGGACGACCGGCCGTCCGTGACCTATCGCCGTGACGGCGACAGCAACGTGCTCGTCGAGTACGGGCCGATGAAACTCGACCTCGCCTTGCGCATGCGCGTGCACGCACTCCAGGAAACCATTGCGGTACATGGTCTGGACGTCGTCATCGACGTCACCCCCGGCATCCGTTCGTTGCAGGTCCACACCGATCCTTCGCGCTTGAAGGCCTCGGACGTCGCACGGTTGCTCCAGGAACTCGAAGCCGAGGTGCCGCCCACGCAGGATCTCGTGGTGCCGTCTCGGACGGTCCGGTTGCCGCTGAGCTGGGACGACCCCGCCACGAGACTGGCGATCGAGCGGTACATGGCCGGCGTGCGCTCGGACGCGCCGTGGACGCCGTGGAACATCGAGTTCATCCGCCGCATCAACGGTCTGGAGTCGGTGGACGACGTCTACCGGACGGTGTTCGACGCCTCGTATCTGGTGCTGGGCCTCGGTGACGTCTACCTCGGCGCCCCGGTGGCGACGCCGCTCGATCCCCGGCATCGGCTGGTGACGACGAAGTACAACCCCGCGCGGACGTGGACGGCGGAGAACTCGGTCGGCATCGGCGGCGCCTACCTGTGCATCTACGGCATGGAAGGGCCCGGCGGCTACCAGTTCGTCGGCCGCACCGTGCAGGTGTGGAACCGTTACCGCCGTGGAGGGTTGTTCGCGGAGCATCCGTGGGCGCTGCGCTTCTTCGACCGGATCGAGTGGTACCCGGTCGAAGCGGACGAACTGCTGGAGCTCCGCGCCGAGACCGACGCCGGACGCGGCGACTTCGAGACGATCGACGGAACGTTCTCGATCGCCGACCACCTCCGGTTCCTCGACGACAACGCGGACGACATCGCGGCTTTCCGCGCGCAGCAGACGGCGGCCTTCGAAGCGGAGAAGCAACGCTGGCGTCTCGCCGGTGAGTTCGACCGGCACGACGAACCGGCGGAGGTCACCGCGCAGGAGGTGACGCTGCCCGCAGGCACAGTCGCCGTGACCGCACCGTTCACCGCGACCGTGTGGCGGCTCGTCGGTGAGCTGGGAACGCTGGTGGGAGAAGGAGATCCGGTCCTCACCGTGGAAACGATGAAGATGGAGGCCAAGGTGACCGCACCCGTCACGGGCAGGCTGGTCGAGCTCTACGTGAGTCCCGGCGACCAGGTCGATCCTGGCCAGATCCTCGCGGCGGTGCGGCCGTGATGCCCGATCCGGTAGCCGCGGTCGAGGCGACGTACGACCGGATGGACGTGGTCGACCGGTCCGAGATCTGGGTGACGCGGCGCCACCGCGAGGACGCGGTCTCGGAGGCGAAGGAGATCGCCGCGCAGTTGGCCGCGGGCGAGAACCTCCCGCTGGCGGGCAAGGTGATCGCGGTCAAGGACAACATCGACGTGGCGGGGCTGCCGACCACCGCGGCCGCGCACTCGTACCTCTACCGGCCGGACGCCGATGCCACGGCGGTCGCACGGCTGCGGGCTGCGGGTGCTGTGGTGGTCGGGAAGACCAACCTCGACCAGTTCGCGACCGGACTGGTCGGCACCAGGAGCCCGTACGGCGCGGTCCGCAACGCCTGGGACCCGGCCAGGATCTCCGGAGGTTCCTCCGCGGGCTCCGCGGTCGCCGTCGCGCTCGGCATCGTCGATGCCGCGCTGGGCACCGACACCGCGGGCTCCGGCCGAGTCCCGGCGGCGCTGAACGGTGTCATCGGGGTGAAGCCGACGAAGGGGCTCGTCCCCGTCACCGGTGTCGTGCCCGCGTGCTACTCCCTGGACTGCGTCACGGTTTTCGCCCGCGATCTCGGCCTCGCGCGGCTGACCGCGGAGCTCATGTCCGGGCCGGACGCGGCGGATCCGCTGTCCCGCGAAGCCCGCGCGGACGTCGTGCTCCCGCCGAGGCCGCGGGTCGCCGTGCCGACGAGCGAACACCTGGCGGACATGGCACCCGGCTGGCGCGAGGCCTTCGCGGCCGCGGTGGCGAGCGTGGCCGCCGGGGGAGTGGAGATCGTCGAGGTCGACGTCGCACCGCTGCTGGAAGCCTCGAAGTTGTTGTACGGCGGCGCGTTCGTCGCCGAGCGCTACGCCGCCGTGGGCGCCCACATCGAGTCGCACCGCGACCTGATCGGCACCGACCTCGACCCCACCGTGGCCTCGATCATCCTGGCGGGAGCGGCTCCGTCGGCCGCGCAGTGGGCCGAGGACACCGCCACGCTCGCCCGTCTCGGCGCGGCGGGACGGGCCCTGCTTGCCGGGTGTGACGCGCTGCTCACCCCGACCACAACCAGCCATCCCACGCTGGACGAGGTGGCTGCCGACCCGATCGGCGTCAACAGCCGGTTGGGCCGCTTCACCAATTTCGCCAACCTGCTCGACCTCGCCTCGCTCGCGGTGCCGGCGGGGTTCGTCGACGGCTTGCCGTTCGGGGTGATGTTCACCGGTCCCGCGTTCAGCGATCGCGCCCTGGCCCGGCTCGCGGAGAGCCTGCTCGCACCCTCGCTCGAGCTGTTCGTCGTGGGCGCGCACCTCAGCGGCCAGCCCCTGAACAACCAGCTGGTGCAGGCCGGCGGTTCCCTGGTCCGTCCGGCCCGGACCGCCGAGACGTACCGGTTGCGGGCACTGGCCACGACACCGCCCAAGCCCGGCCTTGTTCGCGTGCCGGAAGGCGGTTCGGGTGTCGAGGGCGAGGTCTGGCGGCTGCCGGCGGCAGGTTTCGGCACCTTCGTCGCCGCGGTGCCGCCACCGATGGTCATCGGCACCGTCGAGCTCTCCGACGGTTCCAGCGTCTCAGGCTTTCTGGCCGAACCGTGGGCGCTCGAGGGCACCGAGGACATCACCGAGTTCGGCGGATGGCGCGGCTACCTCGCGGCACGACCATGATCAGGGACAATGGCGCGGTGACCCGCCCTCGTCCAGGCCGTCCGCGCCACGCGCCCGACGACGGTGGTGACCGGTCACCACGCGAGCAGATCCTCGAAGCGGCCGCCGCGCTCTTCGTCGACCAGGGGTTCTCCGCCACCTCCACCCGCGCCATCGCCGACAGCGTGGGGATCAGGCAGGCGTCCCTCTACTACCACTTCGCGGGCAAGGACGAGATCCTGCTGGAGCTGCTGCGCATCTCCGTGCGGCCCAGCCTGGAGATCGCCGGCGCCCTGGAAGGTGCCGCCGCGGAGCCCGCGCTCTACGCACTGGCCGTGGCCGACGCACACACGCTCGCGACGGCACCGCACAACATCGGAATGCTCTACCTGCTCCCCGAAGTGCAACTGGAGCGCTACGACCTGTTCCGCGAGGATCGCGCGGCACTCCAGGACGTCTACGCCCGTCTCGGCGCGAGGATCGCCGGCGACGACCCGGCGTCGGCCGCGGGTACACGTCGGGGGGAAATGCTGATCCAGCTCGTCGAAGTGGTGATCCAGCAACGGCGGACCCGCGTGCCCGGCACGTCCGACTGCCACGCCATCGCCGAAGCCTGCCTGCGCGTGTGCGGAGTCGGTCAACGGGGGATCGCCGCCGCGCGAACGGCCGCCGCAGCCCTGGCGTAGCGCGAGCTGAACCGGCAGTTTCCTGGGCGTGCAATCGTTCCCGAACAATTCCCGAATCGGTGCCTGCATCCTGACCTGAACGGTTCTGGAAGGCGGGGGCTGTGCATGCATCTGGTACCGCGCGGCACCTGACCCGGCGCAAGCCTGCGGCCGGCTGGTGTCTGCGACTGGTGGGGGAGACGGGAATGTGCCGCGCGGGCGAGACACGCGTCGCGGCCGAGATCGGCAGTCGCAAGGCACGCACGTTGCTGGCGGTGCTGGGGTTGCGGTGCGGACAGCTGGTGACGGTGAACGTCGTCGCCGACGCGCTGTGGGGTGATCGTCCGCCACGACGCCCGGTCGCGGGGGTGGCCACGCTGGTGAGTCGTCTGCGCGCCGGGTTCGGGCAGGAGGTGATCGTCGGTGCGGGCTCGGGCTACCGGCTGGGTGAGGCGGTGGGAGTCGACGTCCACGACGCCGAGTTGCTGATCATCGAGGCGGAGCGGGCGGGTGACCCGCGGGACAGCCGCCGTGCCGCGGATCGGGCTCTGGGGCTGATCGGCGGGGCACCGGTGCTGACGGATCAGCCGGCAGGGGAGTGGGTCGAACAGGCCCGGCGCTGGCACGCCGAACTGTTGCGCCGCGCGTGGCACGTGGCGGCGGAAGGTGCGCTGCGCACCGGTGATCCCGAGCGGGCGCGCACGGTGGCGGAGATCGCGATCGCGGCGGACCCGCTCGACGAAGCGGCTTACCGCGCGCTCATGGAGGCGTACGTGGCGGCAGGCGAACCTGCCCGCGCGGTGCTCGCCTACCAGCGGCTGCGCACCGAACTGACCGACGAACTGGGGATCGATCCGGCTCCGCTGACGCGCGACCTGCACCTCTCGATCCTCCGGGGCAGTTCTGCAACGGAACTGCAACGGCCGTACGGATGCTGACGGCATTCGGCGTCAGCCGACTGATCGCGAAGGAGTACAGGATGACCACGCTCATGAAGGAACGCGCCGCGGACATCGTCGCCGGCTGGCGTGCCGGCGAGGACGGCCCGGCCGGACCGCTGTTCCCCAGCGGCGAGTACGCCGAGCACGAGCTCACCATGACCGGCCACTCCGGCAAGTGCGGCACGGTGTGCACGTACTCGCAGGGCCGGCAGTGCTGCTGAGTCGGTAGTCCACAAAGGAGCACGGCGTCCATGCTGCTGAACGATGAACCGCATCCGGCCTATTTCCCCGACGAACTGGCCGGTGAGTTCGGCCCGGCCCTCGTACCCCTGATCGAGCCCGCGCTGGCCGGACTGGCCGCCGAGCTCACGGAGGTACCGGGTCTGGACGATCAGGAGCGGGAGGTCGTGCACCGGGCGACCGCTGTCACCTTGCGGGAGACCGTGTACCGCAAGGTCTGCCGAGTGCTCGTGCTCGAGCTGAACGCGGCCAGGATCACCGGTGCGCTCACCGCGCCGGATCCGGCGGCCCGCTTCGCGCAGTGGCTGGCCGGGGCGACCGATACCCGGTTCTGGGAGGCGCTGGACGAGCACTATCCGCGGTTGCGGCAGCGGTTGTCGACGGTGATCGGCAACCGCTGCGCCGCGGCCGTTGGGCTGGCCCACCGGTTCAGCACGGACCGGGCCGCGCTAGCCGGGTTGCTCGGCCCAGAATCCAACACAGAACCCGGCGCGCTCACCGCCGTCGAGTTCGGCGCGGGGGACAGCCACCGCGGTGGGCAGACGGTGGCAATCCTGACCTGCGCGGCCGGCCGTGTCGTCTACAAGCCGCGTTCGGTCGCGGTCGACGCGGTGCTCGGCCGGCTGTTGGCCGCACTGCTGCCCGACGAACCCGCCCGGATCCGTGTCCCCGAGGTGCTGGAGCGAGACGGCTACGGGTGGGCCGCGCACGTCGGACACCGGTACTGCTCCGGCGATGGGGAGCTGCGCGCGTTCTACCGGGGGATGGGCCACTGGCTCGCGGTCATGCGCCTGCTCGGTGGCAGCGACCTGCACGCGGAGAACCTGATCGCGGCGGGCCCGGTGCCCGTCGTCGTGGACTGCGAGACCCTGTTCACCCCGGTCCACGAGCTCGGCAGGCCGTCCGGCTACGGGCAGGCCGTCGACCGCGCTGTCAGCCTGGTCGGCGGCACGGTGCTGCGGACCGGCCTGCTCCCCGGCCGCGGTCTGGCACTCGGCTGGCGAGGTGTCGACTCCTCCGCGATCGGCTCGTTGCCCGGCCAGCAACCGTCGGCACCCGTTCCGATGGTCGTCGACGGTGGTACCGACCTCGCCAGGGTGGAGCTGGTGCAGGCCCCGATCGCCTTGGCCGCCAACCATCCCAGTGCGGATCCGATGCTCGGCAGGCACTGGCAGCGGATCTACGAGGGCTTCACCGAACTGAGCGAGCGGTTGCTGGAGATCGACCGCGAAGGCGGGCTGGAACCGTTGCTGGCCGGGTTCGCCGACCGCCCGGTGCGGGTCGTGGCCCGTGCCACCGAAGCGTATGCCGAGCTGGGTCGAATGCTCTGGCACCCCACCTCGTTGCACGACGAGCCGGCCGCACGGCTGCGGGCCGCCGGGCTGCTGGCCAAGCAGGCGGAGACGGCGCCGGGCGCGCCCGGCGACCCCGAGGTGATCGACGCGGAGATCGCGGACCTGCTCGACGGCGACGTGCCGTTCTTCGCCACGACGCCCCGAGACGGCGTGCTGACGGGCCCTGGCGGAACCACCTGGGGCAAGCCAGTGGATCTCGTCGCCGACGCGCTGGAACGGTGGCGGCGCAACGACCTGGTGCTCGACCGGCAGGTCGCGGAGGCCGCGCTGGTGAGTGCCTATCTGAACGAGGGCTGGCTGCCGGACGACCGCCGCCTGCTCGCCACGACCGTGAACACGGATGACCTCGACCGTCGTCGGCGCACCCTGGCGGCCGACATCGTCCACGCCGTCCAGGATCACGCGCTGCGGGCGGAGGACGGGTCCGTCACCTGGATCGCGCCGGTGCTCAACCCCACCGGATGGGCGGTCACGCCACTCGGCCCGGATCTCTACGGCGGTCTCACGGGCATCGCGGTTCTCCTTGCGGCGTACCAGATCGAGGTGAACGGGGGCCGGGCCGACGAGGTCGACGGTCTCGACTCCCTGCTGGCCGCCGTGGTGCACACCATGCGGCTCGGGGAGGACCAGCTGGCACGGGAGCGCGCCGCCACGGCTGCGATGCGCCCGGAGCCGCCGGGTGGCTACGTCGGGCTCGGGTCGCAGATCTGGGGATGGCTGCTGCTGCACCGGTTCGGGGTGACTGAAGGACTCGAGCGGGCAGCTGCCTTGGCCGCGCAGGTGGCAGACGGCGCGCGCGTCGACGAGTCGTTCGACCTGCTGCACGGGATGGCCGGCGCGGTGGTTCCCTTGCTGCGGCTCGCCGAAGCGACCGAGGACGTTCGATGGACGGCGCTTGCCTGTCAGATCGGCGACCGGCTGATCGGCGCGGCCACCGCTGATGGGTGCTGGCCGACCGCCTCGTTCCCGGAAGGGATCGGGGGATTCGCCCACGGCGCCACCGGAATCGGCTGGGTGCTCGCCCGGCTTGCCGCGGTCACCGGTGAGGACTCGTACCGTCGCGGCGCGGATTCCGCGTTCGCCTACGAGGAATCGCTTTACGATCCGGCCCTGGGAGGCTGGCGGGACCTGCGTTCGCCGGACATGGCCGCGTCGGCGTGGTGTCACGGTGCGGGCGGGATCGGCATCGTCGCCGTCGACCTCGGGCAGCGCGACGTGCTGCGGCGTGCGGCCGCGGTGTGCTGGGAATCGGGGCTGGGCTGGAACCACACGCTCTGTCACGGCGATCTCGGCGCGTGGGAGGTCATCGACGCCGCGCTGGCCGCCGGGGTGGGGCCCGTGGACAGGGTGACGCTGGACGCTCACGTGCTCAGCAGCCTGGAGGAGTACGGCCCGATCAGCGGCATGGCCAGGGAGGCGTTCTCGCCAGGCCTGCTGCCAGGGCTCGGCGGGGTGGCCTACCAGCTCCTGAGGATGCATCCGGACTGCACGCTGCCCAGCGTCCTGCTGCCCGATCCCGGACCGATCCGGCGATGACCGAGGCGCTGGCGTCCCCGTACTGGCGGCTCGACGACACCGGCCGGCCGCTCTCGTTGTGGCAGCTCATCCGCCGGTTTCCCGCGGCGTGCAGACCGGTCGTCGAGGTGATCCGGCTGGCGGCGCCCCGGTCCGCCGCAGCGATCGCCGTGCTGCAGGTGGCGTCCGGCGTGACCGGGGCGTTCGGGTTGCTGGCGACGACCGGCGTGCTCGAGGAACTGCTGACCGCGGGCCCCACGACGCAGCGGGTGACCGCGGCCGTACCGGCGCTGGTGCTGGTGATCGTGGCCTACCTGGCTCGCGGTGCCATGGACGCGGGCGTCTCGCTGGCCACGGCGCGGGTGGTGCCCGGGGTGCGCCGGGTGGCCGAGGAACGGTTGTTCGACGCCGGCCTGCACGCCGAGCTGGTCGCGTTCGACGACGACCGGTTCTACGACCGGATGCACCGGGCTCGCGATCGTGGCCTGTTCTACCTCGAACAGGCCACCGCCAACGTGATCGCGTTGCTCGGCGCGGTCTTCGCCGTGGTGGGAGCCGCCGGGATCATCGGGGTGCTGCACCCGGTGCTGCTGCCCGTGCTGCTGATCAGCCTGGTGCCGGAGGGCTGGGCGGTCTTCCGCTCCGCCCGGCTGGGTTACGAGGGCATGACCCGGCTGGTGACGTTGAACCGCAGGCTGCGGATGATCTCGGATCTGGCCACCGATCGCGAACCTGCGGCCGAGATCAGGGCCTGTCAGGCCGAGGCGTTCGTGCTCGACGAGTACCGGCAGCTCGCCGATGCGTTGCGGGATCACGAGGTCGCGGTCGGGCTCGCTCAGGCCAGGACCGGGATCGTCGGCAGGGCGTGTGCCGGGGTGGCCACCGCCGGGACGTTCGTGGCGCTGGGCTTGTTGTTGTACGCCGGATGGATTCCCTTGGCGGTCGCGGGCACGGCGGTGATCGCGATCCGGACGTCGTCGGCGACCCTCCGTCAGCTGGTGCGTGCGACCAACGAGCTGTTCGAACAGAGCCTCTACGTCAGCGACTACCAGTCGTTCCTCAGCACGGCACGGGAGCGTCGACGTTCGGCGTCCGTCGTTGAGGCACCGCCGGCTCCTGACCGGATCACGTTGCGCGAAGTCGGGTTCCGGTATCCGGGTGCGTCTGTGGATGCCTTGAGCGGAATCGATCTGACCATCCACAAAGGACAGATCATCGCGCTCGTGGGGGAGAACGGCTCAGGCAAGACCACCCTGGCGAAGATCATCGCCGGGCTGTACCGGCCTGGCAGCGGACAGGTGTGCTGGGACGGCAGGGACATCTCTGCTTTCGACCCGGCGGATGTCGCCGACCAGCTGGTGATGGTGTTGCAGGACCCGGTCCGCTGGCCGCACGATGCCAGGACCAACGTCCGGGTGGGCCGCCACGACCGCGCCGATCCGGGCGACGCGGCGTTGCACTCGGCCGCCGACGCGGCGCGTGCCACGGAGGTGGTCGAGGGCTTGCCGCACGGCTGGAAGACGTTGCTGTCCAAGTACTTCCGGGACGGCCACGAACTGTCTGGCGGACAGTGGCAGCGACTGGCCGTCGCACGCGGCCTGTTCCGGGACGCTCCGCTGGTGATCTGGGACGAGCCCACCGCGCCACTGGACGCCAAGGCCGAGTACGCGGTGTTCGAGTCGTTGCGGCAGCTCGCGGGCAGCCGCACGGTCGTGCTGATCACGCATCGCCTGGCCAGCGTGCGCGACGCCGACCAGATCTACCTGCTGCACGAGGGCAGTCTGGTCGAACGCGGCACGCACGACGAACTGCTCGCCGCGGGCGGGCGATACGCGCAGCTGTACGGGCTGCAGGTCGAGATGTACACCGGCGCGGCGACGTGACAGCCGACCTGAAGGGTCTCGTGCTGCCAGGCGATCCGGGCTACGCAGCGGCTCGTCTGTCGTTCGCCCGCAGCCTCGACGAGGTGCTGCCCGAGGCGATCGTGCGGTGCGCAGACCCGGCCGACGTGGCGGAAGCGATCACGTTCGCCCAGTCCCGCGGGATGCCCTTCGCGTTGCGCGGTGGCGGCCACAGCTTCGCCGATCACTCGTCGACGCGTGGTCTGCTGATCGATCTGGGCGGCCTCACCTCGATCGCCGTGGGCGCTGGGACTGTGACGGTCGGGCCCGGTGTTCTGGTCGGCGGTCTGGCCCGGCACCTGGCCTCGTACGACCGGGTGGTGCCGTGCGGCTGGTGCCCCACGGTCGGGGTGACCGGTGCGGTGCTCGGTGGCGGATACGGTCCGCTCAGCAGGTTCTACGGGCTCGGCGCCGACCACCTGCTGGCCGCCGAGGTCGTGCTCGCCGACGGCAGGACGGTGCGGGCGGACGCCGACCACGAGCCGGACCTGTTCTGGGCGTTGCGCGGCGCGGGCGGTGGGAACTTCGGAGCGGTCACCTCGATCGTGCTGCGCACCCGACCGGCTCCCGCGCTGGTCTCGTTCTGCGTCCGGTGGCCGTACCGCCAGGCGACGGCCGTGATCGAGGCGTGGCAGCGGTGGGCACCCGATGCTGCGGACGAGATCAACGCGGAGGTCGCGCTGACCGTGCCGGACTCGCTCGACGAAGAGCCTTCGGTGACGGTTTTCGGCGTCGTAGTCGGAGACGGGGCAGGGCTCGCCGGTTTCGTTGACAGGGTCGCCGGCGCGGAGATCTCCCTGACGCCGCTGACCGGCCGAGCCGCTGCCCGCCACCACACCTATGCCGGCGAGCCCGCCGCCGAGGTTCCGTTGGGCTC
The DNA here is from genome assembly GCF_044455585.1 of Lentzea sp. NPDC051213. NCBI lineage: Bacteria > Bacillati > Actinomycetota > Actinomycetes > Pseudonocardiales > Pseudonocardiaceae > Lentzea > Lentzea sp. NPDC051213. The sequence continues at coordinate 1,195,298 of NZ_JBITEX010000001.1, forward strand.
ACCGCCGCCGGGGGAGCGACCTGGCCAGCGGGTGACGAAGTCCGAGTTCTTCGACCACCCGTTGCCCCGCGACACCATCGCCGGACTGGTGGCAGGTCTGGTGCACGAACGGGTCGAGGGCCAGCACCGGGAGCTGGAGTTCGTGCCGTGGCGAGGCGCGATCGGCCGAGTCCCCAGGCACGCCACCGCATTCGTGCACCGCGATGCCCGTTTCATGATCAGGCACGCGGTGCTGACCGGCCGTCGGGCCACCGACGGGCAACGCCTGGCCGCGCGCCGGTGGGCCACGTCGAGCTGGGCTCTGGTGCATCCCCACGGCACCGGGCACGTCTACCCGAACTACCCCGATCCGGACCTGACCGAATGGGAACATGCCTACTACGGCAGCAATGTCGAACGGCTGCGCGAGGTCAAGCGGGCTTACGACCCGACCGGCGCGTTCCGGTTCAGACAGTCGATCTGACCTCAGCCAGGCACCTCGTCGAGATACGCCTTCGCCTGCAGCGTGAACAGTTCGGCGTACCCGGCCTTGGCCGCCATCAGCTCCTCGTGCGTCCCGTATTCGGCGACCTTCCCGTGCTCCAGCAACAAGATCCGCTCCGCCTGCCGCACGGTCGAGAACCGGTGCGAGATGTACAGCGTCGTGCGGCCTTCCGACAGCTCCCGCAGTCGCGCGAACAGGTCGTGCTCGGCCCGCGCGTCGAGAGCCGACGTCGGCTCGTCGAGCACCAGGATCGGCGCCTCCCGCTGGAACGCCCTGGCCAGCGCGATCTTCTGCCACTCACCGCCCGACAGGCTGACACCCTGGTCGAACCACCGGCCGAGCGGGCTGTCGTAACCCTGCGGCAGTCGCTCGATCCGCTCGTCCGCCCCGGCGCGGCGTGCCGAGTCCTGGATGTGCGGCCGGTCCTCGAGCCGCGTCAGGTCGCCGAGGCCGATGTTCTCCGCGGCCGTGCCCTGGTACGTCACGTAGTCCTGGAACATCGCGCTGATCCGCGTGCGCAGCTCGACGGGGTCGTACTCGCGGACGTCGACGCCGTCGAGCAGGATGCGGCCGCCGGTCGGGTCGTAGAGCCGGCAGAGCAGCTTGAACAACGTCGACTTGCCCGCGCCGTTGCGGCCGACCACCGCTACCGTCTCGCCGGGCCGGATCTCGAAGCTGACGTCGTCCAGCGCGCGCTCCTCGGCGCCGGGGTAGCTGAAGGTCACCGAGTCGAACTCGATGTGACCCTCCACTGTGGACGGCATCGGCCGTGGCGACGCCGGCGCCGTGATCTCCGGCTTCGTGTCGAGGAACCGGTACAGCGTGTCGAGGTAGAGGTTGTTCTCGTACATCCCCGCAAACGCCGTGAACAGCCCGGACACCGACGCCTGCACGGACGCCGCCGCGGCCGTGTACAGCGCCAGGTCTCCCAGCGTGAGCCGTCCGCCGACCGCTTCCAGCGCGATGTACAACGTGATCGCCGAACCCGCGATCGTGCTCAACAGCCCCCAGGACGTCGAGCTGATGTTGCGGTTGATCGTCAGCTTCCGCTGTCGCTCGTAGGAGACGGTGCCGAGCCGCCGGAACCGGTCGACGAAGTACGGGCCGAGCCCGAACAGCTTCGTCTCCTTGGCGTAGGTGTCCGTCGTGACCAAAGAGGACAGGTAGTCCATCCGCCGTTTGATCGGCGACATCAGGAAGGTCAGCCAGAACGCGCGGGAGCCGTACCTGGACTGTGAGATGAACGCGGGGATCGGCGCCGTCAGCGCGACCAGGGCCAGCAGCGGGCTGATCGAGACGAGCAGCGCGATCATGCTGCCGAACGTGATCAGCGTCCGCAGGAGCCCCAGCGCGGAGTTCATCATCGACAGCGGCCGCGTCGGCGCTTCCTGCGCGGCCTGACGCAGCATGTCGTACGACGTCGAGCCCTCGAAGTACGCGAGGTCCAGGTCGCTGGCGTGCGCCATCACCTGGTGGCGGATGGTCAGCGTCATGCGTTCCTGCAGCAGCGACTGCGCGATCGACGTCAGCGCGCTGCTGATCGCCGTCGCGGCGAGCACGCCGAACTGCAACAACGCGACCTTCGCGATGTCACCCGTGGTGCCGGTGTGCTGGATCGCCGCGACGACGGAGTCGAGCAGCAGCTTCGCGATGTACGCGGTCGCGGTCGGCAGGAGCCCCGACAAGACCGTGATCAGCGCCAGGATGATGGTCAGGACCGGGCTGGCCTGCCACGTCAGCTTCGCGACCTTCGGCAGACCGCGCACGGTGCCCGCCACGGACGTCCTCGCGCGCTTCAGCCGGGAGCGCAGATCCTTCGGTCCCTCTTCCTGCTTCGGTTCGGGAATGTCGACCGGCCCGGTGAGCCCGCTCTCCGGCACCGTCGTGGCGCGCCGCCGACGGCCGCGCCGGCCCAGCAGGAACTCCACACCGCCGCCCGGGATCATCCAGCCTCCACAGCGCCGTGCAGGAAGAAGTCGACCACTTGGCGCGTGGTGGGCGCGTCATCCGTCGCCAGTCGGCGGCCGCCGAAGAGCAAAGTCAGGAAGAGGGCGGCGAGCTGCTCGGGCGGCAGCCGCAGCCGATCCTTTTCGGGCGTGAACAGCTCGACCATCGCCCCCCGGATGGCGGCCATCGACTCACGGCGCCCACCCTTCCAGGTGCCCCTTTGGCGTTGTTCGGGGTCGCGGTGCTTGACGCGTCCGGACGCGTGCAGCGCGCTCATCAGCGCGCCCATTCGCTCGAGGTGCGCGCCGAGCGCTTCGGCGGCTTCGACGAGCCGGTCCTCCAGGGGCTGGTCGACGGGGATCTCGGCGATCGCGTCGAGCACGTGATCGGGCCGCAGTGCCTCGGCCGTGCAGGCGTCGAACAGCTCGTCCTTGTCCTTGAACGCGCGGAAGATGGTGCCCTCGCCGATGCCGGCGGCGCGGGCGATCTGGCTGCTCGTGACGTTCGCGCCGTGCTCGATCAGGAGCGGCAGCACCGCGTGCACGATCATGGCGCGCCGGTCCTCGGCGCTCATGCTCGGCGCTCTTCGCCGGGTTTCGGCTGCTTGTGTCATGTACCCAGCCTGCGGAGTGAGTGCTCACTCCGTCAAGTGAGTATTGCTCCCGGGGCTCCTGGAACCTCCCTGTCCGTGCGGCGTCCTGATGATCGACAGAGGGGGTGCGACATGTCCGGCTGGCGGTCTGTGTGGTGTCCGGTCGCGGTGGCGGTGGTGCCCACGTGCCTGTTGCTCATCGGAGTCGCGGTGCCGGGCGGGTACTACACCGTCCTGACGCTTGCGCTAGTTGGCTGGGCAACGGTGGCGTGGTTGTGCCTGGTGGTGGGCGCGGGTCAGGTCGGCCACCCCGTTCGGCGCTGGTGGCCGTTGCTGCTCGTGCCTGCCCTGTGCGCGGCGAGCTGGGCGGCCGCGTCGGCCGGTCTGGTCGGCCCGGCACTGTTTCCGTTGCACCGGTCGGCGTTGGAGAAGGTTGTCTCGGTGCCGGGTGCGAAACCGCCTCCGAGTGTGGGCCTCTACTCCTTCAGGGGCCGGTACAAGAATCAAGGATGCACGTTCTTCATCACGAACGATCCCGGCATGACCCGAGCCGCGGGCTTCGTCTGGTGCCCAGGTTCGAATCCCGCCGCGACGACCTGGGACGAGGCGTACCGGTTCGAGCCGCTGGGGGGCGATTGGTACGCGTTCCACCTGGGACGGTCGACGCGAGCGGGCGGCGGTGCGTGGCGCCTGCGGCTGAGCGCGCTCTCCCCACCGATCGAGACCTGATTTGGCGAGATCGGTGCGCGCCGAGCGCTGCTAACGTGCGCTCGTCCATTCCAGAATCTGGAGCGCGCCGCCATGAAGTACACCGTCTCGATCGAGATCGCTCTGCCGCGGGAGACAGTGGTCCAGCTGCTGGCAGACCCGGCACAGATGCCGAAGTGGCTGCGGGGCCTGGTGCTGCACGAGCCGATCAGTGGCACGCACGGGCAGGTCGGCACCGTGTCGCGAGTCGTGATGCAGACGGGTAACCAGAAGTTCGAGGGCACCGAGACCATCACCCGCCGGGAACCGGTGGACCTGCACGGGATCCCGGGGGACAGCGTCGTTCACTTCGAACGCGAGATCGTCGGCGACGGCATGTGGAGCGCCGCGCGCGAACGGTTCACCGAAGCCGGTCCGCAGTCGACGCTCTGGCGGAGCGAGAACGAGTACCGGTTCAGCGGCGTGGTGATGCGGCTGGTCGGGCTCTTGATGCCCGGCGCCTTCCGCAAGCAGTCGCTACAGCACATGCAGGACTTCAAGGCATTCGCCGAGCAGGGACTCGACGTCCGCGACGCAAAGGGCTGACCGGGCCGGGGTCTCGTACTTTGGACCGATCTGTCCTGGTGCGGGCTCTCGTACGATGAGGACGTGTTCGCCCTTCTGCGGTCGGTGTGGGATGAGCCCCGGCCGGTGCCTGCGGCAGCGCGGCTGTGGTGGGACTGGGCGCTGGCCGCCGTGCTCCTGCCGGTCGCGGTGCTCGAGGTGGTGCTGCGCCCGGACCTGAACTCGCGGGTCGGCTCGCTGATCGTGGCGGTGGGGCTGCTGCCCCTGTTGTTGCTGCGCCGGAGCAGGCCGCTGTTCGTGGTCGCCGTCGCGTTCGGCGTGGCCGCGATCGCTTCGCTGGTGTTCCGGGGCGAGCCCGAGCTCAACGTGATGCTCTACATGGTGCTCTTCCCGTTCTCACTGTTCCGGTGGGGTTCCGGGCGTGAGGCGGTGATCGGGCTGGCGATCATGCTCGGCAAGGTCGGGCTGTCGGCGGCACTTGGGTTCATCAGCGTGGGGGAGTCGGTGGCCGGAAGCGCTGTTCTCGGGACCGCGTGCGCCCTCGGTGCCGCGGTGCGCTACCGAGGGCGGGCGCGGGCGCGGGAGCTCGAACAGGTCAAGCTGCTGGAACGGGAGCGGCTGGCACGGGACCTGCACGACACGGTGGCGCACCACGTGTCGGCGATGGCGATCCGGGCCCAGGCGGGGCTGGCGACGGCGCCGTCGCGGCCGGAGGCGGCGATCGAGGCGCTCGGCCTGATCGAGTCGGAGGCGTCACGGGCGCTCGCCGAGATGCGCACGATGGTGCGAGCACTGCGCCACAACGAACCCGCGGACCTGGCACCCAGCCCGACCTTCGCCGACATCGAACGGCTCGCCAGCCCCGGCCGGCCAGGACCCGAGGTCGACGTGCGGATCGACGGGGCCGTCGACGACCTCCCGAAGTCGGTGGGGACCGCGATCTACCGGCTCACCCAGGAGTCGGTCACCAACGCGCGGCGGCACGCCCGGCACGCCACCCGCATCGAGGTGCGCGTTACCGTTGGCGACTCGTCGGTCCACCTGCGAGTGAGCGACGACGGCGACCACCGCGGTGCCGCGGCGAGGGGGCACGGGGTGATCGGCATGATGGAACGCGCCGGCCTGCTCGGCGGCACCTGCGAGGCGGGCCCGAACCCCGACCGCGGCTGGACCGTGACCGCCGTGCTGCCGCTCACCGGGTCGGCGGCATGAGCATCCGGGTCATCGTCGCCGACGACCAGGAGATCGTTCGCACAGGACTCTCGATGATCCTCGACGCCCAGCCGGGCATCGAGGTCGTCGGCCAGGCACCGGACGGACAGCAGGCCGTGGAACTGGCCCGGCGCCTGCGGCCGGACGTGTGCCTCTTCGACATCCGCATGCCCGGAATCGACGGCATCGAGGCCACCCGCCTGCTCGCCGGGCCCGGCGTCGCCGACCCGCTCGCCGTCGTCGTGATCACCACGTTCTACCTCGACGAATACGTCTACGCCGCGCTGCGCGCAGGTGCCAGGGGGTTCCTGCTCAAGGACGCCGGCGCAGCCCTGCTCGCCCAGGCCGTCCACGCCGCGGCGGCCGGTGACGCCCTCATCGCTCCCAGCGTCACGGCCCGGCTGATCGAGGCGTTCGCGGACACCAAGCCCGCCGGGCCCGCCATGCAGCCGATCGAGCCGCTCACCGAACGGGAGGAGCAGGTCCTCGCCGCCGTCGCCGGTGGGCGCACCAACAGCGAGGTCGCCAAGGAGCTCTACATCACGCTCAGCACCGTGAAGAGCCACATCGCCAGCCTGATGGCCAAGATCGGTGCCAGGAACCGGGTCGAGATCGCGATCTGGGCCTACGAGACCAAGCGCGTCCGGGGTGGAATCCGGCACCGGTCAGCCGAAAGTACGACGAGCGGGCCGGACCATCGGCCGGGATGATCGCAGCCCATCTTCCGATGAGGTGACACCCCCGCTCGAGCCACGATCTGGCGCATGACCTCCTCTGCCAAGTGGGACAAGCTCATCCCGGCCGCGATCATCCTGTTCAGCGTCATCCCGGTGCTCGGTGGCGCCCTCCGGCTGGGCGAGCTGGGAGGCGGCGCGGAGATCACACCGGACAACGCGCGGTTCTTCGCCTCACCTGTGCCCGTGGTGGTGCATGCCGTGACCGTCAGCGTGTACAGCATCCTCGGCGCGTTCCAGTTCGCACCCGGCTTCCGCCGCCGCAGACCGGGATGGCACCGGGCGGCAGGACGACTTCTGGTCCTTTGTGGACTCCTGGGGGCGCTGTCGGGCTTGTGGATGACCGTGTTCTACCCCAAACCCGCCGACGTGGGCGCTCTGCTCACCGGCATCCGGCTGGTGTTCGGCACGGCGTGGGTGGTGTTCATCGTGCTCGGTTTCGCCGCCGTCCGTCGTCGCGACTTCACCGGGCACCGCGCCTGGATGATCCGCGGTTTCGCGATCGGGCTCGGCGCCGGCACACAAGCGGTGACATTGAGCGCGTGGCTCCTGGCCTTCGGCGCGCCTGACCGACTCAGCAAGGCGATGCTGATGCTCGCCTCCTGGCTCGTCAACCTCGCCGTGGCGGAGTGGATCATCCGTCGCCAGACGCTGCCGACCCGCGCGGCCATCCGGGTCCGCGCCACGGCTGGGGAGACCCGATGAAGGCAGTTGTCCAGGACCGGTACGGGTCACCGGACGTGCTGGAATTCCGCGACGTGGAGCCGCCTTCGGCCTCCGGCAACGAGGTGCTCGTACGCGTGCACGCGGCCGCGCTCAACGCCTACGACTGGCACGTCATGCGCGGGGACCCTTACCTGGCCCGGCTCACGGGTATCGGAGCCGCCGCGCCAAGAAGGAAGATCCGCGGTCGCGACTTCGCGGGCAGGGTGGAGGCGGTGGGCCGGGACGTGCGGCGCTTCCGGCCGGGTGACGAGGTGTACGGCGACCTCGGTGCCGCCGACGGAGCGTTCGCCGAGTACGTGTGCGTGTCCGAGGACCTCGTCGAGGCCAAGCCCGCCAACCTGACGTTCGAGCAGGCCGCCGCCGTACCACTGGCCGGGCACACCGCGCTGAAGGGGTTGCGGGACATCGGAAAGCTCCAGCCGGGACAGCACGTCCTGATCAACGGCGCGTCCGGCGGCGTGGGCACGTTCGCCGTGCAGATCGCTAAGTCCATGGGCGCCACCGTGACCGGCGTGTGCCGCACGAGGAACGTCGAGCTGGTGGCGTCGCTCGGCGCGGACCACGTCATCGACTACACCACGGACGACTTCACCAGGAACGGCACGCGCTACGACCTCGTCTTCGATCTGGTCGGCAATCACTCGCTGACCGGTTTGCGGCGCGCGCTCACGCCGGGTGGGACGATCGTGCTGTCCGGCGGGGGAGTGTTCAGCGGAGGCAGCCTCGTCGGGCCGATGTGGTTGATGATCAGGGCGAAGCTGCTGGCCCCGTTCGTCCGCGACCGGTTGCTGGTGCTCACCACGACGCTCGACCGGGAGATCCTCGCGGCGCTGCGGCACCTCGCCGAGTCGGGAGGCTTCACGCCGGTCATCGACCGCACCTACACGTTGGACGAGGTGCCCGATGCCGTTCGCTACATCGAGACCGAACACGCCCGCGCGAAGGTCGTGATCACTGTGTGAGGGTGACGAGGCCGGCGGTGGTGAGCGGATCCGATGCGTGCCGCACAACGCGAAGCACCGCCGAATCGTTCACCACCACCGGCCCCTCCATCACTTGGCGAGCCGGTAGGCGCGGATGATGGTCTCCTCGACGCTGTTGCCGCGGTTGTCGGCCGCGAACACCTTCAGCGACACATGTCCCTCGGCGTGCGGGTGCTTCACCAGCGCGACCGAGCCGGCCACGGGCACCGGCTGCCAGTTCTTCCCGTCGTCAAAGGACGCCTGCACGCGCAACGCCGTCCTGCGGTTGCCCTGCGCGAGGTCGACGCTCAGCGGAATCGGCAATACACCGCCAGGACGTGCCGCGTTGGCACCGTCCAGGGGCGCTGCGAAACCCACCGACATCAGGTGGACCTTCGCGATGTCGCCGGAGTGTTCGGTGCTGAACTCCCACACTCCGGAGACGGACGTGCTCAGATCGGCCACGCTCGACCGGTCACCGCGGGACTCCAGCCGGAGCTTGGAGCGGCCGGCGGGCACCTCGAACGTGCCGGCGCCCGCCTCAGTGGTGCGGCCGAGCTCCTGGTCGCCCTGGTAGAGGACCGTGCTCCCGGTGTCGTAGGCCGAGATGCCGCGTCCTCCCTGACTGTCCGCCCACAACGGGGTGAACACGATCAGCTCGTCGCCGAGCCGTTCGCCGATGGGCATGGTCGGCGCGAAGATCGCGTTGTTGACCCGCTCGGTGTACCGGTGCCCGGCCCGGTAGAACCGTCGCGCTCCCTCGATGATCGCCACCGGGTTCGACCGCGGGACGGCCTGCAGGAAGCCGGTGCCCCACGAACCTGCCATCAAGTGATCGACCGTCTCGCGCGACGCACCGACGCGGATCGGTGCGAACGCACCCTCGGGCGTGCCCAGCCACCGGGCACTCAACAGGGCAACGTGTCCCTCGCGCATCGGCCCGACCGTCCGGCGCACTTCGGCCAGCTCGCGCGCGCCGACCTCGCGGGTGATGCCGTCGGGCAACCTGCCGGTGCCCTCGACAACGTAGCGGTAGGTGGACACGGGGTCCGTTCCGCGCACGACGTCGTGCTGGTACACCTGGTACCGCAGCTCGCCGGGCAGGCTGGGACCGATCTGCCCGATCAGCGGCGGGTGGACGTTGCCGCTGCCGTCGATGTCGTTGAGCAGGGTCAAGGTGGAACCGGTCTGCCGTCCGCCGAGCATGCGGCCGACACTCAGCGTGAACCCGTACGGGACCGCGGCGCGGTCCGGGCCCGTGATCGTGACGGGACGAGCCACCCGGCCGTCGGCGACGACCTCGCGCGGTCCGTCGACGCGCAGCTGCGGCTGGACCACGAGCCTCTGGTCGCTGCCGCCGATAGTGGTGGCCAGGAAGTACTCGCCCTTGGGCACCCGCACGGTCGACACCGCCCCGTTCGGCACGGGCAGGTACCACTTGCCGGTGCGCACGTTCATCAGCGCCTCGTCGTACCGGGTCGTCGGCTTGCCCTCTCCGTCGAGGTGTGAGACGCCCACCTCGTAGCTCTCGACCTCACGGTGTACCGAGAACGCCGTGCGCAGCTCGTTGTTCTGTCCCTTGGCCAGAACGACGCCGGAGTGCGTGCCGTCGGCGGCGGATACACGGGTGTCGCTGGTCAGCACGGCATCGGCCGTGCCGCCCGCCGGGACGGTGAGGGTGGTCGGCGTGACGGTGAACATGCCGGCCGGGCTTGCACCGCCGGGCCCCGAGGCCGTCGCGCTCAGTGCGAGGGTCAGCGGCGCGCTACCGGTGTTGGTGTAGGTGATGCGCGTGCTCACCGGTTGGTCGTCGTCGTGCGGCCAGAGCTGCGTGCCGACGCTCACGCTCGGCGGCTGGGCGGTCAGCGTCTGCCGCATCGCAGCGGGCACGTCGACGTGACCGCTGCCCTGGTCGAACAGGCCGAGCGCGGGATTCGTCTTCGCCGAAGCCATGAGCGCGGACTTGAGCTGCTGACCGTTCCACTCAGGATGGCGCTGGGCGAGGATCGCGGCCGCGCCGGCGACGTGCGGTGTGGCCATGGACGTTCCCGACATCGCCACGTACGAATCGCCGTCCGGGTCGGGCAGCGCGCTCGCGCTCGACTTCGCTGCGGTGATCTTCACGCCCGGTGCGGTCACGTCCGGCTTGAGCCCGTAGTCACCGGTGCGGGGCCCACGGCTGGAGAACTCACCCAGCTTCTCCTCGCGGTCGACGGCACCCACGGCCAGCGCGGCGTCCGCGCTCGCGGGCGAGCCGATCGTCTCCGGCGCCCCGTCGTTGCCCGCCGCGACGACGAAGAGGACGCCCTGCGCGGACAGGCGGCCGATCGCCTCCTCCACCGGGTCGATGCCGGGGCTGTCCGTTCCGCCGAGGCTCATGTTGACGATGTCGGCTCCTTGGGCGGCGGCCCAGTCCATCGCCTCGAGGATCCACGACGTCCGGCCCATGCCGCGGTCGTTCAGCACCTTGCCGTCGAGGATGGACGCACCCGGCGCCACACCGCGGTACTTGCCGCCGGACTTCGCACCGGTACCCGCGATCGTCGAGGCGACGTGGGTGCCGTGGCCGACGACGTCGGGAACCCCGTTGTCGGTGAAGTTCTGCGCCGCGACCTCCTGCCCGGCGAGATCCGGGTGCGTCTCGTCGACACCTGAATCGAGCACGGCGACCTTCACGCCCTTGCCCGTGTAGCCCTCCTGCCACGCCTGGGGCGCACCGATCTGCACGGTGCTGCGGTCCAGCGCGACCTGGTACGTGGCGTCCAGCCACACCTTGCCCACCGACGAGCCGGGGTCTGTGATGGCACGCCACGCCGCCGCCGGATCCGTGGCTGTCATCGCGACCATGCCCGCTGCGGGAAGGTCTCGTTCCACCGTGAGGCCCTGCATCGCGGCGGTGCGCTGCCGTCCCGGCTTCGCCTTGACGATCAGCGGTGTGGCCGCGCGATGCCCGTCTCTCGCCAGCTCGGTCACGTCGAACAGCCTGGGGTCGAGTCTGCCCTCGCTGATCAGGCGACCGGCGTCCGCGGGCACGACGTGCCGGTGCCCGTCGACGATCCGGGTCGTGACGGCCATGCCGGTCCGGCCGGGCCCCGCGACCAGTCCGGCCACCTCGCCGCTGTGGTCGAGCGTCACCCGGTCACCGGTGATCAGCGTGACCCACGTCCCGTCCGCCTGGCGGCCGGTGTCCCCGACGGCCGCTGTCGTACTCGTTGTCCCGGCGACAAGCGCGACGGCCATTCCCGCGGCCATTCGCCGCCACCATTCGTGTGTGGACAACTCGCCCTCCTCGAATAGGAATCGAAACTCCGCGCTGAAGTTAGAATCAGGCCGATGAAGGAACGACGAAGAAGTCAAGCCGTAGTCATGAAAACCGAAACGAATAATTCATTCACAAATTAACGCGACATCGAACTCGACGACGCCAGGGTGATACCTGAGATCGAGGTTTCCGAATGGCTGTGTGCCGCCGTTCGAGGGACTGACCGCACTACTTGATCTTCTCGCGCAGCTCGTTCAGTTCCACCACCTGCACCTATGCCGGCGACAGGTTCGGTCAGTACTGATACGAGGACGGGAGCGTCGGTGTCCGGGCAACAACCGCAACCGTTGCCTCGACTGCAACGCCGCTGGCCGGCGGCGTCACTTCGCGCCTCCACACTCGCGCACTGCCTTCTCCAGCTTGGCCTTGTCGGTCTCCTCGACCACCCTGGCGCCCTCAGGGTCCTGGCGCACCACGATGCCGCGGTCGCGCAGACACTGGTCGTACTTCGCCTGCCGGTCCGCCTCGGCCGGGTCGGTGGTCTTCGCCGGGCCGCTCCCGGCGTACTGCTTGCAGTGCTCCGCCGCCTTCGCGACCTTCTCGGGGTCTTCCTGCAGGGGCCGCTGGGCGGGCTCTCCCCGACCGCCGACGTTCGGATCGGGGTCTGGCACGTTGGCTCCGTTTTCCCGCATGCACTGCGCCCACTTCACCGCCATCTCGTCGGGGTTGGGCAGTGGGTCGACGCGGTTCGACGGTTCGGTCGTGCAACCGGTCAACGCCATCGCCACCGCGATCGCGGCCGCCGTCTTGCCGAGTACTCCGGACATCTTCATCGAGCCTCCTGAAATCGAGCCGGGTGATCCGGCCGCTCAGGTCTACCGGTCTGAGGGTTTCCGGATCGTTTCGCTCGCGACAGGAACCGTGACGGTGACGCGAAGTCCTCCGTTCGACTGGGCTGATGCCGTGACCGTGCCGTCGTGTGCCCGCGCGATCGAGTCCACGATGGACAGGCCGAGACCGCTGCCGCCACGGGTCTGGCCGCGGTGGAACGGTTCGAACAGCAGCGGGATCTCCTCCTCGGTGACCTTCGGGCCCGTGTTGGTCACCACGAGGACGTCATGGCTGGTGCTGACCCACACCGCGCCGCCGGGAGAGTTGTGCCTGATGGCGTTCGTCACCAGGTTGGCGGCGAGTTGCTGCAACAGTGCGTGGTCCCCGAGCACGGTCGAGGCTTTCAGCGCGGTACGCACCCGGACGCCGCTCGCCACCGCTTCCGCCCGGTGCTGTTCCACCGCGCCGGCCACGACCTCGTGCAACGGGACGGGCACGCGGATGTCCAGACCGCGGTCGCTGCGGGCGAGCACCAGCAGGCCGTCGATGAGGCGTTCGATCTGGCGGTTGGCGGTGAGGATCTGGTCACGGGTGCGCGCGGTCTCCGCCGGTGTGGGCTCGCCCGCCAAGCCGATCTGCGCGGCGGCCCGCTGTACCGCGAGCGGTGTGCGCAGCTCGTGCGAGGCGTTCGCGACGAACCGCTTCTGGCTGTCGAATGCGGACTCGAGCCGGTCGAGCATGTCGTCGAGCGTCTCCGCCAGATCGGTGAGCTCGTCGCGGGGCCCGTGCAACGCAAGGCGTTCGTGCAGGTTCGACGACGACAGCCTGCGCGCGGTCGCGGTGATCGTGTGCAGCGGACGCAGCACACGGCCCGACAGCCACCAGCACGCCACAGCGGCCAGCACCGCGACGACGACCAGGCACACCCCGGAGAACAGCAGGAGGGCGTCCAGGGTCAGCGTCTGGATGCGGTTCGCCACGACGTCACCGGAACCGCCGTCGATCGGCGGTGCCGGGGCGACGGCGGGGACGCTGAGCCCTGCACCCTCAGGACCGGTGGCGCGGCGCAGCAGACTGGGAAAGCGGCCGCGCATCAGCAGGTAGATCGCGGCCAGCAAGACCGCGCCGGTACCGAGGAACAGGCTGCTGTACAGCGCGGTCAGCCGTACCCGGACGGTGAACCGGGTGGGTCGCGGGTCAGATCCGGTAACCGGCACCGGGCACCGTCTCGATCACGGCCGGCGCACCGAGCTTGGTGCGCAGCTTCGACATGGCGACTCTGACCGCGCTGGTGAACGGATCGGCGTGCTCGTCCCACGCGAGTTCGAGGAGCCGTTCGGTGCTCACCACCGCGCCCTGGGCACGCAGCAGCACCGCGAGCACCGCGAACTCCTTGGGCGTCAGGCTGATCGGCACGCCGTCGCGGGTCACGGCGCGGTTCGCCACGTCCAGGCGCACACCACCGCGCTCCAGCACCGGTGGCAGGCCCTGGTGGCACCGCCGGCCCAGCGCGTGTACCCGCGCGAGCAGTTCCGGGTACTCGAACGGCTTCGTGAGATAGTCGTCGGCCCCGAGCCGCAGGCCGCCGACCTTGTCGTCCAGCGAACTCGCGGCGGTGAGCATGAGCACCCTGGTCCGGCTTCCCGCCGCGACCAGCTCGGCGCACACCTCGTCACCGTGCCTGCCCGGCAGGTCGCGGTCGAGGATGAGCACGTCGTAGTCGTGCACGGCCAGTTGTTCCTGCGCGGTGAGTCCGTCGTGCACCACGTCGACCGCCATCGCCTCGCGGCGCAGGCCGGCCGCCACCAGTTCCGCGAGCGAAACCTCGTCCTCGGCTACCAGAACCCGCATCCCCCGAGTATGCGTGCGTGGTGGTTTCCAGGTTGTTTCCGGGTGCGCGGAGAGCTTCTGGAAACACCCGTCCGAGTAGATCGGAGCCGGTACCGAGTCGAGGAGGACTGATGAGGCCAGGGAGGTCGTCGCTGCTTGCGACGCTCGCCGGCGTCGCGGTGGTGGCCGGCGTCACCGCGACAATCGTGTTGGACGACGGCGACGACGCCGGGCGACGACAGCAGACTCAGCCAGGCAAGACCGTCGACGTGCGCAGGCAGACTCTCGTCGAGCACGAGTCGCTGCCGGGACGCCTGGGATACGCGGGCAAGTACGACGTTCTCGCTTCCGGTGAGGCCGGCGTGGTCACGACGTTGCCGAAGATCGGCGACGTGGTCGATCGTGGTGCGGCCGTCTACTTCGTGAACGACGTCGCCGTTCCGCTGTTGTTCGGGGACAAGCCCTTCTGGCGTGAGCTGCGGCAGGGGATGACCGCGGGGGCGGACGTCCGCGTGCTGGAGGAGAACCTGAAAGCGCTGGGGTACGGCGTGTCTGCTGTGGATGACAGGTTCGACGGCACGACCGCGGCCGCGGTGCGGAGGTGGCAGCGCAAGATCGGACACGCTCAGACCGGCACGGTCGCGGTGGGCGCGGTGGTGATCACGCCAGGCCCGCTGCGGGTGTCCGAGGTGACACTGCCCGTCGGTGGGCCCGCGCAGGGCAAGGTCCTGTCCGGAACGGGAACGACGCGGCTGGTCGTCGTCGAGGTGCCCGCGGGCAGGCAGTCCCTCGCCGTTGCGGACGCCGAGGTCCACGTCGTGTTGCCCGGTGGCGCGAGGACAACCGGACGCGTCGGCGCGATCGGCAAGGTCGCCGTCGCCCGTGAGGGCAAGGGACCGGTGATCGAGACGGAGGTCCTGCTCACCGACCCGGCCGCGGCCGGTGCGCTGGACGCGGCTCCTGTCGAGGTCGAGTTCGTCGGCGACCGCAGGGAGAACGTGCTGGTCGTGCCCGTGGGCGCACTGCTCGCGCTCCCCGCGGGCGGGCACGCCGTCGAGGTCGTCGACGGCGCGGGCACCAGGAAGGTCGCGGTCGAGCTCGGCATGTTCGCCGCGGGGCAGGTCGAGATCAGCGGACCGGAGCTGCGTGAGGGCGTGCGGGTGAGGGTGGCGGGCGTATGACGCGGGTCATCGAACTGAGCGGTGTGTCGAAGGTGTACGCGGGCGAGGTGCACGCGCTGCGCGCGGTGGATCTCAGCGTGGACGCGGGCGAACTGCTCGCCGTGGTCGGCCCGTCGGGCTCGGGCAAGTCGACACTGCTGCAGCTGATGGGGACGCTCGACCGCCCCACGTCGGGCACGGTCCGGCTGCTGGGGCACGACGTGGCGACGTTGGACGACCGTGCGCTCTCGGCGGTTCGCGCGCACTGGGTCGGGTTCGTGTTCCAGCGGTTCTTCCTCACCTCGCACCTGTCGGCGCTGGGGAACGTGGCGAACGGCCTGCTGTATCAGGGAGAGGGGAGCGCGGAGCGGGGACGGCGCGCGAAGGAGGCCTTGCACAGGGTCGGCCTCGGGCACCGGATCGACCACCTGCCGTCCGAACTGTCCGGTGGCGAACAGCAACGTGTCGCGATCGCCCGTGCCCTGGTGGGCCGTCCGGCGATCGTGCTGGCCGACGAACCGACCGGTGCGCTCGACTCTTCGTCGGGACAGGCCGTGCTGGACCTGTTGCACGAGCTGAACGCGGAAGGCACGACGATCGCGGTGATCACGCACGATCTGGCCGTCGCACGGTCGCTGCCTCGCCAGGTGGAGGTGCTCGACGGCGCCGTGCGCCACGACAGTGCGAGGAGGCCGGCATGACGGACCTGCCTAGGCCCGCCAGGACGAGTGTCGCGGACCTGGTGCGAGAGGGACTCGGTGGCGTGACAGGACGCCCTGCCAGGGCGGTGCTGTCGGCGCTGGGCATCGCGATCGGCGTGGCCGCGATGGTCGCCGTGCTCGGCATCTCCGCGTCGAGTCAGGCCGAGCTCCAAGCGCGGCTCGACGCCCTGGGCACCAACCTGTTGCGCGTCGGAGCGGGGAACACCTCGCTGGGCAAGCCCGCGAAGCTGCCGGAGAACGCGTCGGCCATGGTGACCCGGATCGAGTCGGTGCACCGCGCCGCGGCCGCCGGCACGATCGAGCGAGTACCGGTGCTGCGCAACGACGAGGTGGACCCGCTCGCCACCGGCGGCATCACCGTCGAGGCGGTCGAGCCGGATCTGCTGGGCACGCTCGAAGCCGTCGTCCGCACGGGATCGTGGCTCAACGACGCCACGTCGCGCTACCCCGTGGTGGTGCTGGGCAGTGAGGCGGCGAAACGGCTCGCGGTCGACACGGCAGGAGACCAGGTTTACCTGGGCGGCAGGTGGTTCACGGTGCTCGGTGTGCTCGAACCCGTGCCGCTCGCGGCCGAGTTCGACAGGTCGGCCATGGTCGGCTGGGCTGCGGCGCGGCGCCATCTCGGCTTCGACGGGCATCCGACGACGGTCTACGAACGGTCAGATCCGTCCAGAGTGGACGATGTGCGCGCGTTGCTGCCCGCGACGGTGAACCCGGAGCACCCTGAAGAAGTCGCGGTGAGCAGACCCTCCGACGCATTGGCGGCCCAGCTCCAGGCCAAGGCCACGTTCACGACGTTGCTCCTCGGGCTCGGAGCGGTGGCGTTGCTCGCCGGCGGCGTCGGGGTGGCCAACACGATGGTGATCTCCGTGCTGGAACGCCGGTCCGAGATCGGGCTGCGGCGTGCGCTGGGAGCGCGCCGCAGCCAGGTCAGAGCACAGTTCCTCACCGAGGCCGTGCTGATGTCGGGACTCGGCGGAATGGCCGGCGTGCTGCTCGGCCTCGTCGCGAGCATCGGCTACGCGGTGAGCAACGGATGGCTGGTCGCGTTGCCCGCAGAGGCGATCGCGGGCGGCGTCGCGTCGTCGGTCCTCGTTGGCGTGCTGGCGGGGTGGGTGCCGGCCGGGCGAGCGGCGGCACTGGCGCCGACAGTGGCTCTCGCGGCGACCTGATCGCGGAAACCATCCGGAAACGCGGCCGCCGGTAGACCTTCACACCATGAGAACCACACGAGGCGTCACCCTGCTCGTCACGGCGTTGGCGGCGGGAAGTGTTGTCACAGCGGTGAATCCGGCGGCTCTTGCGTACGACCGGGGGCTCGCCCCGTTCTACGCGCAGACCGCCGAATGGAAGGACTGCAACGTCCTGTTCCCCGATCCCGTGGCGGCCACGGCCAGCGCGGAGTTCCCCGAGTGTGCGGCGATCGCGGTGCCGAAGGATTACCGGCGGCCCCAGGCAGGCACCCTGAGCATCGCGGTGCACCGGCGCAAGGCCAAGGACCCCGCCCGGCGCCAGGGCGTGCTGATGCTCAACCCCGGCGGGCCTGGCGGTGACGGCATCCTGATGCCGGGCCAGTTCGGCAACCAGGAGATCGCCAAGACGTTCGACCTGATCGGGTTCTCCCCGAGGGGAACGGGACACTCGACCAGACTGTGGTGCGATGTGGACAGCGGGGCCCGTACGACGTCGAACAGGCCGACCGACGAGCAGTTCGCCGCGATCACCGAGGAAGCTCGCAGGCTCGAGGAGCAGTGCGCACGGACGGGTGGTGATCTGCGTGAGCACATCACCACCGCCAACACCGCCAGGGACATGGACATCATCCGTGCGGCCACCGGCGAGAAGAAGATCAACTACTTGGGCTTCTCCTACGGCACCTACCTGGGCGCGGTCTACGGCAGCCTGTTCCCCAAGCACCTGAACCGCAGTGTCCTGGACTCGTCGATGCACCCGGACTGGTTCTACTACGAGGCCAACAAGACCCAGGCCGTTGCCTCCAGGCAGAACTTCGACGCCTGGGCGGCATGGGTGGCTCAGCGCAACGACACCTACGGCCTCGGCCGCACCCAGGACGAGGTGCGCGCGGCGATGGACGCGCTGGGGGAGCGGCTGGCCCTCAAGCCGGTACCGGGTGGGCCGCCGCACGCGCCATTGGTCACCAGGGACGTGCTGGACCGGATGCTCGGGTACGACACCGTCGAGCGCCCGAGCTGGCACGTCACCACCTTGACGATCCTCGCGATTCGCAAGGCTTCCGAGACCGGCGCACTGCCCGCGGATGCCGGCTCAGCGCTGGGTGTGCTGATGGAAGGCCGGGAAACCGAGCGTGTCAACGGTGTCTGGTACGCCGTGACGTGCGAGGCGAAATGGTCCACTGATCTCAACGTCTACTACCGGCAGATGCGGATCTTCCGGGAACGCTACCCCTACGGCCCCGGTGCGATGGCCGCCGCGCCGCAGCATTGTGTCTTCAGCTCGTCCCCGCCCGCCGAGAAGCTGACGCGGCTGCGGCGAGCCGGCTATCCGGCCGGGCTCGTGGTGCAGGCCGAGTTCGACCCGAGTACCCAGTACGAGGGCGGTCCGGCCATGGCACGCAGGCTTTCCGGCCGCCTGCTGACCGTGACCGACGAAGGCGGCCACGGCATGTACGCGCGGAACGCCTGTGCCACCAAGCGCGTGGACGACTACCTGATCAACGGCGTGCTGCCGGCCGCTGGGGCGACGTGTCCCGGTGCGCCGCGGCCCGACGTCGCTCCGGACGGACAGCCGAAGTCCGCGCCGCCGGCAGGTTCGCTGACCGACCAGGCGAGGGCCGTGGCGGAGCTTTCTCCGCGAACAGGTCTGCGGTAATCCCTCCTGACGCCGTTTCCAGACCGGTTCGCGGCCCTCCTTGAACGCGGCAGCGCCTTCGCGGGCGTCCTCGGTCTCGATGGCCGCTCGGAAGTGGGCGTCCTGCTTGTCCCACATGTTCTCCAGCGTCCAGTCCTGCTGTTCGGTGAGGATGCGCTTGGTCGCGGCGATGGCCAGCGGGCCGCCGGCCATGAGGTGCCGCGCGAGTTCGATCGCGTGGTCGAGCGCCGTTCCCGGCTCGACCACGCGGTTGACCACGCCGAGGAGTAGAGGCGTTCGGCCCTGTGCGCCTGGCTCGGCGGAACCCTCTGGTGGCACTCCTGCTCACACCGCTCCACCCGATCTTCTCCACGCACGCAGATCGCGCACCGATTAGCTTTCCGCGCCGCGCCCGTCTGTACCTGTGAAATCGACCCACAGGAGGCTGGCACCGATGCGGAAACTGATCTTCGGCATGAACGCGACCCTGGACGGCTACATCGCCGCGCCCGGCGACGACATCGGCTGGAGCGGGCCGCCGAGCGACGAGCTGTTCCAGTGGTGGCTCGACCACGAGCGGGCAATCGATGTGACGCTGTACGGGCGCAAGCTGTGGGAGACGATGAGCTCCTACTGGCCGACCGGCGACCAACAGCCGGACGCCACGCCGGCGCGGGTCGAGTTCGCGCGGAACTGGCTGGACACGCCGAAGGTGGTGTTCTCCTCGACGATCGACGAGGTCGACTGGAACACCCGCCTGGTCACCGGCGACGCGGTCGCCGAGATCACCCGCCTCAAGGCCGAGGACGGCGGCCTGATGAGCATCGGCGGCGCAACGCTCGCCGGGGCGGCCATGCGGGCCGGGTTGATCGACGAGTACGCCCTGGCCACCTACCCGGTCATGGTCGGCAGCGGCACGCCGTTCTTCACGGCGCTGGACAGCTGGGTGAACCTGAACCTGGTGGAGACCCGGACGTTTCCCGGCGGCGTGGTGCTGACCCGATACGAGACGAGGCGATGAGCACGGGCCACGTGCTCGTGAGGCCAGGTGTGATCACAGTGTCGGGGGCAGGTCCAGCCATGGTTTGTCGGAGGCGTCGAAACCGGTGAGCTCGGCGATCTTTCCGTCGACGATGTGCAGGACCGCGATGGCGAACAGCCGGTACTCCGGGTCGTTAGGGGTGCGTATGTAGAGCGCGGCGGCCGGCATGCGGTTGACCGTCGTGCTGATACCGCGCCAGTCGTCGTAAGGGGGTTGGAAGAGTCCACCGGAGACCCAGCCGTCCACCGCGTCCTTGGCCGTCGTGGTCAAGGTGCCCCGCTCGGGCAGCATCGCGAAGCGCAGGTCGTCGCGCAGCAGGGACGTCAGCCCGTCGAGGTCGTTGCGCTCATGGGCGTCGATGTACGACTTCACCACGCCGCGCTCGTCATTCGACAGCTCGTGCGTGGCGGGGCTCCGCCAGTCGAGGCGGCGGCCGGGCAGCTGCTCGCGCATCGTCACGCGCGCCCGCTGCAGTGCGCTGGTCACGGATGCGACGGTCAGCTCGAGGGCGTCAGCGGCATTCGACGCCGGCCAGCCGAGGACGTCGCGGAGGATGAACACCGCTCGCTGCCGCGGCGGCAGGTGCTGGACGGCGACGACGAACGCCAGCTCGATCGTCTCCCGCCTCACCACCGATTCCTGGGGGTCCTCGGGGAGCATCCGGTCTGGGTACGGCTGCAGGTACAGCACCTCGGACCCGGAGTCCGGCAGCTCGGCCGGCACGGGTGTGCGGTCGTTGCGCTTCTCCAGGTAGTCGAGGCAGGCGTTCGTCGCGATCCGGTACAGCCAGGTCCGCAGTGCGGCGTGGCCCTTGAACGACTCCCGCTTGTTCCACGCTCGCAGGAACGTCTCCTGCGTCAGGTCCTGGGCGTCGTCGTAGTTCGCGAGCATCCGGTAGCAGTGCACCTGCAGCTCACGCCGGTGGCGCTCCGTGATGAGCGCGAACCGCGCCGCATCGCCTGAGCGGACCGCCGCGATGAACGTGGCCTCGTCGGCGCCCAGCGGTCTAGCGTCGGTCATGGTCATCGATCCTTCCACCGGTGTGAGGGGGCTGCCAGAACTGACGGCGTGGCGGAGGATTTCTGATCGGTAGGACCGCTGCCGAGAGGTCACAGTGGATTGGTGGTGAGTCTGCCGAGCAGCACCAGCTTCAGCCGGTCCGGCGGCTGCCGGGTGAGCAGGTCGATGGTGGCGAGATCATCCGGGTCGCGCAGTTCGTGGACGTTGTCCAGCACCAGGCACGCGGACACGGGTACGTGGTCGAACGCGGCCACGATCGCCGAGGAGAAGCCAGGTTCGGACACGGGATCGGGTCGAGATGGTCCTGGTCCGGCCAGACGCCGGTGAGCGCGTCGCGAACCGCGATGCGCAGCCGTGCGGGCGTGCTGTCGTGCTCGTCCAGCGACAGCCACGCGACCCGGTGGGCGCGACGGCGCGCCCACTCCGCGAGCAACGTGGTCTTGCCGCACCCCGCGGGCCCGGTCACGATCGTGACCGGCGCCGAACGGCCGGGACAGGGACTCGGAACCTGGGCGGACTGGTGTCGCGCGCTGGTCGCTCGCACTCCGAACTGTCGGACATGGCGATGACTCTCCCCGATGGAATTGTCGTGGATGATCATGTGATCGAACCGCATCATTTCGCCGGGCAGGTGGGCCGGACCGTCTTGCCCGGATGGGACATCATGACGAGCGCACGCCCGGCCAACCCGACCAGCCTCGGCAGCAGTCCGACGGCCGCGAGCACACCGGTGACCGCGAGCGGAGACGTCTGCCCGCACTCGTCGTCGCCGGTACCGGCGACGAGGAACGAGAACAGCACGACGGCCAGCACGATGCGACGTGATCGGGAACGATCTGGTTGACGGCTCATGGAAGACCGCACCTCCTTCGTGCTCCGACGCTGCTCGCCGTGCGCACGGCGGACTTCCCCCGCACGGGGCGGTAGTGCACGCGTGCGGGCAACCCGGTTCATCCGCGCCGGGTGAGGAAGCGGATCACCACGTCCCCGGAACCTGTGGCCAGTCCATGACGGGGAAAGAGGAGTCGCTGCCGTGCCCAAGACCTGCCGACCCGCGCTGCGGGATCTGATCGACGTCGTCTGGCCCGCACGGCCGGTCGCGTCCGTCTACATGGGATCGAGTCCGTCGCACTCGTGGCGGTCGCGCTGGGTTCGCCTCGCCGACCAGCTGCGGGGCGACGGGGCGGACGACGACGTCGTCGGTCCGATCGGTGCCGCGCTGCACCGGGCGCACGCCGCTGATCCGTCCGCGGGAACGCTGGTGGCGTTCGCGGGCTACGAGGTGCCACCGCGGGTCTTCCACGCGCCGGGACTGCACCATCTGGACCACGCTTGGTTCAGCTCGCCCGCGCATGTGCTCCCGCTGCTCGCTTGGGTGCAGGAGCGGCCGCCGTGCGTGGTCGTGGCCGCCGACCGCGAGACCGCCGAGCTGGGCACGGCCGGCACCGGACGGGTGTCGTTGTGCTACGGCGGCTGGAACTGGCGCGAGGGTGTGCGATCCGCTGCGGCGGCTGCCGCGGCGATGCTGGCCCGGGAGGACGCCAGGGTGCTGATCGTGGCGGGGGAGGACGACGTGGCGGTTGCGTTGTGGGACGCGCTTCCCGCACCCGTCCGGCGCGACACGACGGTTCGCAGGGTCGGCACCGACCTGAGCCCGAGCAGAGTCGAGGACGAGGTGCGCGCGGCCGCCCACACGTGGACCGCGGGAGTGCTGGCGGACTTCCACGAACGCGGGCGCGCCCGGCAGCTGGGGGTGGAGGGCGTGGACGACACCCTCGGCGCACTGGCAGCCGGCAGGGTGGACGACCTGTTCGTCGGTCAGCCGGAGGACGTCACCGCCACCGCGTGGTACGGCCTCGCGCCGACCGACGTCGCTCCCGGCCACCCCGCGGGATCTCGCCGCCGCTGCGGGCTGCTCGCGGACGTGGCGGTGCGCGCGGCGTTGCTGAGCGGTTCGCGGGTCCACGTGATCACCGCCGGTACCCGGCGTGCTCCCGAGGACGGCATCGGGGCGCTGTGCCGCGTGCCGCTGACCCTGGTGCGGCCGTGACCGCGGAGCTGGTGCCGCTGCGCACCGGGTTCGACGTCGCGTGGCTGGGTTTTCGTCGCGATCAGGTGTGGTGCTACGTCCACGAGGCGGAGCGCGACATCGAGGCGCTCACCGCGGACCGCGACGCGGCGGAGGCCAGAGCGGAGGCACTCGCCGGGCACCTGAAGCGCGAGCGGGAGGAGAACCGCGCGCTGCGGGAGCGGCTAGACCGGCTGCGCGCCGTGCCGCAGTCCCCGTACGCGGCCGGCGAACGCCTGCGGTACGTCGTGGAGACAGCGTTCGCTCAGGCGGCTGAGATCACCGAACGGGCCACCGCGCTGGAGGACCACGCACGGGAGTCTGCCCGCCGCACGCAGGCCGAGCATCGGGAGTTGCTGGCCCAGACCCGTGTGCGCATGGCACGGATCCTGCGGGAGGGGGAGGCGGGCCGCCGTGCGCTGGACGAGGCGGCAGCCCGCCACCGGGCGAAGGTCACCGAGGACTTCGAGCTGGCGCTGGCGTTGCGGCGCAGGCGGACCTGCCACGACGTGCGGCTGATGGAGGAGACCGCGCGCCGGCGGGCGGAGAGCCTCGTGCGGGAGGCGACCCGCCGGGCCGACGTGATCAGCGAGCATCGCGACCACGTCGCGGACGTGCTGCGGGTTGTGCATTCCCTGTTGAGTGAGGCGGCCGTGCAGGTGCAGGCAGGGGATCCGGCACGGTGAACGCCAGAACGAACGCCAGAACCGGCCGGAGCACGGTGTTCCGTGCTCCGGCCGGTCCATCGGCGGGCGGAGGCGCGCAGGCGCAGCACCCCGGCAGCCGTTGCCTGCCGGCCACCGCCGCGATCATCGTGCGGGTCAGGACGCGAACGTCTCCCGCAGCAGCTCTTCCTGCTCGGTCGTGAGGTTGGTGGTCAGCAGGGTGGCGCCGGTCGGCTTGAACCTCTCGGCCACCCGGTCGACGACGGCGTGCTCGGACATCACGAACAGCGCGGACGTACCGGGCGTGATGGTGTCCCCGACCTCCTTGATGAAGTCGTCGTCGATGCCCGCACGGGACATCGATCCGGCCAGCGCGCCGACGCCCGCGCCGATCGCCGCACCCAGCACGGGCACGAAGAAGATCAGCCCGAACAACAGCCCCCAGAAGCCGCCGCCGAGCGCTCCCGCACCGGTGAGCTTGCCGAGCTCCCTGGTCTTCGGCCGTTTCGCGTCCGGCTCCCAGTACACGTAGGCCGCGTCGCGGACGACGATCAGCTGCTGGTCCTGCAGCTTCGTCAGCTCCTGGAGCGCGCTGTGCGCTCCCTCGGTCGTGTCGAACTTCCACACGGTCAAAGTCGCCATGCCGATCACTGTTCGAGGCGGGCACCGCCGCGTCCTCACCCGTCGCGAGTGAGCTGCTCGTCGAGGGTGACGGCGGCGTCGATGAGGGCCAGGTGGGTGAACGCCTGCGGGAAGTTGCCCAGCTGTTCCCCGGTCACCGCGATCTCCTCGGCGTAGAGCCCCACGTGGTTGCCGTAGGTCAGCATCTTCTCGAACACCAGCCGTGCCTTGCGGGCCTGTCCCGACAACGTCAGCGCGGTCACGTAGTTGAAGGTGCACAACGAGAACGAGCCCTCCGAGCCACGCAGTCCGTCAGGTGCCGCGTCCGTGTCGTAGCGCCGCACGAGGCTGTCGCTGACCAGCGACTCCATCGCGTCGAGTGCGTCCAGCCAGACCGGGTCGCGTGGCGCGACGAACCCCACCTGTGCCATCCGCAGCAACGACGCGTCGAGGACCTGCGAGCCGTACCGCTGCACGAACGCTCCGGTGCGGTGATCCCACCCCTGCTCCCAGATCTGGCCGTAGATCCGGTCGCGCTGCGAGCGCCACCGCGCCACCGGCGCGGGTTTTCCCTCGCTCTCGGCGATGCGGATCGCCCGGTCGAACGCGACCCAGCTCATCACCCGGCCGTAGGTGAAGTCCGCGCGTCCTCCCCGCGTCTCCCAGATCCCCTCCTCCGGCTGGTTCCAGTTCTCCGCCAGCCAGTCCAGCAGCTCGACCACCGCGTGCCAGCCCCGATGCCCGATGCGCACGCCGCTCAGGTGGGCGGCGTGCACGCTGTCCAGCAGTTCGCCGTAGATGTCGAGCTGCAACTGCCCGGCCGCGTCGTTGCCCACCCGCACGGGTGTCGACCCCCGATGCCCCTCCCAGTGGTCGAGCACGTGTTCGATGAGGTCGGCCGACCCGTCGACCGCGTACATCACCCGCAGCGGTTCACCCTCCACGAACCGCTCGGTGAGCCAGCCGCCGAACGCCGCCGCCTCGTCGGTGTATCCCAGTCGCAGCAACGACCCGACGGCGAACGAGGCGTCCCTGATCCAGGTGTAGCGGTAGTCCCAGTTGCGCTCGCCGCCGAGCTGTTCGGGCAGTCCTGCCGTCGGGGCGGCGACGATCGCCCCGGTCGGCGCGTAGGTGAGCAGCTTCAGGGTGATGGCGGAACGATCGACCGCTTCCCGCCACCGGCCCCGGTAGGTGCCGCGGGCGAGCCAGTCGTGCCAGAACCGCACGGTCCGCTCGAACAGCGACTGCGCCTCCGCGGCGGGGACGGCGCGCGGCGGACCGTCCACACCGGACTCCAGCACGACGCCGCGGGTCTGCCCTTCCTCCAGGGAGATCGTGGCGCGCAGGTCGCCGGTGTCGGTGATCTGCCCGGACATCAGCCGGGCGTCTCCCGGTTCACGCACGGCGTGCAGCACCACGCCGAACTCGCCGCACGCGAAGATCACTCCGTCGTCGGTGAGGTGCGCGCGGTGGGCCCGGCGGCCGTAGTCGAACCGCGGGGCCACGTCGAGCTCGAACGTGATCCGCCCGCGGACGCACCGCACCAGGCGAACGAGCCGGTGCCGTTCGGTGGCACCCTCGTCCGGCAGCGGCGGCATGAAGTCGATGACCTCCCCGGTGCCGCCCTCTGTCATGAACCGGGTGATCAGCACCGCCGTGTCCGGGAAGTACAGCTGCTTTCCGGTGCCGGTGAACCCGGCGGGCCGGATGCGGCAGAACCCGCCGCGCTTGCGGTCCAGCAGCGAGGCGAACACCGAGGGCGAGTCGAACCGAGGGCAGCAGAACCAGTCCACGGTGCCGTCGGTGGACACCAGCGCGGTGGTCTGAAGGTCGCCGATCAGCCCGTGATCGGCGATCGGCGCGTATGGGGGTGTGGTCATGGTGAAGAGGCTCGACCGGCGGACAGACCCCGGTCTTCACCCGGTGGAGCGGACACGTGCCCTGGCACTCACACGCGGCGGGTGAAGATCCACGCGACGGCGCCGGTACACGGTTGCCGCACCAACCCTTCGCTACACAACGGAGGCACGATGCAGGACACAGGCTGGCTCGGCTGGATCTGGTTCGCGGGCATCATGATGATCGTCATGGGGGCGTTCAACGCCATCGAGGGGCTCGTCGGGTTGTTCCGCGGCGAGTACTACGTCGCCAACGGCGAGCAGGTGATCGTCTTCGACCTCACCACGTGGGGCTGGATCACCCTGTTGCTCGGCGTGCTCGTGGCGCTCGCGGGCGCGGCGCTGCTCTCCGGCTCCGCGTGGGCCAGGGTGGTCACGGTGATACTCGCCGTCGTGAACGCGGTGGCACAGCTCGCGTTCGTCTCGGTGCACCCGCTGTGGTCGACGATCGTCATCACCCTGTGCGTGGTGGTGATCTGGGCCGTCGTGGTGCACGGCAACGAGGCGGCGCTCGAGTCGTCACCCCGTTGATGCCACGCGCATTGACGATGCTGCTCGGCGCCGCGTCGGCGGTGGTCGTGGTCGCCGGGCTCAAGGCGGTCGCGTGGCTGGTGGCGCCCACCGTGCTGGCGGGGCTGATCGTGATCGCGATCAGCCCCGCGCACCGGTGGCTGCGCGGCCGCGGCGCGCCGTCGTGGTTGGCGACGACGGCTGTCGTGGTGCTGGTGTACGCGGTGCTGACCGCGATCGCGGTGACGGTGGTGGTGTCCGGTGTGCGGCTGGCCGGGATGCTGCCCGAGTACGCGGACCACCACCTGGTGCAGCAGGCGCACCACGTGCTCGCCGGCCTCGACCGCGGCAAGGTGCTCTCCTCGCTCGGGGGTCTGCTCAGCGACCTGACCGGGCTCACCACGAGCCTGGTGTTCCTGTTGGCGCTGCTGCTGTTTCTCGGCGTCGAGGTGCACTGGACGGACAGCAGGCTGGCCGAGATCGCGGACCAGCGGCCGCACCTGACCGTCGCGCTGCGGGAGTTCGCCCGCCGCACCCGGCGCTACCTGCTGGTGACGACGGTGTTCGGTGCGATCGTGGCGGCACTGGACACGGTGGCGCTCGCACTGCTGGGCATCCCGCTCGCCCTGCTGTGGGGCGTGTTGTCCTTCGTCACCAACTACATCCCCACCGTCGGCTTCCTGCTCGGGGTGCTGCCGCCCGCCGCCCTCGCCCTGCTGCAGCACGGTACGCGCCGCGCGGTGGCGGTGCTCGCGGTGTACGGGGTGCTGAACTTCGTGGTGCAGTCGCTGGTGCAGCCCCGCTACACCGGCGACGCCGCGGGGCTGTCGACGACCACGACGTTCCTCTCGCTGGCGTTCTGGGCGTGGGTGCTCGGACCGCTCGGCGCGCTGCTGGCGGTGCCGCTCACCGTGCTGGTGAAGGTGCTGCTCGTGGACGCGGACCCGCGCGCGGGCTGGGCTGCCGCCCTGCTGCGCACCCGATCACACAGCCGGCAACACGGGGAAACCCCACGGGTGCAATGACACGAAGAGCAGGTGAACCGCCAGGCTGGTGGCGGGCGGCCTTCGGCGGGTCACCTGGCGCGGGTGGTTCGGCCGGCGACATCACGCCGGCGGGGGACTGGCCCCTCGTGAGCCGGTCTCCCCGGCGGCAGAATGGGTCGTGAAGACCGCGTTCGTGTTCGCAGGCGGCGGAAGTCTGGGCGCGGTCGAGGTGGGCAGGCTCGCGGCGCTAGCCGGCGAGAGCGATCTGGCACGCGGCCCACCCTGGTCCCGAGGGGGTCGGCACCCCACGGATCTGTGGATGTCGTTGTCCCGCAACGACGTCTTCCCGATCCGGCCGGTGCGCGGCCTCCTCGGTGTGTCTGCGCGCGGTTTCCCGCATCCGTCACCGGATGAGACCGACTCGCCGTTCCGCCGAGGTCACGACCACCAACGGACAGGGCGCGTGCGAAACGAGAGCCTGACTCGTCGAGCCGAGCAACATGCCGTCGAACCCGCCGCGTCCATGACTGCCCACCACCAGGAGCTGCGCCTCGGCGCCGTACCGCATGAGCACCCTGACCGGGCGGTCCCGCGGTACTGCGCGCTCCACCCGCACGTCCGGGTACCGGTTCTGCCACCTGGCGAGCACCTCGCGGTCGTCATCCTCCGCCGCGTCCCTGGCCGCGGCGAAACGGGAGGTGTGGTAAGCGCTCTCCACGGTGAAACCGGGCCGGCACAGGATCACCGTGAGCCGGGCTCCGCGCAGTGAGGCGGCCTCGAAGGCGAACGCCAGCGCGGCCTCGCTCGTCGGCGAACCGTCGTGGCCCACCACGATCGGGCCGTCGACCGCCGCCAGGCCACGCACGATCACCAGCGGGCACCTCCCGTGCGAGGCGAGTGCGGCCGCTGTCGACCCGACCAGCAGGCCGCGGACGTTGCCGATGCCCTGTGCTCCGAGCACCAGCAGCCGCGCGCGCCGGGACTCCTCGATCAGCAGGCTCGTCGCGCCACCGCTGAGCGTCTCGGTCGCTACCTCCACTTCCGGCTCCGTGGCGCGGGCGGCCGCGGCGGCCTCGGTCAGCCGCGCCACGGCCCGCTCCTCGGCGGCGCGCCGGACGTCGTCGCCCGTCCCGGTGACGGCGAGATGTTCTTCGGTGAGCAACGAGAACGCGTGCACCAGCCGCAGCGGGGCGCAGCGCCGGGCGCATTCGTCGGCGGCCCACATCACCGCGGCGAGCGCGGACGACGAGCCGTCGACACCGGCAACGACCGGTGCGGCGGGTTCCATCATCGTGGTTCCTCCAGTTCGGCCTCGGATGTGTGGAACAACGGTCTCCCCTGCCGCATCACCCGGAGCGGGCGACGCCGTTGCCGTCACCGGCGGGGCTGGAACGGGCGGAGCTCCTCGACGCCGCCCCGCGCGATGAGACAGGTCGACTCCGGCACCTCACGCCAGGCACCGTGCAGGTCGCCCAGCGGTTCCGACACCACGAGCCGCGTGTCGGGGGAGAGCGAGTGCAGTGTCGGGTTGTCCGGATACTGCTGCCGCAGCGTCGTGATGTCGGTGCTGTGGAACAGACTGCGCGACCTGCCTTCGCTGGAGTAGCGGAAGGCCCAGGTGGTCTCGCCGTCGGTGGTGGCGATCGTCATCTGGATCGGATGCGCCACGCCGTGGTTCCTGCCGATCGCCTCGACGAAACCGACGGTGCGGGCGACGGCGGTGGGCGGATCCTCCTCCAGGCCGAAGGTCAGCGCGAGGAAGAAGAGGATCTCCGAGTCGGTCGATCCCTCGATCTCGGCGTAGAGCGAGGGATCGACCACCAACGAGAGTTCCCGGCGCACCAACGGGAAATCGGCGATGAGCCCGTTGTGCATCCACAGCCGGCGACCGTGCCGGAACGGATGGCAGTTGGTCTGCTGGACCGCTGTGCCGGTGGAGGCGCGGACGTGCGCGAAGACGACACCCGCCGCGGTCTGCGCTGCCAGCTCACGCAGGTTGCGGTCGTTCCAGGCGGGTTCCGTGCTGAGGAACAGGCCCGGCGCCGGCGCGGTCGCATACCAGCCGACACCGAAGCCGTCACCGTTGGTGGTCTCCACTCCCAGCCGGGAGTGCTTGCTCTGGGTGACGAGCGAGTTCGCCGGGACGTAGAGGAGCTCCTCCAACAGGACAGGGGAACCGGAATACGCGAGCCATCGGCACATGCTTGGTCTCCTCAGGTGGAATTCGGTTCCTGGCGAGGGATCGTCACAGTCCACTTTGAACTGTTATCCGCCCGGACCGCGCTGCCTGCGCCAGGAGCCGGTAGTCCTGCTCGTTGCGATCCGCGTAGCTCTCGGCGAACTCGGCGAGCGCGACGTCGAAGGCTTTGCCCTCGTCGAGGTACCCGGCCATCGCGATCCGGTCGCCGGTGCGCGCGTGCGCTCTGGCCAACGTCCACCCGCACAGCGCGCCGTACAGCCGCAGGCCGACCGCGTCCATCGTCTCGACCGAGGCCGAGCCCTTCCAGTCGCGCAACTGCCGGACGTAGAAGTCCCGGGTGCGTCCGTCGATGCCTTCCGCGGTCTCCCAGCCGAGAAAGATGTCGCCGGCGGCCTGCATCAGCCGCTGCCCGGCCACGACCCGTTCGCCCTCGCTGCGGTGGTTCGCGCGCGGAGGATGGGGCAGGTGGTCGGCGAGAACCGATCGCGACGCCTCCTTCACCTGCAGCAGCAACGGATCGTTCTCGTCACGCCCGTGCAGCAGCACGATCCAGCACCGGGTACCGACACTGCCGACACCGACGACCTTGCGTGCCATGTCGACGAACCGGAACCCGTTGATCAGATGACGTCGATCGGCGGACAGGGTGGCGGCGTAGCCGGCGAGCAGGTCCTGGATCTGGAACTCCAGGTCCTCCCGGTCCGCGTCGGGCAGCAGGTGGCCGACCGGCACGAGGAGCGGCGGATCGGCGGTGATGCGGCGGCATCCGTCGACGACCGAGGTCAGCTTCCGGTAGGCCTGCAGGCTGTCCCGCGCACGGGCCTTTGCCTGCTCGTGCGCGAAACGGCGCTGTTTGGCCTTGTCCGCGTGTGCTTTGAGGAGGATCTCCACCTCGTCGACCCCGGCGTGGGCGTACCACACGTCGAGATCGCCCTGCTGTGCGAAGTGGACCATCGCCGACCGGTACCGGCCGACAGCGGTGCGCACGGCGGTCGCCCTCGCCTTGCGCCCCAGCCCGTTCTCCCGGGCGGCGACGGCGAGGCTGGCCGCGAGGCGTTTGACGTCCCACTCCCAGGGGCCGGGCAGCGTCTCGTCGAAGTCGTTGAGGTCGAACACCAGTTGCCGCTCCGGGGAGGCGAAGACCCCGAAGTTGCCGATGTGCGCGTCCCCGCTGAGCTGAGAAGTCAGACCGGAGAACGGAGTCGTCGCGAGGTCGGCCGCCATCACCGATGCCGCGCCGCGGAAGAACGCGAACGGCGAGGCCAGCATCCGGCCGTACCGGATGGGCACCAGCTCCGGCACCCGCGTGCCGTCCTGTGCGGCGAGCACCTCGACCGGGTCGGGCCGGCCACCGTCCTGCGGAGGCTGCGCGTGGGCGTCGAGCGGAACTTCCTTGCGGGCGGCCAGACCCGTGGCGATCCTCGCGGCCACTGGACCGGTCATCGCGCACCTCCCAGAAGGAACCGGCGGCTCCGGTCCACCTGCGACACAACACTCCCGCGGTCGCCTGCACACCACCCGCCACGGAGGAGTACCGGTGCGGTGCCTCATCCACGGCGCGTGAAGCGCTCGGGACACTGCCGCTGGAGTCTGCGTGGGTGGACTCCAACGCCTTGCGCAGAGTGCTCGTCCCCCTCGCCCTCGCCCAGTTCATCTGCAGCTTCGCCGGCTCCAACATGAACGTGATGATCAACGACATCAGCCGGGACCTGGACACCACCGTCCAGGGCGTCCAGCTGGCGATCACGATCTTCCTGCTCGTCATGGCGGCGTTGATGATCCCCGGCGGCAAGCTGACCGATCGCTACGGCCGCAAGAGATGTCTCACCGCGGGACTGGCCGTCTATGGCGCCGGTGCCGTGCTGAGCGCGTTCGCGCCTGGCCTGCCTCTCCTCATCCTCGGCAACTCGATCCTCGAGGGTGTCGGTACCGCGCTGCTGATCCCGCCCGTCTACATCCTGGCGACGATGCTGTTCACCGGCGTCACCTCGCGGGCCCGCGCCTTCGGCGCGATCAACGGCATGGCGGGCATCGGCGCGGCCACCGGACCGTTGATCGGCGGGCTGATCACGACGGCGCTCAGCTGGCGGGTCGCCTTCCTGTTCCAGGCGCTGGTCGTCGTGGTGATCTTCGTGTTGAGCCGCAGGTACGTCCGGGATCCCAGACCACCGGACCCGGCCCGGCCGTTCGACGTCCGTGGCGCGGTGTTGTCGTCAGTGGGGCTCGTCCTGATCGTGTCGGGCGTGCTGGCAGCGGACAACAACCTCTGGCTGATGGTGGGGCTGCTCGTCGCCGGTGCTTTCACGCTCGTGTGGTTCTTCCATTCGGTGCGCGCCAAGGAACGCGCCGGCGTCGAACCGTTGCTGTCGACCGACTTGTTCCGCAGCCGCACCTCCAACCTCGGCCTGGTCACGCAGAACGTGCAGTGGCTCGTGCTCATGGGCATCTCGTTCGTGGTCTCGGCCTACCTCCAGGTCGTGCGCGGCTACAACGCGATCGAGACCGGCTTGATCCTCACGGCGGCGACCGCGGGCGTGCTCCTCGCGTCCCTGTCGGCCGAGCGCCTCGCGAAACGGCACGCCCAGCGCACCCTCGTCCTGACCGGCTTCGCCGTCACGATCACCGGCATCGCGCTCTTCCTCGCCCTGCTCGCCCTCTCACCGCGGGTGTGGGCCTTCCTGCCGGGCCTCTTCCTGATCGGACTCGGCATCGGCGCGATGCTGACCCCGTCGGTGAACGTCGTGCAGTCGAGCTTCCCCGACGCCCTGCAGGGCGAGATCTCCGGCCTGTCCCGCAGCGTGTCCAACCTCGGATCCTCGTTGGGCGCCGCGATCGCCGGCACCATCCTCGTCGCCGGCATCACCAGGACACCGGAACGTTCGTACGCCCTGGCGCTGGTCGTACTGGCGATGATCGCGCTCGGCGGCATGGTGGCGGCCGCGTTCCTGCCGCGGACCACATCGAGCCCGGTGCGGTGACCGGCATGACGAACGAGCCTGATGAGCTGCTCCGGTTGCGAGCAGAGGTGTACGCGCTGCGGGCACGGCTCGACCGTCGGCATCGGCGCGCGGCAACGGTGAGGATGCTTCGTCGAGCCGGTGCCGCCGTGCTGATAGCGCTGACGGCGTTCGCGCTCGTGATGAGCGTCGTCGGCATCTGGAGCGCACGCACCGCGCTCAACACCGACCGTTGGGTCGCCACGGTCGCACCCCTGCCGAAGGACCCGGAGGTCGCCGCGGCGGTGGCGGACTTCGCGACGGTCAAGCTCTTCGAGGCCGTCGACGTCGAACAGCGGTTGCGGGCGGTCCTGCCAGAGCAGGCCGCGTTCGTCGCAGGGCCACTGGCGAGCCAGCTCCACGCCCCTGTGCGCGCGACGGCCACGAAAGTCCTGGGCAGCGACCAGTTCCAGCGCGTCTGGACCGAGCTCAACCGCCGCGCCCACCAACGCGCACTCGCCGTCATCGAGGGCGACAGCAACGTCGTGGCCGTCCACCAGGACCGGGTCGACATCGACCTGCTGCCGTTGATCAACGAGATGCTCCGGACGCTCAGCGCGCAGCTGCCCACCCTGTTCGGCAAGCAGCTCTCGCTGCCCGACCTCAGCAGCGGGGAGATCCCGGCGGATCTGCGCCTCCGGGTGCAGGATTCGCTCGGCGTCACGTTGCCTGCGAACTTCGCGCAGTTCACCGTCTACGACTCCGGGCAGTTGTGGGCGGCCCAGCAAGCCGTGGCGACGGCCAAGCGAAGCCTCATCCTGTTTCTGCTCAGCACTCTTCTGCTGCTCGTGCTCGCGTTGCTCGTCTCGCCTGACCGCCGGCGCACGGCGCTGCAGCTAGGTCTGTGGCTGGTCGTCTCCGCGGTGGTGGTCACGGTGGCGCTGCGCGCGGTCCGGCAGCAGATCCTCGCGGGCGTGCCGGAGGGGCTCTACCGCGACGGTGCCGCAGACGTGCTGACGACGGTCTTCAGCCAGCTGCGCACGCGCGGCTGGCAGATGATCTGGACAGGCCTGCTGCTGGCCCTGCTGATGTACGTGATCGGACCGGGCAGGGGACCGGTGTGGCTGCGCCGCCGGACCGTCGCGGCCTGGGACGCGATCCGCCGTGGTGCCGTGACGGGCCGGCAGGCACTTGCCGCACACGGTCCACATTGGACCGCACCGCACCTCGACGCGGTACGCGTGGGAGGCGTCGCCGTGGCGATCGTGCTCGCGCTGCTGATCTCGTCGTCGACGGCTCTGTTGTGGATCGCGGCGGTGCTGGCGGTCTACGAGCTGCTGGTGACCGTGTTCGCCATGCGTTCCACCCGCAGCGGATGAGGTGGCCTTGGTCCACGCGCCACGACGATGAGACGACTGATCGAATCGAGGAGGGGTCGTATGGCCATCGGGCCGATCCAACTGATCGTGCTGGGCTTCACCCACCCGGACTTCCGCGGTGAGGTGATCGCCGAACTGGAGAAGCTCCGCAAGACCGACACCATCCGCGTGATCGATGCCATCGCCGTCCACAAGGACCCGCAGGGCACCATCGCGGTTGAGCACCTGAGCAATCTCTCGCCCGCGGAAGCGGTCGAGCTGGGCAGCAAGATCGGCGCGCTGATCGGCCTCGGTGCCGCGGGACAGGCAGGCGCCGAGTCCGGCGCGGTCGCGGGAGCCGAGTCGGCCGCGGAAAAAGGAGGCGTCCACCCGTTCAACGACGCGGACGCGTGGGACGTGCTCGCCGACATTCCCAACGACAGCGCGGCGGCGCTCCTGCTCATCGAGCACCACTGGGCCGTGCCGCTGCGCGACGCCGTTGCCCGTGCCAGGGGCTTCCGCATCTCCGATGGGTTCATCAGCCCCTTCGACCTGATCGCGATCGGGCTGGTGAACGCGGAAGAGGCCAAAGAACTGCACGACCTGGAAACGGCAGGCTCGAAGGCATGAGGAGGCAGACGTGTTCGGATCACGCCGCGTGGCCCGCCGCACCGCACGACGCACGGTGCGACGAACAAGGGGAGTTCCTGGGATGTTCGGATCACGCCGGGTAGCTCGGCGCACGGCCCGCCGAGTGTCCTGGCGCCGCTAGTGTTCTGAGCCACGCCACTAGGACAGGGCCAGCCCACGTAACCGCGCCCAGTCCACCTCGGGCCGGTGCGGCTGCACCCCGGGCCTGTGGCGCGGCACCCGCACGCGCAACGCCCCTGGCCTGACCGCACACCGCACGGGAGTCGGCATCGTGACCGCCTCTCCGTCCACACCGACCGGCAACGACGGTGTGCCCGCCGTGACGACGACCTCCGTCGCCGTCGCCACGTACATCGCACTCGACCGCCGCCGGCCGCGCACCAGGCCGGCGGCTTCGGCCGCGTTGCGCACTGTCACCGCGAGCACGCCCAGCGCGCCGCAGTCGAGCCGCGGCCTGCGTCCCAGCCCTGCCAGGTCGCCTGACCCGTACGGGTTGTTGCTGATCAGCACCGCCTGCGCCCCGGTCAGCCAGGCCCCGCCCACCCGCACCCGCAGCGCCGCCGCCCGCGGCCCGATCAGCAGGCCGGGCAACAGGTTCAGCGTCGTGCGCGTCTTGCCGTCGCGGTAGGCGGGGCTCCGCACAACCTCGGCGTACGCGCCGAACGACGCGTTGTTGACGAAGACGCGGTTCCCGGCCATGCCGAGATCCACCCGTACCTCGACGCCGTCGGTGAGCGCGTCCAGGCAACGGCGGGGATCGTCCCGGTCCAGACCGAGGTCGAGGGCGAAGTGGTTGCGAGTGCCCGCAGAGATGACCATGAAGGGCACCCCGTGTTCCGCCGCGATGCCGGCCACGATCGCCTGGGTGCCATCACCTCCCGCCACCCCGAGCAGGTCGGCACCCTCGTCGACAGCTCGGCGGGCGATCACGGCGACGTCCTGCGACCCGTCGAGCACGCAGACCTCCGCGCCGCGCACCCTCGCCAGTTCCGGGAGGCCGAACCGCCCGACCTTCCCGCCACCGGACCGCGGGTTCATGATCAGGTACGGCCGCCGGGGCGGTGGCACCTCCAGTTCGGCCGGACGGCCTGACTCGCCGCCCAGAGCGAGCGCGCGCCGTGCACAGGCCAGCGCGATCACCCACAGCAGCGCACACACGATGACCACCCACGCCAAGCGAGCCTGCACGTACAGGACGACGACGGTCAGCGGTGCGAGCAGCACCAGCATCCCGGCCAGCCATCGCACCAGGCCGCGGTGGGCGAGGAACCACCAGGCGCCCACCAGCGCGATCACCGTCCCCGCCGCACCGACCAGCACCAGCCCGATCCCGGCTCGCACCCCGGCCGCCACCAGCACCACCACGACGGCGGTTCCCGCCGTCACGAAGGCGAGCCGGGCCAGCCAGCGTTGTCGTCCCTGCGGCACAGTCACATCGGTCACGGCGGCCTCCAAAGTGGATTGTCCGTCCAGCCTGGCCGCGCACCTCGTGGACGGCCTCACCCCAGCCGGATGAACGGGCCAGGCGGCGGTCACCCACGACGGTGGAAGCGCCGCAGTCAGGCCGCCGCGACGATCGGTGCGGTGAAACCGTTGCGCATCAACAGAGTTCTCTGGTCAATGGCCGCGGCACTGCTGGCCCTCACCGCCTGTTCAGCTCCCCACCGCGTGGCCCACGTCAGCTCGGCACCAGCGACCACGGCCAGTCCCGCACCGGCCGGCCTGCGTTCCACCTCGCGGCACTTCCGCGCCCAGGTGCTCGCGCGTGTCCCCAACGACCGTGCCGACGCACGCGGTCTGGAACTGGTCGGCGATCTCCTCGTCGAGAACACGGGGCCGGTGATCCGCGCGGTGGCGCCTGCCACCGGCGAGATCCAGGCCCAGCGGACCGTGCAGCCGGGCAACGGAACCGCGCTGACACCGGCCGGGCTGTGGCGTACCGGCGCAGGTGCCGCGGTGTTGCTCGATCCGCGGTCACTGGCGGAACGGCGCCGTGCCACGATCACTGAGGAAAGCTGGGGACTCTGTTACGACGGAACGCATCTCGTGCAGTCCGACGGCTCCACCAGACTGCTGCTGCGCGACCGTGACACCGCCGCGTTGATCCGCGAGCTCCACGTCGACACCCGCGAATGGTCCACCGCGCAGCTCGGCGAGCTCCACTGTGTGATCATCGACGGCCGCCCGCAGGTCTGGGCGGCGGTCACCGGCACGGACTGGATGATCCGGGTGGACATCGCCTCCGGCGCCGTCACCGCGGACGCCGACCTCACCGCCATCACCATCGCCGAACTGCCGACGGGGCGGGACCAGGTGATCGGGGGGATCGCGGCGGTGCAGGACGCGGCCGGGGAGCTGTGGCTCACCGGCAGGCACTACCACCACCGCTACCGGATCGGGCTGCAGCCACGGCCGTGAGCGGTGGTGCTACAGGAGCCGCTGTTCGCGCAGGAATGCCAGGAACTGCAAATAGGTGCGGTTGTTGAAGGCGTTCGCGGGCCAGATCTCGTCGCGCGAGCTCAGGCCGTTCTCCCGGCGGTAGCGCCCGTTGATCGCCTCGGACACCCTGATGAACACCCCGACATCGCCGACGCTCGCGATCCGCCGTGACACCGGGACGCCCCGCGATTCACCTGCGAGGAACGCGTCCAGCGTCGAGGCGGTGATCACGCGTTTCATGTACCCGCCGAGCTGGCGCCACGCCTGTTGTTCGGAGGGGGAGTAGCCGGCGAGATTCCACGTGTCCGGGTCGTAGATGCTCACCACGCTGCCGAATGTCTGTGCCACCAGGTCGCTGATGCCGCGACCGACGGCCGATGCCGTCTGCAGGCCACTGGCGACACCTTGCGCGACGCCCTGGACCCATGCGGCGACGGCTGGTGCGACGGTCTGCTCGGTGCTGACGCCGTAGCTGTACGAGCCGCGCATGCCTGCCTCGGCGCCGAGGCTGATCGCGGCCGTGGCCCAGCCTTCCTGGCCCGAGAAGATGCTGGTGCCGATGGAGAATCCGACGCCTGCGAGCAGTTTCACGCTCGCCCCCACACTGCCACCCTCGTAGGCGCCGGACATGTTGCCGTCCCGGCCGGACGGTCCCAGCCGGATGCCGACGACGATCCCGGTGCTGCCACCCGCGGTCACGGCGACGCCCACCTCGGCGAACGTGATCACATCGCCGGTCAGCTCGCCGGACACCAGGTTCATGAAGAACATCTGGTCGGCGCCGACGCCCGCGCCCACCCCCGCCCCGGCGTCGAACGAACCGCGCAGGCCGATGGCGAGTCCGGTGATCTGCCAGCCGACCATGGCCAGCACCGGGGTCAGCGCCCGGATGAACGGAGTTGCCGCTCGCAACGCCTGCCGCCGCTGGTCGGCGGTCCACAGGCGCTGGATCGTGATCGCGCGCTGCACAGCCTGGTTGCCCGCCGCGCGCTGCAGCTTCAGCAGCGACGGTTCCGGCTGGTCCTTCGCGGACGGCCTGCGCTGCGAATTGTCCTGTGCGGCCAGATGATCGTGCACCTGATCAACGCTAGGCAGCCCGCATCTCGCCTCGCCAGACCTCGAGCCTGGTACTGCCCTCAACACCGCCCGAACGGGCAGATCTCCTGCCGAGCTTCACTTGGATGCGCCACCCGCCGCGCGGCGGAACCTCGTCGCGAGGCGATCGAACGCCACCGCGAGCTCGTCTCCGTCGATCACCTCGATGTCGAAGTCGAGCTGCGCCATCCACAGCGCGAGCCGGTCCGGGTCGTCGGAACCCACGTCGAGACGGCACGTGGACTCGTCGACCACCTCGATGTCGACCGGGATGAAGATCTTCGCGGCGACCTTGGCGGCGGGAGCGTGCACGAGTACCCGGGCGCGGTACTTCCAGGCCCCCTTGCTGACGCGTGCGACGACGTACTCCACGACGTTGTCCTCCGGGATCACGCGCGGCCGGAACCGCGCACCCGTCGGCGCGTGCGGAACCATGCGGTCGACGCGGAAGACCCGCCAGTCGTCACGGTCGAGATCCCACGCGAGCAGGTACCAGAGCGCTCCCCAGCTCACCAGGCGTTGCGGTTCGGCGTGGCGCGCCTCTTCGGCGCCCCTGGGCTTCGTGTACCCGAACCGGAGCCGTTCGTGGCCGCGGATCGCGGCGGCGACCGCGCCGAGAACCGAGAGATCGAGCGGCGGCCCAGTCCCTGGAACAACGCTCGTCGCCTCGCGTACCGCCTCGACGCGCCGACGGAGACGCGAGGGCAGCACCTGCTCCAGCTTCGCGAGCGCGGTGAGCGATGTTTCTTCGACTCCGAGCCTTTGGGTCGCGGCCGCACCCAGTCCGACCGCGACGGCGACGGCCTCGTCGTCGTCGAGCAGCAGCGGGGGCATCGCCGTCCCGGCGGCCAGCCGGTACCCGCCCGAGACGCCGGGACGCGCATCCACGGGATACCCGAGCGACCGCAGCTTGCCGATGTCGGCGCGCACGGTCCTCCTGCTCACGTCGAGCCGGCCGGCGAGCTCGGTGCTCGTCCAGTCGCGCTTGAGCTGGAGCAACGACAGCAGTTCGAGCAGCCGGGCCGAGGTCTCCAACATGGTCTCGATCATTCCAGCAATTGCGGAAGCTAACCTGCCGCATTAGCTGACAACGTCGACGTCATGACCGAGAACAACGCACTCACACCGTTCCGCATCGACATCCCGCAGGCGGACGTCGACGACCTGCGCGACCGGCTGGCACACACGCGCTGGCCGTTCCCCGTGCCGGGCCGGGACGATCGCACCGACTTCAGCCGCGGCATCCCGCTGGTGTACCTGAAGGAGCTCGCCGAGTACTGGCGCGACGGATTCGACTGGCGTGCGCAGGAGGCGAAGCTCAACGAGCACGAACAGTTCACGACGGTCGTCAACGGCCAGACGTTCCACGTCGTCCACGTTCGGTCGGCGAACCCGGAGGCCACCCCGCTGGTCCTCAACCACGGCTGGCCGGGATCGTTCGTCGACTACCAGCGACTCATCCCGCTGCTGACCGACGAGTTCCACGTGGTCATCCCGTCGCTGCCCGGCTTCGGGTTCTCCACCCCGCTGTCAGGGACGGGCTGGGAGCTGGCGCGGACGGCGGACGCCTACGCCGAGATCATGACGCGTCTCGGCTACGAGAGGTTCGCGGCCCACGGGACCGACGTCGGTGCGGGCACGACCGGCCGCCTCGCGGCGGCCTACCCGGAGCGCGTCATCGGCACGCACACCGGCTGCGACGCCCGGTTGCTCGGGTTGCTCGGCGACAAGTTCCCCATCCCCGACGGCCTGACCGATGACGAGATCGCCCAGATCGAGGCACTGTGCACCGAGGCCGCGGCCGAGCGCGGGTATCTCCTGATGCAGGACCACCGTCCCGACACGATCGGCGCGGCGCTCACCGACTCCCCGGTCGGTCAGCTCGCGTGGATCGCCGAGAAGTTCAAGACCAGGAGCGGCGGTGCCTACCGGACGCCGGACGAGACGGTCGACCGCGACCAGCTCCTCACGAACATCAGCCTGTACTGGTTCACCCGCAGCGGCGCCTCGAGCGCGCAGTTCTACTACGAGTCCGAGCACTCCGGACTCGACCTGGTCATGGGCTCCAGCGTGCCGTCCGGGTGGGTCGTGTTCGACACCCACCCGCTCGTGCGCCGCGCGATGGACCCGTGGCAGGCGATCGGCCACTGGAGCGAGTTCGCCGAGGGCGGTCACTTCCCCGCGATGGAGGAACCGAAGCTGCTCGCGGACGACATCCGCACCTTCTTCCGCAGCATTTCCTGACCCCGCGTGACGGCCGGCAGGCCGCTCAGCGGCCGGCCGGTCCCGCGCGTCCCGGACCGGTGACCTCGACGGACAGCGCGACGTGACCGTCCACGACCGACAGGGCTGTCACCTACGGTAGCGACGCGCTCATCAGCGGAAATGTGGGCAGCAACACTCGCCCGTGACTTTTCCGTGTTCATTTCGTAATGTGGCCCGCCGTGTGACCCTGCCCCGTCCCCAACGCAAGGTGCTCCCGAATGCCGGGCCGACATAGAACTGAGCAGACAGCCAGCCGGAAGCTGCCCATCGCAGTCGCCGCCACCCTCACCGCGGGCCTGGTCGTGACCTTCTGGGTGGTCCGCGCTTCCGACCAGCAGGTCGATCCAACCGGAGCGGCCGCCCAGCTGGCCGCCTCGTCGAACACCGTCAGCCAGGACCTGCGGCCTGCCTCGTCATCGACCGCGCCGCCATCCTCGCAGTCTCCGTCGACCACCACGCCTCCGGTGACCACGACGACGCCCTCGACCACCACGCCGCCACCACCACCGCCGCCACCGCCCTGTCCGACCACCCTGGACGGAGTCAAGCCGCACGTGGCACAGGTGGGTCACCACCTCGACGGCAAGTTCGACGTCAACGACATCGGCGGCGCAGCCGGCCGAGCCGGCGGCGGCGACCATCCGGCCGGCCTGGCGCTGGACTTCATGGTCAACACCGCCACCGGCAACGCTCTGGCCGACCACGTGCTGGCCAACCGCAAGGCGTTCGGCGTCACCTACGTGATCTGGCGCCAGCGCTACAACGACGGCAGCGGCTGGTCGCCGATGGAGGACCGGGGGAGTCCCACGGCCAACCACATGGACCACGTGCACGTGTCGTTCCAGGCGACCGCGACCGTCAAGGTCACCTGCTGATCACTTCGAGCGGCGCCGTCGATCCTGGTCGCCAGGGCGATCCCAGAGCTCTGACTACGGGCGGAACTCGATGTCCTGGTCCAGGATGATGTTGTTCTCGTCGAGGAGGTAGGTGCGGACGTACGCGGCACCACCGACCTGGTTCGAGGGCACGTTCACCGTCTTCGTGTCGGTGTAGTTGCAGAAGAGCGGTGATTTCCCCGTCCCGAGGAACTGGCTGTTGGCGTTGTAGGCGTCGACCACCAGACGGCGGCAGTAGCTGGCCTTGAGCGAGTAGTCGACGTCGACGGATCGCGCGTGCCACCGCAGGTAGCCGACGGCGTAGCTCGCGCCGTATTCGAGCTTCGTGAACTGGGTCCTGGGGTCGGCCGCGTTCGCCGACGGGGCCGCGAAGACGAGCGTGGCGAGGGACGCCGCGGTGATGGCGGCGGCCGTGGTGCGTTTGAGCATTGCGATCACTCCGTTTTCAGCGTTGGTTGCAGTTCCATTCGATGCCCTGATACGCGTCCTTCAGCGGCCACCGGTAGGTGGTGATCCCGCCCGGATTCAAGGTCTTGCAACCGGTGAGGCTCTCGGCCGTCCGGATGCGGAAGTGGACCTGGTAGGTACAGCGGTTGGTGACAGTGAGCGACTGCGAGGCGGTTGCCGCCTCGTGCTTGACCACCGCGCAGTCCGGGGCGGCTGCCTCGGCGGTTCCGGCCGCAACGAACGTGCCGAGCAGCGCTCCTGCGCATAGTCCAATTGATGTGGAATAGCGGTATTTCACGTGCGTTCCCCCTCTTACCTGCTGCAATGACCTCTCGGTTGCCTCCGCCGTAGATTTCGCCGGCAGGGAGGCAACGGTGCGCCTCCGTCCGGCGTGCTTCGAGATGGCAGGGCAACAGTGCGCCACGGGTCGTGCACGTTTCCTGAAGCCATCTTGAATCCGCAGGTCGGATCAAGGGGGCGAGCCGCGCAAGGGGGGTGGTGACGGTTGAGGTCTGTCGTCCGCGCCCAACTGTCCACTGCAGATGATCGTCCGGTAGGAGCCGACCTGTGAAACTGTTCGCCACCCTGATGGCCGTGGTGTTGCTGGCCGCGACCGCACCTGCGGCCCACGCGATCATGGACCCCACACCGGGCACGCAGATCTACTTCGTGGGATCAGTGCAGGACACCGTGAGCATGGGACAGTCCCCGCACCTCTGCGGGAGCGCGCTGATCGCGGACTCGTGGCTCATCACCGCGAAGCGCTGCGTGGAAGGCAAGGGCCCCGAGTCGTTCAACGTCCGGGTCGGCTCCACCTACTACGGAACCAGGGGCCAGCTCGTGCCCGCCGCCGCGATCGTGCCGCACCCCACCAGCGACGTGGCGCTGATCAAGCTGAGCAGCCGGGCGGATGCCACACCGGTGGCCATCGCCGACCAGCCGGCGCCGCCGGGAACCGACGGGATCGTGCTGGGCTGGGGCCAGAACTGCCCGGAGGCAGGCTGCGGCGGTCCGAACGCACATCTGCAGCAGGTGAAGGGACATACCGAACCGAACTCGGTGTGCGGCGCCGACAAGGACAGGCTCTGCACGCGGTACCCGAACAACGGCGGCCCCTGCTTCGGCGACGAGGGTGGACCGATGGTCTCGGGCGTCGAAGGCGACTACCGCCTGATCGGACTCGTTCCCAGCCGGTCCCGTTTCGGGGTGAGTTGCTCGCAGGGCTCTGCGGCACTGATCGAGGTGAGCGCGCTCCGCGAGTGGATCACCAAGTACACCGGCTGAGTCACGCCCGAATCTGACGGACGGAACCGCACGTGAGCGTTGCGCGAGGTCGTGTTTTCCTGCTCTGGCACGTGCATCACGTCGCCACGGGCCCGAGCGGGGAAACCCGGCACTTCGGCGAGGACGGCGAGTTCTGGGCCGACGAGGAGGCCGGGGACGACGTGAAGCTCCTCTGTGTGTACTCCTCGAAGGAGAACGCGGTCATGTCGTCCGACGGCAGTCGTCCGGTCATCGCAACACGGGCTCAGGCCGCCGCGTCCTCGACCGGCCACGGGCCGGGTGAGGCGGAACAGGTCGAGTTCACCGCGCCCGGACCAGCACTGGACTGCTACAGCGTGGTGCTGGTGAACAGGGCGGGCAACGGAACCTACACGCTTTCCGTCTCCTGACCACGAGGGGTTGCCCCAGGCCCGTCCTGGGGCAACCCCGAGAGGGGGAATGTGATGCGTTGGTACCTGGCGATCCTCGCGATCGTGCTGGCCGGCTGCGGGACGGACGCCCCGGCGTTGCCGGACGGGCTTGCGCTGCAGGCGAAGCAGCTGGTCGGCATGCCCAGTCCCCGGCCCGCAGAGCTGCCGGAGTTCAGCCTCTACGGCGACGGCACGGTGATCCGGCCGGGCCCGGCGGCAGGTGCGTTGCAGACGGCCGAGATGGTCCACATAGGACATGACAGGGCGGTGGGCTTCTACCAGGACGCCCACGACGCAGGGCTCGACCGCGACCAGGACATCAAGAACAACTCGGTGGTCGACGGGTACACGCAGGTGTTCGTGCTGAACTCCGGCGGTCACCGGTTCGTCACCAGGGCCGCGAACCCGGAGGGTGACCTGGCCGACTTCCACTCGACGCTGCACGTGGACGGCACGGCGACGCCCTACCAGCCGACGAAGATCGTCGCCGTGGGGTGGGCGCCTGGCTCTTCACAGGACGCGCGCCCGTGGCCGTTCGCGCCGCTGAACGTGGAGATCGACGCCGGCTCCTGCGTGGTGCTGGACGCCGCAGAGGTGTCGGGGTTCGCGCGCGACGTGCCGAAGGGGACGCGGTTCCGCATCGGCGCGACGTCGTTCGTCGTGGTGTTCCGGCCGCTGTTGCCGGGCGAGTCCGGGTGCGGGGACGTCTAGCTCCTGCTCAATTGCCACGATGCTCATCGCCGCAAAGCACGCGCAGATGTTCCTTGCGCTGGACGGGAAGTCCAGCTAGCTAATGATTATTATAGTGAGATCCGCGGCGGAAACGACGCCGTGGCCGATGGGATGTTCTAGTGCGGCTCGCGTCAATCTCGCCCTGGGCGCCGCCTTGTGGGTACGTCAGAGAGGAGTAGATTGGTATCTGTAAGTGAAGCTATCTAGGGGAGATCGTCATGGTCGATGTTGCGGAGTTCTCGGTTCCCGATGTCGGAACCGACATCGTCGAGATCACTCTTGAGGAGACCTACGAGGTCGAAGGGATCGGCACAGACACGGTGACGTTGAAAGGAACCCTTGTCGCGGAACGCGCCGTGCCGTTGCTGGACCACGGCACCGTCGAGGTGTCGTGGGAGACCTCCACTGTTGTAGCAAGGTTTGTCGCCCTGTCTGTGACCGGTGAGAGCAAGGTGTTCGGCCCGGTTTCGGTCGTTCTCGACACCCGCTCGCCCGCGGTGGGGGTGGTGAAAGCCGGCGACTGCAAGGCCGCAATCGCGGTGATCGTGTCCATGTCCCAGCACGATCTGGTGCTTCGCACAGCCGAGCCGATGCAACTGCAGTCCACTGTGCGCACCGTGCCGCCGATCGGGGATGAGCGGACAGTGAGCGTGCGGCCGATCAAGCTGTTGGACATCCGGACGCAGCGGCCGGTGGGGACGCTTGTCTCGGCGCGCGTGCTCTGGCGCG
This sequence comes from Lentzea sp. NPDC051213, assembly GCF_044455585.1. Classification (NCBI taxonomy): domain Bacteria; kingdom Bacillati; phylum Actinomycetota; class Actinomycetes; order Pseudonocardiales; family Pseudonocardiaceae; genus Lentzea; species Lentzea sp. NPDC051213. The sequence goes on from NZ_JBITEX010000001.1 coordinate 1,240,113, forward strand.
ATCTGACGGCCCAGGTCGCCGCAGGCTGATCCGACGAGTTCGCAGATGGACTTGGAGACCCTGCGGCGGGCCCTGAAGGCGCACGTAGGACGTCCGGTGTTGCGTGACGGTGTGCGGCGCATCAGTGTCGAAGTTCTCGTGGCGGACACGGTCCAGATGCGGCTGGAGATCGGCCAGGTGTGGCACTCGGCCTCCGGGCACTGCGATTCGGTGTTGTGCGTGCTGCCGGGAAGCCCGTTCGCGGGTACTGCCGTGCTGATGCGCGAGCAGGCGCTCGTGAAGCGGCCGCAGATGTGGGTGTGGCCGGCGACGGCCGAAGGGCCGGTCGCGGTCGCCCGGCACCGATGCGAAGACCAGGTCGTCGGGACCGACTTCGGCTACGACGACATCCGCATGTTCACGCCCCGGCTGCTCACAGCCGCGATCGGCGCAGAACCGGCCGACGGCGGGTTCACGGTCCGCGGGATGTGGCCCTACAAGGACCGCGATCCCGTCGTGGGGGTGGGCAGGGTGGACGAACACGGTGTGCTCGTCGCGGTCGATCTGATCAAGGTCGGCGCGATCGACCCGTTCCGGCAACTGCGCGCCGATCGGGTCGCGGTCGTCGACGGTATGCCAACGCCGACGGTCATCCGGGTTGTGCGGCCGGAGGAGGGATTTTCCAGTGTCATGCGGCTGGTGGCGATGACCCACGGCGACCCCGTCGCGCGGAAGTTGTTCACCGCGGAGCGACTCCGCGAAGCCGCGACCGCGGTCACGGATGCCTCGTCGGCGGTGACGATGTTGCGGGAGTGATCGATGGTGGACACCGGGGTGGCGCGGCGTCTGGCGGCCGTGGGCGGGCGGGTGGTCCCGCTGGCGTTCGGGCTGCTCCTCGACCTTGTCGAACGGGATCGCCGCGCCGCGGTGACGCGGCGGCTGGCACGCATTGCTGAGGATCTCGGCGGTGCGTTCCACAAGGCCGCGCAGCTCCTCGCGACGAGGTCGGACCTGCTGTCCGAGCCCCAGCGGGTCGTGCTCGGCAGGCTGTGCGATCGCGCCACGCCCGATCCGTACCCGCGCATCCGGCACGTTGTCGAGTCCACGTTGTCAGCCCGGCAGCTCGGGCTGCTGGCCGCTGTCGACCCCGTGCCCGCCGCCTGCGGTTCGGTCGCGCAGATCCACCACGCGCGTCTGTCCCGTGACGGCCGGCGGATCGTGCTCAAGGTTCGCAGACCGGGGGTCGCCGAGCGATTCCGAGCCGATCTGCGGATCATCCGGGCACTGGTCCAGATCGCGAACCGGATCCCGGCGATGGCGACCTATCCGCTGGCCACGGCCGTCGACCAGCTCGAGACCGCAATCATGGGACAGCTCGACTTCGCTGCCGAGGCGCGGACCCAGCGCTTCTTCTGCGAGGCGTTCGCCGGGTCGCCGGACATCGCTGTGCCAGCGATCATCGATGAGCTGTGCGGTGAGGAGGTGATCGCGATGGACCTGGTCGAGTGCGGTCTGCGCATCGACTCGCCCTCGTTGACGGAAGGCGCCCAGGCGCGTGCAGTGCGCACGGCGTTGCGTGCTCTCTACGCAATGATCTTCCGCCACGGGCTGGTGCACTGCGATTTCCACCCCGGCAACTTGCTGGTCACGCCGGAGGGCAGGCTGGTACTGCTCGACTTCGGGTACACAGCCGTGCTGGTCGAACGTGACCGCCGGGCGTTCGCCGAGCTGATGCTCGCAGTGTCGTTCAACGATCCGCACAGTGCCGCCAGGATCGTCGCCGACAGCGGAACACCCCTCGTCGGCCCGGTGAACATGGGCGAGCTGGCCGACGACCTCGGCCGGATCCTCGAGGAGATGTCTGGAGCGTCCGCTGATCGGTTCCACATCGTCCGGTTCGTCTTGGAACTGTTCGCCGTGCAGCGCAGGCACGCGATCCTGGGTGATCCTGGTTTCACCATGGCGATCATGTCGCTGCTCGCCGTCGAGGGTCTGCTCAGGACCGCCCTGCCGGATCTCGACTTCCAGCGCGAGGCGGTCGGCTACCTCGCCGAGGCGCTGGGTGAATGCTGAGGCTAACGGGCGTTGAGCAGCAGGGTCCGAAGCTGGTCGAGCGCGCCACGCCAGACGGCTTCGTGCCAGGCCCTGGCCTCGCCCCACTCCGGCGTCGCGCCCCAGCCGCCGTGCCGCAGATGCACGATCGTCGTGTTGTCACCCGCCGCGCGCAGATCGATCGCGACCCACGTGGGCACCGGGTCGCCGTTCATGATCGAAGCGAACTGGACCGGACCTTTCCACTCGATGGTGAAACGCCGCGGCTCCTCCCACTCCACGATCCGGCACCCGATGGTGCTGTTGATGTCGGGGTTCGCGACGTCCCAGAACAGCTCGAACGGGTCGCCCACGCCCGCGCCGACCCTGGCGTCCTCGGCGAGCCAGGACGTCAGTTCCGCTTTCGTGGTAAGCGTGGCCCACACACGAGATTGCGAGCCGGGCACCTCGACCTCGATGTCGACGTCGTCGGCCGTGACCTCGTCCACATCACCCTCCGCTATCTGATTCTTAAGTGGATGGTGTCGGAGTATTCGGGACGTCCTTTGGGTCGGCTAGGGCCAGTGGGGTGAACACGTGCGGAGTTACTATCGTTCCTGGTAGTTACTCCCGATTGCTCAGCCGCGTTGCTGATCCCACCTGGCCAGCACGCCGTCCACCTTGGCGGCGAGCTCCGGGAACCGCTCCGCCGCCGGCCCCATGCTCGCGACCAGCTTCTCCCGCGTGTCGTACAGGAACAGCACGCTGATCGACAGGGCCGCGTCCACCCGGCGCACGTCGTCGGAGGACAGCCACTCGCGCAGAACCGCCGTCAGATCCACGCCGTTGTCGTCGGTCATGTAGATGAGGTGGTCGAAGATCTCGCCCAGCTCCTCACCCGGCAGGTCGGGGTGCAGCCGGTCCACGAGCCCGTCCATGATGGCCCGCATCGACGCCGCCACCGGTCCTCCTTCGTCAGATTCGCCGGTAGACCCGGGTTATGTGGTTGCCGGTGTCGAACGTGGATCCGTCCACTCTGGTCTGAGTGCCGAACTGATGTCGTGGGGTCAGCGGACCTTCCGACACCAGTTCGAGCCCGAAGGCGCTCGGGTCGTCCGGGGCGCGCCGGATGAACCTGTTCACCGGGCTCCCGCTGACGGTGAGCGTACCGCCCGGTTCGAGCACCCGCGCTGTCTCCGCCGACACCGGTTGGTAGCCGTAGGGGTTGACCGAGTGCACCTCGTTGAAAGACCCGTCGGCGAACGGCAGGTGGTTCGCGTCCGCGACGACGTCGACGCCGGGACCGGGGGTGATGTCCGTGTTCACCGCGCCCGGCATGGGGTTCTGGCCGGAGCCGAGGTTCAGCCGGGTGGTGCAGTCCTCGACGGTGAGGCCCAGCGGGTCGGCCTCGCGGTGCGGGTTGGCGGCGTAGGCGTACGGGTCGGGGCCGGGGGCGAGACCGAGCGGGTCGGCGCTGAGGTATCGCGCGGTGCCGGGGTCGTAGTAGCGGTGGAAGTTGTAGTGCAGGCCCGACTCCGCGTCGAAGTACTGGCCCTGGAAGCGGTGCGGGGTGCCGTCCGGGTCCGAGGTGGAGCCCCAGAGCGTGGCCTGGTTGTGCCACACGGTGCCGGCGTCCGGGTCGACCAGCTCGCTGGGACTGCCCGCGAGGTCGGTGACGATCGCCTGGAACCGCCGGTCGATCTCCTCCTGCGGGGCCAGCACCAGCTGGGCGACCGGCCGGAAGCTGCCCGGTTCCCAGTCCCACGCGGTCGTGCGGCTGGTCGTGCCCGTGATGTGGGTCTGTTCCACGAGACGGGCGCTGTCCCACACGAAGTCGACGTGTTCGGCGATCGTGTCGTCGGCTGCCAGGCGTTCCTTGCGGACGCGCCTGCCCAGCGCGTCGTACCGGTACCGCCAGCGGTCGCCTTCCGGGGTGACGAGTCCGACCATGCGGTCGCCGTCCCAGGTGTAATGCCAGTTGCGCACCTTCGCCGACGGCGGCTTGTGCTGGCGCAGCACCACGCGGCCCTGCGCGTCGTACCGGTACCGGTCGGCGCCGCGCCGCACCAGTCGTGCCCCGGCGTAGTCGCGCGGGCCGGACGTGCCGTCGGGTGAATCCGCCTGCCTGACCCTGCCCGCCGCGTCGTAGACGTACCGCTCGGTCCAGCCCGCCGCCCGCACCGCCGTGACCCTGCCGAGCACGTCGAGCTCGAACTTCCGCGGCCCGGACAGCCTGTCCGTCACCTCCCGCAGGTCACCGGCGGGGGAGTACTGGTAGCTGCGCTGCTGCAGGACGTCGTCGCCGGCCGTCAGCGTCTGGGAGGCCAGCCGGTGGCTCGCGTCCCAGGTCTGGCTCAGCACGAACCTGTCGTCGATCACCCTCTCGTGCTCGCGGCCGAGCGCGTCGTAGCCGAACCGGATCCGGTGGCCGCCGAACTCCAGCCGGGCCGGTCGGGCGGCCGGGTCGAACTGCCAGTCGCTGTCCACACCGGACGGAAGGGTGCGCCGGACGCGACGGCCCAGCTCGTCGTAGGTGGACGTGACCGTGTGGCCGTTGGAGGTCTCGGCGACGATCCGGCCCAGCAGATCGCGTTCGCAGACCAGGTCCGCGTCCGGGTTGACCGCTCTGGTGATCCGGCCGGCGTCATCGTAGGAGAACGTCGTGACGTTGTCGCCGGACCGCTGCTCGATCACCCGGCCGAGCACGTCGCGCGTCTGCGTGACGACGGTTCCGGTGGCGTCCACGCGTTCGACGAGACGGCCGGCGGCGTCGTGGCCGTACCGCAGCACGCGGCCGTGGAAGTCAGTCTCCTGGACGATTCTGCCCGCTGGGTCGTAGTCGTAGCGCCACACAGCGCCCTCGGGATCGGTCACCGAGACCAGGCGCAGGTTCGTGTCGTAGCCGAACCGCAGTGTGGTGCCGTCCGGCCGGGTCCGTGACGACGGCAGGTCGAACGCGTTGTAGGTGACCTGTGTGCGTTGCCCGGCAGGGGAAACGTGCTCGACGCAGTTTCCCTCACCGTCGTAGCGCCACCGCTCCGTCGCGCCGTCTGCCAGGGTGCGCCAGGCCGGCTTCCCCTCGATCGTCCATCCATATCGGACGGTCGCGCCGGTGGCGTCCACAACGGACGTGACGCGGCCGAGGGCGTCTCGTTCGTACCGCAGCGTGTTGCCCGCCGTGTCGATCAGGGCGGTGGTGAGGCCTGCGTCGTTCGTGTGGATCCGGCGCTCGTGGCCGAGGTGGTCCGCCACGGCGGCGAGGTTGCCGCGCTCGTCGAACCGGTACCGGGTGGTGTGCCCGAGCGGATCCGTGACCGCGGTGACGTTGCCACGCTCGTCGCACTCCCGGCGCCACACGGCGCCGCCGGGCTCGGTGATCTCGACGGGCAGGCCGAGGTCGTTGCGCCGCACCGTGGTCTCGGTGCCGTCCGCGCGGACGATGCGGACGACCGCACCCGCCGCGTCGTACTCGTACCGGGTGACGGCGCCGGTCGGATCGGTCTGCGCGACCAGCCGGTCGTAGCGGTCCCACTGGCTCACCGTGGTGTTGCCGAGCGGGTCGGTCTCCTCGACGATCTGCCGGAGCTCGTTGAGCCGGAACGTCTTCCGCGCGCCGAGCGAGTCGGTGAAGACGGTGACGTCCGCGCCGTACTCGAACGCGCCGTCGAGGAACCCTTCCGCGCCAACGGTCCGGACGCACCAGCCGCGGTCGTCGTACACGTACCGGTACCAGCTGCCGTTGCGGTCCTGCCAGCCGGTCATGCGACCGTCTTGGTCGTAGTCGAACCGCATCGGCTGGTTCGAGGAGTTGACCACCTCGGCCAGCCGGCGCTGGTCGTACCGGTACCGCATCAGCACGATCTCACCGCCGGCGTGAGTGAGACGCAGCCCGGTGACGAGGCCGTCCGCGGTGTCCACCCGCACCCGGTAGCCGCCGCTGTGCTCGATCTCGGCGAGCGCGGCGTCGTCGTAACGCAACGACATGCGGTGGCCGTTGCGGTCCACGATCGCGGCGAGCCTGCCGTCGGGGCCGAACTGGGCGGTGGTGCCGTCCGAGCGCGTGACGGTGTACCCGTCGGCGGTCTGGGCGAGCGGCCATCGCGGGCCGTGCGAGGGCATCACCGCTTCGTGGCGTGGCGAGGGGTAGATCAGGCGCATGCCGTCGTCAGCCACGTAAACGGCACCGAGCTCGTCGAGCTCGATGCGCTGGTCGAGGGTGGACGCCCAGTTGGCGCCGAACAGCCGGCCGCTGCGGAACGACGAGATGTGCGTGCGGCGGACCAGCAACGGCAGTGCGCCCGGCAGTTCCACGTCGGTCTGCGGCAGCACGACCTCGCCGGTCACCACGTCGACCGGGTCGTTCTCGCACCGGCGTTGTGGTTCCGGGGTGCTGGTGTCCTTCGGGTTGTCCGGCCGGTCTGGGCTGCGCTGGCCGTCGGGGGTTCTGCTGGGGCTCGTCGTGCTGCCGGGGGAGGAGGGGCTGTCCGGCGTGTCCGGCGTCGACGGAGTGCTCGGTGACGCGGGGGTGCTGGGCGACTGCGGTGTGCTGGGCGACGACGACGCCGACGACGTCGAGGTGGCGTCACCACCACGAATCGGCGGAGGAGCGTCCGGTGAGTTCGGTGCGCCGGCAGGACTTGTGGTGCCCGGACTGCCGCCATCCGCGCGGCGGCCGAGCTTGCGCAGCTTCTCCATGATCTCGCCGAGCTTGTCGATCACCTTGCGGATGCGCGGCGCGACGTTGCTGATCGTCTTGACCAGCTTGCGCACCAGGTCGGAGATCTTGTTGACGACCTTGGCGACGGTGGAGGCCGCCTGCGCGACGATCAACGGCGTCGCCAGCCCCAGCGTCGCGACGGCCTCGAGTGCCCACGTGATCAGCTTGCCGACCACCTCACCGACCAGGTCGCGAATCATCTCGCGCACCGCGGCGACGACCTCGCCCATGATCATCACACCGGCGCTGATGCCGTCGGCCAGCGCGCCGGCACCGGCGACGGCGTCCGCGGTCTGCGCGGCGACACCCCGGTAGGCGTCGGCGGCGGCACCGCGCCAGTCCGCCACGTCCTGGCGCGACAGCTCCTTGGCGACCGCGGCGACCTCACCGGCCACCCGTCCCCACGTCTCGCTGAACGCCCTGATCACCGGCGGGTCGCCGGCGAACCAGTCGAGCGCCTCCTTGAGCGGCTGGACGTGCTCGATCAGCCACGACACCCCGTAGGAGGCGAGCGTGCCGATGGGGTCGATCACCATCGACAGCACTTCGAGGCCGACCCCGACCGCGCCCAGCCCTGCCGCGACCCAGTCGCCGTTGCTCAGCCCGGTCGCCAGGTCGACGGACGACTCGGCGATGCCGATGCCGGTGACCGCGGAGGTGTCGTTCTGGGGAGTGGCGAGCAGAGGGTTCGTCATCCGCCGTCGATCCCGCCTATGCGCGCGGCCTGAGCAGACTCGTTGTCGTCGTAGACCCGCGACGTCTCACGCAGCTTCGCGGCGTTCTCCGACACGGTCTCGGCAGCCTTGGTCAGCGCGTCGACACCGATCTGCTCGAACGGCTGCAACAACATCGCGAACGGCTGGCACACCACGCCGTACGCGGAGTCGTTCATCGTGACGGTTCGCGCCGCGTCCGCCGCCGTGCGCAGCCGCTCGGCCAGCCCGTCAACGCGGCCGGCCAGCGCCGAAACCTCGCCCGCGGCGACCTCGTATCCGCTAGCCACAGATCACCCCAGGAAGCTGTCGTCGCTGAAGTCGCCGTCGTCGTCCCGCCGCGGCGCCCGAGGCGGCGGTTCCTGCTCCGCGGCGGGAAAGTTGCGGTCCGCCACGGACACGATGTGCCGCGCGGCCGGCGTGTCGCCCACGGTCTCCTGAACGACGCGCGCGAGTTCGGCCGGATAACCCGCCTGTGCCTGCCGCATCGCCTCCAGCACGGCCGCCGCGATCTCCTCGGGCCGCAGCCTGCTCACGCCGTCGGTCATGGTGATGTCGGTGGGAATACCGTTGTTGCCCACGGTGACCCGCACCGCGCCGCCGGCAGCCGTGCCGGTGATCGAGATGCGCTCGACCTCGTGCTGCATGGCCTGGTACTTCGCTGCCTTCTCGACAGCGTTCTTCTCCCAGTCGTCGACCATGCGCGAGACGTCGGCCAAAGGATCGGTCATCGCTCTCCCCCAAACGATGTTTCCGATGACGGTAGCGGGGCGGCGGCGGGCGAGGGAGGAGAATCCCGTTATTCCACAGCACTGTGCCAGCCTGGACGTCGCCGCTCGGCAAGTTCGCCGGCGGCGTCACGTACTCCGTGCGAATGCCGGCTCGGTGCCCGGCACCCGTGTCCACGCACCGACCATCTCGGCCAGGTACACCGCGCACGGAGTGGACCGCAGCTCGTCGAGCAGCTGGTCGGTCAACGTGTCCTGGTCGAATTCGCCAGGCGCGACCACACCGCACTCCTCTGCGAACGGGAGTGCGGTCAGCAACGTCTGGCCCAGCATCACCACGGCCGCCTCCTTCTCCTCACCGTGGGGCGTAGGTGCCACCACGGCGAGCTCGGGGCCGGGCAGCCCGGCTTCGAGGAACAGCGAGTGCAGGCGCTCGCCGGTGTCCAGCGCACGGCCCGCGGCGAGCAGGCTGTCGTTGAGCGTCGTGACGCACTTGGTCAGCAGGGGCAGCGCGGGCACCGACCGGAACCTGGTGGTGTTCATGTCCTGGAACGTGACCACGCCGCCCGGACGCACCACAGTGGACAGTGCGCGGAGTGCGGTGACCGGGTCGGGCAGGTGCATCAGGATCATCCGCCCGACGACGGCGTCCACCGGGTGGTCGAGCGGGACATCCGGGAGGGTGGCCTGGCGGAACGTGACGTTGGCGAGGTCCACCCGTTGCCGCGCCGCTTCGAGCACGTTCGCGTCGGCGTCGACGCCCACCACCGACCCGGTCGGTCCGACGATTCGCGCCAGCTGGATCGTCACGTCGCCCGCGCCGCAGCCGACGTCGAGCACGTGCATCCCAGCGGTGATCCCGGCGGTCTTCAGCAACCACTCGGTGTGCTCTGCGTAGAACGCGGCCTGGGTTTCCAGGCGCCGGGTCTCGTGGTCCGAGTGCCGCAGAACGTAGGTCATGGTTTTCCTCTCAGTCCGCGACTTCGATGGTCACGGCGCCGTGCACGGTGGTCTGGCAGGCGAGGCGGCAGTCCGGCGACATCGCCAGCACGTCGAGCACCGCGCGCTCGTCCGGTTCGGCGGGGCTGAGGTTGTCAGCACCGGACATCACTTTGATCATGCACGCGCCGCAGCGGGCCGCCCGGCAGCCGAACGTGACGGGCGTGTCGTTCTCGTCGCAGATGTGCTGCATGGTCGTGCCGGCCGCGACCTCGATGGAGCTGCCCGCGATGGTGACGGTGATCAAGAGCGGACTCCCCGGCTGGCTGCAGCATCGGCGCTGTCCGGTGCAGCGGGACCGGAGAGGTCGCCCGCGGCCGCGGTGTCGTCGACCAGACCTGCCATCTCGGACATGAACTGCTCGTAGTTCTCCGTGGCGCTGCCGAACACCCGGCCGGTCGTGGTCCCTCCTTTGATCACCTGACCGCCGAGGTGGCGGTGCATGGAGCGGAAGAGGGTGAAGATGTCCGTGCAGGACCGGTACGCCAGGGTGAGCTCGCTGTCGCCGGACTCGTGGACCCACGTCCTGAGCGCGGGCTGCACCGCGTAGATCATCCGGAAGAACGCCTGCCAGTCCTCCGGCACGAACCTCAGGTTGTTCGCGCGTGCGGCGATCACGCCGTCGTGGCTGAAGTTGACGTGGAACAGCGCGTCGAGCATGAGCATGAACGGGAGCTGGTACCCCGAGGCCACGCCGGTCACCTCGTCACCGACCCAGCCGCAGGTGACCTGGATCCGCCGGAACTCGTCGGCGTCGATGCGCGGGATCAGCCGCTTGGTGATCATGAAGACGTTCCTGATCACCGCGTGAATCATGCGCAACGCCAGCGCGCCACCACTGCGGTCGTCGGCGGCGGCACACTCCAGCGCGTGACAGCCCCAGCCGTAGAGCGGGACACCGAACGCCTCGACGGCGTAGAAGGCTTGGTACAGCTCCAGTTCGCTCTGGTCGCCCTCGTTGAGCCAGAACGCCGGCCGCATGCGGTCCACCGCGGCGACGTCCTGATAGGACAGTTCGGTGCCGCCGGCCACGCCGTCGAGCTCGAACGCCAGCATCGTCATCACGATCTGGTTGAAGCGCGGGATCATCCCCACCGCCCCGGCCGAGTGCTCGAGCAGACCGGCCATCGGTTCCGGGAGCCTGCTCGGCCCGGTCGCCGGGTCGGCGTGCGGATTTCCCTGGCGCCACATGTGATTCAGATAGATCAGCGGAACCATCAGGCGTTCCGGGTCACCGACCGTCCCGAGCCGCAACGCGGCCGCCTGGTCCGTGAGCCACGCGCGGAATCCGTCAGCGTCACCCTTGGCGTACACCGCTGCGGCCGCCCGCGCGATGTCCGCGACCGGGCCGTGGAAGTCAGGTGCGTGCTCCAGCAGGAATCCGGTCTGGGTGGAGGCGAGTGAGCCGAGCGCCCGCATCGGCGCCAACGCCGAGAAGCGGGAACCGTCGTCGAGCGCGAACAGCGTGCTCCTGCGTTCGCCGTCCAACACCACCAACGGAACGTCCAGTGGACGAACCCCGCACACTGGTTCGGTGACCGGTGTCAGGTCGGGTTCGAGTTCAGCCAACGGCACCGTGTCCGGCGCGGACAACGGGCGCGCGATCGCCATGGGTCTACTGCGCGACATGATTTCCTCCCCCAGTTTCATGTCCGACACGGGGATGCTAACCACGTCACGCGGGCCTGGTACCCAGATCGACGAACATCGGGATCCCCATACCCCCGGTACCCTGCTGACCTGCGAAACGTCCGCTCGGCCGCCCGGCCGTTCCCGTGCACTCGACGGATCTGGGAGGGGCGCGGTAACCGGCGAACACGAGGTGCCGGTAGCGGCTACCGGCACCTCGCAGGTGATCACTGGCCGGTCAGAAGTGGAGCATCCACTGGAAGTCGGCCTGGGCGTTGCTCACGTGGACGTGTTTGCGGGTGCCGTAGGCGAGCGGGTTGTTCCAGTTGTACTCCTCGACGTCGAACGAGCCGTCGGAGTGGACCGCGTTGACGTAGGCGACGTGACCGACCCTGTGGACGTCGTTGACGGCGATGGCGCCGACCTTCGGGGTCTTGTTGACCGTGACGCCGCCGACGCGGCGGGCGGCGTCGTCCCAGGTGCCGGCGTTGCCCCAGGTGGTTCCGCCGTAGGAGTTGCTGAAGTTGGGGACGCCGAGCCTGCTGGCGATCCGGTAGGCCGCGAAGGCGGTGCAGTTGTTCTGGGCGAACCCGCGGGGGCGGCCGTCGTAGTCGTTGGTGGGGCTTTGTGAACCGCCGCCGCCCCCGGTGAGGAACTTGTGGCTGGCGTTGTTGTTCTTCAGCGTGGCGTTGAGATTGCCGGACGCGCCGGGTGCGAAGTCCTGGCTCGCGCCGCCGTAGTTGCTGTTGAAGTAGACGCGCACCGTGTGGCTGGTGCGGTTCTTCACCGATGCCGCGTTGTTCTTCACGCACACGCCCTTGCCGGCGCCTTCGCCCTTGAATTCGTAGCAGGACGGTTGAGTGGCGCCGTAATCGCTGATCGAGCCGGTGAAGTCGGAGATCGAGCCGGCCTGGTTGCTGTTGTAGTAGAGGCAGAACTCTCCGCTGTCGCAGTCGCCGTCCCGGCCCGCGGCGAACGCGGGTGAGGCGGTGGCGGCCATGAGGGGTGCGACCAGGGCCAGTGCGGCCCCGGCGGCGGCGAGCATCGTGCGTGCGATTTTCACGGGTTTTCCTTTTCGTGAAGTGTCGATGATCGGGGTGGTGTCAGGGCTTCTGGTCACTGCGCGCGCTGGTAGTCCTCCCAGGTCTTGATCGGGATCCGGGGGCCGTCGTCGGGGCGGTGGTTGGCGAGGCCGTTGAAGCCGAGGTAGTAGTCACCGACCTGGTTCTGGGCCTGGGTGGCCTGGTCGGTGTCGTTGATCGCCACCGCGTGGATGTGCCACGGCCAGTCGCCCTGGGACGGGCTGCGGACCCAGGCGGCGAAGCCGACCTGGCGCAGCGCACGGGCTACGGCGGTGCGGGTGGCGGCGGTCATGCCGTCGACGTTGATGTCCACGACGCCGCCGCCGTCGTGGGTGCCGGCGGAGGTCGGGTCGCCGCCGGGGTTGTAGGAGCCCTGGTCCAGCACGAGGCGACGTCCCAGCAGACGTTCGGTCTCGGTGAGCATCGCCTGGGTGCGGGTGTTGACGACGTACCCGTCACGCTGGACCTTCGAGCCTGGCTTGATCACGTGGGAGACGGTGAACCGGCTCTGCCCGAGCGTGGTCAGCGAACTCGCGCCGGGCAGCCCGTTCGCGGCCAGGCCGGTGTATCCGAGCGAACGCTGGTACGCCGCGTACGCCTTGATGGTCGTGGTTCCGAAGTAGCCGTCGACCCATTGGGCGTCCAGCAGATTGCGTGCCTGGAGTGCCCGCTCGACGGCCAGCACGGAATCCTTGGCGCCCGGGGTCAGCGTGTTGTCGGCGCGCCGGGGATCGATCTGGGCGGCCAGGACGGTGGCCTCCATGTTGACGACGGGCAGCGCGGCGGCGGTTGCGGGCAGCGGCGGTGGGGCTGCGGCTGAAGCCTGCGTCGCGCTCGACGTCAGGCAGCCCAGGACTGCGAAGGTCGCCAGTGCCGTCATGGCGCCGTGGGTCTTCATCTTTGTCTTCATGCGGTGTTTCTTTCCATTCGGTCAAAGCCCTGCCACGGCCTCGGTTCAGCGCCGGGAATCGTGTGCGTGCGGCTTGTCGTGGAGGTGCAGTTCCTACGGCCAGGGTCAGCGGGAGCGCGGTGCCTGAGGACAAGGCTCGGACATGGCGCTGACAAAGCTCTGACACCGGCGGCTGCGTCGCGTCAGTGGTCGTGGCAGGACCGACCGGAGCCTGCGGCGTTGCTCGCCGCTGCCGAAATACAAATCACCCCACGGGAATCTGGTGAATCCCGTGGGGTGAGAGAATGTCCGAACCGAGTTTGTTCACTCGGTCCACGCGGTGTACCGGCAACCTTTCACGTCAGCGTGCCGACGACGGATTCGCCACTCCGCTCTCGTTGACCACGAAGTGTCCTCGCGTGGTTGCGGCGAAGGTGCCGTTGTTGATCCACTCGGTCAGTGCGGCCTGGTAGGTGGAGTACGGACCGGCCCAGGGTTCGCCGGGGCGGCCTCCGTAGGGCGTTCCCGACTCCGGGGTGCAGCGGTCGCCAGAACAGCCTGCGAGGTGCAACAGGTGGCTGCCGCATTGCACCTGCACCAGCACCTTGTTCGGTGCGGCGAGGCTGTTGTAGATGGCGGGTCCCCATTCCGGTTTCGCGACCGTGTCGTCGGTGCCGTGGATGATCAGCGATGGGGTGGTCAGTTCGGCGGCGACTTCGGAATTCCAGCCGTACAAGGAGAACGTCGGTGAGCGGTGGAGTCCGGCCGTGCCCGCTCCCCAGGTGCTGCCCAGCGAGTCCTCCTGCATCATCTGGTTCCACAGCTGCTCCTGCGTTCCGGGGATGCGATGGCCGGTGCAGACCGCGGCACGGCCAGGCGGCATCGTCGGGCCGGACACGATGGAGTCCCGCGTCGCGAGGTTCGTCGGGAAGCTCGTGAAGCCGTCCGCGGGGACGACTTCCTGAGTCGGAGTGTCGAAACCGGAGGAGTGGAACACGACGCGGTTGACCTTCTTGCTGAACGCGGGATTGGCGTGCAGCGTCGCGGCGACGTAGTTCGCGCCGAACGACCAGCCGATCAGGGTGACCTTGCGGTCCGACGGCTTCGCGTGCGCGATGGCGTAGTTGACGACCTGGCGGATGTCGCGGACGAACACGTCGGTCCGTGCGAAGCGAGTGCCGGTGGAGTGCGCGCTCCGCTGTCCGTCGAGGGGGTTGGTCAGCAGCAGCGTGCCCTGCTGGTCCAGGGGAAAGATCGGGAGGTGCGCGCGGTCGCACCCTTCGAGGTGGGAACAGCTGCCATCGGCGTTGTAGGGCCTGAGGCTCGCATTGCCGGGATCGTCGAGGCCGTCGGCGAACCGTGTCGAACGGCCGTAGCCGAGCAGGCTGGGTGCGAAGGTGTCGATTCCCGCCAGGGCGAGCGCCTGTTGCGTGCTGAGCGTGCCGCCACCGGGGGCGTTGTGCCGCAGGTCGAACGAGGGTGTGCCGGAAACTCTGCTGCCGTGGACGAGCACAGCCGCGCGGTTGGGTGTGCCGGCGCACTTGCCGCGGGCGTAGACAGGCTTGACACGGTGCACCTGGATCTTCGCGGTGCGCCCGTCGAACTTCGGGTCCGGCATCAGCCCCGCGGGTACGGCGAACGACAGCCACTCGTCCGAGACGCTGACGCCGGTCGGAGCCTTGTCGCACGAGGTGGCCGCGGCGGTTGCCATGAGGTTGCCCGAGCCGAAGGCCCCTGCGACGAGGGTGACGGACAGGACGAGCGACCACCTGCCAGTTGCGTGTTTCACGAGTCTCGCCCTCCTATGGGTTCGGGCTGAAGGTGATGATCAGTTCGGGCTTGCTGGTGGTGTTCTCGCGGCTGTTGAACCGCTGTTCGGCGGCGGCGCCCTCGGCGGCGTCCCGGACGCGGAAGCCGTGGTTGCCGCTCGCGTACATCTCCTTGACCTGGTCGGTCGCGGTCCACTCGACCCAGCCGGCGCGAGAGGCCGCACTGGCCGACGTTCCGGTCACGCCCGGCTGGTTGGTCCAGGTGACGCCGGATTCCGTGAACGACGAGCCGAGCCTGGTGAGTTGCAGCGTGCGGCCTGTTGCCGCGGTCGAGGCGAACAGCCGCACCTTCGCGCCGGTCACCTTGCAGCCGGCCGGAGCTGCCGGGAGCGAGAAGCGGACCAGGGTGCGCGCGTTGGCGTTGGCCTTGCTGCGCGTTCGCAGCGTGGTGTCTGTGCCGTGGGTGGTGGCGGGTTCGTTCTGACCGACCCAGCTGTCGGCGGCTGCGGTTGTCGTGGCCGACGCGCAGTTCGCCGCTGCCGTGATCGTGACTGACGCCTGGTCGTCCTCCGCCGCGTTGTAGTTGCCGGGGATGGAGTCCGGGTCGGGCTGATCAGACGTGTTCACCGTGGCGTAGTAGGTGTTCGTGCCGGCGCTGGCCTTGACGACGGCCTGAAGGTTCGCGGTGGCGCCCGCGGGGATCGTGCCGACCGTCCAGAGCCCGGTCACCGGGTCGTGAGAGCCCTGGGACGGTGTCGCCGAAACCAGGTTCGAACCCCACCACGGACCGTCGCCTCCGACCGTCACACCGGTTGCCGCGTCTGGACCGGCGTTGGTGACCGTCACGCTGTAGGTCACGTTCTGACCGGCCGCCGGTGAGGTGGTCGAGGCGGTGAGCGTCAACGACAGGTCCGCACCGGTGGGCCGCACGCTCCACGCGCGGGCGAAGACATTGCGGGCCGCGTAACCGGGAGGCACGGCGTCGAAAGCCACCACCGTTCCGTCTGCTGACAGCGACGGATCATCGCCCTGTGAAACGAAGGTCAGCGCACCGGTCGTCAGGTCGGACACGTACACGCCGGCACCGGAGGCGGTGAGGTTCGGGTTCGCGGTGTCGAAGGCGACGAAGCGTCCATCGGCGGAGATCGACGGGTCGTTCGAGGCCTTGTGGCTGAAGGACGGGAACGGGGCGTGCTGGCTCACCCACTTCGTTGTGCCTGCCTGCACATCGCGGACGTAGACCTCGTCGCCGTTGCTGCAGCCGCCCGGCGGCATGCCGCAGACGATGTCCCCCGAGTGCTCAAGGCCCGCGAAAGCGACCCGGCGGCCATCCAGCGAGATCGACGGGCAGGACGACGGGACCCAGCTCCCATCGCTGCGCCGGCTGACCGAGGTCTGCGTGCGATCCCGCAGGTTCACCAGCGTGATGTCGCCGTAGTCCTCGACAGCCGCAAAGCCTCCGTCCGGCGAGATCGCGGGCGCGCACCCGGTGGGCCATCCCGGCTTCAGGTAAGTGGTGGTGCCGGTGGCGAGGTCGCGCACGAACGCCTTCGGGCAAGGGGGACTGCCCTCCCAGTTCTCGCAGACGTCCTGGTCGGAGTCGCTCAGATTCGCGGCGAGCGAGTGGAACACGACCACCCGCCCGTCGGCGGAGATCGCGGGCGCGGCGGAGAGCCCGTCCGCGGGGTCGCCGTTCGACGCCCGGCTGACGAGCATCGTGGTGCCGTCGGCCAGATCACGCAGGAACACGTTGGTGCACGCCACCATCTCTGACCACTGGTTGACGCAGGTGTCGGTGCCCTCCGCGATGAAGGCGACGTGGCGTCCGTCGGCGGAGATGGAAGGGCTGCCCGCGTTGCCGTTCCCGCCACTGACCAGGATCGTCGTTCCGTTCACCCGGTCGCGGACGAAGACGTTGGTGAACGCGTTGTTGTCGGCGTCGCTGAGGTTGTCGGCGTCCGAGGCGTACGCGACGAACCTCCCGTCAGCGGAGACCGCGGCATCGCGCGAGCTCCCGTCACCGGCGCCACCGCCGGGGGCGGCGCTGACCAGCTCGATGCCGGACGTGTCAGCGGATGCCGGAGCAGCAAGGGGCACCAACGCGATGCCCGCGATGAAGACCACGAAGCTCAGCGCTCTGTTCATGGCCCCAACGTCCCGCGCGAGGTGACTGCGGGGGGACGGGGCCGGACCGAAGCACCGACCGAAGGATTAGGCCGTGTCCTGCAAGTCTCGTCCGCGACAGTCGCGCCCGAGGGGGCTCCTGGCGGCACCGCCGCGAACCCGAAATACGCCCGGTATGACGAGTCCGCGGCGGCACCGCCAGGAGCCCTCTCGGACGTGACTCTCATCGAACGGACTTGCAGGACACGGCCTAGGCGAGGGCCTGCGCGAGGCCTTGACGGGAGTCGATGCCGAGCTTGGCGTAGGCGTTGGAGAGGTGCATCTCGACCGTGCGCAGGGTGACGAAGAGGGACTGCGCGATGTCCTTGTTGGTCTTGCCGGCGGCGGCGAGCTCCGCGACCCGGCGTTCGCTCGGGGTGAGGGCGTCGGCGCCGGTTTCGGTCATCCGCCGAGGCCGGGCGCCTGCGGCCCGCAGTTCACCGGCGGCGCGTTCGGTCAGGGATGCCGCGCCGCAGCGGTGAGCCAGGTCCATGCCTTCGCGGAGCGGCTCGCGGGCCGCGGTGCGCTGTCCCTGGCGGCGCAGGGCGGCTCCGTAGTCGACCAGTGCCTCCGCCCGCCACAGCAGTGACGGCGACTCGGCGAGGATCTCGACGGCGTGGCGGAGTTGCTCCAGCCCCGCCGCGCCTCCCCGAACGAGGCCGGACACGCGCAGCGCCCCGCCCATCGCGCGCCGGACACCGGTGGCGGTAGCGGCTTCAAGTGCGTCGTCGGCCGCGGTGGATGCGGCGTCCTCGTCGCCGAGGGCGTGCAGGACGGAAACCAGCGCGACGCGGATGTCGTGTTCGTTGGGCACGCGGTTCCGGAAGTTCCGGACCCGCTCCAGCGCTCCCTCGAGATCGGAACGGGCTCCGTCGAGATCACCCAGGGTGGTCTTCAGCCGCCCGGTGATCGTCAGCAACCAGACCGATGGCATGTCGTCGCGCGCCGAGCCTCCGCCGAGCCCGCGCTCGGCGAGCATGGCCGCGCATTCCCCGGCCCGTCCCTGGTCGAGGAGGACCTGTGCCATGAGAATGCTGGCCGTGTTCCCTCGGCCAGGGAGCTGTCTCTCGATCACCAGACGGGCATCGGCCTCGGCACCGCGCAGGTCGCCGCGCCGGTGCCGGATCAGAGTGCGCAGCCACCCGATTCTGCCGAGCCATTGCGGCGAGCCGGAGCGCTCCGCGTTGAGGAGCGCCTGGGACAGGATGTGCTCGGCGAGGTCGTACTGCTCGCCCGCCATCAGCGGAAAGATGATGTTCGTCCGCCACAGCGGGTGCCCGGCGTGACTGGTGAGCGTCGGGTGCGCAGCGGCCCGGCGGGCGAAGGCGACCGCCTCGGCGACGTGACGTTCGGCCAGTGCCTTACGTGCGACGAAGGACAGCAGCAGGCATTCGGCCGCCGTGCGTCCTGGCAGGTCGCGGAAGCGCTCGACCTCGTCTTCGAAGGACGTTGGACCCTCACGGCTGAACAGCAACGCGCCGAGCCGGGCCGCCTCCAGTTCGAGCGCGATCTCCCGATCCTGCGCGCGTACCGCCGATGCGGCCTCCCGCCACGAATCCAGGTAGGGACGCAGGCGGGCCACATCAGGATGCACCGCCCAGGCGAAGCCGATCAGCGCGCGGGCGCGGACCACGGGATCGGCCGCGTCCTCGGCCGCGAGCAGGAACAGGCGAGGTGCCTCGGCCGAGTTCAGCTCGTGTTCGGCGCGCGCCAGTGCGAGCACGACCTCCGGCCGCTCGCCATCGGGCGGGGGTTCCGCGATCGCTCGGCGCAGGAGCGCCGCGGCGGTGTCCGGCGCACCACTGGACATCGTCCTGCGAGCCGCCTCGAGCAACACCTTCACCACTGCCGGATCCCCGGCGGGATGGGTGCTCAGCAGATGTACCGCGATCGCCTCCGGATCGGCGTGGAGATCGGCGAGCACTCGCGCCGCCGCGGCGTGCGACACCGAACGCTCGGCAGCCGGTACGTCGTCGTAGATGGCTGTGCGAACGATCGGGTGGACGAACCGCAGCGGGTCGCCGTCTTCCAGCACGCCGAGGTCCGCGAGCGAGTCGACCAGTGATCGCGCCAGTGCCGGACTCAGCTCGGCCAGCCGGCAGCAGTTGGCCAGTGTCGCGTGGTGACCGAGTACGGCGACCGCACGTGTGAACGCTGGTGCCGCCGGGTGCAGCCGGCTGACGCGGAGGAGCACCGAGGCGGCGATCCGCTCCGGTCCGATGCGCGGCACGACCGCCGGATCGGCATCCGCGCCACGGCGCAGTTCCCTGAGCAGCTCCGAGAGCAGGAAGGGGTTCCCACCCGTCGCCTTCCGGCAGGCCAGCCGCAGCGCGACCGGTGCGTCGTCACCGAGGCCGGCCTCGACCAGCAGACCGACCGCCGCGTCGCTCAGCGGGCGCGGCTGGATCGTCAGCGCTGCCTCCAGGGTGAGTGACCGCAGGTCCTCGCGGTGCGCCGCGCTCCCCGACCTGGCGGTCAGCGCGATGATCACCGGCAGGCCGTCGAGCCTGTGCGCGAGGTGGTCGAGGAAGCGCAGGGACGGCGCGTCCGCCCAGTGCGCGTCGTCCACGGAGAGCACCAGCGGGGCTCGCTCCGCCAGGTTCGCGACCAGCCAGTACAGCCCGTGCAGCGTCGCGTAGGTGACGTCGCCGCTGTTCTCCTGGACGTCGGCCGCCGTGAACACCGGCGTGGCCAGGCGTGCCGCACCGGCCAGCAGCCGATCGCGTTCGTCCTCGGTCGCGCCGGCCACCTGCGCCTCGAGCAGCTGGCGGACGATCCCGAACCCGAAGCCTCGCTCCAGCTCACCACCCCGGGCGGCCAGCACGGTCATTCCCCCGCCGCGGGCCCGCCCGCGCAGCTCCGCGAGCAGGGTCGTCTTGCCGATGCCGGGCGCACCTTCGATCAGCAGGACCTGGCCGTCGCCGGTCAGGGCCCGTGCGAGGGCCCGATCGATCTCGCCGAGATCGTCGTCGCGGTCGAGCAGCACGTCCCCGGACAGGCCGGTCGCAGCTAACCCTTCGGTCGAAGCTGCGGGCATTCCCCGTTGGTGCATCGGTACGCCGCCTCGATCATCGGCCTATGTGCCCAGAAAGTCGCTGTGCGGCACCGCCCTGTTACCCGTTCGGCAACTCCACACCGGACGCGGGTGCCCGGCTCGCCCTGCTGGAGGACCTGTACGACCCGGCGACACGCCGGCACCTGGACGCCTTGGGCGTCGGTCCTGGCTGGCGGTGTCTCGAGGTCGGCGCGGGCCACGGCTCGATCGCCGGCTACCTGAGCGACCGTGCCGGCCCGGCCGGGTACGTGCTCGCCACCGACATCGACACCAGTGCGTTCGTGGCACCGCAGGCCTCGAACCTGGAGCTGCGCACACACGACATCGGCGCCGACGCGCTGCCCGAGTCGGCGTTCGACCTGGTGCACGCACGCGCCGTGCTGGGTTTCGCGCGGGAGACGGCGCTGCAGTCGATGATCGCCGCACTCAAGCCCGGCGGATGGCTGATGCTGGAGCAGATGAGCTCGGCGCCGACCGAGTGCTTCGAGCCCGCGGACGACGCGGCCGCCGCCCTCGCGCGGGAGGTGCGGCGCGCGATCAACGCCTTGATCCTGCAACGCGGCGGCGACCCCGGCCTCGGCCTCCGCGTGCCGCGGTTGTTCCGCGATGCGGGGCTGAGCGACCTCGGAGGTGAGAGCTTCTCGGTGCCGCTCCGCACCCCGCCGGTCGCGCGGTTCACCCTTGCGACGGTCGACCTCGTCCGGGACCAGATCGTCGGCGCCGGCCTGATGACCGCCGCAGAGATCGATCGGTACCGCGCCTTGCTCGCCGAGCCGGATCAGTTGTTCCCCGCTTCGCTGTGCATGGTCTCGGTGTGGGGAAGGCGGCCCCGGTGAGCCGGCTGCTGTTACATCCGACTGTGATCGATCGATAACGCATGCGAACGTCAACGAGGTGGCCCGCCATGAACAGGACCTGGATTCGCGCCGCTGCGACCCTGCTGCTGACCGGCGCGGTCGCCGCCTGCGGAGCCGACGCCCCGTCCTCGCCGGACGGTGTCACCGTGGTGCGGGTGGCGATGATCCCGCTGGGCAGCACGCTGCCCGTGCACGTCGCGGACAAGCAGGGGATCTTCGCGCGCCACGGGCTGCGCATCGAACGGACCGAGGCCCAGGAGCCCACGACGTTCGCGCCCGCGTTGACGGCGGGCCGGTACGACATCGTCTTCAGCCTCCCGACGATCGTGCTGGTGGCTGCCGACAAGGGCCTGGACGTCCAGGTGGTCAACCGGATGCAGCGCTCGACGCCCGGTAGCCCGAACGGTGCCCTGTTCACCAAGGACCGATCCCTCGACTCGTTCGCGGCGCTGCGGGGCAAGAAGATCGCCGTCCCGGCGTTGACCGGCACAGTCCCGGACTGCCTGAAGTATCTGCTGCTGGACGAAGGGGTCGGCCTCCACGAGGTCGAGTTGGTGCAGACCCCCTTCCCCGCGATGGGCGACCAGCTGGCCGCCGGGCGGGTCGACGCCGTCGTGGCGGGAATCCCGTACAGCAGCGCACTGCTCGACCGCGGGTTCCACGCACAGTCCGAGCTGGTCGCAACGGCGGTGCGGAAAGCGAGCGACGGCAAGGTCACCAGCGGCATGACAGCGCTGTTCGCGGCCACTGCGGCGTACACCCGCGATCACCCTGACGTGGTCAGGGCCTGGCGCAGATCGCTGCAGGAGGCCGTCGACTACCTGAACGGCCACGACGCCGAGGCGCGCAAGTACCTGGAAACGTGGCTGGCGATGCCACCCGCGGTCGCCCAGGGGTCGCCGTTGCCCGACTGGACGATCGACATCACGCCGGAGGACCTGCGCCCGTACGTCACCATCGCCCGGCGCGTTGGCACCATCGACACCGAACCCGACGTGGGCAAGCTGGTGTGGCAGGACCATCCGTGAGCACCGTCGAGCGAACCGAGGTCGCGTACGAGGTCGGCCGCCTCGGGGTTCGGCTGAACTCCACCGACGGCCCCCGGCAAGTCCTGCGGGAGATCTCCTTCGACGTCGCCGCCGGCGAGATCGTCGGGATCGTCGGCCGTTCCGGAGTCGGCAAGACGACTCTGCTGCGGGTGCTCGGCGGCCTGCTCGCCCCAAGCTCTGGCACCGTGATCCTGGGCGACCAAGCGGTGCACGGACCACCTGCCGACGTTGTCGTCGTGTTCCAGGACTACGACAACGCACTGCTGCCGTGGCGCACCGTCGAGCGCAACGTCGCCCTCGGTCTGGAGAGCACCTTGCCCCGGCGGGAACGGCGTGCACGGGTGGAGTGGGCGCTTCGCCTGGTGGGGCTGGAAGGACGCGGCGGAGAGTATCCGCGGCGGCTCTCGGGAGGCATGGCGCAGCGCGTCCAGATCGCCAGGGCGCTGGCGGTGCGACCGACCGTGCTCCTGATGGACGAGCCGTTCGGCGCACTCGACGCGCTCACCAAGTCGGCTCTGCAGGACGTGCTGCTGAACATCCACGGGGAGACCCGCACGACGATCGTGTTCATCACCCACGATCTGGACGAGGCGATCTACCTCAGCGACCGCGTGCTCGTTCTCGCCGGCGCACCGGGCACCATCACCGAGGCCCTGCCGACCGGACTGCCCCGGCCGCGTGACCAGCTCGCCACCAGGGAGCTGCCCGGCTACCTGCGAGTCCGCCACCAACTAGGGGAAGCCCTGCGCGCCGACCATGGGTGATCGCATCGGGCTGGTCGTCCCGCTCGCCGGAGTCGGCGCGTGGCAGCTGCTGGTGTCGACCGGCGTGCTGAACTACGACTACCTGCCCGCCCCGAGCGGGATCGGCGAATCCCTGATCGCCCTCGCCTCGTCGGGGGAGCTCGCCGCCGACCTCGCCCACACCCTCGCGATCGTCGTCATCTCGGCCGCACTCGCCCTCGTGCTGGGTGGCGTCCTGGGCTTCGCGATCGGCTCGATCCCCATCGTGCGGACCTACCTCATGGCCTCGGTCGACTTCCTCCGCACGATCCCCGCGGTCGCACTCCTGCCGGTCGCGCTGCTGTCGTTCGGCCCTGGTCCCGGCACCGAGCTGATCCTCGCGACCTGGGCAGCCCAGTGGCCCGTGCTGGTCAACACCGCGGGCGCCGTCGCCACCGTTCCCGCGCGCCTGCACGACGTAGCGCGAACGTTGCGACTCAGCCGAGCCAGGACCGCTCGCACGATCGTGTTCCCGGCGGCGCTCCCCGCGTGGCTGGCAGGGGCCAGGGTCACCGCGATGACCGCACTGCTGGTCACCGTCGTCGCCGAGATGATCATGACGCCGGAAGGTCTCGGCGGCGGCCTGATCGAGTCGATGCAGGCACTTGATCCCGCGCGCATGTGGGCCTACGCCCTCGCCTGCGGAATCGTTGGCGCCTTGCTCAACGCGACGCTGCGCCGGGCGGTCCGGATCGCCCTGCCCGGCAGCGCGGCGAACCTCGACCAGGCAGGCGCGGCATGAGCTCCAAACGCGGGCTCCTCCCGCTCCTCACACTGCTCGCCGGGTGGCAGCTGATGGGCGACGCGGCATCGATCGCGCTTCCGCCGCCGACCGAATGGTTCAAAGCCCTGGCGTCGTTGCACGCCGACGGCGCACTGCTGCCGGCACTCGCCGAAACCCTGTCGGTCTATCTGCTGGGCCTCACCGTCGCCGTCATCGCCGGTGCGCTCACCGGCGCGGCCATCGGCTCCTCTCGCCGCATCGACCGCGCGCTCACGCCGTCCCTGGACTTCATCGCCACCGTGCCCGGTGCCGCATTCGTGCCGGTAGCGGTTCTGCTGCTCGGCACGGGCCGATCCACCAGCGTCCTCAACGTGGCGTTCGCCGTGGTCTGGCCCATCCTGCTCAACACCGTCACCGCCACCCGAGCCATCCCGGCCGTGCGCCTGGACACCGCACGCACTCTCGGCCTCTCGCCGCCTGCGCGCTGGTGGAAGCTGGTCCTGCCCTCACTCGTGCCGGCGATCGTGCTCGGCACCCGCGTGGCCTCGTCCACCGCGATGATCGTCGCGCTGCTGGTCGACATCTTCGGCACCGGCCACGGCATAGGCCGCCTGCTCGTCGAACGCCAGCAGAACCTCGACGCGCCCGCCGCCTGGGGCCTGCTCCTCCTCGTCGGCGTCTTCGGCTACCTGACCGCCACCGTCCTCGCCCGCGTCGAGGCACTCTCGCTCCGCCACTGGCAGCGATCAGACCAGTAGCCCGGTCAAGGCGAAGAGGCGGCCCAGGGTCACCCGCACCTTCGCCGACGGCACGCTCGCCTTCGACACCGAGCCGGGTCAGCACAACGCCAGGTACAACCCCGTCGCGCCGGAACTGAAAGCGGAGATCGAAACCGAAACCCCCACGGGGACGCCGCGGCGGCCGACACCTCTTACGGCGTTGAAACGGATTCCGTCTTCAAGTAGACACGCACGAGCGCGGAACCTACCGTCCGGAATCGTGACAGAGGAGCCGTTGTCGATCCGGCTGCTCGGGCAGTTCCTGGTGCTCCGGGGTGACGCTCCGGCGCCGCTGGACTCCGCCCGCGCCGAGTCGGTGCTGGCCTTCCTGCTGCTGCACCGGCACGAGCCGCAGCCGCGGCAGCGGGTGGCGTTCGCGCAATGGCCCGACTCCACCGAGGCGCAGGCCATGACCAACTTGCGGCACGTGCTGCACACCCTGCGCCACTCGCTGCCGGGGATCGACCGCCATCTCGAGGTGACGCCGCGGACCCTGTCCTGGACGCGGGATCCGCCGTACCGGCTCGACGTGGCCGAGTTCGAGGCGGCGCTGGACCGGGAGTCGTGGTCCGAAGCCGTCGAGGCCTACACCGGCGATTTGCTGGCCGGCCGGTCGGACGACTGGGTCGACCAGGAACGGGATCGGCTGCGTCGCCACTACCTCGACGCCCTGGAACGGCTCATCGCGTCGGCCCAGGAGCGTGGCGACCTCGCCGACGCGGCGCGGCACGCCGAGCGGCTGGTGCGAGAGCAGCCGACGCGCGAAGAGACCTATCGGGTGCTGATGCGCCTGTACGACGCTCGCGGCGACCGGACGAGCGCGGTCAGGGTGTACCACGACTGCGCGGCGACGCTGGAACGCGAGCTCGGCGTGGAGCCGGCGGCCGCGACGCGGGCGGCGTACGACGCGCTCCTCGCGCGGGACGAGGTCGCGCAGGTCGCTCGTGTGAGCGGGACGCCGTTCGTCGGCCGGTCCGCCGAGCGCGTGGCGCTGACCGCCGCCTGGCGCCAGGCGCGCACCAGGGCCCAGGTGGTGCTGCTCGCGGGGGAGCCCGGAATCGGCAAGACCCGCCTTGCGGAGGAATTCCGGGCGTGGTGTGCGCACCGCGGCGCCGTCACCGCGGTCGCCCGCGCCTATCCCGGTGAGGGCATGCTGGCTTACGGGCCGGTCACGGCGTGGCTCCGCTCGGAGCGACTCGGCCGGTCGCTGCGCACCTTGCCCGCGCCGTACCTCACCGAACTCGCCCGCCTGCTGCCGGAGCTGATCGCCACGGTGCCGCGTCCGCAGCGGTTGCCGGAGAGCGAGCAGCGGCAGCGCGTCTACGACGCCGTGGTCAGCGCTCTGGTCGCGCCCGGCGCCCCGGTGGTGCTGGTGGCCGACGACGTGCAGTGGTGGGACCGGGAAGCACTGCAGTTGCTGCACTACGTGGTGCGGACACCACAGCCGGTGCCGCTGCTGGTCGTCGCCACGGCCCGCCGCGAGGACATCGACACCACGGCGCCGCTGCGGGACGTGCTCAACGCCCTGCGCGTGGCCGAGACCATGAGCGAGATCGACCTGGACCGGCTCACCCTGGCCGAGACGGCGGTGCTGGCCGAGCAGATGAAGGGCAACCGGCTCGCCGAGGCCGAGGTCGCCGCGCTCTACGAGCAGACCGAGGGAAATCCGCTGTTCGTCGTCGAGGCGGTGCGCGCCGGCGACGTGCTCACACCGAAGGTGCAGGCGGTGATCCGGGCCCGGATGGCGCAAGTGTCCGGCGCGGCCCGGGAGCTGGCGGAGATCGCGGCGACCGTCGGCCGGGAGTTCACCGCCGAGGTGCTCGCACTGGCCGGAGGACTCACCGACGACGTGGTGGTGAGCGGACTGGATGAGCTGTGGCGTCGTCGGACCATCCGCGAACACGGCACGACGGCCTACGACTTCAGCCACGACAAGATCCGCGAAGCGGTGTACGCGGAGTTGAGCCCGATGCGACGCCGCTACCTGCACGGGCAGGTCGCGCGGGCGCTGGAGACGGCCTTCGCTCAGGACCTGGACAGCGTGAGCGGGCAACTGGCGCGGCACCTCGAGGAGGCCGGGCAGCTCGAGCAGGCGGCCGACGCGTACGCCCGCGCCGCGGACGTGGCCCAGCGGCTGTACGCGCACGCCGAGTCCGCCCGGCTCCTCACCCGCGCACTGACGCTCGTGCGCACCCAGCCCGAGTCGGCGCAGCGGTGGAACCGGGAGCTCGACCTGTCGACCGCGTTGCTGGCTCCGTTGGTCGCGAGCGACGGCTACGCCTCGGCGCAGATCCACGAGGCCCACGGGCGCGCGCTGGAGCTCTGCCGGTCCCTGGGCGCCGTGCCCGCACCGCCCCTGCTGCGCTCGCTGGGACTGGGCAGCCTGGCGCTCGGCGACTTCGCGGCCGCGCGGGAGTACGGCGCCGCCCTGCGCGAGCGCGGGCAGCGAGACGACGACGACATGCTGCGTGTCGAGGGGGAGTACCTGCTCGGTGTCACCGCGTTCTGGGCGGGTGAACTGACCGCGGCTCGTGAGCACCTGGAACGGGCAGTGGACTCCTATCGCGACGAGAACCGCCGCGAGCACCTGCTCCGGTACGCGCAGGATCCCGCGGTGGTCTGCCTGACCCGGCTGGCGCTGACGCACCGGTTCCTGGGCGACGACGAGGCGGCGATCCTCGCCAGGGACCGTGGGCTGGCTCGCGCCGTGGAGATCGCGCACCCGTACAGCACGGCCACGGCACTGGTCTTCGCCTCGCTGCTGGCGTTGGACATGGAGGATGTGCCGGCGCTGCGCGGGTTCGTGGAACGGGGGAAGGCGGCTGCGCGGCCCGGAACCGGGGTGCAGGTGGAGGCAGCCGTCGCGGCCCTGGACGCCTACCTGAGGGTGCTCGACGCCGGTTCACCCGAGCGCATCGCGGAGATCGAGCGGATCGTCGCGGCCACACCGAAACAGGATCAGGCCGCGCCAGGGCTGCGGTCGTCCCTGCTGCGCATCCTCCTGGCCGCCTGCGACGCGGCCGGCGACGCGGACACCGGGCTTCGCGTGGCGGACGAACTCATCGCGCTCACCAACTCGGTGGTGTGGCGCCCGGAGGCGGAACGTCTCCGCGCGAAGTTCCTCGCCACGCAGCAGCCGGCGAACGCCTGACGGAACGCTCGCGGAACGCCCCGGCAGCGACGCTGGTGGTCGATCGTCGTTGCCACCAGGGAGGACGCCATGACCGCCGAGTACGACGTGATCGTCGTAGGAGCCCGGTGCGCCGGGTCGCCGACCGCCATGCTGCTGGCCCGTCGCGGCTACCGCGTGCTGCTGGTCGACCGGGCCACGTTCCCCAGCGACACGCTGTCGACGTTGATCATCCAGCCGCCTGGCGTGGCCGCACTGCGCCGCTGGGGGCTGCTCGGTGCGGTGACCGCGACCGGATGCCCGCCGCTGCGGTCGTGGACGCTCGACTTCGGGGAGGTGACCCTGAGCGGAACACCGCGCGCGGTGGACGGGATCAACACCGCCTATGCGCCGCGCCGCCACTTCCTGGACAAGATCCTCATCGACGCGGCAGCACAGGCCGGCGCCGAGGTGCGCGAGCACTTCAACGTGGACGACCTGCTCGTGTCGGACGGCCGCGTGGCCGGGATCCGCGGCCACGGCGAGGACGGCCGCCAGGTGACCGAGCGGGCCCGCGTCGTGATCGGGGCCGACGGGCGCACCTCGCACGTCGCCAAGTGGGTCGGCGCGCGGCAGTACCACGAGAAGCCCCGGTTGCAGTACGGCTACTACACCCTGTTCCGCGACCTGCCGGTGGACGGCGTGGAGTTCATCATCCGGCCGGGCCGCGCGTTGGGCGCGATCGCCACGAACGACGACCTGACGCTCGTCGTCTTCGGCTGGCCCATCGCGGAAATGCGGGCACTCAAGGCCGATCCCGAAGCCGCATTCCAGCAGACCGTCCGGTTGGCGCCTGCCTTCGCCGAACGGGTGCGCGCCGCGACGCGGGTCGAGCCGTTCGTCGGTGGCGGCGTGTGGAACTACTTCCGCACCCCGTACGGCCCAGGCTGGGCTCTGGTCGGCGACGCCGGCTACAACAAGGACCCGGTCGTGCCCAAGGGAATCAGCGACGCGTTCGCGAGCGCCGAACTCTGCGCTGCCGCGCTGGACGACTTCTTCCGCGGTCGCCGCGCGTACGACGCGGCGATGGCGGACTATCAGCGAGTTCGCGACGAACGCGGGTTGCCGATCTACGAGTTCGCCACCCAGCTGGCGGCCATGGAGCCACCTCCGCCGGAGATGCGGCACCTGTTCGCCGCGATCGAGGGCGACCAGGACGCGATGGACGACTTCGTCAGCATCACCGCGGGCACGCTCTCGCCCGAGGAGTTCTTCGCCCCCGCCAACATCGCCCGCCTCATGACCGGCCCCGCGTCCGTGTCCGGTTGAAACGAGGACACCATGCTCGACAACGGCACCTTCGCCCGTCTTCGCGCCGAGTTCCGGGGCGCGCTGCTGCGCCCGCCCGAGGAGGGTTACGACGAGGCGCGGCGGGTGTGGAACGGCGTGATCGACCGCAAGCCCGCCCTCATCGCCCGCTGCGCCGGCAGTGACGACGTGGTGACCGCGGTCCGGTTCGCCCGTGAGCACGACCTGGCGATCTCGGTCCGCGGTGGCGGCCATTCCCTTGCCGGGTACGGGGTCTGCGACGACGCGCTGATGCTCGACCTGTCCCTGATGAAGGCGGTGCGGGTGGACCCGGCCACCCGGACGGTCTGGGCCGCGGGCGGGTTGCTGTGGTCCGAACTGGACCGCGCGACCCAGGCGTTCGGGCTGGCCACCACCGGCGGAGTCATCAGCCACACCGGAGTCGGCGGGCTGACCCTCGGGGGCGGACTCGGCCACCTCATGCGCCGGTGCGGCCTGACCGTCGACAACCTGCTGGCCGTGGACCTGGTGACCGCCGACGGGGAGAAGATCCGCGTCGACGCGCACACCGAACCGGAACTGTTCTGGGGACTGCGGGGCGGTGGCGGCAACTTCGGCATCGTCACGGCGTTCCGGTTCCAGCTGCATCCGGTGGGACCGCTCATCGTCGGCGGGCCGATCTTCTGGCCGGTGGACCACGCACAGCAGGTCCTGGGGTTCGTGAACGACTTCGCCGCCGGGGCACCGGACGAACTGGGCATCAGCGTCGCGGTGATGCCCGCGCCGCCGACCCCGTTCACGTCGCCGGCGGAATTCGGCAAACCGGTCGTCGGGCTCATCCTGGCCTGGACGGGCGATCCGGCGATGGCCGGCCAGGTCGTCGCTCCGCTGCGCGCACTGGGCACGCCACTCGGGGACGGGTTCCGGCCCATGCCGTACCTGGCGCTGCAGACGATGCTCGACGGCGGCGCCCCGCCCGGCCGCCACTACTACTGGAAGGCGCGCCGGCTGCCCAGCCTCACCACCGAGGTCATCGACGTCTTCGCCACCGCCATCGAGGGCCGGACCAGTCCGTTCGCCCAGATCAACGGGTGGGCCGTCGGCGGTGCGGTCAGCAGGGTCGACGACGCCGCCACCGCGGTCGGTGACCGCGCGCGGGGGTTCGAGATGAGCCTGACCGTGGGCTGGCCGGCCGCCGACATCGAGCCCGATCGGCACCGCGAGTGGGCCAGGGAGGGCTGGCAGGCGCTCGCGCCGTACAGCGACGGCGTCTACGCCAACTTCATCTCCGACGAAGGCCTCGCGGGGATCCAGGCCGCCTACGGCGAGGCACGGCTCGAACGGCTGACCGCGCTCAAGGACCGGTGGGACCCGGCCAACGTCTTCCACCTCAACGCCAACATCCCACCCAGCGAAGGGCACACGACATGAGCACCATCCTGGTCACCGGAGCGACGGGCAACGTCGGCCGGCACCTGGTCCAAGATCTGGTGAGCCGAGGTGCGGCCGTCCGCGCCTTCGTTCGCGATCCCGGCAAGGCACGCGAGCTGTTCGGCTCCGCCGTCGAGTTGTGCCGTGGCGACCACGGCGACCCGGCATCGGTCGCGGCCGCACTGGCCGGCGTGGACCGGGCCTTCCTGCTCACCCCTTCCCACCCGGACATGGTGCAGTGGGAGAGCGCCTTCCTGGAGGCGGCGGCAGCCGCAAAGGTCCGGCGCATCGTGAAGATGTCGACGACCGCTGCCGATCCGCGCTCCGACGCGCGTTTCGCGGCATGGCAGGGCCGGTGTGAGGAGCTGCTCCGGGCCTGCGGGATCCCGGCGGTGATCCTGCGGTCCGGCTATCACATGACCAACGTGCTGGCCTCCGCCGAGTCGATCAGGACGATCGGAAAGATCTTCGCCCCGGCCGGTGACGCGGAGATCGCCATGATCGACCGGCGGGACCTGGCCGCGGTCGCCGCCCTCACGCTCACCGAGGACGAGCACGACGGCCGCACCTACCAGCTCACCGGCCCCGAGGCGATCACCTACCACCACGTGGCAGCGCAGCTGTCGGAGGTGCTCGGCAAACCGGTGGAGTACGTCGACGTGCCCGACGAGGCGGCCCTCGACGCGACCCTGCGGGCAGGCCTGCCGGACTGGCTCGCGCACGGGGTCGTCGAGGTGCACCGGCAGATCAAGCGCGGCGTCGCGGCGAAAACGAGCGATGTGGCGCGCGTGCTGCTGGGCCGCGAACCCCACACGTTCCAGGAGTTCGCCCACGACGTCCGGGCCGCCTTCCGCTGACCCGCCTGCTGCCGCGACGACCGACCGGTCATCACCCGAACGCGACACAAACCTGGACAGATGCACAGGTTTTGTGGTTTGGTCGCGCCGTGCGAAACCCCTGTGTTCGTCGCCGCCGCCGGGTGATCCCCGGGCTGCTGGCCGTGACCGGATTCCTCGCAGGCACCGGAGTTGCTGCCGCGACGCCCGCTTCTGCCGTCGCCGAGTACGTCGCGCTCGGCGACTCGTGGTCGGCGGACTCGACGCCCATGCCCACGATGATCTCCACTCGGGACGTGCCGTGGGGCTGTCTGCAGAGTGCGGGCAACTATCCGAAGCAGGTCGCCGCGGCGCTGGGGGCTCGGAAGTTCCGTGACGCCACGTGCGGTTCGGCGACCACGGATGCCCTGGCCGGACCGCAGAGCGTGCCGCACGGGATGAACCAGCCCCAGTTCGACCGCCTGACCGCGACCACGGACCTGGTCACGCTGGGCATCGGGGGCAACGACGTCGGCCTCGCCGGCGCGGTATCCGACTGCCTCAACCTCCTGCCGCCACTCCCGCTGCCGTTGCCGCCACTGCTCGGCAATCCCTGCGCGGCCAGGTGGACGGCGGGCGGGGTCGACGAGATGTCGGTGCGCATCGCCGCGGCGGAGCCGAAGATCGCCGCCGCGATCGACGGCATCCGCCTCCGGTCTCCGCACGCGACGGTCCTGCTCGTCGACTACCTCCAGGGCGTTCCGCGTCATGGCTGCTGGCCGTTGGTACCGATGCTCGACGGCGACGTGCGCTGGCTGCGCGCGAAGCTGGAGGAGTTCAACGCCATGCTCGCGCGGGTCGCCGTGGCGAAGTCGGTGCGGTTCGTCGACACCTACACCACGAGCGCGGGACACGATTTCTGTCAGCTGCCCGGCACCACGTGGGTCGAGGGGTTGCTGCCGCTGTCGCTGACGCCGGTGGGACTCGCGGCACCATTTCACCCCAACCAGCTCGGTGCCGACCACCAGGCTCTCCGCGTCCTCGATGAGGTGCGCCGATGAGGCGGCGTCATCTCGCGGCTGTGCTGCTGGTGCTCGCGGCCACGCTCACCCCTGCGGCAGCGGCAGACCCGATCCGGTACGACCCGACCAGGGAGTCCCTGGCGAGGCATCCGCTGCCGGACTGGTATCGCGACGCGAAGTTCGGGATCTTCGTCCACTGGGGACCGTATTCAGTGCCCGCGTACGGCGCCCCGCTGCTGCCCGCGCCGGCGGACGGGCTCGGCTACGGCGTCGCGGAGTGGTACTGGCTGGTGCAGCAGATCCCCGGCACGAACGCGTGGAAGCACCACCTGCTCAAGCACGGCCCGTTCAAGACCTATGACGACTTCATCCCCGAGTTCACCGCCGCCAACTTCGACCCGGACGCGTGGGTGAGGTTGTTCGAGGACGCCGGCGCGCGCTACTTCAACCTCACCGCGAAGCATCACGACGGGTTCGCGCTGTGGCCGTCGGACACGACCGGCCGCGACGCGGGAGAGCTCGGCCCGCGCCGGGACCTGGTGGGGGAGCTGTTCGACGCCGCGCACCGCAGGGGTGACCGAGTCAAGCCCGGCCTGTACTACTCGATCCCCGAGTGGTTCAGCCCCGCGCCACAACCCCAGCGGCCGCTCGACCCGGCCGAGCTCCTCAAGGATCCGGTGCGCTACCTCGCGGGTGAGCTGCCGTGGGCGGGCGCGCTCCAGCGCCGCAACGCCTACACCCAGCTGCCCGTGCCCTACACCGGATACCGGCCGCTGAACGACTACGCGGCAGGCCAGGTCCGGCCGCAGCTGCGTGAACTGATCAACCGGTACCACCCGAACACCCTGTGGTGCGACATCGGTGGTCCGGAGGCGTACTTCAAGTCCAACGAGGTCATCGCGGACTACTACAACCAGGCGCCGGACCACAATCCGGACGGCGTCGTGGTCGACAGCCGCTGCGGCGACAAGGACACGCATCGCGACTACGAGGTGATCGAGCGGACTTCGGACGGTACCGGGCCACCTCGTCCCGACGCCGCGTACACCGAGGTCGCCTCGACCATGGGGCACTCGTGGGGCTATGACCCCGGCGACGAGCTCGCCGGCACCGGCTCGCTCGTCGACATGCTGGTGAACACCGTGGCGGACAACGGGAATCTGCTCCTCAACATCGGGCCGAAGCCCGACGGCACCATCCCGGACGCGATGGCGGAACGGTTGCGCGGCATCGGCGCCTGGCTGCGGATCAACGGCGAGGCGATCTACGGCAGCGGCACGTGGACCACCCGGTCCGAGGGAGATCTGAGGTACACCAAGGGTGCCAACGGTGATCTCTACGCGACGAGTCTGGTCTGGCCGGGCAGGGAACTCGTGATCACCGCCCCGGTCGACGCCCGCCGGATCACGTTGCTCGGTTCCGACGGCAGGCCGTTGCCGTTCCGGCACGAGGGCGGGCGGTTGGTCGTCACCACGCCCGCGGGCGGTGACCAGCACGCCGCCACCAGGTCGGAGCACGCGTTCGTCTTCAGGATCGAGGCATCGTGAAGTTCCCGCCGGGTTTCGTCTGGGGCGTCGCGACGTCGGCCTACCAGATCGAGGGCGCCACCGAGGAGGACGGCCGCGGAGTGTCCATGTGGGACACGTTCAGCCGCATTCCAGGGCGGGTCGAACGAGGCGAGACGGGCGAGGTGGCGTGCGAGCACTACCACCGCTACCGCGAGGACGTCGCGCTCATGGCCGACCTCGGCGTCACGTCCTACCGGTTCTCGGTGGCCTGGCCGCGCGTGCAACCGGACGGACGCGGCGGACCGAATCCGAAGGGGCTCGACTTCTACTCGCGGCTGGTCGACACGTTGCTGGAGCACGGGATCGATCCGTGTCCGACGCTCTACCACTGGGACCTGCCGCAACCGCTGTCCGACGCGGGCGGCTGGCTGGTCCGCGACACCGCCCACCGGTTCGCCGAGTACGCCGCCGTTGTGGCGCAACGGCTCGGGGACCGGGCATCGACGTGGATCACCCACAACGAACCGTCGGTCAGCGCCTTCTACGGCTACGGGCTCGGCAGGTACGCGCCAGGCGAGATGCGGATGCTGGACGTGTTTCCCGTGGTGCACCACCTGTTGCTCAGCCACGGCCTCGCGGTGCGGGCGATGCGGCCCCACCTGCGCGGCGACGCGATCACCGGCATCGCGCACAACCTGTCGTTCGGCAGGCCGGTGTCGCCGGCGCCCGCGGACTCCGACGCCGCCGAACTGCTCACCGCGCTGCAGGTGCACCTGTTCTGCGATCCCGCCTTCCTCGGCGGATACCCATCGGCCGTGCTCGAGCACATGCCGGTCGGCAACGCGGTGCGCGACGGCGATCTCGCGCTGCTGACCGAAGGGCACGACTTCCTCGGCGTGAACTACTACGGTCCGCAGTACGTGACCGCCGCGCTGCCGGGCGACCCGCTCCCGTTCCGGCTCGTGGATCCGCCGGAAGGTGTGCGGCGCAACGAACTGGGCATCGCGATCGAACCCGCCGGTCTGGCCGAGCTGCTGGGATACCTGCGGACGCGGTACCGGTCCGCGCTGCCACCGATCATCATCACCGAGAACGGCACGGCCTGCCCGGACGTTCCCGCTCCGGACGGGCGCGTCGAGGACCACGACCGCGTGTCCTACATGGACAGACACCTTCGCGCGGTGCGCGTCGCCATCGCCGAGGGTTCCGACGTCCGCGGCTACTACGTGTGGTCCCTGCTGGACAACTTCGAGTGGACTTTCGGCTACAGCAAGCGTTTCGGGCTGGTGCACGTCGACAGGGCCACCCGCGAACGGATACCGAAGGCGTCCTACCACTGGTACCGCGACCTGATCGCGGCGACGAGATGATCTTCGTTCCTGGAGTTGCGGCATGAACCTCAACCGCCGGGATCTGTTGCGCGCCGCGGCCGCCGCGGGAGCGCTGGGGGTGGCGTGGCCGCTGAGCGACAGGCTCAGCGTCGCCCAGGCGCAGGAGGCGGCGGCGGACCTCGGGGCGCGATGGGACTCGGCCCCGTTCACCCTGGGTGTGGCGTCCGGGGATCCGCTGCCGGACAGCGTCGTGCTGTGGACCAGGCTCGCGCCCCAGCCACTGGCCGACACCCAGCCCCTTCCCGACACCGTCGAGGTGGAGTGGCTGGTGGCCGCGAACCGAGAGCTGACCCGGATCGTCGCGAATGGACGGACCGCGGCGGTGGCAGACGTGGGTCACAGCGTGCACGTCGAGGTCGGCGGTCTGGAGCCGGGACGCCGCTACTACTACCGCTTCCGAGCGCTCGGCATCGACAGCAGGACCGGCCGCACCCGGACCGCGCCGGTCGGCCCTGTCGGACGGGTGCGCTTCGCTTCGGCGAACTGCCAGTCGTTCATCGACGGCTACTGGGCGGCACACCACGCGATCGCTCGCGAGGACCTGGACTTCGTCGTGCACCTCGGTGACTACGTCTACGAATTCGGCCAGGCGGGCGGCCACCCGCTGCGCGATCACGAGGGCCCCGAGGCGTTCACGCTCACGGACTACCGCCGCAGGCACGCGCTCTACAAGGGTGACCCTTCGCTGCGGGACGCGCACGCCGCTCACCCGTGGTTCGTCACGTGGGACAACCACGAGGTGGTCGGCGACTACGGCCAGGCCACGCCGCAGCGCAGGCTCGGCGCCTACCAGGCCTGGTACGAGCACATGCCGATCCGCGACGGCCATCCCACCGCACCGCAGGTGAGCCGACGGCGGTACTGGGGCGATCTGCTCGAGCTCACCGTCCTCGACCTGCGCCAGTACCGCTCGGCGCCGAACGTGCCCGGCGCGACGATTCTCGGCGCCGAGCAGAAGTCGTGGCTCGAGCAGGGCGTCCGCCAGGCCCGCGACTCCTGGCACTGCTGGGTCAACTCGATCATGCTCGGCCAGCTGAGGGTGCCCGGCGGCCACCGTCCCTACCCCGACCAGTGGGACGGGTTCGCCGACGAACGAAAGGAAGTGCTGACGAACGTCCACACCGCCGGCCTCGAAGACCTGGTCGTGATCACCGGTGACTGGCACTCCGCGTTCGTCCAGGACATCAGGCCCGACTTCGACGACCTCACGTCGCCGGTGATCGGCACCGAGTTCCTCGCGCACTCGATCGCCTCGTCCGGCTACGGTCCTGCCGCCAACGCCGTGCTCGGCCCGGTGCTGGGGCTCGCCAACCCGCACC
The DNA here is from genome assembly GCF_044455585.1 of Lentzea sp. NPDC051213. Classification (NCBI taxonomy): domain Bacteria; kingdom Bacillati; phylum Actinomycetota; class Actinomycetes; order Pseudonocardiales; family Pseudonocardiaceae; genus Lentzea; species Lentzea sp. NPDC051213. The sequence goes on from NZ_JBITEX010000001.1 coordinate 1,275,961, forward strand.
TGAAGTACTTCGAGGGCAACAGGTACGGCTACGACCTCTACGACGTCACCCCGGACCGGTGGAGCACCCACCTGCGCGTGATCGCCGATCGCCGCGACCCGGTGTCGCCGGTGAGCACCCTGACCACGTTCCACGTCGACCGCGGCGAACCCGGCTCCTACGAGGACCGCGCGACCGCGGGCTCGGCCGCGCAGTACCGGCGGCTGTGGTGACGCACTCCGGTGCGGCCGCGCATCGTCGAGCAGCTCAGGCGCTGGTATCTGGCAACTGGCTCGACACGTCGATGATCTGCCCACGGGATTCGGGCAGGTTCTTGGGACGAGCCGCATCCGTGACGTGATCGTCGGTCAGCTGCCTCTGCCGCCGCATGGCGAGCAGGTCATCACGTTCCTCATTGCTTCGGGACAGCCATTCCAAGGCGGCTGCTCGCTCTTCTGGTGTGGGCATGGGGGTGAACTCCTCACGGAGCGTCAGTGCGCAGGAAAAGTTCGACAACGGGCACCAGCACGTCGGGCCGCCGGACGGGTAGCTTGAGCGCGCGGCGTGAGTCGACCAGCGGGATTTCGCTGGCGTCGTCCAGGAGCTGGGCATAGGCGACCTGGCCCGCCGCCTCGCCGAGTGGCAGCTCGCCGCACGGCCACGCGAACACGTGCAGGTAGAGCCGGTCGCCGCGCTGGGTGTACCTGCAGTCCGCGGGAGGAGTGAACTCGCTCGCCGTGCAGTCGTAGATGGCCCGGCCGTGCAGACGCAGCCAGTCGCCGTAGCAGGCCAGCGCGTCGAGCGACCGCCGGTCGAACGTGCCCCGGCCGGTCGGGCCCACGTTCATCAGCAGATTGCCGCCACACGCCACGGTCTCGACCAGCAGCCGCACCAGCTGCTGCGGACTCTTCCACGAGGCCTCATCGCGGTGGTAACCCCAGGAACCGCTGAACGTGTGGCAGGCCTCCCACACGACCGGGGCCCCGTCGACGCGTACCCACTCCTTCGGCACAACCTGCTCCGGCGTGTGCACGTCGGCGTGATCCGCGGGCAGGTCCAGCCGGTCGTTGACGATGGCGTGCGGCGCCAGTTCCCTGGTGAGCTCCAGCAGCCGTGCGCTTTCCCAGTCGTCCCTGCCCTTGCCGGGCAGGCCGCCCGCGCCGGGGTAGGAGAAGTCGAACCACATGACGTCGATCCGGCCGTAGCCGGTCAGCAGTTCACGGACCTGTGCGCGCACGTAGGCCGCGTAGACCCGGATGTCGCGGTCCTCGTTGCGTTTGCGGATGTCCTCAGGCAACGCGGCCAGAGTCTCGAACGAGAACTCCTCGCCCATTCCCTCGACCATGCGTTTGGCCACGCCGCCGCCCAGCGGATGATAGGCGTCGACCGGAAAGTCCGGATGGTGCCAGTCGAGCAGCGAGTAGTAGAAGCCGACCCGCAGCCCCTCGGCCCGGAACGCGTCGACGAACGATCGCAACAGGTCCTTGCGGCACGGCGTGTTCGTCGACTTGAAGTCCGTCTGCGCGGAGTCCCACAGGCAGAACCCGTCGTGGTGTTTGGCGGTGATCACCACGTACCGGACGCCTGCCGCGCGGGCGTTGGCAGCCCATTGCGCCGGGTCGTACAGATCGGGGTCGAACCGGTCGAAGTACCGCTGATAGTCCACATCGGACAGACCTTCGGTGGTGCGCACCCACTCACCCCGCGCCGGCAGGGCGTACAACCCCCAGTGGAGGAACATGCCGAACCGGTCGCGCACGAACCAGGACGTGTCGCCAGGCATGGTCAGCCCACGCTCCTGATCGGTCGGGCCGGTACCGGGCACGCCGTCCTCTGCTCGCGCGGCACGGCGAGCGCCACCGGAAGTGTGGGGACTGCGGCCATGCTGCCTACTCAAACACAAACCTGTGCATCCGTACAGATTTGTTACCCTGGAAGTATGAACATCGTCCGCACGCCGAAGCAGGAGCGCAGCCAGCGTCGGCGCGACGCGTTGCTGCAAGCAGCGGCCGAACTCATCGCGGAAGGCGGACTCCACGCGGTCACTCATCGCGCGGTCGCTGCGCGTGCAGGCCTGCCGTCGTCAACCGCCGGGTATTTCTTCGCCTCGATCAACGACCTGGCCGCCGAGGCGTTGCGCGTCCGTGTGCGGCAAACGGTGAACGACTTCCTCGAGCTGATAGACCCCGCCGTCGACGCGGACGGCCTGACGAATGCCGTCGGCCACCTCGCGGTGGATCGGCAGGTCGAGCTCGCCCAGGTGAGTCTCTACCTGGAAGCCGGCCGCAACCCGGCCCTGCGCGGCCCCGTCGCCGAGGCGATGGAGATCAACCGCGGGCTGGCCGAGAAGTTGCTGACCTCGGTGGGGCTGCCCAACGCCGCCGCGGCCAGTTCCGCGTTCGTCGCCCTGTTCCAAGGCTTCATGCTGCAGCATCTCGCGACACCGGATTCCCCTCCCAGCCCCGACGACCTCGTCGACGCCCTGCGCGCGTTGCTCGCCGGCTATCTCCTGACCGAGGACGAGCGGCAGAACCTGCAGCAACGACTGAGGGTTGACCCCACGGCCTAAGGGTCAGGTGTTACCCACAAGTGTGGTTGTCGCTTTCCATCACGCCGACACTCTCGGCGCCTCCTACGCTCGGTGGCTGCCTGTGTACACGAGGTAACCGACATGAGGGGTGAGTGATGAGCACGAGATCGCCTGGTCTGCCGATGATGGCGGCGGCACTCGCAGTCGCCGGAGTGCTGCTCGGCCTGCCGGCGCCGAAATTCTCACAGGCGGCCACCGGCATCGAGATCATCGACGTGCTCGCTCTGTACACGCCCAAGGCCAAAGCCGCGGCCGGTGGCGCGGCCGCGATCAAGAAGATGATCGACGACCAGGTGAACGTCACCAACCGGGTGATGACGAACAGCGACACGAACTCGCAGATCCGGCTGGTGGGCACGGAAGAGCTGACCGGCTACGAAGGAGTCGAGACCACCCCGCGCGAGGCCGCTCCGGTGATCAGCGCGGACGAGAACGTGGCGGAACTCCGTGACGAGTACGGCGCGGACCTCGTGACCGTGTTCATCGGCAAGACGGGCCAGGGCGACTTCTACGGCGTCGGCAGCATGCCCAAGAGCCTGCCGGCGGGGGAGGACAGCGTGGACCAGGCGCACACCGTGCTGGACGTGAAGACCACGCCTCCGCACGGCCTCGCCCACGAACTCGGCCACAACCTCGGCGGCGACCACGACTGGTCGACGTCGCCGAACTCGAGGTACCCCGGCTCCGCCCACAACCACGGCTACGGCTCGCCGGACAAGGACTGGGTGACCACGATGTCCTACCAGGGCATCTGCGGTGGCCCGTGTCCCGCCGTGCCCTTCTACTCGACGCCGGACAAGACATGGCACGGCAAACCGGTCGGCGTGGGACAGAGCGCCGACGCCGAGAACGCGGACATCTTCGCCCGGCCCGCCGACAACGCGTCGGTGATCAAGGCGTCGGCACCGGGTGCAGCTGCGTACCGCGAGTCGAAGAGCGCGAACTCGACCGTGCTGGTCGCCAAGAGCAGTCCCGTCGAGGGCGGCGTCGTGGAGCCGCGGGTGCCCGGCCCGTACGCGGAGAAGGCCAGGGTGGCCGTGCGGGCGATCCCGGCGCCCGGCTACACGTTCACCGGGTGGACGCTGGACGGCAAGCCCGTGCCGGGAAACTCGCCGATGACCACCGTGACGATGGACGCCCAGCGTGAGCTGGTCGCCACCTTCGAGGAGAACGCGGCGGTCCCGCTGACCGTGACGATCGAGAACCCCGAGGGCGGCACGCTGCGGAGCTATCCGCCGGTCAAGGCGGGTGAGCAGGAGTTCCCGCAGGGGACCGTGCTGAGCGCGCTCCAGCCGATCCCCGCCCCCGGCTGGGAGGTCGTCAAGTGGGAGATCACCTCGGGCGGCCAGAGCGGTAGCAGCCCTCCTCCGATCGACGAGGGCATCTCGTTCCCGCTGTTCCAGCCCTTCGAGTTCACCGTGGAGTTCGCCAAGACGGGATGAGACGCGGACGTGGCCGAACGAGACGCTTGAAGACTGCATGCGCGTCGTGTGCGCGGATGCTCAGCCGGGTTGCGGCGGTCCAGTTCAACGGGGCGGTCATCTGGCGGTCAGCGCGCGACTCAGCGCCTGTGCCTGCAGTCGCCAGAACTCCCGGGTGACCTCGGCTTTGGGGAACAGAGCGTCGAATCCGTGGAACGCGCCGGGGATGACGTCGAGTTCGCAGGGGACGTTGTTCTCGGTCAGCCTACGGGCGTACTCGACGTCCTCGTCGTGGAACAGGTCGAGGGCGCCGACGCCGATCCAGGCAGGCGGGAGACCGGTGAGATCCTTGCGGCGGGCCGCCGCCGCGTACGGCGAGACGTCGGGGCCGGCGACGGCGTCACCCAGGTAGGTCGACCAGGCGAAGCGGTTGCTCTTCGGGGTCCACATGCGATGGCCGCGGGTGTCGATGTCCGTGCGCAACGTGGTGCGGTCGTCGAGCATCGGGTAGACCAGCAACTGGAACACGGGACGGATCTCGGCGCGGTCGTGGGCGAGCAGGGCCAGTGCCGCGGCGAGCCCTCCGCCTGCGCTCGCGCCGCCGATCGCGATGCGGTCAGGGTCGATCTGGAGTTCGTCGGCGTGCGCGACGAGGCCTTGCAACGCGGCGTAGACGTCCTCGGCCGCGGCGGGTGCGGGACTTGTGACCGAGAGTCGGTAGCTCACGGCCGCGACGGTGATGCCTAGCTCGCGGGCGAAGGCGGCGTTGGGGCGGTCGTCCTGCTGTGGTGACCCGAAGAGGAGTCCGCCGCCGTGGATCCACAGCAGAGCGGGAGCTTTGGTGCTTAAGCCGGTTGGCTGGAAGACGCGCAGCGACACCGGCGGCGCTCCTTGCGGTCCGGGCACGAACAGCTCTCGAACCGTGACGCCCGGCTCGGGGGCGGTGGGGCGGGGCGTCAGACGGCGCATGACGCGAGCCGTCCGCGGGCCGACGGAGATCTTGGGGATGAAGCGTGCGATCGCGAGATCGGGGTGGAAGGAACTCATCTGTGGCCTTGGTTCTCCGGGTTCTGTTCAGCCGGGCCGGTTGGCTCGGCTTCCGCGCTGTGTGGCTCGGGACGGCTGTCGAGGCCGCCCTGACGGGTGAAGCCGAACTTCGTCGCGATCACGACCTCGTCGCGGAAGCCCGCGACGGCACGGCCGACGATCTTCTCGTTGTCGCCCCAGCCGTAGAACTCGGCGGTGTCGAAGAACGTGACGCCCAGATCGTGGGCGCGCTGGATGGCCTTGATGCCACCTTGTTCGTCGCTGGGGCCGTAGGCCATGGAGACGCCCATCGCGCCGTAGCCGATCGCCGACGCGGTCAGGCCCTGCTGACCAAGTGTCCTGTGCTGCATGGGAACAGTCCTTCGGCTGGGGTGCGGTAGGTTCATCGTTGTGAAAGCTGATTCACCGGTTCCGTTGCCGGTCGAGGTGATGACGAGCCGTCAGCTCGCTCGCCGGGCCCGGCTCATCGAGACCGTGATCAAGCTCGTCACCGAATCCGGCTCGTCCGCGGTCCAGATGCGTGACGTGACCGAGAGGTCCGGGGTCGCGCTGGGCACCGTGTACCGCTACTTCCGGTCGAAGGACCATCTCGTGGCCGTCGCTGTGCTGGAGTGGCAGGGCACGGTCACGCGCCGGATCCTGGCGTCGAAGAACGGCGAGGCCGACGCGCTCGTGGTGGTGAAGGACTTCCTGCGCCGTGCGCTGCAGGCGTTCGATCGCGCCCCTGGGATGGCCGTGATCATGATGCAGATGCTGGCATCGTCCGATCCGGACGCGCGGGAGTTCGTGGAGCAGGGCGAGATCGTGCTGACCGCCGCGCTCGACGACCTGCTCGTCGAAGTTGCCCGTGACGACGTCTTCCAGGTGCGGCTCGCGCTCACCTGCGTGCTGTGGGACGCGATCAAGCGCATGGCCGGCGGGCGCATCGCCTTCTCCGACGCGCTCGCCCAGGTCGAAGGTGTCGCCGACATCCTGCTGCGAGGACGTGTCCAGCGCTCCGGTTCGTCGCGCAAGGGTCGCTCGCGCGCTTCGGCCTGATCCAGCAGGTCCACGCCGGTATCCCCGGTTCTGGTAGAACCACGTTTCACCCATGCCTCCCACTGTCTCAGCCTGCCTTCGGTGTCTCGTTTGGATGCGGAACTTCGTGTTGCAGAAAATGAAACCGTGTTCTAATTTGATGCTAGCAAAGGAACTTGGGCAAGTGTTTGGAGGACCTGTTTGAGTACCGCCGACTCCCGGATGCGGCTGCCGTTCGCCCGGCTCAACGCGATCGACATCGCTCCGATGTACCGGGTGTTGCACCGTGAGGGCGCTCCCGTCGAGGTGCTCACCCCGGCCGGTGACCCCGCGTGGCTGATCACCCGGTTCGAGCAGAACCGGCGAATCCTCGCCGACCCCCGGTTCGGGCGCTCACACCCGATCCCCGAGCAGGCGTCCCGGGTCTCCGACGCCGGTGTCGCCAGTGGTCCGAGCGGCGGCGACCAGGAGCAGGAGCAGATCGACCACAACCGCATGCGGTCGCTGCTGGTGCCCGCGTTCTCCGCTACCCGCATGCGCAGGCTCGGCAGCCACGTCCAGGAGCTGGTCGACGAGTGCGTCGACGACATGATCGCCCTGCACGACCGCGACTCCGGCCGGCCCGTCGACTTGCACGCGATGCTGTCGTTCCCGTTGCCGGTGCTGGTGATCTGCGAGCTGCTCGGCGTGCCTTACACGGATCGGGAGTACTTCCACGACCTGTCCGTCCGGTGTGGACGGATGGACATCGGTGCCGAGGCCAAGGCCGCCATGGCCGAGCTGATCAGGTACGTGCTGCGGCTGGCCGAGGTGAAGCGGGCCCACCCCGGGCAGGACGTGATCACCGACCTGGTGCGGGCGCAGGCCGCCGACCCCACGTTCGACGAGTACGAGATGGGCCGCCTGGCTGCCGCCGTGCTGTTCGCCGGGCACGAGACGACGGTCACCCGTCTCGACATGGGCGCGGTGTTCCTGCTGACCGACTGGGCTCGCCGCGACCGGTTCGCCGCCGACCCCGAGCGGCACGCGCAGTCCACTGTGGAGGAAGTGCTGCGGATGACCGCCGTCGGCGAGCTCAACCTGCTGCGTTACGCCCGCGAGGACGTCGAGCTCGACGGGATCACGATCAGACGCGGCGACGCCGTGCTGCTCGCGGTCGCCGCGGCCAACCGGGACCCTGAGGTGTTCACCTATCCCAACGAGTTCAACCCCGGTCGCAGTCCGAACGTCCACCTGGGGTTCGGTCACGGCGGCCACTTCTGCATCGGTGCCAGCCTGGCTCGCACCGAACTCCGGATCGCGCTGACGACGCTGTTCCGCCGGATTCCCGGGCTGCGGCTGGCCGTCGCGCCGTCCGAGCTGGAGGTTCAGCCGGGCTCGCTCCTGGGCGGGCTGGTGTCCTTGCCTGTCACTTGGTAGCGGCCGCTACACCCGCCTGAGCCGGTGGTCGCGGCCCGGCTCGCTCCAGGCGGCTGGTATCGCTGCCCGTCACCTGGTAGCGGCCGCGCTACACCCGCCTGAGCCGGTGATCGCGGCGGAACGTCGCCGGTGGGACGCCGCCCGCCGAGCTGAAGGCGGTGTAGAAGCGGCTGACCGAGCCGAATCCGGACTCCGCCGAGACCCGCTCGACCGGGAGGTCGGTGGTGATGAGCAACCGGCGGGCTTCGGCGAGCCGGCGCTGGGTCAGGTAGTCGAGCACGGTGGTGTGCACGACCCGGCGGAACTGGGTCATCGCGTAGTTGGGGTGGAGCCGGGCCGCGGCGGCGACGTCGGCGACGGTGAGCGGCTCGCGGAAGTGTTCGGCGATGTGCCGGACCATGGCGATGACCTGGCGCAGGGCCGGGTCATCGCCGGAGTACTGGCGCACGGGTTCCCCGACGGTGGCGAGCGCCAGCCGGCGGACCCGTGCCTCGACCTCGAGCATGGCGATCCGGTGCAGTTCCGGTTGATCGCTGTCCAGGTCTTCCGCCCACTGGGCGAAGTTCGCCGGATCGGTGGCGATGGCCGCCGAGGGCGGGGCGATCAGCGGCATGCCGGACATCAGGCGGCTGACGAGTGAGTCGGGCAGGCCCCAGGACAGGAAGTTCTCGAACGGCAGGTGCACCCAGTGGGCGCGCGTCGCGGAGTTGGCGATGAGCTGGTGCGGCACTGCTGCCCAGAACGCGGCGACGCTGCCCGGCCCGACCTCGACGGGCACCCCGCCGAACAGGTAGAGCATCGTGCCGCCCTCGGCGACCAGGTTGAGTTCCAGGTCGTCGTGCTGATGGGCGCTGCACATCACCGTCGGCCTGCCCGCCCATCCGACAGGAGCGGCCGGCATCTGAGAATCCAAGAGGTTCTCGCTCTCATCGACGAAGACGTCGCGGATCGTAGCCACCTACGGTCGTGACCGTCCACGAATCGAGGAGGTCAGTTGTTCTCTCTGGGCATCGTCGGTGCCGGCCAGTTCGCCGGGCAGTTCGCCCGGTTGTGGCGGTTGCATCCCGGCGTCGGCGACATCCTCGCCACCGACCTGATGGGGGAGCGGGCCGCGCGGCTGGTCGCCGAGTACGACCTCGCCGGCACAGTTCCGTCGTACGAGGCCATGCTCGACTCGGACGTCGACGCGGTGGCGATCTTCACCCAGCGCTGGACGCACGGGCCGCTCGTGGTCAAGGCACTGCGCGCGGGCAAACACGTCTACTCCGCGGTGCCGATGGCCGTGACGCAGCAGGAGATCGCGGCCATCATCGACGCGGTCGGGGACACCGGCCTGACCTACATGATGGGCGAGACGAGCTACTACCACCCGGCCACCGTCCACGCCCGCGACCAGATCGCCAAAGGTGCCTTCGGCCGCCTGTTCTACGCCGAGGGCGACTACGTCCACGACATGGATCTCGGCTTCTACGACGCCTACCGGTACAGCGGCGGCGAGAACTGGAAGGCCACCGCGAGCTACCCGCCGCTGTTGTACCCGACCCACTCCATCGGCGGCGTCCTGGGCGCCTGGCAGACGCACGCGACCAGCGTTTCCGCCATCGGCGTCATCGATGAGCGCGGGGACGGCGTGTTCGACCGGTCCGTGAGCCAGTTCGGCAACGACTTCTCCAACGCCACCGCGCTGTTCGAGGTCGACGGAGGCGGTGCGTTCCGCACCAACGAGTTCCGGCGCGTCGGCTACCCCTCGCACATCCGGGAGTCGCGGTTCCGGTTCTTCGGCACCGACGCCAGTCTGGAGCAGCTGGCGACGGTCAGCCTCTGGCAGGACAAGAACGGCGTCGAGGACATCACCGCGCATCTGTTGCCGCTGACCACCCTGGACGCCGATGACCCGTCGCTGGCCCACGTCGCCCCGGCCCTGCGGGACTCCTTCACGTCGGGTTCGGCGCCTGTACACGACCGGTCGCGGCTGCCGGCGGAGTTCGCCACCACCTCCAACGGGCACGAGGGCAGTCACCACTTCCTCGCGGACGACTTCGTGACCGCGGTCAACACCGGATCGCTGCCACCGGTCCACGCCTGGGCCGCGGCGCGGTACACGCTGCCGGGCATCGTCGCGCACGAGTCGGCTCTGAACGGAGGGACCCGGCTTGTCATCCCCGACTTCGGCGACGCACCGTCCCGCTGAGAGCGCGTCGGCGCTGCGGGTCACACTCGCCTCACCCCTGCACCGCGGTGCGACCGTCGCGATGTTCCTGTCCGGGCTGGGGTTCTCGGCCGCGGCGCCGCAGATCGCGCTGTTCCTGGTGAACGATCTCCACGTGTCGCTGGCGTCCGCCGGCCTGTTCTACCTCACCAGCCTCACCGCGCCGGTGGCCGGCTACCTGATCGGTGCGCGGTCGGACCGCACGGGCCGGCGCCTGGGGCTGTTCCGGTGGTGTGCGGTGGCCGGGTTTCTGGGCTGGCTCGGGATCGCGGGGTCCACCCAGGCGTGGATGCCGTTCGTGATCAGCGCGATCGTTCTGGCGTTCGCGGGTGCCGCCGGTTCGCAGCTCTTCGCCGCCGTCCACGACGATCTGCGCGCCGACGGCACCGATCGAGCCGACGACGTCGTCTCGATCGTGCGGATGGCGCTGACGGCGGGATGGATCGTCGGACCGGTCGCGGGCGCGGTCCTCGCCGCCGCCGTCAGCCCGCGGGCGATGCTCGTGGCGACCGCGCTCTGCACGCTGGCGCAGATCATCCCGCTGGGTTTCCTGCGCGACACCACCGTGCCTGTCCACATCGGACCCGAGCACGTCGTCCGGCTGCGGAGAATGCTGCCCCTGCTCGCCTTCACGGGCCTGTACGTGCTCGTCTACGCGGGCGAACCCATCAAGTACGCCTACCTCCCCATCTACCTGCACGACGATCTCAGGCTGCCGGCCGTGGTCAGCGGCGCGACCATCGGGATCCAGCCCCTGGTCGAGCTGCTGCTGATGCCGGTGGCCGTCGTGGTCGCCCGCCGGGTGGGTGCGATGCGGCTGATGGTGGCCGGCGCCGCGTCCGGGGTCGGCGCGAACCTCTGCTTCGCGTTGACGGGCAACGTCTTCGGCATGTTCGCCGGGCAGTTCCTGATGGGTGGCGTCTGGGGCGTGTTCGCCGCTCTCGGCATCATCGTCGCCCAGCGGCTGCTCCCGGACGCCGTCGCGACCGCCTCGGCGATCTTCCTCAGTTCGACCGCGATCGCCAGCGCGCTGGGCGGCCTCACCGGTGGAGTGGGCATCAGCGTTCTCGGACTTCCGCTGGTGTTCCTGGCCCCCGCGGCTTTCGGCGTCATCGCCGCGGCGGGGCTCGCGGTCATGAGCCGCCGCTGAACAAATGCGCGGCATTGTCAGACCGCATGCCCGACGCTAGTGTGGACACATGTCCAGTCGGATGTCTGATCTGTCATGAGGCCCCAGCATCCCGACAGGCGGCCCGCGGTGGTCACCGGTGCGTCGTCGGGGATCGGCGCGGCGGCCGCGGTCGCGCTGGCCGGCGCCGGGTACCCGGTCGCCCTGGGGGCGCGCCGCGTCGACAAGTGTGAGGAACTGGCCGAACAGATCCGCGGCAGCGGTGGTGAGGCCGTCGTGCACGCCCTCGACCTCACCGATCCGGACTCGGTCAAGGCATTCGCCGAGGCGGTGACCCGGTCGTTGGGGAACGTCGAGGTCCTCGTGAGCAACGCCGGACGGCTTGCTCCTGGCGCGATCCACGCGGTCGACACCGGCGAGTTCGGCCGGGACGTCGACCTGAACCTGGTGGGGGCGCACCGGTTGGTCCGCGCCTTCGTTCCCGGCATGGTCGCCAGGCAGCGCGGCGACGTCGTGTTCGTCTCGTCGGACGTGGCAGGGCGGGCCCGGCCGTTCGTCTCGGCCTACACCGCGTCGAAGTGGGGGCTGGAGGGCATGGCGCACCAGTTGCAGATGGAGCTCGAGGGCACCGGGGTCCGCGCGTCGATCGTGCGGCCGGGACCCACGCGCAGCGAGCTGGGCACCGACTTCTCGGCCGAGGACGTCGAACTCCTCATCGCGAAGTGGGTGCACTGGGGCCACGCCCGGCATCCCAGGATGCTGCGGTCCTCGGCGATCGCCGACGCGATCCTGTCCGTCGTCTCGGCACCCAGAGGCGTCCACATCAACGCGATCGAGGTGTCTCCCGAAGCTCCCATCATCGAGGTGGACGCATGATGAGACACGGGATCGTGCTGTTCACCAGCGACCGCGGGATCACGCCGGCCGACGCGGCGCTGGCGGCCGAGGAGCAAGGGTTCAGCTCGTTCTACGTCCCCGAGCACACGCACATTCCGGTCCGACGTGAGGCCGCCCATCCCTACACGGGTGACCGGACGCTTCCCGATGACCGCTATCTGCGGACCCTCGACCCCTGGGTCGCGCTGGCCACCGCGGCGCAGGTGACCTCACGCATCCGGCTCGCGACCGCGGTGGCCCTGCCCGTCGAGTCCGACCCGATCACCCTCGCCAAGACGGTGGCCACGCTGGACCACGTCTCGGGTGGCCGTGTCACGATCGGCGCAGGTTTCGGCTGGAACACCGACGAACTCGAAGACCACCACGTCCCCGCCGCCCGGCGACGGACGGTGCTGCGCGAGTACGTCGAGGCGATGCGGGCGTTGTGGACGCAGGACGAGGCGGCCTACGCGGGGGAGTTCGTCTCGTTCGGACCGTCCTGGGCGTACCCGAAGCCGGCGCAGCCGCACATCCCGCTCGTCATCGGCGCGGGAGGCGGGCCGAAGACCTTCGAGTGGATCGCGCGTTCCGCCGACGGGTGGATGACCACGCCGACCGAGCAGGACGTCGTGGAGAAGTGCGATCGACTGCGCAAGGCGTGGGCGGCCGCGGGACGAACCGGCCGGCCGCAGGTGCACCTGCTCGCCATGGAGAAGCCCACGCCCGAAAACCTGGCAACGTGGGAGGAGGCCGGCGTCACCGACCTGATGTGGGGCCTTCCCGACCGGCCGGCCGACGAGGTGGTCGGGTTCATCGCCCGCCACGCCCGGCGCCTCGGACTGTAGGGCCGACGCATGGCAATCCGAGTCGCTCACGTCGGTACCGGGAACGTCGGCAGGCTGGCGCTGGCTCACCTGATCGAGGACGCGAGGTTCGAGCTCACGGGGCTTTGCGTGTCGTCCGGCCACAAAGAGGGCCAGGACGCCGGCGCGCTCGCCGGGCTGGGCCTCGCCACCGGGGTGACGGCGACGCGCGACCTGTCCGCCCTGCTGGCGGCCGAACCCGACTGCGTCGTCTACTGCGCCATGGGGGACAACAGGTTTCCCGCGGCCGTGGCCGACTGCCGGCAGATCCTGCAGGCCGGTTGCAACGTCGTGGGCACCGCTCCGACCGCGCTCATCCATCCCTGGCAGGTGATTCCGGACAAGTACATCGATCCGCTGGAGGCAGCCGCGCGGTCGGGCGGGGCGAGCCTGTTCATCAGCGGGGTGGACCCGGGATTCACCAACGACCTGATCCCGTTCGCGCTCGCCGGCACCTGCCGGTTCGTCGAGCAGGTGCGCTGCACGGAGATCGCCGACTACGCGACCTACGACGGCGCCACGGTCATGTTCGACGTCATGGGCTTCGGCACGCCGGCGGAGCACGTCCCGATGCTGCTGCAGCCAGGCATGCTCGGCATGGCCTGGGGCGTGACGATCCGGCAGCTGGCGGACGGACTCGGCCTGGAGCTCGACGGCATCACCGAGTCCGTGGAACGCGAACCCGCGCCAGAGGCCTTCGACATCGCCGCCGGGCACATCCCCCGAGGCGGTCAGGCCGCGCTCCGCTTCGAGGTCAAGGGAATCGTGGCCGGACGGCCCGCGATCGTCGTCGAGCACGTCACGCGACTGCGCGCCGACCTCCGCCCCGACTGGCCGCAGCCCGCGCAGCCCGGTGGTTCCTACCGGGTGGAGATCGCGGGCGAGCCTTCGTACACAGTGGACATCTGCCCGAGCAGCCGTGCGGGCGACCACAACCACGCCGCGATCCTGGCCGGTGCCGGCCGGGTCGTGAACGCGATTCCCGCCGTGGTGGCGGCGGAACCCGGTATCCGCACGACTCTCGACCTGCCGTTGGTCACCGGCAACCAGCACCTGAGAGAGGTGACTTTTCATGGGACGTGTTGACGGCAAGGTAGCCCTGATCAGTGGCGGCGCCCGGGGTATCGGTGCGGCCGCGGCCCAGACGCTCGTCGCGGAGGGCGCGCAGGTGGTGATCGGCGACATCCGCGACGATGAGGGCAAGGAGCTGGCGGCCGAGCTCGGGGAGCAGGCCCGTTACGTGCACCTCGACGTGACCGATGCGGAGCACTGGACGGCAGCGGTCGGCACGGCGGTGCGGGACTTCGGCAAGCTGAACGTGCTGGTGAACAACGCCGGCATCGCGAACGGCAGTGCACTGCAGAAGTTCCGGCTCGACCGGTGGCAGCAGATCATCGACGTCAACCTCACCGGCACGTTCCTCGGCATGCGCGCCGCCGCGGACGCGCTCATTGCCGCGGGTCACGGGTCGATCATCAACGTGTCGTCCATCGAAGGCCTCCGTGGAACCCCCTGGGCGCACGGCTACGTGGCGTCCAAGTGGGCGGTCCGCGGCCTGACCAAGTCGGTGGCGATGGAGCTGGCGTCGCTGGGGGTGCGGGTCAACTCCCTTCATCCCGGCCTGATCCGCACACCGCTCACCGAGAACATCCCGGACGACATGATCACCATTCCGCTCGGCCGCCCCGGCGTTCCCGCCGACGTCGCCGGCTTCGTGCTGTTCCTCGCCAGTGACGAGTCCTCGTACGCGACCGGAGCCGAGTTCGTCGTGGACGGTGGAGCCGTGCAGAACGTGCCGCACAAGGCACGGTGACTTCCCCTTGCGTGGCAAGAGGATCGCTGTCACCGGTGGTGCACGCGGAATCGGCAGGGCGATCGCGGCCGAGCTGGCGGCAGGCGGGGCGACGGTGGCCATCGGGGACATCGACGCTGCTGCGGCCGAACGGACGGCGGAGGAGCTCGGACTCCCGTCCGCACTGGCGCTCGACGTCGCCGACCCCGGATCGTTCCGCGCGTTCCTCGCCGGCGTCGAGAAAACCCTGGGCGGCATCGACGTCCTGGTGAACAACGCGGGGATCATGCCGGTCGGGCGTTTCGCCGAGGAGACGGACAAGATCACCCGGCGCGTCCTCGACATCAACCTCTACGGCGTCCTGCTCGGCACCAAACTCGTGCTGCCCCAGATGCTTTCGCGTGGAAGCGGGCACATCGTGAACATCGCGTCGCTCGCCGGTGAGAACCCGACACCGGGGATGGCCACCTACTGCGCCAGCAAACAGGCGGTGCTGGGCTTCACCGAAGCCATGCGCCTGGAGCACCGAGCCACCGGCGTGCACTTCTCCGCGGTGCTGCCGACCTTCACCAGGACCGAGCTCATCGCGGGCACCCGTGCGCCGCTGGGCCTGCTGGCCGAGCCGCAGGCGGTCGCCGCGGCCGTCGCCAGGTTGATCGCCAGGCCGCGGCGCCGGGTCACTGTCACCAGGGCGGCCGGGATCCTGGCGGCGTTCAACAAGCTGACGCCACGCCCCGTCGGTGAGTACCTGGCCAGGAAACTGGGCGTGCACAAGGCTTTCACCGACGACGTCGACCGGGTCGCCCGGCGCGGCTACGACGACCGGTTGCGGCGCCCCTGAACTCCGGTCACGTGCCGTCGGCGAGGTTGTTGCGGTAGGCGTAGCGCACGGCCTGAGCGCGGTCGGTCGCGCCGATCTTCGCGAAGATGCGGTTGATGTGGGTTTTCACCGTGGCCTGGCTCACCACGAGCCGGTCGCAGATCTCCGCGTTCGACAGGCCCTGGGCGATCAGGACGAGCACCTCGGCCTCGCGCGGGGTCAGACCGTCCGGCGGACCGGTTACCGGGGCTGCGGGCGGGATCGCGCCGGGTTGCAGGGCGGCGACCAGCCTGGCCTGGACCACGGGGTCGAGCCAGGTGTGGCCGTCGTGCACGCGGTGGATCGCCCTCTCGACTTCCTCGTCGTCCGCGTCCTTGGTCAGGTAACCGCGCGCGCCCGCTCTCAGTGCGGGGAAGACCGAGTCGTCGTCCGCGTACGTGGTCAGCACCAGCACCGCCCGGTCCGGCGCCTTCTCCCGGATGGCCGCCGTGGCTGCTATCCCGTCGAGCACCGGCATGTCGAGATCCATCAGCACCACGTCCGGGTGCAGCCGCTCGGCGAGTTCCACCGCCTCGGCACCGTCGCGCGCCGCACCGACCACCTCGATGCCGTCCAGCATGCCGATCAGGAGGACCAGTCCGCTTCGCACGACCTGCTGGTCGTCCGCGACCAGGACCCTGATGCGCCGGTCGCCGCGCTCCTCGGTCACGCGGGAACCTCCATCCGCACTTTCCAGCCGGTCGTGGTCGGTCCCGCGTCGGCGTTGCCGCCGACCGCGCCCAGCCGCTCGCGCATGCCGGCGAGGCCGAGGCC
The DNA here is from genome assembly GCF_044455585.1 of Lentzea sp. NPDC051213. Taxonomy (NCBI): domain Bacteria; kingdom Bacillati; phylum Actinomycetota; class Actinomycetes; order Pseudonocardiales; family Pseudonocardiaceae; genus Lentzea; species Lentzea sp. NPDC051213. Next base: position 1,291,936 of record NZ_JBITEX010000001.1, read on the forward strand.
GGAGCCGATGGCCGGGGGTGCTGCCGGCGGGTGGGGTTCGGCGCGCCTGTCCTCGACCGTCAGCGCCGTGCTCCCGGGCTCGTAGCAGAGGATCAGTGTGGTGCAGGCGTTGCGCGCGTACCGGACCGCGTTGGTCAACGCCTCCTGCGCGCCGCGGTACAGGGCGAGATCCGCGTCGGCGGGCAGGGGACGGCGGGTGCCGGTGACGGACATCGTCACGTCGAGTTCGAGGTCCACGCGGTAGCGCTCGACCAGTTCCGGCAGGCGGTCCAGCGACGGCGTCTGCCGCCCGCGCAGTGCGCCGACCGCCCGGCGTGCGTCGCCCAGCCCCTCCCTGACCTGGTGCCCGGCCCGGTCCAGCAGTTCCCGCAGGTCGTCGCCCGCCTGGTCCCGCCGCGCCATCCGCCGCGCGGCCTGGACCTGGATGGCCAGCCCGGACAGGGTCTGGGCGAGGATGTCGTGCAGGTCCTGGGCGATGCGGGTGCGCTCGGCCAGCGCGGCGGCCTCGGTCTCCGCCTCCCTGGCGTCCTCCAGCTGTGCGCGCAGGAGTTCCGCGCGTTCCTCGTGATCGCCTGCCTGCCGCATGCTGATCGCCATCAGGGCGAGGATGACGCAGAACAGCAGCTGGCTGAGCACGGTGCCTGCGCCACCACTGTCCGCAGCGGCCAGCGAGGCGGTGATCAGACCGGCCACGACGACGCCGCCGAGCACGGCGGCCGCTCGCCGCGGCAGCACGAGGAAGGCGGTCAGCACCGCCACCGAGGTGGGCAGGACGGACGTGGAACCGGGCTGGACGATGCCGAGCGCCAGCCCGAATCCGCTGACCAGCAGGCAGAACACGGCGCAGGACACGGGATGCACCACCGGCCACAGGCCCGAGGCGACCGCGGCCAGCGGTACGAGGCTGCCGGCGAGGACCACGGCGACGGCGAGATGCACGCCGCTGCCACCGGGTGCCGGATCGCCGTACGCGGACTGGAGGGCGATGGTCGCCAGGATGCCCCACAGCACCGGTCGCAGCCGCCGGCTCCTGCGCTGGCGCCGATCACGGGCATCGGCGAGTGCCGCCGCCAGCCGGGGGCTGACCGCGATCGACGGGTCGTCCGGGAGGTCCGTCACGCGCTGAAGGATAGGGAGGAGCCCGGCCCTGGAGAGCCGGGGCCGGGCCGGTGAGGGGAGTGGCATCGGCTCAGGCCCGCGCGGGCGCGGAAGCCTGCGGGGAGAACCGGCGAGCCTTGATCTGCACCACGACGAGCCGGCACACGACCTGCGCCAGAGCCATCAGCAGCAGCGCGGCGGTCCACGCGGCCGCACCGGTGATGAGGTTGTCGCGGCTGAACTGGGCGATCGCCGCGGAGCCCCGGTGGGTGGCCCAGTACTCGAATCCGGAGCGCGTGGTCATTCCCAGCACCCACAGGACCGCGGCGGCCACTCCAGCCTTGGCCACAGCCACGCCGTCCGAGTCGCGGCTCATCTCGGTGACCACACCGCAGGCGATGCCCACGACCGCGCCGGACAGCACACCGATGACGTACAGCTGGACGTCGTTCCCTTCGGTCGGGAAGGACCGCAGGTAGTAGGCGGCCGCGGCGGCGACGGCCACCAACGGCAGCACCGCGTTGCGCAGGGTCTGGCGGGTACCTCGGATCTGCGGTACCACCAGGAGGATCAAGACCGCGGAGACCAGGTAGTCGATCGTCGTCATGGCGGTCAGCCTGCCGCGTGGCGTGACGCGGAACGTCGGCCGCCGGGTTGGTTCCGCCGTCAACCCGTGGGTTGATGCGCATCGCTCATCACCGGAATCGTCCCGCGAAGGCACGCAGGGGCAGGTCCGCGCTGGTGATCACACCAGGGGGAGCGGCGACGACCGCGGCAATCGCGTTGAGCGCCGGCAGACCGGTCACCGTCATGCCCACCGAGGCGAACGCGGCGGGGTCGCTGAAGTCGGTGCCGGGCTTGGGAAAGATCCGGTGCTTGCTGGACACGCAGGGATCACCCTGGATCCTGGTGATGTAACAGCCCTGGACGTTCCAGTGCGGTTCGGTGTGCGGGGTCATCTGCCACTCGACGTGGACCTCGACCCTGGGCACGCCGGCCACGACACCCTGGTATTTCAGGTAGTTGGCGCCGAGCGAGCCCTTCGGCAGCCGGTACCAGCCGAGATCGACGTCCTTGGTGCACGCGCCGAGCTCGTAGCTGAAGGTGACGTCGTCGAGCTCCAGGCCGAAGCAGTCGGCCATCAGGTGCACGCCGTCGGCGAAGACGCGGGTTCCCTTCTCCAGCATGGCCGGCAGCTCGGGATCGTCGATCAGGCGGCCGTAGCCGCACATCCGCCACGAGTCCGCCGAGTGGTGGCAGGAGACGTCGACCGACTCGATGACGGTGACGTTCTCCAGATCGGCCACGTCGCAGGACCCGACGACGCCCAGGATCTGCGTGAGCCCGGGGTTCATGCCGGTGCCGTAGAAGGTCGAACCGCCACGGCGGCAGGCTTCGTCGAGGACCGCGGTGGTGGGTTTCCCCGACGGATGCGGATGGTTCCGGTCGCGGTGGTGGCCGGTGATCCAGTCCGCGGTCGTCACGACGTCGATGCCCGCTTCGAGGACTCTGACGTACAGATCCTCGTCGGGGAACACGCCGTGGAACGTCACGACGTCGGGTTCGGCGGCGAGGATGGCGTCGACCGAGCCGGTGGCGACCACGCCGACGGGATCGATCCCCGCGATCTCGCCCGCGTCCCTGCCGATCTTCTCCGGTGTGTAGCAATGCAGTCCGACGAGCTCGAGGTCGGGGTGGGCGCCGACGCGCCTGATCATCTCCGTGCCGACGTTGCCGGTGGCGACCTGGAAGACGCGGATCGGAACGCGGGTCATCGGGCGGTCTCCCTCAGCGCGACTCGGACGGGCAGGGTGGCGAAGCCGCGGACGTTGGTCGAGTGCACACGCACCGCCCGCGGCTCGTCGATCTCGAGCGAGGACACCCTGGACACCAGCTGGGTGAGCGCGATCCTGGCCTCCAGCCGGGCGAGGTGGGCTCCGAGGCAGAAGTGGGTGCCGCCGCCGAAACTGGCGATCTGCGCCGTCTGGCCGCGGTCGATGTCGAACGTGCCGGCGGCGGGGAAGGCGCGGTCGTCGCGGTTGGCGGACCCGAGGAGCAGCAGCAGGCGGGCGCCGGCGGGGATGGTCCGGCCGTGCAGGTCGATGTCCTGCACGACGGCCCGCGCGATGAGCTGGCTCGACGTGTCGTAGCGCAGCGTCTCCTCGATCCAGCCGGGAACCCGGTGCGGGTCGGCCAGCACCTTCGCCAGCTCGGCGGGATTGCGCCAGCCCCAGTACACGGCGTTGCCGATCAGCTTGGTGGTGGTCTCGTTCCCGGCCACCACCATGAGGAACAGGAACCCGATGATCTCGTCGTCCCGCAGCCGGTCGCCGTCGATCTCGGCGTCGAGCAACGCGGACGTGAGGTCGTCGGTGCGGTTCCTGCGCCGCTCGCCGAGCATGTCCGCGTAGTACTGCACGAGGTGAAGGGCCGCTTCCATCGCCGATTGCGGGATGTCGAGCACACCCTCCTCGCGGTGCACGACCTCGTCGGCGAGCGCGCGAACCCGGTCGCGATCGACGACCGGCACTCCGATGAGCTCGGAGATGACGTCCATCGGGAGCTTGCCCGCGAAGTCGGCGATGAAGTCGCACTCGGGCTCGGCGAGCGCGGCGTCGAGGTGCTGCCGGGACAGCTCGGCGATGCGCTCCTCCAGCCGGAGCACGCGTCGCGGTGTGAAGCCCTGCGAGACCAGTGAGCGCAACCGCATGTGCCGGGGGTCGTCCATGGCGAGGAACGACATGGTCTTGTGCGCGTGTGGCCCGTACGCGGCTGGATCGAGCGACACACCGTTCGCGTTGGACAGTCGTGCGCTGTCGCGGAAACCGGCCATCACGTCGTCGTAACGGGACAACGCCCAGAAGTCCAGCTCCTCGTTGTGGTACAGCGGCGCTTCGTCTCGCAGCCGCGCGTACGTGGGATACGGGTCCTCGTGGAACCGGTAGTCGTAGGGGTTGAAGTCGATCGCCGCTACGCTGGACATGTGTCCAGACACTACTGCGGACAGCAGATCGGCACAAGGGAGGCGGGGCTGGAGGTTGTCGCAGATATGGACATCTGTCTAGACTGGTGTACATGACCGAGCCGGGTGCTGCCGAAGGAACATCGGAGCGGGTGCATCACCGGCTCCGGGTCGCCGAGGTGATCACCGAGACGGTCGACGCGGTGTCCGTCGTGTTCGACCTCACGGCGTCGCAGCGTGAACGGTTCGCCTACCGGCCGGGGCAGTTCTTGACGCTCCGGCTGCCGATGCCGCAGGGCCCGGTCGCACGGTGTTACTCGCTGGCCAGTTCGCCGCACACCGATCCGCTGCTGAAGATCACCGTCAAACGGGTCGACGGGGGAGCGGGGTCGAACTGGATCTGCGACAACGTGCGGCCCGGCACGGAGCTGGACGTGCTGGAACCGTCCGGCGTGTTCGTCCCGGGCTCCCTGGACGACGATCTGCTGCTCCTCGCCGCCGGCAGCGGCGTCACCCCGATCATGTCCATCGCCAAGTCGGTGCTCGACGCGGGCACCGGCACCGTCGTGCTCTGCTACGCCAACCGCGACGAGAGCGCGACGATCTTTCGCGAGGAGCTGGAGACTCTGGCGGCGGCACACCAGGAACGGCTCACGGTGTCGCACTGGCTGGAGTCGTCGCGGGGACTGCCGACGCACGAGGGCATTGCCGAGCTGGTCAGCGGATGCCGGTTCGGCGAGGCGTTCCTCTGCGGCCCGAAACCGTTCATGGACATCGCACGGGCGGTGCTGCGCGACCTCGGTCTGCCGCGGTCCAAGGTGCACCTGGAGCGGTTCTCGTCGCTGAGCGGTGACCCGTTCGCGAACACCGTGCCCGCGGAGCCGACCGGCGCGGCGGTGGACCTGGTCGTCGAACTGGACGGTGAGCAGCACCGCCTGGCCTGGCCGTCGAAAGTCCGGTTGCTCGACGTACTTGCCGCACATGGCCTGAATGCACCGACGTCCTGCGGTGAGGGTGTCTGCGCGTCCTGCGAATGCCGCCTGGTGGCGGGGGAGGTGCACATGGTCAACAACCAGGTGCTGGACGACGAGGACATCGCCGACGGCTACGTGCTCGCCTGCCAGGCTCTGCCGGTGACGGAGACCGTCCATGTCCGCTTCTGACGTGACGGCGATGCCCGCCGAACTGTTGGCGCTGGCGGTCGCGGCGCCCGGTTTCATGCCGGTCGACGAGGGACTCGCGCTCTTCGACGCGGTACGCGACAACCTGGGCGGCGGTGTTGCCGTCGAGATCGGCAGCTACTGCGGCAAGTCCACGATCTTCCTCGGGGCCGCGGCCCGACTGACCGGCGGCACCATCGTGACCGTGGACCACCACCGCGGCTCCGAGGAACACCAGCCCGGGTGGGAGTACCACGATCCGTCGCTGGTCGATCCGGGCTCCGGGCAGCTGGACACGCTGTCGGCCTTCCGGCGCACGATCGCCGATGCCCGCCTGGAGGACCACGTGGTCGCCGTCGTCGGACGGTCGGCCACCGTCGCGTCGCTCTGGCGCGGCCCGGTGAACCTGCTGTTCATCGACGGCGGGCACACCGACGACGCCGCACGCGCCGACTACGAGGGCTGGGCTCCCTGGATCGTCGCGGGCGGAGTGCTGGCCGTGCACGACGTCTTCGAGGATCCACGGGACGGCGGGCAGGCACCCCACCGGATCTTCCGTCGCGCGGTGGACTCCGGTGAGTTCGAGCAGTATCAGCAAAAAGGCTCGCTCCGGCTGCTCAGGCGGATCAGTGCTCGCCTCGGGGAACCAGTCCGCTGATCCGGCAGTCACACTCCACGGTCAGGCCGCGCGGCAGGTCCTCGGCGCGGAAGATGCCACTGCCTGGCGTGCACCGCGACAACGCGTCCGCCGCCAGCACCACCGCCGCACCGGTCCACGTCGTGCGCTCCACCGGCCACCGCTTGCCGTCGGTGTAGACCAGGCCGGTCCAGTAGGACCCGTCGCGTTCGCGCAGGTGCTGCATCGACGAGAACATGGTGTGCGCCAACCGGTCCTCGCCCAGCGCGTCGAGGGCGAGCACGAGCTCGCAGGTCTCGGCCCCGGTCACCCACGGGTTGTCGTTCACACAGCGCGCGCCGAGCCCGTCGACGACGAACTCCGGCCACCGGCGGGCGATCGCGGCACGACCGGCTTCGCCGCGCAGCACGCCACCGAGAACCGGGTAGTACCAGTCCATCGAGAACCTGGGCTTGGGCAGGAACGCCTCGGGATGCGCCTCGATGACGTGCGCGAGCCGGCCGAGCGCGAACTCCCAGTCCGGCTGGGGCTCGCCCACGTGGTCGGCCAGCGCCAGCGCGCACCGCAGGCTGTGATGGATGCTGGCACATCCCGTCACCAGTGCCTCGGACACCGCGGAGCCGTCCGCCGCCCTGGCCCAGCCGATCTCCCCGCGGGGTGCCTGCAGGCCGAGCACGAAGTCGACGGCACGGCGCACCACCGGCCACATGTCCGCGACGAACTCGGGGCTCCCGCTGATCAGATGGTGGTGCCAGACCCCGACCGCGACGTAAGCGCAGAAGTTGCTGTCCGCCGCCGCGTCGTCGGACTCGCCCGCCATGATCTTCATCGGCCACGACCCGTCGGCCCGCTGGGTTCGCCGTGTCCACTCGTACGCGGCCTCGGCCTCGTCGAGGAGGCCGACCGCGGACAACGCCATCGCCGCCTCGACGTGGTCCCAGGGATCGAGCATTCCACCGGGAAGCCAAGGGATCGCGCCGTTGGGCTTCTGCACACGGGCGATGGATCGGCCGGTGCGCAGCACGTCGGCGCGGGAGAGCACGCCCCGCACCGCTGGAACCTCACGCATCCGGCTTCTCCAGGTAGATCACCACGCTCTTGCCGAGCACGGGGTCGAGCAGGCGTTCGGCGGTGCGCGTGAGCCACGGCCGTTTCATCAGATCCCACACGAGAAGCCGGTGGTAGAGCCGGACCAGCGGGTGCTCGTCCCTGGCCACGCACTTGAGCCACCAGTACGGCGAGTGCAGGGCGTGGGCGTGGTGGCGGTGCACCGGACGCAGCCCTGTCGCGGAAAGCTTGCCGACAAGCTCGACGGCACGGTAGATCCGGACGTGGCCACCCTCGACCTCGTGGTAGGCGTCGGAAAGGGACCAGCAGACGCGTTCGGGCCACCAGCGCGGTACCGAGACCGCGACCTTGCCACCCGGTTTGACCACCCTGGCCAGGTCCCACATCGCCTTCTCATCCTCGACGATGTGCTCCAGGACCTCGGACGCGATGACGCAGTCGAACGTGTCGTCCGCGAACTCCAGGTCCAGGGCGTCCCCGACGACCGTGCGTGCCGAGGCGCCGGCGGGAGCTTCACCGGCGTCGGCCATCGCGGCGAACATGGCCTCGACGCCGTCCAGCTCCGCCGCGTTCTGGTCGAGCGCGACGACATCGGCACCGCGGCGGTATGCCTCGAACGCGTGCCTTCCCGCGCCGCACCCGACGTCGAGAACCCGGTCGCCCGGCCGTACGCCGAGCCGCTCGAAGTCCACTGTCAGCATGGCGTGCCTCCGGTTCGCTCGATGGCCGCGGCATAACGTTCGGCCGTCGCCGCCGCGACCGAGGTCCAGCTGTAGCGGTGCACCGCGCGATTCCTTGCTGCGCTGCCCATCCGTGCACGGCGGGCCGGATCGTCGAGCAGGGCACCGAGGCTCCTGGCGAGGGCCTCGCTGTCGCCAGCGGGGACCAGGTCGGCGCACTCTCCGTCCGGCCCGACGACTTCCGGCAGGGCTCCGGCCCTGCTCACGACCAGTGGGGTCGCGCACGCCATGGCCTCCACAGTGGGCAGGGAGAACCCTTCGTAGAGCGAGGGCACGCACGCCACCTCGGCAGAGCCCAGCAATGCGGCGAGCGCGTCATCGGAGATGCCGCTGACGACGCGGACGACATCACCGATCGCGAGCTCTCCGATCAACCGCTGGGTCGGCCCGCCCTCGATGAGCCGGGTCACCAGGACCAGTTCGACGTCGCGCTCCGTGCGGAGTTTGGCCACGGCTTCGAGCAGGTGCCGGACGCCCTTCATCGGTGCGTCGGCGCTCGCGACCGCGACGACGCGTCCCGGTACCCGAGGCAGTGCCGGCGGCGAGAACACCGCGGTGTCCACGCCGAGCGGCACCACGTGGATCCGCTCGCGCGGCACGCGGAAGTCGGTGCTGATGTCGGCTGCCGACGCGTGCGACACGGTCAGCAGCTCCGGCAACCGCCGGGCGACCCTGGCCTGCATCCGCACGAACCCGTACCAGCGGCGCAGCGTGAGTCTGCGCAGACCGGTCGCCGCCGCGAGTTCGGTGAGACGGTCCCTGGTGATCGGATGGTGCACAGTGGACACCAGCGGAAACCCGCTGCGCGCCAGGCCGAGCAGGCCGTAGCCGAGGCACTGGTTGTCGTGCACCACGTCGAATTCGGCCAGGCGGCCCCGCAGTTGCCCGGCGACCCGCAGGCTGAACGTGAGCGGTTCCGGGAAACCCGCCGTCCACATCGTGGCGACTTCGAGGAGATCCACGATCCCGCGCAGCTCGTTCAGTCGTGGCGTGCGGAACGGGTCGGGCTCGCGGTAGAGGTCGAGACTCGGCACCTTGGTCAGGCCCACTCGGGGATCCAGGTCCGGATACGGTTGCCCGGAGAACACCTCGACGCGGTGGCCGAGGTCGGCCAGGCCGCGGCTCAGGTGCCGGACGTAGACACCTTGGCCGCCACAGTGCGGCTCGCTCCGATATGACAGGAGTGCTACGCGCACAGCCGGACCGGCATTTCCTTGACGCCGTTGATGAAGTTGGACCGCAGCCGCCGCACAGGTCCTGCCGCCCGGATGCCGGGGGTGCGCTCGGCGAGCGTCTCGAACAGCACCCGCAGCTCCAGCCGGGCCAGATGCGCGCCGAGACAGAAATGCGGCCCGCCACCACCGAAGGCGACGTGCGGGTTCGGGTCGCGGCGGACGTCGAACACGTGAGGGTCCTCGAACACCGACTCGTCCCGGTTCGCCGCCGGGTAGAACAGGATCACCTTGTCGCCCTCCCGGATCTGCTCGCCGCCGATCTCCGTGTCGCGGGTGGCGGTGCGGCGGAAGTCCATCACCGGTGAGACCCAGCGCAGGATCTCCTCGACGGCGGTGCGCATCGCACTGCGGTCCGCCGTGAGCACGTGCCACTGGTCCGGATGTTCCAGCATCGCCTGCATTCCGCCCGACGCCGCGTTGCGGGTCGTCTCGTTGCCCGCGATGACGAGCAACACGAAGAACATGTTGAACTCCAGCTCCGTCAGCAGATCCCTGTCAGGGCCGGGCTGAACGAGCTTGCTGACGATGTCGTCGCGCGGGTCGGCACGACGTCGTCCCGCGAGTTCGCTGGCGTAGGCGAACATCTCCGCGGCCGCCAGGACCCCGTCGGAACCGGGCACCTGGAACTCCGGATCGTCGAAGCCGATCATCCGGTTCGACCAGTCGTAGAGCCTCTCCCGGTCGTGCTCGGGAACTCCCATGAGCTCGGCGATCACCGCGATGGGGAACGGGGCGGAGATCTCGTTGACGAAGTCCACCTCGTTCCTGCTCAGCGCGGCGTCCACAATGGACCTGCACGTGCGCCTGATCCGCTCTTCCAGCCTGCCGACCACGCGCGGCGTGAACCCGCGGTTGACGATGTTGCGCAGCCGGGTGTGATCGGGAGGATCCATGCTGATCATCATCGCCCGCTGCAGCGCGATGACCTCGTCGTCGAAGTCCGCCAGCAACGGGGTGCCCAGGTGGGAGGAGAACGTCTCGGGGTCGCGCGACACGGCAACGACATCGTCGTAGCGGGTGAGTGCCCAGAATCCGCGGCCGGGTGGTTGCTCCGGCTGCCAGTAGACCGGCGACACCCTGCGCAGCTCGTCGAACGCCTCGTGTGGAACACCACGTTCGTAGACACTGGGATCGTGCAGCTTCGTCGCAGTCACGTCCATGCGGTACCTCGTCCTCCGTGCAGGTGAACCAGGGCTACGGCGGAACGTAACACCCGAATGGACATGTGTCCAGAATGATGCGGTAGTGTCTGGACACATGTCTACCGAGGTGGCCGCGGAGTCGACGCGACGGCGGTTGAGCAAGCGGCAGGCCGAGACCGTGCGCCGGCTCGCCGATGCCGCGGTCGAGGAGTTGCGGCAGGTCGGCTACGCGGGTCTGACCGTGCGCAACGTCGCCGCCCGCGGCGGTGTGGCGCCCGCGACGGCGTACACGTACTTCTCCTCGAAGAACCACCTGATCACCGAGGTGTTCTGGCGGCGGCTGCGGGAACTGCCCGACGTGGTGCCGGACGGTGCTCCGGTGGCGGAGTGCGTGGTTCGGGCACTGCGGGGCATCGGCTCGCTGGTGGAGGGGGAGCCGGAGCTCGCGGCCGCGTGCACCGCCGCGATGCTCGGCGAGGATCCCGATGTCGAGCACCTGCGTGCACGGATCGGCCTGGAGTGGCACCGCAGGCTCGGTGCGGCGCTCGGCTCGGACGCTGATCCCGTTGTATTGCGAGCGTTGGAGTTCGCACTCGGCGGCGCACTCCTGCACGCGGGCCTGGGCTACAGCTCGTACGAGCGGACGGTGAAGGACCTCGAATCCGCGGCACGGCTGATCGTACGCTGAATCCTTGTCAGTGACGGGCGTCCCGAACTATGGTGGACACATGTCCAGTCAGATGTCGAATGAGGTTCGGGACGGACTGGTGATCCCCGAGGTCTCCCGGGTCCACCCCGACGATCCGCACGGCCATCTGCGGGAACTGCGCACGGATCCGGTGGCTCTGCTGCACCGGGTGCGGGCCGAATGCGGCGACATCGGCCGGTTTCGTCTCGCCGACCACGAGGTGGCGCTGGTCAGCGGGGCCGAGATGAACGAGCTGTTCTTCCGCGCCCCGGACGAGGTGCTCGACCAGGGCGAGGCGTACCCGTTCATGACACCGATCTTCGGCAAGGGTGTCGTCTTCGATGCGACCCCCGAGCGGCGCAAGGAGATGCTGAAGAACCAGGCATTGCGCGGCGAGCAGATGAAGGGCCACGCCGCCACCATCGAGGCCGAGGTCGAGCGGATGGTGGCCGCCTGGGGTGACGAGGGCGAGATCGACCTGCTCGACTGGTTCGCCGAACTGACCATCTACACGACCTCGGCCTGTCTCGTCGGCAAGTCGTTCCGCGAGGAGCTCGACGCCCGGTTCGCGCACCTCTACCACGACCTCGAACGCGGCACCGACGCGTTGGCCTTCGTCGACCCCTACGCCGAGATCGAGAGTTTCCGCCGGCGTGACGGGGCGAGGCTCGAACTCGTCGCGCTGGTGCAGGACATCATGGACCGGCGTGCCGTGCGCGGCCCGGTGGCCAGGGATCAGCGCGACCTGCTCGACGTGCTCATGTCACTGCGCGCGGACGACGGCACCCCGCAGTTCTCGGCCGACGAGATCACCGGGATGTTCATCTCGATGATGTTCGCGGGCCACCACACCAGTTCGGGCACCGCCGCCTGGGCGTTGATCGAGCTGCTGCGGCACCCCGACGTCCTGCGTGACGTGGTCGCCGAGCTCGACGCGCTCTACGCCGACGGTTCCTCGGTGTCGTTCCAGGCGCTGCGGTCGATCCCGGTGCTGGAGTCGATGCTCAAGGAGACATTGCGGCTGCACCCGCCGCTGATCCTGTTGCTGCGAGTGGCCAAGGAGGACATGCGGTTCGGCGAGTTCACGATCCCGGCGGGGATGATGGTCGGCGCGGCGCCATGGGTGTCGAACCGGATCGCCGAGGACTTCCCGGATCCCGAGCGCTTCGACCCCGGCCGCTATCTCGACCCGCGCCAGGAGGACCTGCTCAACCGGTGGACGTGGATCCCGTTCGGCGCGGGAAGACACCGCTGCGTCGGCTCCGCGTTCGCGATGATGCAGCTGAAGGCGATCTTCTCGGTGATCCTGCGCGACTACGAGTTCACCGCGGCGCAGGAGACCTACCGCGACGACTGCTCGAAGATGGTCATCCAGCTCGAACAGCCGTGCCGCGTCCGGTATCGCAGGCGCGCGGGCCGGCCATGCGAGTGACCGCGGACCTCGACCTGTGCCAGGGCCATGCGATGTGCGTCGTGGAGGCACCCGACGTGTTCGCCTATGACAAGGAGGCGGACAAGGTCCGAATCCTCGACGAGCAGCCAGGCGAGTCCCGTCACGATGCCGTGCGCGACGCCGTGAAGTACTGCCCGACGCGGGCGCTCTCGCTCGACGACTGAGACGACTGAACGGAGACCGCAGCATGAGCCCGCTGTCCCGCGCCGAGCTCGAGGAGTTCTGGGCGTCCTGGCAGGAGGCCAACCGCGTGGCCGAGCGGACGCGGAACTGGGGCCCTCTCGCCGGCTTCTACGCCGAGGACGCCACCTACGGCTGGATGTACAGCCCGGACGAGCACTTCATGGCCACCAGCCGTGAGGAGATCCGGGACTACGCGCTCGGCACCGAGATGGCAGGCCTGGAGGGCTGGCACTACGACTACGTGGCCACGGTGATGGACGAGGTCGCCGGCATGGTCATCGGCTTCTGGAAGCAGCGCAGCGGCATCGTCGACGACGCCGGCCAGGAGTACGAGGTCCTGGGCATCGGCGGCAGCTGGTTCGGTGTCGCCCGGGGCACTACGGGACCCTGCTTCGCCTGGCAGCGCGACTGGTTCGACATCAACTCGGCCGCGCACACGTTCCTCTCCCTGGCCGGCGCCGGCCGGGCGCCGCAGGACCTGCTGGATCGCCTGGCGCTCAACGGCATCGAACAGCCGGGGCACTATCGGCTCAAGGACCTTCCGTCGACCGTGTGGCCGCCACCGGTCGAGGAAGGCCGCTACATCACGCAGGAGACCTTGTGAGCACCCTCGACAATCCGCCTGCCCGTCTGCTCGTCGGCGGCAAACTCCTCGCGGCGAGCGACGGCGCGACCTACCCGATCCTCAACCCCGCCACCGGCCGCGAGATCGGCGTGGCCCCGGACGCCACCGTCGAGGACGTGGGAGCCGCGATCACCGCGGCCAGGAGTGCCTTCGACGAGACGGACTGGGCGGCCGATCCGGCGTTCCGCGTGCACTGCCTGCGCCAGCTGCACCAGGCGCTGGTCGACAACGGTGACTCACTGCGGGCGCTGACCACGGCCGAGACCGGATCGCCCAGGTTCCTCACCCAAGGCCCGCAGTACGACCTGCCGGTTGACGGTCTGAAGTGGACGATCGACCTCGCGGAGTCCTACGAGTGGGAAACCGACCTCGGTGTCGTCGCGCCGATGGGGATCGCGACACGGCGCACGCTGCGGCGGGAGCCGGTCGGCGTGGTCGCCGCGATCACGCCGTGGAACTTCCCGAACCAGATCACCCTGGCCAAGATCGGGCCAGCGCTGGCGGCGGGCAACACCGTGGTGCTGAAGCCCGCGCCGGACACCCCGTGGATCGCCGCCGAGCTCGGACGGCTGATCGCCGAGCACACCGACTTCCCTCCCGGCGTGGTCAACATCGTCACCCCGCGCGACAACGCCGTGGCCGCGCTCCTCACCACCGATCCGCGCGTCGATCTGGTGTCGTTCACCGGATCCACCGCCACCGGGCGTGCGGTCATGGCCGCCGGCGCGCCGACGTTGAAGAAGGTGTTCCTCGAACTGGGCGGCAAGTCCGCGGGGATCGTTCTCGACGACGCGAACCTGGCCACGGCCGTCGGGACGGCCGCCTTCAGCGTCTGCATCCACGCGGGCCAGGGCTGCGCGTTCACCACCCGTCTGCTGGTGCCGCGTTCCCGGTACGCGGAGGCGGTCGAGATCGCGGCGTCGACCATGTCCTCGATCGGCACCGGCGACCCCGCCGATCCCGGCACGATCTGCGGTCCCGTGGTGTCCGCGGTGCAGCGAGACCGCGTGAAGTCCTATTTGGACCTCGCCCTCGCGGAAGGCGGACGGTTCGCCACCGGTGGCGACGTCGACCGCAAGGACGGCGAACTGGCTGGCGGGTTCTGGATCCAGCCGACGGTCGTGGCGGGTCTGGACAACACAGCGCGGGTCGCTCGCGAGGAGATCTTCGGACCGGTTCTGGTGGTCATCCCGCACGACGGCGACGACGACGCCGTGCGGATCGCCAACGACTCGCCGTACGGACTGTCGGGCGCGGTGAACTCGGGCTCGGCCGAGCGCGCGCGTGCGGTCGCGGCGCGGATCCGCACCGGCACGATCTCGGTGAACGGCGGCGTCTGGTACTGCCCGGACGCTCCGTTCGGCGGCTACAAGCAGTCCGGCATCGGCCGCGAGATGGGCGTTGCCGGGTTCGAGGAGTACCTGGAGACCAAGCTGGTGGCCGAGGCCGCCTGAGACGGAGCGCGGATGCGGTTCGAGGGCCCGAGGTTCGATGGGAAGGTCGCCGTCGTCACGGGCGCGGCGCAGGGAATCGGGGAGGCGTACGCGCGTGCCCTGGCCGCCGAGGGGGCCGCGGTCGTGGTCGCCGACGTGAAAGAGGCAGAGGGAACGGTGGTGGCCAAGTCGATCGAGGCGGCCGGAGGCACCGCGATGTTCGTGCGGTGCGACGTCTCGTCACTCGAGTCGGCGCACGTGATGGCGGACGCGGTCGCCAAGGCCTACGGCGGGATCGACCTGCTGGTCAACAACGCCGCGATCTACGGCGACATGGTGTTCGACCTGCTGATCAGCGTGGACTGGGACTACTACCGCAGGTTCATGTCGGTGAACATGGACGGCGCGCTGGTCGTCACGCGAGCGGTGTATCCCCACATGCAGCGGCGCGGCGGGGGAGCGGTCGTCAACCAGAGCTCGACGGCGGCCTACCTCTACTCCGGCTTCTACGGTCTGGCCAAGGCCGGCGTGAACAGCCTCACCCAGCAGCTTGCCCACGAGCTCGGCGGTGTGGGCATCAGGGTCAACGCGATCGCGCCCGGCCCGACCGACACCGCCGCGACCAGGGCGCAGGTCGGCGAGATGGCGGCAGAACTCGTCAAGGGCCTGGCGATCAAGCGGATGGGGCAGCCGGAGGACATGGTCGGTGCCTGCCTGTACCTGTTGTCCGACGAGGCTTCCTGGGTGACCGGGCAGATCCTGGCGGTCGACGGGGGTCAGGTGTTCCGTTCATGACGGTCGGTTTCGTCGGGCTGGGGAACATCGGCAAACCGATGGCGCTTCGCCTGGCGTCCACCGGCACCGACCTGATCGTGTTCGACGTGGCCGCCGACCCGGTCGCCGAGCTGGAGGCCGTGGGAGCGAAGGCATCACGCGATGTCGAGAAACTCGCCGCCCAGGTCGACGTGCTGTGCGTGATGGTGCGCGACGACGAGCAGGTGCGCGAGGTGGTCGGCAAAGCAGTCGGCGCGGCCCGTGCCGGGCTGGCCATCGCGATCCACTCCACGGTGGCACCCCGAACCCCGGCCGATCTGGCCGGACTTGTGTCCGCTCACGGTGCCCGGCTCGTCGACGCGCCCGTGAGCGGCGGTGCCACGGGTGCGGCACAGGGCACGATGGCGATCATGGCTGGTGGCACGGACGACGCCTTCGCCCTCTGCCGTCCGGTGTTCGAGGCGATGGCGGGCGTCGTGGTCCACGCGGGGCCGATCGGCGCGGGCACCCGGATGAAGCTGGCCCGCAACCTCCTGCACTTCGTGGCCTTCACCGCCGCGACCGAGGCGCAGCGGCTGGCCGAGGCCGGTGGGCTGGACCTGGTGCAGCTCGGCAGGATCGTCCGGCACACGGACGGGGTCACCGGAGGACCCGGCGCCATCATGCACCGCGCGACCACGGCGCCGCTCGACCGCGACGACTTCTGGTACTCGGTGTTCGATCATGTGAGAGTGCTGGGGGAGAAGGACTTGCGCTTCGCGCTCGCCCTCGCCGACGAGCTCGGCGCCGAGGTTCCACTGGCCCGCCTGGCCCTCGACCGGCTGGCACCAGGACTGGGGGTCGCATGAGCGGGAGGTTCGACGACCTGCCGGAGATCCGGCGCGAGGGCCTGCTGCGGATGGAGGAGGTCTACGGGTTCGACATGCGGGACGCGCCGGGTGACTTCTTCCGGTACACCGTCGATCACCTCTTCGCCGACATCTGGAACCGGCCCGGCCTGACCGATCGGGACCGGCGGCTCTTGCTGATCGGCGTGCTCACCGCGACCGGGGCCGCCGATGTGCTCGGCCTCCAGGTACCCGCGGCACACCTCAACCGCGAACTCTCCGACGTGCAGCTGCGCGAGATCGTCATCTTCCTCAGCCACTACACGGGCTGGCAGAACGGCGCGCGGCTCAACAAGATCGTGGAGGAGACCATCGCGAAGGCCGCCGAACAGTGATGGATCTCCCCGACCTGATCGACGCGACCGCGCTGGACGGCGACAGCGAGTCCTACGACGTGGTCGTGGTGGGATTCGGCATGGCGGGCGGGTGCGCCGCGCTGGAGGCTGCCCGAGCGGGTGCACGGGTGCTGCTGCTCGAGCGGGCCGCCGTACCCGGCGGCACCACCTGCATGGCCGGTGGCCACTTCTACCTCGGCGGCGGGACGGCCGTGCAGAAGGCGACGGGTCACGACGACTCGCCGGAGGCGATGTACGACTTCCTGGTCTCCACGTCGCGTGACCCGGACCGTGCCAAGATCCGCGCGTACTGCGAGGGATCCGTGGAGCACTTCGGGTGGCTGGAGGCGCTCGGCTTCACGTTCGAGCGGTCGTACTTTCCCGGCAAGGCCGTGATCCAGCCCGGCACCGAGGGCCTCATGTACACGGGCAACGAGAAGGTGTGGCCGCACCACCTCGTCGCCGCCGCGGCACCGCGGGGGCACAAGGTGCCGGTCCCCGGCGACACCCAGGGCGCCAAGCTGGTCATGGACCTGCTCGCCGGCCGTGTCGTGGAAGCCGGTGTGGAGGTCCGCTACGACACCGGCGCCACCCACCTCGTCGCCACCGCGGCCGGTGAGGTGACCGGCCTCGCGTGGCGGAAGTTCCAGGAGACCGGCCTGGTCCGCGCGGGTGCGGTCGTGCTCGCGGCGGGTGGGTTCGTGATGAACCCCGGCATGGTGGCCTCGTACACCCCGGCGCTGGGAGCCAAATTGTTCACTCTGGGCTCCACCTACGACGACGGGCTGGGCATCCGGCTCGGCGCGTCGGCCGGAGCCGCGCTGGACCACATGGACGAACCGTTCATCACGGCGCCGTTCTACCCGCCCTCCGCGTTGATCAAGGGGCTGATCGTCAACAAGGACGGACGGCGGTTCGTCGCCGAGGACAGCTATCACGCGCGGACCTCGTACCACGTGCTGAGGCAGCGTGACTCGGCCGCGTACCTCATCGTCGACAGCGCGCACGCCGAGCGGCCGAGCATGCCGCTGGTGCCGTTCGTCGACGGCTGGGAGACGGTCGAGGAGATGGCGGAGGGGCTGGGCCTGCCGGTGGACGCGCTGCACTCGACCCTGCAGCGGTACAACGACTTCGCGGCGCGCGGAGTGGACCCGGACTTCCACAAGCAGCCGGAGTGGCTCGCGCCGCAGAACGCCGGCCCGTGGGCCGCCTACGACCTCACCCTCGGCAAGGCGCTCTACGCCGGGTTCACCCTGGGCGGCATCCGGACCACTGTGGAGGGACAGGCACGACGCCACGACGGGTCCGTGGTGCCGGGCCTCTACGCCGCGGGCGCGTGCGCCTCGGCCATCGCCCAGGACGGCCAGGGCTACGGCTCGGGCCTGCAGCTGGGCGAGGGGTCGTTCTTCGGCCGTCGCGCCGGAAGGCATGCCGCGAGGTAACCCTGCGAGTGTCTGGTCACTGTTCCAGAGGGCTGTGTTGTTACGATCAGCGCATGGAGCCGGTTCGTCGCATCTTGGACGGTCGCAGGGCGGACACCGTGGCGCGTCTGCTCGACGCCGCGCTCGAAGAGGTGCGTGCGGTCGACTACGGGGACCTCACGGTGCGGTCGGTCGCCAAGCGGGCCGAGGTCTCGCCCGCCACCGCCTACACCTACTTCTCGTCCAAGGAACACCTGATCAGCTCGGTGGCGTGGCGGAAGATGCAGGACCTGACCGCGTCGTTCGCCGACGGCGCGTCGCTGCAGAAGCTCGTGCGGGGCATCACCGACGTCTTCGCCCAGGAACCGGAGCTCAGCCGCGCCTGCACGACGGCTCTGCTGGCCGACGACCCGGAGGTCGCACGGCTGCGCGACCAGATGTCCGCCGAGGTCACCAGGGCGTTCTCCGGCGCGCTCAGTGAGCTGTCACCCACGGCCAGGGCGTCCGTCGAGATGGCGTTCGTGGGTGGGATGGTGATGGCGGGCCAGGGATACCTGACCTTCGACCAGATCGCCGACCGTCTGGCCGCCCTGGTGAAGCAGTTGCGTCCTGCTACGGCGGCGAGAACCCGCAAGCGCTAATTGCCATGAGGGTGACCTTCATGGACCTCAGGTCCATGAAGGTCACCCTCATGGCAGAAGTGGGTCCTTGTGATGGGCACCTGTACATAATAGTGTCTGTACAACTGTCCAGTCGCGAGGACGAGGTGCGGGCATGGCGCTGAACATCGCGGATCTCTTCGAGCACTCGGTCGATCTCGTTCCGGACCGCACGGCGGTGTTGTGCGGTGAACGGCGACTCACGTACCGGGCACTGGAAGAGCGGGCGAACCGGCTGGCCCACCACCTCGCCCGCCACGGCGTCGGCCCCGGTTCCCACGTCGGGGTCTACCTGCGCAACCGCGCGGAAACGCTGGAAACCATGCTCGCGGTGTACAAACTGCGCGCGGTCGCGATCAACATCAACTACCGCTACGTCCGCGAGGAGCTCCGTTATGTCTTCGACAACGCGGATCTCGTCGCGCTGGTCCACGAACGACAGACCTCCGACGTGGTCGCCGAGGTGCTGCCGGACGTGCCAGGGTTGCGGCACGTCGTCGTGGTGGACGACGACTACGAGACCGTGCTGGCCGCGGAACACCCCGAGCGCGACTTCCCGGAGCGCAGCGCGGACGACCTCTACGTCGTCTACACCGGTGGCACCACCGGGAAGCCCAAGGGAGTGATGTGGCGGCACGAGGACATCTGGCGGGTTCTCGGCGGCGGCATCGACTTCTACTCGGGCGAGCCGGTCGCCGACGAGTGGCAGCAGGCACGCCAGGGTGCGCAGGGCGAACCGGTCACGTGGTTCACGATGCCGCCGTTGATCCACGCGGCGGCGCAGTGGCCAGCACTCGTGGCCCTCTTCGGCGGCCACACGGTGTTGCTCACCCCGCGGTTCGACCCGGTCGAGGCGTGGCGCCTGATCGAACGGCACGGCGTCGCCATCGCGGTGATCACCGGCGACGCGATGGCACGCCCGCTCGTGGACGCGTTGCGGGACGGTGACTTCGACACGTCGTCGTTGGTCGCGATGGGCAGCGGGGCCGCGCTGTTCTCGTCGTCGGTGAAGCAGCAGTGCCTCGACGCTCTGCCGAACGTCGTCATCACGGACTCGGTCGGCTCCTCGGAGACCGGCTTCAGCGGCATCGGCATCGTCGAGCCCGGCGCCGCGGTGGCGCCGCGGGTTCGTCCGGGCAAGGAGACCGTGGTGCTGGACGAGCGGGGCAGGCCGGTGGTGCCGGGATCCGGCGTGGCCGGACGGCTGGCACGTACCGGCCACCTGCCGCTGGGCTACTACAAGGACCCGGATCGGACAGCCGAGATGTTCATCGAGGTCGACGGCCGCCGCTACGTCACGCCGGGGGACAGGGCGCTGGTCGAGGCGGACGGAACGATCACGTTGCTGGGCAGGGGGAACACCTGTATCAACACGGGTGGTGAGAAGGTGTTCCCCGAGGAGGTCGAGGGCACGCTGAAAGCGCACCCGGACGTGTTCGACGCGATCGTCATCGGCGTCGAGGACGACCGGACGGGGCAGCGCGTCGCGGCCATCGTCCAGCTGCGGCCCGGCTACACGCCGGACGTTCCCCGGATCGACGCGTATGCCCGCACCCGGCTCGCGGGCTACAAGGTGCCCCGCAGTTACTGGTTCGCCGACGAGGTCGGCCGGACTCCCAGCGGTAAACCCGACTACGGCTGGGCACTCCGTTACGCGCAGGAGCACGAGCACGCTTGACCGCGTCACACGCAGGCGATGCTGTCCAGGTCACGAATCGCGGCACAGGCACGCGTGGCCATGACCGCGAACATGCGATCGCCGCGATCGGTGCGCTTTCCGTACGCCAGCCCGAAAACGCTGATGAGCGGCCCCTGCAGCATGGCGAAGCGGTAGTCGTCCCAGCACTGTTCGTAGGTGAAGCCGGCGGTTACGTCCGGACCGAGTGCGCGGTGGTAGGTGCCGACGAGATCCTGCTCGTTGTTCCGGCGAGCCGCGGGCTCCAGGCTGGTGGCCACGAAGTACGCCAGGTCGCGCGCGGGAAGCGCCAGCGACAGCGTCTGCCAGTCCACCGCGTGCACAGCCGCACCGTCGTTCGGCGAGAAGAGCAGGTTGTCGACGCGGTAGTCACCGTGGACGAGGGCGAAGCGTTCGGCGCGTCCCAGGGCCCATTTTTCCAGGACTCCAGGGATCTCCCGCAGGGTGTCGCGGTCTGCGGGGGCGAGCAGCCCGCCGACCCGGTCGAGGAACACCTCGTTCGCCGGGCCGTAGAACTCGGCCAGCGCGGCGGCGTCCGCGAGACCGTTGAGGCCGAGTCCTTCCACCCGCAGGAGCGTCGGGTCGCACCAGCGAGGTCCGTGCAGGCCGGCGAGGTTGACCACCGCGTCGTGCGCCTGCGCGATCGAGCAGCCGATGAGCTGGTCACCCTGCCGGGACGGCGCCAGATCTTCCAGCAACAGCACGAAATCCCCGTCATCCGCGCTGTCGTGGTGGTAGCAGGCCGGTGCCCGGACGTTCACGGTGTTCGCGATGTCACGGTAGAAGCACACCTCGACGCGGTAGGTCCCAGCCAGGAGCGCGCGTGTCGCGGGGTCGGCAGCGGGCAGTTTGATGATGACCCGGTTCGGTGTGCCGATCCCGTGCAGGGCGAGGCGGTAGCAGGTACCGATCTGGCCGGTGCCGACCGGCTGCGCCGTGAAGGACTTCACCGTGCGGCCCAGTGCCCGGCTCAGCCACGCGGGCGTCACCTCGTCGATCAGAACGGGGAAGTCACGCATTCGCTGCCCTTCCAGGGTTGGCCGGGAGGTGGTCGAAGGTGTTCGAGGGCCTGACGTCACGCCACGCGTCCAGCACGGGTGCGAGCTCGTCCGGGGTCGCGCCGTGCAGGATCACCCCGTCGGCGCCCGCGGCGAACTGGTCCTTGACCCGCACGGCGCAGGTCGCTGCGTCTCCCTGCGCACTGGCCGCCAGCCACTCCTCCGGGAGGACGTCGTCACGGAGGTGGGTGAGGTCGGCGACGGATCCGATGGCGTCGAAGGCGCCGGGGTAGCCGTGGACGAGCGGGTCCGTGCGGAAGCGGTCCAGCACGGCCTTGTCCCACCCGTTGGCGCGGACCAGCACTTCGCCGTACCCCTGCAGGTAGGTGGCGAGCCGGCCGACGATCTTGCGCAGCCGGAGTTCCTCCGGCAAGCCGTCGTGCACGGTCGCGAGCACGGACCAGATCCGCACCGAAGCAGGGTCACGACCCGCTTCCTCCGCCGAACGCCGGATGCGCGCGACCGACTTGGCGAGCGTCTCGTCGGTCATGAACGTGTGCAGCACGACACCGTCCGCCAGCCGACCGGCCAGGTCGAGAGTCCGTCCGCCGATCGCCATCATGAGCACGGGGACGTCTTCGTCGAAAGTGCTGTCCTGCACCAGGTAGGGGAACTTCCCGGCAGGCCCGTCATGGCCGATCACGGCTTCGCCGCGCCAGAGCTGGCGATAGATGCCCACCACGTCGACCAGTTGCGCACTGGTGATCCGCGGCAGCCCCATGACGTCGAACAGGGCGTCGAACCCGCGTCCCAGCCCCAGCGCGTAACGGCCGCCTGTCACGCGGTGCAGCGTCGTCGCCATCGTCGCCGTGACGAGAGGATGGCGGGTGTTGTGGTTGGTGGCGGCCGTGCCGATGCCGAGCCGCTCGGTGACCGCGCCTGCCACGCCGGCCAGAACTCCGGCGTCCTTCACGTTGAAGCGCTCGGACAGGAACATCGATCCGATGCCGAGTTCCTCGGCCCGCTTGGCCTCCTCGATGAGCTGCCGTGGCGTGGGACTGTGCCCGGCGAGTCCGAAGCAGCCGATCTCGGGGAGTCGCGCCACCGCGTTGGACAGGGGGATGGACATCTGTCCAGTCTGAGGTTCGGGTCTGCCGTTGGCAATAGGTCCACTAGTGGACAGGTGTCTGTACGACTGCCTAGAGTTGCGCCAACGCGAGGGAGCCTGCAATGACGCATGAGATCTCCGGCGCAGCACCGGTCTCGTCCTCTTGGCCTCGAGGCCGGATTCCGGTGGCCTGCCTGGCCATCGTGGGTGTCGTTGTCGTGGTGGCGCAGGTCTGGGGCTACACGGCTTGGTTGGTCTCCGCCGATTTCGTGCCGATCAGGTCGAGCGAGCCACTTCCCGGTGAGATCAGTGCGAACGTCGCCAGGGCTGAGCTGGCCGCTGTGGCAGGAGCCGCGTTGTGGCTCTCCTACGTGGTGTGGGACGTGGTGCGCAAGCGTGCGCTGACCTGGCCGCTGTTGTGGACGGTGGCCTGGGCGTCGGTCTTCTGGCAGGAGCCGATGGTCAACCTCCGCAACCACACGTTCAGCTTCAACAAGGCGTTCGTCAACCGGGGTGACTGGACGCCGCATCTGCCTTTCGTCCGGGACAGTTCGCCCCTACCTCCGGCACTGGTGATGGAGGGGCTCGTCTTCGTCTCCCTGCTGCCGCTGATCGCCGTGGCGACAGCGGGTTTGCTGCGAGTGCTCCGCCGGCACCTTCGGATCCCGGTGCTGGTCGTCCTGGTCGCGTGGTTCGCGGTGGCGGTGTTCAACATGGTCTTCGAGCGCTGGGGCATCGCACAGGGAGTGCTGTCGTACGTGGAAGTCGGCGGTCCCGCGTTCGACAAGGGAAAGCCGACCCAGTGGCCGATCTACGAGGGGATCGCTCTCGGCTTCGCCTGGGCGTTGCCGGGCATGGTGACGTTCTTCCGCCGGGACGCCCTCGATCCGGCGCGGCGTGAGCTCACGCCCCGCTGGTGGCGCGGCCGTCGTGCCACGCTCGTCACCCTCCTCGCCGCTGTCGGGTTGGTGAACCTGGTTTTCGGGCTCTACAACGCGGGCTACGTCTGGATCTTGGACGGGACGGTCGCGGAGATGCCTGCCTGGCTGGAGAAGCACGGCGCGTACGACCTGAAGTGACGACGTGAGGGGCCGGTCTGTGAACCGGCCCCTCACTTCAGTCGAACAGGTCCGGCTGTTCCGCCGTGATCTGATCCCAGAGCGGACGGAACTGGAACCAGCCCGGCAACGCGCCGGAGATCTGCGCACGCACCATCCGCGCCGTCTCGTCGTCGACGAGTTTCGGAGTTCCGGCGGCCATGGCCAGGAGCTGAGCCTGGCAGGACCGTTCCATGGTGATGAAGTACCAGGCCGCCTCCGCGACCGACGACCCGACCGTGAGCAGCCCGTGGTTCTGCAGGACGACCGCCTTGCGGTCGCCCAGCGCCACGCCGATGCGCCGGCCTTCCTCGGTGTCGTTCACGACGCCCCGGTAGTCCGAGTAGATGCCGTGGTCTTCGAAGAATGCGCAGGCGTCCTGGGTGATCGGCTCCAGCGGGATGCCGAGGCTCGAGAAAGCCTTGCCGTGCAGGGAATGGCTGTGCGCCGCCGCGACCACGTCCGGCCTCGCCCGGTGGACCTCGGAGTGGATGCAGAACGCGGCGGTGTTGACCGGGCGCCTGCCCTCCAGCAGGGTGCCGTCGTGGTCGACGAGGATCAGGTCCGAGACGCGGATCTGGCTGAACGACATGCCGAACGGGTTGACCCAGAACGCGGACGGGTTGCCGGGGTCGCGAGCGGTGATGTGCCCGGCGACGCCCTCGGAGAACCCGAACCGGGCGAACAGGCGGAACGCGGCGGCGAGTTCCTGTTTGCGGACCTGGCGCTCCTCCTCGATGCTCAGATTCTGTTGTGGCAGCGGCAGAAAGACGCCTTCGGGCAGGGTGCCGACGGACGCGTGTGGAGCAGTCATGGCTGGCCTCTCGGGGTCGGTGGGGTTACTTGTCGCGGCCGAACAGGCCGGTGCCGTACATGACGTCCACCAGCCGCAGGATGAACCGGTAGGCCGAGGGCTGGTACGGGATCATGTGCGGGTCCCGGCGCATCGGGAACCGGTTCGTGCTGATGGCCTGCAGCCGGGTGTACTTCCGGATGCCCTCGGCGCCGTGGCGCACGCCGAGCCCGGACTCCTTCCAGCCGCCCATGGGCAGGCCCATGGCCATGTAGTTGGTCTGGGCGTCGTTGACGGTGACGCAGCCGACCTCGAGCTGCTCCGCCAGCCGGCGAGCGCGCTTCATCGACGATCCGATGATCGACGCCTGCAGTCCGTAGCTGCTGTCGTTCACCAGCCGCACGGCCTCCTCGGCGGTGGCCACCTTCATCACGGGCAGCGTGGGGCCGAAAGTCTCTTCCCGCATGCACTTCATGGTGTGGTCGACGTCGGCGAGCAGGGTCGGTTCGAAGAAGCGGCCAGGGCCGGGAGAGGCCTGTCCTCCCACGAGTACGCGGGCTCCCTTGTCCACGGCGTCCTCGACGTGGCCGGCGATGACGGCCAGCTGCGGAGGGAAGGTCACCGCTCCCACGTCGGTGCTCCCGAGCCCGGCCGGCTTGCCGGAGGTGACCTGCTCGAACCGTTCGCACAGCAGGTCGACGAACGCGTCGTAGACGGGTTCCTCGACGTACACCCGTTCCACCGACGTGCACATCTGGCCCCCGTTGGACAGGGCGCCCTGGATCGTGACGTTCACGGCCCGTTCCAGATCGGCGTCGGCCAGAACGACCAGGGCGTCCTTGCCGCCGAGCTCGAGTGAGCAGGGGACGAGCCGCTCACCGGCTCTGGCCGCGACGACGCGGCCGGTCCTGGTCGAACCGGTGAACATCACGAAGTCCGCGGTGTCCACCAGGGCCTGGCCGGTGGCACCCGCACCGGTGACGACCTGGAAGACGTCGTCTGGCCACCCGCACTCCAGGGCCATCTTCTCCAGCAGCAGTGCGGTCAGCGGCGTGTGCTCGGAGGGTTTGAGGACGACCGCGTTGCCCGCGGCCAGTGCGGGGATGGCGTCACCGAACGAGTTGATCAGCGGGTTGTTCCACGGCCCGATGACTCCCACGACGCCGACCGGTACCCGGCGGGTGTACATGGCGCGGCCGAGCACGAACGGCGAGAGCGAACGGATCTTCGTGTCGGCGAGCAGGCGGGGCGCGTGCTTCGCCCAGTAGGCGAAGGCGCCGGCGCAGTAGACGATCTCGACGATCGCGTCCTCCAGCGCCTTGCCGTTCTCCGCGACGATCGAGCTCGCGATCTCCTGACGGTGCTTCAGCAGCCAGCGACGGCCGCGCGCGAAGAGTTCCGCACGGGTTCGGGCGCTCAGGGCCGCCCAGTCGGGCTGTGCTCGCCGGGCCCGTTCGACCGCCTCCGCCACCTCTTCGGCGGACGCGTCGGGAACGTGGCCGATCGCCGCTCCGGTGGCGGGGTTGTCCACTGCGATGTTCACGGCGACTCCTGGGCGAACGTTGACTTCGGTCCACCCAGAATGAGATGGTCGATTGTGCAAGTCAAGTGTCTTGGACAGATGACCTACTTCGCGGACGAACAGACTCGCCGGTCAGGAGCGTCAGAGATGCAACGGGTGGCGTCGATCACTTTGAGCGGGTTCGGTGTGCCGGAGTCGCTGCGCTGGCACGAGGGAGCCCTGTGGTTCTCCGACCTAGCGCACGGCACGGTGCACCGGTGGGGCGGCAGCGGGGAACCGGAGACCGTCCTGAAGGTGCCCGGCCGGGCCGGTGGGCTGGGCTGGCTTCCGGACGGCCGCATGCTCGTCGTCTCGATGGACGGCGGCCGCGTGTACCGCGTCGAGCGGGGCGGCGAACTGGTCGAGCACGCGGACATCCGGGACCTGGTCGGCGGTCCCGTCAACGACATGCTCGTCGATCCCCGAGGGCGCGCCTACGTGGGCAACTTCGGCTTCGACTACCACGCGTTCGTCCGCGAGAGCCCGAACTCCATGCTCTACGCGCCACCCGGCCCGCCGAAGGCGCTGATCGCCTGCCTCGGTCCTAACGGGACGGTGCTCGGTGCGACGGAGCCGACGCTCTTCCCGAACGGGTGCCTCCTCACGGCCGACGGCTCGACCGTCGTGGTGGCCGAGACCCTGGCCATGCGACTCATCGCTTTTCCCGTGCGCCCGGACGGAACCCTTGGCCCGTCCCGGGTCTGGGCTCCACTCATCTCGCCGGTCCTGTGGCACGCGGTGAACCACCCCGGGCTTCTCGGCCGGGCCACCCGCCGGATCTCGGCGCTGCTCGACAAACCGGCGATCGCCAGGCGCTCCTCGTCGCCGATCGCCCCGGACGGCATCGCCTGGGACAGCGACGGCGAGACCGTCTGGGTCGCGAACGCCTTGCGCGGCGAATGTGTGCGCGTGGCGGAGGGCGGCCGCGTGCTCGACCGGGTCAGGACGAGCCAGAACACGTTGAGCTGCCTGGTCGGCGGCCACGACGGACGCACCCTGTTCGCCGCGACCGTCCCGACCGACGACCCCGTCCGTGCCGCGGAGCTCGGCGGCGGCCGCATCGAGATGGTGCGCCTGTGAATCCCCGACCTGGAGAGCCCATGAAAGAGAACATCCTCGTGACCGGCGCGGCCAACGGAATCGGAGCCGCGATCGCGGAACTGGCGATCACCCGCGGCCATCGGGTGCTGCTGACCGACGTCGACGAACAGGCGGTGCGGACCCGAGCGCGCAGCCTGGGCGACCGGGCCACCGGGCACGTCCTGGACATCCGGGACCCGGCGGCCTGGGACAAGGCGTTCGACGTGGCGGAGGCCGAGTTCGGCGGCGTCGACGTCCTGGTCAACAACGCCGGGATCATCCACACCGGACACGCCAAGGACCTCAGTCCCCAGCAGCACCGCGACATCGTCGAGGTCAACCTGCTCGGCGCCATCACGGGCACCTGCACGGCGATCGAGCGCATGACGGCGCAGGGCTACGGCCACATCGTCACGGTCTGCAGCATGACGGCGTTCCTGCCGCTGCCTGGGTACGCAACGTACTCCGGCACCAAACACGGCCTGCGGGCCTTTCATCACAGCGTGGCCATCGAGGAACGCGACGGCCCGCTCGACTTCACGATCATCCATCCGCCGACCACGAGGACGGGCATGCTCGACCAGGAGATGGCCGACCCGGCCTGCGCCATCGCGTTCGCCGAGAAGTCCTATGCGCCAGAACGGATCGCCGTGACCGTGATCGACGCGGTCGCCACCAAACCGGTGGAGGTGGTGTTCCCGCCGCTGGGCGGGCGTTTCCAGCGGATCGGCGGTGTCTTCCCGCGCCTGATGCGCTGGGTGATCCCGCTCGCCGAGGCCCAGGGCCTGCGGCGCCGCGCACAACTCGTCGCCGCGAGGTCCAAGTGACGACCCGGCCGGCCCTGAAGCCGGTCACCGCCTTCGGTGAACGCCGCATGGCCCAGCTGCACAGGGCCACCGCATACCTGGACCCGCCGTTCGCCGTCGTGGACCTGGACGCCTACGACGCCAACGCCGCCGAACTGGTGCGCCGCACCGGCGGACGCGCCACCATCCGGGTGGCCAGCAAGTCGGTCCGTAGCCGTGACCTGATCGGGCGGGTCGCTCGAAAGCAGGGCTACCAAGGAATTCTCGCCTTCACGCTGCCAGAAGCGTTGTGGCTGGCCGAAGATCACGCGGACGTCGTCATCGGTTATCCCACCGCGGACCGCGCTGCTCTGCGGCAGCTGGCGAACGACGAACGGGCGGCCGCACGCGTCATGCTGATGGTCGACTCGGTGGAGCAGCTGGACTTCATCGACGATGCGGTGGGCCACCACAGGTCCCGGCTGCGCGTCTGCATCGACCTGGACGCCTCGCTGGAACTGGCCGGCGGCCGCATCCACCTCGGCCCCCACCGCTCACCCGTGCACACCCCGCAGCAGGCCGCCGCGTTCGCCAGGGCGATCGTGGCGAGGCCGGGGTTCCAGCTGGCCGGTCTCATGTCCTACGAAGGCCAGATCGCCGGTCTGGGCGACAACCGGCCCGGTTCCGTGCTCAAGCGTGCCGCGCTGCGTGCGATGCAGCGCCTGTCCGCGAGTGAGCTGGCCTTCCGTCGTGCTGCGGCCGTCGACGCGATCCAGGCCATCGCGCCGCTGGAGTTCGTCAACGGCGGCGGCACCGGTTCGGTGGAGCAGACGTCGGCCGAGCAGGTCATCACCGAGATCGGCGCCGGCTCCGGCTTGTACGGGCCGGGACTTTTCGACTTCTACCGCCACTTCCGGCCCCGGCCCGCCGCCCACTTCGTCATGCCGGTCGTGCGCAGGCCGACGTCCAAGATCGCCACCGTGCTCGGGGGCGGCTGGATCGCATCGGGTCCGCCGGGTGACGACCGGCTGCCCACGCTCAGCTGGCCCGCGGGCCTGCGGATGAGCCCCGCGGAAGGAGCGGGGGAGGTGCAGACACCGGTGCTCGGCACGGCGGCGCACGGGCTGCGGATCGCGGACCACGTGTGGTTCCGGCACGCCAAAGCCGGCGAACTGTGCGAGCGGGTGAACACGCTGCATCTGGTGTCGGGCAACGACATCGTCGACGAGGTCCCGACGTACCGGGGCGAAGGCCGCGCATTCCTCTGAGCTCGTCCACTCCTCTCCCGGAGGCCCGATGCATCCTCAGCCCGCTGCCCTCCTGTCAGTCCCCGTCTCGCGGCGCTGGACCACCCTGTACGCCCTGGCCTGGTTCGGCTTCTGGATGGCGAGCCTCGTTCCCCTCCAACTGCTGATCCCGCAACAGCTGGAGGCGATCGCCCCGGACTCGAAGGTGTCCGACTTCGCGCTCGTCAACGCCGTCTCGGGGGTGGTCGCACTGGTCGCCCTGCCCCTGTTCGGCACCCTGTGCGACCGTTCCCGCAGCCGGTTCGGCAGGCGAAGACTCTGGCTCGCCGCGGGCGCCGTGGCGTTCGCCGCCGGACTGATCGCCACCGGCCTGCAGACGACCGTGGCAGGGGTGAACGTCGCCTGGGCGCTGAGCATGCTCGGGCTCAGCGCGGCCACCGCCGGACTCACCGCCGTGATCGCCGACCGCGTCCCCGAGCATCAGCGCGGCATGATCTCCAGCGCCATCTACGGTCCCCAGGCTCTCGGCGTGGTCGTCGGCATCGCCGTCGTCGCGGTCTTCGGCCTGTCCACCACGTCGGGCTTCACCCTCATCGCGGCCCTGCTGATCGTGTGCACGGTGCCCCACCTGGCGGCCAGCCGTGACGTCCCCGGCACCGAGGCGCCGCTGAGCATCGGGAGGATGGTCACCTCGATGGGCCGCTCGCTCCGCAATCGCGAGTTCGTCTGGGCGTTCGGCGGGCGGCTGCTGGTCAACGTGGCGAACTCGCTGGGCACCTGCTACACGCTCTACTACCTCACCGACAGCCTGCAGGTGCCCGACCCGGCCGACGTCCTGCTGCTGTGCACCGTCGCGTATCTCCTCGCAGGGCTTCTCGCCACCGCCGTCGCCGGAGTCCTGTCCGACCGGCTGGGCCGGCGCCGGATCTTCGTCGCACTGGCCGCGTTGCTCCAGGCCTCCGCCGGTTTCCTCCTGGCGGCGTCGCCCACCCTGCCGACGACCGTGATCGCCTCCGCGTTGATGGGCGGCGGTTTCGGCGCCTACATGGCCGTCGACCAAGCGTTGATCACCCAGGTCCTGCCCGATGCCGCGAGCCGTGCCCAGGACCTCGGCATCATGAACATCGGCGCGGTCGTCCCACCGGCACTGGCTCCGCTGATCGCCAGCCTCTTCATCGACGAGGGACACGGCTATCCCGTTCTCTTCACCCTCGTCGGTGCGACCGCCGCCGTCGGAGCGCTGCTCGTCTACCGCATCCGTTCCGTCAGATAGGGAATGTCATGGCAACCACCCGCGATTGGCACAACTGGGCGGGCAACGTCACCGCGCGTCCGGCCAGGGACGTCGCCCCCGCCTCGGTCGAGGAGCTTCGGGCCGTGGTGCGTCAGGCAGCCGAGGACGGCCTGACGGTCAAAGCGGTCGGCAGCGGCCACTCCTTCACCCCGGTGGCCGCCACCGACGGCGTGCTGATCCGGCCCGACCGGCTGACTGGCGTGCGCGCACTCGACCGCGAAGCGGGCACCGTCACCGTCGAGGCGGGTACCGGGCTTCGCGCGCTGAACGTGGCGCTGGCAGGGGAAGGCCTGTCGCTCACGAACATGGGCGACATCATGGAGCAGACCGTCTCCGGGGCGACCAGCACGGGCACCCACGGCACTGGTCGTGACTCGGCCGCGCTCGCAGCTCAGATCCGCGGCCTGGAACTGGTGACGGCGGACGGCTCGCTGCTCACGTGTTCCGCGCACGACAACCCGGAGGTGTTCGCCGCGGCACGCATCGGGCTCGGCGCGCTCGGGGTGGTCAGCGCCATCACCTTCGCCGTAGAACCGCTCTTCCTGCTCACCGCGCGCGAGGAGCCGATGACGTTCGACGAGGTCACCGCGGCCCACGACGACCTCCACGCGGAGAACGACCACTTCGAGTTCTACTGGTTCCCGCACACCGACAACTGCAGCACCAAGCGCAACAACCGGACCGCCGGCCCGCGTGCCCCGCTGGGCAGGCTCAGGGGATGGGTCGAGGACGAGTTCCTCGCCAACGGCGTCTTTCAGGCACTCAGCTCCGCGGGCAGGGCTGTTCCGGCGGCCGTTCCGACGATCGCGCGGATGGTCGGCAGGGGCCTCACCACGCGGACCTACACGGACATCCCCTACCGGGTCTTCACCAGTCCGCGCCGGGTCCGGTTCGTCGAGATGGAGTACGCGGTCCCGCGTGCGGTGGTGCGCGATGTCCTGCACGAGCTCAAGGCGATGATCGACCGCTCTGATCTGCGCATCAACTTCCCCGTGGAAGTCCGAACCGCCCCCGCGGACGACATCACGCTCTCCGCCGCGTCAGGCCGCGACACCGCCTACGTGGCCGTCCACGCGTATCGCGGCACACCCCACTCGGAGTACTTCACGGCCGCAGAGCGCATCTTCACCGCGTACGACGGCCGCCCGCACTGGGGCAAACTCCACAGCCGCGATGCCGGCTACCTCGCCGGCGTCTACCCGCGGTTCGGCGAGTTCACCGCGCTGCGCGACCGCCTGGACCCGGATCGGCGCTTCGCCAACCCGTACCTACGCCGGGTGCTGGGCGAGTGACGTGAGGTGCTCGCCGGTCAGCCGGAGAACCGCGCGACTCTGCTCGCCGTCGCGGTCGACCAGCCAGCGCAGCGTGACACCGTCCAGCACCGCGTTGAGATAGCCGGCCAGCACCGGAACCGGCACGGCCCACTGGATTCCGGCGTTCTCGGCGGCGTCCACGAGCAGCTCCTGGTGGACTTCCAGGTAGTGCTGGTACTGGCGGCGGGCGAGCTCCTCGAACCCGGCCTGCCGCAACGCGTAGTGGGTGAGCTCGTAGCCCACCTGGTGGTCTCCAGGGCTGAGCTCCACGCCCTCCCAGAACGCGCTCAGGCTCTTGAAGATGCGGGTGCTGAGGTCGCCGTTCCCCTCGAACACCTTCCGCGCTTCGGTGACAGTGCGGTCCGTGATCCGGGTGATGACTTCCTGAAGCAGTTCCTCGCGCGAGTCGAAGCAGTAGTGGAAGGTGCCCAGCGTCATGTTCGCCTCGCTGACGACCGCGCGCGTCGTCGTCTTGGCGACCCCCTCGCGAACCATGACCCGCAGCGCAGCGGCGACCAACTCTTCCCGTCGATCCTTCGCTGCCATGCGGGACATCCGGTCCAGTGCTCCT
Source organism: Lentzea sp. NPDC051213 (assembly GCF_044455585.1). Taxonomy (NCBI): domain Bacteria; kingdom Bacillati; phylum Actinomycetota; class Actinomycetes; order Pseudonocardiales; family Pseudonocardiaceae; genus Lentzea; species Lentzea sp. NPDC051213. The sequence goes on from NZ_JBITEX010000001.1 coordinate 1,323,979, forward strand.
TCGAGAGTGGGATGTGCGTCCCACTCAGTATGGCAGCGACTTGGACAGTTGACCAAAATTGAGTACCCCACGGATTCAACTGAACCCGTGGGGCAATTCACAGATCAGGCCCGGCCGGTACAGCGCGTACTACCCCCGTGGCGACCGCAGGCTCGCCACGGGCCGCCCCACTGACCGACCTCGGCCGAGTCGATCTGGTTGGCGCCCTGTGGAATCACGCGGTGCCCGTACTCGGTGCCCGCCGCGCTTTCGACCCAGACCGTGTCGCCCGCCTGTCCGTTGGTGATCTGCCCGTGCCAGCCGCCGTCACACACCCACAGAATGATCAGGGCGCCGCCGTTGTCGACCGGCGGTGCCGCATGCCGGCACGGTGCCTCGGCGCTGGCGGGCCACGGCCAGTCGCCGGCGGGCGCCGCGGAGGCCACCGAAGCACCTGTCAGACACATCGCTGCCGCAGCCGTGGCCACGAGCGACTTCTTGAAGAAATTCACAGCTGTCCTCTTCCCCAGTCGCGATCGCCGGCGGATCGGCGATCTGGTCAGAGGTCTAACGGAGATCGTTTGTTCGCGTTCGGTCCGGCGCCTTTGAACGACAGGTCGTGAACAACCGCCCAGCACTCGGTCCGGCGGGTCCGCGCCTTCCGCGTGCTGGGTCAGGGTGCGGCCAACGGAAGATCCAAGATGCCGGTGGCTTGTGACCAGACACAACGCCACGTGCCGCTGGCATTGGTGTAGACGTCGGTGTGCCAGGCCTCGTGCCGCGGGATGTCCGCGCCGTCGACGGTGAGTTCGATGACGCACCGGTAGCGGAGGACGACGACGTCGGTGCCGACGATCGCGTCCACGTCGCCGGTCAGCCCCAGTTCCCGGTAGGCGACCCGCCCGGTGGTGAGGAGATCCAGGTATTCGGCCTTCGTCCACACGGTGCCGGTCGGGTTGCACAACCGGTACTCCGCGGCGTGCAAGCGGTCGTAGGTGTCGCGATCCACGTCGAGGAGACATTGGATCCGGTCCTGCTCAGCCTTGATCACTTGGCCGGCCACGTCGTCGGTCATGCCCGCTCCTGTTCACTCGTTCGGTTCTGGTCGGCGACACACCCGTGCTGACACGGGCGTTTCGCGAGCCGGTGGGCGTCGGCGAGGAAACGGTTGAACTGCAAGGGAACTCTGCTGTGGAGGGTCAGCCAGGCTCGGGACTGCACCGCGATGAGGCCTGCCGCGAGCCCGAACAGGGTGCTCTGAACCTTCCACCCGGCCTTCACCCGTGTGATGGCCCACCGGCACCACCATTCGCACGTCGGGGAACCTCCGAAACGGATGACGACGAGTCGCCAGGCGGATAGTGCCAGGCAGGCAGAGGCACTTCACTGGACATGTGGATCTTGAGTTGTGCGAGGGCGGACCCGGCGTGGTGATCGCCGAGGTCCGTGGCGTGCTCGACGAGCGCTCGGCCCGGCGATTCGAGGAGGGTGTGCTGGCCGGGTTGGACCGGCATCTGGTGTTGATGGTGATGGATCTGCGCGAAGTGCCCGAGATCGACGCACCCGGGGTCGCCGCCATCGTGCGGGTCACCCGGCTCGCGGCCGCCCGCGACGTCGATGTGTTCGTCACCGGGAGCAGCGCCCTGCTGGGGTTCACCGGTGTTTGCGGCTTCTTCTGAGTGTCTCGGACGGTGTCTCCCCGAACCGCTGGCGATACGCGCCCGCGAACCGTCCCAGGTGGACGAATCCCCAGGACGCGGCGGCGTCGGTGACGGTCAAGCCCGGCGCCGCCGCTGTGAGGTCGCTGTGCACCCGGCCCAGTCTCACGTCGCGCAGGTACTTCGTCGGCGATGCTCCGGTGTGCACCTGGAACCCGGCTTGCAGTGCGCGCGCCGACACCGCGACCTCCGCCGCCAGGGAGGTGGTGGTCCACGGCTCATGTGGCCGTTCCTCCAGCAGCTCCACGGCCTGGCGCACCGGCCCCCGCGGGATGCTGCGCGATGTCACCAGGTCCTGGTGGTGATCGTGCCGCAGGGTGAGCAGCAGGCCGTCCAGCACGAGTTGCTCCAGCGTGCGGGCCGCGAGAGGGTGGCGGCGCAGCAACTCCGGCCCCTCGAACTCCCGCAGGAACGGGGCGAGCACGTCCAGCACGCCCGGCTGCGGTGCCGTCGAGAACTCGATCCGGCTCACTTGGTGCCCGAGCATGGCCGAGAGCCGTTGTTCCAGTGCCACCCGCTCCACCATGAGGCACAGCTGCGCGCAGTCGGCGCTCCATTTGATCGACGCGGGCTGACCTGGCGCGTATGCGACCGTCTCGGCGGCACCGGCGTCCACCGACCTGCGCCCGAACGACGACCGCGCGTGTCCCTCCACCGGCATGTCGAAGTGGTAGGCGACCGCGTCGGTCGTGCGCATGTCGACCTCCTGCCCGTACGCGAGGTAGGCGGCCGTGAGCGAGCCGAGCCGGACCGCGTTCAGCCGCATGTCGAGCGGTGTTTCGCGGCCTGTGGGCGCGATCTGGTGCGGCAGGAACAGTCGGGTGACCGAGTCCTCCGCTTCGTCGATCCGGGTCGCACGGGTCACCGGATGGTTGAGCAGTCTTTCCACGACTCACAGCATGCCCAAAGCGGACGGCAGGTTCCTCGCGGACCGTCTCACCGTTCAGATCGAGCCCGCGAGCGGGCCTGTTCGTACGCGGTAGACGCGCGACGGCGTGCGTGTCTCGCGGCGCGATCGGCGGACCAACGACCACAGCCACAGCAAGCCGACGGCGGAGATCAGCGCCAGGCCCAGCCAGGTGGCCACCGTGTAGGCGGTGACCTGGCTCGGCGTCGGCTCGGGAACGGCGCCGCGCAGCAGGACCTCGTACTGCCACGGCTCGCCCGTCAGCGCCAAGGTCACGAGGACCGCGATCATCGACATCGAGTCCCACAGAGCGTGCAGGAGGGACACCCCGAGGAAGGCGAACAGCAGCCGCCAGGTCAGCGCGAAATGGTGCCTGGTGCTCCACGCGAAGAGCGTGCCGCCGAGTATCGCGGTCCACAGGCCGTGCCCGACCGGTGCCAGCAGGCCGCGCAGCAGCTCGGTCGTCACCAGGTTCGACAGGGACAGCCCGGAGGCGGTGAACAACGACGTGAGCGCGTACCCGGCGGACTCGAAGGCGGAGAAGCCGAATCCGACCGACGCGCCGAGGATCATCCCGTCCCGCACGGACTTCACCGCGAGATGCCTGGTCAGCAGCGCCAGCGCGCCGAGTTTCACGGCTTCCTCGATCAGGCCCACACCGACGTACATCCACGCCGACGGGTTCAGCAGGTAGGCCTCCAACACGGAGGCGCCCAGCACTCCGAGCACACCACCGACCACGAACGTGCGGAACACCAGCTCCGCGGTGATCTCACCGGAGTCCCGGCGCGCGAACGCCCACGTCACGAACGTCACCGGCACGAGGAAGCTGCCCAGCAGCACCAGCGTGGGGAGCAGGATCGGGTTGCCGGTCAGGTAGGTGACTCCCACGGTGAGCAGCCACAGCACCAGGCCGGCCAGGAACATTCGCCGCCACGTCATGTCGTCGCTCCGAACGAGAGGTGTTCGTGGACGAGCCGGACCACCATCGCGCCCTCGCCGACCGCGGAGCCGACCCGTTTGATCGAACCGCTGCGCACGTCGCCGATCGCGAACACACCCGGCCGGTTCGTCTCCAGTGGGAACGGCCTTCTTCCCTTGTGCCACCAGGAGTCGTCGGTCGTGACGTGCTCGCCGGTCCGGACGAAGCCGTCCTCGTCGAGTGCGATCAGCGAGGAGAGCCAGGCCGTGCACGGGATCGCGCCGATGAACACGAACAACGCCCGCAATGGCAGCGTGCGCCGGTGGCGGGTCTCGTTGTCCTCGACGACCACGCCCTCGATCTTGTTGTCGCCCAGCAGCTCCACGACCTCGTGGTGCAGCAGGACCTCGATCCGCGGATGGCGCATCACGCGGTCGACCAGGTAGCGGGACATGTTCCTGTTCAGGTCGGCGTCGCGCACCACCAGGTGGACGCTGGGTACCCGGTCGGCGAGGAACACGGCCGCCTGGCCTCCCGAGTTGCCCCCGCCCACGATCGCGACCGGATTCGCCTGGCATGCACGGGCCTCGTGGATCGTGGCGGCGTAGTGCACGCTGGTCGCCTCGAAATCGGCGAGCCGGGGCAGGTCGAGCCTGCGGTAGCGCGCGCCTGTCGCGATCACCAGCGTTCGCGCCCGGACCTGTGACGAGTCGTCGAACCCCACCACGTAGTGCCCGTCGCGAGGGGAGAACGTGACAGCCTCCACCGACACGTTCACCGGCACGCCGAACTTCTCCGCCTGCAGCACCGCGCGTTCGGCCAGCTCCGGGCCGGAGATGCCGGCCGGGAAACCCAGGTAGTTCTCGATCCGCGACGTCGTGCCGGCCTGGCCGCCGGCAGCGATCGAGTCGACGGCCACCACGCCGAGTCCGTCCGCCGCGCCGTACACCACGGCCGCGAGGCCGCCGGGGCCCGCGCCGACCACGAGCAGGTCGGTCATGTCGCTCGGGGGAGACGAGGCGTGCAGACCCAGTACCTGAGCCAGTTTCCGGTTGCTCGGGTTGCGCAGCGTCTCACCGCCGGGCACCACCACCACGGGGCTCTCGTCGATGGTGACGCCGAACCGGCGCAGCAGTTCCTCGGCGTCGGTGTCCTTGTCGGTGTCGACCAGCCGGTGCGGGATCCGGTTGCGCGCGGTGAACTCCAGCAGCCGTTTGGTGTCCGGTGAGAAGCACGAGCCGACGACCTGCAGTCCACTGCCCCTGCCGATCAGCACCGCCCGGCGCATCAGGTACGCGCGCAGGACCAGGTCGCCCAGCACGGGGTCGTTGCGCACCAGTTCGCTCAGCCGGCCCGCGGTCAGCTGGACGACCTCGCCCGGCTGTGCGACGACGGTCGTCACGAACGACGGTTGCCCTTCCAGCAGACCGAGTTCGCCGAGGAACCGGCCAGGCCCGTGTACCCGCACGACCTCGCCGTGCTCCAGCGCGTGCACGACGCCGCTGACGATCACGAAGAAGTCGTGGCTGCGGTCGCCTTCGGCGTACAGCACCTCTGCCTGTCGTGTCGGACGCCGTGTGCCGTACTGCGCGACCTGGTCGATCTGATCGCTGTCGAGGCGGGGGAACGCACCGTGCTCGTCCGGCGTTTCCTGTGGCCCTGATGAAAGCTGGTCAGACGTAAGCCTGGTGGACATAACACCACCGCCAGTTCTCGCCGGGTTCAAAGGAACGCACGATCGGATGGCCGATGCCGATCGCATGCCTGCGCGCGTGCTTCATCGGCGAGGAGTCGCAGCAGCCGACGTGCCCACAGGTGAGGCACAGTCGCAAATGGACCCAAGGGCTGCCCGCGATGAGGCACTCACGACAGCCCTGCGGGGTCTGCGGCACGACTTCGCGTATCAGTGCGAGGTGCTCATCCACGGCCGTGGTCATCAGTCCTCCCGCATCACGTCTGTCGCAGCAGGGATCGGCTGATCATGTCCTGACCTCCGGAACGAGAGCCCCGTCCAGCCAGGCGCGCAGCTGGGGTGCGGGCACCGCGCCGGGTTGCCGCGCGATCACCTCGCCGCCGCGAAGGATCATCAGCGTGGGTATCGAACGCACGTCGAACCGTTGTGACAGACGGGATGCGCGGTCCACGTCCACCCGCACGAGCTTGATGTCGCCCGCCCGCTCGTGGGCGAGCTGGTCCAGCACCGGGCTGACCATCCTGCACGGTCCGCACCACGTCGCCCACATGTCCACCAGCACGGGAACATCCGCCTGCTCGGCCACCTCGGCGAAATCGTCGTCGAGCGCGTCGACGATCCACGGCAGCGGCCGGCCGCAGTTGCCGCACTTCGGCTTGCCTTGTGCGGCCACGGGTATGCGGTTGGTCCTGGCGCAGTTCGGGCACTTGATGTTCGTCGTTCTCATGCGGCGGCCCTGCTCTCCCCGGACGTGACGACGGACAGCTCGCCGTCCGCCACGTCCACGCGGATCGTCGTGTCCTCCGGCACGTCACCCGCTATCAGCGCCCGCGCCACGCGCGTCTCGACCTCGTGCGCGATGTAACGGCGTAGCGGCCGCGCACCGTAGACGGGGTCGAAGCCGCGCTTGGCGATGAACTCGCAGGCCGGGGGAGTGAGCTCGATGTCGATCCGGTGTTCGGCGAGCCGGGTGCGGAGCTCGGCGAACTGCAGGTCCACGATGCGTTCGATCTGCTCCAGCCGCAGTGGCGTGAACAGCACGATGTCGTCGACGCGGTTGAGGAACTCGGGCCGGAAGTGGTCGCGCAGTGAGGCCAGCACGGCCCCGCGCGCGTCCGGTTTGACCTCTCCGTCGGGGGTGACGCCGTCCAGCAGGTACTCAGAGCCGATGTTGGACGTCATGATGATCACGGTGTTGCGGAAGTCGACCGTGCGTCCCTGCGCGTCGGTGATCCGGCCGTCGTCGAGCACCTGCAGGAACGTGTTGAACACGTCCGGGTGCGCCTTCTCCATCTCGTCCAGCAGCACGACGGAGTAGGGCTTGCGCCGCACCGCTTCCGTCAGCTGGCCGCCCTCGTCGTACCCGACGTAGCCGGGAGGCGCGCCGACGAGCCGCGAGACCGTGTGCTTCTCCTGGTACTCGCTCATGTCGAGGCGCACCATGTTGTCCTCGCTGTCGAACAGCGCCGCCGCCAGCGTCTTCGCCAGCTCGGTCTTGCCGACCCCGGTGGGACCCAGGAAGATGAACGACCCGATCGGCTTGCGCGGGTCCTTCACACCGGCTCGCGCACGGATGATCGCGTCGGCGACCAGCCGCACCGCCTCGTCCTGGCCGATCACCCGCTCGTGCAGGATCTGGTCCAGCTTCAGCAACTTCTCGCGTTCGCCCTCCCTGAGCCTCGACACCGGGATGCCGGTCCACGCCGCGACGATCTCGGCGATCTCGTCCTCGGTCACCACTTCCTTGAGCAGCCGGTGCTCACCCTGTTTGCCGGCAAGGCGTTCCTCCTCCGACGCGAGCTGGCCTCCCAGCTCGGCGAGCTTGCCGTAGCGCAGTTCCGCGGCCCGGTTGAGGTCATAGGCACGTTCCGCCTCTTCGGCTTCCCGGCGCACGCGTTCCAGCTCGCCGCGCAGATCCTGCACGCGCCGGATCGCCTGTCGCTCGGCCTCCCACTGCGCGGTCATCGCGTCCAGCTCGGCGCGGAGGTCAGCGAGTTCCTTGCGCAGTGTGGCCAGTCGTTGTTCGCTGGCCTGATCGGTTTCCTTGGCCAGTGCGGCCTCCTCGATCTCCAGCCGGGTCACCCGCCGCGACGTCTCGTCCAGTTCGGCGGGCATCGAGTCGATCTCGGTGCGCAGCCGCGCGCACGCCTCGTCCACCAGGTCGATCGCCTTGTCCGGCAGGAACCGGTCGGTGATGTAGCGCCGGGACAGCACGACGGCGGACACCAGTGCGGCGTCCTGGATCTTGACGCCGTGGTAGACCTCGAGGCGTTCCCGCAGCCCGCGCAGGATCGAGATCGCGTCCTCCGGTGACGGCTCGGCCACGACCACGGTCTGGAACCGTCGCTCCAGTGCGGCGTCGGACTCGATGTGCTTGCGGTACTCGTCGAGTGTGGTGGCACCGATCATGTGCAGCTCACCGCGCGCGAGCATGGGTTTGAGCATGTTGCCGGCGTCCATCGATCCCTCGGCGGCGCCCGCGCCCACGACGGTGTGCAGCTCGTCCACGAACAGCAGGATCCGGCCCTCGGCGGCCTTCACCTCGGCGAGCACGGCCTTGAGCCGCTCCTCGAACTCGCCGCGGTACTTGGCGCCTGCCACCAGGGAGCCCATGTCGAGTGAGAAGACCGTCTTGTCCCTGAGGCCTTCCGGCACGTCGCCGCGCACGATGCGCTGCGCGAGCCCCTCGACGATCGCGGTCTTGCCGACGCCGGGCTCACCGATCAGCACCGGGTTGTTCTTCGTCTTGCGGGAGAGGATCTGGATCACCCGGCGGATCTCCGCGTCCCGGCCGATCACCGGGTCGAGGTCGCCGGTCCTGGCGTCGTTCACGAGGTCGCGGCCGTACTTCTCCAGGGCCTCGTAGGTTCCCTCCGGCGTGGCACTCCGCACGCGCTGGTTGCCGCGGATCCTGGTCAGACTCTCCAGGAACTCCTCTCGCGTGATGCCGTGCCGCGCCAGGACCTGGCCGGCCTTGGTGCTGTTGCCCTCCTCCGCCAGCGCGAGCAGGAGGTGCTCGACGCTGACGTACTCGTCCTTGAGCCGCTTGGCTTCCCGTTCAGCGGCATCGAGCAGGCCCAGCAGCCTGCGGGTGACGTTGATCTGTCCGGGTTGGACACCTGGTCCGGTCACCTTGGGGCGGCGGGAGAGTGCGGTGCGCACGTCTTCGTTCAGCGCCTGCACGTTCACGTCCGCCTGAGCGAGCAGGCGCGGCACCAGGCCGTCGGGCTGCTCGACCAGAGCCAGCAGGAGGTGTTCGCCGTCGGTCTCGGTGTGCCCGAGCCGCTGGGCGACCTCCTGAGCGGACTGCAGGGCCTCCTGCGACTTCTGCGTCAGCCGGTTCACGTCCATAGCCGGTTCACCTCCACGATGGTTCACTCCTGTGCACTTGTGCTTCCAGGACTCGGATCCGGTCGAGCAGGTCCAGCACGAGCCCGACCGCGTTGTAGTTGAGCGAGAGCCCGCCGCGCAGTCGCTGGATCCGCGCGATGCGGGCCACGGTGCCCGGCGGGAACCACAGCCGTCCGCCGTCGTCCACCGCGCACTCGATCAGCCCGAGCGCGGCGAACCGGCGCACCAGGTCCGGATGGAGTCCGGTGTGGACGGACACGCGGTCGACGCTGAGCCTGGCCGGTTTCGTCAGGACGTACATCACGAGCCCCTCGCATCGAAGTCGGAGACCGCGGACAGTTCCTCGAACAGCTCCCGTTCCCGCTTGCCGAGCGACTTCGGCACCATGATCTTCACGACCGCGTAGAGGTCGCCGGGTTTGCCGCGCGGGTTCGGCATGCCCTCACCGCGCAACCGCAGCCGCCGCCCGCTCGACGAGCCGGCGACCACGCGGACCTTCGCCTCGCCGCCCGGCGTCATGATCGGCACGGTGGCGCCGAGCGCCGCCTCCCACGGCGCGACCGGCAGGTCCACGACGACGTCGCGGCCTTCCAGCCGGTACCGGCGGTGCGGCGCGATCCGGACCACCAGGAAAAGATCCCCTGCCGCGCCGCCACCGGACCCGTGCCCGCCCTGGCCGGACAGCCGGATGCGCTGGCCGTCCACCACGCCAGGTGGGATCGTCACGTTCAGCTCGCGGTCGCCGATGGTCAGCCTCCGCTGGCCACCCTGGAAGGCGTCCTCGACCGACAGCGTCAGCTCGGCCTCCTGGTCGGCGCCCGGAATCGGACCACCGCGGCCACCGCGGCGGAAGACGCCGCCGAACAGGTCCTCGAAGTCGAAGTCCTCGAATCCGCCGTGGCCCGGCCCGCTCGTGTACACCGTGCGTCCCCGAGGCGCGCGTTCCCCGTAGTCCTCCGGAACGCGGCGGAAATCCTCGCCGAACTGGTCGTACCGCTTGCGTTGCGCCGGATCCGAGAGGACCGCGTAGGCCTCGCTGACCTCCTTGAACCGGTCCTCCGCGCCGGGGTCGCGGTTGACGTCCGGGTGGAGTTGGCGCGCGAGCTTGTGATACGCCCGCTGGATCTCCTCAGCGCTCGCTCCACTCGGCACACCGAGTGCTTCGTAGAAGTCCCTGGCCATCTCGGCTCACTCCCGCCGGCGCGACACCGCGACGGCGGCGGGACGCAGATCGCCGTAGCCAGGCCGCAGCACACGCACGACCGTGTTCGGCGGTGCGTCCGGGTCGTCCAGCACCGTCACGACCTCGTGCACGGCAGGGTCGAAGGGGACGCCGGTGGCGTCCTGGCGGGGGTAGCCGAGCCGGGCGAGCACCTCGACGGCCTGGTCGAGAATCGCCCGCACTCCTTGGGCGAACGCGTCGTCCGATGCGTGCCCGAGCGCGAGTTCCAGGTTGTCGAGCACCGGCAGCCAAGCCGCGGCTACCCGCGCGCGTTCGGCGGCGCGCTCGCGGTCGAGCTCCCGGCTGTGGCGCTTGCGCACGTTGTCCAGCTCCGCCATGGCGCGCAGCCAGCGGTCTTCCAGCTCGGCGAGGTCCGGGGCCGGCGCCTGATCAGGAGCGGCATCGGCCCCGGTATCGGCCGCGGAGTTCGCGGCGTTCCCCTGGGTGGTCATCCTGATCAGACCCGATCGAAGTCGGCGTCGATGACGTCGTCGTCCGAGGCATTGGCCGAGCCCCTGTCAGAAGACGGCGGTGGCGCGGACGACCGCGCCGCCATCAGGCCGTTCAGCACCTGGGTCAGCTCGTCGGTCAGCTCCCGCACCCGCTCCATCGGCGCCTCGTTCTGCAACGCCTCGCGCGTCTCGGAGACCAGCATCTCGGCGCGGGCCTTCTCGTGCACCGGTGCGTTGTCGCCGAGGTCGGACAGCGTCCTCTCGACCTGGTAGGCGATCGAGTCGAGGGTGTTGCGGGCGTCCACGGCCTCGCGCAGCCGCTGGTCCTCCGCCCGGTTCGCCTCGGCGTCGGTCACCATCCGCTCGATCTCGGACGTGTCCAGGTTCGAGCTCTCGCTGATGGTGATGCCCTGTTCCGCGCCCGTGTCCTTGTCACGGGCGGTCACGTTGAGGATGCCGTTGGCGTCGATGTCGAAGATGACCTCCACCTGCGGTTCACCGCGCGGCGCCGGCCTGATCCCGGTCAGCTGGAACCGGCCCAGCACCCGGTTGTCGGCCGCGCGTTCGCGTTCGCCCTGCAGCACCACGACGTCCACCGCCGGCTGGTTGTCCTCGGCGGTGGAGAACACCTCGGAGCGACGGGCCGGGATCGTCGTGTTCCGCTCGATGATCCTGGTCATCACGCCGCCGCGGGTCTCCACGCCCAACGACAGCGGGGTCACGTCGAGCAGCAGCACGTCCTTGACCTCGCCCTTGAGCACACCGGCCTGGACAGCGGCACCGAGTGCCACGACCTCGTCCGGGTTGACGCTCATGTTCGGGTCCTTGCCACCGGTCAGCCGGCGGACGAGCTTCTGCACGGCCGGGATCCTGGTCGAACCGCCGACGAGGATGACCTCGTCGATGTCGTTCGCGGACACCTTGCCGTCGGCCATGGCCCGCTCGACCGGGCCGAGGCAGCGTTCCACCAGATCGGCCGTGATCTGCTCGAACGTCGACCGCGTCACGGTCTCGGTCAGGTGCTTGGGACCGCCGGAGTCGGCGGTGACGAACGGCAGGCTCACCTGGGTCTGGGCGACCGAACTGAGCTCGACCTTGGCCTTCTCCGCCGCCTCGTACAGCCGCTGCAGCGCCTGAGCGTCGTTGCGCAGCTCGATTCCCGTGTCGCTCTTGAACTTGTCCGCCAGGTGGTCGACGAGCCTGCGGTCGAAGTCGTCGCCGCCGAGGTGGGTGTCACCGGAGGTGGAGCGCACCTCGACCACCCCGTCGCCGACGTCCAGCAGGGACACGTCGAACGTGCCGCCGCCCAGGTCGAACACGAGGACCGTCTCGTGGCCCTTCCGGTCCAACCCGTACGCCAGTGCGGCCGCCGTCGGCTCGTTGACGATCCGCAGGACATCGAGACCCGCGATCTTGCCGGCGTCCTTGGTCGCCTGGCGCTGCGAGTCGTTGAAGTACGCGGGTACGGTGATCACCGCCTCGCGCACCTTCTCACCGAGGTAGTTGCTCGCGTCGTCGACCAGCTTGCGCAGCACCTGTGCGCTGATCTCTTCCGGCGCGTAAAGCTTGTCGCGCACCTCGAATCGCACTGAGTCGTTCGGTCCTTGGACGACGTCGAACGTGACCGTCTTCGCCTCCTCGTCGACCTCCTCGAAGCGGCGGCCGATGAAGCGCTTGGCCGAGTAGATCGTGCCTTGGGGGTTCAGCACGGCCTGGCGCTTCGCCAGCTGGCCCACCAGCCGTTCGCCGCTCTCGGTGAACGCGACGACGGACGGGGTGGTCCTGGACCCCTCGGCGCTCGCGATCACCGTGGGCTGGCCGCCCTCCACGACCGCGATCGCGGAGTTCGTCGTACCCAGGTCGATCCCCACTGCCGTGGCCATTACGACGCACCCCCCGTGGGGGTCATGCCGGCGAGCAGGCGCTGTGCCTCGCCCGCGACCTCCTCGTCCACGACGAGGTCGTACCGGCTCGGGACCATCATGGTCACGGAGCTGAAGTCGCGCCTGCCGTGCTGCAGCGCGTAGAAGACCGCGCCCATCACAGCGCCGATGAGCGCGCCGAACACCAGGCCGTACAAGGCGAGTGTGAACGCGGCGACGAGCGGGTTGATGAGGTCGAACAGTCCGAAGATCCAGCCGAACAGCAGACCGGGAACGGCGCCGGCGGTGGCACCGTTCAGCAGTGCGCGGCCCCAGTTCATCCGGCCGACGACCTGCTCGACCATGCGGACGTCGACGCCGATGATCGCGGTCCGGCCGACCGGGAACTTGTTGTCCGCGAGGTGGTCGACAGCGCGTTCGGCGTCGCGGTAGTTGGTGAAGGACGCGATCGTGCGCCGCTGCGACGCGCTCTGAGCGATGTGACCGCTGGTGTCAGCGTGTGTATCTGCACCCGCGTGATGAGTGGTCATGGCTACCCCTCAGGCGTTGACGGTCGTCTGCTCGGCAACCTCGATCTTGCGAGGCTTGCTCGACTCGGCGATCGGAATGGTCAGCACGAGCACGCCGCGGTCGAACTCGGCGGTCAGGTCACCGGCGGCGAGCATGTCGCCGAGGAAGAACTGACGGCTGAACTCTCCGTGCGGCCGTTCGTCGATCAGCACCTCGTCGTTCTCGAGCCGCAGCGGGTGTCGCACGGTCTTGACCATGACCACGTTGCGTTCCACGGTCACGTCGACGTCCTTGCTGTCCACGCCCGGCAGATCGAGTGCGACGATGCACCGGTCACCGCGGCGGAACGCCTCCATCGGCAGCGCGCGTGGCGTGCGGACTGTCTGCTCGGAGAGCCGGTCGAGTTCGCGGAACGGGTCGAATCGCATCAGTGTCATCTGGGCTCTTCCCCTTCTGGATCTTGTGTTCCGGGGACGTGCATCGAATCCACCGTTGCGAAGACACGCGGGTTGCGCGTCGTCCTGCGAGTACGAATCTCGCCCTCCGGACTGGACCCGGCAGCACGAGGAGAACGGCACTAGGCTGCTTGGCAGACCATCGACCACCCAGCGACTGCGCGGGGGAAGGCATGGCTGTCGGAGCCGGAGACGTGGACAGTTGGGCTCGCGGCCAACTGTCCACTCTCTACGGCCTCTTCGTGTTGTCGCTGAAGATGTTCAGCGGCAGGGACCCTGAGAGGATCCTCGCCCTCGCGGCGACTTCGGTGCCGTCATTGGGGCCGTGCACGGTCGCGGCGACCTATCTCATGACCGCCGGCAGCCTCGTGCGGCAACCCGCGGGCCACCCTGCTGACCCAGAACTCGATCCGCTCGTGCCCGAGCTCGACGATCGTGGTTCCGGCGTGGTGCTTCCCGACGGCACGTGGCGCTGGGCGTTCCCGCTGAGAGGGGCGAGCGGTCTGGCCGGCTGCCTGGTCGTGGTGGCGGAGTCGGAACCGACGGTCGACGAGATGTTCCTGCTCAAGGTGCTCGGCCAGCAGACCAGCGCCGCGCTGGCGAACGCGACCCTGCACCGCAAGGAGGATGCGTACGCCGACCGGCTGCGCCGGTCCAACGACGAACGGTCCGAGGTGAACGCGCGGCTGACCACGACGGTGAACGAGCTGCGGCACCAACAACGCGTGCAGGAGGTGCTGACCGGTGTGAGCGCCAGCGGCGCTGGTGAACAGGGAATCGCACACGCGCTCAATGAACTCACCGCGCTGCCCGTCGCCATCGAGGACCAGTTCGGCAACCTGCGCGCCTGGGCAGGGCCGGGCCGTCCGCACCCCTATCCGAAGCTGCCCGCACGGCGCAGGGAGGACCTGCTGCGCCGCGCCGCCCGCCTGACGTATCCGCTGCGATCGCAGGACCGGCTGATATCGCTGGTCAAGCCGCATCACGAGGTGCTGGGCGTGGTCGCCTTGATCGATCCGGCGAAGACCGCGCGGGACCACGAGATCTTCACGCTGCAATACGGCACGACCGTGCTCGCGCTGGAGCTGGCCCACCAGCGCAGCCTCGCGGAGGTCGAGCTGCGGCTGCACCGCGAGCTGGTGGACGACCTGGTGGCGGGCACCGACAACGACAGCGCGTACGCCCGCGCTGACGCGCTGGGCCATGACCTGCGCGGACCGCACCACGTCGTGGTGGCGCAATGGGGCGGCGGCCAAGCTGGTGACGCGCTGTCACACGCACTGTCCCGCGCGACTGTCGAGCTGGAGTGGAAGGCGTTGTGCTCACGGCGTTCCGGCGTCGTGGTCGTGCTCGTGCGCGGCCGTCCGGACGGCGAGGCGCTGTACCGCTCAGTGGCGCACGATCTGGGCACCGACACGGGCGTGGTCGCCATCGGTGGATGCTGCTCCGCGCCGGACGAGCTGCCGCGTTCGTTCAACGAGGCGGTTCGCACGCTGCGCATCCGGCAGACGTCGCGCACTCCCCGCGGTGTGGCGTCGTTCGACCAGCTCGGCCTCTACCGGATCCTCGACACGGGCAAAAATCGCGCCGACGTCACGTCGTTCGTGGGGGAGTGGCTGGGCGACCTGATCGACTACGACAACACGCGGGACGCGGACATGGTCCGCACGCTCTCCCATTTCCTGGAGTGCGGCGGCAACTACGACCGGACGGCGAGCGAGCTGCTCATCCATCGCAGCACGCTGCGCTATCGGCTGGGCAGGATGAGGGAGATCACCGGGTTCGACCTGGGCGACGTGGACGTTCGGCTGAACCTCCACGTCGCCACGCGCGCGTGGCAGGTGCTCCAAGGGCAACCGCTGGAGGGCCGCCCATGAGTGCTGCGTTCGATGGCGTGGAGATCGAGCTGCACTCACATCTGTGCGTGTTCCACCGCGGTCGCGCCGAACGGGACGACCTGTTGATCCCGTTCCTGTCGGACGGACTTCGCCGCGGCGACGCGTGCCAGTACTTCGCCGTCGCCGAGGAGGAAGGCGATGTCGAACGGAGCCTGGGAGATCTGGGCTCGCGGCTCCAGGTGCACCTGCCGGAGGAACGACCTCAGCGCGGCGGCACGCTGGACAGCGACGCCATCCTGGCCGACCTGGACGACTGGTCGGAAAGGGCGGGGACGACCTGCCGGGTCGCGGGCGACATGGGCTGGGTGAGGAGTTCGCTACGACGCCAAGAGCAGCTCGACGCGCTCTTCCAGCACGAGGTGAACGCCGGACTGTGGGTGAACAGGCGCCCGGTGTACGCACTGTGCTTCTACGACCTGGACGTGTTCGACGGCGACGTGATCGTCCCGATGGTGAAGGCCCATCCGCAGATCTGGATGACCGGCGTGCTCGTCGACAACCCCTACCGCCAGCAGCCCTGATTATCCGAGAGCCCGCGGGGTACTCGACAACGCATGCAGGAGACCGTTGTGCTCGGTCTGCTCGCCGATCCAGGGCTGGCCACCGACATCGTGGAGGACCTCGCCGAAGACCTGCCACGGCGGCTGCGCCGCGACGTGGACGGTGATGTGGAGTGGCGAGTGGTGTCCGTGTGCGACCAATTCGCCGCCGACGAGCACGGCACCGTGCGGCACGTGGTCGAGGCCGTCCGTGATCAGGTCGTGGAGGAGCGCTGCGATCTGTGGGTGTGCCTGACGGACCTGCCGCGCAGGGCGGGCACAGACCCGGTGGTGGCCGACGCGAGCGCCGTGGACGGGCTGGCCGTGGCATCCCTGCCGGCACTCGGCAGCTGGGGCCTGCACCGGAAGACCGGGGACGTGGTCACCGCCGTCGTCGGTCAGCTCAGGGACCGCGAGGTGTCGTTGAGGGGGCTCGCCCGGCGGGTGGACTCACCCACCGACGACATCGGCGTGCGGTTCGTGGCCCCAGGGCTGCGCGGCCGGCTGCGGCTGGTCGCGGGCATGGTCAGGGCGAACCGGCCGTGGAGGCTCGCGATGGGGCTGTCCAGCGTGCTCGTCGCCGCGTTCGGCACGGGCGCGTACACGCTGACCAGCGCGACCATGTGGACGCTCGGCGCCCACGCGAGCATTGCCAGGCTGGCGGCGGCGATGCTGCTGTCGATCACGGCGATGGTGGTGTGGCTGATCGTCACCCACAAGCTGTGGGAACGTCCGTCCGACGTGGTCGGGAAGGAACGGGCGCGGCTGTACAACCTCACCACCGTGCTCACGCTGGCATTGGGGATCTCAACGTTGTACTTGGTGTTGTTCGTGGTGGTGCTCGCGGCGGCCTTGCTCGTGCTCGAGCCGTCCGTCATGGCACAGGAGATCGGCCATCCGCTGGGCGTCGGCGACTACCTCGGCCTGGCGTGGCTCGCCGCGTCGGTCGCGACCGTGGCCGGTGCGCTGGGCGCGCGGCTGGAGAGTGACGAAGCGGTGCGCAACGCCGCCTACGGTTACCGCCAGCAGGAGCGCCGGGAGAAGCTCCAGAAGTGACACCTCAGGTCCGCAGCCTGGGTAAGCCGCTCTGATCGCGTACGGATGAGAGGCCGGTCGACCATCAGCCCGTGGTGCTCTGTTCGAGCGTGACTGCAGCCGTAGAACCGGATAACGACGAGTCGTCAGGCGGATAGTGCTCGACCGACAGCGACGGTTCACTGAGGTCGTGGATCTTGAGCAGCGCTCGATGTCCTCACTCTGCAGAGCAGGAACATCGTGATGAAATCAGACCAGCGGAAGCGTGACACGTGGTGATGCCTGTACGCGAGCTCACCAACAGTGAGTGTTGGGACTTGCTGGACCGCGTCAGCCTGGGGCGACTGTTGTACACCTCAGCTGGTTTGCCAGTGGCTCAGCCCGTGCGGTTCGTCGTGCGCAACAAAGTGATCATGATCAGTCTTGACCAGAGCACCGCGACCAAGTTGCTGCCGCACGGATTCGAGTTCGTCGCGTTCCAGGCCGATGACTGTGTCGATGGTGCGCAGACGGGATGCTCGGTGACGGTGTACGGCAGGGCGCAGGTGGTCTCTCGCCAACGTCGCAACAGGGCCGAAGCGGCCGGGTTGCCAGGCCACGACGGGAAGGCTGTCTACGCTTGTGTTGCGCCGACACAACTTTGTGGCAGCCGGCTGGATCTTCGCGCCTGAAACCCCAGCTCGTCTCTGGCGCACGCCCCATGCGGTCGAGAACCAGGCGTTTCGGCGCTGGGTGGTCAGCCAGAGCAACCCCCTCGCATCTGACACGTCCGACAAGGCGAGATCGACTTGGGGGACGAATGCGCACGATCACCACACTGTTGCTCACCTGCTTCGCCCTGACCGCGTGCGCCTCGCACCGCATCGAGGCGGACCCGACGTTCATCGTCATCGATGTCGGAGAAACGACGTACGAGATCAACGTGAGCAGCGGCCGGCCAGACGACCTGCGCTCGGACAACTGGCACCGTTCGGTGGTCGACAGGGCGGAGTTCGAGACCGAGGTGCAGAAGGGCGACCACGTGGTCTGTCATCTGACGGAAACCGACGCCGTCCGGATCACGAAATGCCGGAAGTCATCAGCGCCATGACGATGAGGACGCTGCTCGCCCTGACATGAACGCTGCTGCGGGGACGTTGCCGCTGTGCGGCCCGTCCCCGCAGACGTTAGAGAGCTCAGCCCGCGTACGGAGCCTTGGCGGCCTTGGCCGCGGTCAGGAACGCGCCTTTGTTCTTGGGCCAGAACAGACTGTCCACACAGGAGTACTGCGGGAAGAACCCGCCGCACCTACCGCTGCCGGAACCGATCTCGAACGTGTAGCTCGCGATGCCCAGGTTCCCGTAGGTGAAATCATCGGTCGTGCCGGTCGTGTCGCCCTCCGCCACCACCGTGTATCCGTTGAAGGCCGCCATCTTTCGTCCCAGCGCGGCCAGCTGCTGTGCGTTCGGGTTCGGGTTCCAGGTCCAGCCCCACGGAGGCATGATCAGGTCACCGTAGCTGTGCACCGTGATCATCACGCCTTTGGTCGTCACTGGTGCCGGGTCGGTGTCGCCAGGACCACGCTGGTCTGGGAACAACTGCTTGAACCACGTCTCGATCGCCTTCGTCTCCGGCTCAGAACCGGATGCCGTTCCCTGGTAGGTCTCGCCGCATCGCCCGGTGCCGGCGCCGCCCCACTTGAACGTGGAGTTGCGGTTCAGGTCCACGCCTGCGCTCGGCGCGGAGCACGAGGCGCCTGTGTTGTTGGCGTTCTTGCGTTGCATCAACGGCGAGTTGCCACCGGACGCGACGATGTCCACGCCATCAGGATTGGCGATGGGCACCACCCACAGCTCGGTCGTGTCCAGAATGGACGTTACCTCCGCGTCCGTGCCGTATCCCTTGGTGACGTGGTCGATCCAGCGCCACGCCAGCTCGCCGGTGGCCAGCTCCCGAGCGTGGATCTGCGCCATCATGGCGAACCTGGGTTTGGCGGAGTTCGGCTGCAACGAGCAGTCACCGGTCTGCTTCTTGGTGATGCAGATGGCTTTGATGTCGTGACCACCTTGGCCGCGCGTCTTCCGCCAGCTGTCGCCGATGTCGTGCACCTGAGTCAGCGCGGGGAACGCCGCTGCCACGTCGGTCAGATGCTTGTCGTGCTCGGCCGCCGTGTGGTAGCCGCCGTAGAAACTCAGGGCACCGGCAGTCGCTGCCGGTCCAGCCGGTACGGGCTTGTAGACCGCGTCGAACTTCTGCGGCCGATAGCCAAGTGTGCGCAGCCTGTCGGCCACGCCCTGGTCACCGACCACCTGCAGGGTGCCGCCGGCGCCGTGCTCGACGTCGAATCCGGCCGCCTGGAGCGTGCGTTCGTCAGCTCCCTGAACCTGCCAGTAGTACGGTGCCGTGTCCGGTTGCGCGGCAGCCGACTCGTTCGTCCCGAACAGGACCAACGCCGCCACGACAAGACATACCCGTGCTTTCATCGATACCTCCAGGGCACCCGGCGGCCGGGACAGGGGACGGTGGCCGCCGCGCCGAACGCGAGTATGGGGCCGCGCGAGACTGCGGAAACACCTACGAACGGTGGTCAACTGATTCCGGAAAGTTACGATTGGTGTAAGCAGGCTGGCCCGAGAGTCGACCTGCTTTGGAGTACGCCGCCGGGGACGCGCTCACCGTTCACCCTCGACATCTGCACCGAGACCCCTGTAGGTCGGTGTGGTTCCGCTCAGGTCCATTGAGGACAGTTCGCCGCCCGTGGCCAAGGCGGCGAGCCGCGCGTGAACGCCTCTGGCGTCAGGATGACTCAGGTCGTCGAGCAGGGCCGACGCACCCCGCAGCGCGTCTCGCGCCGCGGATGTTTCGCCTTCCGCGAGGTGTGCGTCGGCAAGGCGGGTGAGGGTCGCGGCGTTCTCGAACACGTCTCCGAGTTCCCGGTACAGCGCGAGTGCCTTTTGGTAGCACTCGATGGCACGAGCGTTCGCGCCCATGTTGTGGTGGATGAAGCCGAGGCTGTCCCAGGTGACCGCTTCTCCCGTCCAGTCACCGACACCGTGATGCCGTTCGAGTGCCTCCTGGCACATCGTCAACGCGCCGTGGTGACTGCCCAGCTGGCAGAGGTACCAGCCGACCTGGTTCAGCGCGGCGGCCTCGCCTGCGAGGTGACCGCACTCTCGATAGATCTCCAGTGCGCGTTGGCCGTGCTCGAGTGCCTCGGCGTAGCTGCCTTGCGCGTCGGCCATCAGCGCGAGGTCGCGATGAATGCCCGCCTTGCCGACGGGAGTGCCACCGAGGTCCAGTGCCGACGTGAGGTGAGCCCTCGCCTTGGCGAAGGAACGCATCATGATGAACGCCTGGCCGAGCCCGCGATGCGCACTCGCGAGCGCGCGCGGGTCGGCCAGTCTGGCGCTGGCTGCGAGCGCGGACGTGCCGATCTCGATCCAGTCGTGCCACCTGCCCTGGCGGTCCAGGAAGTCTGCGGTTGTCCAAGCGAGTTGCCACACGTGTTGGTCGAAGCCTTCCGTGGCGGCAAGTGGGAGGAGTTGCCGCAACACCGCGATCTCGTCTTCGAACCACCGCCACGCGGCCTGGTAGTCGCTCAGCAACTCAGGACGCGTTCCCGGCGCCGGGTTGCCCACGTCGATGCGGTCTCTCGCGGGACGCAACAGCAGTGCCCCGGAGAACGCCGTGTGCAGGTAGTGGTCCAGGAGGCGGCGCACGGCGTCGTTTCTCTCCGGTACCGGGGCCTCCAACCGGAACTGCTCCGCGGCGTATGCCCGCACCAGGTCGTGGAAAACGAACCGGCCCGGCTGGTGTTCCTCGGCCAAGTGCACGCGCGCCAGCTCGTCCAGCGCGTCTTGTGCCTCCTTGCCGGACAGCCCGGCCAGGCTCGCCGTCGCCGCGGCGGTGACGTCCGGTCCCGGATGAACGCCGAGCAGGCAGAAAACCCGCGCCGCCGTCGGTCCGAGATGCTGACAGGACAACGAGATCGCAGCCCTCACGCTGGTCTTCGGGTCGTCGTCGTCCAGAGTGTCCAAACGCGACTGTTCGCTGTCCAGCTCGCCTGCCAGCGCCCTGAGGGAAAAGGTGGGGTTCAGCGAGGCTCTGGCGGCGAGCACCGCGAGCGCGAGGGGCAGGAATCCCGCACCCGCGATGAGCTCGTCGACCGCCTGGGTCTCCGCCTCCATCCGGTCGCGGCCGAGATGACGCTCGAGCAGTGCGCGGGCCTCGCGGAGGTCCATCTGGCGCAGGGTGATCAGATGCGCGCCTTCCCCGGCGACGAGACCTATCAGGTGGTTGCGGCTCGTCACGACCACCGTCGAGGTGCCGGCGCCCGGTAGCAACGGGCGGATCTGCGGCACGTCCCGCGCATTGTCCAGCACCACGAGGCATCGCCGTGAACTCAAGAGACTGCGGTATGCGGCTGCCATCGCGTCGATGTCGGACGGAACCCGATCGGGCGCCACACCCAGCGTGGTGAGGAGCGACCGCAACACCTCCGCCGGCGACACGGCAGACCCGGCGTGCTCGAACCCCCGCAGGTTGACGTAGAGCTGACCGTCGGGAAACGACTCCTGCGCGCTGTGTGCCCAGTGCAAGGCCAGCGTCGTCTTCCCCACTCCGGCCGCGCCGCTGATCGCCACGAGTGGCCGGTGCCGGCGAAGCAGGTCGTCGAGCATTTCCAGCTCTTCCTCACGCCCGGCGAAGAACGGTGAGTGCGCGAGAAGCTGCCGTGGCACCGGCCGGCCGGGCCGCCGTGCCAGCGCGGCGGGCGAGTGCTCGTGCCGCTCGCGGACTGCCGGGCTCGGATCGACCCCGAGCTCATCGGCCAGCCTCCGGCTCAGCTCGGCGTAATGCCGGTCAGCGTCAGCGTGGCGACCCGATTTGTGCAGCGCCAGGATCACCTGACCGGCAAGCCGTTCGTCCAGAGGGTGTGCCGCGGCTTCGCGGAACATCTCTCCCAGCACGTCGTCCTGTCTGCCGAGCCGTATCGCCACCTCGTTGCGGTCCAGCACCGCGGCGAACCGCTCGGCTTCGAGGGTGGCGCGCAGTTCCTCGAGCCACGGCGTGGTCAGCCCTTCGAACGGCTTGCCCCGCCACAACGCGAGCGCACGGTTGAGCAACCGAGCCGCCTGATCGTCGTCCGCAGTCCGCGCTTCGGCGACCAGCCGCCGGAAGCAGTGGAGGTCAACCGCGGTGGGATCGGCCGTGAGCACGTACCCGTCGCGTTGCTTGGCAACTGTCACGTCCCCTGCTGCCGCGAGCGCCTGGCGCAGCCGGGAGAGGTAGCCGTACAGCACGTTCTTCCCGCGATGCGGCAGGTGCTCGCCCCACACCCGGCTCAGGATCCTTTCCACCGGAACCGGCTGCCCGATGTCGTGGAGCAGCGCCACCAGCACGCACTGCTGCCGCGCGTGCCCCACATCGACGCTCTGGCCGTCGATGTGCACCTCGACGTCCCCGAGTACGCGGAACTCCACTGGCATGGAACCGAACTAACTCGTCACGACCAGCCGATTCAAGGTCTCGCGAACTATTGCTGACATTTTCCTTCAATCGCAGCTCGTTGCGCTTGCCCTTGATTGCTTTGGTGCTCGGAACTTCTGCCAATAGGCGTGGACCGCTCGGGTTATCTGCGGGCGGCGGTGGCCGAGGGAAGCTCGCCGAACCGCGAGCGGTACTCGCCGGCGAATCGGCCGAGATGGGTCATACCCCAGCGATAGGCGATCTCGCCGATCTGGTCGTCGGTCGACAGCAGGTCGTGGCGTATCCGGTCCAGGCGGAGGTCGCGGACGTATCCCATCGGTGAGGTCCCGAGTTTCTCCCGGAACGCGCTGCTGATCGTCCGTGCGCTGCACCCGGCCGCCTCCGCGATCTGACCGAGGGAGATCTGTTCCGGCAGATGGGTTTCGACGAACGCGACCGCCGCACGCAGCGCTTTCGGATGCGGCGTCACAGGTCCGCCGTGCAGCGCGGGGGTGTGGGTGTGCGGCTGGGCGAGCAGCAGTGCGGTCACGATGCAGCGCAACTGGCTCCGTTGCAGTTCCTCGCGCTGGAACAGCGGATCGCCGGAGTCGAGTTGCTCGATCAGTGATCCGATGAGCAGCTTGACCGCCCTGCCGCGCGGTTCGGAGAGGTCGAGCGGAAGGTCGAAACGCACGGCGGCACCGGTCGGGCCACCGGTGAGCGCCGCGAGCTCCCGCTGGACGAGTTCGGCGTCGATCCGCAGGCCGAGGAATCTCGTCCCCGGCCGACTGGGGCGAAGTTCCTGGGCATCGCCTGGGTTGAACACCCCGGCCCTCGTCCGGCTGAGGACGGCTTGCCGGCCGTCACTGCTCGCGGCGATCTCACCGGCGAGGCCCAGGTTGACGAAGTAGGAGTCCCTGCCGGCCGCGGTGCCGACCCGCACCGCCATCGAGGAGGCGAAGTAGCCGACGGCGAAGTCCGCCGCCGCGACACCGCGCACCTCGTGCTCGCCGCCCGCGAAGGGGCCGAGGGGACTGGTGGTGACCGCGCCGCCGAAGAGCCGGGCCGCCGAGTGGAGCAGGTTCACCGGATTGCCGGACTTCGTGATGACGAAATCACGCAGGGGACTCGACGACACTGCTCACCTCTTCGGTAGGCGGTGAGATCAGGCTACCGAAGAGGTGAGCAGCGAGTCGGTCAGCGAACCAGTCCGCGACGAGCACGTGCTTCTCGTGCGAATGGTTGTAGACGCAGTGGTCACCGTCGGGCCACTCGGCCCAGCGCTTGTCGGGCGATCCCGCGGCGTCGAAGAGCGCGCGGGCGTTCTCGATCAGGAACACCTGGTCGGGCCTGCCGTGCAGGACCAGCAAGGGGACCCGCAGACAGGCGAGTCGCTCTGGGGTGAGCCGGAAGCGCTCCATCGCCGCCCGCGCCTGCTCGGGGTCGTCGATCCCGAGCAGGGGCCGCACCTTCGCGGTGAACCTCGGGTAGCGGTCCAGGATCTCGGCGGGACGGACGGTGCCGCCGGTGACGCAGCAGGCCGCGAACCCCTCGCCTGCGCTCGCGGCCAGCGCGGCGAGGAACCCGCCCATGCTGTTCCCCCAGATCCCGACGCGGTCGCCGAGCCGGTCGTCCGCGAGCAGGGTGTCCGCGACGGTCACGAACGCCTGGTCCACGTCCGGGGTCATCCGGCTGCCGTGGAACAGCCTGCTTTCTCCTTGGCCGGGACCATCGGCGAGGAACACGGCGATGCCGCGGTCGAGCAGATACGTGGCACCGACGTGGTACTCCTCCCTCCATCCGTCGAACCCGCCGACGATCACCACCGTGGGCGGGTGCTGGACCGCGGCGGGGCGCAGCAGCCAGCCCGACACAATCCCGGCCGGGGTGTCGATGTCGAGGTGTTCGGTGACCGGCTGGGTCAGTGCGCCCGCGGCGCCGAAGGCGGCGATCAGCTTGCGGTAGAGCTCCCGTTTGCGAGGCTCGGTGTCGGTGAGCGGGACCTGTCCGACCCGGAAGCAGGCAGAGGCCAACAGGTACCAGTCACGTGCGGTCGTGGTGTGGCCCACAGCGAGAGCGGCGGCCGCGCGGGCGAGGTTCTGCTCGCCCAGTTCTTCCGCGGCCTCGTCCCAGGGCCGTCCGCTGTCGACGGATCGGTAGAGGTCGCTGACGTCGGCGAAGTTCATGCCGTTGCCGACGAGACGTTGTACCGGCATCGCCCGCTTGTGAGCCTCAGCAGCGGCTTTCCAGCCCGGGGTCTCGTTCACGATGCGGCCGCGATCCGAGCCGGCCCACCGATCGCCCGCCCGAGTGCGTCGACGACCCGGCCAACGGCGGCGCTGTCCTCGGCGGCGCCGAAGACGTAGAAGTCCGGCCGGTAGAGGATCATCGAGAGGCCGGTCCTGGCGAAGTAGCCGGCGTAGTAGCCATCAACGTCGGCGGGATCCTCGCCGATGGCGACGACCTGGGCGTCGAGCCGGTCGAGCACGTCGGCCTGGCCCTCGGTGAGTTCGCAGCCCGTGCCGGGAGCGAGCAACAGGGTCCACCCGTGGCCGACCAGGTCGTCGAACCGCCCGGTCAGGCCGCCGGTCCGCACCCGGCCCTGCGGGGCGAGCCTGCCCACGACCTCGGCCGCCCTGCCGCCGGCCTCGGTGTCGAGCAGCCCGCCGAGCAGGTGCGGGAAGGGCGGCGGGGGCGGGACCTGGCCGCGTCGGAAGGCCTCGTCCCTGGCCGCGGCGATCTCCGGATCGAAGGTGCAGGACACCCGGCCCGCCTCGACGGACATCTGGATCAGCGTCGCGACGTGCGGCGCCCGCTCGACCTGGTAGCTGTCGAGCAGGGCGTCGGCGGCGCGGTCGCGCAGCACCAGATCGAGCCGCCAGGCCAGGGCCTTGGCGTCGCGGACGCCCGAACACATCCCCTGCCCCATGAACGGCGGCATGACGTGCGCGGCGTCGCCGGCCAGCAGGATCCGGTCGCGGCGCCACCGGCCGGCGAGCTTGGCCTGGAAGGTGTAGACCGCGTGCCGGACCAGGTCGGCCTTGTCCGGTGTGACGCCGTACGGCGCGAGCAGTTCCCAGGCTGCCAGCGGGTCGGCGAACCGCTCTGGATCCTCGCCGGGCAGCAGTGCGAACTCGAACCGGCGGTGCCGGGTGCCGAGCTGGAACAGGCAGTGCGGCCTGGCCGGGTCGCACACCTGCCCGTTGTCGAATCCGAGGTCCAGCGGGACCTTCGGCTCCAGGTCGCAGACGAACCAGGTCTCCCGGAACCCGAAGTCCGTCTGGGTGGTGCCGAGTTGTGTGCGGACGAAGCTGTTCGCGCCGTCGGCGCCCACCAGGTACCGGCAGCGCACGGTCCAGGTGTTCTCGCTCTGGCGGAGGGTGACTGCGACGTGGTCCTCGCGCTGGGCGACCGCGGTGGCCTCCCAGCCCTGGTGCACCGAGACGGTCGGCAGGGCCCGCACCGCCGCGTCGAGCGCGTCCTCGATCGACGGCTGGTACATGATGTAGTCCGAGGGCCAGCCGGAGATGCCGTCGACGTCCCAGTCGAAGGTCAGCAGGGTCTCGCCGCCCGCGTTGCGGAACACGTACTTGGTGGCGCGGAACATGTCCTGCTCGATCCGCCCGGCGATGCCGAGGGACTGGAAGATCCGCATGATCTCGTGATCGACGTGCCCGGCGCGCGCCCGGCCGTACAGGTGGGGCCAGCGCTCGAACACCGCGACCCGGTGGCCTGCCTGCCCGAGCAGGGCCGCCAGGGTCTGGCCGACCGGGCCGTACCCGATCAGCACGACGTCGTAGAGGACGTCGTCGTCCGGCTGTCCGGTCGGAACGGTGGTCGCGGGCATCGTTACCTCCAGCGGGGGATCGGGCGAAAGGTCAGCCGGGCGCGTGCGCGCCGGTCATCAGCTCGGCGAGGTCCTCCGGCCGCAGGAACGACGGGGGAGGCGGCGGCCCCCAGCTGAACAGGCCCTTGGCGCCCTCGAGGGCCTCCGGCGTCCAGAGCTGGTCGTCGACGATGCAGTCCATGTCGGAGTAGTACTCGCTGAAGTTGCCTGCGGGATCTTTGAGGTACCAGAAGAAGTTCGACCCGGCGTGGTGCCTGCCGAGGCCCCAGACGTGCCTTTCGGGATGGCCTTTCAGCATCGCCGTGGCGCCCCTGCCGACCTCGTCGATGTCGTCGACCTGCCACGAGGTGTGGTGCAGGAACGTCGTCGGAGCGCGCAGCACCAGGACGTTGTGGTGGTCGGTGGAACAGCGCAGGAAGGCTCCCTGCCCGGCGATCCGGTCGGAGAGCCGGAAGCCCAGCCCGTCGCGGAAGAACCGCTCGGTCGCGTCGGGATCGGTGCTGCCCACGACGACGTGCCCGAGCTTGCGGGGACGCACCGCCGCGGTGCGCTCGACGCCCGGCGCCCGTCCGGTGCGGTCGATTCGGCCGGGCCCGTTGTACGGGGTCGCCGCGACCTCGCGCTGGACGCGGCGCGGCTCGACGCGGACGACGGCGCGCAGCCCGGTGACGGGTTCGACCGCCGCGATCGACCCAGGCTGGCCGTCCTCGATCGGGACGCCGAGCCGGGTCAGGGCGGCCGCGACCCGGCCGAGGTCGTCCGCGTCGTCGGCGCCGACGGTGAGTTCGACGAGCCTGCGCCGTGCGCTCGCGACGATGCCGAGTTGCTCGCCACCGTCCTGGGTGCCGAACCGCTGGCCGCGGGGATCATCGGACAGCTGGTCCAGGCCGAAGTCGCGGTAGTAGGCGCCGGTCGCGGCGACGTCCGGGACGCCGATGACCACGCGCGCCAGTCTGTGCAGTGCCATGGTGCTCCTCTTGGGCTCAGCCGGCGGTGAAGGTCTGGCGCAGCTCGCCGATTCCCTCGACGTGACTGGTGAGAACGTCGCCATCGCGCAGGAAACGCTGCGGCTTGCGCGCAAGCCCGACCCCGGACGGCGTGCCGGTGAACACGATGTCGCCTGCGCGCAGCGGGGTGACTTTGGACAGTCCCTCGATCAGCGCGGGGATCCCGTGCAGCAGGTGCCGGGTCCGGCCGCGTTGCACGGGCTCGCCGTTGATCTCGCAGCCGAGCGCGAGATCGTCCGGGTCGTCGAACTCGTCGACGGTGACGAGCCACGGCCCGAGCGGCGCGAAGCCCGGATGTGACTTGCCGAGGCTGTACTGCGGACTGGGGCCGGCGAGCTGACCGATCCGCTCGCTGATGTCCTGGCCGATGGTCAGCCCGGCGACGTGGCTCCACGCGCTGCCGGCGGTGACGGCTCGCGCGTCCCGGCCGATCACCACGACCAACTCGACCTCCCAGTCGGTTTGCCCGCCCTCTGGCAGCACCACCGTGGTCACCGGGCCGGACAGGGCCGAGCGGAACTTGGTGAACACCAACGGGAATTCCTCCGGGCCGTCCATTCCGGACTCTTCGACGTGGTCGGCGTAGTTGAGCCCGATGGCGAAGACCTGGCCGGGGGCGGGAGTCGGTGCGCCGAGGTCGGCTCGGTCGAAGCCGGTCGCGCCGGACAGGTCGGCGGCACGGGCCCAGCCGAGGAACTCCTCCCACACCGCGAACACCGCCTGCGGGTCCGAGCCGAACCGGCCGGCCGAGGCCTTCTCGACGTCGACCGCGCGGACCGGGTCGGTCGCGGTGAACAGGGTGAGCCGTCCTGCAAGGTTGCCGATGCGCACGTGTCGTCCTCCTGGTTCGGACTCCGGTCACAGTGCCGACCAAGCTAGGTCTGGAACCGCGAGGTCGTTGTCCGGTTCGAGAGGGCGCTGTCCAGATCTGGAAGCGTTGCCGGAACTGGACAGCGGCGTCCGGAACCGGACTGGGCACCCAGGACCGCCGGCCTAACTTTGCCGACTACAGCGGCCAGGGAGGGCTCATGGACCACAGTGACGGCGCGCGTTCAGCGTTGATCGTCGGTGCCGGCATCGCGGGATTGACGACAGCGAGCGCCTTGGCTCGACGGGGATGGCAGGTCGAGGTCGTCGAAGCGGGCGCGGAGGGCGCCACCGCCGGATGGGGGCTGAGCCTGACCGGCCCCTCGCTTCGTGCGCTCGACGGCCTCGGGCTGGCCGAACAGTGCCTTGCTGCCGGGTACGGCATGAGTGTGATCACCAACGCCGACGCGAACGGGGTGGTGAGCTCGATGGAGCTCCCGCACCTGATCGGCCACGATTCCCCGGCGATGGCGGGAATCGCGCGCCCGGAACTGCACCGAATCCTGCGTACCGAGGCACTGCGGCTCGGTGCTCGGATCCACTATGGACTCAGCGTTTCCCGTGTGGACCAGGGGGACGGTGAGACACGGGCCGAGCTGACCGACGGAACGGTGCGCACCGTCGACCTGCTCGTGGGGGCCGATGGCATCCGTTCCGTCGTTCGTGACCTCATCGGCCCGCCCGCCGAGATCCGCTATCACGGCCAGATGGTCTGGCGCGCCCTCGTGCCGCGTCCCGGCTGGGCCACCGGCATCCACACCTTCGCCGGTGCCGGCCACCAGACGGGAGTCGTGCCGATCTCCCGCAACCAGGCTTACGTCTTCCTCACCGAGAACCAGGCTCGGCACGACGTGCTGCCGGATGCCGACCTAGCCCGGCGGATGGGGGAGCTGCTGGCACCGTTCAACGGCCGTGTCACCGAGATCCGGTCCGAGGTCGAACGGTCCGATTCGGTGGTTCGAAGGCCCCTGCAGACAGTGTTCGTCGACACGTCGTGGTCGGACGGGACCAGCGTCATCATCGGCGACGCCGCACACGCGCCCTCGCCGCAGATGGCCAGCGGGGCCGCACTCGCCATCGAGGACGGCCTGGTCCTGGCGCAGGAGTTGGACCGCTGCCACGACACCCGCAAGGCCCTCGAAGCTTTCGTGGACCGCCGCAGGGAACGGTGCGAGGTCCTGGTGAACACATCGGTCGCGATCGCGGAACTCGAGCAGCAGCAACGACATGAGCATTCGTATCCGCTCATGGAGGCGTGCCACCAACTGATGGCGCTCCCGGTATGACCGACGTGAAGCAGGAGGTTCGGGTGTCCGACGAAACCGGCCCGTCCCTGGCCGAGGCGAAGTCGTGGTTGCGCTCGCATCTCGAGCAGCGGCGCAACCCGTTCAACGCGATCGGCGAGGCCGCGGCTGCTCGCCACATCGAGACGCTGCCCGGCGTCGACCCGGTCCGCTGGGCGGCGCACTGGCTCGGCGGCGCGGCGGAGTTCGCGGCGGCGGCCGAGCGGGCCGAGGTCGAAGGCGATCGCGGCACCGCGCTGGAGAACTGGTGGCAGGCCTACCAGTTCGCGTTCCTCGGGCGATACCCGTCGCCCACCCATCCCGCCAAGCTGGCCGCCTACGAGCTGGCCCGGACCTACTTCGCCAAGGTCTGTGCGCTGGAGAACACGCCCGTCGAGCAGGTCACCGTCCCGTTCGACGGCCGTGCGGGCGAAGGCGACTCCGTCTCGTTCCTGGTGGCCCGGCCATCCGGCTCCGGCGCGACCAAGTCACCGGTTGTGCTGATGTGGGGCGGAATCGACGTGTGGAAGGAGGAGAGCTACGCCCGCGGCCGGCTGCTGCGCGAACGTGGTTTCACCACGGTGCACATCGACATGCCGGGGGTCGGGCAGTCTCCGGTGCAGGCCGGTACGGACGCGGAACGCCAGTGGGATCCCGTGTTCGACTGGCTGCGGGGCAGGAACGACCTCGACGCGGATCGGGTCGCCGTTCTCGGGCTGTCCTTCGGCGGTTACTGGGCGATGAAGCTGGCGCACACGCACCGCGAACATCTCGCTGCCGCGGTCAACTGGGGCGGCGGGGTGCACCTGACGTTCCAGCCCGAATGGCAGGAGAAGTCCCGCAACGCCTCGTCCTACCTGATGGATCTCATGCCCGCCCGTGCGCGCCTCTTCGGTGGCACCACCTTCGCCGACTACGTCGCGCGCTGCCCCGAACTCTCCTTGCTGGACCAGGGAATTCTGGACCAGAAGTCGTGCCCGCTGCTGCTGGTCAACGGAAAGGACGATCAGCAGAACGCCTCCGCCGACATCCACCTCGCTCTCGAGCACGGTGACCCGAAGAGCGCACGGCTCTTTCCCGGCGGACACATGGGATCCGGCCCCGTCCTGCCCACCGTCGCCGATTGGCTGACCGACCGGCTCGGCCACGCAGCAACCGAAGGGAACTGACATGTCCGCCACCGGCCTGATCACCCACCTGCGGCACGTCGACATCGCGATGCCGAACTTCGCCGAACAGCGCACGTTCTACAAGGAGACGTGGGGGCTCACGGAGACCGCGAACGACTCGGGGGTCTCCTTCCTCGCCGCCGAGGGCTCACCGGAGCTGTACGTGGTCCGGCTGCGCAAGGACGAGCAGAAGCGCACGGACCTCATCGCGTTCGGCTCCGCCGGCCCCGCAGACGTGGACACCCTGACCGACCGGCTGATCGATCGAGGGGTGACCCTCGTCCACGAACCCCGCGTGCTGGACACGCCGGGCGGCGGCTACGGCGTCCGGTTCTTCGACAACGAGGGGCGAGTCGTCGAGGTCTCCGCGGACGTCGCGGTCCGGGCGCACCGCAAGATCGAGGAGCGCGAGTCCGTGCCGGTACGGCTTTCGCACGTGCTGATGAACACGCCCACCCCGGAAGTGACCGTCCGCTGGTACATCGACAACCTCGGGTTCCGGCTGTCCGACACGATGCGGATCGGACCCCGCGAGATCATGTGGTTCCTGCGGTGCAACAACTACCACCACAGCTTCGGCTTCGTCCGTGGTCCGCACGCCGCCTTCCACCACGCTTCTTTCGAGATGCGCGGCGTCGACGAGTTCATGCGTGGCACCGGCCGCATGCACCGCCTCGGCTTCGAGCGCCTCTGGGGGCCGGGACGGCACCGTGCCGGGGACAACTCGTTCAGCTACTTCCTCGACCACGCCGGGAACACCATCGAGTACACGACCGAGCTCGAGGTGATCGACGAGGACCTCTGGCACCCGCACATCTACGACCTGACCGATCCCGCCAACGCCGACCAGTGGGGCACCGCGAACGAGATGGACGAGTTCATCGCCGCGCGCTCCCACAACGACGTCGACCGCGGCCTGTTCCTCGCGCCGCCGATGTGAGGGGATCACCGGTGACGACCTCGTTCCGCGAACGGCTCGTCGGCAGCTGGCAGATGATCGATTGGAAGGTCTTCCGCGGCGGGGAAACGATCGACCCACCCCTGGGCCCGGTCGAGCACTGCACCGGGCTGCTCATCTACACCGAAGAGGGCACGATGAGCGCCAACCTCATGCTCGTCGAGCGGGCGTTCTTCGACGACGGGTCGCTCGACGGTGGCACACAAGAGGAACGGGCCGAAGCGTACCGCTCGATCATCTCGTACGCCGGTACCTACGCGGTTAACGAGTCGACCGCGACGGTCGTCCATCACGTGCAGATCGCGACCTTCCCGAACTTCGTCGGTACCGATCTCAGGAGAACGTGCGTCTTCGAGGGCGGGGACACGCTGAAACTCGACACTCCGCCGATGAAGATCGGCGGCGAACTGCTCGCAAGTCACATTCGGTGGCAACGGAAAGGGACGGAGGTCCGATGATGCGGGCGTTCCGCAGAATCGTCAGTGGCCACGACGGCGACGGACGTTCCGTCGTCGCCGAAGACCGCGAATGTCCGCACGTCGAGATCACCCCTCATGCCACCGTGACCAACCTCTGGCTGCACGAGGGACGTCCCGCCAACGAGGTTCCCTACGCCGATCCGATCGGGCCGGGGGTGCCGCTGGCGCCCCCGGCCCGGGGCAGCGTGCTGCGCGTGGTCGAGTTCCCGCCGCGCGGTTCGGGCGCGGCCGCGTACGTCCATCGCACCGAATCGCTCGACTACGCCTACGTCATCGACGGCGAGGTCTACAGCGTCTTCGACAACGGCGAGACCCTCATGCGTGCCGGCGACGTGCTGGTCCAGCGAGGCACCAGGCACGCCTGGGACAACCGCTCCGACAAGCCCTGCACGATTCTCTTCGTCCTTCTCGACGCCGAGCCGCTTCGCGCCTGATGGCGCCCGTCTTGTTGAACGCCAAGCACAGCGCCCAGGTCACCACCACCGACACCGCGCCGGGACGCTACCTGCTTCGCCGGGACCGGTGGTCGGGCCACCCGCTGGGCAGCCGGAACGGGCCGGCCCACGGCTCGAGCGGCACGCCCCACGCGTTCACCTGGAACGAGATCTTGCGGTACTCCCCGCACAGGGTGACCAGCTCGATCAGCTCCACCGGCGAATAGTGTGCGGCCAGGTCCCGCCAGGTGTCATCGGTGATGGTGCACCGCTCGTGCAACTCGTCCAGCGCGGTGATCAGCGCTTGCTCGCGTGGCGACCACGTGTCCGCGCCGACCGGATGTGACAGTGCGTCGATCTCGGCGGCGGACAGGCCTGCGGCGGCGGCGATGGGCAGGTGGTGGTTCCACTGGTAGGGCGCGACGCAGTTCCACGCGCCGCGCAGGATGACGATCTCCCGATCGCGCTCGGTCAGCACCCCGGTCACCACGCCGCGGGCGATAGGCACGGTCTGCTCGTAGAGGTGCGGGTGGCGCACCAGGGTCAACAGGATGTTCGGGGTCTGCGCGCGGTGCTCGTCCCAGATGGCGCTCGCCCCCTCGGTGAGCGACAGCCGCTCGTCGGTGACCGGGTCGCGGTCGGCGGGGGCGTACGGGCGCAGTCGCGGGGCGCGGCGCAGGCCCTCGGCGACCTCGGCGGCCAGGGTGAGCGCCGCCGGGCGCGGGGTCGGGTCGCCGCCGAACTCGTGGTAGAGGTGGGCGACCGTGATGGCCAGGTTCTCCGGGCACGCCCAGTCCGCCCAGCGCCGCAGCGGCAGGTCCACCGCAGTCTCCTCCACCGGCAGACCCCGGTCGAAGCGGCGGCGGGTCTCGACCAGCAGGTGCTCCAAGTAGTCGCGGAAGTCGATGATCCCGGCGACCGTGGTCACCGGGCCGCGGCCGGGCACCACGGCGGCGGGCCGCATCGACGCGAGCTCCGCGCACACCGCGTGCCAGCGGGCGGTGGAGCCCGACCACTGCGCGGGGTGGGTGCCGGGGCAGAGCAGGTCGCCGGTGATCAGGGTCTCGTCGCCGGGCAGCCACACCGCGGTGTCGCCCGCGCTGTGCGCGGGGCCGAGGTCGATCAGCTCGACCGGCACAGTACGTGCCGAGAAGGCCGCGGTGTCGAGATCGAGATCGGCGACGAGTTCGCTGACGGCGGTCATCAGGTCGCGGCCGAGAGCCGTCACTGTGTCGACCGGGACCGCCGCGTTTTGGCACCCCACAGACAGCGGCGCTGGAGGCAGCCGAACGACCCACCCAGCCGCCACCGCAGCTGCCGACCGCCGCCGGGACGTGCGGGTGGCGGTTCAGGGTGGCGGCACGACGCCGTCGGTCGATTCGAGGTCGGAGATCCACAGAGCAAGCGCTGCCCGTGCGTCGCGCAGGGTGCGTGCCGGCTCGCCGAGTCCGTGCAACGCCAGCCGCCGCTGTTCGAGCCTGGGGCTCCGGAACTTCGGAAAGGCGAGCTTGAGGCACGTGTCGATCATCTCGGCGTGGTAGTGGAGCAGCTCAGCCACCCGGAACTCCAGCGACGCGCGGTCGGCGTCGCCGATGAGGTCCAGAGCCCACCCGTGCAGCCGGCAGTATTGGGACGCGACCCGGCCGCCCTGGCGGGCCACTTGCGCTGGGACGTCGCCAGGCTGCGCGCAGGCGTCGATGACCTGCTCGGCGGTGGGCTGGAGTGCGACCGCACAGGTTGCCACCTCCAGCAGCGACCGCAGCGCAATCAGACGCGCGGCGGCGGAATCCTTCGCAGCTGCCACTGCCGCGCCTCGCCGCGGGCGACGCCCCGGAATCCGCATGTGATCCACCAGCCTCGATGAGCCAGCCCGAAGCATCCAGTATGAACAGCCACGAGGTGCGCCGCGAGGTGCGGGAGTACGGATGGCTTCCGGCCGGTTCGGGGGTCGCGCTAGTTCAGGCAGGCCTCCTTATGAGGCTCGACGATTGGGCGAACGATGTTCGATTCCTGGTTGGTGACAGGGCAGGTTCGCGGCGTCGTTCGATTCCGTTCTTGCTGACGCCGGCATCGACGCTGTGAAGATCCCGCCGCGACGTCCACGGGCCAGCTGCTACGCCGAACGGTTCGTCGGCACCGTCAGGCGAGAGCTCACAGATTGGCTGCTCATCATCAACGAGCATCACCTGAAGGCAGTGCTGAACCGCTATGTGGCTCACTACAACCACCGTCGGCCACACAGAGCGCGGGCGGCTCGGCGACCAGGTCACCGCGACCGATCCCGAGTGCGGCAGACGCAGGCACGGGAGGTTACGGCGACGATCGTCGGCAAGGGCGCCAAGCGACTCGTCGACATGGTCAGCCACCGCATGGATACCCAAGGCCCCGTCGCACAGGAACCCCGACGGCACGGTGGTCGACACTCTGCACTTGAATCTGCCGGACGGAACCGCGCGTGAGCCGGATGCATGGGACGATCCGAATGCCGGTTGCTGAGAGCCCGCTCCAGTTCTTCCAGCGGTGGTATGCCGAGCAGTGCAACGGCGACTGGGAGCACGAGTTCGGCGTGAAGATCACGACGCTGGACAATCCCGGCTGGCACGTCGTGGTCGACCTGGGGGACACCGATCTCGAAGGACGCACCCTCGACCGGTCGAAGGCGGAACCGGGTGAGGGGCGGTGGATCTGGGCATCATCGGACGGCCAGCGGTACGAGTCGTCCTGCGATCTGCGGTCGCTCGACGACGCGTTGAGCGGATTCCGGGAGTTCGCGCTGGGACAGGCGAACTGACCGCATGATGTGAAAGTGCTCGGCGTCTACTCCTCACGGGAGAACGCGTTGGCGAGGATCGAACGCGCCAGGGAGCTCGAAGGGTTCCGCGACGAGCCGGAGTGCTTCTACATCGACGAGTACACGCTGGACGAAGACCAGTGGACCACTGGGTTCTTCACGATCTGACGAAATTCGAAAGGCCGCCGCCTCACGGAGATTCGCGGGGCGGCGGCGTTGTCGACAGTCGGGTCAGCTGGCCTGCAAAATAGCCGCGAACTGCTCCCGCAAGTAGCGGTGGCGGTTCCCAGCCCCAGTGCCGGATCTCCTTCTGAGGGTTGCCCGCGGGGATGGCCCCGTGCGCAAGGGCGTCAGGAAGCCACCAGCCAACGTTGGCGCTCGGGCCGGCGATCTGCTCGTCGCAATCCTCGTAGATGCAGTCCTTTTCGTACATGCCGTTGACGTGGGAGAGGACCTGGCGGGCTTCCTCCCCGTTGGCGTCAGCGAACTGCTGGTAGACAGCGATCGCCGGAGGGCGTAGGAGTTCGCCGCAGATGGGCGGAACGTTGGTAGATGTCGGCCATCGCGTCCTGCTGCGGCGGCCTCTACGCCTGATCGAAGTCCGGCCCCCACTCGACGCTGTCGGTCTCGTGACTCGGCACCGACCTGCGCGGGGTGGCGATTAGACGGTCGCGGGTCGTCCTACGCGGCGATCGCGCGACGCGGGCTCACCGCACCTGCTCGGCCTTGAACTGCATCCGCGGCGTCGCGTAGAACTCCTGGGCCTGCACCAGCCGCAGCTCGCGCTCACCGGAGCGGTAGGTCAGGTCGATCAGGTCGAAGACGCTCGACGCGGTGCGCTCCAGCGCCAGTGCAGCGTCCTTCGTCTGCACGTAGTGGGCGGTGAACAGTGCGGCCGTGACGTCGCCGGACCCGTTCGCCTTGAACGGCAGGTGCGGGGTGCTCACGAGCCACGACCCGGCGGTGTCCACGACGAGCATCTCGATCGTGCCCTCCTCCCGGTCGGGCCGCTCGACGCTCGTCACCAGCACGGTCGACGGGCCCATCGCGCGGGCGAGGTCGGCCGACGCCAGCGTCTCCTCGACGGTCGCCGGCTCGGTGCCGGTGAGGAAGCCCAGCTCGAACTGATTCGGGGTGATGATGTCGGCCACCGGCACGACCCTGTCGCGCAGCAACACGGGGATCTCGGGCGCGACGAAGCACCCGGACTTGGCGTTGCCCATCACCGGGTCGCACGCGTAGAGCGCCGCCGGGTTCGCGGCCTTCACCCTGCGCACCGCGTCGATGATCACATCGGCGATGCCCGTGCCGCCCTGGTAGCCGGACAACACGGCATCGACCTGCGGGAACACCCCGCGTTCCTCCACCCCGAGCAGGATCTCGGCCACGTCCGACGGCGGCAGGAGCGGACCGCGCCACGCGCCGTACCCGGTGTGGTTGGAGAAGTTCACCGTGGGGATCGGGACGACTTCGACCCCGAGACGCTGCAACGGGAACACGGCGGCTGAGTTGCCGACGTGGCCGTGGGCGACGACCGACTGGATGGACAGAACCTTCATCCGCCCACCCTAGATCGGATACCTTGACGTCGTGGTACCGCTGGGCCACGTTGGTGTTGGTGGCGCACCTGTTCGTGGTCGTCACGATCGCTGCTGAGCGTGCCAGCCCGGTGCCGGCGGAGATGATCCCGTTGACCCGCAACGAGTTCCGGCACTTGTTCATCCGCCTGGTGGTTGTTCGGACCAGATGTCTTCTGGACCGCTGAACTTGGGCGGCTAGCCCAGCTCGGTCTGGAGCAGAGCGACGAAGGTACCGACCGGGTTGTTCCAGTCTCCGTTCATGTTGCTGACAACGAGGTGTTCGCCGTCGCTGGTGCCCATCGCGTAGGTCCAGGAGCCGTTCATGGCACCGCCGCCACCCCGGACCGTCGAGCCGGACGGTAGGTCCTGTTCCCAGACCCCCATGCCGTAGCGCGTGTTGGGGATCCATCCCGCGCCCTCGGTGGGGACGGTGGACCACATCTCGCGCTGCAGCTCGGGCAGCAGCAGGCGGCCTCCCAACAGGGCTGCGAAGAAGGTTGCGAGGTCGCCGGTGGTGGAGACGATGCCGCCGGCCGCCCAGGCCCAGGAAGGGTCCACCTCGGTGACGTCGTGCACCTCGGCGTCGGCGTCGGGCAGGAACAACCGCGAGTACATCCGCGCGTGTGGGCCGCGGATCGTGGTCTCGTCTGGCAGATAGGTCCCGGCGAGCTGGAGCGGGCCGAGGATCAGCCGGTCGAGCTCGGCGGCGTAGGTGCTGCCCGTGACCCGCTCGATGATCAGTCCGGCGAGCAGGTAGTTAGCGTTGGAGTAGCGGAAGGCCACGCCGGGCTCGAAGTGCGGCTGGTGCCGCAACGCGATCTGGATCAGCTGCTCTGGACGCCACCGGTCGAAGCGGTGCTCGAGATAGGGGCGCCCGACGAGCTGGCCCAGCCGTTCCTCGTCGTCGAAGTCGGGGCTGACGAGCCCGCTGGTCTGGTTGAGCAGGTGCCTGATGGTGATCTTGCCGCCGTCGTTTCCGTTGCCGCGCACCAGACCGGGCAACCAGTGCTCCACGGTGTCGTCCAGGCGCAGGCGGTGCTCGGCCACGAGCTTCAGCACCATGGTGGCGGTGAACGCCTTGGTGATGCTCCCGACCCGGAACCGGTCCTCTGGCAGGCGTTCGCGCCCGCTCGCGACGTCGGCGACCCCGGCGGCACCGAACCACCGGCGATCGCCGTCGCGGACCTCGGCGACGATTCCAGGAACGCCACCGTCTGCGACCGCGTCGTTCAGCACCTGCTGCGCCACGGCGTGATCAAGTTTCGTGAGCATCCGTCCCACCCCCATCTGCTGATCTTCAAGACATGTTGAACGCTAATTTGCGTTCAATGGATCGTCAATCATGATCAGTCGCACGATTGGGATAACAGCAGGTAAGTGGCTCGCGAGTTTTGCAATGAGCGTGCAGCTGAACGCAAACCGGAGGTTGATCGTGTTGCAATGAGCTGCTGGTGAATGCACACTGTTCGAACTTGACGACCGGAGTGAGGGGAAGCTGATGCCGGGAGGCAGGCTCGACCACGAGGACCGCCGCCAGATCGCGACAGGGCTGGCCGAGGGACTTGCCTACTCCGACATCGCCAAGCGCCTGCGGAGGCCGACGTCGACGATCACCAGGGAAGTGATCCGCAACGGCGGCCCGCACGGCTACCGGCCGGACCGCGCCCAGCGGGCCACGGAGCAGCGCGCCCGCAGACGCCAGCCGGCGGTCAGGCCCGCGCCACCCGTGCCCGATGCGTACGGGCGTGATCCTGTGGCGGTGCGCGACTTCGAGGAGCAGTTCACGTCCCTGATGATCCAGACGGGACTGCCCCGCATGGCGTCCAAAGTGCTCGGTTGCCTGTACGCGGCCGACACCGGCAGCGCCACCGCCGCCGAACTGGTGCAGCGGCTGCAGGTCAGCCCTGCATCGGTCTCCCTGGCAATCCGCTACCTCGAAGACCAGGAACTCGTCCGGCGCGACCACAAAGGACGCCGCGAGCAGTACCTCATCGACGACGACGTCTGGTTCCGGGCCATGCTGGCAAGCGCGAAGGCCAACGCCGTGCTCGCCGACGCCGCCCGCCGCGGCGGGGACACTCTCGGCGCCACCACGCCGGCCGGTGCCCGCCTCCACGACATGGGGCAGTTCCTCGAACACGTCGGCCAGGACCTGATCAAGTCCGCCGAGCACTGGCGCGAGGTCTTCTCAGCGCGTCGGACAACCGACCGGTAGGCCGTCACGGCGAGCTTCTGCCCGTCGAGCAGGCCAGCCACGACCGTGCCGCACCGCACCACCGAAGCCGGGCACCAGCCGCCACGCCCACCCCAGCCCCGCCGAGCCGGTGGTGCTCGACCGGTGGCTGGAGGCGCGGACTTCCACGGGCGGCGGCGTGGTCGGGCCGGCGATTCTGGCGTTTCCGTTGCTGGCACTGGGTTTGTCCGGCTTCAAGACCGGCGTGAGCATGATGCCTCTGGTCGCGTCGAAGGGAAGACCGCGTAGGTACTTGCTTGTCTTGTAGCGGATCATGTTCGCTGCGGTGGTCGATGTCGCTGTGGCGTCAGGCCCGCCGCTGCCAGGTCCCGCCATGTCTGCCCAATACGCGCCCGAGTGGGGCAGCCAACCGCCAAGTCCAGCCGGACGACCTCAAGGCTTCGTCGCTGGGGCTGCCCGATACGTCGCCCACTGTTGGCGCATGCGCTCGGCTTGGCCGGGGGTGAACTCCCGCGGGCCAACGGTCCCGTAGGCCATGAAGTTGTGGATGGGATCCTTGCCGGGCTGCTCGGGACAGGTGTCCGACTCGTTCAGGGGCCATTCCCAGTGTTCGAGGTGTCGGGGGGTATCACTCACGTGGTCGTCCTGCTCGCCGGCACAGCCGCCCTCGAAGGTGTGGTGAAGGCCCAACCAGTGACCAATCTCGTGGACGAACACATTCGCGTAGTCGTCGAGGGCTGGGCCGGGGACGGACAGGTCGGCGCTGAGACTGTTGTGGTCCATGATGACCAGGTCGCGCTGAGGGTCCGCCTGGTAGTACTCCGGTAGAGTGCCGGTGCTCGTGCCCGCGTGCGGCCCGGGCTCCGGGCCGACTACGTTCAGAGTGCCGGCGTCGCCGACGCGCAGCGTCCGCATGAAGTCGCCGGCCTCCCACTTCGCCTCGTCGGTCTCATACCAACCGGCGTGCTCGACGTAGCGGATGCCCTTGAGGAGGAAGCGGAACGGCGTGCGCGCGGAATTGGGGTTCGTCTTACCGGCGAATGCCGCGTTCGCGTAGTCCACCAGCCGCTGTGCCTGGGATTCGGGGTATCGGCCGCGGGCTCCGTTGGTGACGAACGTGAAATACACAGGGATGCTGACCTCGCCGGTCCCATCGGGTGCCGCCGTGGGCGCACCGTATGGCGCCCACTCCCGGTGCTGGTGTGACGCGTCCACCATGGCGGTCGGACGGTCCGTTGCCGCAGCGGGAAGGCTGCCGGGGAGGGCGCTGTGGCCCACGACGGCCGCGAGCGCGATGACCGCGGATACGCGTGCTACGAGCATGACCGGGACTCCTCTGCGGCGCTGCTGCGGGCCGTCCAGTTGGTCGGCACTACTTACATGACGCCCGTCCGGCCGACCGGTTGCATCCCGACGGCCCTCGGTGACCAGCGGGCTCGCCCGCGGGAACACCCAGCGGCAAACCCCACCGCCAGCCGGTACCGGTCTGCTCACCACCCCGGGCGGGACTGGATCACTACCAGGTCCGCGCCTGGCTGGTCGTCGCTCGATCCCTTGCCGCAAAAGGGGATCGGCGTCCGTGAACTGGACATGATCGACCTGACTGCACCGGAAATCCGTCGCCCGTCCGGATCGGCGGCCGTCGTTTCTCGAGCGGATCGCGATCTTGTTGGTCGCGCTCTCACGGCTGTCGCGCAACGAGCTGTGTCGCTGGGGCGAGGGCGGGTCGCCGCGCCACTAAGCCTGCTCGCCGGGTCGTACACGGCGACCCGTTCGATCGACGGGGAGCGCGGCCGGCGCAGGAACCGGGCGTGGCGTCCGACCCGTGTCCGCCGCAGTTGACACCGGTGAACCCGAACCGCGTCAACGCCGACGTCGGCGGCTTCGCGGGAGTGGGCGGAACCCAGTCGCGGTCACGCTGTGCAGGGTACGAGCGCGACGGTGACGGTTGCGGCTCGACACGGCGCGCACGGTGCGCGGCGACGTCAGCACGGTCGTCGACGCGGCGCGCGCGTTGCCGGAACCTCGCCTCAACCAGCTCTGCACATTGGTCGCGCGGCCTGGTACCGGCTGGCCTTCGACCTCGACGTCAAGGGCGGTGATCTCACGATGCCGTTGGACGCGTTCGCCGAGCTGTACCGGGCGCAGGGCGGCCACCTGGACCCTACCCCGCGTCGGAAAGTCCACAGTGGACTGAACTTTTGCCTCTGGTGCTAGGCGTTTCGATCGGTGCACAATGCGGCTGTGCGCTGTCATGGGGGCGGCGCCTAAAAGGGGGACACCGTAAACGTGTCTATTTCGCATGCGTTCATTCGTGTTGGCGTGGCTGCTGCCGTGGTGCTCGGGATCGTGGCGCCCGCGCACGCCGCGCCGAAACCGCCGTCGAACGAGGCCGTCGCCGAGGTGGCGGGCCGTCTCGACGACCTCGGTGCCAGGACCGGGTTAGCGGGTATCAGGGTCGACGAGGACCGCCGTGCG
Source organism: Lentzea sp. NPDC051213 (assembly GCF_044455585.1). Taxonomy (NCBI): domain Bacteria; kingdom Bacillati; phylum Actinomycetota; class Actinomycetes; order Pseudonocardiales; family Pseudonocardiaceae; genus Lentzea; species Lentzea sp. NPDC051213. The sequence goes on from NZ_JBITEX010000001.1 coordinate 1,365,075, forward strand.
GTCACCGTCCACTGGAAGGGCACCGCACCGGCGGACGTCCGCACCTACGCGGACTCGAAGCCGCTGGGCGTGTCCGTCCAGCTGGTCGAGGGCGCCAGGTACTCCCGCGTGGAGGGCATGGAGGCCGCCCAACGCCTGGTCAAGAGCGCGTTCGCGCGCCAGGTCGACCTCCAGTCGGTGGCGGTCAACCCGGACGGTTCCGGCATCCGGGCTCGGGTTCCCGGTGTCATGATGTCGGCCACCGACAGCCGGGTGGCGGAGACGGTTGCCAGGACGCCAGTGGCGTTCGAGGTCCGCGACCCGTACGAGAAGGCGTCCAGGGTCAACGACGCCCCGCCGTGGAAGGGCGGAATCCGCACGGTGCAGAACGGTTCGGCCTGCTCCACGGCGTTCTCCGTGCTGGTGGGCACGGCAGGTCGCCTGCTCAGCGCGCACCACTGCGACGAGAGCGCCAACGCCGCCGTCCGCGACGGCGCGGGCCAGACCATCGCACCGGGAGGTGCCTCGGTCGCCGGTATCGCCAGCATCGACTCCCAGCTGATCGACCCGTCGTCCTCACCGGCGACGACTGGGCGGGTCTACACCGGCGGCTACAGCAGCAACACGACCGCGGCCGTGAAGGGCTGGGCTCGCAACTTCGTCGGCCAGACGGTGTGCGCGTCCGGTGCGTCGTCGGGGCAGCGCTGCGGCACGATCACCGACGACACCACGAGCCTGCCGTGGACCGAGGGCAACTTCTACATCGAGGCCAAGGCTTCGGGCAGCGCGCACTACATCGCCGGTGGTGACAGCGGCGGTCCCGTGTTCGCCACCGTGACCGGCGGTGTGCAGGCCCGCGGCGTGATCCTGGCGGGCTCGACGGTGGTGGGCTGCACCGGCCTCAACCCCGACGTGAGCCCGCGTTGCTACAACTACATGGTCTACGCGCCGATCAGCGTCGTGCTCGACACGTGGGGCGTGCGCCTGGAAACGGCCTGAGAAGGCCATCTCCCTCCTGAGGGGGATGCCGAAGATCCTGCTGACCGGCGATCCGCTCGGGTCGCCGGTCAGCCTCGACGGCGAACGCGGCCCCGGTCCGGCGTGGACGGTCGGGCACCTGGCTTTCCTCGCCGTACTCGGGTTCTTCACGTGGATCTTCCAGGACATGGTGCGGCGGATCGGGCCGCGCGGCCGCATCTTCGCCGTGGTGGCCGTCGCCGGGGCCGTCGCGCTGTCCGGTCAGTTCGCGGTGGACGTGGTCGCCGGGTTCCTCGCCGAGGACCACGCGGAGATGGCGGCGATCACCCGAGGAGTCCGGACCACGCCGGGAATTTCGCTCTACTTCTACGACTTCGGTCCGTACCTGTTCTACTTCGGACAGCTGTCGCTCGTCGTGCTGCTCGCGCTCGGTCGTCACGTCGGCCGTGGAGGGTCGCGAGGGTGACGTGGGTGAGTTCGGTGGCGATCTGGGCGGCGGAGTTGCCGGCGCCGACCACGATGATGCGCCGGCCGTGGAACGGTTTGGGGGAGTGGTACCGCGCGGCGTGCAGGACTTTGGCTCGGCGACACCGAGCGACACGGTCGCTGCCCCGCACGCCTGCGGCGCGGACCACGAGCTTGATCCCGCCGTGCCCTAGCGATACGGCTTGCGCCGCCAGCAGCAGGCGCCGCTGACGTCAGTTCAGGTGCGGCAGAATCGCCCTGAACTTCGCCGCCAGCGACGCCTGCAAACCTTCAGCGGCACTCATCACGCAAGCATGGCGCCTCATCCGCGATACATACGGCTAATTCCTTGCGAGTCTTTTAGCGGTAGTCCCAGGTGCTGAAGCGGATGTTCCCTGCGCTGTCTCGCACCTCGAGGAGGATCCGGTCGGCTCCGCCAGGAACGTCCGCCTTGAGTTCGAGCTTGAACGGCACTTTGACGTCGCACTTCAGGCTCGTGCTCCGGTAATCGAGCCTGCGCGTGGGGCCCGCGTACGTGGCGGCGTACACACGCACACATTCGTCCGTGTCCAGAGTTCCCTCGACCATGGCGGAACGCGCGTAGTAATGGTATTGGGGTTTTTCGATAATAATCGAATTGGCCGAGAGCTGACCGTTGGCGGTGAGCTGGACGGACGGTGCCGCGGTGGCTGCCGGGGCCGAAGCGAGGAGCGCGGTGGTCGTGGCTGCCACCGCGGCCACGACGGCTGCTGTCTTCGCACGACGCCGTGTTGACTGCTTGATCACTACGAGTACCCAGCCTCTTCTTCGGGTGCGGTTGCACGCTGCTGTGTGGAGGTGAAGGCCGCCGTGAGTCCCCATTGCGGCCGTGGTGCCACTATGCAGGGCTGGCCGTGTGATTCCTTGCAAGTCTCTGCAATGCGCAGGTGGGAGCGCTGAGCCAGAGGGTGCGGGTAAACCGATCGCGGGGATACTGATCGTGTTGCGTCTCTTGGGGAAGTCAGCGCGGAGTCCGGCGAGCAACCGGTGGACCTGGGCACACTCACAGCGGGCACACGGCTGCGTCAACTATCCGCCGCGGATTGAAGCGTCTTCGGGTACCGCTGTCGCCGATCCGGGGTACCGATACCTCGTGGCGGAGGTTCCTGCGTGCTCAAGCGGCGAGCATGCTGGCGTGCGACTTCTCCACGCCGACTGCGCCGCCACCTTGAAACACGCGTATGTGTTCTACGTGATGGAGGTCGGCACCCGCTACGTCCGCATCCTCGGCACCACCACCAATCCTGACGGGCGCCTTTTCCGGGGTGGAGATGGCGAGGCCGAGGGCGGGTTCGACTGCAGCGAGCTCACCAAGGTGGCATACCACGCTGCTGGCGTCGAGTTGTCTCGTACAGCGCACGCAACATGACCATCACGTGGGCCTGTACCCGGTTGTCACAGCTCCTATGCTCGGGTGCCATGAGCAAACTGGGGGTAGTGGTCCTGCTCGTGCTGTGCCTCGGTGCCTGCGCGGAGTCCGGACCGACGAAGCAGGACGTCATCGCCAAGATCAGGGCGGACGCCGGCACCAAGGACGCGCCTACGCAGGCCGTTGAGTGCGTCGCCGACTGGTACATGGGCAGGCCCGCGCCGGAACGGCAGGCCTTCATCGACGGCAAGGTCGCGGCCCAGGAACCGGATCAGGCCGTGTTGGACTGCCTGAAAACCGCGGCGCCCTGAGATGAGAGTGCGGTGAGAGTGGCCTGAGAGACCCCGGCGCTTGGGTGAGGTTGGACCTCTGGGGGAGGTCTGCCTGCTGCGCTGGAGGTAGTCGTGAAGGCTAGGCGCTCGATAGCGATCCCCGTCGTGGGGACGTTGCTGGTCTCGTTGGCCGTGGCGATTGCCGTGGTGACACGGGAGGAATGTCCGGACAGCAGACCGGACGGGCCCGCGGCCCGTGCGGCGGCGAGAAGCTGTGGCGAGCCGGTGGATGTGGCGCTGCTGACCAGCGCCACCCGGCTCGTCGTGGCCAATCCCGACGGAACGATGACCGTCACCCAGCACGCCGCGCCGCAGCGGGTGCGCCGCGACGACGGCTGGGTGGCGGTCGACACCTCGCTCGATCCGGCGCTGGTCTCGCCGAAGGCGGCGGGGGTCGGCCTGCGGATCGCCGGTGGGCCGCAGGAACCGCTGGTCACGATCGAGCACGACGACAGGTCACTGGAATGGGGGCCCGCGCCGCAGGAACCGCCGAAGGTGGAGGGTGACACCGCCGTCTTCGCCGACACGCGGATCCAGGCGCTGGCGGACGGGTTCCGGATCGTCATCACTGGCCGGGGCGCGCAGCAGGTGCGCCTGCCGGTCGGCACCCGCGGGCTCGCCCTGCAGGAACGCGACGGCGTGATCCGCGCGCTGGACGCCAAGCAGCGCACCGTGTTCGTGGCCGAGCAGGCCACCACGAAGGCGGGGCCGGTGCCCACGAAGATCGAGAACGGTGACGTGGTCTTCACGTTGCCCGATGGCGAGTGGGAGCTCACGCAGGTCGTTCGGCGCGGTGGTCAGGGCTTCGACGGCACGGTGTTCGCCGGTGCGCGGATCGAGCGGGCGCGGCTGGGTGACCAGGACGTCTCCAGCGCCGTCAAGACCGCTGTGGCCCAGGGGGAGTCCCTTCTCCCGCTGAAGGAGTTCGACCGGCCGCTCGTCACCACCTTCACCCCTGGCGCCACCGCGGCACCGGTCGTGACGTCCACCGACTACCCGGCGGGTGAGCAGACGCACGGCGCTCCGAAGCAGCCGGGCAAGGTCGTCTTCGCCGCGCCGGGCGCCGTGGAGTTCCGCCACCGCTGGCAGGGCGCGACCGAGTTCACGCGGGTGCCCGCACCCAGCGGAACCGTCGAGGTCAGCGTCGCACCACCGGCTGAGGGCACCCAGGTGCTCGAGGTCAGGGCCGTCGACGCGGCTGGCAACGAGTCAGAGCTCGCGCCGCATGCCACCCGTGTCGCCGCGCTCCCGGAGCCGATCGTCAAGCACGACAACGGTGTCTTCACCGCCGAACGTGGCACCGCGTTCAAGTACCGGTGGAACGGCGACTGGATCTTCCAGAAAGCCTTGGACGGCAAGGCGAAGCTGAGCCTCGTGCCGTCCACCGCGACCACCGTCGAGGTCGTCGCCATCGGGGCCGACCCGTCGGTCGAGTCCGCTCCGGTCACCTTCACCACGGCCGCGGCCGGCACGCCGCAGGTCGCCTCGGCCGACTACCCGGCGGACGGCGTCGAGCACGGCGCCGCGGGCAAGGAGGGCACGTTCACCTTCCGCGCTACCGGAACTGACCCGGTCACCGGCTTCCGCTACCAGCTCGACAGCGGCGCGGTCACCGACGTCGCTGGCTCGGGCAAGGCGCAGGCGAAGATCACGCCGACGACCGCGGGCGAGCACGTCCTGACCGTGAAGGCGGTCGGCGCGAACGGCGAGGACTCGTCCGCCGCGCAGCACCGCTTCAAGGTCGCGGCCGCCGCACCACAGGTTCCCGCCGCGCCGCAGATCGTCTCCACGGACTACCCCGCCGACGGCCAGCCGCACGGCGCGCCCGGCCAGGCCGGCACCTTCACTCTGAAGAGCCCCTCCGCCAACGGTTTCCGGTACCGGCTCGGTACCGGCCCGATCACGACGGTCGCGGCCGCCGGTGAGGCGCAGGTCCAGCTCACCCCGTCGACCAGCGGTGCGCACGCGCTCACCGCGTGGGCGCTCAACGGTCAGACGTCCGCTCCGGCCACGCACACCTTCACCGTCGGCGGCCTGCCGGTACCCGCGCCGGACGCACCGGTCGTGACGTCCACGGACTTCCCAGCCGACGGTCAGCCGCACGGCAGCATCGGCCAGGCCGGCACGGTCACCGTCCGCCCGCAGGGCAGCACCGTCGCGGACGTGATCGTCCACCAGCTCGACACCGACGCGGCGCCGAAGGAGCAGCCGGTCGCGAACGACGCGGCGCAGCTCTCCGTCACCCCGGTCCGCTCCGGCAAGCGCACGCTCACCGTGTGGTCCAAGGTGACCGCGACCGGCGCGTTGTCCACGCCCGTCCGGCACGAGTTCGTCGCGGGCGCGCCCGCCGGACCGAGGGACTTCTTCTACGACGCCGCGGGCCAGCTCGCCGGTGTCGCGAACAACTCCGGTGAGGCGGCCGCCTACCGGTACGACGACAGCGGCAACCTCCTTGCCACCGAACGGTTCGTGCAGGGCGACGCGACAGTGTTCGCGATCGTCCCCGCACGCGGCCCGGTGGGTAGCACGGTCGAGATCAGCGGCATCGGTTTCGCCGCGCAGGGCACGACGGTGACGTTCGACGGCGTCGCCGCACTGGTGACCGCCGCGTCCGGCAACCGCGTCTCCGTCACCGTGCCGCAGGGTGTCAAGGAAGGCGTCGTGCGCGTCACGGCCAACGGCAAAACCTCGGTCAGCCCGCGGCCCTTCCAGCTGGCGCGGGGCGTGACCACGCCCGCGATCGCTTCCGTGTCAACGGATCGCGGCGATCCCGGTGACGTCGTGACGATCACCGGTAGCGGCTTCGACCCCGACATCGCGCGCAACGTGGTGCGGTTCCACCAGACCACGGCGCGCGTGCGCGAGGTGTCGCCGACCAAGCTGGTCGTGCAGGTGCCCGACGCCGCGTCCTCCGGCCGGATCACCGTCCGCACACCCGGCGGCGAGGTCACGAGCGCGGCCGACTTCCTGGTCGCGCCACGGGGTTTCGTGACCTCCAAGCTGATCTACGGTGGCCGGCTGCAGCTCGGCCAGGCCGTGAACCTGGACATCCCGGCGGGCAAGGCCGCCGTGGTGCTGGTCGACGGCAAGATCGGTGAGCGGCAGAACCTCAAGCTGGAGAACAACACCATTCCGGTGCGCTCGGCGATGTGGATGTTCACGCCGCACGGCGGCGACTTCGCCCGCCGCGCGCTCGGCGACCCGCTCGACCTGTGGGCAGGCAGCAAGCTGCACCAGGACCTGCCGGCGTTCAAGCACAACGGCACCTACACGATCGTCGTGGCGCCGGACGACGCTGCGGCGGGCAAGGTCAGCGTCACCCTGTCCAAGGATCTGACCGGCGACAAGCTGACCCGCGACGGGTCCGGTGTGCCGTTCGACATCCGGCAGGGCCAGCCGGTGAAGGAGATGCCGTTCACGGCGACCGCGGGTGAGTGGATGAGCTTCGGGCTCACCGACATCAGCGAGCCGGGCAACCACTTCAACGTCTCCGTCGTCGACCCCGACGGCGTCCGGCTCACCTGGCGCGCCCGGCTCGGCGACTACATCCCGACGATGGTGTTCCAGGCGAAGAAGACCGGCACCTACAAGGTGATCCCGAACTTCGACCCCAACCAGCTCGGCTCCGGCCGGGTCTGGCTGTCCAGCGTGATCGACGCGGGACCGCTGGCGGTCAACGGGAACCCGACGTCCTACCAGGTGCTGCGGCCCGGCCAGTCGGTGCGGATGCAGTTCCAGGGCACCGCGAACCAGCCGCTGGTGCTCGGCCACACCGACAACACCATCCGGGAGAACGGCCGTGCCGCCTACCCGGTCAGCATCATGTCCGAACCGGACGGCAAGCAGGTCGAGCTGCGCGAGGGCACAGCCGAGACGCGAAACCTGAAGATCAGCAAGACCGGCACGCACAACCTGTTCATCAGCGGCTGGGAGGCCGTCGGCGCGGCCAAGGCGTGGCTGTCGACCGTCGCCGAGGGCGGCAAGCTGCCGGTGAACGCCTCCACCAAGGTCACCGTCGACCGGCCGGGCCGCGAGATGTGGCTCGACTACGACGGTGTCAAGGACAAGCCGCTGACGATGGTGGTGCGCAAGAGCGTGCCGGGTGAGGTCGTCATCAGGCTGTTCCGGCCCAACGGCACCACTTCGGTCGGCGCCGTCACCGATGGCAAGCTCGACGTCCCGGCGCTGCCGGAGACCGGCAAGTACCGGATCTTCGTCGACCCCGGCTTCGCGGTCACCGGCGACCTGACGTTCCACCTGTCCGAACCCGCCGATCTCGGCACGCTCGTCCCGGACGCGGCACCGTCGAACGTGAACATCACGGTGCACGGCCAGAAGATCATCGCCAAGATCGCGGGCACGCAGGGGCAGCGGCTGACCATCGGCACGGCGTCCGAGCGCATCCCGTTCCTGAAGTGGAGGGTCACCAAGCCGGACGGCACCACCCTGGACACCTCCGGCAACAGCGCGTTCCAGACGTCGCTCGGCCTCGACCTCACCCAGTTGCCGGTCACCGGTGACTACCGGGTGCAGATCGAACCGGTCGACCAGGACGTCCAGCCCATCGGTGGCCAGCTGACGGTCATGCTGAACTCGGAGACCGACGGCGGCAAGATCGAGTACGGGGGAGCGGCCAAGACCGTCACGTTCAACCGGCCCGCGCAGAACGGCAGGCTGACGTTCGACGGCACGCTGAACGACCTGCCGAAGCTGAGCATCAAGCGCAACATCGGCAACAACGGCACCTACTACACGCTCTACGCGCCGAACGGCACGGTCGAGACGACCAGGCGGTTCGTCAGCACCGAGCCTTACGAGTTCTTCGCCAGGCTCAAGGCGACCGGCACGTACACGCTCGTGTTCGACCCGGCCAACAGCGTCGTGGGTTCGATCGACGTGTCCATCACCAAGCGGGCCACCGCGGCCCCGGTCACGCAGATCGATCCACCGCAGGTGCAGGAACCGACCTGCCCGCAGGCGGATCAGCGCCCACCCGCGGCCGCGGTGGGAGCCGCGCCGCAGGGCGGTGATCAACCGAAGCACGAGGAGCTGGAGAAGCCGACCTCGACGCCGTGCAGTTCGTCCAGCGGCTGGCGGCCGGACGCCGCGAACCTCAGCGGCACCGACTGGAACACCCGCTACGACCCCCGTCCGGTACGGGATCGCCCGCTGCAGTTCGCGGTCGGTTTCACCGGCGTGGTCGGCACCGTGCAGTCCACGGACGGACATCCGCTGGCCGGCGTGACGGTGAGCGCACGGGACAAGAGGACGACCACCGACGCGGACGGCAAGTTCACGCTGATCGGTCTGCCAGAGGGCCATGTGTCGCTGCGGGTGGACGGCCGCACCACCGGCCGTTCGTTCGGCACCTTCGACATCGGCGTGGACGTCAAGCAGGGCCAGGTGCTCGTGCTGCCGCACACCGTGTTCCTGCCGGAGATCGACAAGAACTCCGTGGTGCACGTGCCCAGCCCGACGATCAGCGAGACGGTCCTGACCACGAAGTCCATCCCGGGCCTCGAGGTCCGCATCCCGGCGGGCACGGTCATCCGCGACGCGGACGGCAACGTGGCCACCGAGCTGTCGCTGACCCCGATCCCGATCGACCGCCCGCCGTTCCCGCTGCCGCCGAGCAAGGTGCCGGTGTACTTCACCGCGCAGCCGGGTGGCGGCTACTTGTTCCCGCAGGGCGCGACGATCATCTACCCGAACTACACCAAGGAGGCGCCGGGCACCCGGACGCAGTTCTGGAACTACGACCCGGACGGCAAGGGCTGGCACGTCTACGGCCACGGCACCGTCTCCAAGGACGGCACGCAGATCGTGCCGGACGCGGACGTGAAGTTCTACCGCCTCACCGGCGCGATGACCGTGGTGCCGGGCCTCAACCCGGCGGGCCGCTCGCCCAAGCCCAACGGCACCAGGGTCGGCGACCCGGTGGACCCGGCCACCGGCCTGCTGATCGACGAGCAGACGGACCTCGTCGTGGACGACGTCCTGCCGATCGAGGTCAAGCGCAGCTACCAGCAGGGTGACGTGTTCGTCCGCCCGTTCGGCGTCGGCACCAGCTTCGACTACGGCGTCTTCCCGTGGGCACCGCTGGTCGACGGCTTCCCGACGTTCAGGGAGTTCGACCTCGTCCAACCGGACGGCAGCAAGATCCACTACACCCGCACGACCCCTGGCCAGGACTACGCGGGCGCGGTGTTCGCCGCGGACCCGACGCCGACGAAGTTCGACGGCTCGGTCGCGGTGTGGAACGACGCCGGCTGGGACGTGAAACTGCGCGACGGCACCATCTACGTCATCGGCGAAGAGGCGCCGCTGCAGGAGATCCGCGACAAGTTCGGCAACGCCACGACCATCACCCGAGCCCCCGCACCACCGGGTGTCGACGGCAAGGTCAGGGCGAACGGCCCCGTCACGCAGGTCACGTCGTCCAGCGGCCGCTGGGTGCGCTTCGGCTACGACGACGCGAACCCGGCCAAGGTCAAGTCCGTCGAGGACAACCTCGGCAGGCGAGTGGGCTACACCTACCTCCCGAGCGGCCACCTGGAATCGGTGACCAACCCGGAAGGCGGCGTCACCAAGTACACCTGGGACGCCAAGGGTCTGCTCAAGACGATCACCGACCCGCGCAACACCCGGTTCCTGCTCAACGAGTACGACGACAAGGACCGGGTCAAGACGCAGACGGCGGCCGACGGCGGCGTCACGAAGTTCGAGTACACCGACGTCAACGGTGTGATCACCGAGACGAAGATGATCGACCCGCGCGACGCCGTGCGCCGGTTCCTGTTCAACGACAAGGGACAGGTGGTGAGCGACACCAAGGCGTTCGGCACTCCGTTCGCCCAGGAGACGACCACCGAGTACGAAGCCAACGGCGTGCGGGTGAAGTCGACGACCGACGCGCTCAAGCGCAAGACCTCTTACGTCTACGACGCCAAGGGCTTCATCAGCCAGATCACCGTCCTCGACGGCACCACCGGCGCGAAGACCGAGAAATGGGAGCACAAGGGGCCGAACGGCGAGCTCACCAAGCACACCGACGAGTACGCCAAGGACACGGTGTACGAACTGGACGCCAGGGGTGCTGTCAAATCGGCCACCGATGCGGCCAACCGCAAGACGCTGTACGACAGCGACGTGCGTGGCCAGGTCATCAAGGTGACTGATCCCGCCGGTAAGTCCAGCACGATCGACTACCTCGGTTCGGACGCGGTGCGCACCACTGATCCCCTCGGCAAGTCGAGCACCATCGGGTTCGATGCCATCGGCCGCAAGGTTCTGACGACCAACGCCTTGGGGGCCACCAGCGAGACCGCGTTCACCCCGGCTGGACTGATCAGGTCGGTGGTGGATCCGCTGGGCCGTACCACCGCGTTCGAGTACGACGGCAACGGAAACCGGACCAAGGTCGTCGATCCCAGGGGCGGTACCACCGTCTTCGACTACAGCCAGATGGAGAAGCTGCGCTCGGTGACCGACCCGCTCGGTGTCGCGTGGGCAGCTGAAGCCAAGTACGACTTCAACGGCAACCTGGAACGCATGACCAACCGGCGTGGTGTGGTCACAGAGCACAAGTACGACGCTCTGAACCGGCGTTACGAGACCAAGTACGGCACCGAGAGCACGGTGACCTACGGGTACGACGCCGGTGACCGAATCCGGTCCACCGCGGATTCGACCGCTGGGAACACGACTACCGACTACGACGACAGCAATCGCGTCAAACAGGAGGTGACGCCGCAGGGCACGGTTTCGTACGCGTACGGAACCACCGCACGGGAACGGACGACCACGATCGCCGGTCGTACACCCACCAAGCACGGTTACGACGCGATCGGTGCGCTGGCGGAGATCCAGCAGGGTGGCGCGCAGGTGAGCGTGATCAGCCGGGATCGGGTCGGCAGGCCTGAGCGGGTCGGCGCTCTGGGAACCGGGGTTGGGCAGACCAGCACCTACGACGACCTCGGCAACGTCAAGTCCATCACCTACAAGGCGGGGACCACGACGATCGGTGAGATCGGGTACGAGTACGACGCCGCCAGGCAACCTGTTCGCACAACTGGATCGTGGTCGCGGGCCATGCTGCCCGAGCCGTTCGGTCCTGCCGTCTACGACCGCGCGAACCGGCTTTCGTCGGTCGCTGGTGCGGCGATCACGTACGACCTCGACGGCAACCTGAAGTCGGACGGCGTGCGCACCTACGAGTGGAACGCCCGCAGCCAGCTCGCATCGGTCACCGCACCGGGGCAGTCGGCGTCGTTCCGCTACCTGGCCGACGGCAGGCGTGCCGGCCGCACCGTCAACGGCGTGACCACCGACATCCTGAACGACGGTGTGAACCCGGTGCAGGAGAAGGTGAACGGTCAGGCCGTCGCGACGATCACCAGCGATGGGCTTGACGGGCACCACCTTCGCGACACCGCTGCGGGCAGCCGCAGGTTCCTCACCGACGCGATCGGGAGCACCGTGGGCCTGGTCGACCCCTCGGGAGCGGGTGCGGCGTACACGTACGAACCGTTCGGCCGTACGTACGTCGGTGGCAGCGATGGCGGCAACACGCTCCGGTTCACCGGTCGTGAGGACGATGGCACCGGCTTGTTCTACTACCGTGCTCGCTACTACAGCCCTGTGTTGCAGCGCTTCGTCAGCGAGGACCCGAGCGGGTTCGACGGTGGCATCAACCTGCACGCCTACGTCGGAAACGCGCCGACCACGAGCACGGATCCCACTGGTCTCAAGCCTCCCGGCAGCGGCAACAACAGCGGCCGGACGGACGATGACGACTACGTTCCGGGTCAGTACCTGGTCGACAAGGCGTTCAAGGCACCGAAGCAGGTCACGCCAGGCACCCGTGTGCTGGAGGGTGCGTACATCAACGACCGCGGGCATGGAAATGTCCGAGTCGAACCGTGGGTGGCGTACTACGATCAGTACGGGAGACTGATCGGCCGCACCGACTACAACGCGAAACTGCCCTCCCAGAACATTCCTGACGTGCACCACCACGTGTGGCAGTACAACCGGCACACGCCGGGTGGGCACGAGTACATCAAACACGCACCTGGGGAGTACCGTCCGTGAGTTCCGTGATCGACGAGTACGACAAGCTGCTCCGCGATGCCTCCTGGCACATGAGCCGAGTCGTCATCACGGATGACGACGGACAGGTGTCGCTGAGGGTGGAAGCCCGATCCGCCGAGTCCGAGCGCGTCGCGTTGTGCTTCGACGGAGTGGTGCAGCTCGTGTTCCGTCAGGAGAGCGGGTTCCCGATCGACCTGCAGATCATCGACATGGGTGATGCGGGCTGGGAGGGGGTCACTTTCAAGGTGACCGATCCTGGGAACGACATCGCGTCGTTCTGGTGCGCTGAGTTCCGGATCGAGCAGATGTAGGCGGTACTTCCGATGTGTTCGTGGCCGGCTCCCCGTTGTTGCAGCGGGGAGCCGGCTCGTTCAGCTCCCCGCCGTGCGTTCCTCGAAGGGAACGCCATTACCCGACGGGATCGTGGTGATGAGGATCGAGGTGTCCGCCGTCGGCACGGGCGGGGTCGTGTCGTTCCGCTGCTCGGCAGGGGCGGGCGCGGGCGTGTGGAAGTCCGCGGAACCACCGGTGGCAGGCCGGGAGTACGACGTGGAGGTGGACGTTGACGACGACGTCCGCCCCCGTCCCGGTGGTGTCGCCGGAATGAGGATCGACGGCACGTCGGTGGTGCTCGGCGGGCTGTGGCAGGCCTGGTGGACACCGATCTCGAAGGGCGCACCCTCGACCGGTCGAAGGCGGAACCGGGTGAGGGACGGTGGATCTGGGCATCGTCGGACGGCGAGCGGTACGAGTCGTCCTGTGGACCTCCATTCGCTCGACGACGCGTTGAACGGATTCCGGCGGTTCGCCCTGGGACAGGCGGAATAGGCAATACGGCAGTAGGGCGCGATACGTGGACGATGTCCAACTCGGGGTGCCTTACCCGAAGGGATCGTGATGAGGATCGAGGTGTCCGCAGTCGGCACGGCTGGTCTCGTGTCGTTCCGCTGCTCGGCCGGTGCAGGCGCGGGCGTGTGGAAGTCGGAGGAACCACCGGTGGCAGGCCGGGAGTACGACGTCGAGATGGACGTCGACGACGACGTTCGCCCCCGCCCCGGTGGCGTCGCCGGGGTACGGCTCGACGGCACGTCGGTGGTGCTCGGCGGCCTGTGGCAGGTGACCGAGGACGGCGCGACCTATCTCCAGGTGGCGGGCTCACCGGTGTCGGTGGAAGTGGCCGACGGTGACACGACGACCGACGGTGAGGTGGTTGAGGTGGTCGTGGACAGGGCGGCGGTCCACCTGTTCCCCTACACCGTCTGATGCGAAGAGCTCGGCGCTTCCACGAACTACGTGGAGGCGCCGAGCTCTTCGCAGCCTGAAACGCTCAGCTTGCCTGCAGAATCGCCGCGAACTGCTCCCGCAACTCAGGCCCGGGATCCAAGCCCAACTCCTCGGACAACAACTCCGAAACACTCCGATAGGCGGCCAAAGCCTCCGCCCGCCGCCCAGAACGCCGCAAAGCCAGCATCAACTGGTGCCAGAACCGCTCCCGCAACGGATGCTGAGCCGTCAACGACCGCAACTCCGACACCAGAGCACCATGCAGCCCCAACTCCAGATCAGCGTCGATCCGTTGTTCCACCGCATCAAGACGAAGCTCCTCCAAACGAGGCACCTCGGCCCGCTGCAACGGCAGCGATGGAATCCCCTCCAACGCGGGCCCGCGCCACAGTTCCAAAGCCGCCGCCAGCAACCGGGACCTGGTAGCAGGAGCAGCCGAAGCGGCCTCCGCGGCCAGCTGAACAAACCGCGTCAGGTCCAGCTGCGACGGAGCCAGCGAGATCGAGTAACCACCAGGCGTGGTGCGGATGAGCGAGTCACCCAGAACATGCCGCAGCCGCATCACGTAGTTCTGCAGCGCCGCCACACCGCGCTGGGGTGGCTGGTCGCCCCACACGTGCTCGATCAGGGTCGTGGTCGGCACCGTGCGGTTCGATCTGAGCAGCAGCGCGGCCAGCAGTGTGCGGAGCTTGGCGGCGCTGATCGGGACGGGCGCGCCGTCCGCTCGCACCTCCACCGGGCCAAGGATTCCGAACTCGAACACGATTCCCCCCGTAGTCACGACGATTCGACCATTGCGCGGCCGAGGTAGTCGTCCTTCGTGCCGTCCACTCCGGGCAGCGTGAAGAAGTAGCCGCCGCCGAACGGCAGCAGGTACTTCTCCAACTCCTCCCCGGCGAGACGGCGTTGTGCGGCGGCGAAGCCCGTTTCCGGATCACGTTGGTAGCACATGAAGATCTGGCCCGGTTCGGTGACGAACGGGTAGCCGCGGCGCAGGATCTTGTGCTTCTCCTCAGCGGGCCGGGCGCGCCGCACGTGCGAGTCGAGCATCGCGGGTAGCTCTTCGCCCGACTCCTTGCGCCTGCCGAAAACCCGCTCCTGGTCCTCCGTGGACTTGTGGTCCCACGTCGGCGTCGCGAGCCTGATCAGCCGCACCACCTGGTACGTGCCGCCCAGGCACCACGCCGGTTCGTCGTCCGCGACCCACACCTGAGGCGTGGCCGGGTTGCCCGCGCCTTCCTTGAACCCGAACGCGTTGCGTTCCTCAGGCAGTTGGTGACCGTTCATCCGCCAGCGAAGCGCCAGACCGGGCACGTCGGACAACTGGGTATCCACCTGTGCCGGTGTGTCCGCCAGCGCCTGCAGCAGCAGATCTCCGTGGCACCACTGGTCTTGCAGCACGTCGCCGGCGAACTTCGGCATGGCTGTCAGCCGCCGTGGTGCACGCAGGCCGAACCTGTCGTCGAACAATGACGCGCCGACGGCCACTGTGGCGCCACGCGAGCTCGCCGCGCGCAGTGTCGAGGTGAGCTCGGCGCGGGTGCGCGCGGTGACGTCGTACGCGGCCACCCCCGCGGCGGCCGGGCTCGGTGCCAATACGCCGGGTTGGTGGTGGACGGGAACGGCAGCGGGCAAGGGCGTGTCACACGCCGTCAGACCCGCCGCCGCCAGTCCCGCCAGAAAGGCACGTCTGGTCAGAGAGTGAGCGTCCACCCGACCAGCGATCCTTCGTCGATGCTGAAGTTGTCGCGCACGACCAGCTTCCACGTCCCGTTCGCGTCCAGAGTGGACAGCGAAAGCGGGAACGTCTGGTCGAGGTTGACCGCGTTGTCGGCGGCGTTCGCCTCGCGCAGGACGACCTCTGTGCCGCTCGGCGTGATCAGCCGCACGGACAGGTCGCCGCGGAACGGGTGTTCCGCCTGCACTCGCACGGTGGCGTTACCGGCGACCTTGCGCCCGCACGCCGTCACGTCGAGCGCAACGGTGATGCTGTCCTGGTCCGGCACGGCCCGGCGGGTGGTGTCGGAGACGGTGCAGGCCGGCTGCGCGAGTGGTCCGGTGTGGAGGAACCTGTTGGGAGACTTCTGCGTTGTGGGCGGGTCCATCGGCGGTTCGAGCGTGGTGGGGTCCAGCACGCCGGTCACGGATCGGTTGAGGATCTCCGCGTGCACCTGCGCGGGCGTCAGGTTCGGCGTCTGCGACAGCAGCAGCGCCGCCGCACCTGCGACGTGCGGTGAGGCCATCGACGTGCCCTTGAGCACCACCGTCGACTGGTTGGTGGCGTTGTGCGCGGACTCGATGGACTCGCCCGGCGCGAACAGGTCCAGGCACGGGCCGTAGTTGGATCCGGTGTCGCCGAACTTGGCCCAGCCGCGGGCACGTTCGTTGACGGGGTTGGCCGCGCCGACGGTGATCGCGGCCGGCACGTTGGCCGGGCTCTTCAAGCAGGCGTTCGACTCGCTGTTGCCCGCCGAGACGACGTAGGAGATACCGGCCGCGATCGACGCCTTGACCGCGTTGTCCTCGGTCGTGCTCTGGCCGCCGCCAAGGCTCATGTTCACCACGGCGGGTCTGGCCGCGTTCGCGGTGATCCAGTCGATGCCCGCCACGATCTGGCTGATCGTGCCGCTGTTCTCACAGCTCAGCACGCGCACCGAAGCGACTTTCGCCTTGCTGGCGACGCCGAACGTCTTGCCCGCGATGGTGCCGGCCACGTGCGTGCCGTGGCCGGTGGTGCTGCAGTCCTGGCCGTTCCAGCCGTCGCCGATCGCGTCGAACGCGACGCTCGCCCGGTCTTCGAACTCGGCGTGTGCGGTGCGTACACCGGTGTCCATGACGTACACGGTGACGCCCTGACCAGCCTGGTCCGGGTAGTCGTAGCGGTTGTCCAGCACGGTTACGCGCTGGTCGATGCGATCAAGGTTCCAAATCGGATTGGTCCGCACCGCGTCACCGCGCACGATCGAGTCGGCCTCGACGCGTTCGACGCGCGGGTCGGCGGCGAGCCGGCGAGCCTGCTGCTCGGTGGCGGTCATCGCGAACCCTTGCAACGCCGCGCCGTAGACGCGATCAACCTGACCGCCGTAGCTCGCGGCGACGCCGAATGCGTTGACCTGGCTGGACTTCCTCAAAGTGACGATGTATTTGCCCGCGATCACTTCAGCCCCCACCGGTCTGAGCACCTCGCCGACGGCCGCCTGGGCGTCGGCAGGGATGACAGTGGCGGCGAGAACCAACGCTGCAACTAATCCGCGCATGCGAAACAGAGCCCCCAAAAATGACTGGCGGACGTGATACGTCCGCGCCCCCAGGTGTCGCGTGGCCCGCGCGCCTTCGAGGCTGCCACGGCATAGGGGGCCCTTATACCGCCAAAAGGGGTCTTGATCAGCTTGCTGGGACACGGCTCGTAGGTGTGCAACTGAGGTGGGCAACCTGCCGATCGCCAGGTCAACGGGCCGGAAGCGCACCCGCTCTACCAGGCGTTGACGCAGCAGCCCGACGCCGACGGCACCGCCGGTGACGTGCAGTGGAACTTCGAGAAGTTCCTGGTGTCGGGTGACGGCGAGGTGCTCGTCCGGTTCCGTCCCGAGGTCGAGCCCGAGGCAGCACTGCGTTAGAAGCGCCAATGGATCGGTTCGGACGGGTGGTAGCCGCAGTAGGTGCCGGTCCGGACGGTTCCGCGCAGGTGCACACCCAGCTCGGGGTGTGCCTGCAGGATCTGGTCGAGCGCGTCGCGAATGCGGGCGCTCACGGCTTTGCGCGCGCGTTCGGCGTCGCTGCCGAGCTGCCGGGTCCGCCCGCCCAGCCCGGCGGCCGCGGTGATCTCGTGGACGAGCTCGGCGCGTTCGGCCTGGTGGCGTTCGGCTTCGGCCTCGTCGGCGGCCTCCGCGATCGCGGTGTCGAGTTGCGTGATCCTGGCCCGGTAGGCGCGGCGGGCCTGGTCGTCCAGCACCGGGGCGGCGGTGGTCGCCGGGGCGCCGAGCAGTTCCAGGGCCGGGATGTCGCTGCCCGGCTTGGCCAGCAGCACGGCCAGGTCGGCCAGTCCCTTGGTGTGCGGCAGGTGCACCTCCTGGCCGTGGAAGCCGAGCGTCCACACGCGGCCATCACGGCGGAAGACGAACGCGGTGACGTCGGCGAGTTTCGCGAGCTCGGCGCGGTCCAGCTCGGCCCACGCCGGTGCGCCGAGACGTTCGTGCTGGGCCAGGGCGGCCTCCAGGCGGGCCACCGCCTCGGTGCGCCGGCCCAGCGCCGCGCACAGCATGCCCAGGTGGTGGTCGACCGCGCCGGTGTAGGACGCGCAGCCGCCGACGACCACGTGCGTGCCCGCGTAGTCCGCCAGCAACGCGTAGGCCTGCTCGCGTTGTTCGGCTGATCCGACCGCGGCGGCGACGAACGCCGTGATGGCCTGCATCTCCAGGTGATAGCCCATTTGTGCGGCGGGCACGGCGAATCCGGCGAACTCCGCCCTGGCCTTGTCGGTGGCACCGGCCGAGAGCGACAGGGCGGCGCGGAGCACGGGCAGCATCGGCGTGACCGGGTCCGAGGGGTCGACGTCCAGGTCCTGCACCGATTCGGCGCTCGGGTCCAGCACCCCGACCGACAGCCCCAAGGTGGCGTGTACCGCGAACACGTCGGGCTGACCGATCATCAAGCCGAGCTTCAGCGCCGAGTCGGCGAACGAGCGCGCCTCGCCGAGGCGTCCGGCGATGGCGGCGAGCGTGGCGTGGCGGCTCAGCGCACCCCAGCGGCCGCGGGCGTGGCCGAGACCCTCCGACAGCTGCACGTAGGTGTGCAGGAGCGCGACTCCTTCCGGCTCACCGAGTTCGATCAAGGCGGCCGCACGCAACAAAGCGGCCTGGGCCACCAGGTCGGGATCTTGTGCCCGGTCGGCGGCCTCGGCCATGTCGGCGAGGATCTCCAGTCGCTCAAGAGCGCCACCCGGCCGCCAGACCAGGTCGTGCTGGGCGAGCAGCGCACGGGCCAGAGTCTGCGCGTCACCCGATTCGGCGGCCAGGGCGCGGGCCTCGCGCACGATCGCCGACGCACGGCCCGGTGACTGCGTGATGCTCAGGTCCCGGCCCAGCGCGGTGAGCAGCTGCGACCTCAACGCCAGCGCGTCGCGCGGCACCTGCGCGGCGGCGTCGGACAGCAGGCGAAGGTGGGTGGCGTCGGCGACGCCGCGGAAGCCGAGGCCGTGCAGACCCAGTGCGGCCGAAGCCAGCGCGAACGGGTCGCCGGTGCGCTCGGCCAGCTCGGCGAGATCGCGGTAGGCCGCCTGCGCGGCCGAGGTGGCGCCGGCGTGGCCCAGCGACTCCGCGAGCGCCACGAGCAAGTCGCGCCGCTCGCGTCCGGCCACGGCCAGGTCGAGTGCCGCGCGGTAGTGGGCGGCGGCGTCGTCGTGGGCCGTGCGTGCCGCTGCTTCCCGACCGGCGAGCGCGCTGTATCGGATCGCTTCGGGAGCGGCGTCCGGTCCGGCGGCCAGGAAGTGGGCCGCCACCTCGCTCGCCGGGACCGCGGCGCCAGCGTCCCGCAGGTCGGCGAGCACGTGCCCGGCGGTCAGGTGCAACGCGGCACGGCGCCCGGCGGGCAGCCCGTCCCGCAACGTCTCGCGGTACAGGTCGTGACTGAACCGCAGGCCGTCCGCGGCACGGGTCAGCACCCGCGCGGCCACCGCTTCTTCCAGCACGTCGAGGTCGGCGTCGGTGAGCCGGGCGAGCAGCTCGGGCCGGACCACCAGGCCGCACACCGCGGCGGCCGCGAGCAGGTCGGCGCACGGCTGGGACAACCGCGCCAGTCTGCTGAGCAGGATCTCCCGCACCGTCTCCGGCACCGCGTCCGCGGGCCCGACCTGCATCAACCGGGTCAGCTCGCGCACGAACAGCGGGTTGCCGCCGGACCGCCGCCACACCCGCGCCGCCAGCTCCGCGTCCGGCGAAGGCCCGGCGACGGCGGTCATCACGGCGCTCACCTCGTCCGCGGCGAGCCCGCGCAGCGGCACGATCTGCGCTTTGCCGGAGAAACCCCGCTCCAGCTCGCGATACGCCCCGAGCAGCAGCACGCGGGCCTGCCCGAGGTGGTGGGCGAGGAACTCCAGCATCTGCAACGACGCCTCGTCCGCCCACTGCAGGTCGTCGAGCACCACGACCAGCCCGGAGTCCCGGCTGAGCCGCGAAAGCAGCCCGGCCACCGCGTCGCAGAGCCGGAACCGCGCGTCCGCCGCCTCCTCGCCCCTCGCAACGGGTTCGAGCAGTTCGCCGGCCGCGCCCAGCGAGTCAGGAGGAACCGCGCGCAGGATCTGGATCCACGGCCAGTAAGCGGGCACGCCACCGTCCCAGCAGGTGGCGCGCAGCACGGCCACGCCGCGCTCCCCGGCGTCGGCCACGAGCGCGGCGAGCACCGCGGTCTTGCCGATTCCGGGCTCGCCGGTGACCAGCACGAGCTGTGCGGTCCCGGCGAGCGCATCGGCGAGGGCGGTGCGGGCGATGGTCAGTACCGCGTCGCGACCGACAAGGTGTTCCGGCACGGTGTTCAGCATGCGCTACGGCCGCAGCTCCAGCACGAGGTTCATCGGCGCGTCGACGCCGATCCGCCGCACTGTCCGGAACCCGGCGGCCTCCGCCACCTCCCGCAGCGCCGGCGCCCCGGCCAGCGTGCCGAGCGGCGCGGTCGAGGCCTGGGACAATGCCGAAGGCGTGCAGACCAGCAGGGACACCGCGTAGAACATCCGCCCGGCCGGGTTGAGGTTGTCGGTGACGTGATCACCACCCGGCGGCTCGATCAGCAGCACCGCCCCGCCCGGCGCCAGAGAACGCCTGGCGTGGGCGAGCGCGCCGACCGGATCGCCGAGGTCGTGCAACGAGTCCACGAACGTCACCAGCGCGTGTCCGGTGCCGGGGAAGTCGGAGGCACTCGCGACCTCGAACCGCACCTCGCCGTCCGCACGCGACCGGGCCTCGGCGATCGACCGGTCGTGGTAGTCGTACCCGGTCACCCGCGCCGCCGGGAACGCCTCCGCGATCATCCGGGTGGGCGCGCCGTACCCGCAGCCGATGTCGGCCACGGTCCCACCGGCCCGCAACGCGTCCGCGACGCCCGGCAGCGCTTCGATCGCGGCCGCGATCAGTCCGGTGTGGATGGTGCTGCGGGTCAGCGCGTCCGTGCCCGCCCAGTACTCGGGATCGCGCTGGTGCCAAGCGAATCCGGCACCACCGCGGAACGCCTTCTCGAAGTCGGCGAAGCTCGCGCCCATCGACGCCATCAGGTGCGCGCAGGCGTCGACGATCGCTCCACCGGGGGCGTGCAGGATCGCGATCTCCACGGCTTCCGGCAGGCTGAAGGTGTCGGCGTCGTAGTCCAGGTAGCCGGCCGCTGCCTGCGACCGCAGCCACTCGCGCACGTACGGCTCGGCGAGTCCGGTCCTGGCCGCGACCTCGGTGACGCCGAGCGGCCCGGCGCCGGCCAGCGCGGCCCAGAGGCCGTGCCGCAGGCCGAGCGCGGTCAGGAACGTGCCCAGCCCCGCGCCCAGCTCGGTCGTGATCTGCGCCATCACCTGGTCCGGTGACCGTTCTGTGGTGGTCATGGTCTCTCTCCCGTCCTGAGGCTTGTATCTCTCAGGCGCCAGGTCCGATCTGGCGGCGCGCCAGAACCCAACGCGCGCCTACGGGGCATGAGCACAACAACCGTGAACGGGACGACCCTCCACTACGAGGAAGTCGGTCAGGGACCGGCCGCGCTGGTGCTGCACGGCGGCCTCGGCCTCGACCACACCTTCTACCGCGGCCTGGACGCGCTGTCCGACCGGCTGCGGCTCGTCTACTTCGACCAGCGCGCCAACGGCCGGTCAGAACGCGCGCCGCTGGACACGCTCACCATGGAGCAACTGGCCGACGACGCGGCGGCGCTCGCTGTGCGGCTGGACGCGAGCCCGGCGATCGTGATCGGCCACTCCTACGGCGGGTTCGTCGCCCAGGAACTGGCCCTGCGCCACCCCGAACACGTCGCAGGCCTCGTCCTCGTCGACACCACGCCGGGCCAGCTCGGCGCGTCCGACTCCCCCGACGACGACCAGGGCCCGCCGCCCCCGCCCGAGTGGATCGCCGTCGCGAGCTCCGTGCCTGCGGACGACGCCGAGTTCGCCGCGACCCTGGGCGCGCTGTTGCCGCACTACCTCGCGGACCAGGCCAACCTCGCCGCCGTGCAGGAGGCCATGGGTCAGACGATTTTCAACGTCGGCGCCATGGTGCGCTCGATGGAGGTCCTCGCGGGCTGGAGCGCCGCGGACCGGCTGGCGGAGATCCAGGTGCCGACGCTCGTCATCGTCGGCAGCCACGACCGGATCACCAGCCCCGCCCAGTCCCGCCGCATCGCCCGGCGAATCCCGCACGCGCAGGTCGTCGAGATGGAGCACAGCGGCCACTTCCCGTGGGTGGAGGAGCCCGACCGCTTCACCAAGATCGTGCGGGAGTGGCTCTAGTCCGCGCCGCGACCCAGCCGGGGCGCGTCAGTCGTACCAGTTGACGTCCGGCCTGAGGTGCTCGTGCACCGGCCGCGCGGCGAGGTGGCCGCGTTCATGTTCGACCCGGCCCACGACCTCGAGTGGACCGGAGGGATCACCTCCAGCCGCCCGGCGCGACCGGGTCCGCTCACCGAGGGTGCGACCGTGGTCCGCACCGCGAGGTTCCTCGGCCGCGAGTTCTAAAGAACTGCCTCGAACACGTGTAACGCCTGCGGGGCAGCGAGGCACTGAGTCGGCACCCGAGAGGAGCTGACGAATGCCCAGGATCGTGACCAGCCCGGTGCTCGACGCATCCGCTGACGAGGTGTGGGAACTGCTGCGCGACTTCTCCGCCATCGGCTCGTGGCACCCGAACCTGCCCGAGGCGAAGATCGAAGCCGGCGGCCCCGGCGACAGGGTGTTTCCGGCTGCAGGCGGCCACCGCGAACGGCTCGTGGCGCTCGATGACACCGCACGCAGCACCCGGTACGCGTTCGAGGACACCGCTGGCTTGCCGAAGGAGCGTTTCGCATGACCGACTACAGCGACCTCAAGGCGATGTTCATCAACTGCACTCTCAAGCGCTCTCCGGGGCGCAGCCACACCGAGGGCCTCGTGGACGTCAGCAAGGCGATCATGGAGAAGCAGGGCGTCCAGGTCGAGGTGCTGCGCGCGATCGACCACGACATCGCGATCGGCGTGTGGCCGGACATGAGAGAGCACGGCTGGGCGACCGACGCCTGGCCGGAGATCTACGAACGCGTGATGGCCGCCGACATCCTGGTGATCGCGGGCCCGATCTGGCTGGGCGACAACAGTTCCGTGACCAAGCAGGTCATCGAACGCCTCTACGCCTGTTCGAGCCTGCTCAACGACGCCGGCCAGTACGCCTACTACGGTCGCGTCGGCGGGTGCCTGATCACCGGCAACGAGGACGGCGTGAAGCACTGCGCCATGAACGTCCTCTACAGCCTGCAGCACCTCGGTTACACGATCCCGCCGCAGGCCGACGCCGGGTGGATCGGTGAGGCCGGGCCTGGACCGTCCTATCTGGACCCCGGATCGGGCGGACCGGAGAACGACTTCACCAACCGCAACACCACGTTCATGACGTGGAACCTGCTGCATCTTGCGCGGATGCTCAAGGACGCGGGCGGGATCCCGGCGCACGGCAACCAGCGCTCCGGCTGGGACGCTGGATGCCGGTACGACTTCGAAAACCCCGAGTACCGGTAGATTCCGGGGCGTGCTGCCCTCGGACGACGTGCTCGTCGCCGGACTTCGGTCCGGCGACGAAGCCACGTTCACGTCCGTGCTCGACACGTGGTCGGCGTCGATGCTGCGGCTGGCGCGCGGATTCGTGTCGACAGACGCCTCGGCCGAGGAGGTCGTGCAGGACACGTGGCTGGCCGTGATCCGCGGTGTGCACGGTTTTCAGGGTGCATCGTCGTTGCGCACCTGGGTGTACCGGATCCTGGTCAACACCGCGAAGAAACGCGGCGTGAAGGAGAAACGCACGATCCCGTGGACCAGCGTCGAACCGGACGGCGGGCCGACGGTCGACCCCTCGCGGTTCCGCGGCGCCGACGACGAGTACCCCGGTCACTGGCGTGAGTTCCCCGAACCGTGGGTGCTCGACGGCGAGTTCCGGGCCGTGGTGGGGCGGGCGCTCGACGAACTGCCGGAACGGCAACGCGCGGTGGTGGCGCTACGAGACGTGGAGGGGCACACGTCGGAGGAGGTGTGCGCGATGCTGGAGATCTCGCCTGCCAACCAACGCGTCCTGCTGCATCGCGGCCGTGCTCTCGTCCGGACGCGGCTGGAGGCGTATTTCGCGACTGGGGGAGCGGCATGACCTGCGAGGAGTTCGTGGAGCTCGTCACCGCGTTCCTGGAGGGCGCGCTGGACGAGGCGACCGAGAGCGACTTCGTCGAGCACCTCGCCGAGTGCCCCGGCTGCGAGCGCTATCTCGAGCAGTTCCGCACGACGATCGCCGAGCTGGGCGAACTGCCGCCGGAGTCGTTGTCCGGTGACACCCGCGACCGGCTGCTGGACGCCTTCCGGAACTGGCCCCGCGCGTAACGTCCAGCACCGTTGGTGGCACTGAACCCCCATGCCGGATGTGGAGTTCGTCAACCTGCTGATCATCGCCGCCATCGCGGTGACGGCACCACTGCTGCTCGGCTTCGCGCCACGGCTGCGGGTCCCCGCGGTGGTGCTGGAGATCGTCGCCGGGATCGTGGTCGGCCCGTCGGGGCTGGGCTGGGTCGAGATCGACCTGCCGGTCCAGATCGTCGCACTGCTCGGGCTCGCGTTCCTGCTGTTCCTCGCCGGGCTGGAGTTCGACCCGCGTCGCCTGCGCGGCCCGACGACGTGGCTGGCGCTGCTCGGCTACGCGATCAGCATCGCCGTCGGCTTGGCCGTCGGCGTCGGTTTCGGTGCGGCCGGGTGGGTGCGCGATCCGCTGCTGCTGGCGGTGGCGCTGTCCGCGACCTCGCTCGGCCTGGTCGTCGCCGTGCTCAAGGACGCCGGACGTCTCGACGGCGCCGCCGGGCAGGCGACCATCACCGCCGCGTCGGTCGCGGACTTCGTGGCGATCGTGTTGCTGTCGCTGGCTTTCTCGACGATGGGCGGCACGGTGTCCGGCCGGGTGGGCTCGCTGGCGGTGTTCGGTGGTCTGGTCGTGCTCACCGGTGTCGTCCTCGCGTTCACCGGACGGTCGCGCCGGCTCGGGACCGTGCTGTCGCGGTTGCAGGACACCACGGCGGAGATCCGGGTGCGGGCGGCGGTGCTGCTGCTGGTCGCGTTCGTCGCGCTGGCCGAGAAGTTCGGCCTGGAGACCATCCTCGGCGCGTTCCTCGCGGGCGTGGTGGTGAGCGTGGTCGACCGCGACACCACCTCGCACCCGCGGTTCCGGATCAAGCTGGAGGCCGTCGGCTACGGCTTCCTCATCCCGGTCTTCTTCGTCTCCAGCGGAGTGCGCCTGGACCTCAGCGGACTCGTCGCCGAACCCGCGGCGCTCGCACGAGTGCCGTTGTTCCTGGTGGCGTTGCTGCTCGTGCGTGGTGTGCCCGCATTGGTCTTCGTGCGGACGCTGCGACGGCGGGAGGTGGCCGCGGTGGCGTTGCTCCAGGCGACGTCGCTGCCGTTCATCGTCACGGCGACGCAGATCGGAGTGGTGCTCGGCGCGATGTCCTCGGTGACCGCCGCCGCGCTCGTCTGCGCGGGTCTGCTGTCGGTTCTGGTGTTCCCGGTCAGCGCGGTCAGCCTGTTGTCCAGTCGTAACACAGACCAGACGAACGACGGTGCACGCCGGGTAGCCGATCGTCCTACCGTCGGTGACTGATCGGAAACCCTGCACCCGTCCGCGTCCTGAGCGGCCGGGATTTCCGTGAGGAGCCCAACTTCATGAAAACC
This sequence comes from Lentzea sp. NPDC051213, assembly GCF_044455585.1. Taxonomy (NCBI): domain Bacteria; kingdom Bacillati; phylum Actinomycetota; class Actinomycetes; order Pseudonocardiales; family Pseudonocardiaceae; genus Lentzea; species Lentzea sp. NPDC051213. The sequence goes on from NZ_JBITEX010000001.1 coordinate 1,390,525, forward strand.
CTGCGTCTTGGGACGCTCGCGGTGCTGACGGCATCGGCGATCGCCCTCACGATGTCGGGCGCCTCGGCGCACGACCCGGACACTCCCGAGGGACAGGCGGCGGCCAGGACGTTCATGGCCGACTTCCAGCCTGCCGAGCGGCATGCCGTCACCAGCACCGCGGCCGGGGTGCCGTGCGTCGACGGCAAGGCCGACATCTACCCCTGCAAGAACGTGGATCTGCTCAGCGTCCTGCCGCTGGCCCAGATCGGCGGTGGCAACGGCAACGACATCTGGGGCTGGACCGACCCGTCCTCCGGCAAGGAGTACGCGATCGTCGGCCGCACCAACGGCACCGCGTTCGTCGACGTCAGCACTCCGACGGCGCCGAAGTTCCTGGGCAACCTGCCGTCCAACGGTGGCAGCAGCTCGTGGCGCGACATGAAGGTCTACAAGGACCACGCGTTCATCGTCGCGGACTTCATCACCGGCCACGGCATGCAGGTGTTCGACCTGACCCGCCTCCGGACGATCACGACGCCGCAGACGCTCACCGCCGACACCGTCTACAAGGAGTTCGGCCCGGCGCACAACATCGCCATCAACGAGGAGACCGGGTACGCGTACGCGATCGGCTCCAACACGTGCAGCGGCGGCCCGCACATGGTCGACATCCGCACGCCGAAGCAGCCGAAGAACGCGGGCTGCGTCTCCCAGGACGGCTACACGCACGACAACCAGTGCGTGATCTACCGCGGCCCGGACGCGGCCTACCGGGGCAGGGAGATCTGCTTCAACTCCAACGAGGACACGCTGACGATCGTCGACGTGACCGACAAGGCCAACCCGGTGCAGATCGTGCGCAAGGGCTACTCCGGCGCGCAGTACTCGCACCAGGGCTGGCTGACGGAGGACCAGCGCTACTTCCTGCTCGACGACGAACTGGACGAGTCGCGCGGCACCGACAAGCGCACCAAGACCTACATCTGGGACCTTGCGTCGCTGGCGAACCCGGTCCACACGGGCGTCTACAGCTCGCCGGCCACCGCGATCGACCACAACCAGTACATCAAGGGCAAGTACTCCTACCAGGCCAACTACCAGGCAGGACTGCGCATCCTCGACGTCAGCGGTGTCGCTTCCGCCCAGCTTTCCGAAGCCGGGTATTTCGACATCTACCCGGCCGGGAACGAGGCCAAGTTCAACGGCGCCTGGAGCAACTACCCGTACTTCGCCAGCGGCATCGTGCTGGTCAACGGCATCGAGCAGGGCCTGGTCGTCGTCAAGCCGAACCTCGGCACCGTCGAACCGCCGCCCGCGGGCAAGAAGTTCGAGAACACCACCGACGTCGCCATTCCGGACGCGGGCGCGGCGGTCACCTCCTCCGCGGCCGTCTCCGGTGTCACGGGCAAGGCGCCGGCGACGCTGAAGGTCAACGTCGACATCAAGCACAGCTACCGCGGTGACCTTGTCATCGACCTCGTCGCACCGGACGGTTCGACGTTCCGGCTGAAGGGGTCGAACAACGACTCGGCGGACAACGTGATCACCACCTACACGGTCGACGCCTCGGCGAAGACCTCGGAAGGCACCTGGCAGCTCAAGGTGCAGGACGTCGCCAAGGCCGACACCGGCTACGTCGACGCCTGGAGCCTGCAGTTCTGACCGATGCGGGGTGTCCCTGCCGGGGCACCCCGCCCAGGAGTTGATCATGCGCAAGCCGAGCCTCGTCGACGGGATCTTCGCGCTGGTGGCCGTCCTGGTCGTGGCCGGCGGTGGCGTCATGCTGTTCCGCTCCACGCCCGGTCCCGCGCACACGCAGCACCAGCAGGCCGCCGCCATCGTGCCCGCGAGCCACAGCGACGGACTGTCCGAAGTGGAGGGCGGATACCGGTTCGAACGCGTGGTCATGCCGTCCGGGCGAGGGCTGGCCGTACCCGTCGCGTTCCGGATCCTGGCCGCGGACGGGAAACCGGTGACCCGGTTCCTGGACAACCAGACCAAGCAGATGCACTTCTTCGTCGTCCGCGACGACATGCACGTGTTCCGCCACGTCCACCCGAACCTGGACGGCGACACCTGGCACACCGCGGTCGATCTGCCCGACGGCGGCGCCTACCGCATGTTCGCCGAGTTCATCCCGTTGGACACCAAGGATCCCCGCCACCCGGTGGTGCTGGGCGTCCCGTTCAGCGTCGCCGGCGACACATCGCTGGTGCCGGTACCGGAGCCCGACGCGCACACCGTCACCGAGACCGGTTACACGGTGACGCGTGTCGACGAGCCCGCCGAGCTCCCGCTGCTGGGCGAGAGGGCGTTGCGGTTCGCGATCCGCACCCCGGACGGCGCACCGGTGGAGAAACTCGAACAGCACCTGGGCGCGAACGGGCACATGACCGGCTTCCACACGATGCTGCTGTCCGCGACGCACCTGCACCCCGTGGAACCGGCCGGCGCGCCGCTCATCAACGGCGAGCTGACGTTCCGCTCGGTGTTCGCAGAACGCGGCGAGTACCGGCTGTTCCTGGAGTTCCGCCACGGTGGACAGCTGCACACCGCGGCTTTCACCGTCGCTGTGGCGCGGTAAGTCTGGCGGTGGTGTGCCGGGAAGCCTGGTCGGCGTGGGTGAAAGCCGACGGCAGGAGCTCCCATGGCACCGGTGAGCGCCGACGTCGAGTGGGAGACCTGGTCTTCTTCTTCCTGCTGGCTTGAACGACCGCCGAATGGTGCGCGAGCGTCATACGTCCACAGGGATGCCCAGGTCTCGTCTCAGGGCGGCGGAGTCGTCGCACACCTGCCACAGCGTCAGAAACCCGTCGAGTGCCTCGCCGATCCAGATGACGTCGAGCCTGAGTTCTTCCTCGTCCGGGAGGTTCAGATGTGACCCGGTCGTCGCGCCTAGAACGGCGACCTGGTCCGCGTTCTCCACGAGGAAGCGCGGGTAGACGACGTACTCGGGGAAGGCGGTGAAGTAGCCGCGCCAGGCGTCGACGTTGGAGTCCCGTCCCACGACCGGCGGCTCGTCGGCCACGACCAGGCGGTGGTCGGGGTGCATGAGTGCGGCAAGCCCGACGAGGTCTGTGCGGTTGATGCAGTCGATGAAACTGATTGCGACCGCCAGCGCGGGCAACGGTTTTCGCGCCATGTCCGGATGGTCGCACACGCTGCGGAGTATTTGGCGCCCTCGCCGCTCAGGAACAATGCGCTGAACTCACGCGCATTCGAGGGCGGCGAGTGCGGCGAGGGCGCGCACCGACCGGTGGATCACATCTCGCTGGGTGTCCAGACGGTGGGTTTCGGCGTCGGGGATCTCGACGTGCACGTCGATCTGCGTGCCGCCGTCCACCACGCGCAGCCGCCACTCGAAGACGAGATCCGACACCAGGCAGGAGATCGTGACGTTGCCTTGTCTCCGGTCGCCGCGCAGCAGTTGTGGCATCGGAAAATCCGGGTAGCCGTCCGGGTACATCATGTAGGGCTCACCGTCCTGAGTGGATGGTTCGACCGTGCCGACTCCGGCCCACCACTCCGGGAAGCGGTTCGGGTCGTACAGCAGCTTCCACACCTCTTCCGGCGGGGCGGTGCTGCGTGCGGTCTCAGCGAACGTCGGCATCGATGCTCCTCAGATCGGCGGTGACGGCGGCCAGTTCGCGATCGGGCTCCACCAGCGCGGTCAGAGGTGGACGGCCCAGGTCGATCAGCGCGGCGACATAGCCCGGGCCGGCGTCTCCGGCGCGTCGCTGCCATCCGCGTACTGCCTCGCTCAGCCGTCGCTTGGCCAGCACGGGATCGTGCCGGCGCGCCGCGATCAGGCCTTGAACCGCCGACATGCGGGCGACGAGCGTGTCGGGGAAGTCGGCGGGCGACACCGGTTCCTGCGTGACCGCGCGCAGTTCCGCCTCCGCCTCATCAGGCTTGCCCGCCCTGGCCAGGGCGTCGGCGCGGTACAGGCGGGTCAGTGCGCGGCCGACGGGCGCGTTCAGGTCGATCGCGGCGGCGAGTTCGTGGGCGGCGCGGTCCCAGTCGCCGGTGGCGCGGGCAATGGTGGCTCGGTCGTGGTGGACGAGGCCCACGAGGTCGGCCAGGCTCATCCGCTCCGCCAGCACGGCGCCCTGGTCGCAGCTCGCCGCGGCCTCACCGACCCGGCCCAGCCTGCACAACACGGAGACCTGGGCCGAGTGCGCGTAGACGCCCAGGCGAAGCAGTCCGTTGGGTACCACGAGTGGCACGCTGCGGTCGATGAAGTCCAGGGCACGGTCGAACGCGCCGAGGCAGGCGGCAGCCGACGCGGCGTTGAGCAGGCTCGGGAAGGCCAGGTCGGGACGCCCAGCCCGGTTGGCCGCTGCTGCGGCGGCGGTCAGTGGCGCGTAGCTGTCGGCGAACCGGCCCGTCCGGAGCAGGATGTGCGCGCGAGCGACGCTGACGTCGTGGGCCAGCAGGTCACCGACCGGCTTGCGGTGGGTGAGCGCGTCGACCGAGAGCAGCAGGTCCTCCGCCGCGGCCACGCCGCCGGTCACGGCCTCCGCCCAGGCCATGCCTGCGAGTGCTTCGATCCGCGCGTCCGGGTCGGCGTCGGGGTCGCGGTCGAGCACGTCCAGCGCGGCGGCGTAGGAGCGACGGCACTCGCGAGGGATGCACAGCCCGCCGCGCAGCCACTTCCCCCGGCGCAGCCAGGCGCTGACCAGCGCGCCCCGGTCGAGCGGGGCGATCAGTTCCAGTGCCCGGTCGAACGCGGCGTCCGACTCGCCGAGCAGCCCGCGCCATGCCTCTACCTCGGCGAGTTCGACGAACGTGTCCGGGTCGTGCGGGTCGATCTCGGTGACCTCGGTGAGCAGATCGGCGGCTTCGACCAATGCGCACACCGAGCGCGCCGCGGCGGCGGCCTTCACCAGGTGCGCGACGGCTAGCTCGTCGTGCCCGGCCAGCCGCAGGTGCCGGGCGATCTCCGCCGCTCGGCCCGGTGTCTTCATCCGTGCGCGGCGCAGAGCCGCGGCGATGGTGTCGTGCCTGCGGGAACGCAGCGGGTCCGAGAGGTCGGCGGCGACCGCGTCGGCGAGCAACGCGTGGCGGAACCCGATCGTGCCGTCGCGTTCGCGCAACAGTCCGGAGCCCAGTGCTTCGGTGGCCGCCTGCGCGGGGTCGGCGAGCCCCGGCAGTGCGGCGATCTCAGCGCGGTGCAGGTCACGGCCTGCCACGGCGGCGAGCTCGACGAACACCCGCGCGGGGCCGTGCAACCGGCCGGTGGCCCACCGGGTCGCGGAGCGCAGGCCCTCGGCGGCGTCCGCGCCCCCGGCCAGCGCGCGGGCCAGCTCCACGGTCAGCAGCGGACTGCCCGAGGCCACCGCCACCACCTGCTCGGCCTGCCCGGCCGACAACGGCGCCGTCGCGCGTGCCAGCGATCGCACCGACTCGCGGGGTAGCGGCGCGAGGTCGACCTCCACCCCGAGGGCCCCGCCGGCCCGCAGCGCGGCGCACACACGGTCCACGTCCGGGCGCGGTGGCAGTCGGCGGCGGGTCACCACGAGCAGCACCGGCAGCTTGGTCACCCGCCGTCCCGCGTACGCGAGCAGCTCGAGGCTCGACGGGTCGGCCAGGTGCAGGTCCTCCAACACGATCGCCACTGGACCCGATCGGCACGCCCAGGTCAGCAGTGAGACCACGGCCTCGAACACGCGGACCCGGTCGAGGTCGTGACTCGGTTTGTTACCCGGCGCGGCACCGGGGAGCAAGCCGGACAGAGCCTGCGGCCACCACGCGTCCGGCAGTGAGTCACCGGCCAGCGTGCGCAGCGCCTCCAGCCACAGTCCGAACGGGACCGCCGGGCCCGCCCCACCCGCGGCGTGCGCCCCGTCCGCACCCGCGATCGCCAGCACCTCCTCGGCCAGGCGGGTCTTGCCGATCCCGCCGTCGCCGGTGATCGCCACGACCGTGCCCGACCCGGCGCGCGCCGCGTCCCAGCACCGGCGCACCACACCCATCTCGGCGCCACGGCCCACAAGATCGTGCTCCGGTACCGCCGGCGCGGTGTCGGCCGGCAGGTCGAGACGGCCGCGCAGGCTCCGCGCGCGGCGGGCGTAGTCCGGGTCGCCGTTGTGGGCCAGCTCGTCGAGCAGCGCGGCGAACTTGTCGTCGTACTCGGCGCGCAGTTCGAACACCCAGTCGCTGTCGAAGAGGTGCAGCACATCGCCGCGGCGCACCCGCTCGGCCTCGGCGAGCCTCCCCGCCGCGACCAGTTCGTCGAACTCGCGCAGGTCGATGGTCAGCCCGTCAGCTCTCAGCGCGACGCGTTCGCGGTCGGCCATCAACCACGCCCGCGCGGGTCCGAGTGCGCCGCGCAACGTCCAGATCGCACTGCGCAAACTCGCGCGGGCACTGGCGTCGAGCACGTCCGGCCAGAACCGGGCCGCCAGCCGCGACCGGGAGTGCTGGCCAGGATGCACCGCCAGCCAGGCCAGCAGCTCGCAGGCCTTGCGCTGGCGCGGCAGCACGACGGGCGTGCCGTCGGCCACGACCTCGAACCCGCCGAACAGGCGCACCGCCAGCGAAGTGCTCACCGCGTCAGTGTCGGTCCACCACGCCACTCCAGCAACGCGCGTGTTTGACGGTGTGTTGACGGTCGCCGCGCACGCTCTCCCCACGCCACAGGAAGGAGCGGAACCGTGAGCACCACCGAACAAACGACGTTCGACGTCGAGGCACTGCGCCGCGGCATCGAGGAGCGCGACGCGGCCACCCTGTCCGCGCTCTACACCGACGACGCGGAACTGCAGATCGTGGACAGCGTCAACTCCCCAAGTGCCCCGAGGATCCTGCGGGGCAGCGCGATCGGCGCCTACCTGGACGACATCGCCGCCCGCGACATGACCCACTCCCTCGACCGCGTGGTGGTCACCGGAGACCACGTCGCCTACATGGAGTCCTGCCGCTATCCGGACGGCACCCGGGTGCTGTGCGCCGCGGTGCTCGACCTGGCAGGCGGACGCATCAGCCGCCAACTCGGCGTGCAGGCATGGGACGGTGCGCGATGACGACGTTCGACCACCGCGACTTTCGCAAGCCCGACGAGGTCCGCGACTTCGAGTACGGACAGGTGGAACTCCTCCGCATCGACTCCCGCGAGGTCGGCAGGCTGACCCTCAAGCCGGGCTGGCGCTGGTCCACCCACGTCAAACCGATCGCGGGCACCGACCTCTGCGAAGCACCGCACTTCCAGTACCACGTGTCGGGAACGCTGCGGGTGCGGATGGCCGACGGCACCGAGTTCGACGCCACTCCCGGGCAGGTCACGAGCCTGCCAGAGGGGCACGACGCCTGGGTGGTCGGCGACGAGGACGTCGTCGTCGTGGACTGGTGGGGTGCTACTCACTACGCCGAACATCAGTAGCCGCACCGAGTGGGAGCGGGCAGTCGCAGCCGCTCCCACTCGCGGTCGATGCCGAAGAGCACGGAAGGCTCGACTGATGTCCGCGATCGGACAGCCGCGCTCGGATCATCCTGGCTTTCGCCGCAGGCGCCAGTCCTATCGCGACCAGCTGCCTCCGATTGGTGAGAGTCCTTTGTGGAGTACGACAGCGGTCATTCGCGATGTCGGCTATCTGTGGAACACTACTGACCAACGAACGTGACCCTCAGCTTTGGCGCACTCCACCACGGCCCGGTGACCCGCTCACAGAATTATGCTGTAGCGACGTTCATCGTCGGCGAGTACTCGGTGGCTTGATCAACGCGTACGAATCTGCGGCGGCCTGAGGCGCAGGTCAGACCACCAGGCATAGTTTTGACACCCCACACGTCCGCATACTCGGGCAACGGCAGGTGACGGCGCGCGAACTTCGGTGACTTCGGCGATGTACTCACGGCGGAGCTGCCGCGGGTCGGGATCAGGATGTACATACGGCGCCTGGGACACTGGACCCTCGACCACCCGCTAGACCAGGAGTGCACCGTGCAGCAGGGAACCGTCCGCTGGTACGACCTCGAGCGCGGCTTCGGCTTCCTCGCCCCCGACGACGGCAGCGCCGACATCTTCGTGCACGTCTCGCAGGTGCAGGGCGAGGGCGCGGCCCGGGCGCTGCGCGAGGGCCAGACGGTGGAGTTCGAGACCGGTGAGGGACCCCGCGGTCCGCAGGCGCTGCACGTCGCCGTCACCGGGGACGTCGCGCCCGACGCGGCCTTGGGCGTACTCGCCACCGTCTCCTGGTACGAGCCGGCCAAGGGCTACGGGTTCGCCGCGCCGGACGGCGGGGGTGCGGAGGTGTTCGTGCACTCCTCCTCCATCGTCACCGGGGGCGTCCTCGCGGCCGGGCAGCGGGTGGCCTTCGTCGTCATCGCCGGGGAGAAGGGGCCGCAGGCCCAGCACGTGGTGCCGCTGAGCTTCGACGCCGGGGTCAGCAGGGCCCCTCTTGTCGCGCCCGGTGACGGCGCCGACGGCTCCGTCCTGTGGTTCGACGAGGAGAAGTCGTTCGGCTTCGTGGCCGCCGACGACGGGGCGGGCGACGTCTTCCTGCACGTGCGCGCCCTGGTCGACGACCTGTACCTGCCAGCCGAGGGCGACCGGGTCACGTTCACCACGGTCACCGTGGACCAGGGTCGTCAGGCGCGCGAGGTGCGGTTCGTGGCCACCGGCGAGCCGGTGGAGGCCGCCGCGGCCCCCAGTCAGGCTCGTCCGGCCGCCCGGCCCGGAGCCCGCGCCGGCAACGGCTCGGTGGCCCGCTACGACGCCGACCGCGGCTTCGGCTTCATCACCCCCGACGCGGGTGGGCCCGACCTCTTCGTGCACGTCTCGGTGGTCTCCGGCGAGCCCCTGGTGGCCGGCGAGCGGGTGCGCTTCCGCATCCGGCAGAGCGACCGGGGCCCGCAGGCCGATGCCGTCGAGCACGCCTGACCGTGCGGGACGGTCCTACGGCGCCCGAAGCGGGCGATGTAGCGGCGCTGCCACGGCGTCTCGACCGCGCAGTGGTCGTAGCCCTGTGCGTGCCGAGAAATACGTCCGTGCAGGTCACCAGGCATCGGCGGGTAGCGCTCGTCGTCCGGCATGATCGCGGCCGGGCAGGCTCGCTTCGCCTACCTCGCCGTCTCCCACGCCTTCGCCGCGCTATGGCCCTTGCGTATGACCGATCGAGAGAAGGACGCCGAGATCCTTGCTCTGCGCATCAACTCGCGGCCATGCACCGGCGATTCGGCGGTCAGCGTCACGGTTGCGGCCTAAGGTCAGCAGCCGTTCGTCGTGAGTTGAGCTGCCTGCTCCTAGAGCGCGTATCGAAAGCGCCGGTCACAGCCACCCGTTGCTCTGTGGCAGGGAGTAAACCGCTAGTTCATCGGTGGATCTGGTGCGTACGGTGTGGCTGTGGCCGGTGATCGCGTGCAGCGGCGGCTTGCGGAGACACACGTGCGGACACGAAGGAGCGAGTGTTGCCAGGCGCTGAACTGCGAGGGGTGACCCTGGACTGTGTCGACCCGCGGGCGCTGGCTAGCTTCTACGGTGCACTGACCGGGATGCGCGAGCTCTTCAGCACGGACGAGTTCGTTGTTCTGACGGGCGGCTCCGGCTGTGATCTGGGATTCCAGCGGGTTGACGGATACCGGGCTCCGCAGTGGCCAGGTCAGGACGTGCCACAACAGTTGCATCTGGATCTCCGCGCTGACGACCTCGATGCGATGGAAGAGCTGGCACTGGCACGCGGAGCGACCAAACCGGACCATCGGCCCGGCGACGGACGCTGGCGGGTACTCCTGGATCCGGCTGGCCATCCCTTCTGCCTGACGTCTTCCTGACATCACCGTCGTTGACAGGGATCCCATCGAGCGGGCAGCCCCAACTGATCGGATCAGAGGTTGTTGTAGCCAACGGCCTTTGGAAACCACGCTTCCACTCGGCCTCGTCGACGTCGTCCGGACGTGGCGGTGTCCACACGGTGCTGTCTCGGCCAAGTAGTTCGCTGCTCGTGGGCCGTTCGGGGAGGTTTGCGACAGGCACGAGCAGTCGTCCGTCGAGGTGTTCGATACCGCGGTCGGTTACCACGAGGTCGCCGACGAGCCTGTAGAGCGGACCTGCGATCTGGGAGCCATCGGGCAACGTTGCGTCGAACGCACGCTGAACATTGCGCAGGGCGAGTCCAGTCAGGACGGTTATTGGCCTGGCTAACGCCGCTTTGGCGAAGCCAGTCACGCATACGCGCCGCCACATCGAAGACCTCTTCGTTTCGCCGCCACTCCTCGGACATGCCGGCGGAGCACCTCGGCGTTCTCGATCACCAGACTCGTCTCGCGCGTTGCGGCTGGCCGTGGAACTCCAGCAGACGGCGCTTCCTTCATGGGAGGCCAATCCCGCTCGACCTGGGCCAGCTATGGGGCGTTGTGACCGGCGAAAGCGCGGGCGACGGCGTAGCCGAAGGCTTGTCGATCACGGGAAGCACGTGGCCTCCTCGTCAAACGGCGCCTGTTCGTGGCTCAGCTATCGCGCCGGACGGCGACCTGTTACCGAGCAGGTGTTCGCGGTGTTCTTCGCACCGGATGCGCGACACGGGGATATCAGAAATCGAAGTGCACCGGGAGCGCACCTTCCATCAGGAGATCAGCTCCGTATCGCTGCACCTCAACGGCCATTATGACTCGTTCGAGTGATCGCTCAGGTGGCCGTCTTAACGCCGAGATTCCAACAAATCAGGAATTCGACACGCCGGACCATCTATCCCTGCAAATGTAACGAAACCTGCTCGTGTGACCGAGGTTAAGTTGTAGGGAGAGGTGAGGAGATTCGTTGACCGAGACGTCGCTACTCGCGGACATGACGGTGGCCGCCGCAATGAGTGGCATCATCCTGCGGTCCGAGCAACAACCCGACCTCCGCGTCCTCGAGGACGTCTTCGTGGACACCGGTGTGCTGGCCCAGCTGACGGGCCGAAACTCACAGATCATGTTCGGGCGACGGGGTACCGGTAAGTCTCACGTGTTGCGCGTCCTCGCCGCCCGATCACAGCGACAGCAGCGCGAACTTGCGGTGTACGCCGATGTCCGGCTGCTCGGGTCGGCGCAGTTGATGACCGAGCCCGGACGCGGCCTGGGGACACGCAGCGTCAGCATCTTCAAGGATCTGTTGTCCCTGTTGCAGCAACGCCTTCTGGAACATTCGGTCTCCCTCGACGGAGGCGGCCTTGAGGAGGTCAGCGACTTCGCCGACTCGATACGTGCGGTCACCACGGTGATGACCCAGCGCGAGACGGCCGACGAGTGGCAGTCCACCCGGACCAGTGACAGCGGCACCGGGCTGAAACTGTCTCTCACTGGAGCGTCCTTGGATGCCCAGTCGAAGGGCCACAACGAATTCGTCGGCAAGCGCACCTACCACTACAACGAAATCTTCGAGAGCACCGTCGTGTTCGCCGAAGTGTCACATCACCTGGACGCGGCCGTCGCTGCGCTCGGAGTCGACCGGCTGGTGCTGTTCATCGACGAATGGGCGTCCATCCCGCCCGATGTTCAGCCCTACGTCGCCGAGTTCCTAAAGCGGACCGTGTTCCCCTCGCCGAAGGTTACCGTCAAGATCGCCAGCCTGGAGCACCAGTCGACGTTCATGACACGCACCCAGACCGGCGCGCGAATCGGATTCGAGCTGGGTGGTGACGCCTTCGCGAACCTCGACCTCGACGACTACTACAGCCACGACCGCAATCCGGCCGGCGCGGCCACTTTCATGAGCGAACTGCTCTATCGGCACCTGCGCGCCGTGCTGCCGCACGCATACCTCGCTGCGGTCCACTCGGTCACTTCGGCGGAACAGCTCGTCCTGCACCTGTTCGACACCCCCGAAGCATTCACCGACCTCGTTCGAGCGGGCCACGGCGTCGTGCGGGACTTCCTGGGAATACATACGCACGCGTTCTTCCACAGCATGCGGTCGAAGGACGCGAAGATCACCGCCGACGCCGTCCACACCACCGCGTCGGAGTGGTTCGAGATCGACAAACTGGCCAACCTCTCCGCCGAGATGTACGAGACCTTCCGCAGGCTGGTGCGCGACGTCGTCGGAGATACCGGCTGTCCGTACTTCCTCCTCGACCGCGCATTCGCGAGCGTCGCCGCGATCCGCGAGCTGTACGACCTCCGGTTGATCCACCTGGTTCGACGTGGGTTGACCAGAGCCGACGCACCCGGAACCAGGTACCTGCTCTACACGCTGGACGTGGGCGCATATGCCGGCATCGACGGTCTGTCGCTCGATCCCGCTGACGCCGCCGTCATCGCACCCGGCACGGCACTTCCCCGCGAACTGACATGACACCCGAGGTCATCACCTTCGATCAGTTCGCCGGCGTGTTCGCGCACTGGACGGACCAGGTGCCCATCGCCACCACGACGGAGATCAGCTATGTGACCGAACGCGACCCTGTGTTCGTACCGCCCCGGCTGCGCGTCCTCGAGCGCGGTCTGGACTCGGCGGGGCTGGTGGTCGTCGAGGCACGTGCCGCAGTCGGCAAGTCGATGGTCGCCCGCTACCTGGCTCATGTGACCGGAGGCCTGTACTGGGACATGTCTGAGATCCTCGCCGGTCACGGCACCGTCTGGGGACGGCTGGCGAAGACGTTCGGCACGTCCGGCCTCCCCGCCGTCATCGCGAATCTCATGGAAGGCAGGGCGCTGCTGATCGTCGACGCCGTCGACGAGGCCGAATTGCGGTCGGCCGGCCGGGGCTTCGACGCCTTCCTGGAGGAGTTGGGGGAGCTGCTGGCCGTGCCACGCCGAAAGCCCGCTGTCGTGATGTTCGGCCGCTCGGAGACCATCGAGTACGTCAACCTCGTGCTGGAGTCCACACTGCAGATCGCCAGACTGGACATCGAGGAGTTCGACAAGCCGGCTGCGCTGCAGTTCATCGACCACCGGCTCGACCAGCGGGCGAAGGTGGCCGGGTACGCGGCGCACCGCCATGCCAGGGCGACGTTCGAGCGGGCCCGCGACATCCTGCTCAACGCGCTGGAGATGAACCTCAGCCCGGACCCGGACTCCTTCGACGACGAGGAGATCCGGTCGTCACGACCGAACTGGCGAAGCGAACGGTCCCGCGCGTTTCTCGGCTACGCCCCCGTGCTCGAGTCCATCAGCGACTACCTCGACGGCACCGAGACAGGCCGAGGCAGCAACTTCTATGTCCGGCTGGCGAGCGACATCAGGGACACGCTGCTCAGACCGGCCGCGACCGGGGGCGCCCACTGGTCACTGCTGCGGTCGATCGTCCTGCACCTGCTCGACCGCGAGCAGGCCAAGTTCACGAAACAGGCACGCGAGGTTCTGCTCGCGGCACCAGCCGCCTACTGGCAGCAGCTCTACGACAGGGACGAGCAACTCACCCGGATCCTCCTCCGGACCGTGGGGCGCGAGCCGTCGGTGGCACTCCCTGCGGGATTCGCCCTCGATCAGGAGTCGACGTACCGCGATCTCGTGCGGACCACGTTGCCCAACCACCCGTTCCTCGGACCGACGGCATCGTTCGTCAACGTGGTGATGCGCGACTTCGCCTACGCATGGGCGCTCGGTCAACCGGATCCATCGCTGCGGCAGATCGTGCAGAGTGCGGTGAACCGCGAGACCTACCAGGTGAGCCCGATGCTCGGGAGGTTCCACCTCGTGGCCGCGGACCCGGCGTCGCCGCCGACATGCCGCGCGGAGGATGTCGGCCTGATCTACGAGTCGCTGGTCGCCGAACGCTCGGTGGAGAAGCGGCCCGCGCTCATCATCAGCCGCCTGCCGGACGAGTCCGAAGCCACAATGGTGCTGGGAGGCAACGACTCGACCGCCTCGCTCGTCCGGGTGCTCGAACCGGACAACGGCCTGCGGTTCTGGCGGCGGCTCTCGAACGCCGATGTCATCGGCGACCTGCCCGTCAGTCTCGGCGTCTCGGGAAGCTCGTTCACATTGGGCCCCAACGTCCGCGTCCACGCGAGTCTGTTCGATGTCCCGGCCCGATACATCCGCGTCTCGTGCCGGCCAGAAGATCAGGTGCAAATCTTCGCGAACGAGGGATACGTCTCGAGTGCGTTCGGGCACCACGAACCGGAAGTCGCCATCAAGGGAGCGGGTGCCTTTGGCGTGCACTGGGACGACATCCGATTTCCGTGGGTTCAGCACGCCAGCGGACCTCCGCCACCACCTGAGGTCGACGAACGCGTACTGCTCGGCGACTTCGTTCTGCTGAACAGGCTCACCACCGCGCTCCTCGGCAGCCGTGGGACTACCGGACATCCCAACATGACCACGCGCGCCGACAGCCGGTGGGCGAACTGGAGGCAGGTGCGCTGGGTCTCGACATCGCCCAGATTCCAGCAGCTCCTTGCCTACCTCAGCGGCTGCGGCGTCCTTGATGTCGACGGCGAGTACTACTACCTGCACATATCGGCGCTCAACCAGCGAGGTATCTGGCTCAAGACCTTGCGCACCAGGGCTCTCACGCCGGCGGTGCGACAGTTTCTCGAAGAGTTCAGCCGCTCGGTGCAGCCTGCTGAGCAAGCCTGATGATTCGAGCGCGGATCGACGCAGTGCTGATCAGCCTGCATCGGCGTGTTGCCGGATCCAGTGCTTGCTGACTCCCTGGTTCGCGGCCCAAGGCAGGTTCTCGCCAAAGAGAACCCAGGTGATGTCCGCGCCCCACAACTCGTTGACACGCGTGGCCGTGAAGTCACGTTCCACCAGGTCAGCAGGCCTGCGGTCTCCGCCGCCGGGCGTGTGGTGCGCGGCGACTTGTCGCGTAGCAAGCCACGCAGCCCGCTCTCGCGTATGAGCCGCTCGACGGTGCACCGGGCCACGTCGACGCCTTCCCAGTTCAGCTGCCTCCACACCTTGCGCGCCCCATAGACGTCGTAGTTGTCCTTGTGTACTCGCTTGATCTTCCCGGTCAGCTCCTGGTCACGGGCCGAGGGTGGGCGGGTACTCAACCGTGAATGGACACGTTGATCGTGATGTGGCCGAATTCCTTGCTTTTATTACGGAACGGACTGTATCCATTAACTATTTGAATCGGGCGGCTGTTTCCTTGCGTTTATGGTCGAGATCTTGTTTGAACCGATATGCAACTGACGCCTGGGATGGCGACGTCAAGTGCGTGGACTTGTGGTATCGGGAGCGCCTGACCTGCTACTTCGACATGTTGGTAGATCCATTCAGATGTTTTGACCTGCGTTCTTCGTCTATCGGCGATGTTCCCGCCTGGCGCGTGGCGGGAGCATCGCCGGATCTTTGTTCGCCGACAGCTGGTCCTTCCGATCATCGGTCATCTGATTAGCCCGTCCAGCTCAATTTTTGACGCTGAACGGTACAAAGTTCGAAGGTGTCTGGCGCTCCGCAGGGAATGTGACACACATCACACTTCCCTTTTATTTCCAGGGAACTACCGTTGGGTAACTTTCGCCGTCCTGAGACCTGCGTCACGTCATGGGAGGACTCTTGCGACACCACGCTGGGTTCTGTGCGCCCGGAATAACGGCGAGGACATGACACTGCTTTCCATTGTCGTGCCTGTGCGCAATGAGGAGTCGCGGCTGTCGGCCACGTTGTCCGCGCTCACGGTGGCGCTCGCGGCCATCCGTGAACCGTGCGAGATCGTCGTGGTCGACAACACCAGCACCGACCGCAGCGGCGAGGTCGCCCGCGAGCACCGGTCCGGATCCATCCCGGTGCGGCTGATCCGCTGTGCCCAGCCGGGGAAGGGTGCAGCGGTGCGGACCGGAGTGCTGCGGACCGACAGCCGCTACGTCGGCTTCTGCGATGCCGATCTGGCGACCGACATGGCAGCGCTGGCGCCGACGCTCAGGTTCTTGAGCACCGGCGTGAACGTGGTCGTCGGATCGCGGGCGCACCCGAACTCGATCGTGCGTGCGAGGCACAACCAGGTCCGGCGGGCAGGCGCGTGGGCCTTTCGGCGCGCGGCCAACACGATCGTGCCTGGCGTCGGCGACACCCAGTGCGGCTACAAGTTCTTCGACCGGCACACCGCCGACGCGATCTTCCGGCCGCTGCGCACACCGGGGTGGGCGTTCGACGTCGAACTGCTCGCCAGGGCGCAACGGATCGGCGCGATGATCGTCGAACTGCCGGTGAGCTGGAGGGACGTGCCGGGGTCCACGTTCCGCCCGATGCGGGACGGCTACCGCAGTTTCGCCGCGCTCGCCAGGATCCGGGCGATCCTCGGCGCGGAGAAGACGCCCGCCGTCGCCCCGGTCATGACATCCGTGGCGGAGGTGGCCTGAGTGAGACCACCGCTCAACGGTGCGCGGGTGGTAGTGGTGAACTGGCGCGACCGCGGGCATCCGCACGCCGGTGGCGCCGAGGAATACGCCGCCCGCGTGGCGGACGCGATGACCGCCGCCGGGGCGCAGGTCACCTTCCTCACGGCCAAGGGGGAGGGGCAGAGCGGCGGCGACGAGTCGACCGTGCGTCGCGGCGGCCGGTGGACGGTGTACTTCTGGGCGCTGTTGTGGCTGCTGCGCAACCGAAGTCGCATCGACCTGGTGATCGACTGCCAGAACGGGATCCCCTTCTTCAGTCCCCTGGTGGTCGCCAGGTGGACGAAGGTCGTGCTGGTGGTGCACCACGTGCACGACGCCCAGTTCGCCGTGCACTTCCCGCCGTGGCTGGCCCGGATCGGCCGCTGGCTCGAAGGTCCTGCCGCGCGCAAGGTCTACCGCCACGCGGTGACGGTCGCCGTGTCGCGGTCCACCGTGCGCGCGATGCGCGAGCGCCTCGCCTGGCGTGGCCGGATCTTCGTGGTGCCCAACGGCACGGACCACCCGTCGTCCGCGGCCGGCACACGTTCCTCGCACCCCTCGCTGGTGTGCCTGGGCAGGCTCGTCACGCACAAGCGGGTCGACCGGCTGATCGAGATCGTCGGCACGCTGCGCGACCGCTGGCCCGGTCTGCGCCTGCACGTGATCGGCCGCGGACCGGACGAAGCCGCGGTGCGCAAGGCCGCGGCACCGTTCGCGGATTCCGTCGTGGTGCACGGTTTCGTCGACGACTCGACGAAGAGCGCTCTGCTGCGGGAATCCTGGCTCAACGTCACCCTGTCGGACGGCGAAGGCTGGGGACTGGCCGTGATCGAGGCGGCCGCGCACGGCGTCCCGACCGTCTGTCGCGAGGTCGACGGGTTGCGCGACTCCGTGCGGCACAAGGAGACCGGCTGGCTGGTACGGGACGACGAGGACGTCGGCGGCGCGATCCACGACGCTCTCACGCTGCTGGCCCGCCCCGACGACGCCTCGGTCGTGGCCGACGCGTGCCGGGCCTGGGCCGCCGGTTTCGACTGGGCCACCAGCGGACGGATGTTCGTCGCTGTGGTGTCCACCCTGCTCGACAGTTCAACCACAGGCCGCGTCGGCGGCCCAGCTCCTGAGGAGGACCTTTGCGACGCGTCCTGACCTTCGTCCTGCTCGGACTCGGCGTGTTCGGGATCGCGACCGGGCTGCTGCTGCGGTTCTACGCCTATCCGGCCCTCGCCAAGATCCCGCACAACCCCAAGACGACCGCGGTGGCCCAGGGCAGCGGCGTCACCGCACTCGTCTACGTGCCGCAGGACGGAGGCCCGGCAAAGCCCGAGATCCGCCGCAACCTCAGCCTGACGTCGAGCACGTACGTCTCCGGTGACCTGCGGGCGCCCGAGGTCCAGGCCGACAGCGGCGTGACCGTGTGGAACGAGGCCACCCAGATCACGGAGGACAAGGACAGGCTGACGCTCAGCGCGAGCGTGCGTGAGCTGTGCCTGGACCGGTTCACCGCGGAGGCCGTCGCGCCCTGCACCACGCAGTACCTCCAGAAGGAGAAGTCGGAGAACGGCAAGGACACGAAGATCCCCGGCACGCGCGGCCAGGCTCAGTTCCCCGGCCTGAACTTCAAGTTCCCCTTCCAGACCGAGAAGCGGACCTACCCCTGGTACGACAGCGGGGTGGGCAAGCCGGTGGACGCCAAGTTCGACGGTGAGGAGACGCTGCAAGGCCTGCCGGTGTACCGGTTCAAGCAGTCCGTGCCGGCCACCAACGTCGACAGCCGGGACGTGCCCGGCTCGCTGATCGACAGGCCCGAACCGACCGTGTCGGTCAGTTTGTACTACCAGGCGGAGAAGACGCTGTGGGTCGAGCCGGTCACCGGCGCGCTCATCAAGGTGCGTCAGTCGGTGAAGCAGGAGCTGCGCACCTCGGGCCAGAGCGCGGGTAACGGCACCGCAGTGTTCGACGGAACGTTGGAGCTCAACAAGGTGACGGTCGACAACAACGTGCGGGTGGCCGAGGAGAACACGTCCAAGCTGTGGCTGCTCACCGGCCTTCCGGTGATCCTGTGGATCGCGGGTGGCGTCCTGCTGGCCGTCGGCGTCGTCCTGCTGCTCGCCGGCCGCCGCCGTACCGCCTAAGGTTTTTTCCGCAGGACCAGCACGAGGTTCCAGGACACGACCTCGCGAAGCACCGGAACGCGCACGACCCAGGTCGCCCACCACGGGTGATACCTGGGAAGTGCGCGTTCCAGTTCTGCCTCCGGGTGGTTCCGTGCCCAGCGCAGCGCCGAGCCGACGGACACCGCGAAAAGGCTTTCCCCGTAACGGTTCTTGGGCTCCTGGCCGTGGTTGTCCCGGAATCGGCGGCGGGCGTAGTGGCCGCCGATGAAGTGCCACGGCGAGGTTTCGTGGCCGCCCCAGGGGGAGTACCACGGCGTGAACGACAGGAACACCGTCCCGCCGGGCTTCGTCACGCGCACCATCTCGTCGAGCATCGTGCGCGGCTCGTCCACGTGTTCCAGCACGTTCGACGAATAGCAGATGTCCACTGAGGCCGTTCGGATGGGCAATCGCGTGCCACTGGCCCGAATCATCCCTTCGGCGTACTCGCCGCGGGCCGTCAGTTCGCCGACATCGGGATCCAGGCCGACGTAGTAGGCGCCGGCCGCGCGGAACGCGTCGGCGAAGTACCCGGGGCCGCCACCGACGTCGAGAAGACTCCGGCCGGCGAGGGAGGTGAACTCGGCGACCTGTCGTGCGGAGTCCTCGGCCAGCAACCGGTAGAAGGTGTCCCGATCGGTCTGCTCGTTGCGGAATGCCTTGAACAGGCGGATCGACCGGTCCAGTGTCGCCTGGCCCGGCACCTTACGGCGTGCCGTAGTTGACGGTGTCGGGGTTGGAGTTGTTGGGCGCCGGGGCGTTCTTGAGCTGGACGGCCTTGTCCGGTGCGAGAGAGTTGACCAGGGCGTATGTTCCGCCACCGGCGAACGCGAGCCCGGCGACGACCGCGATGACGGCACCGATCAATGTGCGCACGCTTGCTCCTCGGCTGTCCGCGAGTGGCTAGATCGGCTGAATCTACCGGCTGGTAATAGCAGCCACAATAGGCCGGACGCGACAACCGCCAATGCGCCGAGATCTCCTGCGACAACAGGCAATCGCGGCGCTCCGGCCGGTGGCGGCGCGATCACCCCCGGCACCCGGTAGAGGGTCAGCCACGACCCGGACCACACCTCCCGCAGACCCCTGAGCACACCGGGGTCGACCGAGCCGGGGGTCCCGTGCTCCACCAGCACCCAGCCGATCCCGAACGCGCCGAGATCGTCGTTCCGGGCCATCGCCCGGCGGATCGTTGCGACCCTGCCGTCCTCCCCGGACACCGGTCTGCCACCGACGTGCACGACGTCGTCGATGACGACGGTCCTCGGCAGGAACCGTGGCGCCGGATCGAGTTGCGTCCGGTCGCCGTTCCAGGAGAACCGCCGGAACGCGGACATCGGCAGGGCCAGCACGTCGCCCGCTCCGTCCTCTTCCGCCAGCACGGTTCGCACGGCACTCCAGTCGGCCGGGTAGTCCACTTTCTCCAGGCGCCCCAACCCCGCCCAGGCGAAGTCGGGCATCGTGATGAGCGGGAGCAGCGCCGCCAGCGCCACGAGCGCGGTCCTGTTGGTCAGGTACTTCCCCGCCGCCTCCACACCGAGGGCGAACCCGAGCGAGAGCGGGAGCGCCCACCACGCGGCCCACTTCTGCGAGTCCCGCAGCAGACCCGCGCCGGGCACGTGGGAAACCGCCCACGCCAGCACGTCACCACCGCCCGGCAGCGTGCCGAACACCGCGATCGCGACGCCGATCGCGCCGAGGACGACGAACGAACGCGCGGGCGCCAGGCCCCACCGCGGCGCGAGCGAACGCAGCCCTGCCAGGGCTATGGCGACCGACAGCAGGGTGATCACCGGCAGCAGTGGCATCCCCCGGCTGCCCGGCACGACCTCGGCGTTCCAGATGCCACCGAGGCCGAGCACGCTGGTGACCGGAGAACCCCAGTTCTCGGCCCTGGCGGCGAACGCCCCGGCACCGTCCGGACTGGACAGTGAGCCGCCGGGGTGCAGCACGGAAGGCAGCAGCCACGGCATGTTCAGCAGGACCGTGACCGGCACGGTGACAGTGAGTCTGCGGCGGCCCGAGCACACGACCGCGAGCACCGCGGCGATGATTCCACCGGTCGGCGTGAGGACCGCGGGAGCGCAGGCCAGGATCAGCTTCGGGAGCGCTTTGGGTTCCCCTCGGCGGACCGCGAGCCCGGCCGCCGCGATCCACGGCAGGCAGGCGTACGTCAACACGTACGGCCAATGGCCCATGAAAAGTCGCTCGGCCACGTACGCGCTCCACCCGTACCAGATCGCGGCCACGACCCGGATCGCCACCGAGTTCGTGGGCACGAGCCTGCCCGCGCCGAGCGGACCGGCGAACAAGGCCGCCAGGAGCACGATCTTCTGTACGACGTCGCCCGGCAACAGGGCGGTCGCGAACGACATCACCGCGTCCGCCGGGACCGACCTGGGCAGCGCCGAGCCGAGGCCGAGGCCGTCGGGCAGGAGCGACTGGTCCGGCGCGAACACCATGTCGTAGTTCAGGACGAAGCCGCGGCCGAGCAACGGTGTGAGCACGAGCAGGGCGAGCACGGCGGACACCGCGGGCAGAACCAGCCGCATCGCACCCGCTCTTCTCGTCGGCAGCCCGGAACCTGGACTGCGGGACTATAGTTCCCAACCATTACCCCTCGGTAACTTTGGGGACGAAGCCAGTGGCGGACACACTTCCGGCCAGGACCCGCGTCGACGCGATCGCGGTCACGGTGGCCTTCGGCGGCAGCAATGTCGCCAGCTACCTGCTCACGGTGATCGCCGCGCGGCTGCTCGCGCCGCCGGTCTTCGGGGAACTGGGCTCGCTGCTCGCGCTCCTGGCGATCGGTGCGGTGCCGGCGATGGGCTTGCAGACCGTGATCGCCCTGCGGGTGGCGCGGGCGCCCGAACAGGATCGCGGGCCGCTGGTGACGCTCGGTCTGATGACCAGTGCCACCGTCCTGGTCACCGCGCTGGCCGTCTCGCCCGTGCTGATGGCGTTGCTGCACCTGCCGGGGCCGTGGGCGGTGCTGCTGCTCGCCTGCTCGCTCGCGCCGATCACGCTCGTCGGCCTGTGCTACGGAGTCCTGCAGGGCACGCAGCGGTTCCGGTCGATGGCCCACCTGATCGCGACCGAGGGGGTCGGGCGGGTCGGCGGCACACTGCTTGGCCTGCTCGTGTTCCGCACGCCCGCCGGGGCGTTCGCCGGGACGCTTGCGGGGTCGGTCGTCGTCGCCTTCGTGGGCTGGCTGATCTGCGGCAGACCGGTGCCGGGCCCGCGCAGCGCAGGGCACGTGCGCGACGTGCTGCACACCGTGCAGGCGTTGCTGGCACTGGTGCTGCTGGTGAACCTGGACCTGGTGCTGGCCCGGCACAGCCTTCCCGCCCGTGAGGCGGGGGAGTACGCGGTGGGCTCGGTGATCACCAAGATCGCGTACTGGCTGCCGTACGCGATCGCCGTCGTCGTCCTGCCCAAGCTGGCCGACGAGAAGGCCCGCCGCCGGATCGTGCTGATCGCGCTGGGCGTCTGCGCCGCCGTGGACGCGGTGGTGGTGCTGGGTTGCGCGGTGTTCGGCCGCACGGTGGTGTCGCTCGTCGGCGGTTCGGCCTACGCGGCGAGCAGCCTTCCGGTGTGGCCGTTCGCCCTGGTCGGATCGCTGCTGTCGCTCGTGCAGATCCTGTTGTACTCCAGGATCGCGGGCGCCGACCGCCGGTCCACGCTACTGACCTGGCTGGCGGTCGGGTTCGAGGTCGTGCTCGTTCTCGGCTGGTGGCACGGTTCGCCGACCCAGGTCGTCGCCGGGGCCGTCGCCGCCACCGCCCTGCTCGCCTGCTTCGGAGCCCTGATCGAGTTCCGGTCCCGTGTCGAACCAGTCGAGGCACGGTGACACCGCCGCGGCCAGGGCGACGAGGATGGCGGCCTGCGTGGCGGTTCCGTACGCCCAGCCCTGCCCGTGTCCTTGCAGGCGTCCGACGACCGCGATCCCGGTGGCGGTCGCCATCCCGGCGACGACGATCAAGGCCGTGACGTTGAACCGCGCGGTGAACCGCTGGGCCACGGCACGGACGAGCAGGCTCGCGATCAGCAGGACGACCGGCAGGATCCCGCCGACGGCCACGAGCAGCACCACCAGCACCGCCGGCACCCACCGCTTGCCCGCGGGGGACGTGGTGATCCGGACCCGTCTGCGCACCGGCAAAAGCGTGACCAACAGCAGGAGCGCCGCGGCGACGGCGCCGACCAGAAGCCGTTGCCGGTAGGTGGTGTCGGGCTCGAAGTCCAGCACCACGGTCGTCACGCCTCCGGCCGGCAGCACCCAGGCCTGCTGCCACCCGTCGATCCTGGTGCGGGCCAGCGGCTGGCCGTCCACTTCGGCCACCCAGCCGTCGTTGGCGTTCTCCGGGATGCTGAGGACCGCGGCCTGCCCTGCGGCCACCCGCAGTTCACGGTGTGCGGCACCCCACTGCTCGAAGTCGATCGCGCGGTGACCCGGCGGTGGCTCGATGGCGGCCGCGGTGCTGGGCCGCAGGATGAGGTCCTGCACCACGAAGGAGGCCGATCGAGCTGTGCTCACCTCGTGCTCCCGACCTCCGAGGTCGACGCCTTCGACCAGGTCCCGACAGGTGCCCAGCGGTAGCGGACGGTGCTGGAACACGTCCCGCAGCGTGCCGGAAACCGTGGTGGCGTAGGCGGTTCCGTCGATGGTGACGGCCGGGCCGGAGCCGCACGGCACGGTGAACGGGGTGTCCAGCGGGATCGGCGGCACCAGGTCGGGCGCACCGACGATCTCGACGTCGCTGATGCCCGCCGGTCCCGGAACGCGGTCGGGAGCCCCTTCGCTCTTCTTGATCGTGATGTCCAGCCGGTCGGTGGTCGCGACGAAGTCGACCGAGCCGTCGGAGAACACCGGCACGGTCCGGCTCACCGCCGGGGTGGTGATCTGCACCTCGGTCGGGCGGGACGCGCCGGACAGCGCCGACGTGGTCAGCCGCAAGCCGGTCACGTCGCGGGCGGTGGGCCAGGCCAGGCGCAGCGTGGGTTCCTCGTCGGTGTAGTCGGCGATCCACGTCGTGGCAGGGTTCACGTCGACCGCGGCCAGAGGCGCGGCGGCCGGGTCACCGGCCAAGTGGGTCGAGCTGGAGACGGTCAACCCCGGTGCGGTGACAGGGAGGGTGCCGCCGACGGTGGGCAGGACCGTCCCTTCGAGACGGTAGTTGGCGTCGTCGCGGGTGCGGAAGAGCCGGTGGATCCCGTCGGGTTCCTCGCCGCTCCTGGCCAGTCCCACGTCGCACCGCTGGTCGCCGTCGGTGCCGGTGCAGGAGTAGCGCGGCTGAGGGCCGCGGCTGAAGGCGAAGGTCGTCCGCTGTTCGGGGCCGGGCAGGACGTCGGTGGGCACCCGCAACGCCCGGTGGGCGGTCACTCCGGGCACCGACAGTTCGGCGATGCCGACGGAGCCGCTGGTCAACTGCGCCGCCACCGACAGCACGGTGATCCGGACCCTGCTCGTGAGCCCCGGCGACACCGCGAACGCCTGCTCCGCGGCGCCCCTGGCGACCTCGTGGTCGCGGAAACCCGAGTCGGTGGTGATCCTGATCCGGGTGACCGGCCAGCCGACCCGGATGTCGTCGACCATCCGCAGCGTCACCTTGTCGACGACCCGCGGTGTGTCGAGGCCGACTTCGAGCCACTGCCCGGCCGGTCCGGCGAGGGTGGAGGACTGCCAGGCGCTGTACGGATCTCCGTCGATCGCGGCGAATGGCATGGACGACGGGTCGGAGGCGCGGACGGAGTCCGCGAACCCGGCCGAACTCGACGCGGTGACGCCGCGGATCCCGCGGTAGGCCGCGACCGTCAGGTGCTCCGGACCGGGGAACGGCAGGAGGTCGGACACCGGCCGGTCCTGCCTCGGCCGCTCGTCGGCAGCGAGCGTCTGGCTCAGGTTGTCGCGCACCCGCCCGACGTTGCGCTCCCGGTGGCGCAGCCCGTCGGTGACGAGCCAGTCCCGGCTCTCGGGCGCGCCGCCGTCACCGGCCAGCACGGCAGGACGATCTCCCCGCAGCACTCCCGAGTCGAGCAGCGGCAACAGGGATTCCGGCCCACCGCTCACCGTCGCGATGTTCTCGGCGTTCACCGCGACCGCGCGCGGCACCGACCGCTTCACCTCGTAGATCTCCAACGCGGGCGCGGGCGCGGCGTCGAGGTCGATCGAGTTGACGACCGGCTGGTCACCCGGCTTGACCAACGGGCCGAACGTCATCACACGTTCGATCCCGGCGGAGCGGGCCAGCGCGTCCCGCATCATCGTGACCGGTGGCGCACCGGTGGCGACCCGGTCGATGTCGTTGCGCACCAACAGGAACCTGTGCCCGGACCGAGCGAGGAAGTCGGCCAGTCCTGGTGCGCCGCGCCCGTCGGCGAGCGCGTCCTCGGCCGCGTCCATCAGCCGGGTGTTGCCCTCCGAGCCGAGCGGGATCTGGCTGCGCAGCGCCCAGGGTGACCGGGCCAGCGCTTGGGCGGGCTCGTCGACCGTCTTGCCCCAGGTGTACTCGCCGAACCCGGTGCCGGGCAGCAGGAGGGTGCGGGCGTCCGGGTCGTTGTCGGCCAGCCACGTCATCGCGGAACGCCAGTAGTCCGGGATCTCCTGCCACCCCGGCCCCGGCCGCAACGTGAGCGTCCACGCGGGCACGGCCATCACGGCCACCAGCAGGACTCCGACGGCGAGCCGGACCTTGCCCGCGACCGCGGTGGTCGCGGCGGCCGGGATTCGGACGCGTGACACCGCGTGCATGAACGCGAGCATCAACGGCAGCCGCAGGCCGGGCTCGAACTTGTGCACGTTGCGGAAGGGGGCCAGCGGACCGTCCAGCAGGGCGCGAACGGTGTGGGACAGCGGACTGTCAAGTGCCCCGACGTAGCCGATGGTCATCACGGCGACGCCCGCGATGACGCCGATCGTCAGGAAGAGCCGCTCCGGCAGTCCGCGGCGGACCAGCCCGGCGAGGCCGGCCGCCGCGAGGAGCCCGGTGGCCAGCATCAGGACCGGGTTGTCGACCAGCATGAAACCGGAGGGCCACCACGGGCTGCCCTGCACGACGTAGGCCACCCACTGGTTGGTGCCGCGCAGGACCTGGAACAGCGACGTCGGCGCCGTGGTGTTGGCGGCCGACTCGACGTAGTCGATGAACGGCAGGCTGTACTCGCCGAGCAGCATCAGCGGCAGCAACCACCACAGCACGGCCGCCACCACGGACGCGACCCACCAGAGCACGAGCCGGACGTGCCGCGCGGTCCACTGCCGGGTCAGCAGCCACAGACCGGGCAGCAGCAGGACCGTGAGCACCAGCGCGCCGTTCATCCCGCCGACGCCGAGGGTCGCCAGCCCGGACAAGCCGGCCGCCCGTCGTGGCGAGGAGATCCGGTCGGCCTTGATCAAGGGCAGCAGGATCCACGGCAGCATCACGGCGGCGACCATCTCCGCCGACAGCGGGCCGATCTCGGTGAGCATCCGCGGCGCCAGCGCGTACGCGACGGCCCCCAGGTACTGCGCCGGGGCGGTGCCGATCCGCAGCGCCCGCGCGACCGCGAGGACACCGCCGAACGCGCCGCACAGCAGCAGGGCGCACCACAGGCGTTGGGAGATCCAGGGCGGCAGCCCGAGCACCTGGCACACCGCGAAGTACGGCCCCATCGGGAACAGGTAGCCGTACGCCTGGTTCTGCAGTTCGCCACCGCTGGCCGCGGGGTTCCACAGGTGCAGCGCGCGGCCGAGGAACGCCAGCGGGTCGACCACGAGGTCGAGTTTGGTGTCGAAGGTCGTGCGGCCGGGGCGTTGCAGGAACGACAGCAGCGTGAGACCCAGCATGACCCACACCGTGGGGTTGCGGTGCAAGCCCACGGCCACTCTGACGCGCGTCACCTCTTGCGGACGACGTATCTCGTGGACCGCCAGTGGCTGACCGGGATGTCCTCGGACACGCTGTCCACCACCTCACCGCCGTGCTCGGCCACCACGGCGCGGAGCCGGTCCGGCGCCAGCGCGGTCATCCGCATCGGCGCCGGGTAGCGCAGCACGACGCGCTGCCCCCAGGCCACCAGGCGGTAGGGCGCGAACCGCCAGAGCATCCCCCTGACCGTCCACAACGGACTCGTCGTGCACTGCAACACCGCCACGCCACCGGGACGCAGCACGCGCATGAACTCCGCCAGGTAGCCCTCGATCGCCGTGCGCGGCAGGTGCTGCAACACCAGTTCGGTGTAGACCAGGTCGAAGTCGCCGTCGGGGAACCGGTGCAGATCCGGCGTGTCGTTGTGGACGAACCGGCACCTCCCGCCGCTGCGGTCCAGGTTCTCGGCGGTGGCGAGCATCGGCGGCGAGACGTCCACGCCGACGACCTCGTCGGCGTGCTCGGCCAGCGCCTGCGACAACCGCCCGGCCCCGCACCCGAAGTCCAGCACCCGCCGCCAGGTCACCGGCAGGTCGAGCCGGGCGAGCCACTCACGGGCGATCGCCACGTCCTGCCGCCCCAGTTCGAGGAACTGGTCGACCTCCCACCGGCCGCCGCGCTTGTCCGGCGCCACGTGCACCGCCCACAGCGGATCCGCTTCGCCGAGCCGGGTCCAGTCGCGGCGCACCTGGTCGAATGTCATTCGGCGGAGTGTAGATCCGGTCACGTTGTAGGGGAACCGATCCGGACGTCCACAACGCACATCGGGTCCACTTCGCTGCCGCGGTTGATCTCCAGCCGGTCCGAGCCGCCGTTCACGACGACGTACAGCACGTGCAGGCCCTCGGCGACGTTCACCTCCTGGGCGACCGTTCCCAGCGCGAGCCGCATCGGGCCGGCGCTGGAGGTGTAGTACTCCATCCGCAGCAGCCGACGGCCCTCCACCCGGCTGCTCAGCGGAATCGTCACGACCTGGCCGCCGACCGGGTAGCCGCAGTCGGCCACCGGACCTTTCCTGCCGACGACCGGATCCTTGACGCCGGTGATCCTGCGCGGCGATCCGTTGTCGTCCAGCAGGAACATCTCCTCCGCGGGCTGGTCGAACTTCGGCCGCTGAGGGAGCAGACCGACCACCCTGGATGCCAGGCCGTCGTAGACGAACCACTCCG
Organism: Lentzea sp. NPDC051213; assembly: GCF_044455585.1. Lineage (NCBI taxonomy): Bacteria > Bacillati > Actinomycetota > Actinomycetes > Pseudonocardiales > Pseudonocardiaceae > Lentzea > Lentzea sp. NPDC051213. Next base: position 1,417,989 of record NZ_JBITEX010000001.1, read on the forward strand.
AGATGACCTCGCCCGGGACATGCGTGTCGTAAAGCACGATCGACGGGTTCGCCGTCAGCGCGGCACGCGCGGTGCTGACGTACTGCTCCGACTTGGCGAACCGCAGACCGGGTGCGAGCCACAGGAAGCTGAACGTGGCGCTGATCCCGAGCAGCGTCACCAGGCCGAGCACGACCGGCCGTTTCAGGCCGCCGGCGCGCTCGCCTGGTTCGAGGAATGCGAACGTCGCGCAGAGCACGGCGATCGGCACCGCGTCGGCGATGTACCGCGGGTCGTTGCCGATCAGTGGCCCGATCTCGGGCAGCCTGGTCACGATCACCAGCCCCAGGTCGACCGCGAAGTACCCGGCCAGCATCAGCCACGCCGCCCCAGCGCGCCGCGGCGCCTTGAGCAGTCCGGCCACGAGCACCGCCACGGCCACCGCGGCCACGGTGAGGCGCAGCCACAGCGGTGACGTCGAGATGGTCGCGCCGGGCGCGGGACCGGTCCACGGGCCGCCGAACAACCCCGGCAGGAAGGTGTTCACCACAGCGAGGCCGACGAACTCCACAATGGAGTACGCGGACGGCAGGTCGTTCTTGACACGGCTGGTGGTCAGGCTGAGGAACAGGACGGCGAACGCGACGAGGGGGACCCCGTGCGCCAGCCACACTCGCCACGGCACCCGTTCGCCCAGCAGCAGAGTGAGCCCGAACAGCACGGCGATGAACAACGCCGCCTTCTCGTAGAAGGCCAGCCCGGCGACGGTCCACAGCAGGGTGATGACGACCTGCTTCGTGGCGCGAGTGCGCAGGTAGGTCAGGTGCGCGTTGATCGCGCCGAACATGGTCAGCAGCAACGGGAAGAGCTGCACGCCGTAGGCCCACCACAGCGTGGGGTACAAGATCAGGGGGGAGAACGCGTACACCGCGAACGGCAACAGCAGTGTCCAGCGCGACCCGAAGCACCGCGTCAGCACCCGCCAGAACAGCACGGACGCCACCGCGAGCATCATGAGCAGGGGGAGCACGGCGAACACGTGGCTCAGCGGCGCGACCGCCGTGATGAACCACGCCAGCAGGAACATGCCGGGCGCCAGGTGGCCGCTGTAGTCCTGGAAGAGGTAGTCGAGGTCGAACGGCCCGTGGGCCGCCGCCCGGTGCAGGATCACGAAGTCGTCGTGCCCGAAGTATCCGTTGAACGCCATCCAGGCGTGGATCACGAACGGGATGACGCCGATCGCGACCGCGGCCAGGGTGATCGGCCGGGGCCAGGCCAGGACGATCTGTCGCGGTTCGGTGGTGGTGGTCGTGGTGGTGGTCACGTCTCCAGCAACCTGCCCATCGCTGCGTAGAACACGTCGACGATCTTGGTCGGGTCCTCGGTGGTGTAGGCGTCGCCGCCGGTCGCCCGCGAGATCGCCCGCAGCTCGGCCGGGTCGATGTCCGGCCCGATGCCGATGCCGATGATCTGCAGTGGCCGTTTCGGGTCCTGCAACTCGGCCAGTTGGGCGAGCAGCTGTTGCTGGTTGATCCCTTGGGGGTCCTCGTTCTTGCCGTCGGTGAGCACCACCACCAGGTTGATCCGGCCCGGCTCCCAGTTCTGCCGGGCCGAGGTGTAGGCGGCCAGCACCGAGTCGTACAGGCCGGTGGCGCCGTTGTGGATCGCCTTGACCTTGCGGAGCTCGTCCAGCGAGCCGTCGGCCAGGAGCTCACCCACCGGCCGCACCGGCAGGAGTTCCTTGTAGTCCTTGTCTCCGTCGAGGTTCGTGGAGAACCGCCACAGGCCGATCTTCGTGGTCGGCTTGAACAGCCTGATCCCCAACTCGGCGGCCCGGATGGTGAGCGTCATCCGGTCGGCGGCGGCCTTGGGGACGACCTGGGCCATCGACCCGGACACGTCCAGCAGCACCTGCATCCGGGCGCTGCGGTTGACCGCCGCCCACTGGTTGAGCAGCTGGTCGGGGTCGGCGGGAGGCGCGACCGGCCGGACCACCGCGGCGCTCGAACCCCCGAGCGCCCGCCCGTCGGGCCCGCGTAGGCCCTCCTCGGCGAACTGCCCGGCGGAGGTCTGGTCGAGCAAGCGGCTCAGGAACTGTTGCGCCACATCACGTTTGCCCTGATCGGAACCGGGCAGGACGACGTACGGGTAGTCCAGCGAAGGCACGGCGGGATCGGCGTACACCCCGACCAGACCATGTTTTCCCAAGCCCGACTCCGGTGTCACCACGCCGTCCAGTGGCCGGGCGGGATCGAACAGCTCGGCGGGCTTCTGGACGGCGTGCTTGGTGAGCTTGCGCAGCATCAGGGCATAGGAACCGGCCGGGTCCGGAGCGGATCCGGTCAGCTCACCTGTGGCGATCAACGCCGACAGGCCTGCAGGGTCGACGGCCGGGTCGACGAATCCGATCGCCGGCTCGCCGCTGAACACCTGGGCCCAGGTGGGCGTTCGCTCTGGCCAGCCGAACCGCCGCGCGGCGGTCTCGGTCAGCCCCAGCACGATGGGCGAGGACGCGATCGACGGGCCCGTGACGGGGATGTCCCACGCACCCCGCCGCTGGGCGCGCAGCAGCCACTGGGACGACTCCGGGATCCACACATCCGGTTTGGCCTGCGCGAGGGACTCGACGGCCTCAGCGGAATCCCGCGCTATCACCTCGACTCGATAGCACGCGGCACCGTCCTGTTCCGACACGCGGGCCACGGCCGAGGCGATGCCCGGCGCGGCCACGACGCTGAGCGTGGCGACCGTGTCACAGCTCGAAGATGAGAGCCGTTCGTGCAGGTAGTCGAAGCCGAACCACCCGGCGAGCGAAAGCACGAGCAGGATGCTCAGGATCACCACCGGTGAGTCAGAACGCCGAGCCACAGGCCCCAACCCCTCGTCGCCGCTGACTGGTCGAGCCACCCTAGCCCGAAGACGGTAACGAGTCGGTCTTGTTCGGGGGGTGGTTTCGGTGAGCATGCGACGGGCTTTGGATCGACCTCCGATCGAGGGGTAGATCAACACTCTTTCTCCGATGCCGGCCAACTGGGCCAGCATTTCCCGCACGGAGTACCGCATCCCGGCCTGCAGAGCGGTGCGGCGCATGAGGTGGGCGAGTTGGAGGGCGAGCACGCAGGTGAACAGGTGCACGCGGATGGTGTGGTCGGTCCCAGTGGCGCATCGGGGAGAACGACACCACGTGGCGGTCTTTGAGCTGACGGAAGGAGAACTCGGCGCCGGACTGGGAACGGTAGCCGGCCACCACCTCGGCGACGGACCAGTCCTCGCGGTCGGTGATCAGCACCCGTTTGCCGAAGATCTCGGTTTCCAGCGCGGCGCGAGCGGTGTCATCGACGGTGAAGGTCAGCCGGTGCCTGGAGGGGGTGTCTCCAGTCAACTGCCGGGTCAGGACGCGCTGGCCCAACTGTCGTGGCAGATCCGTTCGATCTCGGCGTCCACGGCGGGTCTTGCTGCAGGCCAGGGTGGCGGCCAGCTCGGTCAGCCGCCTGGGGCAAGCGCGCGGAGATCGACGCCGGTGACCGGCCGGGCACCACGTCAAGCGAGGCGGAGCGGGTTGCGCGGCTGGAGCGGGAGAATCGTGAGCTGCGGCGGCCGAACCAGATCTTGAGGTCAGCGGCCAGTTTCTTTGCGGCGGAGTTGTGCGCCACGATGCGCCGAGGTGATCGAGGAGGGGTGAGAGACCTTCCCGCCCGGCTGTCGGGACTGCCAGACGGTGCGGGCCTGTTCGGCAAAGCCAGACGGTGTAACGAGAGTGAACCAGTGGGTTGACGCTCCGTAACAGCGAAGCCGGCTCCAATCTGGTGGATATGGGCCGGTGTGCAGCGCGTGATGTCCGGACGGGTTTGTGTCCGGTCGTCAACTCCGAAGCCGTGTAGTTCCAACGGTGGGGAGGTCGTGGTGAAGGTCTGCGGCGTAGCCGTGGCGATGCTGCCGGAGTACAGCCGGGCGCCCCACTGGCCGATCGATTACTTGGTGAACGTGGGAACCACCCGACAGTCGCCCGATGACTGTCCATCCGGGACGGTCGCGGGCGGGCGAAGACAGCCAGCAAGTCAGCAGTGACGGATGTTGGAATGCCAGGAGGGTATCGCTGGTGAAAACCGACGAGCTGGACTTGGCCTTGTTCAAGGCCGAGCGCTGCTGCTGGCGCCCTACCTGCATTTGTTCGTAGTGGCTCGACGTGCTCCGAGCACACGACCGGGGTAAAGATCTTTACCGGACGTCTGAAGGGTGCTTCGCCAATGGGGTGACCTTGATGTCCATGAAGGCGAACAGCGGGAGGCCGGAGAGCAGCTCGTGCAGGTGGTCGTTCGACTGGACGTCGAAGATGGAGTGGTTGGCGTACTCGCCGACGACGCGCCAGATGTGCGGCCAGCGGCCTTCTCGTTGCAGCTCCTGGGAGTAGGCCTTCTCCCGGGCCACGATCTCGTCCCGGACGGCGGGGTCGAGATCGTGGGGGAGGCGAACGTCCATTCGCACGTGGAACAGCATCAGCCGCGCACCGGGTCCAGGACGAAGCCGTAGTCGACGGTTGCCGAGCCGCCGGTGACGGGCTTGGGGTCGAGCATGAGCTCGGGCTTGACCGCGGATGCGATGTCGTCGTCGTTGTGGTCGTCGCCGGGGAAGTACAGCTGCGCGGTCAATTCTTCGTGACCTGGGGCGGAGACCTTGACGTGCAGGTGTGCCGGGCGCCAGGCGTGCCAGCCGGCGGCGGCGATGAGCTTGCCGCAGGAGCCGTCGGTCGGGATCTGGTAGGGCGCGGGCCGGATGGTGCGGATCTCGAATGTGCCATCGTTGTCGGAGGTGAAGCTGCCACGCAGATTCCACTCGGGCAGGCCGGGGGCGAACTGGCTGTAGAAGCCGTCGGCGTCGGCGTGCCACAGCTCGATTTTGGCTCCCTGCAACGGGGTTCCGTCGACAGACGTGACGGTGCCTGTCCACGTCAGGGGCGTGCCTTGCTCGTCGGCGCGCATCGGCACGGCGCCGCGGGAGCCGCCTTCCGGGGCGCCTGGGGCGTAGTAGGGGCCCTCGATGGTGCCCTTGCTGCCTTCGCGGTGGTCGGTGGCGACCTCCTCGACGACGTGCTCGACCCAGACGTCGAGGAACAGCGGCCACTCGCCGTCCTGGCCGACCTGGATCATCCACGCCTTGAGGGCGTTGTACTCGTCGTAGGTGACCTTGTTCCTGCGGATCGTCGCGTGGACGGCTTCGAGGACTTCGCGGGCCAGCACGTCGACGCGTTCCGCCGGGGTGTCGCGCACGGCTTCGAAGGGGGACTTGTCGGTCTGGAAGCGCTCAGTGGCCGAGGCTCCGGACGCGGCGGCGGTGGCGGTGTCGACAGCGGTGTCGGTGCTCATCGGTGCTCTCCGGTGGTGGGGTCAGTTGTCGGTTCGGTAGCGGGCGAGCTTGTCGGGGTCGATCTCGACGCCGAGGCCGGCGCCGGGGCGGATGGTGAGTTCGCCGCCGGAGATCTCCAGCGGCTCGGTGAGCAGGTCGTCGCTCATGTCGAGGAAGTTCGAGAGCTCACCGGCGCGCTGGGTGGTGAGCCGGTAGGCCGCGCCGAACGCGACGGTGCACATCGAGCCGAGCTGGCCGTCGATCTGGTTGCCCATCACGACTTCGAGACCCAGTCCTTCGGCGAGGTGGTGCACGCGCTGGCTGTGGGTGAAGCCGGTGCGGGCCGTCTTGATGCTGACGGCGGTCGCGCTGCCGCCGAGGATCTCCCGCGTCACGTCGGCCGGCGTCACCGCGGACTCGTCGGCGATGAACGGCACATCGCACTGCTGGACGAGCCAGCGGCGGCCGAGCACGTCATCGGCTGGGCAGAGCTCCTCGGCGAACAGCAGGTCGAGGTCGGACATCTCGTTCATCGCTCGGGCCGATTCCGCGGCGGTCCAGCCGCGGTTGCCGTCGACATAGAGGTCCACTGTGGATCCGAGCGCCTGGCGGAGAGCCCGCACGACCTCGGTGTCGAGCCGGTACGGCTTGCGGCCGACCTTCACCTTGAACGTCGTGATGCCGTAGGTGTCGCGCATCATCTCGGCCTCGGCGACCATCGCGGCCGGCTCGTCGAACCCCAGCATGTGCGACACGCGCATCCGGTCGCTGTAGGCGCCGAGGAGTTCGGTGACCTGGAGGTTCAGTGTGCGGCCGAGCGCGTCCCAGATCGCCATGTCGACGGCGGACTTCGCGGTGGGGTTGCCGACGGTGCGGTTCAGCCGGGCGGCGACGACCTCGCGTTCGAGCAACGACAGCCCGACGATCTGCGGGGCGAAGATCTTGTCGATCACCGCGCGGATGCCGTCCTGGGTCTCCCCGTAGGTGAACGGACGCGGGGGTGCCTCGGCGATGCCGACCACGCCGTCGTCGGTGTGGACGCGCACGAGGATGTGCTCCGCGACGTGCACCTCGCCGCTCGCGAACCTCAGTGGCTTGCGGTACGGGATGGCGAACGGGATCGCCTCGATCTTGATGATCTTCATCGGGTGGCTTTCTGAACGGGACGGGACGAGTCCGTCGTGAAGAGGCCGTCGAGAACGTCGAGCATGGAGGTGACCAGCGCGGACTCGCGGTTTTCGCGCCAGGCGAGCGCGAGTTCGACGGAGCCCGCGTCGGCCACTTCGCGGAACACCACGCCGGCCAGAGGCATGGCCCTGGCCGAAGCGGGCACGAGGGCGACACCCAGCCCCGCGGCGATGAGCGCGAGCAGGACCGCGGTGCCGGGGGCGTCGTGTTCGCGGTGTGGCAGGAAGCCCGCCTGCTTGCAGCTGCGGACGACCGCCTCGTTCACCGCGGAATCGGGACTGGCGTAGAGGATGAAGGGCTCTGTGCGCAGATCGGTCATTGCGATCACGGGCTCGGCCGCGAGCCGGTGATCGGACGGCACGGCCAGCGCGAGCGGCTCGACCTCGATCGTGCGGACCGAAAGCCCTTCACCGATGGCGGGTGGCCGGAGAAGTCCGAGATCGAGACTGCCGTTGCGCAGGCCGTCGCACTGGGCTGGGGTGAGCATGTCGCCGTGGATCTCCAGCGCGACGTCCGGCAGCTCCCGCTTCACGGCACGTGCGATCTGCGGCAGGTGGGTGAACCCGGCGGTGCCGGTGAAGGCGATGCGCACCAGGCCGAGTCGTCCCTGGGCGATCCGGCGGACGCCCTGGACGCTCTCCTCGACGGAGTCGAGCATCCGCTTCGCCTCTTCGTGGAGGAACTCGCCGGCCGGGGTCAGCCGGACCTGCCGCGTGGTCCTGGTGAAAAGGGCGGCCCCGAGCTCGTCTTCAAGTTGCCGGATCGCCTGCGACAGGGCGGGTTGTGCCATGTGCAGGCGTTCAGCGGCCCTGCCGAAGTGGCAGGTGTCCGCCACGGTGGCGAAGTAGCGCAGGTGGCGCAGCTCCATGTCTAGGACCTCCGGTCGAGCGATTGATTCACGGTAAGTACCAAGATTGAGTCAACACAAATACTCATTCAGGGCGCATTGATAAGCAACACCGATCAATCGCACTTTGGGTCAGGACTAGGCATTCGGCTCGTGTGAGGGCCGCCACGCGGTGACAGCGCCGGCCGTAGGGGTCGGTCAGCACCTGCAGGGTGATGCCGTGGTGGCGGACTTTGACGCTGTAGCAGGCTTTCAGGCGGTCCCGGTCACCGCAGCGGTCGATGCGGATGACGGTGCCGTCGAGCAGCGCGAAGTTGGAGAACGATCCGGCCAGCCGGGTGACGGCGCGGTCGAGGCTGGGTGCTCGTGCGGCCAGCAGTGCGGTGGTCTCGCGGATGTAGCGGTAAGCGGTGGCCAGGCCGACGCCGAACCCGGACGCGAGGCGCTGGTAGATGTCGCCGTTGCGTAAATGCGCCAGCACGTCGGCGTACGCCCTGAACGTGCCCAGCGCGCGATACATGATCGCCTGACCGGTGAGGTCGGCATCGCGTTCCGCGGCGCGCAACGCGGCCTGCGCGGTGTGGGCGCCGATCTCGTTGCGGCTCCTGAGCCAGATGAGCCGCGCATCGCATCCGTGAGCTGCCAGGCGGCGCCGCGCGGGCACGGTCGGATGGCGACGAGTTCCAGGACCCGCGAACCTCGCGAGCATGGCAGCGTGCGATCGCGGATGAGCTGGTCGATGGTGTTGGTGCGGTGGTCGCAGAGTTCTTCGATGTGGGTCGGTCACGCCGCTGGTCGTGGTCGGATCGGCCGCAGGCGGCAGCATTGCTCGCCGAGGCGGCGAACCCCGATCGCCGGTTCGACGCGATTGTGGTGGGAGAGTACGAACGGGCGTTCCACGGTGATCAGTTTCGGGAGATCGTCACACAGCTCAACGACCTCGGAGTCGAGGTGTGGCTACCTGAAGCGGGAGGTCCGGTCGAGCTGGACTGCCCAGTGCACCAGGCGCTGATGGTCTTGCTTGGAGCGCAAGCGCAAGCGCAACGCGAGGTGGCGCGAGCGCGGCAACGTGCTGGCCGCGATGCGGGTGCAAGCGGCGCAGCAGGGCAGATTCCTTGGTGGCCGTCCGCCCTACGGGTACAGGCTTGTCGATGCGGGCAGGCACCCGAACTCCCGTCACAGTCAGTGGGGCAGGCGGTTGCAGAAGCTGGCGCCAGATCCACACACGGCGTCGTGGCATGGCTATAACAGCGCGTCCGGAAGACCCACGCAGGCTCCGCCTGTCGCCTACGTGCGGGAGGACCTGCTGCTTGAGGTGCTGAGATCGGTGGCGCTGCCGGATGGAGGCGATGAGCTGGTGGACTGCTCCGCGGAAGAGGCCTGGAGATCGTCCAGGAACCGGGCGGGCCGACGGTGAGGAAAGCCGAACGCGACAGAACCGTCATACCCGCATCTGCAGTGACGGTGTTGACGATGCCACTGGAGTGGGGAATGGATCGGCCGACCAGCAGGCCCTAAAATGAGATTACCCCACGAGCTCTGTGAGCTCGTGGGGTAATCATGTGTCCGAGACTTGGGTCCCCGTGTGTAGCAAGCTTGCGCGGTTTGCGTGTTCATGCGGTATTGGATAGCTCGAACCTGGTACAGAGGGCCAGTGGGTGCGGTTCAATCCTTCGTGTCAATGAATTTCGCCTCTTGGTTCATGCAAGCGCCAGTCAGTCCAGCGACGTCGTTATATTTCGTTCTTCTCGACGTCGGTATTGAGGTCATGAAGATCCCGCCGGGGGTGCGCGGGTCAACTGCGACACGAAATGGTTCGCTGGCACTCTCAGATCGCTCATCACCTGAAGTCAGTGCTGGACTGCTACGCATTCAGCGAAGCCACCGTCGACCTCGAGAGCGCGGCACTGCGCGCGACCACGCCCCGACCACCCGATGGCGAAGCTGAGCGGCCGTGTTCCGAGTATGGTCGACGAGTCGTCTGTTGATCAACGAGTGTGAACCTGCAGCAGCGTGATACGCACGTCAGGCCGCTCGGCCGGGATCAGTCACAAGATGCTGACTCAGAACCTATGGTTGTTGGAGCGCAACGGGCTCGTGTCGCGGGTCGTGCATCCGACCGTGCCGCCGCGGGTCGACTACACGCTCACCGAGCCGGGGCAGGCGTTGCGGGCGACCGTGGACGCGATGTGCGCCTGGACGACGCGGTACCTGGGGGACATCGAGGAGGCTCGCGGCAGCTTCGATCGTTAGGAGCGCTACCCGTTCTGTGTCAGGGCATCGCGGGCTGGGCCCGGCCGCCGCCGTACCTCTTGAGACGCCTATCCCGTCGGTGGGTTGCCTTCGCGAGGCGAACCTCACGACATTCGATATGGGGCTGTTCAAAGTTGCTACCTTGATGTGGTGGCAGCGAAAGGAGGTGGCCGTGAACACGCGAAGACATTCTGAGTCCGAGCTTCCGGTCCTCGCCGAAGGTGTGGGCAAGAGACACCGTACGAGCTGGGCGCTGGGGCGGACGTTCCTGGTGATCCCGAACAACCGGGTTGTCGCCCCTGGAGCAGGACCAGCCGTTCTGTTGCAGCCTCGCGGTGTGCGAACTGGTGCGCCTCGCCGCGGCCATGAACGACCGCTGGTTCATCGACCGGGTCGAGGAAACGCTCGGGTGGCAGGCCTGTGTGGACTGCGAGGCGCAGTTCAGCACCGTGTCCGAGGGCATCCGCGTCTGGGTGGCCATCGCGCCGCCGCCGGGCCGGCTGCTTCTCCTGGGTGAGCTGGTGACCGACCTCGATGCGCCAGCTCGCGAACCGGTACGAGGTGTACGACCGCATGCGCGTGATCGACGACGGCCGAATCCGGTTCGACGGCGGTATCGAGAAGTCCTCGCGCGGCATCGCATCCTGGTCGACGCTGCCGCCGACGAGTCCGCTGTGGAGGGAAAGCTCGTCGGCTCGACCCACACCCCGGCGCGAGTCCATGGTCCGCGAACGGCTGAGTGGTGCCGCGGAGATGGTGCGGCACAGCGCATCGTCGTGTCCGAATCCTGCTCCCGGTAACGGTGACCGGAGTGCTTGGCCTTTGGGCCGAGTAGTCCTGGACGTCAACTCGTGCTCTGCCAGGTGGTCCCGCACGACCGGCCACAGAGGCGTGCACAGGGCGTCGTCTCACGTCCACTGATTTCCGGACACCACGCGCGCCCATTGATCTCATTCGTGCGGTGGGCATCTGGAATCACTCGGCGGCGTCGATCAACAGATGACGCAACTCGTTGTGAAGAGTTCCTTCTCGCTCGGTTGGAGAGGATCAATGGTCAATTCGGATGATGCGAGTCTCCTCTCCCGAGAAGTAACCCTGAATCTGGTCACGCAGCGGCTGCCGAAGCGGCGTGGCCGGATCAAGTGGGCCGTTTCGGCGGGATTGGTGACCGCGCTGGTCGCGGTCCTCGTCGTGGCGTTTCAGGCCGGCTCTGAAGACTGGCGCACCGACTGTACCGAGTTCACGCCGGTTGCGGATGTGGTGCCCGCCTTGGAGAAGGCGCGCCAGGCGCTTTTGAGCGTCGGACATGAGCCACTGCTTTCGATGGAGATTGTCGACCTGGACACCTGTGCGACGGCCGTGTCCTGGAAAGGCGACCTTGCTCAACCCGCTGCCTCGGTGGTGAAACTGCTCATCGTGCTGGACTTGTTGCAGAGAACCTCCACGAACTCCGGTGCTGTGGAGAACGACGTCATCGCGATGCTCACTCGTAGCGATGATGGCGTGGCGAGCCGGTTGTGGCAGGAGGGCGGAGGGTCGGCGATCGTCACTCGCCAGGTCAAGGCGCTCAACCTGCGCAACACGCGGCCGCCGGCGGCCGCGGGTCAATGGGGGAGCACGGTGATGTCGGCCGCGGACATCTCGACCGTCTACCGCCACATCGCCGGTGCCCTCGAGGCTGAGGACCGTGAACTGCTGACGTCGGCGATGGCCGAGGCGCCGCGCACCGCAGCAGACGGATTCGACCAGCACTTCGGCATTCCCAGCGGCCTGCCGGGCGCGACGTGGGCGATCAAGCAGGGCTGGGGCAGCTCAGGCGGCCGCCGCGTGCTCAACAGCACGGGGTTGGTCAAGTTCGGCGGCACCTATGCCGTGACACTGATGAGCTCTTGGCGCCAGGACGCCGACTGGGCGACGGTGAGCGCCGCGCTGACCAAAGCCACCAACGCCCTCCGCAGCACCATGCGCTAGTTCCGCCGCACAGCCGATCTTGTCGCGGTGCCGGCGACACGGTGGTCAAACGATCCACTTAGGACATGGCTTGTCGTGTGAAGGGTGCATCGAATTCTGGTTGCCCTGCAAGGGTGACGGGCGTGAGGTATGTAACGATCCCGGTGATGCACGGCTGGAATCCCGGCCAGAAAAGGACTTCCGAAATGAAAGCAGTACGCGACGCCTCCGTCGTGGCCTCGCGGTGAGTACCGTGACGCTGGCCGTGTCGCGGTCTCACCGCCCGGGCAGGTGCCGTGGCACCTGCCGGTCCTGATTCGGACCACGCCGCCACCCCAGTGCTCGGCTGGGTGCCCTGCCCTGTCCCCGCCCGGCGCCCAGTGCGCCACGGCTCAGATTTCGCAGTCCTACCGGGACCCGAGCGGTCCGCAGATCTCCCTGGCGCTGATGAAGCGGCCCGCCACCGATCCGTGCGGTGAGGTCTTCGTTAGGCCCGACCGGCCGCCGATCGCGCCGCCAGCCACGGGCATGGGCCTCCAGCCGAGCCTGGTCAGGAACCTCGGCTTTGCCCCTGCTGTCGAACATGCTTGCAGTGCCTGCCTCGATCGGCCTGGCGGTCAGCTCAGTAGGCAGATCATCTTCGAGGACCCACTGATCGCTCGCCGCCGCAACACTCTTGCGGACGTTGTCCCAGCCTCTCGAACCCGCACCCATGACGTCCTGGGTGCGGAGGACACCGTGTTGCACGACAGTGATCTTGCCAGAACCCGTGCGCGTGGGAACGTCGTGCGAACATTTCCCCCCGCGCCGAACGACTAGGCGCGGGGCACCACCTTGGGGAACAAGTGAGAACCAGATTCGCGGCTGCCTTGACGGCGTCCATGCTCATGACCATGACTGCGTGCGGCACTGACGTGCCCGCAGGCCTCGCCGACAAAGTCAAGTCGGGTTGTCCCGACCTGGTGAAGCCCGAGCCGCTCGCGGTCATCACCAAGGGTTTCGAGGTCTCGGAGGTAAAACCTGTGGAGGCAAACGGCTGCCATGTCTTCGTCTCGACCGGACGCCAGGCGCTCAGCGTGGGCTCGTCGCCTATTCGAGTCCGGAGGAGTCGGAACGGCTGACACCGATGCTCTGCACCGGCGGCAAGCTGGACGCCGAGACTAAGGCGTGCACGGCCGGTACTGTCGACGACAAGACGTACTCACTGCACGCCGTGGCCGGGCGGTGGAACGTGCGAGTGTCGGTGTCCGAGGTTCGGTGACCGACGAGGTGAGGGACGCCGTCCAGCAGATCGTCGAGGACCTCAGGAACTCCGACAAGACTCGCGGCTAGACCAGCTCGTAGGTGCCCCTGACGAACGGGTCGGACTCGCCGTCACCGGGTTGCTTGCCAGCGTTCTTGCACCGCAAAGGTTAGCTGGCAGGACCGAAGCTGTCCGCCATCCACGATGGCGGTGTCAAGCCGGTGGCGTAGCGAACAGAGGTTGTGCGCTGAGCTGTTCGGGTGGTCGAAGTCCAGCCGCCGTCATGGCGAGCGGTTCACCGCGGTCTCGGCTCTGAACGAAGGAGCCTGACCATGATCGCGCTGACGAACGCGGAGCTCGTAGCCGCGATGACAGGAAACAGACGCTCCGTAGTACCGGCGGTCGACCACGGTGTGCGCTTTGCCTTCTACGGCCGGATGTCGACGAGTGAGTTCCAGGACCCGCGGACCTCGCGAGCGTGGCAGCGCGCGATCTCGGATGAGCTGATCGACGGCGTCGGCGTGGTGGCGGTGGAGTTTTTCGACGTGGGCCGGTCGCGCCGCTGGTCGTGGTCGGACCGTCCGCGGGCGGCGGCATTGCTCGCTGAGGCAGGGAGTTCTGACCGCAGGTTCGATGCGGTTGTGGTGGGGGAGTACGAGCGGGCGTTCCATGGTGACCAGTTCCGCGAGGTCGTCACTCAGCTCAACGCTCTCGGCATCGAGGTGTGGCTACCGGAAGCGGGAGGTCCGGTCGAGCTGGGCAGTCCGGTGCACCAGGCGTTGATGGTGTTGCTCGGGGCGCAGGCACAGCGGGAGGTGGCGCGAGCTCGGCAACGGGTGTTGGCCGCGATGCGTGTGCAGGCGGCGCAGCAGGGCAGATTCCTCGGAGGTCGCCCGCCGTACGGCTACCGGCTGGTTGACTCGGGAAAGCACCCGAATTCCCGGCACAGCCAGTGGGGTCGCCGGTTGCAGAAGTTGGCGCCGGATCCGCGAACGGCGCCGTGGGTGAGGTGGATCTTCGCTCAGAGGGCTTCCGGCCGCGCCGTCGCGTCGATCGTCCGCGAACTCAACGACCGGCTCGTGCCTTGCCCTGCGAGCGCCGACCCGACGCGCAACAAGCACAGATCCGGGGCACGCTGGGTTGCGGCCACGGTGACCTCGATCCTGGAGAACCCGCGCTACACCGGTCGGCAGGTGTGGAACCGCCAATCAACCACCGGCCGCGGCACTGGCGGTCGAGCGGATGGGCGAGGTTCCGGGCGTGCGACGAGAAAACCTGCCACCGAGTGGGAAATCTCGGCGCAAATCGCACACATTCCGTTGGTCGACGACAACACTTTCGTCGCGGTCCAGTCCATCAGGGCCCAGCGACCGACTAAGGATGGAACGCCTCGGCGGTATGCGCTGGCCGGGTTGGTCGTGTGTGGGACGTGCGGCAGAAGAATGGATTCTCACTGGGTGCACGGCCGACCTGGATACCGGTGCCGCCATGGCTACAACAGCGCCTCCGGAAGACCCGTGCGTGCGCTGCGTGTCACCTACGTGCGGGAGGATGTGCTGCTCGAGGCGCTCAGCTCGTTGGTGCCACCAGGCTGTGGTGATGAGCCGGCCGACTGGCTCCGTCGAGGAGGTCAGGAGATCGTTCATGGACCCGACGTGGCTACGGTGAGGAAAGCTGAACGCGACAGAACGGTCGTACCCGCACCTGCAGTAGCTGCGTTGACTTTGCCGCTGGAGTGGGAGAGCGAATCTGCAGACCACCAGTCCCGAAAATAAGATTACCCCACGAACTCACAGAATTCGTGGGGTAATTATGTGTCCGAGACGAAGTCGCACACTATTCACCCACGTAGCGCTTCCCGACTCCGCGTAAGCCGACCTGGTCCGTTCAGCGTATGAGGCCCGTCCCGCAGAGGTCGTGCGGGACGGGCCTCACTCGTCGTGCCTGAACCCAACTACCAGCGGGTATTGGGGTCGAGCGGACACGGGACGGGGCGCCAACCGTCTGTCCCTTGCGTCCTGTTCAACCGCTCAGAGGTGGCCGGGCGGGAACTGCCAGTGGGACACGGTGCAAGTACACGGGAACTCGTTTGGGCGCGTAGGTTGGTGAACCGAGGCCGCCACAACCTAGAGGACGCCTAATGCGTGAACTGCTCTACGTTCCGGAGATCAACCCACCGGAGCAGGTGCTCCACCACGCGATCCTCTACCGGGACAGCATCTCGACACTGCTGCCAGACAACCCAGACGACCACATGTCGGATCAGACCAAGCTTGCCCGCGACGCTGGCGTGTTCCGGCCGCGTTTGGTGCGGGAGATATGGAGCCAAAAGGATCTGCCAACTGACGCGTTGGCGGACCACCTTCGAGCGATCATACGCGAGGCTGACCAGGATCCGATCATTGTTCAAGCCAGATCAATGATCCAGGCAGGTCTCTTTGACAAGATTGACGGACGATATTCCTTCGAACTCATCACCGATGCGAGAGCGACAGTCTGGATGGAATACTTCGCAGAAATGCGAAAAGGTCCTGAGGGAGAACCGTTCGGCTGTACATCATCGCCACCAGCCTCTGTAGTGAATTGGCATAATGGAGTCTTGATTGCAACCGGCCTAGCACTAGCTGGACGCTTTCGACGTGATGCCACAGCACCGCTCGTCGTGCCGTGTTACCCGAACGAGGCGGCTCAGGTTGTACGCGATCTCACCGCTGTAGGTCCTGCTGGTCATCTGCTGGCCCGTGTCGACGTAGGTCGATTCCTGCCGGAACCACCGCCTGGCATCGATACCAGTGCCGTGATCGCGTTCAGGGAGCGTTACGACGACGAGCGTAGACGGCTTATCCGCGCCGTTGAACGCCTGGTGAAGGAGGCTGCCCGTGCGCACGGAATGGATGAACCGGCGGACATCGATCGTGACGTGCGTGAAGAGCTCGATCAAGCGCTGTCCGACATGAAGCAAGCCGGACGGCGAGCATTCGGGAGTTGGATGCGCCGAGCCGCGTGGTTCACCGTGGCGAGCAGCGCGGGCGCGATGGCTGGTCCGATCGGTGCCGCCGCGGGTTCGGTTGCGGCGAACTGGGCCTCGAACCTGATCCCCCAGGAGTGCAGGGGGAGCGACTACACCTACCTGTACAGACTCCAAAGTGGACTTCACGAGTTTGATCGCACATCTGGGTGAACAGCCGGGAGTTAAGAAAGCCGAATGGCTCGCGCATTGCGTCTCACGGCTGCACCGCAAGTGCCCGCAGAAGGGACGGGAGACAGCCTGATCCGGCCGTTCCATCGCAGGAAGACGCGT
Organism: Lentzea sp. NPDC051213; assembly: GCF_044455585.1. Lineage (NCBI taxonomy): Bacteria > Bacillati > Actinomycetota > Actinomycetes > Pseudonocardiales > Pseudonocardiaceae > Lentzea > Lentzea sp. NPDC051213. Next base: position 1,434,093 of record NZ_JBITEX010000001.1, read on the forward strand.
CTACGGGCAGGTGGGTGGCGCCCACCTGAGGCGAGTGCCATACGGCGACAACAAACTCGCGTGACCGAGGCCGCGGCGTCACGCACACTTGCGTGATGCAGAGCGAGGAACCGGTGGTCGTTCATTTCGACGAGTCGGGCAACACGGGTGAGAACCTGTCCGATTCGGCGCAACCGGTGTTCGCGTTCGCGGGGGTGCGGCTTGACGACGACGAGGCGGCGGACCTGGTGGCGCAGGTGAGCGCGAAACTGGGCTGGACCGCTCCGGATGAGCTCAAGTCCAAGTCGTTGCTGCGGAACGGAAGAACCCAGCAGGTGCTGCTTGAGGTGCTTGGCGAGCTGCCGGAGGACGCGGCCTTCGCTGTTGTGGCAGACAAGGAGTACGTGGCGGCCACGAAGCTGGTTGATCTCCTGGTGGTCGAGGCGATGGACGCTGAGGGCTACAACATGTACGAGGACGGGTCGGCAAAGGGGATCGGACTTCTCTACTTCCACACGGGTCCCGTCATCGGGGACAGGTCGGCGTGGCAGCACCTGCTGGCGTGTTTCGTCGACATGGCCGCTGGCAAGCAGAACGCGTCACCCCTGGTGTTCTTCCAAGCGGTCGAGGGCTATTTGGCCACTGTGCAGCTCGACGACCACCCGTTCGACATGCTCCGGACGGTCGCCTCCGAGAGTTGGAGGTTGTGGGCCGATCGTCGTGACGGCACGCAGAAGGACGTCCTCGACCCCGCCCTCGCCTTGTTCGCCAAGTTCTGTGAAGAGATCGGCCGGCGGGTGGGGCCGTTCAAGGCGGTGTGTGACGAGTCGGCGGTGATCGAGCGCCACGTGTCGTTGGTGATGAACGTCGGCTCCGTCGTGGACTTGGCGAACCCGGGCACCTACCTGCCTCCGACGCCGATCACGGCGCTGGAGTTCGCGGACAGCACGGTGACGCCGCAGATCCAGGTTGCCGACTGGGTGGCGGCGACCGTCCGCCGGTACGCGGTGACCTTGCTGAGGGACTCGACGGCGAAGCCGGTCCTACCTGGGTTCAAGGAGCTCGTCGACAACTGGATGGTCGCGAACCTGTGGCCGGACGACGTCGACGAATACTTTGCTGGTGTACGGACTGTTCAACAGCCTCTCTGAGCCGTGTTCGTCTTGCGACCTTTGTGGAAGTTGCCTGCTCGTGCAGCAGGCTCGACTCGAGGAGGAGCACGCGCCACATGTGTCGAGTTCTAGGTCCATCATTTGATCTCCGCCTACGCCTAGGCTGCAGACTCGTCAGCGCGCGAAGCAGGTGATCAGGTGGGGCGGAAGAGCAGAGAGAAGCGGGAACGGCGCGGAACTCCTGCGGATCTGGTGACTTCATTGATCGGTGAGGTCGAGCCGCGCTCGCTGCTGGCGATGGTGGAGGCCGCGTCTGCTTCGCCCACAGCATCGCACCGGAACATCTCACTCGCCTTGCTGTTCCACGCCGTCGTGCAGCGCAGAGGTCGAAAGGGACCAGCGACCTCGCCAAAGATGATCGACCCCAGCGGCCTGGCTCGCCTCGTAGCAGAAGTGGGTGAAGCGGTTCCAGGTGTGGACAGGTACGAGGACTGCGTGCCGTTTGACAATCGGCTGGAAGTGTTGGTGCGTTGGGGGCCGGAGCTGTACCGACTCCTCGCAGGCGCCCTGGAACGTCCGGTGTCGATGGTGAACGAGCTCTCGCTGCTTGCGACAGTCATTGACCCTGTGCTCGTGCGCCGCCTGGGATTCGGACTGGCTGACGTTGGCGAGCTGGTGCTTCGGCGAGTCGACCAAGTAGCACGGGGCCTTGCGAGTCAGTGGCCAGATGGCGAACCTGCGGACGTCGGCGATGAAGCTCGGATTACCCAGGCAGAGCTCGACGCCGTTGCAGAGCTGCCACATTTCGGCAATTTGATCGCGGAGTGCTCGTATCCGGACCGCGCCGTCGCCGCTGCGCGTAACTACACCATCGACGCTCGGGACCTGCAGTGCAGCCCGTTCGCCGGCATCTCGATGTTTGGAACGGCGGTAGCGGTGAGGGTTCGTGGTGCCACGGTGCCAATTCCTGCGTCGATGCTGGTCGAGTCGTTACTGGCGATCAGCGCAGAACTCGCAGGGACTGCTGCACAAGCGCATCCAAGGGCCGATGCTGTGTACGCCAGAGCCGTCATGCGTCGCGTTGCCAACCTGCTGCAGGGCGCTGGGCATCGGATCGGTGGTCCCGTTCGAACGCCAGCAGGGCGGGAGTTCCATTCCATTGTGAGGTATCGCGAACGGCAGTATCTGGCCCTGCATGTTGCCGCCGGGCTCACCCCGGCGGCGATTCAGGCTCGTCTTGCTGAGGGCGAGGCGAGTTTGCACGAAGTTCGTGCGGGTATGGAGCTGCAGTTGGCAGGCGGGACGCTCGCGCTACCACCCGATGCCAAAATCGTGCGTGCTCAGATCACCTCTGGGCCGCAGCTGGGCGTTCCGCTTCAATCCGATCACCCGATCGTGCCGATCGGGGACCTCGAGTGGATCCTGCGATCGATACAGTCCACAAAGGATGATCTGTGGTACTTCGTCAGGGACCTCGACAGCACCCCAGGCGTGCAGCACTCGTTCGCGTGGGACCTGATCGACAAGTTCGAGGTGTGGCGCACTGAGAAGAGCTTCTACCGTGGCGGCAGACCGGTGACGTACATGCCGTTCGCTCCGCACGAGTCGATTGCCGAGTGGCTCGCCGCAGCCGAGAACGCACCCGTCGAACGGGCGCTTCACAGACTCGCCCTTCCGCCCCTCCGGGACTGGCCGATGGTGGAGACGAACCGCCAAGGCAGCACGGAGGTGGCAGATCTCAAGAAAGATCGGCCATACCGGGTGCTGCCGTGGGTGGTGCCCGTTGCGATCGCATCCTCGGATCCCGGTGCGCCCGCTGCAGTCGACGTGTCGTTGCTGTGGAACCTTGCAGCAGGCGTTGCGTGGAAGTTGACTCAAGTGAAGGAGGAGTTCACAACGGCAGCTATCTCAAGTGGCCGGAAGTCGCTCCGGATCACGTTCGACTTCCACGCGGACCGCCGCGGTTCGCCGCTGACCGTCGACACGCTTGTTGGCGACGTCCTGTCGATTGGCTGGGACATGGGGCTGCAGGATGCGCTTGCGGAGGACTCGTTCGCGGTCGAGCGACTTCTGGCTGAGATCGTGTCCAGCGTCTTTGCTGCCGAGGTTCGGCACGCGTTGGTTGCCGCGTGGTGTGCGGCTCCGCCTGGCATCCGGATTGACGCCGTTCTGGCGCGACAACGCGCGCGGCGGCTTCCGGACCCGTTGGCTCCGCACGTCGCGGTTCGAAGCGATGTCCTGCGTCGACTCGGTGGGGCTCTAGCTCAGACTGGTGCTGTGCCAGGCGTACGTGAGGGCCAGGAAGCCGTACGGTTCGAGAGCCGCACGGTCTTTCCATGGTTGCTGCAGGAGTTCCATCGCACGATCAGCGGCCTTTCCGGTGATGGCTTGCTCAAGTTCGCCGTCGGCCAGCTGGAACGTGTGCACAGTGCGGCGCTGGTGTTTGACCAGAAGTCCCAATGGGAGCGAGGGTTTCCTGTTCGGGGCTATGGCGACTGGTCGGCGAAGAGGCAGAAGGTCTCAAAGTTGACTCGCACGGTTTCCTTGGCAGTTGAGGAAGTCCTGGCCCATCCACCGGATGGGGATCGGGAGATCGACGATCTGGCGTGGATCGAGGTGATCACCGTCGCCGAGTTGTGCGTCGAGTCGTGCTTCCGCAGCGACGCCTTGCATCATCAGCTCACCCGTACTGCCGTCGAACTGACCGGCAACTACGAGGTCGACATCATCGATTCGGACGAGCCCACAGACATCGATATCGCGGCGTACCACGACCTCAGGGACCATCACACGATGCCGGAAGGGATCCCGATCTCCACTGGTTCAGGGCGAGGATCTGACGAGGAGGAGGCCGAGGAGGAAGGTCCGAGGGCCGTGCTGGACAAGCTTCCGCAGCTGGCTCCTATCGACAGAGAGATGCGCACGACACTTGGGTTTGGCATTGATGCGCTCGTGGGCGTGCTGAACGTTGCTGCTCAGTGGGAAGCAGATCCGGCAACGTCCGCAACGTTGGTGTCGCCGTTGAGTGTCGTTGACGAGTGTGTGGACCTGGTAGCTGGAGCGGACCAGGCGGAGCTCGCGGCAGCCCTCGACTGGTTGACGTTGCGCGCAGGTGATCTCCAAGCTGAGACGATTCCGCACTGGGAGACTGAACGGCGCGACAAGCGCATCGCGACAAGTCCTTTCGTTGAGTGCGCAGGTGGACTCTGGGTGCTGCCGTGGGCGGCTGAGTACACGCGGCGAATCGTTGGCGCCTACCTGTCCGACGGAAGGCTGCCGTGGCCCGACAAGGCGTTGCCGGAGAAGCTCTCCAAAGTGCTCAATCAGTATCGGCAACGACAGAACCGTGAAGCCGAGAAGGAGTGCGCTGCTGCGCTGAGCCGCGATGGTTTGGTGGTTCGGCCATCTTTGACGCCGCAGAAGGCAGCCAAGATCGGAATTCCTCAGCTCCGGGGAGAGATCGACGCACTCTGCATCGACCCCGACCGGTCACGGATCTGGGTCGTGGAGGTCAAGGACCCCTACACGCCGTACTCGTCGTACCAGATACGCAGCTTGATCAAGAGCTTCAACAACGAGGACAAGTACGTCGACAGGCTCCTCAACAAGGTTCGCGATGTCGCCACCAGCTCTACGGCGGTGGCGGCTGCGCTGAAGGTGCGGGATTCGGAACGGCCCTGGACCGTAGTTGGGCTCATGGCCACCCGGCATCCCGAACCAGCTGCTTTCACCCATCCTCCGCGCGTGGCGTTCTGCCTGCTTGCCGACGTCTACGAGATCGTGACCGATGATGAGCTCGTGGAGCCGGGGCCGCATGGCTCGTCGGCTCGGAGCGCCTGAGGTATCCGCCACGAGGAGCGGCGTGTTGGGCCTACTCGAGGCGTGGTCGAACCATCCCGCGTGAACCACTATCGCCGCAGGTGGAAGGTCACCGTGGGGCACCTTGCTCATGAGTTAGCGCCCAGCGTTGGCCGGTGAGATCAGCGAGCTTGCCGATGGTCGAGGAGCCGGCCTCGCCGAGCACGACCCCCCATGGCGAGCGCCCGCCGGCGTTCGATCTCGTCGTGCCGGACCCAGTGGGGTTCGGCGGCCGAGAGCACGAACAGGGTGCTCAGCTTCAGCGACGAGCAGAACTCGCCCGCCGAAAGCGCCAGTCCGATCCCGGTGCCGACGCCGGGCGACTCCGACCTGAGCAGGGGGCGGTGGGCCGGCATCCTGGTCAGTCGTCCTTGTGCGCTTCCGATCATCTCGACGAGGCCGACAGTCGGGTGACCTCGATGTGGCACAGGACGGTCGCGCTCACCAATTGACTGTGGCGGACAAGCGCGGACCCAGCTGAATGGGTCCGGGACGTGCTAAATCGTCGAGAACCCCAGAATCGGTTACACGAACTTGCGTGGTTCACCCGAAAGGCCGAACAGCCGTAACGGCACAGGGCCTTGGTTCGACTAGCCACACATCCGCAGGATCCTACGTCGTTCGGCGTAGTGAACGTGCGGAACAGACGGGACCGTCTCAACTAGTCAGGACTCACGGGATGCAGCTCAAGTCGTTCGTTGTTAGGAACTTCAGGCGACTGAAGAAGGTCTGGGTCGACCTTTCCGGTGAGACGACGATCTTCGTTGGCGCCAACAACAGCGGCAAGACTTCAGCAACGCAGATCTTTCAGCTGTTCATGGCGGAGGCGGGGAAGTTCACGATCCACGATTTCAGCGCAGACTGCTGGATCGCATTCAATGCTTTTGAAGCTGGAGCCCGAGACGGAGAGGCGATCCTGCCTTCGATTGACCTGGATCTCTGGTTTGACGTCGACGAAAGTAACCTTCATCGCGTCATCGATCTACTTCCTGACTTGGATTGGAAAGGAAAGCCTGTCGGTGTCCGGATATCTTTTGAACCGAAGGACGCGGCTGCGCTATTCACCAACTATCTTGAAGCTCGGCCAACGGCAGGTGACAAGAGTGGTCAGCCTGAGACAAGGGATGACACCTATAAGCCGTGGCCGCGAAACTTGTTCGACTACCTCTCGAAGCGGCTAGACGCCGAGTATCAGGTGGCCTACTACAAGCTAGATGCCGACAAGCTCAACGAGACGAACGAACTTCCGGAGGCGTACGTCCCTCTGAAGCTGGCTGAGGGTGCACGTATCGTGAACTCAGTCATCAAAGTAGACTTCCTTGACGCGCAACGCTATCTATCTGACAACGAGGTCCGCGGGCGTTCCGAGGACCTGTCGAGGCGTTTGAGCAGGTTCTACTTGCGCAATCTGCAAAAGCGTGACCCTGATGTGGACGCGCTTCGTGCGCTAGCCGAATCAGAGAACCGGCTAAATGAACACTACGCAGGTGTATTTGCCCCAATGCTTGGCAGGCTGGAGAAACTCGGATACCCCGGCCTTGCAAATCCAAAGCTTGTGGTGAGGGCAAATATTAAGGCAGATAGCCTGCTCAGCGGCAACAGTGCTCAGGTCCATTACGCTGTTGCTGGAATCGTGCCGGATGCGGAAAGTAGTGCGCAGATTACGCTGCCTGACCGGTATAATGGGCTTGGGTTCAAGAATCTTATCTACATGGTCGTCGAACTTGTAGATTTTCACCACGCGTGGATAGACATGGACGAGAAGCGTCCGCCGGTGCACATTGTGATGATTGAAGAGCCTGAGACCCATCTGCACGCCCAGCTCCAGCAAGTATTTGTTCGGCATGTCCGCGAAATTCTAGGAGAAGTCGATGGCTGCGGGACGCAGCTCATTATCACGACGCATTCCTCGCACGTCGTCTACGAGGACTTCCGCTTCATTCGGTACTTCTGCCGTTTGAAGCGTGACGATGACCTGCACTACACAGACGTGAAGAACCTCTCGAACTTCTATGAGCTAGAGGAGCCGGCAACAAGAGACTTTCTCTTGCAGTATCTGAAGCTAACGCATTGTGATCTCTTTTTTGCGGATGCGGCTATCTTGGTCGAAGGAAATGTGGAGCGGCTCCTGCTTCCGTTGATCATCGCAAGGTCCTCGAAGGTCCTTACTGGAAGTCACCTGACTATTCTGGAAGTCGGTGGCGCCTTCGCGCACAAGTTCCGGCAGCTCATCGAGTTCCTCGGTATACCGTGCCTCATCATCACTGATATTGACAGTATGGCTTTGCCTTTGCAGGGTGATCAGGATGTGGATGAGGAATGTCTCGAGGATGCAGAATTTGATACAGATCCTGAGGTTGAGTCGGCTTCCGCGCCCCCAGTTAAGAGGAAGCCAAATGCCAAGGCATGTTTGACTGACGTGCCCGGTGCATACACTTCGAATGAGACTCTCAAACAGTGGATTCCGAAGCTCGAGATGATCGAGGATCTGCTGGATCTCCCTCCGGAGTCGAAGGTAATTGACTCGCCTGGGGCACTTGGTGCAGCGGTTCGGGTAGCATTCCAGACGAGGCAAACTGTTTCGTGGTCTGGATGTACACGTGAGATTGCAGGGCGCACGTTCGAAGAGTCGTTTGCCTTTTCGAACCTGGCGTGGTGTCAGGAGGCTGAGAATCAACACATTGGCCTCCGAGTCAGTCTCAAGGTGCGTCAGAAGGGGATCGATGGGATTATCGACGCGATCTTCATGCGAGTTCGTGCCTTCGATAAGACAAGGTTTGCGCTGGCCCTCATGGACTCGAAGGACGAGACTTGGATGGCGCCAGCCTATATCGTCGAGGGCCTTGAATGGCTCGCGAGTAGGCTCGGTGTAGTCGAGTCAAAGGTTGCGGTTGGCACCGCGAGTCTGCAGGGAGAGTCAGAGTGAGCCGCCGAATTCACAGTCCGGACACGGCGGCAGATATCGAACTTCGGCGCATCCTGGATGGTGGTGGCTCCACGGGCTTTTTGATGATTGCTGGCGCAGGATCAGGAAAGACAACCTCGCTGATAAAGGCGTTGGCGCATGTCGTCAGCAGCCGCGGACCTGCACTTCGTGCAGCTGGTCAGCAAGTAGCATGTATAACCTATACCGAGGTTGCCTCCCGAGAGATACTCGACGATCTCGCCGATAACCCGTTGGTTCATGTTTCGACTATTCACAGCTTCCTCTGGAAGGTCGCAAAGCCGTTTCAAGTAGACATTCGCAAGTGGGTGAGGAGGCGAGTCGAGCAGCGACTCTGCGATCTAGAGTCTGAGGTGGCTGGCTTCAGTAGCCGTGTTGGGCAGAAGCGCAGAGAGGCATCTGAGGCTCGCATACTTAAACTCAAGCTTGCATTGCCGCGCATTGATCACGTCGAGAACTTCACCTATGGAGTGGGCAGTGACTACGGGCGAGGTGTCCTCGGTCATGAGGACATAACAACGATGGTGCCGGAGTTGATTGGCGAGAAACCATTGCTTCCTTTGCTGATTGCTCGTCAGTATCCGGCCATCTTTGTCGATGAAAGCCAAGACACGCTTCCTGAAGTTGTTGAGTGCCTGAAGTGCGTGGCGCGTGGGGCCAGCGATCGATTTTGCCTAGGATTCTTCGGCGATCCGATGCAAAAGATTTATGTTCGCGGAATTGGTGCAGTTCCGCCAGAAAGCGGCTGGGTGACGGTTAAGAAGCCTGAGAACTTTCGCTCTCCGCTAAAGGTTCTTGATCTGATCAACCGAATCCGGTCGAACGGTGATGGTCTAGAGCAAGTTTCGGGACTACCTGAGAAGATGAAGACTCGCGGGGAGGTCAACTTCTTTGTGTTACCCGCGGATGAGACGCGCCTTGATTCCCTGGTGCGCGTTCGGTCATGGCTTTCGAATAACTCCCGTATCGGTGCGTGGGAGGCAGGTTCGGAGGCTCAATTCGACAAAATACTTGTTATAGCCCATCGAATGGCGGCTCGTCGCCTCGGGTTCGAGAAGCTATACGATGTATTTCATGTGAATGATGCACTTCGAGACGCCTTTAATGAGGGGCGAGCATGGCCGCTTGTGCCCTTTATATCGACGTTGCTTCCGATCGTCGACGCCGCTTCAGGTGACCGTGCAAAGCTCGTGCAACTGCTCAGGAAGACCAGTCCGGCCCTCCGCAATGAGCGCTTGGAGGGCGTGAAAGTGAGTGAACTTCTAGCGACACTTTCTGCTGGCGTATCAGATTTGGTTGCCACGGTAGAAGATGGTGGCGCTTCCTCGGTGGGTAAAGCGTTGGAGATTGCTAGAGGCGTCGGTCTCGTTGAAATTGATGGGCGATGGGTGTCCGTCTTGGAGAGAGACATTGCAGATCCCGCGATGATGGGAGTGCGAGATGACGTCGTCGAGATCTGCTGCAATCTCCTGCAATGCGACGTTCATGAGTTGAAGGGATATCAAAAGTACCTTGATGGCGAGTCGCCATATTCGACTCATCAGGGCGTGAAGGGGGCCGAATATCCCAACGTTCTGGTTGTTCTAGATGACGAGGAGGGGAACCATCGGCAGTTCTCTTATGACAAGCTCTTGGGTATAAGGCAGTTGTCGAAGAATGACTTGGAGCGTGAAGCGGCTGGTGACGAAACTATTGTAGAGCGCACCCGCAGGCTGCTCTACGTCTGTGCCTCGCGCGCTACGAAGGCACTGGCGGTTCTCATCTACTCTGCTGACGTAAAGCTCGCTGCTGATGGTCTCCTGAGATCGGGAATAGTAGGGGACAGCGAGGTTCATACGATAGAAGACTTGCAACCGTTCGAAACGGCCTAGCGTCCGCGCGGCAGAAGGCGGTCGGCAGAGCGTGGTGCGCGCAGACGTTCATTACGAGCAGAGTTTGCTGGGCGAGTTCAGCTAAGAGTTCGCGCGACAGACGTTCGGAAAGGGCGGAGTTGAAGGCCTGTTCGAATCGCGCGGTCATGCGCTCGACGGCCGTAGGGTCTTCGACGTAGCGTCCGCCGGCCGAGTCCTCGATGTGTACGACGGTATTGTGTTGCTTGTGGGCGAACGTCAAGAGGGTCGTGGACGACATCGCCAACCCATACGCACCCTTGTCCGCGGGCATAACCCGGATGGTGATGTGCCGAAGTTCGGATAGCTGTGCGAGGTGTAGCAGCTCTGCCTTCATGACCTGTGCGCCGCCAACCACGTGCTCGAGAGCTGCCTCTGGGATGATGCCTTCGACCACGATGGGGTTGTTGCGGTGTATGCGGCTCGTCCAATCGCGGTGTGCTTGGAGGTGGCGTGATGCCGCCTCTGGTGGATAGGGCGATGTGTCGGGCTTGGCGACGGCGCGCGCGGACTGGTCGCACTGGAGGACCGTCGCGAGCGGGTAACCTGACAAACTTTGCAGGTAGAGCGCATCGCGTCCGGCTGCGGTGAAATCCGTACTGGCATCGAAAGGCTCCAGCAGAGGCTCTTCGTGGCGAAGCCTTGCGGCAAGATCGGTCCGCTTCGCGACAGCCTGCCATTCGTCTGAGCGCACCCTGTAGGCATAGCCGAGCGCCATGATGTCGTACGTACTGCACGGCTGGAGCGCGTTCTCGATCATGCTGAGTTTGGCGCTGGAGAAGCCGACGCGTTGGCTGGCCTCGGCGAGGCTCAGCTCCAATTCGTTGCGCCAGTGCGCGAGCTGTCGTCCGATTGCGCGCTCTTGCATCGTTGCGCGGAAGTCTTTCGGCATCGGTGTGCGGTTCTCTGTTCTGGGGCTATTCAGTCTCGTCGTGGCTGGCGGGCGCGTCGTCGAGCGCCTTCTCGTTCAGCTGGTTCTCGCGTCGCAGTGCCAGTAGTTCGGACCGCTGTTCGTTGGTGAGTGACAGCCACTGTTCGGCGATGGCTTCGGGCGTGAGGTCGTTCATCCGAGCGCCCGCCTAGCTGCCGTATCGCTGGTGACGGCGGCGCGCGGCTGCTCGTTGCCACCAGTCGAAGTGGTCGCCGACGATCCATGTCCACGTCGATGCGGCGACGAGGCCGAAGATGATCGTGATCGCGGTCATGGCTCGTCTCCGCCTGGTGCGGTAGGAGCGCGGTGGCGGCCGTCGCGCGGGAGTGCGCGCTTGACGGCGGAACGAGCGAGCAATTCGCCGTACGCGACTGCGATGAGGACGCTGATGATCAGCACGAGGATGGTCGAAAGCCCACAGACGCAGAGCTGCGCGCTTGCCGCGAGCGTGGTCATCGCGGCTCCTTCCTGGCCGACGTGTGCTTGAGGTGTCCGGTGACGTGTTTGAGGCGGACGCGGAGTCCTCACGTCACCGGACGGTCTGACGGCTGCGGAGCAGGCGTGTCAGACTGAAATCAAGATTTCATCAGCGCTCGATCAGCGGTACGGCCTGTGGGCGACATGGGACGACCTGCTGCGACCTGGGGAGCGAGGAGGAGCGATGCGGACGTTTCGCACCGTGCTTGAGCAGCGGATATGGGAACGCCGGCTCACGCTGGAGGAGTTTGTCCATGAAGCCGAGCTGCACGCGAGAGAGCATCGGGAACCTGGCACGCTCGGACTCCGTCACCTGCAGAGGCTGGTCGCTGGTCGTCGGTCGACCGGCGAGTCTCTTGGCCAGGTGAAAGCGAGTACCGCCCGGTTGCTGGAGAGCATGCTCGGTGCGCCGGTCGAGGAGTTGCTGTCTCCGCCGATGGAGCGCAGTCCCGCGGTAGGTGTAGCTGGTGTTCCCGTTGATCCCGGCCTAGTGGGTGCGTTCGAGTGGCTTGATGACGCGGCTGGCTGGGTGCCAGGTTCAGCCGCGGTGAACGTAGGTTCAGGGCTGAAACTCGCCGACATAGGAGGACTTCAAGCCGAGCGTGCGCGGCGGGGCAGGGTCGGCCGGCGTCAGGTCGCGGATGCGGTAGAGCGGTACTACGGAACCCATGGCACGTTCGGCGTCTGCGGTCCGGGCTTGGATGTCCGGACCAGCGTGTTCACGAGGCCCGAATGGCTTGACCTTGGACTACCGCTCGACGCGGACAACAAGCGGTTGGCCCTCGTTCAGAGAGCCGGGGTGACACCCGCGTTGGACGAAGAATGTGCGGAGGCGGCCGTCCAGCGGCTTGTGGTGGCCGCGGCGCTCGGTGTGCGATTCGCGAACCTGCCGCTGTACCGGCTGGTGGAGATCGACGTCAGTGCACGGGGTATCGGTGGGACTCTCGACGTGAGGTCCTTCGTCGAGTACGCGCTGACGATGGACCTGCTCGAAGCGGAGTTGGCGGATTCGGTGACGAGCGGCTCGGGTGCGCTGAATCCGTTGCGGGACAAGTACTTGCCGAACATGGGCGCTGTGCTCGACGTCGCCGGGCGAGTCTGTGCGGGCGGGGTTCTGTCGCTTGTGGCCATTGCGCGGCCAGCGGACCCGTTCCGTGGTGTTGCGGACTATGCCTTGATCGTGCAGACGCGGTCAGATCAGGTGGTGAACGCAGGCGGCAAGTTGGCGGTCATCCCGAAGGGGTTCCACCAGCCGCTTACCGATCCTCGCGCCGAGGTTCGCATCGGCGCCACGCTTCGGCGAGAGCTGGAGGAAGAGTTGTTCGGGCGAAGCGATGTGGACGCGACCGCGGGTGCGGTGCGGGCGGTATCGCCGATGCACCGAGAACGTTGGTCCGAGCCGTTGAGGTGGCTGGAAGACGAGCCGGGCCGGATGCGGATGGAGTGCACCGGGTTCGGGCTGAACCTCGTCAGTGGCAACTACGAGTTCGCGACGCTCGTCGTGATCGAGGACGAAGAGTTCTGGCCGCGGTTCGGCGGGCAGCTTGAGGCGAACTGGGAGGCGTCCGGGCTGACGTTGTACTCAAGCCTGGACGGCGAACTCATCACGGATCTGGTGCAGCAGGAGGCTTGGAGCAACGAGGGGTTGTTCGCGTTGCTCCAAGGACTCCGGCGCTTGAGGGAGATCGGTGGCTTGCGTGTGAGCCTGCCGAACTTCGAGCTGTCAGGTCTGTGAGGGCCAGCGGACGGTCATGACGACGGAGTCCGCGAGTGCTTCCCACGAGTGGTCGACGCCTGGACCCCACATGATGTAGTCGCCCTGGCGGCTCATGGTCTTGCTGCCGTCGGTGGTGTCCACGCGGAAGTTGCCTTCTACCAACAGAACCAGCGTCGTGCGCTGGTCGTCGGCGGTCCAATCCGGACGTTTGTCACCGGCGGGGTGGGTGCCCCACTTCACTTCGACATCCTTCTGGGAGCGGATGCCGATCGATGGGTCGATGAAGTGGCCTACTAGCCAGCCGCGGGTCTCCGTGCTGTCGTCCGCGGCGTTGCCGGCTTGCCAGTTGGCGGTCACCTGATCTCCCATTCGATTTCTGGCAGGTCTACGCGGTTGCCGCCGATCTCGCGGAGGCGGCGCAGGCCCTGCAGAAGGGCGAAAAGCCCTTCGTTGCTCCAAGCTACATCGTTGACGAGTTCGTCCAGCAGTTCCGCATCGCGGCTGGAGTACTGGTGCAGGCGTGACGCTTCCCAGTTGGCTTGAACGTCGCCACCGAACCTGGTCCAGAAGTCCTCATCCTCGATCACGATGAGGCTGGCGAACTCGAAGTTGCCGCTCACGAGGTTCAGGCCAAAGCCCGTGCACTCCATGCGCAGTCGGCCGGGTTCGGCCTGAAGCCAGCGCATCGGCTCGGACAGCCGGCTTGGGTGCATGGGGTCCGCGTAGCGCTGCTCGCCGACCGTGTTGTCCACATCGTCGCGGCCGAACAGTTCCTCTTCGATCTCGCGGCGGAGGGTCGCGCCTACTTGAGCGTCGGCGCGGAAGTCCGTGAGTGGCTGGTGGAATCCCTTCGGGATCACGGCTAGCCGACGCGCGGCGTTGATCACGTGACCGGAGCGTTCCTGGACGAGTAGGAGGTAGTCCGGTTCGCCGCGGAACGCGTCGGCCGGGCGAGCGATGGCGGTGAGCGCAAGGGCTCCGCCGGCGCACAGCCGATCTCCGACATTCAGGGCAGCCGAGAGATTCGGCATGTAGGTGTCGCGGAGGGGGAGTGAGCCGACGTTCGTCGGCTTGTCGGTGGTGAGCGCGTCGACCAGCTCTCCTTCGAGCAGGTCCATCGTCACCACGTACCCCACGAAGTCTGTCACGCCCACGGTGCCCGCGAGCTGGTGCTTCCGCATGTCCGCGTCGAGCAACCGAAACAGCGGCATGTTCACCATGCGGTGTCCGAGAGCCAGCGTTTCGGCTAGCCGTTGCGCGGCGCGGTCTGCGCTCGCCTCGTCCATCGTGATGTTGTCCGCCGGGGTTACTCCGGCGAGCTTGAGCTTGTCGTGCTTGGGGAACAGCGGGCAGTCGAGGTCCAGCCAGTCTGCGTGGGTCAGCACCGTCGTGGAGGCGGCTGTGTTCGGGCCGAACGTTGCCGTGTAGCGGCCGTGGCCTGTGCTTGACGTGCCGTAGTAGTCCGAGAGTGCGCGGGCGGTGTCGCGTTGGTTCACCCTGCCGCGCCGGACGCCGCGGTCGTGCAGGTCGCGGATGTCGAGAGCTACGAGACGGGCGGCTACCTCGCGGCGAGCCGTGCCGGGGTCCCAGCCTGCGTGGGTATCGAGCCAATTCAGGGCCGCGACGATCGTTGCGTCTGCGGTGAGCCGTCGTTCGGCGTCTTCGGACGCTCCCGTCGGGAGGTCGAGCGGGCCGCCGCTGATCAGCTTCTTGAAGCGGGCTTTGACGTCGCCGGGAGCTTGCTCCAGCGCGGTGTCGAGGATGCCTTGCACGTCCGAGCGTGGTTTGGTGTCTGGCTTCTGGTGCCAGGAGGCGACTGTGCGGACACCGATGCCGAGGCGATCGGCGAACGCCTCGTGAGTCAGCCGCATAGCGTATTGCAGGGCGTTCGCCGTTTCTCCGGTCCAGTCCACGCTCATGTGTGCGCTACCCCCGGAGCGCAGAACTTGCATTGAACATGCATCGCTCATGCATGGGATTGCACGGCGCTGCGCGGTGGAATTGATGCATGGAAATCAAGGCGCTCAACCAGCAGAAACGCACCGCGCTACCGGTTCTCGCGGACTTGCTTCGCTACGGATGCGAGGTCCGACTTCAGGTCATCAAGGCGTTCGGTGATGTCGATCAGGCGCTGTTCGACACTGTCCAAACGCGACCAAAGCGAGTCGCCGGGGTCGGTGATCGGCTCGTCTCGCTCTGGCGGGCGGCGGCCGTGCAGCACCGCGTCGAGGTGCAGTGGGTGCCAGCCCATGGCTGTAGACAAGGACTCCAGCGTCCGCGGCCCCCGCCGGCGTTCGACTGTGTGGTGCTGGATCTCGCGGACGATCGCTTGGGAGACGTTCGAGCGCTCCGCGAGCTCGCGTTGACGCCAGCCGAGCTCGTTCACGCGCTCGTTGATGGCTTTGGCGACTGCCGCCCAATCCTCCGACACGTATTCCTCCGCGCTCCGCCTCAGCGCTGAGATTAGCCGTTTTTCCTTCATTGGTGACGTGACACGGCGCATTCGGCGCTGTGTGCGATCGACCGCGCCTTCGGATGCGCTGAAATCAACAATCTAGAGCTGAAATCATCAGCTCAAGTCTTGAAGGGCTATTCCTATGCGTACTTCTGTGACTTCTGTTCATTCCATTCGCGAGACCGCTTGGGCGCTCGGTGTCAGCCAGTCCGCGGTGTTCCGGGCGATCCGGCTCGGGCTTCTAACCGCTGAGCGTCAGTACGGGCGTCTCGTCGTCCCCGGCAGTGCGCTTCGGCGACTGCTCTCAGAGCCGGGGGTGCTTCGTGACTGATCGGCGGCTGGTCGGCATCGCTTGGTCGCTGGACCGGCTGCGGTGGGTGCCGACGGACGAGTTGACCGACGTCGTTGAGAGCGACGGGTTGTGCATGTGGGCGTTCACGGACGAACCGCCGTGGGCGGCCGAGGAACTCACCGATCGGGAGTTAGCCGAGCGGCAGTGCTCGGGATGCCCCGTGCGGGACGAGTGCTTGGAGCTGGAGTTGCGCACGGCCGGCGCTGAGACCGTTGGTGTCTGGGGCGCGTTGCCTGAGGACGAGCGGCGCGAGGTGCATCGGCACTGGCTTCAGCGCGGTGAACGGGCCGAGAGGGGGCCGCGTTCAT
The DNA here is from genome assembly GCF_044455585.1 of Lentzea sp. NPDC051213. Classification (NCBI taxonomy): domain Bacteria; kingdom Bacillati; phylum Actinomycetota; class Actinomycetes; order Pseudonocardiales; family Pseudonocardiaceae; genus Lentzea; species Lentzea sp. NPDC051213. The sequence goes on from NZ_JBITEX010000001.1 coordinate 1,450,115, forward strand.
GAACGCCATCAGTGTCACGCCTACGCAGGTGCTGGCAGCGGTCGGTGTGCTTCTCGTTCTGGTGTTGGTCTGGCGGGCTGGTTCTCGTCGGGCGAAGGCTGCGGCGAACGCGGCTCGGACGAGCGTTCGGCTGATGTCGCTTGGCGGCCGGGTGGTCGTGAACGCCGTGCTGATCGTGATCGTCCAGTGGGTGGTCATCACGCACGGTGGGAACGGATGGTTGCTGCTCGCGGTACTTGGGGTGCCGGCGGTGCTTGCGTCGTACACGCTGACGAAGGCGCTCACGGTCACCACGTACGAGCCTCACCGCCGTGGTGGTGATCGGAAGTGAGCGAGCCGATCGAGCGGGTAGCTGTGCAGGTTGACCGGTTGTGCTGGACCGGGATTCTGCTCGGGCTCGCGTTCACGATGACGAACGTTCAGCAGTTCGCTGCGGCTGGTGCGCCGGTGTGGTCGCTCGCCTGGTTCGCGGCTTGGCTGCTCGATCCGATGGTGTCGCTGGTGTTGCTGGCGATTCTGCGTGCCGAGCAGGTGACTGCTCGGCACGGCGTGCGGCTCGGTGGATGGGTGCGGACGGCGAAGTGGTTCACGCTCGGGGCTACGTACGTCATGAACACCTGGAGTGCGTTCGTGGCCGGGTCCGCGGCGCTCGTGGTGTTGCACTCGGTGCCGCCGCTGGTCGTGTTCGTTGCGGCGGAAGCGGTGACGGAGCTGCGGGACAAGCTGGGGACCGCTGCGTCTGCGGGTGCCACGGTTGAGGCCGTGGCACCCGCGCCGCGGACATCGTTCGCGGAGTACCTGGCGGTCGCTCGCAAGGCGCGCAAGTCGAGCGCCAAGGTTTCGCCGGCGTGGGTTCGTGAAGTCACGGGGTGCTCGCGGGGGCTTTCCTCGAAGCTCGCTGCCTCGTTGAACGGGGACCAGTCGTGAGCGGCGAACTGGTGGCTGCCGAGCAGGTCTACGAAGGGGAGCTGGTCGACGAGCGCGCGGCGGTGGTGCGGCGGATCGAGAGCACCTGGCGCTACTCGCGGGCGGTCCCCGCTGCACTGAAATCCAAGCAGACCTTGAAGATTGCGACGAAAGACGCGCTTGCGTGGCTGCTTCGTGCTCCGCTCCGGTGTGTGAGCGCGGTTGGTCGCGGGCTCGTTGTCGCGGCGCGTGGCTGGCGGAACTGGGTCCGGGTGCGGGACTACCGCGAAGCAGCCGAGCAATCGGAAAAGCTGGCGGACAAGTTCGTTGAGATTCGTGCGCTGACGCTGTTCCGATGGAAGGTCACCGGGGCCGTGCTGCTTGCGAGCGGAGCGGCGCTCATTGCCGGGTGGGCCGTCTACGGCGGTGTTGTGTTGTGGGGCGCTGGAGGCGTTGGCGCTGCCGTGCTGGCGATCGTCGGACGAGCGAAGGATGGTTCACCGGGTCGGAAGGCGGTGCTCGCTGGGCCCCGCTCGCTGACGTGGACGATGGACCCACAGGTGCTGGTCGACGCGTTCCGAGACGCCAAGCTGATCGGCAAGGACGAGTCGCTGCGCCTAGTCGAACGAGCCTCTCGGCAGGGTGCAGGTTGGGCGATCACAGTGGACCTTCCTGCCACGCGCAAGGCGGCCGATGTTGTGAAGCATCGGGAGGACCTGGCGTCGGCGCTGGCGGTGGACGAGATCCAACTCAGCGTGGAGCGCGTTCGTGGCAACGGTGGTCACGCGGGCCGCGTGGCGATGTGGGTGGCCGATGAGGACCCTTACGCCTCACCGCCGATTCGCACGCCGTTGCTCGCGGTCGAGCGGTGGGACGCGTGGCGCGCAGTGCCGTTCGGTACCGATGCGCGTGGACGCCGTATCGATCTGCCGCTGGTGTGGACATCGCTGCTGATCGGCGCGATTCCGCGGCAGGGCAAGACGATGGCCGAACGGCTAGCCGCGGCCGGGCTCATCCTCGATCCGCACGCACGGCTGTACGTCGCCGACTTCAAGAACGGGAAGGACTGGCAGGCAGCGGAACAGGTGGCTCACCGGTTCATGGCCGGCGACGACAGCGAACACGTGCTGGCGTTCCTGGACTGGCTTGTTGAGCTGGTTGCGGATGTTCAGCTGCGGTATCGGCGGATGCAGGACCTTGACGACATCACGTGTCCTGAGTCGAAGGTGACGCCGGCGATGTCACGTGATGCGTCGCTGGATATGCCGATCACTGCACTCGTCGTGGATGAGGTCCACATTGCACTGGAGGATCGCACTCCTGTTGTGGTGCAAGGGAAGAAGCTCACTGCAGGGGAGCAGATCGGCGAGTTGCTGACGTGGCTGGCGAAGAAGGCGCCGGCTGCTGGACTGGTCCTGGTGCTGGCTACGCAGCGCCCGGACAGCAACACGATTCCGTCGAAGCTTCGGGCCGTGCTCGGGTCGCGGTTCGCACTGCGGGTCATGGACTGGCGGGACAGCAACATCGTGCTTGGCGAGCAGATGAACACCCGTGGCTACGACAGCAGCCGGTTGCTTCCGTCTCACAAGGGCGTCGGCATCCTGCGGCCGGACGGCGAGACGCAGGCTGGCGCCGATCTCCTCGCGCTGACGGTTCGGACCTTCTACATGCCGAACGAAGACTGGCGGGAGATCTGCGAGCGCGGCCGTGCGCTGCGGGAGGCCGAAGGCACGCTCTCCGGTCACGCTGCCGGGCAGGATGCCGCGCCGGTGCTCGATCGGGCGGCTGTCGTGAAGGCGATCGGTGGACCGAGCAGGGACGAGATTGAGCTGCCGGAGCCTCTCGCGGCGGTCGTGGACTACCTCGGTGACGGGTTGGGCGAGCGGGAGTTCGTGCCCACGGCCGAGTTGGTGGAAGCGCTGGACGTCGAGCCCACGACCTTCGGGAAGGACATGGGCGACCTTGGATGTCGGCCCACCAGGCAGTACGTCCAGGAGGAAGAGGGCACGCGCCGTGTGCGCGGTTACCTCACTGCGGACATCAGAGCTGCGATTGTTGAAATCGGCTCGTCCAGCGTCTCGGCAGTGGAGCTGCCGTGACCAGCGACGAGCGGGACGAACGAGAGCTGAAGGTCAACCTACCGGCGGAGCTACCTGTTCTTACGAGGAGAGTTAGTCGCATACTGCTGGATATCCTGATCGAGCTGAGTGAGGTCGAGGCCCTCGAAGGGGCCTCGGGAGAGGAGGTGCGATGACTGTTGAAATCAGCCGAGACCCGTGGGCGACGCTCGATGACCTGTGGGGGATCGAGGTCGGTGAGCCGGTCGAGCACGGCATCGGTCCGGTTGCTGCCTACGGTCGGTGCTCGACCGAGGACAATCAGGATCCGGAGACGTCGCGCGGCTGGCAGTTCGGCAACGCGGACAAGTTCGTCGGGCCGTTGGGCGGGCGAATCGTCGAGGAGTTCTTCGACATCGGCAAGTCACGCTCGGTGCCGTGGGAGCGGCGGAACGAGGCGTCGCGGTTGCTCGCGGCGCTGAAGGATCCTCACCGCGGCTGGAACGCCGTTGTGGTCGGGGAAGGGACGAGGTGCTGGTTTGGCAACCAGTTCTCGTTGATCGCTCCGCGGTTCGAGGCGTACGGCGTGGAGTTGTGGGTGCCGGAGTTGGGCGGGAAGTACGACGCGCGCAATCCGTCGCACAAGATGCTCATGAGCGTGCTCGGCGGCATGAGCGAGTCCGAGCGTCAGCACGTGCAGGCGCGTGTCCGCGCGGCGATGGACGCGCAGGTGCTCAACGAAGGACGGCATCAGGGAGGCCGAGCGCCGTACGGGTACGTCACGGTGGACGCGGGACCGCACCCGAACCCGAGGAAAGCGGCGGAGGGTTACCGGTTGAGGGTGCTGGCGGTTGAGGAGGAGTCGGCGGTGGTCGTGCGGCGGATCTTTGCCGAGTACTTGAGCGGCAAGGGAGATCGGGCGATCGCCAACGGGCTCAACCGTGACCTGGTTCCGTGTCCGTCTGCGCGGCGGCCGGATCAGAACCGGCATCGGCTCGCGGACGGATGGCAGGGCGGCACGGTGCGGGCGATTCTGGAGAACCCGCGGTACACCGGCTATGCGTTCTTCGGGCGGTCGACGAAGTTCGAGACGCTGCTCGATCCGGAGGACGTGGCAGCCGGTCACGTGGTGCGGTTCCGCAAGGCGAGTCCGGATCGAGTCGTGCGGTCACGGAAGCCGGCGCATCCGAAGGTTGTAGAGATCGACGTGTTCACGGACGCGCAGGTGCTCCGGCGGTCGAAGGGAGCGGGAGGGCTGCGCACCGCGCGGAAGACCGAGCGGGCGGGGCGAGCGGTGAAACACCGGTACCTGTTCCGCGGCCGCATCCGGTGTGACATCTGCGGCCGGAAGATGGAAGGCAGTCCTCGTAAGCGCGCAATGTATTACCGGTGCCCTGCTCGGACATTGGCGCCGGGCTCTCCGGTGCTGGCGTCCCATCCCGGAGCTGTCTATTTGCGAGAGGACGCTCTTCAGGACGCGATCAATGGTTGGCTCGGGTTTCTGTTCGATCGTAAGAACCGGGATCGAACGGTCTTGGCGTTGATGGACTCGCAAGAGCCTGAGAACCCGATGGGGCGTGAGACTGCCAAGAAGCGGCTCGCGGCCGCGGAAGCGAAGCTGACCAGGTTCCAGGACGCCATCAAGGCAGGTATCGACCCTGGGGCGCTGGTCGAGGCGATCAATGAGGCGCAGGCGGAGAGGGTCGCGTCACGCGCGGCGCTGGACAACGTCACACCACCGGCAGAGCGAAGCGCCGCAGAGCTTCACGCACGGCTCGACTCGATGGGCGACGTAAGCGCGGCGTTGAACGGCCGAGCGCCGAAAAGGCTGGAGGAGTTGTACGACGAGATAGACCTGCAGGTTCGGTACAAGCAAAACCCCCACGAAGCTGATGTCTCCATCAACCCCGTGGGGGTGAATAATGCTGGTGTCCGAGGGGGGACTTGAACCCCCACCCCCTTTCGGGGACTAGCACCTCAAGCTAGCGCGTCTGCCATTCCGCCACCCGGACGTATTTAGTTCTCCCACGACTCGCGCCGTGGCCTGTGCCTAGATTACATGATCGTCGCCCGACGCCAAAATCGACCCCCCGCGGTGAGGTTCGCGCAGGTAGGGGCGCCGGAAAGGCCGTCATAGACGCGCAGCTGCAACGGCAAAACGGATCATGTCGGCATGCAACTGCAGCCCGCGAGATCAACGGGCCAGCGGCGCTACAGTCGCCGGCGTGAGTGACTTGATCGAGTGGTTGCTCGACTCCGATCCAGCCCTGCGGTGGCAGGTCGAGCGGGACCTTGCGGGTGCGCCCCAACAGGTCTGGGAGGCGACAAGGGCTCGGGTTGCGAGGGAGGGGTTTGGGGCACGGCTCGTCAAAGCGCAAGGCGACGACGGCATGTGGGCCGGTGGGGCCTTCTTCCCGCGCGGGTACGACGGGAAGGAGGAGGGGCAGCCTTGGACAGCTACCACCTGGGCGTTGAACGACCTGCGGGAGTGGGGGCTTGACGCTGCGGTCCTTCGAGGGACCGTGGAGTTGTTGGCCGAGCACTGTCGGTGGGAGTACGACGAGCTGACCTATTGGGGTGGCGAGGTCGACTGCTGTATCAACTCGTGGACGTTGGCCAACGGGGTGTGGCTGCAGGCGGATGTCGAGGGCATCGCCGAGTGGTTTGTGCGGCACCAGCTCGCGGACGGTGGGTGGAACTGCGAGTGGGTTGAGGGGGCTACGAGGTCGTCGTTTCACTCGACGCTCAACTCGCTGAAGGGGCTGCTGGCTTATGAACGGGCGTGTGGCGGGTCGGCGGCGATCACGGCTGCACGTGCCGCGGGCGAGGAGTACCTGCTGACGCGGCACCTGTTCAGGCGGCTGTCGACGGGGGCGCCGGTGGCCGGGTGGGTTGCGGAGTTCCGGTCGCCGTTCCGGTGGGGGGTACAGCGTGTTGAACGCGGCTGAGTACTTCCGGCTCGCGAACGTCAGGGATCCGCGGATGGTTGAGGCGATGGAGATGATCCGTGCGGCCGGCGAAGGTGGGGTTTGGGTGCAGGAGGGGCGGCATCCTGGGCGGGTTTGGTTTGAGGTTGACGTGGCGGCGGGGGAGCCGTCCAAGTGGTTGACGCTGTTCGGGATGCGGACACTCAAGTGGTGGGACCGCTAGATCCAGCCTCGGGCTCGGGCGAAGCGGGCGGCCTCGTGGCGGTTTGAGGCGCCGGTTTTGCCTACCGCTGAGGAGAGGTAGTTGCGGACTGTGCCTGGGGAGAGGGAGGCGCGGCGGGCTATTTCGTCGATCGGGGCGCCTTCTGCGGCCAGTTCCAGGACGTCGGCTTCGCGTGGGGTTAGGGGGCTGTCGCCAGCGCTGATGGCTTCTGCGGCCAGGGCTGGGTCCACGTAGCGGCCGCCGGTGTGGACTGTACGGACGACTGTGGCCAGGACGTCGGACGAGACCGTTTTCGGGAGGAAGCCTCGGACGCCGGCGGCCAGTGCTCGTTTGAGGTGGCCTGGGCGGCCGTGGCTGGTGACGATCATGGTTGAGCAGGTGGGGAGTTCTGCGGCCAGGGCTCGGGCTACGGAGACGCCGTCCAGGTCTGGCATTTGCAGGTCGATCACGGCTACGTCTGGGCGGACTACTCGGGCTGTCGCCAGGGCTTCGGCGCCGGTGGCTGCTTGGGCTACCACTTCTAGGTCGTCTTCTAGCGATAGCAACGCTGCCATTGCTCCGCGGATCAGGTGTTCGTCGTCGGCCAGGAGGATGCGGATCACGGGAGCTCCACGGTCAGCACGAAGCGGTTCGGGGGTTCGGGCGTTGCGGTTACCGAACCGCCTAAGGCCGCTACACGTTCGTGCAGGCCCGTTAGGCCGCTGCCGAAGCGGAAGCCGGACGGGGGAGCGCCGTCGTTGGACATGGTGAGTACCTTGCCGCGCAACGTGATCGTGCACGAGCTGGCCTCGCTGTGGCGTAGCACGTTGGTCACGCCTTCGCGGACTGCCCAGCCCAGGGCGCCGGCCTGGTCGCCCTCTACGCCCACCTCGCCGATCACGCGGCAGTCGATGCCTGCGGAGTCCAGCAGGGAGCGGGCGCCTGCCAGTTCTACGGAGAGGTCGGCGGTGCGGTAGCCCGAGACGACGGCGCGGAGTTCGTCCAGGGAGTCTTGGGCGATTTGGCGGACTTCCAGCATTTCGTCGATTGCGTTCGGGCGGCCGCGGCGCGCTAGTTGGGCGGCCAGGTCGGCTTTCAGGGCCACCACGGAGAGGTTGCGGCCCACCACGTCGTGCAGGTCGCGGGCGAAGCGGAGGCGTTCTTCCGCCACGGCCAGGTTCGCGCGGACCTCTCGGGAGCGGTCCAGTTCCCAGACGACGCCCACCATCCAGAGCGTGGTGCGGAAGCCGAAAGCCAGGATGTGCAGCAGGAGGATGAACGGCACCGCTCGGTCCAGTGGGGCGGTCAGGAGCAGGTACACGCTGGCGACGGCGATCGCCAGGAGCAGGCTGCGGGGCGTTAGCACCGCGGACAGCGCCATGAAGGTCAGTGCCAGGAGGAACAACGTGATGCCGTCCGCGGGGCCGTCGGGCTGGCCTGGCGACGCCGACGGGAACGCGAGTCTGCCGGCTGCCAAGAGCGCGCAGGAGACCAGCACGTAGGTGACCAGCAGGCGGCGGGGGAACGGGACCTTGCCGAGGTGGTGCTCGATGCCGAAGTGGACTAGCGGGACGCTCAGTGCGATGTGCAGGAGCGCCGCCGCGGAGAGCGCTAGCAGGGCGCCCGCGCTGATCTCGTCGGTCAGGCTGAGCACCATCAGCGGTGGCAGCGTCACGTAGTTCAGGTAGAACGTGGCCCGCACGAACAGGTCGAACCGCGCCGCGCTGCTGCGTGACCGCCACCAGCCGAGCAAGCTCACCTCCGGGGATCCCAGCGGAACCAACGTCGTACAGCGTAGGTGCCCAGGGCGATCCACACCGCCAGGACGATCAACGGCCGCAGCACCGGGCCGCCTTCCCAGCCGGCTCGCAGCAGGTCGAGCACCGGGGTCAACGGCAGCAGGCGCAGCACCGCCGCCACGGTCTCGGGCAGATAGGACAGCGGGATCATCAGGCCGGAGCCGAGCACGCACGCCATGAGCACCGGCAACGACGTCACCTGCGCCATCTCGACGGTGCGGGTGAACGCCGAGGACGCCGCCGCCAGCAGCACGAACACGGCGACTCCGCCGACCACTCCCAGTACCAGGAACCATGGCCTCGTCGGCAGCTGGACGCCGGTCATCAGGCCGACGATCACCGCGAACAGGACCATCTGCCCCAACGCCACCACGATGGACGGCAGCGAGGCGCCCAGCAGGATCTCCGGATCGGTCAGCTCGCCGACGCGAAGCCGTTTCAGCACCAGCTCCTCGCGCCGCGCCACGAAGGTGGTCACGAGGTTGTAGTAGACCGCCATCAGCAGCACGAACCCCATCAGGCCGACCACGATCGGCACGCCGTCGGCGTCGGACGACATCAGCAACGGCACCACCAGCAACGGCAGCGCGAACGAGTTGAACAGCGCGGTCCGGTTGCGCCAGAACAACTTCAGCTCAGCCTGCCCGACAGCCACTGCCCTCATGCCGCCTCCTCCGCGATCGCCAGGAACGCCTCCTCGAGTGACGCCGACCTGGCGTCCAAACCGGACAGTTCCACCTCGTTGACATGAGCCCACGCAAGAAGCTCGTGCAGGGTCTCCTGCAGGTTGTTGGTGCGCACGGTCGCACGGCCGTCGGCACCGAAGTCCGCGACGACGGGCAGCGAGACGTCGCGCGGCACGAAGAACGAAACGCGAGACGGATACGCGTCCACCACCGAGGAAACCGTTCCCTGCGCGACGATCCGGCCGCGGTGCATGATCGCCAACCGGTCGGCCAACGCCTGCGCTTCCTCCAGGTAGTGCGTCGTCAGCAGCACGGTCACGCCCTCGCGCAGCAGGGTCCGAATCAGTTCCCACGTGTTGCGGCGGCTTTCTGGATCGAGTCCGGTCGTGGGCTCGTCCAGGAAGAGCACCTCGGGCTTGCCCAGCAGTGCCAGTGCCAGGTCGAGCCGCCGCCGCTCGCCGCCGGAAAGTTGTTTCACCCGCACGGAAGCCCGATGCGCCAGGTCAACAAGAGATAACGCCTCCGCGACGGGGCGCGATTGAGACAGCGTGCCCGCCCACATCTTTGTGGCCTCGGTCACAGTCAGGTCGGGCGGGAAGCCGCCTTCCTGCAGCATCACGCCGATCCGGGGCCGGACCAGGGAACGCTCGCGGAGCGGATCGTGCCCCAGCACGGAAACAGACCCCGACGCAGGACGTGAGAGCCCTTCCACCACCTCCACCGTCGAGGTCTTCCCCGCACCGTTCGTGCCCAGCAACGCGAACATCTCGCCACGCTCGACCTCAAATGAGACGCCCCGAACCGCCTCGAACCCCCCGTGGTAGCGCCGGGTCAGGTCCTTCACCTCGATCGCTGTCATAGGTCCACGATCTCGGCAAACACCCGGTTCCGGCAGTGCGGCGGCACACCAGTTCGCCATGACAGATGTCATGCCGGCTACCTGAGGGGTTTCCCCGCGTCCACTCGCGACGGTCGCGCTCTCACCTAATCTCGAGCCAGTGGCCGACCCGGTCCAGCTTGCCGCCGCCCGAGCCGGGGCGCGGCCACCACCGGGATCCGGCGGGCGGCAGGGGCCCGCCGGATCTCGTCCAGCCGAGGGGAGTCGTCACGTGCAGGAAGAACTGCGCGGACGCCACGGGGAGCTCGCCGCGTTGCGGGCCGCGTTCGAGGCCGCTGCCTCACGCGGACGTCTCGCGGTGGTACGCGGTGAGCCAGGAAGCGGACGGTCGGAACTGCTGCGTCACGCCGCGGCGACGTGGCGCGCGGAGGGCGTCGCCGTCGTCACTCACCGGCCGCGCTCGCGGGCCGTCGTGCTGATCGACGACGCCGACCGGCTCCCTGACCCGGTGCTCACCGCGACCGCCATGAGAATGCCCGGCTGCCTGGTCGTCGCGGTCTGCGCGGACCACGCCGAACTGGCCGAGGCCGCGGACGTCGTCATCGACCTGCCAACGTTGTCACCGGACGTCGTGACCGCGATGATCACCGAACGGAACCCGCTCGACGTCAGCGTCGTCGAGGCGCTCCGCACCGCGCTCGGTCCGCTGTATGGCAACCCCGGCACCGTCCTCGCGACGCTCAGCGGGACCAGCCTGACCTGGGTCGGCGACAGGATGTTCCTGGCCGGCGACAAGATCAGCCTGCCGAAGCACCACCCGCTGCTGGACCACGTCCGCGGCCTCGCCCACCGGGTCGCGCTGCTCTGCGTCGTGCGCCAGGGCATCGAGGTCAGCGATCTCCGACTGCTCCACGACGACCTGGCCGACTGCGGCCGCGCCCTCGACGAACTCGTCGAAAACGGCGTCATCAACGACGACCTCAAGGTCCTCTGCCCGGCTCTGGCCACCGCGATCATCGACCAGAGCGGCCAGGACGAGGTCCGCCGGATGCACGTCGCGCTCGCGGTCGACACCGCCGACCCGGACCTGGTCGCGCTGGCCGGCCCAGACCTGCCCGACGCGCCGCGGAAAGCGCGCTGGCTCGCGGACCGCGCCGTCGAGATCGAGGCCACCGATCCGGAACGCGCCGGTCGCTGGCTCGCCGCCGCGGTCAGGATGACCGCCGAGCCGAGCGGAAGGCTCTTCCTCACCGCGCTGGCCGTGCTCGTCAGCACCGGCCAGGACGAGCTGATGCGCACGGTGCTGAGCGAACAGACCAGAGAAGACCCGAACACCGACGCCGCCGCCATGCTGTTGCTACTCAACGGTGAAGAGCCGCAGATCAAAGGCGGCCCCGCGGTAGCACTCGCACGGTGGTGGCTGGGCGAACGTCCCGACTGGACGCCACTGCCGATGAACACGCACGACGACGAAGTGGTCATCACCAACGCCGAGCTGAACGCGATCTACCACGCGTTGCGCTTCGACGCCCAAGCCTGCCGCACCGCACTGAGGTACGTCCGTGATGACCAAGCACGCGAACGCTTCGACGAGCTGACCGAAGCCGGCACGGCCGGTGACGTCGCCACGGTGCTGGAACTCGTGCTCGGCCCGCGCTACCGCACACCGGACCACGGCCCGTTGAAGTTCTTCCAGCGAGTGGTCCGCGAATACGCGAAAGCCGACTGGACGGCCGCGCTCCAAGCGGTGCGGCAGCTCGAACTCACCAAACGCCCGATGCCCGCCCACCACCTAGGCCGCGTGTTCGCGGCCGCCATCCACTCCGCCCGCGGCGAGCACCGCCAGGCCTTCGCGTGGCTCGCCAAGGTCAGCCGCGCCACGAGGTACGCCCCGATCAGGGCCATGGTCGAGTGCGGCCTGCTGCACCGCGCCGGCGACTCACAGAGCGCGGTCAACCTGGCCTGGCGCACGCTGCGCAGGGCCAGGCAGGCGGGCGTCCGGCCCGGCATCGGCCGGCTGATGCTGCAGGCACTGCAGATCGCGTTGCGCAGCAACGACACGACCATCGCCCGCGCGCTGATGACCGAGATCAGCGAACTGCACCGGCAGGACGACTGCCGCTGCACGTTGCAGATCCTGTTGCTGGCCAAGGGTTTGATGTACCACGACCCGGCGGAGGCGGCCCGCGGCGCGGACGTCGTCCGGCGCCGGGGACACCGGCCGGACCTGCTGTGGGCGTGCGCCATCCTCGCCCAGTTCTGCGACGATCCGCAGCCCGTCGTGCGGGAGCTGCACGCCATCGCGAAGGAGGGCGGAGCGTCGTTCCTGTTGCCCGCCAGGGTTTCCGCGCTGATGCGCCGGTTCGGGGTAACGGCACCGCGCGCCTCCGCGACGCCGGGCGAGCTCACCGGGACGGAGCTTCGCATCGTGGAGCTCGTGCGCGCCGGCCAGACGAACCGCCAGATCGCCGCCGAGCTCGAGGTCAGCGAGAAGGCCGTCGAGCACCACCTCACCCGCCTGTTCCTGCGCACCGGCGTCCGGTCGCGCGTGGAGCTGGCGGCCGCGAGCCTGGCGGGCAGGCTCGACGACCGAGGAGCCACCGGATGACCGGAACGCTGAGTCACACCGATCCGCGCGGCTCGAAGAACCTGATCGCCAGAGACGACGCACACACAAGCGTGGTGTGGCCACTGTTGTCGGGGGCCACGCGGCTGGTGCTGGTCACCGGACCCGCGGGCATCGGCCGCACCGCTTTGCTCGACGACGTGCGGGACACGCTCGAACAGCAGCGTGTGCGCACAGCAGACGTGCCACTGCTGCGCGCCGACCGCAACCGCCCCCAGGTTGTGGTCGCCCGTGTCCGAGAGGAGCTGGCCCGCTGGTCACGGCCACCCGTGCTGTTCCTCGACGATCTGCACCGCCTCAACACCGACGTGCTGCGCGCACTGCTCAACGCCTTCCCGCAGTTCGCGACCTGCGTCGTCGGGAGCTACCGCACGCCCGTGCGCCTCGAACACACCGACCTCGCCGACGTGCTGAAGACCAGCCCGCTCACCGAGATCGTGCCGCTGGCGCCGCTGAACCGGGCCGAGGTCAGCCACATGTTCACCTCAGTGCTGAACGTCTCAGCCGACCCCGAGCTGGTGCGCCGGCTGCACCAGGACAGCCGCGGCGTGCCGGGGCTGATCGACCTCGCGGTCGACGGTTACCTGCGGGGTGGCGCGATGAGGATCATCGACCGCACCGCGTACCTGGTGGACGAACCGCGCGGCACCAGCCATCGGCACCCTGCGGTGGAACGGATCCGGCTGCTCGGCGAGGCGGCGTGGCAGTCCGCGAAGGCGATGGCGATCCTGCATCCCCTCGGACCGGCCGCTGAACAACTGCTGGGGGACACCCGCGCGTTGCCGGAACTCGAAGCCGAAGGTGTGCTGGTGCGGCACGAGGACGGCTGGCGGTTCCGCGCGCCGGTGCTGGCCAACGCGCTCGCGGCCAGCCTCGGCCCGTACGAGCGCCACGACCTCGGATGGCGCGCCGTGAGCGCGATCTGGGAGGGCAGGGCGTTCTGCGCGAACCCCGGCTACCTGCCGGACCGGCTGATCGACGCGGGCGGGTTCGCCGACGCGGGGAAGGCGGCTACCCAGCTCCTCGCCGCCGGACGGGCCGCCGTGCTGCACGACCCGGCCGCCCGGCGCTGGCTGCGCGCGGCCGCCGACCGGGCCGCGAGCCAGGAGCAACGGGCGGAAGCCCTGTTCATGCACGCCGTCGCCTGCGCCTGCCACAACGACTTCATCTCCGCGATGGCCAGCGTGGACGCGGCGCTGGAGCTCCCGGACGACTTCACCGCCGATCAGTTGCAGGAGCTGTACCTGATCCGGCTGGTGGGCATGTGCGCGGCGGGGGACAGGGGAGCGCTGCGCAAGGTCGCCGACGGCAGCTGGCGTTCGTTGCCGGGCGGCACCGCCGCGCGGTTCATCGGCCGTGCGGTCGCGATGTGCTACACGGACCGTTGGGACGAGGCGGCGACGTTGCTCGCGAGCACGCGCGGCATGTGGCGGCTGGGCAACGCCGCCTCGGTCACGTTCGGCGAGCTGTTCGGGATGAGCGCGGCGCTGATGACCGGGCGGATGGCCGAGTTCGAACGGGTCGCCAGCGACCCTTCCTTGTGCCCGCTCTACGCGGTCGACCGGCACCGGCCGGCACTGCAGTCGGCGATGGCCCGGTGCCTGTTGCTGATGGGCGAGTCGAAGCGGGCCGCACGAATGCTCGCGGACCAGGCGACGGCGGTGGCCGATCGCGCATTGCTCGAGGTCGCCGACGGACGCTGGGACGCCGCGCTCGGCAACGCGCGCAAGGCGCTGGCCACCGGATCGACGCTCGGTCAGGTCGCGGCACACACGGCGCTGGGACGCGACCTCGCCACGATGCTCGTCACACGGGCGAAGCTGACCCGTGCGCGCGAGGTGATCGCCGACGCGCGCGCCGGGCAGAACGTGTTGCAGCACGTGCTGGACGTGCCGGAATCCGACCTCGAGCTCGTGCTCGGCGCACGGGACAAGTCACGGCGGGTGCTGCTGCGGGGCCTGGCGTACGCCGCCCAGCACGCGATCGTGATCGCCACCGACGAGCTGGAGATGCGCCTGGCGGTGATGTCGCTGGACGACGGCGACCGTGAGGACGCCGAGGCCAGGGTGGAACGGCTGGCCGACATCGCCGCGACGATGGACACCGGCCGCGCGCACCGCAACCACCTGCTCGCCCGTGCCGTGACCTGGTACGACCGGGCGGCGGCCGCGGAGGTGCGCAGGCTGGTGGCCGAACGTGGCCAGCCGCACGAGACGGCGCTGACGCTGACCGCGCTGGCCTCCCACGGACTCGGTGACGCGCAGACCCTGCGCGATGCCTATGAGCTGTTCGGGACGCTGGACGCGTTGCTGCCCAGGGCTTTGCTCCGGCACCTGATGCGCGAGCGCGGCGTCGCGGTACCCGGCCGTGCCGTGACGACGGCCGAGCAGGAACGACTGCTCGCCTCGCTGGTCGCGGAAGGTCTCACCAACCGCGAGCTCGCCGGCGTCCTGCGCACGACGGAGAAGAGCGTGGAGGCGAAGCTGACGCGGCTGTTCCAGCGCACCGGTTACCGGTCGAGGGTGGAGCTGGCGACGGCGATGCTCACGGGTGAGTACCACTGACGAGGGCGTCCACCACCACGGACGCTGGTTCTGACAGGTTCAGCCACGCCACGACGACCCGGCGTCTCTCTTGTGAACCGCCACGCACCCGAAGCATCTGCACGCCAGAAGGAACCGACCCGCTCAACGACTCGGGCACCGTCGTGATGCCCGCACCGGACGCCACGAGCTGAAGCTTCGCCATCCAGTCACGAGCCATGTGGGCGACCGCCTGCCGTTCGTCCAGCCCCGGCCACACGCCGAGGCCCGGCGGCGGGCTCGCGATCCACGCCCAGCCGCGCAGATCCGCGACATCGACGAAGTCCTTGTGTGCCAACGGATGCGTCAACGGTACGGCCAGCAGCAGCTCGCGTTCGTCCAGCACCTTGGTCCGCAGGGCCGGCGTCTCGGCATCCAACGCTCGGAACGGCGGTGCCGACTCCAGCACGGCGAGGTCAACGGTCCGAGCGCGCAACGCACGTACCAGCGACGCGGTAGTGCCCTCGCGCGTGGTCACCGTCAACGCCGGATGACTGCGCCGCAACGCGGCGAGCGCGCCGGGGACCAGCGTGCCGCCCGCGCTCGTGAACCACCCGAGGCGCACGGTGCCCGCCGTGGCCGGCAGCCCGGACAGCTCCCGGCTCGCCGCATCCAGCTGCGCGAGCACAAGACCCGCGTGCCGTAGCAGCACGTGCCCGGTGTCGGTGAGCTGCACGCCGTCGCGCTGCCGGTCGAGCAACGGCGCGCGCACGACCCGTTCCAGCGCCGCGATCTGCCGGGACACCGCGGATTGCGGGTAGCCCAGCGCCTCCGCGGCCGAGCTGAGCGTGCCGCGCTCGGCCACCTCCTGGAACACCCGCAGAGCCACCAGCGGAACCGCCGTGAGATCCATGACCCACATGAATACCGGATCGAGTTGCGCGCGTTAGATTAAGATCGTAATCTTACGGCCGTGCCAAGACACGCGGATCCCGTCGAGCGCCGCCAGCAGGTGGTCGCCGCCCTCTACCGGGTGGTCGACGCCGAGGGGCTCGACGCGGCGAGCCTGCCCAGGATCGCCAGGGAGCTGAACGCCACCACGGGCCTGCTGCAGAAGTACTTCCGCAGCAAGGACGAGCTGCTGCTGTTCGCGCAGGACCAGCTCGTGGAGGAGCTCACCGCGCGAGTGCGGGAGGTCCTGGGGCAAGAGGGGAGCCTCCAGGACCGCCTGCATCAGGCGTTGTGCGCCATCGCGCTCGTCGACGACGCGGCGCGCGCACGGGTGTGGCTCGCGTTCGCTGCCCGTGCGGCGGCGAATCCCGTGCTGCTCAAACGGCACGTCGAGGGTGCACGGGAGATCAGGGAACTGTGCCGGCACGTGCTGGAGGCGGCGGGGCGTGACGGCGGGGAGGCCGTCGGACTCGCCGCCCTGGTCGACGGGGTGACGGCACAACGCGCCCTGGAGCCGGACGTGATGACAGCCGAGGTGGCGAAACAGGTGATCGCCGGCCATCTCGCCATGATTTGGGGGAACGAATGACACTGGGACTGGTCGCGGCGCTCGCCGGACTGGCGTTGCTGGACTCGACGAGCATCGGGACGCTGTTCATCCCGATCTGGCTGATGCTCACGCCGGGCCGCCTGAAACTCGGCAGGTTCGGCGTCTACCTCGGCACGATCACGGTCTTCTACTTCGTCGTCGGCGTGCTGATCGTGCTCGGGGCCTCGCAGGTGATCGACCATCTCGACACCAAGATCGCGCTGTGGATCCAGCTGGTGATCGGCGTGATCCTGTTCGCCGTGAGTTTCCGGTTCGACAGCAAGAAGAAGACCGACACCGGCAAGTGGCAGGACCGGATCAACGCCAACGGGTCGGTCGCAACGCTGGCGGGCCTCGCCGTGCTCGCGGGGGTCGTCGAGCTCGCGACGATGCTGCCGTATCTCGGTGCGATCGGCATGATGAGCGCCGCCGACCTCGACCCCGGTCAGATCGGGTTGCTGCTCGCCGGGTACTGCCTGGTCATGATCGTGCCGGCGGTGCTGCTGCTCGGCGGGCGGCTCGCGGTGCGGAGCAGGATCGAGCCGTTCCTCAACCGGGTCAGCACCTGGTTCGCGGAGAAGGGCGCGAGCACCACCGGCTGGATCCTCGGCATCGCCGGGTTCCTGGTGGCACGCGACGCCGTCGTGCGCCTGTTCTTCGTGTGAACCACTTCGTCCGGTTGGCTGAACGACCAGGTTTCGTTATCCCCCTACACTCGCGAGGATGACTCAGCTGGACGATCCGCGCAGATCGGTCCCGCGTGAGCTCGCCCCGCTGCTCAGAATGGAAGTCGCGCCGCTTTCGGTCGACATCTTCGAGGCGATCGAGAAATCGATTCCGGAATACAGCCTATTCCGGGACAACGTTGTCGACGGAATCCGGCAGGCTCTGGTCAAGTTCGTCGACCGGATCGCCGCGCCGGATTCCACGCCGGATCCGCACGACGACATCCACCGCAAGCTCGGCTCGTGGGAGTTCCGGTCCGGCCGCAGCCTCGACAGCCTCCAGGCGGCCTACCGGATCGGTGCCAGGGTCGCCTGGCGGCACGTGTGCGCGTTCGCCGAACGGCGGGAGCTGTCGCTGCACCTGATGTCCGTGCTGGGCGAGGCGATGATCGCCCACGTCGACGAGCTGGTGAGCCTGTCGGTCGAGGGTTACGCGGCCGCACAGGCCAGCGCGGCGGGCACGCTGGAACGCAAGCGGCGCAAGCTGATGGAGCTGCTGGTCGGCGATCCCGCCGGCAACTGGCAGGTCGTGTCGGACGCGGCCGACGCGGCGGTCTGGCCGATGCCGGACCGGCTGTGCGCCGTCGCCCTGGAGCCGTCGAAAGCACCAGCGGACGACCTGCCGCCGGACGTGCTGGTGAACTTCGAGGACGCCACGCCGTACCTGCTGGTGCCGAACCCGGTGGCGGTGTCGCGCTGGCTGCGCAGGGCGTTGCCCGGCTGGCGTGCCGCGGTCGGGCTGTCCGTGGCCCCCGCCGAGGCCCGCAAGTCGCTGGCCAGCGCCCGCCGCGTGCTCACGCTGGTGCGCGAGGGCGTGCTGCCCGACCGGCCGGTCCTCGACTGCGCCGATCATCTGGTCGAACTGACGATGCTCGCGGACGAGTTCCTGGCCCGGCAGCTGGCCGAACGGGCGCTGGCGCCGCTGGCCGGGCTGACCGACCGTCAGCGCACGAAGCTCGCCGAGACGTTGCTCGTGTGGCTGTCCGCCCGCGGCGGGGCGCCCGAGGTCGCCGCCCGGCTGCAGGTGCATCCGCAGACCGTGCGCTACCGGGTGAACCAATTGGACGAACTGTTCGGCGACCGAATGCACGACGCCGAGGAGCGCTTCACCCTCGAACTGGCCCTGCGCGCGCACTATTTATTGGATCGCGACTGATAAATCACTCCGCGTCAATTCGTACGCGGGTGATAAAAGCGCGGTTTCCCTTGCTTTGCGGAATCCGGTCTCGCTACTTTACTCGCGAGTAAAGCAAAACCACCTTCTTGCAGTTCAATGTCGTACTCAGGAGGTCCCTGCACATGAAGACCGGAGTTCTCGCACGCGCCGCTGCCTGCGTTCTGCTCGCCGGAACGATGAGCGTGGCGACGGCCGGCACCAGCTCGGCCGCGACCGCCGAGCTGAACATCACCTACTCCTGCACGTTCACGCTGATCGGAGCTCAGGACCAGCCGTCGAAGGTCACGTCGCCGAACCTGCCGGACTCCGCGACCGTCGGCGTGCCGACCGCGGTGGCCGACACGACCGTCACCACCACCGTGTCGGAGACGGCCGCGAACGTCCTGAACTGGCTCGGCGCCACCACGGTCGAGGGCACGATGACCACCAAGGTGCCCGTGGACAACGCGGGAACGGTGCAGCAGCTCACGTCGAACCTGACCATCCCGGTCACGCCGGTGGCCCCGAGCGGCACGTTCGACGTGACCGCCGCGGGCACGCTGCCGTCGATGACGCTGGCCAACGCCGGCACGACGTCGATCTCGCTGGGCGCCGCGGAGCTGACGCTCACGCCGCGCCGTTCGGACGGCACCGAGACGTTCCTGGGCACCTTCAAGGTTCCTTGCTCGGTCAAGCCCGGTCAGAACACGAAGCTCTACGAGTTCCAGGTCCTCGGCGCCTGAAAGTACGGCCCAGTCCCATGATGGGATGGCGGCCATGGAGCTCCAGGAGCTGGTGGACCGCATCGCCGAGCAAGTCACGCCAGGAGGCGCAGTAGCCGACTACATCCCGGCTCTCGCCAGGATCGACCCGCACGCCTTCGGCCTCGCCGTCGCCACACTGGACGGCGAGGTCCACGGCGCGCGGGAGTACCGCACACCGTTCTCGATCCAGAGCATCTCCAAAGCGTTCACCCTGGCTCTGGCCCTCGCCGAGAACGACGACGTCTGGAGCCGCGTCGGCCGTGAGCCGTCCGGGTCGCGGTTCAACTCGCTGGTCCAGCTGGAGACCGAGCAGGGCATCCCGCGCAACCCGTTCATCAACGCCGGCGCGCTCGTCGTCACCGACCACCTGGGGCTCGGCGCCTCCGACCGGCTCCTCGACTTCCTGCGCCAGGAGAGCGGCAACGAGCGGATCGCGATCGACCGCGAGGTCGTCAAGTCCGAACTGGACCACAGCGACCGCAACCGCGCGCTGGCCCACTTCATGGCCTCCTACGGCAACATCCACAACTCCGTGGACGTGGTGCTGCACGAGTACGTCCGCCAGTGCTCGATCGCGATGAGCTGCGCGGATCTTGCTCGCGCGACGCTGTTCCTCGCCCGCCACGGCGTCCGCAACGACGGCACGCGCCTGCTCGGCGTGAGCGGCGCGAAGCGGGTCAACGCCGTGATGCTCACCTGCGGCACCTACGACGCCGCCGGCCAGTTCGCCTACCGGGTCGGCCTGCCCGGCAAGAGCGGCGTCGGCGGCGGGATCATCGCCGTCGTCCCCGGAAAGTGCGCGATCTGCGTGTGGAGTCCAGCCTTGGACGCACGCGGCAACTCCGTGGCGGGTGTCGACGCGCTCGACAGATTCACCACTCTCACGGGGTGGTCTGTCTTCTGACTGGTGGTAGGAAGACTGGGTGAGCACATTGGGGAACGCGTTGACGCTGGCAGAGGACGAGGCGGTCACGCTGGTCAGCGAGCTGATCAGGATCGACACCACGAACACGGGTGATCCCGCGACGGTGGTGGGGGAGCGCGAGGCCGCCGAGTGGGTGGCGGAGAAGCTGTCCGAGGTCGGCTACGAGACCACGTACGTCGAGTCGGGTGCCAAAGGCCGCGGCAACGTCATCGCACGCTTGGCAGGCTCGGATCCGTCGCGGGGCGCGCTGCTCGTGCACGGCCACCTCGACGTGGTGCCCGCCGACGCTTCGGAGTGGTCGGTGCACCCGTTCTCGGGCGCGGTGCAGGACGGGTACGTGTGGGGACGCGGCGCGGTCGACATGAAGGACATGGTCGGCATGACGCTCGCGCTGGCCAGGCACTTCAAGCGCAACAACATCGTGCCGCCGCGCGACATCGTCTTCGCGTTCGTCGCGGACGAGGAGGCCGGCGGTCTCTTCGGCGCGAAGTGGCTGGTCGAGAACCGGCCGGAGCTGTTCGAGGGCGTCACCGAGTCGATCGGCGAGGTCGGCGGCTTCTCGATCACGCTCAAGGACGACGTCCGCGCGTACCTGATCGAGACCGCCGAGAAGGGCATCCGCTGGCTCACGCTGCGGGTCAAGGGCACCGCCGGACACGGCAGCATGATCCACCACGACAACGCGGTCGCGAAGCTCGCCGCCGCCGTCACCAAGCTCGACCAGCACAAGTGGCCGATGATCATCCGGCCGAGCGTGCGGGAGTTCCTGGACGGCGTCAGCGAGATCACCGGCCTCGACTTCCCGGACGACGACATCGAGGGCTCGATCGGCAAGCTCGGTGCCCTCTCCCGCATGATCGGCGCCACGATCCGCGACACCGCGAACCCGACGATGCTCTCGGCCGGGTACAAGGCGAACGTCATCCCGTCGAGCGCCGAGGCCACCGTCGACTGCCGCATCCTGCCCGGCCGCGAGGAGGCGTTCGACCGCGAGCTCGCGGAGCTCCTCGGCCCGGACGTCGAACGCGAGTGGGTCGGCCTGCCCCCGGTGGAGACGACGTTCGACGGCGCCCTGGTGGACGCGATGACCGCGTCGATCATCGCCGAGGACCCCGGTTCCCGAGTGCTGCCGTACATGCTCTCCGGCGGCACGGATGCCAAGTCGTTCCAGCGGCTCGGCATCCGCAACTTCGGCTTCTCACCGCTGAAGCTGCCGCCGGACCTCGACTTCTCCGGCCTCTTCCACGGCGTGGACGAGCGCGTGCCGGTGGACGCGCTCAAGTTCGGCGTCCGCGTTCTGGACCGTTTCCTGCGCAACAGCTGAGGAGAAAGTCGTGTCCACTGTGGACTTGACCGGTCAGGTCGCGTTGGTCACCGGCGGCGCGGGCGGCATCGGATCCGCCGTCGCCCGCCGGCTCACGAAGCTCGGCGCCCGCGTGGCGGTGCTCGACCTCGACGCCGCCGGTGCGCAGCGGATCGCCTCGGAAGTCGGCGGGATCGCCATCGCCGGCGACGTGACCGATCCCGAGACCATGCCGGCAGTGGTGGCACAGGTGGAGAAGGAGCTCGGCCGGCTCGACGTCGTGCACCTCAACGCCGGTATCGGCGGCGGGCAGGCGGGGATCGACGACGCGTTGAACGTCGACCGGTACCGCAAGCTCGTCGGGGTCAACGTCGACCACGTGGTCTACGGGCTGTGCGCGGCCGTCCCGGCGTTGCGGCGCCAGGGCGGCGGCAAGATCGTGATCACCGCCTCGCTGGCGGGCATCGCGGCGATGCCGGCGGATCCGCTGTACACGCTGACCAAGCACGCCGTGGTCGGGTACGCGCGGGCGGCGGGCAAGGCGGTGGCCAAGGACAACATCACGGTCACCGCGCTGTGTCCCGGCTTCGTGGACACCCTGCTGCTGGGCGGGGCGAAGGAGGAGTTCGCGGCGGCCGGGTTCCCGTTGCTCACGCCCGACGACATCGCGGAGGCGCTGCAGACGGTGCTCGGCGAGGGTGCGCCGGGAGAAGCCTGGATCATGCAGCCGGGCGGGCAGGCATCGGTGTACCAGTTCCGCGGTGTGCCCGGCGCCGGCGGCAAGGTGCCACCCGATGTGGTGCTGGGCAGCCATTAGTGCGTGTCCTTTCGCCGTGCCGTCTCGTTAGGACAATGAGACGGCACGGCGAAAGGAAACCCATGGTGCGGCTGGAGGACGGGACCGAGCTCCACGTGGTGCGGGCGGGCAATCCCGACGCGGACATCACGATCGTGCTGGCGCACGGCTACGCGCTCGACCACCGCAGCTGGCACAAGGTCGTCGAGCAGCTCGCGCAGGACTTCCAGGTCATCTCCTACGACCACCGCGGGCACGGCCGGTCGGCGAGTGCCACCAAGGAGACCGCCACGATCGAACAGCTCGGCGAGGACCTGGGGGAGCTGATCGAACGAGCCGTGCCGAGCGGCAGCGTCGTGATCGCCGGGCACTCGATGGGCGGTATGGCGGCGCTGGCGATGGCCGAGCGCAGGCCGCGGCTCTTCCGGCAACGGGTACTGGGCAACGTGTTCGTGTCCACGGCGGCGAGCGGGATGTCCGAGACGTCGCTGGCGTGGCCCAAGGCGGTCGGGAAGCTCGTGCGGGAACTGGAGCGGGCGTTCGGGCCGATCGTGCGGGCGGTGCGGGAGAAGATCGAGCCGACGAAGACCGCCGGGCTGCGGTGGTGGCTCTTCGGTGACCAGCCCGATCCCGCGGACGTGGAGCTGACGGCGGACATGGTGTGGGGGCACTGGCCGGAGACGGTCGCGTTGTTCCGGCCCGCCGTCGACCGCTACGACCGGGAGGCGGGGCTGACCGTGGCCAAGGAGAAGGCCGTGGTCGCGGTGGTGGGCGACGAAGATCGCCTGGTGCCCGAGTCGGACGCGGTGAAGTTCGGCGGAACCTCGGTCGTCCTGGCCGACGCCGGACATATGCTGCCCCTGGAACGACCGGCCGAGCTCGCGAACCTGATCCGCGAGGTGGCCAAGACGTAGCTTGGGGGAGCGCGTGCAGTACCTCGAACCGCGGACGGACGTGCCCGCGAAGGACGACTGGTCGACCGGCCTGATCATCCAGGACCTGCGCTGGGGTGCCCGCACGCTCGGTGGCATCGCGCTCGTGACCGGTGCCGCCGCGGCGGCGTGCCTCTTCCTGCCGATGACGCCCGGCAACGTGGGTGCGCTGGTCGTGCTGTGCCTGGTCACGCTGACGTTCGCGCTGTCACCGTTGATCTACCGGGTGGAGACCCGTCCTCGCCGGCGCGGCCTGCTCGACCAGCCGTGGCGGCGCCTCCCGGCCACGGTCGCGGAACACGAGGACAACGACAGCACGACGGACCGGCTGCTGCTCGACGGGCTGGTGCTGAAGGGCTGGTTCTACGACCTGCCGGACATGGTGCTGGAGCGGCAGGAGGTCTTCGTCTGCGGCCCGGACGCGAAGGGCAGGGCCGTGGTCCGTGCCGCCGGGTTCGCCAAGTGGCACAACGCGAAGGCTTGCACAGGGGAGTATTCGGCCAGGGAACGAGTCGAGCGCCCGCTCATGCGCCCGTTGGACGACGAGGCGGTGCTGCGCGCCCACAAGGGTCTGCGCTGGGGTGTCAAGGCGTGGCTGTGGTCCGCCGTGCCCGCCGGCCTCGGGGGAGTGCTGATCCTGCTCAGCCTCTTCCCGCTCGCACCGACAGGTCTGCTCGTCGGCGGACTGCTGCTGGTCCCGGCACTGCTCGGCATCCCGGCGACGATCGAGATCGGTCGCTGGTACCGCGACGCGGTCGCCGCCGTCGAGAACTCGTGGCAGTGGACGCCGGTGCCGATCACGCTGTTCCCGTGGCGGCCCAACCAGCACGTCGCCGGGCTCGCGCAGCTGCCGGGCGGGCTCGCGCTGGTCCAGTTCGTCATCTCGAACCTGGACGTGATCGCGAACATCGCCGACACCGGCGTCATGTGGGTCGCCGGCACCCACGGGGACGTGATCGCGGTGGGTGTGCCGAGGGTGCCCGTGCTGACGTTCGCCGCGGTGCAAAAGGATCGGGACACCCCGAAGGAAGACCCGATCCCGTGGATCCAGCGGCTACATCAGCCCGATTTCAGCGGTCTGCCGCGGTAGCCCGCCGCCGGCCGGGTGGCCTGCCGAAGAGCCGCACGTGCTCCTCGATCAGCCACTCCTTCAACGGCGCCCACTCCGGGTGGTGGTTGAGCACCAGGAGGCGGTGCATCCACCAGTTCGGATCGTCGTGGCGGGGGAACGCGGCGAGCCACGCGGCCCGCTGCTCCGCCGACAGGCCCCACAGGTGCGCGAGCTGACCCTGCGCGTCCGTGTCGAGCTGGGCGGTCACCCGCCCGCCTTCTGTGTGCCACTCGGCACGCAACTCACGCAGCACGGCGAGGGCCTGCGCGTCGCCTTCCTCGGCGGTGACGACCACGGTGTGCAGGCCCTGCGCCGCGGCCTCGGCGAGGAGGGCGCGGGCGGACGTTTCGTCGTGCGGCAGTGCGCTGTGCGCAACCCCGACTTCATGCGGCACGAGCTCCATGACAGAGAATCTGATCATATCTGCAACCATTCCGGTGCATTTTATTGCTTCAGTGTTGACTGAAGACTCACCTTCACCCGGTTGCCCGCCTCAGTTGAACAAAGGTTGTTGTACGACACCGGCGCATCGACACCACACAACGTTTTCGCACTACAAATGGGGTCGAGAGAGGAACGGTGAGGATGTTGTTCAGCAGAGAGGCCTCGGGTCGACACCGGGGAAGTAGTGCTCCCAGCGTTGAGTGGACAGGCGCGCCGTCGTAATCCTGCAGACGCGGGAGGCGGTCGCCTCCACGTCGATGTCCCAGACGCGCACGGTCCGGTCGGCGCCGGTGGTCGCCAGGCTGCGGCTGTCCGGTCCGAAGTCGACGCCCCAGACCCGGTCCGCGTGGCCGCTCAGCACAGCGTGCTCGACCGGGTTGCGAGGGTCGCGGACGTCCCAGATCCGCACCACGTCGTCGGTCGTGCCGGCGGCGATCAACGTGCCGTCGGGGGAGAAGGTGAGGCGCTGCAACGGCGCGCCGCTGTTCGGCAGGCTGCTGAGCCTGCGCGGCTGAGCCGGGTCGCTGATGTCGTAGACCACGGCGGTCCCGTCCATGTTCGAGAACGCCATGATGTTGCCGTGCATCACGACCCCCAGGACCTCCGAGCGGCCTGACTGGCCGCCGCGCTGGATGGGGCGGGAGTTGTCGTCGGTGCGCAACGCGGGATAGGCGCGCGGCTTGGTGGGATCGGCGACGTCCCACAGCTGGAGCTCACGGCCGCCGCTCGCGATGGCGAGCGTGCTGTCGTCGTCCTTGAACGCGATCTGCTGGATCGTCTCGGCGGAGGGGATGGTGAACTGGCCGATCTTCGTCGGCACGGCCGGGTCGGCGACGTTCCAGAGCTGGATGATGCCGGTGTGCTCGGCGAGGGCGAGCAGCCTGCCGTCGTGGCTGAAGGTGCTGGCGGCGGTCCAGTCGGCCTGGGTCGGCACCGGTGCGAGCTGGCGGGGTTTGGTGATGTCGCTGACGTCCCAGAGCGCGTTCTCGCCCTGTCCTGGGGTCGCCCCGAACCTGCCCCCGAAGATGATGTCGCGCTGGGGGTGGACGGCGACGGTGACCGCCTCGCGCCCCGGTGCCTCCGGGGGGATGCTGGCCACCTCCTGGGCGTGCAGGTCCTCCGGCTTCCAGAGCCGCAGGGTGCCGTCGGAGGACACCGTGGCGAAGAACCGGCCGCGCGGGTCGTACCTCACCTCCCACACCGTCCACGAGTGGTGGCCGTAGGTGAGGTTGGCGAGGTCGAGCACGCGGATGTTCGTGTCGGTGCTGGTGGTGGCCAGGTGCTTGGAGTCGGGGCTGAAGGTCAGCGACCACAGGGTGTCGGTGTGACCGAACAGCTGGGCGGCGAGCCGGACTTTCGCGGGGTCGGTGACGTCCCACAGCCGGGTGCTCTTGTCACCGCCCGCGGTCGCGAGGAACCGCCCGTCGGGGGAGAAGGCCAAGGTGTGCACGGAGAAGACGTGGCCGGTGGCCGTGCCGATCTGGTTCGGCTGACGCGGGTTGGTGACGTCCCAGAGCCGGACCTCGCCGTTGTCGTAACCGGTGGCCATGACGCGGCCGTCGGGGGAGAAGCCGACGGAGTCGGAGGAGAAGTCGCCGTTGTTGGGATCGACGGTGCTGAGGTGCTCGCCGGTGGCGAGGTCCCAGAGCTTGGCGGAGCCGTCCCAGGACGCGGTGGCGACGGTGGTGCCCGCGGGGTTCAGGGCGAGGCCGTGGACGTTGTCGTCGTGGGCCTGGATCGTGCGGACGAGGGTCGCGGGGGAGGCGGAGAGGTCCCACATCCGGACCGTCTTGTCGTCGCCGCTGCTGATGAGGGTGCGGCCGTCCGTCGTCAGCGCGATGGCCTGGACCTGGCCGATGTGGCCGCTGAGCTTGGCCTTCTCCGCCGGTTTGCGGGGATCGGCGACGTCGTAGAGGCGGACGATGCCGTCCCAGTTCGCGGTGACCAGCGTTTTGCCGTCGGTGCTGAACACCATGTGGTGGGTGGCGTCGTCACCCGCGGGGACGCGGCCGAGCTCGGCGGGGTGGTGGGGGTCGGCGAAGTCCCACAGGATCACGACCTTGTCGTCGCCTGCCGTGGCCATGACCTTGCCGTCCGGCCGGAACAACGCGTACGAGGTGGCGTCGGTGTGGCCCTTGACGAGGGTGACCTGGGGAGCGGCGAACGTGCTGAGCAGCGCGTCGCGGGCGGCCGGGAGACCGGTGAGGCGGTAGGCGGCGAGGCGGAGCTGGGAGGCGAGGCCGGGGTCGCTGTCCTGCAGTCCGTTGGCCTCTGCGATGGCCTTCTGTGCGAGGGCGAGGACCTGCTGTTCGTCGGTCTGACGCTGCGCGCGCACGGCGAACACGGTCGCGGTGGTGGCGACGAGCAGCAGCACGGCCAGGAGGGCCACCACGCGGCGCAGGTTGGTGGTGCGGCGTTTCTCGGCGGCCCGTTCGTGTTCGGCGGCGGCGGTGCTGGCGTCGAGGAACGCCTGCTCCTGGGGGTTGAGGGCGCCGGGCTCGCGCTGGGCCCAGTCGGTGGACTGTTCGAGCGGCACGCCGCGGTAGAGCGAGCCGGGGTCGCGGTGGTGCGCTTCCCAGTCCGCGGCCGCGGCGGTGAGCCTGCGGTGCACGCGCAGGTCGTCGCGTGCCTCGGCGAGCCAGTCGCGCAGCCGGGGCCAGCTGCGGATGACGGCCTCGTGGCTGATCTCGACGCCGTCGTCGTCGACGGTGAGGATGCGGGCGTTCGCCAGGTGTTCGACGACGTCGTCGGCCGCGAGTTCGGAGCGCTGGACGCGGCGTTTGGTGTCCTCGGTGCCTTCGCCGGGGTTGACCAGCCGCAGGAACACCTGGCGGGCCTTGGCCTGCTCGGGCTCGCCGAGGCCGGTGTAGGCGTTCTCGGCGGTGTTCGCGACGGCGCGGGCGATGCCGCCGCTCTCGTGGTAGCTGGTGAGGGTGAGGGTGTTGCCGCGCTTGCGTTGCCACGTTTCGAGCAGCGCGTGGCTGACGTGGGGCAGGACGCCCGGTTCGCCGGTGGCGTCCGCGATGAGCCGGGCGACCAGACCGGTCTCGAGCGCGCAGCCGACCTCGACGGCGGGCTGCGTGATGGCCTTGCGCAGCTCGTCGGTGGTCATCGGGCCGACCACGACCTGGGCGTCCTCGAGCGCGGTGACCAGGGCGGGGTAGCGGGCGACGTGGCCGTAGAAGTCGGCGCGCAGGCCGATGACGGTCTGGCCCTCGCGGCCGGTGAGGTCGTCGATGAACCGGTCGCGGTCCGGCAGCGCGAAGATCTCCTCGAACTGGTCGACGACCAGCAGTCCGCCGGTCTGGGGGACGTCGGTGTGCGTGCCGGGGGTGATCAGCTCGCCGTCCTTGCGCGCCAGCAGCCCGGCCCGCAGCAGCGAGGACTTGCCTGACCCTGACGCACCGATGACCAGCACCGTGTCGTGGTGCTCGAGCTTGCCCAGCAGCTTGCCGACGAGCCGCTCACGCCCGAAGAAGCGGTCGGCGTCCTGCTCGGTGAACGCCTTGAGGCCCACGTAGGGGGAGTCGCCGGCCGGTAGCTCCGTGTCGGTCTCGCTGATCTCGCGCCAGCGCTGTTCCCACTGCTCCTCGTCGCCGCCGCAGGCCCGGACGAACGCGAGGGTGACGGCGAGGCTCGGCAGCCGCTGGCCGCGGGCGGCGTCGGCGAGGGTGCTGGCGGAGTAGTGGCTGAGTTTGCCGAGGTCGCGGTAGCCGGGGGAGCCGGCCTTCTCGCGGAGCTTGCGGAGGTCGAAGGCGAATTGTTCGACAGGCCCGGCGAAGGGGTCGAGCGGTCGTTCCGGGCGAGGCATGACGAAGATTGTTCCATCCGTCTTCGGCTCGTCACTCTCTATAGCTTCAGTGTTGAATGAAGTAAATCATCACCCGATGCTCGTCCTCACCTGGCAGGAAAAGCGTCTCGAACGCCACGAGGAAGGGGCCCCAGAGTTCGGTCCCGTGCGCCGGTGGCAGGGCCGCGGC
The DNA here is from genome assembly GCF_044455585.1 of Lentzea sp. NPDC051213. Lineage (NCBI taxonomy): Bacteria > Bacillati > Actinomycetota > Actinomycetes > Pseudonocardiales > Pseudonocardiaceae > Lentzea > Lentzea sp. NPDC051213. The sequence continues at coordinate 1,478,354 of NZ_JBITEX010000001.1, forward strand.
GGCGTTGTAGCGGTCGGTGAAGGTGGCGCCGGCGGTGATGGAGAGCTCGAACGCGAGCACGGTGGCGGCGTGGTCTCCGAGGTCCGCGGCCGCGCGGAGCCCGGCGGCGCGGTCGTTCGCGATCTGCTCCCAGTCCGGGTGGTAGGCCTTGGCCTCGGGGCTGAACGCGAAGCGGACGAGGTTGGGTTCGTCGTCCATGAGCGGTCCCGCGATCTCGCGGAACCCGGTGGTGCACGCGAGGACGTCGCCCGCGGGGGAGAGGACGCACGCGGGAGTCGGTTCGAGCGCGTCCAGGACGGCCGTGACGGTCGGTCGCAGCCGCGACGGCGGTGGTGCGCCACAAGTGCTGTCCGCCTTGATGAGGCGGTACAGGTGCACGCGCTCGTCCGGGCTGAGGTCCAGTGCGTCGGCGAGGGAGGCGAGGACCTGGCCGGAGGGGGAGCGGTCGGTGCCGCGTTCGAGGCGGGTGAGGTACTCGACGCTGATGCCCGCGCGGTCGGCGAGCTCACCGCGGCGCAGGCCGGGGGTGCGGCGGCGGTGGGTGTCCGGTGGTGTGGTGGCTTCGCGGCGGGCGCGCAGGAACCGGCCCAGGGCGTTGTCGGCCATGATCGGCGAGTCTAGAGGGGCCCTGAGCGGGACTCCCTTCGTCGCGCGGTCCCGGGTGATGCTGTGGATCATGCGATACCGACTGTTCGGCCGGACCGGCCTGCGCGTCTCCGAGTTGCTGCTGGGCACCATGACGTTGCGCTCGGAGGAGACCGCGCGGCGCGTGCTCGACGTGTACGCCGACGCGGGCGGGAACTTCGTCGACACGGCGTCGGCGTACGGGGAGAGCGAGGAGGTCCTGGGTGCGGTGCTGCGCGGGCGGGACCGGTTCGTGGTGGCGACGAAGTACACGTTGACCAGGGACGCCGCTGATCCGAACGCGGGCGGCAACCATCGCAAGAACCTGGTGCTGTCGCTGGAGCAGAGCCTGCGGCGGCTGCGCACGGACTACGTGGACGTGTTGTGGGTGCATCTGTGGGATCGCCACACGCCGGCGGAGGAGACGATGCGGGCGCTGGACGACGTGGTGCGGGCGGGGAAGGTGCTCTACGTCGGGGTGTCGGACGCGCCGGCGTGGTTCGTGGCGCGGGCGAACACGCTGGCGGAGTGGCGGGACTGGACGCCGTTCTCGGGGTTGCAGGTGCCGTACAACCTGCTGCAGCGCGATGTCGAGCGGGAGCTGTTGCCGATGGCGGACGCGCTGGGGCTGAGCGTGGCGGCGTGGGCGCCGCTGGCCGCGGGGAAGTTGTCCGGTGGCACGCAGCGGTTCGATCAGCTGACCGAGCGGGAGGGGAGCGTGGCGTCGGCGGTGCGGGCGGTGGCGGAGGAGCTGGGCTCGACTCCGGCGCAGGTAGCGCTGGCGTGGGTGCGGCGTGATGGGGTGTTGCCGCTGGTGGGGGCGCGCACGCCGGAGCAGCTGAGCGACTGCCTGGGCGCGCTGGATCTTGTTCTGCCGCCGGAATCGGTCGCACGCCTGGAGGCGGCGGCCCCGTTCGAGCGGGGCTTTCCGGCGGACTTCATCGCGGAGTGCGAGGCGAGCCCGTTCGCGTTCGGTTCCGGCGTGGTTATGTGATCAGGCCTGGCAGCAACGCGGGCTGGACTTTGCGGCGGAGCCAGACTTTGCGGGAGCCGTCGCCGAAGAGCAGCGTGCGGGACAGTTCCCAGCCCGCGAACTCGGCTTGGATGGCCAACTGCGTGGTCGCGGTGCGGCGGGAGACACCGGGCGGCAGACGCAGCGGCCGGTACTCCCAGTCCCCGTCGATCACCCCTTCGTTCATGGTGAGATCACCTGTATCCCTCCGTTGTCGCCGGACGTGACCGTGACCCGTCCGGATTCCTGGTCGACGCTGACCGTGTTCGGCTGACGCACGGTGGAGAACCGGTGCTTCTCGGTGGGTTCTCCAGCGGCGACGTTGAGTCCTACGACCTCGTTGCGCTCGGTGAGGGTGATCCACGCGATGTCGCGCTTGGCGTCGTAGGCGATGCCGTACGGCGTGCCGGGCATGGGGAAGCGCTGGCGCATGATCAGCGGGTTGATCGAGAACGCGATGAACTCCCCGCCGCGCGTGTCGACGACGAGCAGGCGGCCGAAGCGGTCGGGGACGCCGTTGGTGGCGCCGTCGCCCGCACGCAGGCCGGGGCCGCGGACCTCGGCGCCCTTGTCGTCTGTGGTCATCTCGAACACCGCGCTGCGCAGCCGGTCGAGCTGGACGTTGCGGCCGTTGACCTGGAACTTCAGCGTGGTGTCGCCCTCGGTGAAGCTTCCGCCCGGCGTGATGTCGCCGGGCGGGGTGCCGTTCTGGGCGGGGGAGTGGGCGGGTTTGGCCGCCTCGAGCGTCTCGGCGACCTGCAGCGGATCCTGTGACCCCTCGCTCTGGCCGCACGCTGCCAGCGTGGCGGTGGTCAAGATCAGAGCTACGAGCCGGCGCAAGATCGGTTCCCTTCCCGAGGTACTGGCCCTCCAGCATCCCTGACAGGCGGTCATAGGTCACGTAAGGGGTGGTGTGAAACCCCGTTCGGACGCCTCGATGCAGTTATCTTTATTGCTTCAGTGCAGGCTAAAACTAAGGTTTGTCGAGTCGTACTACCCGGCCCGAGCTCAAGTCGTACGAAGCCGCAACGAGACCGAGGGCGCCTCGGCTGATGGCGGATCGGATGATCACGCTTCGTTCTTGCAGGATCGCGGCGGTGCGGAGGGCCTGTTCGGCGACGCACGCGGCGAGGAAGGAGCGTTCGTCGGCGTGCGGAGCGGTGGCGCGGACGGCGGGTTCGATGGTGCGGACCAGTGTGCTGATGTCGCCGGTGACGTGGCCTTTTCCGCGTACTACGTCGATGGTGGCGCTGACGGCGCCGCAGCTGGCGTGGCCGAGCACGACGACGAGCGGTACGTGGAGGTGTTCGACGGCGTACTCGATGCTGCCGATGACGCTGGAGTCGAGGACCTCGCCGGCGGCGCGGATGGTGAAGATGTCGCCGAGGCCGTCGTCGAAGACGATCTCGGGTGGGACGCGGGAGTCGGCGCAGCCGAGCACGCAGGCGAAGGGGTGCTGGCCGTCGACGAGCGTTTCGCGCCAGTGGCCGGTGGCGTGGGGGTGGATCTGGCGGCCTTCGACGAACCGGGCGTTGCCTTCGAGGAGGCGGTTCCAGGCGTCGTCGGCCGCGCGGGGGTGGGCGCTGGCGGCGGGTGCGCTGACCAGGGCGGTTGCGGAGAGGCCGACGAATGCGCGGCGTGTTAATTCGGGCACGGCGCGCAAGGTAGACCTACTCCGTTCGGCCTAATGTCTCGGGGTGGTCAAAGTGCCGTGTTGATCACTGTTCGGGGTGGCGGTGTCAATCGTTTGGGATTGTTCGTTCCGTGGTCGCTGAACAGTGGAACTCGTTTTGGCGGACTACTCACCGTGACTGAATGGTGTTCGTCATGGGATTCATTCGGAAGCTTTGCGGCGTGGCCGTGTCGACGGTGCTCGCCGCCGGTGCGGTGGTGGCGGTCAGCCCGGCCGCGTTCGCGGCACCACCTGGCTACTTCAAGATCCAGAACACGTTCAGCAACATGTGCCTGGACATCTCCGGGAATCAGACGACCAGGAAGGGCCGAGCGATCCAGACGTACTGCCTGGATGATCCCGCTCAGTTCTGGCGTTGGGGCGTCGCGCCGAGGGAAGACCCGAACGCGCTGGTCAACCTGAACAGTCAGCTGTGCCTCTGGCCCAACGAGGGCAGGGTGAGGGATGTGCAGTACGTGGAGCAGTGGGACTGTCTTCCGACGCACTCTGCCCAGCGGTGGCAGATCTACAAGGAGGATCACGCGAAGGTTGTGCGCTCGTTCGACAGCAACTTCGTGTTGTCGGTTCACGCGCCGACCGACACCGCGGGTTCTCGGGTGATGCTGTACCACTTCCACGGTCACAAGACCCTGGACCAGTACTGGCGGATTCACTGCGAGTCCGCGATCCCGGTTTGTCCGGGTGACTGAGTGAGTTCGAGGTTGTGGGGCACGGGTTTCGGCCTGTGCCCCACGGTCGTTTTCAGGGCATGGGGCGTTCGGGGTAGGCCAGTTCGATGGCGCTGACGTCGTCCAATGCCGCCCTGATCGCGGGCGGCAACGTCAGTTGTTCGGCCTCGAGCGAGGCGATGAGCTGGTTGGTGTCGCGTGCACCGACGACCGGTGCGATGACTCCGGGCCGATCCCGCACCCAGGCCAGGGAGACGCACAGTGCGGAGGAGCCCAGGCCGTCGGCTGCGGTGGTCACGGCTTGCACGATTCGGGCGGCTCGCTCGGTGCGGTGCTGTTCGACGTAGCCGGCGAAGTGGGCGGAGGCGCCGCGGGAGTCGGGTGGGGTGCCGTTGCGGTATTTGCCGGTGAGGACGCCGCGGCCGAGGGGTGCCCAGGGCAGCAGTCCGATGCCGTGGTGCAGCGCCGCGGGGGCGACTTCGCGTTCGATGCCGCGTTCGAGCAGGGAGTATTCGACCTGGGTGGAGATGATCGGGTAGGTCGTGGGGGTCATGGCGGCGGTGGCCAGTTGCCAGCCGCTGTAGTTGGAGACGCCGGCGTAGCGGACTTTGCCGGAGGTGATGGCGTGGTCGACGGCGGACAGGGTCTCTTCGACGGGGACGCCTGCGTCCCAGGCGTGGAGTTGCCAGAGGTCGATGTGGTCGACGCCGATGCGGCGAAGTGAGCCGTCGAGGGCGGTGAGGAGTGCGCCGCGGGAGGCGCCGCCGCCGAAGGGGCCTTCGGTGCGGCGCGCGACGGCTTTGGTGGCGATGACGAGTTCTTCGCGGGGGACGACTTCGCTGAGCAGGCTGCCGAGGATGCGTTCGGCTTCGCCGTCGGTGTACACGTCGGCGGTGTCGATGAGGGTGCCGCCGGCGTCGGCGAAGGCCATGAGTTGGGTGGCGGCCTCGTCCGCGTCGGTGTCGCGGCCCCACGTCATCGTGCCCAGTGCCGTCCTGGACACGCGGAGGCCGCTGCGGCCGAGGTATCGCTGTTCCACGTGCGCGATGCTAAGGGGTGATCATCGGCTGAGCCTGGCAATCGGTGTTACTGACCGGTAGGGTCTCGCCGTGTGAAGCTCGGACTGAACCTCGGATACTGGGGCGCCGGCAACGACGCCGCGAACCTTGAGCTGGCCAAAGAGGCCGACCGCCTCGGCTTTTCGGTGGTGTGGGCCGCGGAGGCCTACGGCTCCGATGCGCCGACGGTGCTCGCGTGGGTGGCCGCGCAGACCGAACGCATCGACGTCGGTAGCGCGATCTTCCAGATTCCGGCGAGGACGCCGGCGATGGCCGCGATGACCGGGGCCACTTTGGACACGTTGTCCGGTGGGCGGTTCCGGATGGGCCTGGGTGTGTCGGGTCCTCAGGTGTCTGAGGGCTGGCACGGTGTGCGGTTCGACAAGCCGCTGGCCAGGACGCGTGAGTACGTCGAGATCGTGAAGAAGGCGCTGACCCGCGAGAAGCTGCGGTACGAGGGTGAGCACTACACGTTGCCGCTGCCGGATGGTCCCGGTAAGGCGTTGCAGCTGACGGTGCACCCGGTGCGGGAGCAGATTCCGATCTACCTGGCGGCTGTGGGTCCGAAGAACCTGGAGCTCACGGGTGAGATCGCGGACGGGTGGCTGGCGATCTTCTTCTCGCCGGATCACTCGAGCGAGTCGCTGGCGAGTGTGAAGGCCGGTCGGGAGATGGTCGGCAAGACACTGGACGGCTTCGACGTGGCGGCGACGGTGCCGTTGATCGTCGGTGACGACTGGAAGGCGTGTGCGGACCCGGTGCGCGCGTACACGGCGCTGTACGTCGGTGGCATGGGTTCTCGTAAGCAGAACTTCTACAACAACCTGATGGTGCGGATGGGTTTCCCCGCTCAGGCGGAGGAGATCCAGGACAAGTACCTGGCCCGTGACTACGCGGGTGCGATGGCGGCGATCCCGCTGGAGTTCCTGGACGCGACGTCGCTTCTGGGTCCGAAGGAGCGCATAGCAGACAAGATGAAGGCTCTCGCTGCCGCGGGGGTCACCACGCTGTCCGTTTCGCCGATGCTGCAAGATCTGGAGCAGGGGATCGCGGGTCTTCGTACCGCGGCCGAAGCTCTGGATCTGGCAGGAGTGGGTAGTTGAGCTGGTTGCAGGCTCTGGTTCTCGGACTTGTCCAAGGACTGACGGAATTCCTGCCCATTTCTTCCTCGGCGCACCTGCGCATCACGTCGACGCTGTTCTTCGGCAACGATGCGGGTGCGTCGTTCACCGCGGTCATCCAGCTGGGTACCGAGGTGGCGGTGCTGATCTACTTCGCGAAGGACATCGGGCGGTTCATCTCCGCCTGGTTCCGCGGGTTGTTCAGCGCGGAGGCGCGCAAGGAGAAGGACTACAAGCTGGCGTGGTACGTGATCATCGGTTCCGTGCCGATCTCGGTTCTCGGCTATCTGCTGAAGGACGAGATCCGGACGTCGGCGCGGAACCTGTGGATCACCGCGACGATGCTGGTGGTGTTCGGTCTGTTGCTGGGTCTGGCGGACCAGCTGGCCAAGCACCAGCGTGACGAGCTGCGGATGAAGGACGCGATCGGGATGGGGCTGGCGCAGGCGCTGGCGCTCATCCCGGGCGTGTCCCGTTCCGGTGGCACGCTGACCGCGGGTCTGTTCCTGGGGTTGAACCGGGAGGCGGCGGCGCGGTACTCGTTCCTGCTGGCGATTCCGGCGGTGTTCGGGGCGGGGTTGTTCTCGATCCCGGACGTGCTGGAGCGGTCGGGCACGGGTGTGCAGGCGTCGATTCCGCAGATGATCGTGGCGACGGTGATCTCGTTCGTGGTCGGGTACGCGACGATCGCGTGGTTGCTGAAGTACGTTTCGAAGCACTCTTACTCGGCGTTCGTGTGGTACCGGTTGATGCTGGGTCTCGTGCTGATGGGGCTGCTGTCGATGGGGTTGCTGCAGCCGATCTAAGGTGGGTGCCGTGGCCACGGTGATCCTGCTTCGACATGCGCGTTCGACCGCCAATGGTTCCGGTGTGCTCGCCGGGCGTTCCCTGGGTGTCGGGCTGGACGAGCGCGGGCAGGCGCAGGCCGCGGCGTTGGTGTCGCGGTTGAAGGACATCCCGGTCGCGGCGGTGGTGTCGTCTCCTCTGCAGCGGTGTGAGGAGACGCTGGCGCCGTTGCTGGCGGATCGTTCGCTGGAGGCGGTCGCGGAGCCGGATCTGTCCGAAGTGGACTACGGCGCGTGGACCGGTAAGGCGTTGAAGGATCTGTACAACGAGCCGTTGTGGGCTGTTGTGCAGCAGCATCCTTCCGCCGCGGTGTTCCCCGAGGGTGAGGGTCTGGCGCACGTGCAGGCGCGCGCGGTCGCGGCGGTGCGTGCGCACGACGCCCGGATCACCGAGGAGCACGGTCCTGGTGCGGTGTGGGTGTTGTGCTCGCACGGCGATGTGATCAAGTCGGTGCTGGCCGATGCTCTGGGCGTGCATTTGGACGGGTTTCAGCGCATCGTGGTGGATCCGTGTTCGATCTCGGTGGTGCAGTACACGCTGACGCGGCCGTTCGTGTTGCGGACCAACGACAACGGCGGGGATCTGGCGGGTGTGGTGCCGAAGGCGCCGCCGCAGGAGGAGCCGTCGTCGGACGCTACCGTGGGCGGCGCGACCGGGAGCTGAGGTAGCGCTTCTCCGGCGCGCTCAGCGTCAGCTTCGCCGCCTGCTCGTACTTCTGCCGGGCTGCTTCGTGTTCTCCTTGCAGGTCAAGGAGATGTGCCTTGACAGCGTGCACGCGGTAGTGCTCAAGGTCCAGTGTGGACAGTTCGTCGAGCGCTTGTTGCGGGCCGTGGACCATGGCCACCGCGACGATGCGGTTCAGCGCCACCATCGGGCCGGGCGCGGTGACGGTGAGCAGGTCGTAGAGGCCCAGGATCTCGGGCCAGTCGGTGTCGTCGGCGGCTTTCGCGTCCGCGTGGACGGCGGCGATCGCCGCCTGCAGCTGGTACGGGCCGACTGTCGTGGTTTGCAGCGCGTGGCGGATGAGTTCGGTGCCTTCCGCGATGGCGTGCTCGTCCCATTTCCGGCGGTCCTGCTCGGCGAGCGGGATCAGGGCGCCCTGCTCGTCGGTGCGGGCGGGCCGGCGGGCGTCGGTGAGCAGCATCAACGCGAGCAGCCCGGTGAGTTCGCCGTCGCCGGGGCGCCTGCGGTGGAGCTGTCTGGTCAGGCGGATGGCCTCCGCGGTGAGGTCGACGCGGACCAGGTCGTCGCCGGAGCTCGCGGTGGAGCCCTCGGTGAAGATCAGGTACAGCACGTGCAGCACCGCGGTCAGGTCCCGCGGTGGCCGGAATCCGGCTCCCTTGATCTTCTGCTTGGCGCGGCTGATCCGTTGCGCCACCGTCGCTTCCGGCACGAGGAACGCCCGCGCGATCTCCGCCGTCGTCAGGCCCCCGACCGCGCGGAGCGTCAGGGCGATCTGCGAGGCCGTGGTGAGGCTCTCGTGGCAGCACAGCGCGAGGATCGTGAGCGTGTCGTCCTGCGCCGGCACCGGATCCGGCGGGGCGGGCGTGAGCGCGACGACCTTCTCCTCGCGCTGACGCCGTGCCGTGTCCGACCGGTACTGCTCGATCCACCTCCGGCTCCCCGCCGTGATCAGCCACCCCTTGGGGTTGGCAGGCACGCCTTCCACCGGCCACTGCTGGGCGGCACCGAGCAGCGCCTCCTGCACGGCGTCCTCGCACACGTCGAACTGGCCGTGCCGGCGGACGAGCACGCCGAGGACCTGCGGCGCGAGCTCGCGCAGCAGGCCGTCGATCTCCGGCGTGCTTCTCACAGGTCCAGCATGCTCATGTCGAAGATGGGCCGGATCTCGATGCCGTCGTTGTGCGCGTCAGGCAACGTCGCCGCGTGGGCGATGACCTGGTCGATCGTGTCGGCCTCGACCAGGTAGAACCCGGCCAGGTACTCCTTGGCCTCGGCGAACGGCCCGTCGGTGACGACGACCTCGCCGTTTCGGATGCTGACACCCTTACCGGTCTCCGGCCCCGCGAGACCCTCGCTGACGACCAGCTCACCGGAGGCGCGCAGTTTGTCGGTCAGGTCGTAGTGGTCCTGCCCGAACTGCATCTGCTGCTCGTCGGTCAGCTTCTCCCACGCGGCGCGCGACTTCGGGTTGCTGTAGATCAGGATCAGGTACTTCACTTCCGGCCTCCATGCTCGTCGGCTGGCTCGAAAAATCTTCTCACCGCCATGTCGAGACCGTCGGCCGTGCCTCGACACCGGAGTGTCACTTCGAGTTGGAGGTTTGCGATGACGAGCACGCTGGTGCAGGACGAGACCGCGATCCTGGCGCTGTTCACCGAGTTCGAGGAAGGCATGCGGCTGCGGGAGCCTGCTCGCATCGTCGCCCGGTACGCCGAGGACGCGGTGACGTTCACGCTGGCGCCGCCGCTGCGCAACACCGGGCTGGACGCGCGTGACCCGGAGGCTTTGGCGGGGTGGATGGCGGGGTTCACCGGGCCGATCACCGTCGAGCACCGGGACCTGTCGGTGGCCGTGTCGGGTGATGTGGCGTTCGTGCATGGGCTGGCTCGGATGGCGGCGGTGCCGGTCGGCTACCCCGAGGGGTTCTCCATGTGGATGCGCACGACCGTGGGGCTGCGGCGCCGTGGCGGGCGGTGGTTGGTCACGCATGAGCACCAGTCGGTGCCGTTCTACATGGACGGGTCGTTCCTCGCGGCTACCGATCTGGAGCCCTGAGCGGTGGGTTCGCGGCCGGGCGGCCAAGCGTCGAGGACGATGAACTGGGTCTTCGGGTCGTTCTCGATGTAGACGTCGAACAGCTCGGTTTCGACCTCGGCGGGGTCATAGGGGCCACCGCAGCTGCGGCAGGCGCTGTCGTACCCAGGTGTCACGACGAGGCGGTGACCTTCACATAGCTGAACATCCCCATGGCGCACAGGAAACCAGCGCCATGGGGATGCCGCGACAGAAATATGCCGAGGCCCGGACCGTGCAGGGGTGCGGTCCGGGCCTCGGCGCTAGGGGCGGCGCGTTACTTGACGTTCACCGCGGCCCAGGCCCGGTTGACCGCCGCGTATTCGACGCTGTTCGCGCCGTACAGGTCGGTCGCCGCCGCGAGCGTGCCCGTGCGGGCCGCCGCGTACTTGGTGCTGGAGGTGAACTTGGTGGTCAGCGCGCGGTACCAGATCTTCTCGGCCTTGTCGCGGCCGATGCCGGTGACGGGCTGGCTGTCGAAGGTGGGGGAGTCGTAGGCGACGCCGTTGATCGTCTTCTGGCCGCTGCCCTCGGACAGCAGGTAGAAGAAGTGGTTGGCGATGCCGGAGGAGTAGTGCACGTCGACGTTGCCCGCGGTGGAGGACCAGTAGTCCAGGCTCTTGCCGTCCTTGGAGGGCTTGTCCATGTAGCGCAACGGCTTGCCGTCGCCGCGGATGTTGATCTTCTCGCCGATCAGGTAGTCGCCGACGTCGGCGGTGGTGCCGGCGTAGAACTCCGTGGTCGAGCCGAAGATGTCGCTGGTGGCCTCGTTGAGACCGCCGGACTCGCCGGAGTAGACCAGGCCCGCGGTCGCGGAGGTGACGCCGTGCGACATCTCGTGCGCCGCGACGTCGATCGAGGTCAGCGGGTTGCGGTTCTGCGCGCCGTCGCCGTAGGTCATGCAGAAGCAGGAGTCCGACCAGAACGCGTTGACGTAGGCGTTGCCGTAGTGGACCTTGCTCAGCGCGCCGACACCGTTGTTCTTGATGCCGCTGCGGCCGTGGACGTTCTTGTAGTAGTCCCACGTCTTGGCCGCGCCGAAGGCGGCGTCGACGCCCGCGGTGGCCTTGTCGGTGTAGGTGCCGTTGCCCCACTTGTTGTCGGCGTCGGTGAACAGGGTGCCGGTGCCCGAGCCGTTGTTGAGGTTGTTCACGGCCTGGTTGCCGCGCGCACCGTCCTTGAGCTGGAACGTGGTGCCCGACTGGGTGGTGCTCAGGCCGACGGTGCCGCTGTAGGTGGACTGGCCGGTGCCCTCGGCGACGTGGATGCCGTCGTAGGTCATCAGCGTCTCACCGGTCTTGGCGTCGGTGAACGTGTGCAGCTCGCTGGGCGTCTGGTCGTCCTTGACGCTGTTCTTGACCGTCTCCCAGGCGAGCACGGGTGCGCGGTCGAGTGCGAACACGACGAGCTTCGCGTCCGCGGCCTGGATGGCGGGTGCCGAGGTGTCGAGGCCGGCGAGGGAGGCCTCGGATGCCTTCGTGACGCCCGTGACCTGGCCGGCCTTCTGCGCGACGACGATGTCGCCGCCGATGACCTTCAGGCCGTTGAGGGTCCGGTCGAACCGGAGGTGGTGCGTGCCGTCGGCGTCGCGCAGGACGTCGCGCGGTACGAGCTGCTCGCCGCCGGACAGGCCGAGGGCGGAGGAGATCGTCCCCGCCTGCTCGGCTGCCGAGTGCAGTGCTTCCTGCTTGGCGAGCAGCGGATTCGCCGGCTCGGGTGCCGCGTGGGCGCCGATCGTGCCCGCGCCGGCCAATGCCGCCGCGGACACCAGGGCGGTGGTGATGCCCAGGGTCTTGCGCTTCATGAACGCTCCTTGTTCCGGTGCAGGGGGCGTTCGCTCCGGCGTTACAGGGGTGCCGGATCGAACACCGTGGAACAGCCCGACCTTCGTCTCGATGACCGGGCGTGGTGATCGTATTGCGCAGAGTGCATGGGACGCGCCACTCCCAGGATGCGAGATTGCTTCACGAATTGAGCTGCTTCGCTGGTCAGGAGATCGCCTTTTGTCCGAATGGTGGAACAAAAGAGCAGCTCAAACGGCGTGGAAACGCGGCGGAAACACGAGGCGTCGCTGATGCGGATGGACTAGTCCAATGCCCTGACTGGCACAGCCCTACTGGAGGGGATCTTGTTTACTGTTAACTCAGTTGCCTGAGACCTGGGTCACAAATTCACAGGCCCAAACGGGTGACTGCGTTGTCCTCGAGCGGGTTCGCGGTCCGGATGTACCGGTGCACGGTCCGCGGGTTGGTCCACCGCCCCTGCCGCATGATCTCCCGATCACTCGCCCCGCCCAGCGCCGCCTGCGTCGCGAACCCCGCCCGCAGCGAATGCCCGCCGAACAACGCCGGATCCAGCCCCGCCCTCACCGCGTACCGCTTCACCAGCTCCGCCACCGCACGCCCCGACATCGCCTTCCCGCCGATGCCGCCGTGCCGGTTGATCACCGGGAACACCGCACCGGCGTGCCGCGTCTTCTGGTAGCCGTGACAGCGATGCAGGCCCGTCTCGCTGACCGGCGTGCCGTCGAGAACGTCCGACCAGTCCGCGAACGCGCACACCGGGCACGTCGGCCGGCGGCTCCCGCGCGGCAGCACCACCGTCTGCTGGTGCTTGCCCGTCTGATCCGTCTTCGTCGTCCCCAGCCTGATCAGCAGCAACGGCTCGTGCGTGCGCGGATCCACGTCGACGGTGACGTCCTCGAACTCGATGCCCGCGAGCTCACTGCGCCGCAGCGCCCCGGCGAACCCCACCAGGAGCAGCACCGCGTCCCGGGCCCGCGCCGGACCCTCCTCGGGACGCTCGTGAAGGAGTGCTTCCAGAGTGTCGAGCAGCACCGGCCGTTTGCGGTGGGGCTGCGACTTCCTGCTGCGGCGGATACCGCGCAACGTCAGCCGCACGACATCACTGCGGGTCGGGCTCGGCACCCCGTTCGCCGCGTGCACCGCCGAGATCGCCGCCGACTTGCGCTCCAACGTCGAGGCACCGAACGCCGGCGACCCGTCCGGCTTGCGCGTGTCCGCTGCGGCCGCCAGGTACACCGCCACGTCCAGCGGATCCGCCGGCAACGCCTGCCGCCGCTCCGCCTGACACCAGCCCGCCCACGCGATCCAGTCCGACCGGTACGCCCTGACCGTGTTGGGCGACTGCGCGTTGCGCAGATAACTCGTGAGCGAAGCCGCCTGCTCGTCGTCGAACCGCTCGCGCACCCGCGCGAGCGCCTCAAGATCGATCAGCACCGAGTGCGAGACCCGCGCCAGCGCGTGCTGGACAGGTTCGGGCAGGCTCACACCCGCGATGGTAGCCCTCTGATCAACTCCGCGACCTCCCGCGGCGTGAACTCCAGCGCGTTGATCCCCACGCTGATCTCGAAGCTGCACCGCCGGGGATCCGGGTTGGACCGCGCGTACAGGAACAGCGTGATCCCCGCCTGCTCCTCGAGGTTGCGCGCGGCCCGCTGCGCCTGCTCCCGCGACATCGGCAGATGCACGTGGAACAGGGGAGTGGCCGGGCTTTCTGGCACCGTGTGAGCGAACCCGCCGGCGTTGATCGCCTCGGCCAGCGCACGGGCGTGGTCGCGGAACTCGACCATCCGCGGCAGGTTCTCGTCCATGCCCATCAACGCGATCGCCGCCAGCGGCCACGCGTCCGCGATCGACCCGCCCAACCGGCGCCGCCACACCGCCGCGTGCTCGATCGTGGCGCCATCACCCGCGAGGACAGCACCCCTGGCACCTTCGAGTCCTTTGTAGAGCGACACGTACACCGTGTCGAAAAGACCCGCGATCTCCGCGAGCGTCACGTCGAACCCGGTCTGCGCCTCCCAGAGCCGCGCACCGTCACAATGCGCCCTCGCACCGTTCTCCCTGGCCCAGCGGGTCTGGGCGGCGAGATCCTCCAGCGAAGGCAACTGACCGCCGATGTCGCGCTGCGGCAACTCGATCACGACCGCCGCCAGCGGCTCCCGCACCGCCTCGAGGTCCTCGAGACCCAGCAGCGCGTTGCGGTCACCGGCAGGGTGAAACCTCAGCCCGTGCACCGCGCTGTACCCCTGGTTCTCCCACACGTGCAGATGCGACTGCGGATGCCCCGCGAACGCGTGCCGCCCGGTCCGCTCGGCATGCACCCGCAACGCCACCTGCTGCGCCATCGTCCCCGACGGGAAGAACAGCGCGCTGTCCTTCCCGAGCAGGCCCGCGACCCGTTCCTCCAGCTCCCGCACCGGATCCTCCGGCCTCGTGCCCGGCGCGACCCGCTCAGCGAGACGGCGCAGGACCTCGTGCGGCGACCGGCGCGGACCGGCGTGATTCGACAGCGAGCGGCGGATGTCCATCCCACGAGCCTACGTGTTGCAAATAACTTGCAATAGTACTCAGGCGGCCGCGCTCAACCGCGCGTCCAGCTCCGCCTCATCCGTGACGAACCACAACTGCCGGCCCCGGTTCGACTCGTAGACGAAGTCGCGCAACGCGGTGCTCGCCGCCACGTGCTCGGCGATGTCACCGACCACCACGGCCTTGAACCCGTACTGCTGGAACTTCTGCACGATCCCGCCAGCCACCCGCGTGCGCAGCCGGAAGAAGTCGTCGGTCAACCGCGCGGCCGGCAGCACCAGCCACTGCACGTCCTGACCCCACAACGTGGCCATCAGGTCCACAGCGGACTGTTCGTCGGCGATCGGCGGACCGTCCGGCGCGCACATCAGGACCCTCGCGCCATGGCGCGTCTGCACAACATCAGGCATGCAGCGCAACATAACGGCGGCCCGCTCACGCTGTCGCGGCGAATACCGCAACCGACCCGCTACCGCACCGAGTGACCGCCCGGAAAATGCCGGGCGGGACCGCGGCGGGCATGGGTAGCGTCGCGCCCATGCGCGATCTTGCGACGTTGCCCAAGGCACACCTGCACGTGCACCTGGAGAGCACCGTGCGGGCGGACACCCTGCGCGACCTCGCGGACGACCACGGCGTCGAGGTGACCGCGAACACCGGGCCGTTCAGCGACTTCCGGCAGTTCGCCGCCCACAACGGGCTCGTGCGGGACTGCCTGCGGCGAGCCGAGGACTTCACCCGGATCGCGTACGAGTTCTGCGCCGAGGAAGCAGCGCAGGGAACCCGCTACGCCGAGGTCACGTTCACCGCGGCTGCGCACGGAGAACGGCTCGGTGATCCGGACATGCCGCTCGAGGCGGTGCTTTCCGGGCTCGCCGCAGGACAGGCCGCCCACGGCATCGAATGCCGTGTGATCGTGGACCACCCGAGGAAACGGTCGGTCGAGCGGTTCGCGGACTCGCTTCGGCTCGCGGTTGTGCACCCACAGGTTGTCGCGATCGGGACGGCCGGTGCGGAGGACTACCCCCTCACCCCGTTCGCCGCTGTGTTTCGTGCCGCGCGAGAGTCTGGGATCGGGCTCGTGCACCACGCCGGTGAGACCTGCGGGGCGCCGAGCGTCGCTGAAGCGGTGACCGTCGGGCTCGCGGACCGGATCGGGCACGGCTTCCGGGCACTCGACGACCCCGGGGTCGTCGCGCTGCTCAAAGACCGTGCAGTTCCGCTCGAAGTGTGTCCGTCGTCCAACGTCGCACTAGGACTGGTCGAATCCGTCTCCTCTCATCCGTTGCCACAACTCGTGGACGCCGGGCTGATCGTGACCCTCAGCACCGACATCCCTTCCTCGACCGGCGCCACGCTGACCGGCGAGTACCGGATGGTCCGCGACACGTTCGGCTTCGACGACGACACCGTGGCCTCGATCGCGACCAACGCCGTCGACGCCTCCTTCGCGCCGGAAGACACGAAGGTGAAGCTGCGTCAGGACATCGCCACCTGGCGCGCCGGCTCGTAGGACACCAGGCCGTGCCGCTCGGCCAGCAACGCCACCAGGTCGAGCAGGCCGCGGCCCGGCCAGACCACGTGGACGATCACCGCGTCCGTGCCGACCGTCAGCGCCTCGTTCCACGACACCGGCGACGCCGGATCGGGTGAGGTCTGCCGCAACTCGCGCACGAACGCCGCCACCGCCGGATCGAACGCACCCAGCGGCGAGGCGCGCAGCTCCGCGTACCGGGCCGCCGCCTCCGCGGACGACAGCGGGCCGGGGGCACGCCACAGCACCACATCGATCGGGACGTCCATCACGCCACCTTCCCGAACAACGCACCCAACCTCGGAAGCCGCGCCACGATCTCCACCGGATCGGCGAAATCCCAGTGCGCACCCGCCGGATCCGGCGACACGAGTACCTCCAGCCCACGCGACGCCAGCACCTCGGCGAGGTCACCGTCGAACGCGTCGACCGCCACGTAGTCGAGGCACTCCCAGTCCGGCTCGTCATCGCGGGTCCACGCGGACATGCCCCGCGAAGCCAGGGTCTGGATCTGCGGCACGTCCGCCAACGCGTCGGGTGAGGTGACAACGGACTCGAACACCGACCGTCCAAGCCCTACCAGCCAGGCCTGGAAGTAGAAAAACCCGTCGTCCGAGCACAGCCCGTCCCAGATCAGCCACCCCGCGTGCCAGTGCTCCCACGTGTCGACACGACGCCGCAGCTCGTCCAGTCGCACCGCGAAGTCGACCACATCGGCAGGTGGCAGAGCAGCCAGGGCGGCGGCCAGCCACTCCAGCCGTTCGTCCTGGTCAGAAGTCTCGGCAGCCGACCTCTCGACCAGGGCCCAGAACGCGTTCAGGTCCATGCACAGCACGCTAGCGAGGGGGTCTGACAATTTTTGACGCCCACGCATCGGCGCAGGTCAGGCCGCCGCTAGTGGGCTGCGGGCAGCTCCCGGACCATCGTCGGCGGAGGCAGGCCGGTGCACGGTTTCCGGAGGCACTGGCCGCCTCGGCTGAGGACCGGCTCTCGCAGCCGCCGCGGATCAGGCCGCCTCCTCCAACCCGCCAGCCAGCTCCCACAGCCGAGGCAACCGCACCGCGGCCTCCAGCGGCGAGTCCAAGTCCCACACCGCGCCGGTGAACGGATCCGCGTCCGTCACCCGGACCCGGCCCAGCACCGCCAGCGCGTTCTCCAGCGACCGGCCTGTCGCGGTGAAGAACGCGTCGTGCGCCACCTGCCCGAGGCCCTCCCACAACGGCCACGCGCCATCGGGCCACGACTCGGCGCCGACCGCCAGCAACGTCCGCACCGCCGGCACCTCGGCCAGCGCGTCCGGGCACGCCGCCACCGACGCCAGCACCGACCGGCCCAGGCCCACCACCCACGACTGAAACGCCAGGAATTGCTCCGCGGAACACAAACCGTCACACACGACATAAGCCGCGTGGAAGTGTGAGTACGTGTTCACGCGACCACGTGAGGCGTTTAACAGCGTCTCGAAACCACAAATGTCAGCAGGCGGCAGCGAAGCCAGCTGCGTAGTCAGCCACGAAGAACGTTCCGGCTGGTCAGAGGCGACAGAGGCAGATCGGTCGAGAAGTCCCCAGAAGAGGTCGAGGTCCATACCCGCGACGTTATCGGAGGGGTCTGACAATTTTCGGGCTGAGCCGATCGGGGCATCACGCCGATTTACCGAACAACGCCCACAACCGCGGAATCCGGCGCGCGATGTCGGCCGGATCCTCCATCTCCACATCCTCACCGCCGGGCGACACGTCCCACGCCCGCACCTGCCCCCGCGACTCCAGCAGGTCCTCCAGCTCGCCGCCGAACACCGCGGCGTAGGCGTCGTCCGGCACCCGGTACAACGCCTCCCAGTCCGGCCAGTCGGCATCCGACCAGTCGTTCAGCGCAGCCAAGCGCCGAACAGCCGCCACGTCGGCCAACGCGTCCGGTGACGCGGCGACCGCCTCGAACGCCGCGCGACCCTGACCGACCAGCCACGCCTGGAAGTAGAAGAACGAGTCCATCCCGCACAACCCGGAACAGATCAACGTCGCCGCCTGCCAATGCGCCCACGTGTCCACCCGGCGCCGCTGCGCGTCCAGCAGCGCCGCGAAGTCGGCGATCTCACCCGCCGGCAGCAACGCCAGCCGGCCGGACAGCCACACCCGGCGTTGCTCCAGGTCAGGCGTCGCCGCGACGGGGTGGTCGACCAGCTTCCAAAAGCCCCCAGCGTCCATACCGGCAACGCTAGCGACGGGGTCCGACGGTTATTGACACGAGCGATCGCGGCCGTCTGGATATCCTTGAGCCCAAATGGACACCCCGCTCGCTGAACTGCACAAACGCCTGCCCGAGCTCATGCCGCGTGATCAACGCCGGCTCGCCAGGCGCCTCGACGGCGCACGCAAGGTCAAAGACCCCCTGGCGCGCCGCAAGATCACCGACGAGATCGCCGCGCTGATCGACGAGGCCGCCCTCAAGGTCGCGCTGCGCCGGGAGTCCGTTCCCAAGATCACCTATCCCGAAGAGCTGCCGGTCAGCCAGCACAAGGACGAGATCAAAGAGCTGATCGCGCACCACCAGGTCGTGATCGTCGCCGGTGAGACCGGGTCCGGGAAGACCACGCAGCTGCCCAAGATCTGCCTGGAGCTCGGCCGCGGCGTCATCGGCCAGATCGGCCACACCCAGCCGCGCCGCATCGCCGCGCGCACCGTCGCCGAACGCGTCGCCGAGGAGCTGAGCACCAAGCTCGGCGACACCGTCGGCTACAAGGTCCGGTTCACCGACCAGTCCGGCGACGACACCCTGGTCAAGCTCATGACCGACGGCATCCTGCTCGCCGAGATCCAGACCGACAGGACGCTGAGCCGCTACGACACGATCATCATCGACGAGGCCCACGAACGCAGCCTCAACGTCGACTTCCTGCTCGGCTACCTCAAGCAGCTGCTGCCGCAGCGGCCCGACCTCAAGATCGTCATCACCTCCGCGACGATCGACCCGCAGCGCTTCAGCCAGCACTTCGGCGACGCCCCGGTCATCGAGGTCTCCGGCCGCACCTACCCCGTCGAGACCCGCTACCGGCCGCTCGACGAGGACGACGACCAGACCCAGGGCATCATCAACGCCGTCCACGAACTGCAGGCCGAGGGCCCCGGCGACGTCCTGGTGTTCCTGTCCGGCGAACGCGAGATCCGCGACACCGCCGAGGCCCTCAAATCCGAGGACCTCAGAAACACCGAGATCCTCCCGCTCTACGCCCGCCTGAGCGTCGGCGAGCAGCACCGGGTCTTCCAGCGCCACACCGGCCGGCGCGTCGTGCTCGCCACCAACGTCGCCGAGACCAGCCTCACCGTGCCGGGCATCAAATACGTCATCGACCCCGGCAACGCCCGCATCTCCCGCTACAGCCACCGCCTCAAAGTCCAGCGCCTGCCCATCGAGGCGATCTCCCAGGCGAGCGCGAACCAGCGCAAAGGCCGCTGCGGCCGCGTCAGCGAGGGCATCTGCATCCGGCTGTACTCCGAGGAGGACTTCGAGGCCCGCCCCGAGTTCACCGACGCCGAGATCCTGCGCACCAACCTCGCCAGCGTCATCCTGCAGATGACCGCCATCGGCCTGGGCGACGTCGCGCGGTTCCCGTTCATCGACCCGCCGGACTCGCGCAACATCAACGACGGCATCGGCCTGCTCCAGGAGCTCGGCGCCATCAACGCCGCCGAGAAGAAGCTCACCGCGACCGGCCGCAAGCTCGCCCAGCTGCCCGTCGACCCGCGCCTGGGCCGCATGGTCCTCGAAGCCGACACCACCGGCTGCCTCAAAGAGGTCATGATCATCGCCGCGGCACTGTCCATCCAGGACCCCCGCGAACGCCCCGCGGACCACCAGGAAGCGGCGACCCAGCAGCACGCCAGGTTCGTGGACAAGGAATCCGACTTCGTCACGTTCCTCAACCTCTGGCAGTACCTCAAAGAGCAGCAGAAGGCCCTGAGCGGCAACCAGTTCCGCAAGCTGTGCAAGAACGAGTTCCTCAACTACCTGCGCGTGCGCGAGTGGCAGGACATCTACCTGCAGCTGCGCCAGGTCGCCAAACAGCTCGGCATGCACCTGAGCGACCAGCCCGGCGACGCCCGCAACATCCACATCGCCCTGCTGTCGGGCCTGCTCAGCCACGTCGGCGTCAAGGACATCCTCAAAAAGCAGGCACCGGGCGACAAACGCCGCCCCCTGACGGAGTTCCTCGGTGCCCGCAACGCCAAGTTCGCGATCTTCCCCGGCTCCGTGCTCGCGAAGAAGCCGCCGCAGTGGGTCATGGCCGCCGAACTCGTCGAGACCAGCCGCCTGTGGGGCCGCATCGCCGCCAAGATCGAACCCGAATGGGCAGAACGGCTCGGCGAGCACGTCGTCAAACGCCAGTACTCCGAACCGCACTGGGAAGCCAAACGCGGCTCCGTCGTCGCCCTGGAGAAGGTCACGCTCTACGGCGTGCCGATCGTCGCCGGCCGCAAGGTCAGCTACGGCCGCATCGACCCGGAACTGTCCCGCGAGCTGTTCATCCGCCACGCCCTCGTGCAGGGGGAGTGGACGACCCACCACCGGTTCTTCCACACCAACCGCGCCCTGCTCGACGAGGTCGAGGAACTCGAGAACCGCGCGCGGCGCCGCGACATCGTCGTCGACGAGGAGACCCTCTTCGAGTTCTACGACAAGCGCGTCGCCCCCGAGGTCGTCTCCGCACGGCACTTCGACTCCTGGTGGAAGAAGCAGAATGACAAGAACCTGCTCACTTTCACGAAGGACATGCTGGTCAACGACCGCGCCGACGTGAGCCCCGAGCAGTACCCCGACCAGTGGAGCCAGGGCGAGCTCACCCTCCCCCTGAGCTACCACTTCGAACCCGGCACCAAGAACGACGGCGTCACCGTCCAACTCCCGCTCCCGGCGCTGACCACGCTGGACGACGACGCGTTCTCCTGGCAGATCCCCGGCCTGCGCCACGACCTCGTCGTCGCGCTCATCCGCTCACTGCCCAAGCAGATCCGCCGCAACTTCGTGCCCGTGCCCGACGTCGCCACCGCCGTCCTGGCCCGCATCAAACCCGCCGAGACCAGCCTGCTCAACGGCGTCGAACGCGAACTCAAGGCGCTGACCGGCGTCACCGTGCACCGCGAAGACTGGCAGTTCGACGCCGTCCCCGACCACCTCAAGCTCACCTTCCAGGTCGTCGACGACCAGAACCGCACGCTCGCCGAAGGCAAGGACATCGCCGCGCTCAAGGAGAAGCTGCGCGACGAGGTCCGCGAGTCCTTGTCCCAGGCCGCCGGCCACCTCGAACGCACCGGCCTCACGACCTGGGACTTCGACGCGTTGCCCCGCACCATCGAGCAACGGCAGTCCGGCATCACCGTCACCGCCTACCCGTCACTGGTCGATCAGAGCAGCGCCGTCGCGATCAAGGTCCTCGACACCCCCGGCCGGCAGGACTACGCCCACCGCCGCGGCGTGCGCAGGTTGCTGCTGCTGGGCATCAACTCGCCCGTCAAGCACCTGCAGCGCCACCTCGACAACGCCGCGAAGCTCGCCCTGACACGCAACCCGCACGGCGGCGTCGCGAACCTGCTCGCCGACTGCATCATGGCCGCCGTCGACCGGCTCATGGGCGAACCGGCGTGGGACGCCAAGTCCTACGAGGCACAGCTGCGCAAGGTGCAGGCCGCGCTCAACGAGACGACGTGGGTCGTCGTCCAGGAGGTCCGCAAGGTCCTCGAAGCCGCCCACGAGGCCGAACTGAAGCTCAGCGGCCTCAAGGGGGCGCCGGACTCGGTCAACGACATCCGCGGCCAGCTCAACTCGTTGGTGTACAAGGGATTCGTCACCCGCACCGGCTACGACCGGCTCCCGGACCTCGTGCGCTACCTCAAAGGCATCTCGCGGCGCATCGAGAAACTGCCCGAGAACCCGCGCCGCGACCTCGACTGGACCGACAAGGTCCACCAGGTCCACGCCGAGTACCGCGACCTGCGCGCTCAGAGCCCGGCCGACGAACCCGCGCCCGAGCTCGACGAGATCCGCTGGATGATCGAGGAACTGCGGCTGTCGTACTTCGCCCAGACCATCGGGACCCGCTACACGGTCAGCGACAAACGCATCTTCAAAGCGCTCGACGCCGTGCCGCTGTGAGGAGCTACCGTGGAGCATGGACTTCCAGGGGGATTCCACGTGGGTGATCTCGAGCGGCGACGGCGGCACCTTCGCCCTGTTCGTGCGTGACGCGCTCGGCATCAGCACACCGGCGGCGGACTCCGTGCCGCGCCTGACCCCACCGGTCGAGCGGCTGACCGGTGTCCTGGTGCCCCAGGAGTTCCCGCGGGACTGGGACCGCTGGTGGCTCGAGTCCTGCTCGGGAGGCCACGGCCGTGAGCCGGTCGGCCTGCCCGAACAGCTGCGCGAGGCCTACACGCGCTGGCAGGGTTTCTCGACGCCGGAAGCCACCCGCCGGCGCGACGAGCTGCGCGGCACCTTCTCGAACTCGCTGCGCGAACTGGTCATCGAACTCGAGCAGGAACTGGGGCACCGGCCGATCTTCACGCTCGACGTGGTCCAGGTCCCGGTCGAAGGGCAGTTCTGGCGTCGGCTCACGCGGGACCGGGTGCTCGTGTCCGAGGAACTGATGGGTTCCCGTTATGTCATCGCGCCGCTGGAGTCAGTTGTCCGCGAGCTCATGCACTGATTATCACGCCGTGGACCCGCAGTACGAGTACAACACCCACGCACTGCGGGTCCACACGCGCTAAGCCGCGGGCGGCTCCATCGCCCCGGTCATGATCGCCACCGCGTCCGACATCGACACCGACTTCGGGTCCACCACCGCCTTGCGCCGCCCGAGGCGCTGGATGTGGATGCGGTCGGCCACCTCGAACACGTGCGGCATGTTGTGACTGATCAGGATCACCGGCAGACCCCGGTCGCGGACCTGCAGGATCAGGTCCAGCACCGCGCGTGACTCCCGCACACCCAGCGCCGCCGTCGGCTCGTCCATGATCACGACCCGGCTGCCGAACGCCGCCGCGCGTGCCACCGCCACGGCCTGGCGCTGGCCACCCGAGAGGGTCTCCACGGCCTGGCCCGGATTCTGGATCGTCATGATCCCCAGCGCGTCGAGCTGGCGGCGCGCCTCGTCGCGCATGCCGTTGCGGTCGAGCATCCGGAACACCGACCCCAGCACACCGGAACGGCGTCGTTCGCGGCCCAGGAACAGGTTCGCGGCGATGTCCAGTGACGGCGCCACCGCCAGCGACTGGTGCACCGTCTCGATGCCGGCCTCGCGCGCGTCGATCGGCGTCGAGAACGACACAGGGGAGCCGTCGAGGAACACCGAACCCTCGTCCGGGATGACCGCCCCCGACAGGGCCTTGATCAGCGACGACTTGCCCGCGCCGTTGTCGCCGATCACCGCGAGGATCTCACCGGGCAGCAACTCCAGGTCCGAGCCCGCCAGCGCGGTCACCTTCCCGTACCGCTTGACCAGGCCACGGGCCTGCAGCACCGGCGTGGTCATGCCTTCACCTTCCTGATCCACTGGTCCAGCGACACCGCCACGATGATCAGCACACCGACCGCCATCGTCTGCCACAGCACGTCCACGCCCGCGAGCGCCAGGCCGTTGCGGAACACACCGACGATCAACGCCCCGATCAGCGACCCCACCACCGCACCGCGGCCGCCGAACAACGACGTCCCGCCGATCACCACAGCGGTGATCGAGTCGAGGTTGTCGGTCTGCCCGGCCTGCGGGCTGGCCGAGGCGATCCGGCCGATCAACGTCCACGCCGCCACCGCGTAGATCAGCCCCGCCGTCGCGTAGACCGACAGCAGCACCCGCGCGGTCCGGATGCCCGACAGGCGCGAGGCCTCCAGATCGTCACCGGTGGCGTAGACGTGCCGGCCCCACGCCGTGTTCTTCAAGACG
Organism: Lentzea sp. NPDC051213; assembly: GCF_044455585.1. Lineage (NCBI taxonomy): Bacteria > Bacillati > Actinomycetota > Actinomycetes > Pseudonocardiales > Pseudonocardiaceae > Lentzea > Lentzea sp. NPDC051213. The sequence continues at coordinate 1,501,940 of NZ_JBITEX010000001.1, forward strand.
AACGCCATCGCCGCCACCAGCAGCACCAGCATGATCGAGCCGTAGGTGATGCGCGTGCCGCCGATCGTGAACGTCTGACCGGTGAACAGCAGCAACGACGGCATGTCCGTGCCGCGGATCGTGGCGCTGCCCGAGTACCAGAGGTTCAGCGCGAAGAACACGTTCAACGTGCCCAGCGTGACGATGAACGGCGGCAACTTCAGCCGCGTCACCAGCATCCCGTTGAGCAGCCCGCACACCGTGCCCACCAGGAACCCCAGCAGCAGCGCCGGCAACCCCGGCAGGCCGGTCTCCGACGCCACCTTCGCCATCACGATCGACGTCAGCACCATGATCGCGCCGCACGACAGGTCGATGCCCGCCGTCAGGATCACGATCGTCTGCCCCACCGCGAGCGTGCCCACGACCGCGACCTGCTGCAGGATCAGCGAGATGTTGCCGGGCGTCAGGAACCGCTCCGACAGCAACGCGAACACGACCACCGAGGCCAGCAGCACCACCGCCGGACCGATCGTGGCCTGCGCGTGCAGCAGGTGCTGCACGCGCGTCAACACCGAACTGTCCCGCTCCTCCACCACCGCGGTCATCGCTCAGCCCCAGCAGTTCTGCAGGCCGAACGCCGAGTCCTTCGACTCGACCCCGTCCGCGGGCTGATCGGTGATCAACGTGACGCCCGTGTCGGTGTCCTTCGGCTTGGAGCCGTCCTTGGCGAACTTCGTGACCGCCTCCACGCCCAGCTGCGCCATCTTCAGCGGGTACTGCTGCGACGTCGCCCCGATCACCCCTGCCTTGACGTTGTTCACGCCAGGACATCCGCCGTCGACGGAGACGATCACGACGTCCTTCTCCTTGCCCGCCGCCTTCAACGCCTCGTACGCACCGGCCGCCGCGGGCTCGTTGATCGTGTAGACCAGGTTGACGCCGGGGTCCTTCTGCAGCAGGTTCTCCATCGCCGTGCGGCCACCGGACGGATCGCCGTTGGTCACGTCGTGCCCGACGATCCGCGGATCGGCCTCGTCACCGATGCGGGCCTTGTCCTTCACGTCGACGCCGAAGCCCTCCAGGAAACCCTGGTCGCGCTGCACGTCCACGGACACCTGGTTCGGGTTGAGGTCCAGCAGCGCGATCTTGGCCTGCTTGCCCTCCTTGGCGAACTTCGCCTTCGCCCACTGCCCGATCAGCAGCCCCGCCTTGTAGTTGTCGGTCGCGAACGTCGCGTCGGCGGCGCTCGCCGGCTCCAGCTGCGTGTCCAGCGCGATCACCAGCAGCCCCGCCGCCCGCGCCTTGTCCACCGACGGCACGATCGCCTTCGAGTCGCTCGGCGTGATCAGGATGCCCTTCGCGCCCGAGGCGATCAGGTTCTCGATCGCGTCGACCTGCGACTGGTTGTCGCCGTCCTGCTTGCCGGCGAACGACTGCACCGTCGCCCCCGAGGACGAGGCCGCCTGCTGCGCGCCCTCCTTCATCTTCACGAAGAACGGGTTCGTGTCCGTCTTCGTCACCAGGCCGACCAGCGTCGTGCCACCCGACGACCCACCACCCCCGCACGCGGTGACCAAGGTGAGCAACGCCGCCGCGGTGACCCCGACCGTTCTACGCATGACAACTCCTACGTCAACGTTGACGTAACCGCCCGTCCTAAGTCCCTGAGTCTTGAACGGGGGAGCGGCTACGCGAGCTACCAAACGGGTATACCCTTACGTCATCGTTGACGCAAGAGTCCTAGGAAGTGGGCGCGCCGGGTCATGGATGAAGCAGGCACAAGACGCGAGCCCACGATGCGCGACGTCGCGGCACTGGCCAAGGTCAGCACCAAGACCGTCTCCCGCGTGATCAACGGACTGCCCGGTGCCGGCACCGAGGTCGTCGACCGCGTCCGCGCCGCCGCCCGCACCCTGGGCTACCGCCCCAACCTCACCGCCAGCAGCCTGCGCCGCTCCGACCGCCGCAGCGCCACCATCGGCGTGCTGTTCGAAGACCTCTCGAACCCGTTCGACTCCGCCCTGCTGCGCGCCGTCGAGGACCGCGCCCGCCACAGCGGCGTGCTCGTGCTCGCCGGCAGCAGCGAGGACGACCCCGCCCTGCAACACGAGTTACTCGTCTCGCTGTCCGCGCGCCGCGTCGACGGTGTCGTCGTCATGGCCGCCGGCGGCCACCAGGACGCGTTGCAGCAGGAACGCGAACGCGGCACCCCGATGGTGCTGGTCGACCGGCCGCCCACCTTCGGCGGCACCGACTGCGTCACCACCACCAACCGCGACAGCTCCCGCGAGGCCGTCCTGCAGCTCGCCTCCCTTGGCCATCGCGACATCGCGTTCCTCGGCGACCGCAGCACCCTGTGGACCAGCCAGGAGCGCTACACCGGCTACCTCGAAGGCCTCGCCCAGGCCGGACTCACCCTGCGCGAGGAACTCGTGTGCACCGGCCTGCACGGCGCCGACCTCGCCGCGACCGCCACGACCACACTGCTCGGCCTCGACCGGCCACCCACGGCGCTGTTCACCGCGCAGAACCTCGTCACCGTCGGCGCCATGCGCGTGCTGCGCGACCACGGCCTGCAGCACCGGGTCGCGCTCATCGGGTTCGACGACTTCCCGCTCGCCGACATGCTCGAACCCGCCGTCACCGTCGTCCGCCAGGACGTCCCCGGCCTGGGCCGCAAAGCCGCCGAACTGATCTTCGCCCGCATCGGCGGCGACACCTCACCCCCGGTGCACGCCGTCGTCCCCGCCGCCCTCGTGCGCCGCGGCTCAGGCGAGATCACCCCGCCGGTCAGCTGACCGACACCACCGCGTCGACGACCTGCGGCCCGGACAGCAGCACCTCGTCGTTGTGATCGGCGCCCTCGACCTCGACCAGCCGCGCCCGAGCCGCTGTGGCCACCTCACGGCTCTGTGCGGGCGGCACGACCGAGTCCGCGGTGCCCAGCACCACGACGGTCGGAACGTCCACAGCGGACACCCGCTCGAGCACCGGGTACTTGTCCTGCAACAACATCTTCACCGGCAGCCACGGGTAGTGGTGCGACCCGGCCGCCGCCAGCGACGAGAACGGCGAGCGCAGCACCATGCCCTTCGGCGCGCGATAGGTCGCCAGCTCCACCGCCACCGCGGCGCCCAGCGACTCACCGAAATAGATCACCGGACCGTCGATCAGGTCCAGCGCCGCCCGCGCGTCGTAGGTCAAGCCCTCCTCGGTCGGCTTGCCGGGGTTGTCGCCGTACCCGCGGTAGTCGAACAGCAGGACCGACAACCCGCGCGAGGTCAGCTCCCGCGCCAGCGGCACCCGCCCCATCCGGTTGCCGCCATTGCCGGGGAACACCACCACCGTCGCGAGCGCGTCCGGCAGCTCGAAGTGCCAGCCCTCCAGCATCAGACCGTCCGCCGTCACCAGGCGGACGTCCCGCCCACCAGGCAGAACGTCGTCGGCGGACGGCAGCGGACCGGGCGAGGGGAAGTAGACCAGCTTGCGCTGAAAGGCGAAGACCACGGCGACGATGGTGACAACCACCGCCAGCACGACCAACACCGGCCTCCACATCCGCTCATTTCAGCAGCGTTCGCCCGTGGTGGCGAAGTGCCGAGGCGTCAGTCCGCAGGCCCGAACGGCACCAGCACCACGGTGATGTTGTCGTGGCCGCCCGCCTCCAGGGCGACCTTCACGAACTCCTCCGGCCCGCACGGCAGCAGCGGCTGCAGGTCCTCCGGCTGCGGCCGGTAGTTGTGCAGCCCGTCCGAGCACAGCAGGAACAGGCCCGGCGACGTCGGCTGCAGCGTCACGACCTGCGGCACCACCCGGCCGGCGTCGGCGCCGATCCACCGCGACAGCACGTGCGCGCGGCGGTCCGTGCGCGCCTGCTCCTCGGTCAGCACACCCTCGGCGACCAGCTGCGCCGCCCACGTGTCGTCGGTCGTGAGCTGCTTCGAGCCCTCCTCCGACAACCAGTACGCGCGGCTGTCACCGACCCACCCGATCGTCACCGACGACTCCGTGACCAGCGCCGACACGAACGTGCACGACGGCGCCACGCCCCGGCCGCCCGCCTCGAGCGGTTCGGCCTCCACGAGCTGCTCGACCGCGAAGCACGAGGCCGCCACGGCGTCGACCATCGCCTGCTCCGGGTCCGCGGTGTCGATCAGGGCGTTGAGCAGCACGTCCACCGCCGCGTCGGCCGCGGCCTGCGACGCCTGCTCGGCGCGCTCGGAGGAGGCCACGCCGTCGCACACGACCGCGGCGACACCCTTGCCCGCCACCTGCCCGAACGCCATCGAGTCCTCGTTGCGCGCCCGCCGCTTGCCCCGGTCGCTCACCCCGGACACCGTGCCCAGCGTGTACTCCACGCGGTCACGCGCCGAAGGCTGGTGGCGGCCGCACTGGGTGCAGTAGTCCTCGTCATCGATGTCCGGCGACCCGCACAGGATGCACGAGGCCTGCGCGGGACCGGTCGGTCCGCCCAGCGGCGTGCGCCTGACCAGCAGGTTGCGGCCGCACGCCTCGCAGAACCGGTCCTCGGGCGCGACAGGCGCGAAGCACTCCGGGCACTTCAGGGTGTCCATCAAACCAACGTCCTAGGCCTTACCGCGTTCGCGCGGTCCACCAATGCGATCCGTTCCTCCGGCGTGGCCGCGAACCGGGCCAGCGTGCGGTAGCGCCGCTCGAGACCCAGCCGAAGCTCGTGTTCGGAGAGTGCACAGTCCAGCACCTTGCCCTCGGCGGCCTGATTGCGGGTCACGTAGTCGTACGCCGCCTCCAGCACCTCCGCCGACAGCTGCGTGTGCGAGTGCACGTCGATGTCCAAGGCGTGCAACCGTTCCCCGGCCGCGACGAGCTCCTCCGCACCGCAGTCGCCCAGCTGCGCGCGCACCGCCGCGATCTGCGCCGCCAGGTGCTGCGACGACGTGTCGGGCACCGACAGCAGCACCTCGACCGCCCGCGCCCGGTCACCGGACGCCAGCAGCACCCGCGCCAGCCCGAACGCCGCCGACACGTACGCGTGGTCGGTCCGCCACACCAGCTCGTACCAGCCCGCCGCCGCCTTCAGATCCCCGGTCGCCTCCGTGCACACGCCCAGCGCCAGCTTCGGCGCCGCCTCGCCCGGCACCGCCGAGCACACCGCGTCGAAGAACCCCAGCGCGTCCTGCGCGCGCCCGTCGCGCACCGCCGCGAGACCCCGGTACCAGTCGGGCCGCCAGTCCTCCGGATCGAGCTCGGACTCGTCGAACAACGACGGCGCCGTCACCGCCTCCAGCTCGCTCAGCGCCGCCTCGGTGTCCCCGGACTCGATCAGCACCCGCACGATCCGCAACCGCACCTCGACGGTGAACTCCGGCGCCTTGCGCAGCCCGGCCGGATCCGACGTCGTCGCCGTCGCCAGCCAGGACGCCGCCGCGTCCGACGTGCTCACGGACGGTGCCGGCAACGCCAGCGCCACCTCGGCCAGGTCCAGCGCGCCCTCCACGCCGAAACGGCGGCGTTCCGGCGTGAACTGCCGCGACAGGCCCGGCCGCGCCACGCCGTCCTCGATCGCCAGCACCTCGCGCAGCACCCCCGTGAGCTGCTCGGCCATGTCCTCGGCACTGGAGAAGCGCAGCTCGGGGTTCGGGTTCGTGGCGCGCAGCAGCAACCGGTGGAACGACTCGAAGCGTCCCAGCAGCGGTTCCTCGTCCACCGTGGGCAGCCGGTCCTTGCAGCGGCCGCGAAAGTCGAACGGGAAGCTCATCACCGCCAGCGCCCGGCCCACGGTGTAGACGTCGGAGAACACCGACGGCCCGATCGTGCCGATCTCCGGCGCCTGGTAGCCGATCGTGCCGTAGATGGGGGAGTGGTGGTCGTCGATGCGCCGCACCGCGCCCAGGTCGATCAGCTTGAGCTGCTCCTCGGTGTGGATCATGTTGTCCGGCTTGAAGTCGCAGTACAACAGCCCGACCCCGTGCAGGTAGCCGACCGCGGGCAGGATCTCCAGCACGTAGGCGATGGCCTGCGCCAGCGGCAACGCCTCGTCGCCGCGGCCCTCCCGGCGCCGGTGCGTGATCATGTCCTTGATCGACTCGCCGCCGACGTACTCCATGACGATGTACTCGACGAGCTTGTCGCTCTGCCGGCCCTCGTGCCGGATGAAGTTGTGGATCTTCACGATGTTCGGGTGCTCGACCTCGGCGAGGAACCGCCGTTCGGCCAGCGCCGCCGCCATCGCGTCCGCGTCACCGGAGTCCAGCAGGCCCTTGAGCACCACCCACCGGTCGCTCACCGCGTGGTCCAGCGCCAGGTACAGCCAGCCCAGACCGCCGTGAGCCAGGCACCCCAGCACCTCGTACTGGTCGTGCAGCACCTCGCCCGGATCGAGCTTCGGCGTGAACGAGTACGCGTGCCCGCACTGCGGGCAGAACCCCTCCACCCGGCCCGGCTTGCCGTCCTTGCGCCGCCCGACCTTCTTGCCGCACTTCGAGCAGAACCGCTTCGCCTCGGGGACCTCCGGGTGCTCCAGCACCGCGGTCTTCGGATCCCGGTACGGCACCCGCGGCACCTCGACCAGGCCCGCCCCCAACCGGCCACGGCTCATCGACCGCGCGCTGCCCCGCCGCGACCGCCCCGAACTCGACCGCGACCCCTCCTGCGACACCGACCACGGCGCCGTGCCCGGCGACGTCGCGGGCCCGGTCGCGGGCAGATCCAGCTCCTCACTCATCGCGACCCCCTCCCTAGTCCCGATAACGCGCGGCGGGCGGCGCTGGTGCCTGACCCAGCGTGTTGAGCCACCGCTGGTAGATCCCGCTCCACGACCCGTCGGCGCGCATCCGCTCCAGCACGCCGTTGACGAACCGCACCAGGTCTTCCTGCCCCTTGGGGATCCCCACGCCGTAGGGCTCCTCGGTGAACCGCGACCCCACCACCTCGGTGTACGGGTCCTGCGCCGCGAGCCCCGCCAGGATCGTGTCGTCGGTGGAGATCGCGTCCGCCTGCCCCTGCTGCAGCATCACCAGGCAGTCCGTCCAGTTCGGCACGCTCACCGTCGTCTTCACCCTGCTCACGACGTTGCCCAGCGACGTCGACCCCGACGCCACGCACACCGTCTTCTCGGCCAGGCTCTCCACCCCGGTGATGCCGGAGTTGCGGCGCACCAGCACCCGCTGCCCCGCCTGGTAGTAGACCGACGAGAAGTCCACGTCCTTGAGCCGCTCGCAGGTGATCGTCATCGTGCGCACCACGACGTCGACCTCGCCGCGCTGCAGCATCCCGATCCGTTCCGCCGCGGTGACGACCTTGAACTGCACCTTCTTCTCGTCACCGAACACCGCCCGCGCGATCTGCCGCGCCACATCGACGTCGAAACCCTCGATCTCGCCGGTGAACGAGTTGCGGAACCCCATCAGGAACGAGTTCTGGTCCACACCGGCGATCAACCGGCCGCGCTTGAGGATCCGCTCCATGTTCGAACCCGCCGGCATCTGCCCCGCCGGTGGCAGCGGGCCCGGCCGCAGGCTCGCCGTCGCGTCGCACGACGGCGCGGGACCCGCCGTGCCGCTCGGTGCCGCGGTGACCGTGCTGGCGTTCGCCGGCTGCGGGACCGGGGCGCTGCGCGGCACGACCTCGCTCGGCGCCGGGCCCGCCGAGCAGGCCGACACGAACATCAGGGCCACCAGTGCGAGTCGCCTCATCGGTACTCCTTGAGCCGCCGCCACAACCCCATTGTCGACCCGGCCGCGCTGATCAGCGCGAGCACCAGCACACCCACGACCGTGCCCGCCAGCGACGCCCGCGCCACCGCGACCTCGTCGCTGAACCCCTGCCGCGCCTCCCCGATCGCCCGCACCAGGTCCTGGTCCAGCGAGTCGAAGTACGGGTTGTCGATCAACGCGACCGCGTCGTTGTACTGGCCGGCGTCGTCGGCCTCCCGGATGCGCTGGTGCACCTGCTGCCACTGCCGGAAGTGCCGCATCGCCTGGTCGATCGCCTCGGTGTGCTCCAGCCGCTGCGCCTGGTCCAGCTGCCCCTCCAGCCGCTCGGACACCTCGACGAAGTTCTTCTCGTAAGCCTGGCCCGCCCCGCGCGCGACCAGCGTCAGCGTCTCCTCGCCCCGCGCCGTCAGGGTCGCGATCCGCGCCTGCGCCAGCACGTCGACCTTCTGCGAGGCCGCTCTGCTGTCCGAGACGTCGCGCATCACCAGCACCGACACCGTCGTCACCCACAGCAGCGACACCACCGCCGCCCCGGTCGCCACCAGCAGCCCGACGTTGAGCAGCCGGTTCGTCTTGCGGGTCAGATACCGCTGCACCAGCACCAGCGCGATCACGAACGCCAGCGCCACCAGGATCTCGGCGATCGGGAAGGACGCGTCGTCCTGGGCCCGCGCGACCCGGTCGGTCTCCGCCCGGTACAGCTCCTGCGCCGCGGGCAGCAGTTGCGTGCGCATCAACCCGGACGCCTCGCGCAGGTACGCCGCGCCCACCGGGAAACCCTGCCGGTTGTTCGTGCGCGCCGTCTCGATCAGTCCGGTGTAGACCGGCAGCTGCGCGGCCAGCGTCGCGGTGAGGTCGGGGGAGGAGGCCGTCGCCACCGACAGCGCCGCCTGCGCCTGCGCGATGTCCGCCTCGTAGCGTTCCCGCAGCTTCGCCGGCTCCAGTCCGCCGGACAGGAACGCGCTCGACGCCGTCGCGTCCGCGTCCTGCAGCGCCCGGTAGACCTCCTGCGCCGCGTGCGCGAGCGGCTCGGACCGCGTCGCCAGCTCGTCGAGTGACTGTCCCTGCCGGATCACGCTCCACGTCGTGAGCGATCCGCTCGCGAGGCTCGCCAGGGCCAGCACCAGGATGATCAGGCTCAACCGCCCCGGTGTCGACCGCGCGAGACCGGTGACCCGGCGCACCAGCGCCTGCCGGGGCTGCGAGTCGATCACCACGTGCGGCCCTCCCTGTGGCGGTTGATCGTCACGATGCGTGGCGTAACTGTAGGCACCCGAAGGACACCGCGTGGGAATTAACGACGCATCCCCGCGAGGTGTCACCCGCGTGCAACTACCGGCGTGCCGCGATCAGGCGATTGACGCCGTCGAGGATCATCTCCAGGCCGAACTCGAACGAGTGCTCCGGGCTGAACGCGCTCTGGTGCGCCTCCCCGACGGCGTTGCCGACCCGTGCCGCCACCGGGTACCGCGCCGGGTCGAACACCGTCATCAGGACCGGCACGGCCGCGTCCCACCACTGCTGGTCGGTCAGCCCGGTCTCCTGCTCGGTCACCGCCGCCGCGGTCAGGCTCCGCGCCGAGTTCTGCACGTGCCCGAGCACCAGGTTCAGCACCGAGTCCATCTCCACGTCGGACAGCCCGACGCCCTCCAGACCGGACAGCTCGAAGTCGTACTTCGCCGCCACCTGCGGCCCCAGCACCGTGCGCGACGGCGCCACCTGCAGCAACCACGGGTGCCGCCGGTAGAGCGCCAGGTTCTCCCGCGCCACGTACGTCAGGTGCTCGCGCCAGCCCTCGGCCGCCTGCCGTCCGGTCGCGGCCTGCACCGTGTCGACCATGACGTCGATCAGCTCGCCCTTGCCGGGCACATAGGTGTAGAGCGACATCGTCCCCACACCCAATGCCTCCGCGACGCGGCGCATCGACAGCGCCTTGAGCCCGTCGGCGTCGGCCAGCGCGATGCCGGCCTGCACGATGCGGTCCACGCTCAGGTCCGGCTTGCCCTTGCGGCTCGCCCGCTCCTGGGTCCGCCACAGCAACGCCAGGGTGCGCGCCGGGTCACCGCTGCCCGTGTGTTCGATCACGCCCGCGACACTACCGTACCGTATGGTGTACGGTACAGAGTATGTTCGTGCCTGCCGACCCGCCCCGACTCGGCCAGCTCCACGGAAGGCCCCTGCTGGACGCCCTGCCGGACGCGTTGAAGGACGACGATTACTGGGGAGTGGCCACCGCGACCGCGCTCAACCTCATCGCCCGCGGCCGCATCGTGCCCGGCGTGTCGCAGGGCCACCACGACACCTGGCGGATCGGCCCGCTCGACCACGCCGACGAGCTGCACCTGCGGCGGCTCGCCGCACACGGCGACTACGACGAGCTGCGCCAGTTCCTCGACGCCGTCGCCGACGTGCTGCCACGCGGAGGTGAGGGCGCGTTCTCGAGCGTGACGCCCCACCACGTGCCGGAGCTCAAGGCGTGGGCCGACGAGCAGGTCACGTTGTCCCTGCGCGTCGACACCACCGAGGACATGCGGTTCCGCGCGATCGTCCAGGTTCGCGGCATCACCGACCCCTACCCGCGCGATGTGCGGGGCTCCGGCCGTGAGCTCGACGCGATCCGCGCGATCGGCCGCGCCACCTGGCCACCCCTGGAGCGCCTGCTCGACGGGGGCGATCTCACCGACGGCGAGGTCGTGGAACTCCTCGACACCGGCATCGAGGTCCACTGGCCCAAGAACTTCACCACCGGCCTCACCGCGAAGGCCGTCATCGGCGAACCCAGCGGCAAGTTCCGGGCCGACGACCTGCTCACGTTCCGCTGGCAGCTCGCCCTCGGCACCGACCCGCTGACCGACGCCGAGATGGACGTCATCGCCGAGGCCAGCCGCCCGGTCGTGCGGCTGCGCGACCAGTGGGTGCTCGTCGACCCGAGGTTCCGGAAGAAGGCCCGCCAGCAGCTCACCGGCATCACCGCCGTGCAGGCCGTCACCGCCGCCCTCACCGGAACCGTGCTCATCGACGGCGAACACGTCGAGGTCGCCCCGCACAGCCTCACCACCGCCATCACGGCCATCCCGGAGTTCCCGCAGCCGGCCGCCCTCAAGGCCCACCTGCGCGACTACCAGCTGCACGGCCTGCGGTGGCTCGCCCACATGACCGGACTCGGGCTCGGCGCCTGCCTGGCCGACGACATGGGCCTCGGCAAGACCATCACGCTCATCGCCCTGCACCTGCACAAGGCCGCCGAGCACCCCACCCTGGTGGTATGCCCGGCCTCGCTGCTGGGCAACTGGGAACGCGAGATCCACCGCTTCGCCCCCGGCACCGCCGTCACCCGCTACCACGGTCCACAACGGACCCTCCCGGCCGAGGGCATCGTGCTCACGACCTACGGCACCATGCGCCTGGACGCCGAAGCGCTGCGCGGCCACACGTGGGGCATGGTCGTCGCCGACGAGGCCCAGCACATCAAGAACCCGCACTCCGGCACCGCCAAAGCACTGCGCTCGCTGCCCGCCGGTGCCCGCGTCGCCCTGTCCGGCACGCCCGTGGAGAACTCGCTGTCGGAGCTGTGGTCCATCCTGGACTGGACGACACCGGGCCTGCTCGGCACGCACCGCGCGTTCCGCACTCGCTGGCCGCACCCCGACGACACCCTCGCCAAGGTGGTCAGACCGTTCCTGCTGCGCCGCCGCAAGTCCGACCCCGGCGTCGCACCCGAGCTGCCCGCCAAGACCGAGACCGACCTGCCCGTCTCGCTCACCACCGAGCAGGCGGCCCTGTACGAGGCCCTGACCAGGGAGACCCTCGACCAGATCGCGCACAGCGACGGCATGGCACGGCGCGGCCTCGTGCTCAAACTCCTCACCGGCCTCAAGCAGATCTGCAACCACCCGTCGCACTACCTCGGCCACCCCACGCTGCAGGGCACGTCCGGCAAGCTCGAGCTGCTCGACGAACTGCTCGACACGATCGTCGCCGAGGACGGGTCGGCGCTGATCTTCACCCAGTACGTCGGCATGGCCAGGCTGCTCGAACAGCACATCAAGCAACCCACCCGCTTCCTGCACGGCGGCACCCCCGTGCCCCGGCGCGAGCAGATGGTCGACGACTTCCAGAGCGGCAAGGCACCGGTGTTCCTGCTGTCGCTCAAGGCCGCCGGCACCGGCCTCAACCTCACCCGCGCCGACCACGTCATCCACTTCGACCGCTGGTGGAACCCCGCCGTCGAGGACCAGGCCACCGACCGCGCCTACCGCATCGGCCAGACCAGGCCCGTGCAGGTGCACAAACTCGTCACCGAAGGCACCGTCGAGGAACGCATCGCCGCGCTCCTGCAGGACAAACGCGACCTCGCCGACGCCGTGCTGCACGGGGGAGAGGCCGCCTTCACCGAACTGACCGACGCCGAGCTCGCGGAGCTCGTCCAGCTCAGGAGCGCCGGATGACCGCACGCGGATTCGCCGCGTTCCCCAAGGTGAAACGCCGCATCGCCACCACGTGGTGGGGCAAGGCGTGGGACAGGGCGTTGAAGGACACCGCCCTCGACCTCGGCATGCTCAAACTGGGCCGCCGCTACGCCCACGCCGGCGTCGTCGGCCCGATCACCGTCAGCCCCGGACTGCTCCACGCACAGGTGCACGACGACGACACCGTCCACAGCACCACCGTGCGCGTGCCGGAACTGACCGAGGTCCAATGGGGACAGTTCCTCGACCGCGTCGCCGAACAGCCGGGCCACATCGCCGCGTTGCTGGACAACGACATGCCACGCGATCTCGTCGCGGCCGCGGAAGAGTCCGGTGTGGACCTACTACCCGGCATCGGCGACCTCGAACCCGAATGCGACTGCGAGGGCTGGGAACTGCCGTGCCGCCACGCCGCCGCACTCGCGTTCCAGGTCGGCTGGCTGCTCGACGCCGACCCGTTCGTGCTCCTGCTGCTCAAGGGCAAACCGGAACAGGAACTCCTCGACGCCCTCAAACAACGCGTCGCAGGCCCGGTCGGAACCAGAACACCTGTGGTGGTCCTGGACGAACCCGCAGGTCAACTGCCTGCCAAACCAGGGCTCCCGGCCACCACACCTGTGGTGCTCGCGGTCGAACCGCCGCCTGGGTACGACGCCGCGGAACTCGCCGCGTTGATGGAGATCGCCGCTGACCGGGCGCGCGCGTTGCTGCGTTCGGGCACTCTCGAGGGGTGATCACCGAGAAGCAGAAGATGATGACCGGCGAGCTGTACAAGGACTCCGACCCCGAACTGGTCGCGGAACGCCGCCGCGCGCAGCAGCTCGTCGACGAGTTCAACGCCACCCGTTCCGACGCGGTCATCAAGGAGCTGTTCGGTGCCATCGGCGAGGGCTCGTGGGTCATGCCGCGGTTCCAGTGCGACTACGGCTACCAGATCCGGATGGGCTCCAACAGCTTCCTCAACTACGACGCCATCCTGATGGACTGCGCCGCGATCACCATCGGCGACGACGTGTCCATCGGGCCGCGCGTTCAGTTGCTCACCGCGCTGCACCCTCTTTTGGACCACGAGGCTCGGCGGCAGCGGTTCGAGACGGCCGCTCCTATCACCATCGGGAACAACGCGTGGCTTGGTGGTGGGGTGATCGTGTGTGCCGGGGTCACCATTGGGGATGACTGCGTGATCGGCGCGGGCAGTGTTGTCACCCGTGACATCCCGCCTCGCGTGCTGGCTGTCGGCAACCCGTGCCGGGTGGTCCGTGAGCTCTGAGCGCGCCCTCGCCCACGTCGCCGCCCGCTCAACCGGCGGCCCAATGCCCCGCGACCTGCGGGTAACGCTCAACTTCCACCCCGGCCGCGGCGTCCTCGCGCGCCTAGCCAAAGACGGCGTCTACCGATCCCAGTTCGAGACCGGCACCAGCAACGGCGGCCTCACCGCCCACCCCGGCGGCGCCCGCTGGGAGTGGGAGAGCCGCCTCTTCGACGGCGCCTACGACCGCGCCGGCCCCGCCGACCGGCCAAAATACGGCGCCCTCAACCACCGCCGGCGGCCCTGCGGCGGCGCACCGAGGTTCGGCTCGGCGCACCTGCGGCTCACCGAGGACGTGCTGGACCGCACCACGTTCTGCTACCCGGACAGCGTCTTCGACCCCGCCGACTTCGGCACCGCCGCAAAAATGGCGCTGACCGAGCTAGCCGACGCCGACGACCGCGACCCCCTCGACGACTACGTCGAGGCCCACGTCCACGGCCCCGTCACGCTGCACGACGTCGAAGCACTCGTCCTCGACCCGTCCTTCCGCGGCACCGAGGTCGACGAGCTCGCCGCCCGCCTCGGCACGAAGGTCGAGTGGCACGGCGGATTCCGGCTGTCCACACAGGACCTCCAGCGCAACGCCGCCTACCGCACCCCGGAGGCGGTCGCGCTCGGACTCGCGATCGCCGAGGACGGCTTCCTCGACCCGCGGATGCTCGCCGGCGCCGAAGCGGCACCACAGGTCGTGAAGCACCTGTGGCACCACCTCGCCCGTTTTGGGATCACGCACACCTAAGCCAAGTGGCCGAATGTCGATCACACACAAGGAGATCAATTTCTTCGTTGTCACCCGATCGGCCCAGTTACGGAGTCGGTCCGGTCGACGACTTAGGGGTGTGCGGGAGTTCGACCGCTCAAACAGGGGAGGGAATTTCAGAATGAAACAATTCCGAAGATTCTGGCTGTTGCCATTGGTGGCGGCACTGCCACTCGTCACCACCGGGGTGAGCCAGGCCAACCCGTTCCCGAACAACTACGACAGCGCGGTGGCGGACAGTTCGCTGCACACCTTCTGCACCACCACGGGATTCACGACCGACCGCACCGTCGCCACTTACGCGATGTCGGTCCTCGACATCACGACCGACATGACGGATTCCGATCTGGGCGGTTGTTCGAGTGTCTCGACCGACGTGTGGTGGTGGCAGCAAGACCTCCCCGGCACATTGCGCGGTGAACGTTCCTGCTTCTCGCACAGCAGTCCTGGGGTGTGCGACTCCTCCGACGTCAAGCTCGACTACGCGCAGCTCGACATCGGCGGCAACGACTGGGAGGACCGCCGCAAGACCTCCGTGCACGAACTGGGGCACAGCGTCGGGCTCGGCCACGACACGATCAGCGCCATGATCTCCGGCGAGGTCCCCAGCACCGCACTGCAGTGGCGCCGCTACAGCGCCCACGACCTCGCCCACCTCAACGCCCAGTACTGAGAGGAGCCTGACATGCGACGAACCACCATCGTGACCGTGATCGCGGCGGCAGGCCTCCTGCTGTCCGCGTGCGGCACCACCCAGCCCGCCGACGCTCCGCAAGGCGGCTCGGCCGAGGCCTTCGCCGCCCGGCTGGGCGCCGACTACCACGCGGACTACGACCCGCTGGCGTCACCGCGCCAGGCACTCGACCTCAGCGACCTGATCGTGCGCGGCACCGTCGAGGAAGTGTTCGACGGCATTTCCACCACCTACCCGGACAAGATGAGCACCGAACGGGCTCAGGGTTCCCACGTCACATTCCGGGTCTCGGTGAGCGAAGTCCTGGACGGGCCCGCGGACGCGGTCAAGGATCGCACCGTGTACGTCCAGGTGTCGAAGAGCCGCACCACCTCGACCGGGGATCTCGCGAAAGCGAATCCGAAGGCGCAGGCGGTGCTGATTCTGGACGACATCTCCGACTGGAAACCCGCGCCGAACGCGACCGTGACACGTCCGGATCGTATTCCGGGCAACGTTCCGCTCTACTTCGCGTTCACCGACGGCCTGTGGATGCAGGGCGCGAATGACAACGCGATGGTGAACAGCGCCGCGCACCGCGAGGATTTCGCGCCCGCGTGGGGGAAGCCGAACACGCTCGACGATCTCGCAACGGCCATCAAGAAGGCCAAGTAGATTCGTGGTGGGGCTTTTCCGGACTCACCGGAAGAGCCCCACCGGTCACGCCGTAGATCGACGCCAGCCGCCGCACCTCCGACGTCACCCGCGAGCGCAACTCGTCCGGCTCCAGCACCTCGATCTCGCCGCCCATCCGCAGCACCATGCCCGCCGCGTGCGCGATCGACTCGATCGGGATCGTCGCCCGCACCCACTCGCCGTCGTCCACGGCGGACTCCTCCGCCGCACGTGCCACCAGGGGCAGCACGTGCGAGGCGAACGACTCCCACCCGCGCGCCGACACCCTGATCACCGCCTCGCCGGTGTACTGCCGCGACTGGAAGTCCTCCAGCGACTCCGCCCAGTGCGCCGCCAGGTCGAAGCCCGGCGGCCGCTCGAACGACTCGTCCAGCACGGTCACCGCCTGGATCTGCGTTATCCGGTAGGTCGAGATGCGCGTCGAGCCCTGCGCGACCAGGTACCAGCGCCCCGCCTTGAGCACGAGACCCAACGGCCGCAGCACGCGCGTCACCTCCTCCGGCGCCCGCCACCGCCGGTAGCTGACCTCCAGGCACCGGTCGCGCCACACCGCGTCCGCCACCACCTCCAGGAACGGCGAGCGCTCCGGATCGGCGTACCAGGCGGGCGCGTCCAGGTGGAACCGCGTCGCCATCCGCTCGGCCCGGTCCCGCATCGACGACGGCAACGCCGCCATCAGCTTGAGCTGCGCCGCCGACACCGCGTCCCCGAGCCCCAGATCGGCCGCCGCCCCCGGCAACCCGGCCAGAAACAGCGACTCCGCCTCCTGCTCGGTCAGCCCGGTCAGCTTCGTGCGGTAGCCGGCGAGCAGCTGATAGCCGCCCTGAGGGCCCGCGTCGCCGTAGAGCGGCACCCCGGCCGTGTGCAGCGACTCCACGTCCCGGTAGATCGTGCGGACCGACACCTCCAGCTCGTCGGCCAGCGCCTGCGCGGTCATCCGCCCCTTGGTCTGCAGGAGGAGCAGCAGGGACACCAACCGGCTCGCGCGCATGCGAGAACCTTAGGCGAAACCACTGACACAGGGTGTCAGTGATAGCTCATATGTTCGACACATGGCTTTCTACGAGAAGGAGCTGGCGGTGCGGGAACCGCTGGTCATCGCGGGCAGGCACGTCAAGCGCTACGAGGTCGTCACGCCGGGGCTGGAGATCACCGACGACATCCGCGCGGCCGCCTACGAGTTCCTGCCCAAGATCTACCCGGACTTCGCCGACCCCACCCCGCCCGCCACGGTGACCGTGCTGCACCGCAGCGCCGCGGGCATGTACCTCAACGCCTACAACTGGGTCTGGGACAACGTCCTGCACTGCCGCACCGCGGTGTCCGGCGACCAGCCGTTCCTCGGCTCCACCGACCCCGACCTCACACACTTCAGCGTCATCCCGAAGGACCTCATCGGCTGCGTGTGGGAGCTGCCGCCGCTGTCGCACGAACGCGACGCGTGGGTGCGGCACGTCCTCACGCCCGACGAGCCGGACTTCGCCGCCTACCTCGCGGACACCCTTCCGGAAGGGCTGGTGGGCGCGGCATGAGCGAGTGGCAGGGAGCCCCGTCACGCTGAAAACAAGTGGACTGCGGAGTTACGGTCGCTGGCATGACCTCTCCCGAGACCGTGGTGCGCGTGCTGGCCGAACCGACGAGGCTGCGGGCCTATGCCGCCGTGGTCCTCGGCGCGGGAACGCTGGCCGACATCGCGGCCGCGTCCGGGCTGACGGTCAAGGACGCCGGCACCGCGCTGCGCAAGCTCCGCGAGGCCGGGCTGGTCGAGGGGGAGCCGGCCCGGCCGGCCGACCTCAAGGCGCTGGCCGCCACGCTCACCGAGCGGATGCCCGCCGACGGCCTCGCGCCGTTCGTGCGCGGCGACAAGCTCGTCTCGCTACCGGTCGCGGCCGACCGCCGCCGCAAGATCCTCGAACACGTCGCGTCGAAGGCGTTCGTCGCGCAGACGTACTACGAGGAGAAGGAGATCAACGAGCGGCTGCGGGCGTGGTGCGACGGGGGAGAGCTCGACCACGTGACCATCCGCCGCTACCTGGTGGACCTCGGTCTGCTGGAACGCGGTGGCGGCCTCTACCAGGCCAAGCAGTCCCCTCCTCTCCCGATGTAGGGCGCTACCCGCGGCCTATGAACGGCATGGCTGTCGCCATCACGGTCATGAACTGCACGTTCGCGTTGAGCGGCAGCTGAGCCTGGTACAGCACCGCGTCGGCCACGTGCTGCACGTCGAACGTCGGCTCCGGAGCCGTCTCGAAGTTCGCCTGCAGCACGCCCTGACCCATCCGCTCGGTCAGTGCCGTCGCGGCGTTGCCGATGTCGATCTGCCCGCACGCGATGTTGTGCGCACGGCCTTCCAGCGACAACGACTTGGTCAGCCCGGTCATCGCGTGCTTGGTCGCGTTGTACGCCACCGCGTGGGGGCGCGGCACCGACGCCGAGATCGAGCCGTTGTTGATGATCCGGCCGCCGCCGTGCGTCTTCATCACCCGGAACGCCTCGCGGGCGCACAGGAACGCGCCGGTGAGGTTCACGCCCACGACCTTCTCCCACTGCCCGAGCGAGAAGTCCTCGATCGGCGTGGCCCGCACGTTCGTGCCCGCGTTGTTGAACAACACGTCCACACGGCCCCACCGGGAGACCACGGCGTCGAACAGCGCGACGACGGAGTCCTCACGCGACACATCGGTCGGTACGACCACCGTGGCGTCGGGAAAACCGTCCGCGGTCTCCCGCAACGCGTCCTCGCGGCGGCCAGCCAACGCCACCTGGAATCCCGCAGCCAGCAGGGTTCGCGCCGCGGCGCGACCCACCCCCGAACCCGCTCCCGTCACGACCGCGACCGACATCGGTGTTCTCCCCTCGATCCAGCGATTGCCCTCAGTGTCCCGTGTGGAGTACTTACTGTGCGTGGAGTGCGAAGAGGACACCTGCCTGCTGTGCGAGGGGTCCGGAACAATGTCGTGGCAGCAACCCGTTCCCGGACCGGAAGGCCTTGTGCTGCACGAGATGTCGCATCCGTGCCCGCGTGGTTGCTCGGGTTGGTGGCGCCTCCCGAACGCCGAACGCAAAGGGATCGTCGCAGGCAATGTCGCACGTGCCAACGAGATTCCAGCCGGACCGTCCACCCCGGTGTGATCACCGAGCGTGAACGATGGGGGTCACCCATTATTGCCGGGAGGGTCCCTGCTTGGCGGCTGCGTCCACTGAAAGTAGAAGCGGACACTGTTCTTTCGTGAAAGAGTGCAGCCGTTGCCTTGGCTCAGGGCTCAACGAGGACCGGACCGCCTGCCGGGTGTGCGGTGGGATCGGCCAGGTCCCCGATCGCTAGCCCTGACTGAGGCTATTTCCTCGTCATCAGAGTGGGGCCGAGGATTCTGCGGGCGAGCCGCCGGGTGAGCGACTTGCTCGCGGGAGCGGGCTTGGGAACCGCGGGGACGACCGCGGGAACAGTCGCTGCTTCCGATTCTTCGGTCGTGATCTTCGAGAACACCTGGGTTTCCGGCTCGACACTGCCGGGCTGCTCGATCGGCACGCGAAGATCTTGCCATCGCTGCCCTCCACGCCTCCAGCGAGGGGCGCCTCCGCGTGCATCGTGATGCGGGTCACGCAGCACACTGGGCCATGACGGCCCCAGGCGGAGTGTGATGACTGAAACGACCGAGCGCGCGGACGTGGGGCCGCCGCCGGACACGCTGTTGTGGAAGCGCATCGCCGACGGCGACCACGCCGCGTTCACCGAGCTGTTCGAACGCCACGCCGAGGCGGTGTGGAACTACGCCTACCGGTTGACCGCCTCCTGGTCGCAGGCGGAGGACCTGCTCTCGGCGACCTTCCTGACCGCGTGGCGCAAACGCGGCGAGGCCCAGCTGGTGCGCGACTCGGCGCTGCCGTGGCTCTACACCGTGACCGCGAACCGCGCCCGCACCGAATGGCGCGCCTCGCGCAGAGCGCTGCGGCTGGTGGCCAGGCTCGCCCCGCAGCACGAACGCGACCACGCCGACGAGGTCGCCGCCCGCACCGACGCCCAGCGCCGCCTGGCCGTCGTGGTCGAGGCCCTCGTGAAACTGCCGCCGTCCGAACGCGAGATCGCCCAGCTGTGCCTGCTCGGCGACGTCTCGACCGCCGACGCCGCGGCGCTCCTCGGGATCGCCGAGTCGAGCGTCCGCGCCCGCGTCGCCCGCACCCGCGCCCGGCTGCGCGCCCTGACCTCAGAGGACCCGCGATGATCGACCAGCTGCCCGAGCACCGCCCGCTGCCCGCCGACGTCCGCATGCGGGCACGCCGCCGTCTCTCCGAGGGCATGAACCCCGGCGCCGGCAACCGCACACCCGCGCTGATCGCCGCCGGCGTCAGCCTGCTCGCCGCCGGAGCCGTGTTCGGCGCCCAGCTGCTCTACGGCGGAAACGCCGAAGTCGCGGCGCCGTCGCAGGCGCCGCCGAACCAGTTCGTCGGCAAGGACCGCGCGGTCGTCAACCACGTCGAGCTCGGCAAGGTCGACCCGGACGCGCTGGCCCGCTGCGTCGCCGCGGCGAAAGCCCATCCGCCGGCCGCGCAGTGGCAGCCCCTCGCCACCAGCCACAAGGACGGCACGGTGCTGACCGCGTTCCGGGCCCCGACCGGCCTGTTCTTCTGCGCGAACACCGCCACGACGACCACGATCTCCGCGCCGGACGACACCAAGGTCGAGGCGGAGCGGCGCCAGGTGAAGATCCTCTTCACCACGCCGAGCGGCGCGCTGGCCGGTCTGGTCTCGCCGGACGTGAAGTTCCTCAGCCTGTCCCGGATCGGTGACCAGGGCTGGAACAACACCATGCCCGCGCTCGTGGAGGGACTCCTGCTCGCACCGAGCGGCTACACGCAGGCCGAGAACGGCACGATGGCGCTGGCCAACGGCAACGAGTTCGCCGTGCGGGGCGTGCCCAGGCCGACCGCGCCCGTGGTCGACCGCCCGCTGGCGGCCGCCGATCGCAGCACGCCCGAGGCGCAGCGGTTCGCCCAGTGCCTGAAGGACCGGCCGATCCCGGACGCAGACCAGTTCGCCCTCGGCGTCACGGCCAAGGTCAGCCCCACCAGCACGATCATGCTCGGCCGCTTCGGCGACCTGATGATCTACTGCCTCGACGACGGTGGCCCGCTGCGCGGCCGGGTCTACGACATCCAGGACCCGGACGGCATGGACGTCGTGTACGGCAAGACGGTGGGGGCGGTCCGCGCGTTCTACGACTTCACCACGCGGCCCGACGGCGCCTCCAGCAGTTCGAACCTCGCCGCGGTGGGCCTGGTGCGCGACCCGCGCGTCGCGTCGATCACCTACACCGCGCCCGGCGCGGCCGACGTGCCCGCCGCGCTCGGCAACGGCACGTTCGTGCTGGCCGGGCCGCTCAACGAGCCGCACCCCGAGGGCCGTGTGGTCGTGCGGGACGCCGCCGGTGCGGTGCTGGAGACCATCACGCCGACCCGGTAATCGGCTGGACAGCAGCGTCAGGATTTCGGGTGTGGAGACCGAACGCCTGACGCTGCGTCCGATGACGGCGTCCGATGTGGACGAACTGGAGAAGCTGCACGCCGACCCCGAGGTGATGCGGTTCCTCGACCCCGGCCCGATCGAGGACTACCTCGGCGAGAGCTTCTACGCGGCGATCCGCCGCGAGGACGGCCGGTTCCTCGGCTGGTTCGAGTTCAAGGGCACCGGCGAGGTCGAGCTCGGCTACCGGCTGCACCGCGAGTTCTGGGGCCGCGGGTACGCCTCCGAGGGCGGGAAAGCCCTGATCGAACGCGGTTTCACCACCGGCGGGGTGCAGCGCGTCGTCGCCACGACGATGTTCGTCAACGCCGGCTCCCGCCGCGTCATGGAGAAGTGCGGCCTGATCCACGTCCGCACGTTCCACGTCGACTGGCCGGACCCGTTGCCCGGCTCCGAGCACGGCGAGGTCGAGTACGCGCTGACTAGAGAACAGTGGCGGTCAGCGTGACCGGGATGTTGCCGCGCACCGCCGCCGAGTACGGGCAGGTCGCGTCCGCGGCGTGCAGCAGCTTCTGCAGCCGATCGGCGTCCACGCCCGGCACGCCCACGGTCAGCCGCACGGCCAGCCCGTAGTCGTGCTCGGTGGTGCCGAGATCGACCTCGCAGGTCACCTGGGCCGCGGTGGCGTCCACGCCGTGCTCGGCGGCGACCTCCGCGAGCGCGCTGGTGAAGCACGCGGCATAACCGGCGGCGAAGAGCTGTTCGGGATTGGTGGTGCCGGGAGTCTTCTTGCGCGGCGGGGCCAGACGCACGTCGAGCCTGCCGTCGTCGGTGGCGACCGTGCCGCTGCGACCGCCCTGCGCGTGCGCGGTGGCGGTGTAGAGGACTTTGGTCAGCTCGGTCGTCATGGCCGGTGAGCTTAGGGGGAACACATGTGGCAGGCAGACCTCGTCGATCTGGACGCGTACTTCGCGCGCACCGGAGCGTCCGCGTCCAGTTCGCTGACGGAGCTGCACGAGGCACATGTGCGCGCCATCCCGTTCGAGAACATCGACGTGATGCTGGGCCGCGTGCCGTCGCTGGACCTCGTCGACATCCAGGACAAGCTGGTCGCACGCCGTCGTGGCGGCTACTGCTACGAGCACCAGCTGCTGTTCACGGCTGTGCTGGAACGCCTCGGGTACACGGTGGCGCGGCGGATGAGCCGGGTGAAGACCGGGCCGCGCACGCACATGATGTCGATCGTCGACGGCCACCTCGTCGACGTCGGTTTCGGCGCCGGGATGCTGCACCCGATGCCGCTGGCCGAGGGCGCGATCGTGGACCAGGCCGGCTGGCCGCACCGGCTGCGGCGCGAGAGGACGCGCTGGGTGCTGGAGAAGCACACCGCCGATGACTGGGAGCGCATGCACGCGTTCGAGGACGCCGTCGAGCAACAGCCCATCGACTACACGATGGCCAACTACTACGTCGCCACGCACGAGCGTTCGCCGTTCAGCCGCCAGCTCGTCGTCATGCGCCTGGAACCGGGCCTGAGCCGCCGCCTCGTCGGCTCGAAGCTCACGATCGACCGCGCCGGTGAAGAGCCGGAGGTGTCGGAGGTCGGCGATCTGGCCGCGACGCTGGAATCGCTGGACATCGCACTTACCGAGGGGGAGCTGAGTCACATCCGCTCAACTTTGGGAACACCGGTGGGCGCCCGTTCGTAGTAGCGGATACAGGGGATCGCTTTTCCGGAGGTGTTGGAAATGACCACCGCGACTCCGTTCGCCACAGGAGCCGGCTCCACTGGCGTCAACGCACTGCCCACACTGCCCACGGGCTGGCCGATCGGTTCCTACGGGACCTACGAAGAGGCGCAGCGCGCCGTCGACCACCTGGCGGACAACGACTTCCCGGTCGCCGACGTCACCATCGTCGGCGTCGACGCGATGATCGTCGAACGCGTCACCGGCCGCCTGACCTGGGGCCGCGTCCTCGGCGCCGGAGCCGCGTCGGGTGCCTGGTTCGGTCTGTTCGTCGGTCTGCTGCTGGGCCTGTTCTCCACCGGCGGCGCCCTCGTGCCGATCATCACGGGCCTGGTCATGGGCACGATCTTCGGCCTCACGTCCGCGGCCATCCGTTACTCGGGCCAGCGCGGCCGTCGTGACTTCGCCTCGACCACCCAGCTCGTGGCCGGTCGCTACGACGTGCTCAGCCAGCCGCGCAACGCCGAGCGCGGCAAGGAGATGCTGACCACCCTGGCGTGGCGCTCGGCAGCCTGACACCAGCTCCCACCACATGCGGAAACGCCGTCCTCCGGGGCGGCGTTTCCGCATCTCGGGGGTTACGGCTTGTCGGCGACCTTGATCTTGCCCTCGATGATCTGGGCCTTGTAGCCCTCGAGGATGCCCTGCAGCTTCGCGTCGATCTTGCCGCCCGAGGTGGCGTACCCGACGCCGTTCACCTTGAGGTCGAAGACCTTCGGCAGTGACGCGAGGTCGTTCTTCGCGGCCGCCCGGTAGAAGTCGAACACCGCGACGTCGACCCGCTTGAGGCTCGACGCGACGATGACGTCCCTGGTGTTCACGAGCGCCGGCTGGTTGTACTGGTCGGCGTCGCACCCGATCGCCAGCACGCCCGCCTGCTTCACCGCGGCGAAGACGCCGATGCCGGACGCGCCGGCGGCGGGGTAGACGACGTCCGCACCCTTGTCGATCAGGCCCTTCGCCGCCTCCTGACCCTTCGACGGATCCTGGAAGCCCGTGAAGTCACCGGCCGGGGTGATGTACTTCTTCTCGACCTCGATCTTCGGCGCCGCGGTCTTCGCGCCCTGGACGAAGCCGGCCTCGAACTTCTGGATCAACGGGATGTCGACCCCACCGACGAACCCGACGTGGCAGTTCTTGCTCTGGTACGCGGCGACCACACCGGCCAGGAACGACCCCTCCTGCTCGGCGAAGACCAGCGGCGTCACGTTGGCCGCGCCCTCGACGGCCGAGTCGACCAGGCCGAACTTGACGTTCGGGAACTCCGGCGCCACGACCTTCAACGACTCGGTGTAGGCGAACCCGACACCGACGATCGGGTTGAAGCCCTCGGACGCGAGCTGGCGCAGGCGGCCCTGCTTGACCGACTCGTCCTCGTTCGGGGCGGCGGAGAGCTCGCGGGTGTTCTCCTTCTTCACCCCCATCTCCTTGATCGCCTGGTCGAACCCGGCGGCGGCGAGGTCGTTGAACGACGCGTCACCACGGCCACCGATGTCGTAGGCCAGACCGATCTTCAACGCACTGCCGTCGACCTTCTCGCCGTTGACGGCACTGGTGCTCGAGGTGGCGGGCACGCTGGGCGGCGACGCGAACTCGCACCCGGCACCGGCGGCGCTGGTCGACCCGGTGGTGCCACCACCGGAATCCTTCGCACAGGCACTCACCACCATGAGGCTGCTCAGCGCGATCGCGGCTACAGCGGTGCCACGCATATGACGGCGCACGGCTCGTCTCCTCCCTGGTCTTCCCCCTAGGCGACGGACGGTACCTCTCGCCGTGATCGATTCGGACGAGCGTTTCACCTGCTGGGAACCACGCGCTGGCCATTTCCGTACGACGTACGGTATTGTTTCCGTATGGCCTACGGAAATGAGGTGGGCGGATGGCCGCCGAACGCAGCGGCGGGGGAGACCCGGCCAGGACGCTCGCGTTGCTCTGGCGCAAGCCGCAGGAACCCAAGGCGGTCGGCAGGAAGCCGAAGGTGAGCGTCGACCAGATCGTCGTCGCGGCGATCGCGGTGGCCGACCGCGAAGGACTCGGCGCCATGTCGATGGCTCGCGTCGCACAGGAGCTGGGCGTCGGCACGATGTCGCTCTACACGCACGTGCCCGGCAAGGCCGAGCTGATCGACCTGATGGCCGACATCGTGCTGCAGGAACGCGAACTGGTGCCCGAGGGCGCGTGGCGCGCGCGCATCAAGCACTACGCGGACCGCACGCGGGCGGTGTACCAGGCGCATCCGTGGATGCGGGACGTGTCGATGGTGCGGCCGCCGCTCGGACCCGGCCTGATGGACGGCCAGGAGTTCGTGCTGGCCGCGCTGGCCGACTCCGGACTGGAGCCGAGGCACGTCACGGTCGCGCACATCGCGGTCGAGGGATTCGTGCACGGCGCGGCCGCGTCCGAAGTGGACGATCAACAGCTGGAGGCGGCGACCGGCGAGTCCGGCGACTCGTGGTGGCACGCGCGGCAGCTGTTCTGGGACGACTACTTCGACGTGGAGCGGTATCCCACGATGACGAACCTGTGGAACGCGGGCGCCTACGACACCGAGGGCACGCTCGCGGAACGGGAACGCGGGTCGTGGGACTACGGGCTGGACAAGTTGCTGGACGGAATCGAAGGGGGCTTGAGATGACGATCCTGGTGACCGGTGCGACGGGCAACGTCGGCCGGCTGGTGGTGCGAGGACTCACGGGCGAGGTGCGGGCGATGACCCGCACGCCGTCGAAGGCGGACTTCCCGGCGCACGTCGAGGTCGTTCAGGGCGACCTCGACGATCCGGAGAGCATCCCGTTCGACGGCGTGGAGAAGCTGTACCTGTTCGTGCACCCGCCGACCGCGCAGGAGGTCGTGGAACGGGCGGTGAAAGCCGGCGTGCGCAGGATCGTGACGCTGTCCTCGGGCGCGGTGACCCACGGCTACGACCACACCCACCACCTGCCGGTCGAGCAGGCCGTCGAGGCGTCCGGGGCCGAGTGGACGCACGTGCGGCCCGGCGAGTTCGCCGCGAACAAGATCGACCTGTGGGGACCGTCGATCCGCGCGGACGGCACGATCGTGCACCCCCACCCGGACGAGTTCGGCCAGCCGATCCACGAGGCCGACATCGCGGACGTGGCGATCAAGGTGCTGCTGGAGGACGGGCACGCCGGCCGGGCCTACACGCTGACCGGGCCGCCGCAGCTCACCCAGCGCGAGATGGCCGCGGCCATCGGTGAGGTGATCGGCCGCGACCTGCGGTTCGTCGACGTCACCGTGGCCGAGGCGCTCGCGTACTACGTGAGCCTCGGCTGGCCGGAGGAGATCGCCCGCTACATCCTCGGGATCGGCGGCTACGAGGGTGGCGACGCGGACGACTTCGCCGACTACGAGTTCGCGGTCTCGCCTGACTACGAGGCCGTCACCGGCAAGCCGTATCGGACGTTCGCGCGGTGGGCCCGCGATCACGTCGCCGACTTCACCGCACGATGACCGGGTGCGGTTCAGGCACGCCTGCCTCGAGCACCGCGAGATCGCGCACCGCGTAACGGTGGTGCTCGGCTTCTTCCTTCAGCACCACCTTGAGGCAGCGGCGCACGACGTACTCCTGGTCGGGATACGGGTCCGCCGGCTTGCGACCGCACACCCGGTCGAGCTCGGCCGCGGTGAGCCCGTCGACGACACGCCGCATCGCGGTCATGCGGGCGAGCCGCGGCGCGAGCACCTCGTCGAGCGTCGGGGTGGCGTCGAGGGTGAGGCCTAGCTTCGCCGCCTCGTCGGGCGGCATCCCGCCGGCGGGGAAGCCCAACGGGTGGTAGGGCGCTTCCTCCTCCAGCACCGCGTTGCCCAGCCAGGCATCGCAGGCGAACAGCAGATGCCGTTGTGTCTCGACCAAGGACCACTCGCCGTCGACCTGCTCGTGCAGTTTCGCGTCGGGCAACAGCCTCGCCCGGTCGAGCGTCGCGCCCCACAGAGTCTCGATGGCGTCCCAAGCAGCCCGGTAGTCTTCGGGAGACTCCGCCTCCCGCGCCAGCGCCCGCACGGGGTGCCGGCGGTCGAGCTCAGCCTCGACGTAGGCGGTCACGTCGACGTCGTTGACGACGAGGCGCTTGAAGTCGCCACCGAGGTAGACGTCGCTGCCGTAACTGTCGACGATCTTCAGACCGGTCACCTCGCAATCGCGGATCTCGAGGCCGGCGAGGTCGCACAGGTGGATACGAGCACCGCGGAACTGATCGCTCTGGGCGTATTCCGAAACCATCGAAGCAGTCTTGCTCACCCTGACCGGGCCTGCACCCACTTCACCGCACAATGACCGGGTGAAGCTGATCGCGACCGACCTCGACGGCACGCTCCTGCGCAACGACAGGACGGTGTCGCGCCGCACCCTCGACGCGCTGCGCGCAGCCACCGAGGCCGGCGCCGAGGTCGTGCTCATGACGGCCCGGCCACCGCGGTTCGTCGACGCGCTCGGTCTCGTCGGCACCGCGGTGTGCAGCAACGGCGCGATCGTCTACGACATCGGGGCACGTGAGGTCGTCGAGATCCGACCGCTGGCGGTGGCCGCCGCCCGGAAGGTGGCGGCCTCGCTGCGGGCGGCGGTGCCGTCGGTCGGGTTCGGCGTGGAGACCGGCCGGAACCTGCGGTACGAGCCCTCCTACGTGCTGCGCATGCCCGAGGACGCCGCCGGTGAGCTGCCGGTCGAGTCGATGGACGCGCTGTGGGAGGTGCCGTTCGTCAAGCTGCTGGCGTACTCGGCGGAGCACACCGCGGACTTCATGGTGGCCGCGGCGGAGGCGGTCGCCGCGGGCGAGGCCGAGTTCACGCACTCCGGTGGCCACGGCCTGCTGGAGGTCAGCGCGCTGGGCGTGAGCAAGGCCGGGACGCTCGCGAAGCTGTGCGCCGGGCGGGGCATCACGGCTCACGACGTCGTGGCGTTCGGTGACATGCCCAACGACCTGACGATCCTGCAGTGGGCCGGGCTCGGCTACGCCATGGGCAACGCGCACGAGGCGGTGCTCGCCGCCGCGGACCGCCGGACGCTGACGAACGAGCAGGACGGCGTCGCCGTCGCACTCGAAGATCTCCTCGCGTCGATTTAGGCGGTACCTCGTTCGACGTCTCTGCAAGGGGACGTGAAGGAGGCCGCGGTGCGGTTCATGGTGTTCTTGCGAAGTCCGAAGGCGTTGGCGGCACAGCACAGCGACGTGCTGCTGCGCGGAGGCGTCCTGCTCGACGCGGGCGATCTGTGCGTGAACGTCTGCGGCGTCTCCGGGTACTGGCTGATCGACGTGCGCAACCACGAGGAAGCCGTCGAACGGGTGCGGCGCATTCCCCTCTCGGCGTGCGTCGTGGAAATACGTCAGGTGGCTGTGGTCTGATGCCCCCATGGGGGCAACCACCTCGGTGCATCGCACCATCGACGCGGTCTGGCGGATGGAGTCGGCGAAGGTCATCGCCGCGCTCGCCCGGTACGTGCGCGACGTCGGCCTCGCCGAGGAGATGGCCCAGGACGCGCTGGTCGCCGCCCTGGAACAGTGGCCGGCCGAAGGCGTGCCGAAGAACCCCGGCGCCTGGCTGATGACCACCGCCAAGCGCCGCGCCATCGACCAGATCCGCCGCCGCGAGAACTTCAACCGCAAGGTCGAGGAGATCGGCCGCGACGTCCAGGAGACGACGCCGGACGCGAGCGAGGGCATCGACGACGAGATCGGCGACGACCTGCTGAGCCTCATCTTCACCGCCTGCCACCCGGTGCTCGGCACCGAGGCCCGCGTCGCGCTGACGTTGAAGATGCTCGGCGGTCTCAAGACCGAGGAGATCGCGCGCGCGTTCCTGGTCAGCGACTCGACCGTGGCCCAGCGCATCGTGCGCGCCAAGAAGGCCCTGGCCGACGCGGGCGTGCCGTTCGAGGTCCCCGAAGGCCCCGAGCTCGCCCCACGGCTGGCGTCGGTGCTCGAAGTGCTCTACCTGATCTTCAACGAGGGCTACTCCGCCACCCAGGGCGACCACTGGATGCGCCCCGAACTGTGCGTGGAGGCGTTGCGGCTCGGCCGGGTGCTGGCCGAGCTCGCGCCCAAGGAGGCCGAGGTCCACGGCCTGGTGGCGTTGATGGAGATCCAGGCCTCCCGCTCCAAGGCCCGCACCGGCCCCGGCGGCGAACCGGTGCTGTTGCTGGAACAGGACCGCGGCAAGTGGGACTGGCTGCTCATCGGCCGCGGCCTGGCGGCCCTCGAACGCGCCGAGGCGTTGAACCAGCCGCCCGGCCCCTACTACGTGCAGGCCGCGCTGGCCGCCTGCCACGGCCGGGCCCGCCGGCCCGAGGACACCGACTGGCAGCGCATCGCCACGCTCTACCAGGTGCTGGCGCAGATCTCGCCGTCCCCGATCGTCGAGCTGAACCGCGCGGTCGCGCTGTCGATGGCCTACGGACCGGCCGCCGGCCTCGCCCTGGTCGACGAGATCGCCGGCGCGAAGGCGTTGCAGGGCTACCACCTGCTGCCGAGCGTGCGCGGCGACTTCCTGGCCAAGCTCGGCCGCACCGAGGAGGCGAAGGCCGAGTTCGAGAAGGCCGCCTCGCTCACCCGCAACGAACGTGAGAAGGCACTGCTGCTGGAGCGCGCCTCCAATTGCTAGGTGAGCGCGAGCTTCACGCCCAGTGCGGCGAACGAGGCCGCGAAGAACCGGCGCAGCCACACCATCACGCGCGGCCGGGCCAGCACGCGGTCGCGCATCGACGCCGCGAACACGCCGTAGACCGCGAACACCAGGAACGTCAGCGCCATGAACACCGCGCTGAGCTGGACCATCGGCCCGAAACCGGTCGCGAACTGCGGCAGGAACGCCACGAAGAAGATCGTCAGCTTCGGGTTGAGCAGGTTGATCAGCACCGCCGACACCACGATCCTGCGCGCCGACGCCGGAGCGGCCTCGGCGTCGACCACCAGCTCGCTCTTGTCCCGCAACGTGATCCACGCCAGGTACACCAGGTACGCGACACCCAGGTACTTCACGATCTCGAACGCCAGCGCGCTGGCGTGCAGCAACGCCGCGAGCCCGGTGACGGTGGCCAGCACGTGCGGCACGATCCCCAGCGTGCAGCCGAACGCGGCGATCACGCTCGCCTTCCGCCCGTGTGCCAGCCCCGCGGACAACGTGTAGAGCACACCGGTGCCGGGTGTCGCGACCGCGATCAACGTCGTGACCAGGAATGCAAGGCTCATACCCCTCACCCTGCCACCGAAGCGGTCCACCCAACAGAGCCACAACTCGCCCTCGAAGTTGGTCCACCTTTGACGTCGAGAATCCGCCGGTGGCACCGTCCCTGGAGCATGAGCATCAAGCGCATGGACCACCTCGGCATCACCGTCACCGACCTCGCGGCCGCCATCGCGTTCTTCGAGGAGCTCGGCATGGAGCTCGAAGGCAAGATGCACATGGAGGGCGACCTCGTCGACCGGGTGATCGGAATCGAGGGTTCCCGCAGCGAGATCGCGATGATGCGCACCCCGGACGGCCAGTACAAGATCGAGTTCAGTCAGTTCGAGGCTCCGCAGAGCATCGACGGCAGCTCACACGCTCTGGTGCACGCCCTGGGCCTGCGGCACGTCGCGTTCATCGTGGACGACCTCGACGACACCCTCGCCCGCCTCGCGCCGCACGGCGCCGAGATCGTCGGCCACCTCGAGCAGTACGAGGACATCTTCCGGCTCTGCTACGTCCGCGGTCCCGAGGGCATCCTCGTCGAGCTGGCCGAAGAGCTCAGGTGAGCGCCTTCGCGTAGGCCGTCGGAGACACGCCCACGGTCTGCGTGAAGTCCCGCACGAGATGGGCCTGGTCGCTGTAGCCGAGATCAGCGGCCAGCCGCGCCCACTCCACCTCCGATTCGGCGCGTTCCAACGCCTCGTGGATGCGGTACCGCAGGATGACCCACTTCGGGCTCACCCCGACGTAGTCCGCGAACAGCCGTTGCATCGTCCGCACCGCGACACCCTCGGACCGCGCGAAGTCCGAGACCCTGCGGATCTCCCTGTCGTCGCGGATGCGCTGCACCAGTTCCATCGCCGACGTGGCCTGCGGATCGGGCGTCGGTCCCCACGACTGCAGGAACGTGTCGAGCGCGGCGACCCGTTCGTCCTCGTCCTCCACGTCCAGCACGAGAGCGGCCGGCACGTCGGTGAGCCGCACGTGCCGCCCGGTCCAGCGCGACACCGGCTCCGCGCGGAACGGCCGGAACCCGCCCGGCCGGAACTGCACCCCCGCGACGCGCACGGTCCCGTCCAGCACGCGGCTGAACAACCCGAGCCCCACCCCGGCGATCTCCGGGTGCGCGTACCCGTGTTCGAAGACGACGTTCACGGACGGATGCGGCACGACGTGTGAGGTGTACGGCGCGTCGAGCGAGCCGTCGATCAGCCAGTAGTGCTCCAGATAGGGCTGCAACTCGGGTGCGGGCAGGCGGCGGCGGAACCGCACGCGGGCGAACAGCTCGCGTGCGTCGACGATCCCCCGAGTGTCGCGGCGTGGCCCATGCACACCGCAGATCCTAGGTTGGCGCGTTTCTTCAAGAACGCCGAATCGGGTGGCGCATAGCGTCGGCGTCATGAAGCTCAGCGTCCTGCTCGACCGCGCCCGCGACCACGCGTTGCCCGTCATCGAGAACATCGCCGACGACGACCTGACGAGGCCCACCCCGTGCTCGGACTACGACGTCCGCGCCCTGCTCGACCACCTGCTGCACGTCGTCGTGGAGTTCCAGAAGCTCGCGGCCAAGCAGGACGCCGACTTCAGCCACACACCGTCCTATCCGGACTGGCGCGCCCAGTACCCCGGCGAGACCGCGAAGCTCGTCGAGGCGTGGGCACAGCCCGGCGCGGACGAGGGCATCGCCGGCAGCATGAAGATGCCCGCGACCGTCGTCGGCGGGCTGGTGCTGCTCGACCTGACCGTCCACGCCTGGGACCTCGCGCAGGCGACGGGGCAGAGCTTCGAGCCCGACCCCGAGGTGTTCACCGAGGTCTCGAACCTCGTGACCCAGATGGGTCCCATGGCCATCGAGATGAACGTGTTCAAGGAACCCGTCGAGGCACCGCAGGACGCGTCGGCGTTCGAGGAGCTCCTGGCGGCCACGGGACGTGACCCGCGCCGAAGTGCTTGACTGGGCGGCATGCTGACGATCGGGATGCTCGGCGGGATGAGCTGGGAGAGCAGCGCGGAGTACTACCGGCTCGCGAACACCATCGTGCGGGAACGCCTGGGCGGCCTGCACTCCGCGAAGATCGTGCTGCACTCCGTGGACTTCGCCGAGATCGAACGCATGCAGGTCGAGGGCAGGTGGGACGACGCCGGCAAAGCGCTGGCGGACGCCGCCGCACAGGTGCAGGCAGGCGGCGCGGACTTCCTGCTGATCTGCACCAACACCATGCACAAGGTGTTCGACCAGGTCCAGGCCGCCCTCGACATCCCGATCATCCACCTCGGCGACACCACCGCGATCGCCATCAGGGCCGCCGGCCTGACCACCGTCGGCCTGCTCGGCACCGGGTTCACCATGGACCAGCCGTTCTACCGCGAACGCCTGGAGTCGCACGGGTTGAAGGTGCTGCTGCCGTCCACTGAGGACAGAGCGACCGTGCACCGGATCATCTACGACGAGCTGTGCCTCGGGATCGTCCGCGACGAGTCGCGCCGCGCCTACCAGGACGTGATCGCCCGGTTCGACGGCGCCGAGGGGATCATCCTGGGCTGCACCGAGATCGAGCTCCTGATCGGCCAGGCCGACGTGCCGCTGCCGGTGTTCCCGACGACCCGGCTGCACGTCGAGGCTGCCGTTGAGCGGGCCATTCTGTGAACCGTTGATGTGATCGGCCGTACAACGCGGCCACCCTGGGAAGTGTCCTAGTCACCGAGGGCTACCTCCACGTGAACCAGGGGAGTTCGCATTGAAACGATCGCATCTCGCCGCAGGGCTGACGGCTGTCGTGGTTGCCGCCACGGCAGCCGTTCCTGTTTCAGCGGCACCGCAGGAACAACAAGGGGTCCGTGCCGACGGGCTGACCACGAAGGTCACGCTCATCACCGGTGACGAGGTCACCGTCGCCGACGGCAAGGTCCACGCCAGAGGGGCAGCGGGCCGAGAATCCGTCGGGTTCCGCACGTTCAAGGACACGCGCGGTGACCTGCACGTCGTCCCGCTCGACGTCCAGGCCGGACTCAACTCCGGTGAGCTCGACGAGCGGCTGTTCGACGTCTCGCTGCTCGCCAGATCCGGCTACGACGACGCGTCGAGCAAGTCCATTCCGCTGATCGTGCAGGGGCAGGGGATCAGCGCAGCGGGCGCCGAGGCGTTGCCGAGCATCAACGCCCGTGCCATCACGGTCGACAAGAACAGCGGTTTCTGGTCCGGTGCTCGGGCGGCGGGCACCGGCAAGATCTGGCTGGACGGCAAGGTGACCGCGTCACTGGACCGCAGCGCCGCGCAGGTCGGCGCGCCCCAGGCGTGGGAGAAGGGCTTCACCGGCAAGGACGTCACCGTCGCCATCCTCGACACCGGCGTCGACGAGACGCACCCGGACCTCGCGGGAGCGGTGCTCGAGTCGAAGAACTTCAGCGACAGCGACACCACCGACGACCGCGTCGGCCACGGCACGCACGTCGCGTCGACCGTCACCGGTGACGGCAAGTACAAGGGCATCGCGCCCGACTCGAAGATCATCAACGGCAAGGTGCTCGGCGACTTCGGCGGCGGCCGGGAGAGCGACATCATCGCCGGCATGGAGTGGGCCGCGGCCAAGGCCAAGGTCATCAACATGAGCCTGGGCAGCTCGTGGCCCGACGACGGCACCGACCCGATGTCGTTGGCGCTCAACCGGATCACCAAGCAGACCGGTGCCCTGTTCGTCGTCGCGGCCGGCAACTCCGGTGGCCCGATCGGCTCGCCGGGATCGGCCGACGCGGCCCTCACCGTCGGCGCCGTGAACCGGGACGACACGCTCGCCGAGTTCTCCTCGCGCGGCCCGCGCTGGTCGAACAACGCGGTCAAGCCCGACATCACCGCGCCGGGCGTCGGCATCGTGGCGGCCAAGGCCAAGAACGGCCAGATCGGCACGCCCGTCGGTGACGCGCACGTCTCGCTGTCCGGCACGTCGATGGCGACGCCGCACGTCGCGGGAGCCGCGGCGATCCTCGCGGCCAAGAACCCGGCGTGGAAGGCGGAGGACATCAAGGCCGCGCTGATGAACAGCGCCAAGCCCAACCCGTCGCTGAGCATCTACGAGCAGGGCGCGGGACGACTCGACGTGGGCCGCGCCGCCTCGGCCGCGGTCAGCACGAACCACGGCAGTTTCTCGCTGGGCACCGCGTTGTGGCCGCACGACGACGACAAGGCCATCACGCAGAAGCTGACCTACCGCAACACCGGCACCGAGCCGGTCACGCTCGACCTGAGCGTCACGGACGTGAAGCCCGCGGCGACCGGCCTGTTCTCCGTGTCACCGGCCAAGCTGACCATCCCGGCCGGCGGCACCGCAGATGCCACCGTCACCGCGGACACCCGCGCGTCGGTGCCGGACGCCACCTACGGGGCGGCGGTCGTCGCGTCCGACGGCACCCGCGTGCCGGTCGGTGTGGTGAAGGAGGTCGAGAGCTACGACGTGAAGCTCACGTTCCTCGACCACGACGGCAAGCCGTCGCCGAACTACTTCTACCGGTTCGTCGACGTCAACCAGCCCGTGGCGCACTTCCGCTTCGACCCGTCGGGCACGCTCGTCCAGCGCCTGCCGAAGGGCACGTTCTTCCTGGACGGCCACGTCCAGACGCCCGACCCCGACCCGAAGAAGCGCTGGCGGACGGCGATCCTCACCGAGCCGGCCTACGTCGTCAGCGGTACGTCCGAGCTGGTGTTCGACGCACGGCAGGCCATCCAGCCGGCGATCGCCGTCGAGCAGAAGGACGCCGCACCGGCGAGCTCGGAGCTGGTCTTCGACATGCAGACCAACTGGGGTCCGAGCGGCGGCAGCTGGAGCATGCGCGACTTCGAGGGCCTCTTCGTCCGTCCGTCGAAGACCTCGTGGCCGAAGTTCGAGTTCTCGGCGTCCAGCGTGCTGGCCAAGCCGGACGGCAACGGCGCGTTCCACCTGAGCCCGTACCAGTACCACGTGCGGATCAGCGAGAAGGACCGCGTGCCGGAGAACCTCCAGCGCTCGGTCAAGGACCGCGAGCTGGCCCGCGTCGACTCGGTGACGCACGCCCGCGTGCCGGGCTCGATCGGCCAGCGCGACAACGGTGCCTCCGGCCCGCTGCCGTTGCGGCTCAAGGAGTTCTACACGCCGAACGTGGGGTGGTCCGGTTTCCTGACCGAGTTCACGAAGCTCGGTGAGTACCCGAGCCTCGGCTACCAGGCGTCCGGCACGACGCGGTCGTTCAAACTCGGCAGGACCACCGAGGAACACTGGAACAGCGCCGCGTTCGGCCCAGCACTGCCGCACAACCCGAACTACGTGCGGTTCGCCGGCCGCGTGGGCAACCTGCTGCGGCTGGACGTGCCGATGTTCAGCGCGACCGGTGCCATCGGCAACACCGCGAGCACCGGCAAGACCGTCGTGACCATGGACGGCAAGGTGCTCTTCGAGAACGCCTACGCGGGTTCGGCGCGCGTGCCGGACGTGCCGGCGGAGAAGCGCCGCTACCAGGCGCACGTCGAGGCGACCCGTGACACGACGTCGTCGAAGATCATCGCCGACTGGTCGTTCACGTCGGAGTTCGTCGCGGGTGAGGAGTACAAGTCGGTTCCGCTGCTCGCGGTGCGGTTCGACCCGAAGCTCGACGACCAGAACCGGGCCGGCCGCGTCGTGACCGTGCCGATCACGGTGCAGCGCAACGGAACGGGCAACGTCACCGACATCAAGGACCCGGCGGTGCACGTGTCCTACGACGAAGGCACGACGTGGAAGCCGCTGCCGCTGCGCAAGACCAGGGCGGGCTGGCAGGTCACGCTGGTCCACCCGTACGGCGCCAAGAACGTGTCGTTCAAGGCGCGGGCGGCGGACGCGGGTGGTGAGGTCCAGCAGACCATCATCCGCGCGTACGACCTGAAATGACGGTTCTGTGAAACGTTGAAGGGCTCAAACTAGAACGCTGTTCTCGTTTTGCGCGGTATAGCTACTCGTGGCTATTGGCCCCACGAACTGAGGGGATCGCGTTGAAACGATCACATGTCGCCGCAGGACTGACGGCTGTCGTGGTTGCCGCCACGGCAGCCGTTCCTGCTTTTGCGGCACCGGAACCATCGGCACGTGCCGATGGGCTGACCACCAAGGTCACGCTCATCACCGGTGACGAGGTCACCGTCGTCAACGGCAGGGTCCACGCCAGAGGCGGGAAGGGACGAGAGGACATCGGGTTCCGCTCGTTCAACGACCTCAGGGGTGACCTGCACGTCGTCCCGTTCGACGTCCAGGGAAGCCTGAACTCGGGTCTGCTGGACGAGCGGCTGTTCGACGTCTCGCTGCTCGCCAGATCGGGCTACGACGACGCGTCCACGAAGACCATTCCGCTGATCGTGCAGGGGCAGCCGGCCAGCGTTCAGCACGCGGAATCGTTGCCGAGCATCAACGCTCATGCCCTCACGATCGGCAAGGACAGCGGGTTCTTCTCCGGTGCTCGGGCGGCGGGCACCGGAAAGATCTGGCTGGACGGCAAGGTCACCGCGACGTTGGACCGCAGTGCCGCACAGGTCGGCGCACCCCAGGCGTGGGAGAAGGGCTTCACCGGGTCCGGCGTGACGGTCGCGGTCCTGGACACCGGTGTCGACGAGACGCACCCGGACCTCGCGGGCGCGGTCGTGGAGTCCAAGAACTTCAGCTCCAGCGACACGAC
Source organism: Lentzea sp. NPDC051213 (assembly GCF_044455585.1). Taxonomy (NCBI): domain Bacteria; kingdom Bacillati; phylum Actinomycetota; class Actinomycetes; order Pseudonocardiales; family Pseudonocardiaceae; genus Lentzea; species Lentzea sp. NPDC051213. Next base: position 1,538,592 of record NZ_JBITEX010000001.1, read on the forward strand.
CGACGACCGGCTCGGCCACGGCACGCACGTGGCGGCGACGGTCACCGGTGGTGGCAAGTACCAGGGCATCGCCCCCGACTCCAAGATCATCAACGGCAAGGTGATGGCGGACAACGGCACCGGCACCGAGAGCGACATCATCGCCGGCATGGAGTGGGCCGCGGCCAAGGCCCAGGTCATCAACATGAGCCTGGGCAGCTCGTTGCCGGACGACGGCAGCGACCCGATGTCGCTGGCGGTCAACGCCCTCACCGAGCAGACCGGCGCCCTGTTCGTGGTGGCGGCCGGCAACTCCGGTACCACGATCGGCTCACCCGCGTCCGCGGACGCGGCCCTCACCGTCGGCGCCGTGGACCGAGCCGACGCGCTGGCTCCGTTCTCCTCGCGCGGTCCGCGTCTGGGCGACAGTGCGGTCAAGCCCGACATCACCGCGCCGGGCGTCGGGATCGTGGCGGCGAAGGCGAAGAACGGCCGGATCGGCACGCCCGTGGGTGACGGGCACGTCTCGTTGTCGGGCACGTCGATGGCCACGCCGCACGTCGCTGGAGCGGCGGCGATCCTCGCCTCGAAGAACCCGCGGTGGAAGGCCGGGGACATCAAGGCGGCGTTGATGAACAGCGCCAAGCCCAACCCGTCGTTGACCGTCTACGAGCAGGGCGCCGGACGCCTCGACGTCGGCCGCGCGGTGGCCGCGGGCGTGTCCACGACCCGCGGCAGCCTCTCGTTCGGTACGGCGCTGTGGCCGCACAACGACGACAAGCCGATCACGAAGAAGCTGACCTACCGCAACAACGGTTCGTCTGACGTGACGATCGACCTCAGCGTCACGGACGTGAAGCCGGCAGGGGCGGATCTGTTCAGCGTGTCGCCGGCCAGGCTGACGGTTCCGGCCGGGGGCACCGCCGACGCCGGCATCACCGCCGACACCCGCGCGCCGGTGCCGGACGCGACCTACGGCGCGATGATCACCGCCTCGGACGGCACCCGTGCGGCGATCGGTGTGGTCAAGGAGATCGAGAGCTACGACGTCAAGTTCACGTTCCTCAACCACCACGGCGAGCCGACGTCCGAATACGCCCACCGGCTCGTCGACGTCGTCAAGCCCGTGTTGTACAGCGGGGCCGACCCGTCGGGCACATTCGTCCAGCGTCTGCCGAAGGGCACGTACCACCTGGACGGCCTGATCTACACGCCGGACCCGGGCAGGGTCACCCAGGTGACCGAGCCCAGCATCGTCGTCACCGGTCCGTCCGAACTCGTCCTCGACGCGCGGGACGGCACCCAGCCGTCGATGAAGGTCGAACGCCCGGATGCCGAGTCCGTGAGCTCCGAGCTGGAAATGGAGAGGACGACCGACTGGGGCTTGATGTCTGTCTACTACTACCGGCGAGGCGACTTCGAGGGCCTGTTGGTCCGCCCGTCGAAGACCTCGTCGCCGACGCTGACGTACGAGCTGTCGAGCGTGCAGGCCAAGCCCGACGGCAACGGCCGTTTCCACCTGAGCCCGTACCAGTACCACGTCCGGATCACGGGGAAGGGGCGCGCGCCCGCCAACGTCCAGCAGTCGGTGCGCGATTCCGAACTCGCTCAGGTCGACTCCGTGACGCACGCCCGCGTACCGGGCACGATCGCCCAGCTCGACTTCGGTGCTTCGGGTCCGCTGCCGTTGCGGCTCAAGGAGTTCTACACGCCCGGCGTGCCGTGGGACGGCTACCTGAGGGAGGTCGAGAAGCTCGGCGAGGGGCCAGAACTCGGCTACTACAGCACCACCGTGCCGCGCAGGTTCAAACGCGGCCACACCACCGAGCACTGGAACAGTGCCGTCTACGGCCCGTCCCTGCCAACGGATCCGGCGCAGGCGATGAACGCCGTACGTCTGGGCAACGAGCTGTGGATGGGCATTGGGATGTTCAGCCCGATCGGTGCCGTCGGCAGCAGCGAGCACACGGGCAGGACCGTCCTGAGCCTCGACGGCAAGGTGATCTTCGACGACGCCCAGGCGGGTCACACGGGCTTCCTGGACGTGCCAGCGGAGAAGCGCCGTTATCAGCTGCACATCGAGGGCAATCGCGACTCGGTCGGTTCGCAGATCACCGCCGACTGGTCGTTCACGTCCGAGCACGTCGCGGGCGAGGTGCACAAGTCGGTGCCGCTGCTGGCGGTGCGGCTCGAACCGAAGCTGGACGAGTACAACCGGGCCGGTCGGGTGCTGACCGTGCCGATCACGGTGCAGCGCAACGGAGGCGGCAACGTCACCGACATCAAGGACCCCGCGGTGCAGGTGTCCTACGACGAAGGCAAGACGTGGAAGCCGACGTCGGCCCGCGAGACCAGGACCGGCTGGCAGGTCACGCTGTTCCACCCGCACGGAGCCAAGAACGTGTCATTCAAGGCGAAGGCGGCGGACGCGGGCGGGGAGGTCCAGCAGACCATCATCCGCGCGTACGACCTGAAGTGACGGCGTGAGGGGCCGGGCCCGCCCGGCCCCTCACCGCTACTTCTTGTACGGTGCCAAGGTTTCCGGGTCCTCGGTGGGTGCGCCCATGATCGGGTGCACCTCGATCGGCGCGTTGAGGATCTTCCCGCCGGGACCGGGGCACGCCGAGGCCCTGCGGGCGATCTCCACCACCCGCTCGTGGCTGTCGACGTCCACCACCCAGTAGCCGGCGATGACCTCCTTGGATTCCGCGAACGGCCCGTCGACCACGATCGGCTTGCCGTCGTCACCGCCGCGCACCACGAATGCCCGCGCCGGGCCGCTCAGTCCCTCGGCCTGCAGCAGCTCACCATTGGCCTCGAGCTCGGCGTTCAGCGCACTCATGTGGTCGACCATGCGGTGCATGTCCTCGTCCGACCACGCGGCGACGCCCTCCCAGGCCTCCTGGTCGCCGCCGAAGGTCACCAGCATGTACTTCATTTCCACTCCCCACCGGTCGCGCGGGCCTTGATCTCCTGCACGGCCCAGCTGTTGCCGTCCGGGTCGTCGAAGAAGATGAACGACCCTCCGTCCGCCTCGTTCATCCGCACGATCTCGCCGACCTCGACGCCGCGCTCGATCAGCTGCGCGCGGGCCTTCTCGAGGTCCGACACCACCAGCTGGACACCCTTCAACGTGCCGGGCTCACCCTTCACGATGCCCTTGCCCAGGACGATCGAGCACCCGGAACCGGGCGGGGTGAGCTGCAGGACGCGGGTGTCCTCGTTGAACGTCGTGTCGTGGTCGACCTTGAAGCCGAGCTGCTCGGAGTAGAAGAGCTTCGCCCGGTCCAGGTCCGACACCGGCACCACGATGACTTCCAGGGTCCAGTCCATCTTGTGTTCCTCTCCACGGCTGCCTTGTCTACGGACCCGTCGAAGGCCTCAGGAACTTTTCGACACGGGGTCTCTGCCCACATACCCGAGCAGCCGGTCCTGCAGCGGGGCGTCCTCGGCCACCGGGATCTCCCGGCCGTAGACCTCGATGCCGGGACCGAACGCGCCGGGCGTGCGGAAGCGTTCCATCAGTTCAGGCGGTACGGACGTTGCCGCTGCCCAGAGACGGTCGAGGTCGGCCTGCGAGATCGTCTCGTCCTGGCCGGTGGCGCGGGCGAGGTCCCAGCCGTGCAGCACGATGTCGTCGCTCACCACCTGGTCGATGTGGTCCTCCAGCGTCATCGCGCCACCCGGTGTGGCTACCTCGGCCTTGGCCCGGTCGGACGCGAGCGCCTCCTGGACCTGGCGTCGTGCTTCACGGAAGTCCGTGAGCGGGTCATCGGTGCGTGGGATCTGATGGCCGAGCATCACGCCGTGCATGTCGATGACGTGGTCCACCACTCCTCGCGCGGTCCACTTGGCGCACGGCGACGGGTTGTCCCACTGGTCGCTCCGCACGTTCGCGACCTTCGCCTCGAACGCGTCGGCCCTTGCTCGGTATCTCTCGGCAATCATGGCTTCACTCCTCGACGGCGCCGCCGATCTTGCGCAGATGCTCGCGGAAGGTGAGCCCGCTCGCCAGGTACTCGCTGAACCGGAGCTGGTCGCGCAACGACTCACCCTGCCTGACGCGCTCGGCCTGCGCTCGTTCGACATCGCGGATGCCCGCCGCCTTGGCGAGCAGAGCCTCGGCTTCCGCGGCGGGCACGAACAGCACGCCGTCGTCGTCGCCGAACACCACGTCGTCAGTGGTGAGGGTCCACTGGCCGACCTCGGCCGTCGAGAGAGCTTCCGGCGCACGGTCGCGCAGGCTCAACGGGCCGGTCGGGTTGGCGCCGAGGCTGAACACCGGCAGGCCGATCGTGCGGATGTCGTGAGTGTCGCGGTGCAGGCCCCAGACCACGACGCCGGCCAGGCCAGCGGCTTTGGCCTCCAGCACGATCAGGTCGCCGACGCAGGCCTCGTCGGTGCGGCCGTCGTTGTCGACGACGAGCACGTCACCGGGCTCGCTGCGGTCGATGGCCTCCAGGAAGATGTCGACGCTGCCCGCGTGCCGGGCGGGCAGGACGCGGCCCGCGGTCTTCGTGCCGGGGACGACCGGCGCGAGGGTGGCCGTGCGGACCGGGATGTTCGCCCGGATGCAGGCGTCGGCCAGGTGTGCGGTGGTGAGATCCAGTTCGGTCAGATCCATGCCGACAGTCTTACGCCGACACGCGCTCCTCGGCGGATTCGGTCCGCAGAACGCCCGCCGCGAACGCCGTCGCCACGCAGAACACCACCGGCAGCAGGAACGCGATGTTGAGCGGCATGATGTGCGTCATCCAGCCGATCACCGCAGGTCCCGCCAGCACGCCGAGGTAGCCGAGCCCCGCGACCCGCGAGACGTTGGCCGCCGCGGCACCGGGTTCCGCGTGCCCGGCAGCGCTGAACAGCTGCGGCACCGTGCCGGACAGTCCGGCGCCCGCGATCGCCCAGCCCACCAGCGCGAGCCAGATCCACGGCGAGAGCGCCGCGGTCAGGATGCCGGCCGCACCGATCGCCGAACCCCAGCGCAACACCGCCATCGGCCCGGCCTTCGCCGTGATCCGGTCCGCCAGCAGCCGTCCGGCCGTCATCGTCGTGGCGAACGCGCCATACCCCAGCGCCGCGATCTCAGGTGACGCGTCGAGGATGTCCTGCAGGTGCAGCACGCTCCAGTCGTTCGCCGCGCCCTCGCTCAGCATCACCATGCCCGCGAGCGCCGCCATCACCCAGATCCGCCGCGGCACCTTGCGCTTGCCGGTCTGCTGCACGGCGTGGTGCTCTTCCTTCTCGTTGAGCAGCGCCCGCGCCGTGACGAGGCTGACCACGATGCCGAGCGCTCCCGCCACGGCGAGTGTGATGGCGGGGGAGAGCTCCCAGCTCAACGTCCGTGCGCCAGTCAACGCCGCCGCGACACCACCGAGCGACCACGTCGCGTGGAACGCCGACATCACCGGACGCTTGTAGTGCCGTTCCACCACCACGGCGTGCGCGTTCATGCTGACGTCGATCAGTCCGTTGCCAATGCCGAAGAGGAGTAGCGCGCCGCCGAGCGTCCACTGGTTCGTGGCGAGGCCAGGAAGCACCGCCGTGACGCTGCACAGCACTCCCGCGAGCGGGACCACCAGCTTCACGCCCACGCGATCGGTGATCCTGCCGCCGATCCGCATGCCGATGAACGCGCCCAGCCCGAGCAGCAGGAGCAGCCGGCCGAGCTCGGCGTGGCTGATGCCGGTGCGCTGCTCGACCGTCGGGATGTGCACGAGCCACAGCCCGAGCAGGAACCCGTTGAGCGCGAAGTACGTGAAGGTGGCCACCCGCGCGGCCCTGAGAGCGTTCACACGCTGCACGCTAACGAACAACTTCCGTGTTTGAAAGCTTGAGTAACGAACACAACTGTTGTTCAATCACGGCCGTGACCCGACTGAGGCAGATCACCGAGGCCGTCCGCGACGCCGGCTCCCTGGGCGTGGCGGAACTGGCGTCGCTCACCGGCGCGTCCGAGATGACCATCCGCCGCGACCTGGAGACCCTGGCAGCCCAGGGCGTCCTGGAACGCTTCCGCGGCGGCGCCCGCAGCCTGCTGCTGCGCGGCTCCGAACCCCCGTTCGCCCTGCGCACCGACGAGAACCTCACCGCCAAGCGCCGCATCGCCACCGCAGTCGCCAGCCTGCTCGCGGACGGCGAATCGGTCGTCCTGGACAGCGGCACCACCTGCCTGGAGATCGCCCGCCTGCTGCACGACCGCCGCATGACCGTGATGCCGCTGTCCCTGCACTCGGTGAACGCCCTGTCGTCGAGCCCGTCGCTGACCCTGCTGGTACCCGGCGGCCGCCCACGCGCCGGCGAACTGGCGTTGACCGGCCCGCTGACCCTGGCGTCGATCACCGCACTGCGCTTCGACACCGCGGTGATCGGGTGCTGCGGCCTGTCGGCCGAACACGGCATGACGGCGTTCGACCTGGAGGACGCCTCCGTGAAACGCGCCGCCATCGCGTCGGCCCGGCGGGTCATCGCCGCCGTCGACGCCTCGAAACTCACCCGCACCGCCCTGGCGTTCGTCGCGCCGGTGTCCTCTTTGGACGCCGTGGTGACCGACGCGGAGGACACCGCGGACCTGGAGGAGGCCGGCGTGACGGTGGTGACCGCATGATCGTGCTGTTCGACATGTTCGGCGTGATCGCCCGCGATCAGTCCCCCTCGGTCATGGCCTCCATGAGCGACTCGCCCGAGTTCTGGGACGCGTACTGGGCTCACCGGCCCGCCTACGACCGTGGCGAGGTGACCGCGGCCGAGTACTGGAACCGCGTCGGATCCGCACCGATGGTCGAGGCCGACGTCGCGAGTTGGAGCCGGATCGACTACCGGATGGTGGCCCTGCTGGGATCGTTGCGCGCGGCCGGCCGCCGGATCGCCCTGCTGTCGAACATCCCCGAAGACCACGCTCTGCACTTCGAGCGGACCCACGAGTGGCTGTCGTGGTTCGAGGTGCGTGGGTTCTCGTGCCGGATCGGGGCAGCGAAACCGGAGCGTGCGGCGTTCGAGTGGTGCAGGGACAGGCTCGACGACGACATCCTGTTCGTGGACGACAAGGTGGAGAATGTCCAGGCGGCGCAACGGGTCGGCATGCGCGGGCACCACTTCACCGGGATCACCGGACTGAAGGAGGTGCTGGCGGCTACGGTGCCGCGGTGACCGAGGAACGTGGCGGGGACTGGGAACTGTTCGACCGCATCAACGCGGAGAACGCCCGCAAGACCGCGATCAAACTGGCCGCCGCCAAGGCCGAAGCCGCCGAGACCGGCAAGGAGCCCTTCGACGTCGAGAAGGTGCTGGCGATCTACGTGCCGTACGACCAGTACCGGTACCCCGCGCCGATCGACGAGCTCGGCAGCCAACTCGAGTACTCGTACTACCTGACCTGCCCGGAGATCATGACGATCGCCGAGTTCGCGGACTACCTGTACCGCGCGGACCTGGGCTGATGGGCCGCAAGAACATCACGGCGGCGTTCTACGCACCCGGCGACCACCCCGACCTGCTCGACGCGCTGGGAGTAGCGGGGGACCGGTGGGGACCGTTCCAACAGGTCGAAACGAGCGTGATCCGGCTCGACGAACACACCTGCGCGACGATCCGATTCCGCCTCTACGACTTCTTCGACCTGCGGGCGTCGAGCGAGGAACCGGACGGCCTGGCTGACGATCCCGCCCTGCCGTTCGCGTACTTCTTCCGCGACGCGGCCGCGAAAGCCGGCTGCGAGGTGGCGTTCCTGGCGACCCGGCTGCACCAGTCCGATCCGGACTGGCTGGAGGGGCAGTACTGGATGGTGCTCGGCCGCGACCTCCACTCGCTCGCCGCGGCGGCGTTCGGGCTGCTGCACCTCGACGACGGCATGGTGCTCGACTGGGACAAGCCGCGGCTCAACGAGCGGAACATCCTGCCCGGCGGCCCCGGCCTGACCTTCTTCGGCGGCACGGGTTGGTCACGCTGGGGCTGACAGTTCAGCCAACGCTGTACAGTTCGATGCGTGCTGACCTGTGAGACGCGGGAGACCGCGCTGGCCCGCCTGGGCCGGGCGCTGGCCGACCCGACCCGCTGCCGCATCCTCGTCGCGTTGCTCGACGGCCCCGGCTATCCCGCGCAGCTCGCCGAGAAACTGGGCCTGACCAGGTCGAACGTCTCCAACCACCTGGCCTGCCTGCGCGGCTGCGGTCTCGTCGCCGCCACCTACCAAGGGCGGCAGGTCCGCTACGAACTCGCCGACAAGCGGCTGACCAACGCCCTCACCGAGCTCGCCGACGTCGTGCTGGCCGTCGACCCGCAGCCGGAGTGCGTCGATGAGTGACACCTGCTGCCGGCCGACGGCGCGCCAGGCGACGCTCACCCGGCGCGTGCGGCTGCTGGTCGCCGCCACCATCACCTACAACGTCGTCGAGGCGGTCATCGCGCTCACCGCGGGCAAGATCGCCTCGTCCACCGCGCTGATCGGCTTCGGCCTCGACTCCGTGATCGAGGTGGCGTCGGCGACCGCGGTCGCCTGGCAGTTCTCCGAGCACGACCCGAAGGCGCGCGAACGCACCGCGCTCAAGGTGATCGCGGTGTCGTTCTTCGCGCTCGCGGCCTACGTGACGTTCGAGTCGGCCGGTGCGCTGCTCAGCGGCGAGCGTGCCGAGCACTCCACCGTCGGCATCGTGCTCGCCGCGGTCTCGCTGCTCGTCATGCCCGGCCTGTCCTACGCGCAGCGCCGAGCCGGCCGCGAGCTCGGTTCCGCGAGCGCCGTGGCCGACTCGAAGCAGACCCTGCTGTGCACCTACCTGTCCGCGGTGCTCCTGGTCGGGCTCGGCGTCAACAGCCTGTTCGGCTGGTGGTGGGCCGATCCGCTGGCCGCACTGGTGATCGCCGCGGTCGCCGTCAAGGAGGGCCGGGACGCCTGGCGCGGCGATCACTGCTGTTAGACCAGGGTCGACCAGTAGAACCAGAACGCTTGCAGCACACCGGCCGCGATCAGCAGGTACCACAGGATCAGCACGACGCTGTGGTACTGGAAATCCGGCTTGATGTTGCGCAGCGTCGTGTACCAGAAGATCGGGATCATCACCGCCCACACGGCCATGCAGTACGGGCACAACGCCCCGATCTCGTACAGCGACTGGAACATCAGCCAGTGCACGAACAGCACGCCGAACGTCACGCCCACCTGCAGCCCGATCCAGCACCACCGCGGCAGCTCGACGCCGGCCAGCAGCAGCACCCCGAGTGTCGTCACCACGGCGAACCCGGCGATGCCCAGCAAGGGGTTCGGGAACCCGAACACCTCGGCCTGCGCCGTCTTCATGATCGAGCCGCAGCTCAGCACCGGGTTGATGCTGCACGTGGGCACGTAGAACGGGTTCTTGAGCAGCGCGATCTTCTCGACCGTGAGCACGAACGAGGCGAGCAGGCCGACGACCCCGCCGGCCGCGAGCACCCACGCGACCAGCCGATTCACGAAAGCTCCTGGTCGATCGCGGCCTTGAGCTTGTCGTAGCTGGGCGCGCCGGTGAACTTCTCGCCGTTGATGAAGAACGACGGCGTGCCCTGCACCCCGAGCTTGCTGCCCTCCGCACGCTCGTTGAGCACCCGCTCACGCAGTGCCGCGTCGTCCAAACCGGACTCGAACTTGGCCGTGTCGAGCCCGAGCTGCTGCGCGAAGCCGACGAACACGGCGCGCTGGGACGTCTGCTGCCCACCCCACTCCTGCTGCGACTCGAACATCACCTTGAACATCTCGTCCCGCTTGCCCTGCGCCCCCGCCGCCTCGACGGCGACCGCGGCCAGTTCGGCGTTGCGGTGGCTGGGAATGGGGAAGTGCTTGACGGTGAACGTGACCCGGTCGCCGTACTCGGACTTGAGCTTCTCGACGCCGGGGTAGGCGGCGCGGCACGACGGGCACTCCATGTCGAGGTACTCGACGACGGTCACCTTGCCGTCGGCGGACTTCGGTGCGGCGGTCGTGTTGTTGTTGCGGTTGAACAGGATGAAGCCGGTGACCACGATCGCTACGACGGCGACGATGATCAGGGACAGCCTGGCGTTCTTGGACATGACGAAGTACCTCTCGCGCTGGTGAAGGACCGAACCGAAGAACGGGTTCGGTCTAGGCGCGCAGCACGCAGAGTTGCGCCAGCCGCACTTCCAGCCGGCGTGAAGGGGGAGACAGCACCGAGGACAGGCGCACCCACAGCGCCCGGAACGAGCCGGGCCGCCGCAGCAGGGCGAACCCGATGAGCACCGCGAGCGCCACCACGAGACAGGCGCCCGCGACGAGGATGCCCTCGACCAGCCCGGAGTCATCGGCCTGATCGGAGTGCGCGACCACGTGCGTGGCCGACGTCGGGCACTGCGCGGTCCAGGCGAACTCCGTCTCACACGGGGTGCCCTGCATCATCGCGACCCCGGCCACCAGCGCGAGCACGGCGAAAACCCGCGCGAGATACGCGCGGGTTCGCGAGCTGCGGGTGCCGGGCACGAGATCCAGAGTAGCGATCCGTTCGCCGCCCTAGTTGTACCTGGCCAACACGTTGGTGACGGTGTGTCGGCTTGATCATGGGTGAGGCCTCCGGGTGCGGTGGTGATTGCGAAGTCAGTCACCACAGCCG
>NZ_JBITEX010000002.1:0-145843 GCF_044455585.1 Lentzea sp. NPDC051213
GGGAAACACCCGGTCCCATTCCGAACCCGGTAGTTAAGCCCTTCTGCGCCGATGGTACTGCACTGGTTACGGTGTGGGAGAGTAGGTCGCCGCCGAACTTACGTACAGAAAACCCCTGAGGGTCGAGCGCCACAAGCGTTCCCCTCGGGGGTTTTCTGCGTCTTCGGGCGTGCTCCTCAGGATCTGTGACTGGCTGGCGGTATACCTTCTCTGCCATGCACAACGAGCACCGCAGTGCCCGCCGGTCTGGCGGCAAGGGCCGCACTGCCGACCTCGCGACCAACCCGTTCCGGGTGGACCGCGACCGGGTCGCGAGCTCCCCGTTCTTCGCGCGGCTCGGCGGCGTCACGCAGGTCGTGAGCTCCACGGGGTCGGGCCTGCTCGTGCACAACCGGCTGACCCACAGCCTCAAGGTCGCGCAGGCCGCGCGGGCCATCGCGGAACGGCTCACCGGCCGGCCCGAGCTGGTCGCGGTGCTCGAGAAGCTCGGCGGCTGCGACCCCGACGTGGTGGAGGCCGCGGCGCTCGCGCACGACCTTGGCCACCCGCCGTTCGGGCACCTCGGCGAGCAGGTGCTGGACCGGCTGGCGCGGCACCGGTTCGGGTTGCCGGACGGGTTCGAGGGCAACGCGCAGTCGTTCCGCATCGTCACGACGACGGACGTGCGCGGGCCCAGGGCCCTCGGGCTCGACCTGACGGTGGCGGTGCGGGCGGCGATGCTGAAGTACCCGTGGACCCGGCACGAGGCGATCGACCTGCCGGTGGCTCCCCGTGGCGCGGCCGAGCCCGAGGACATGCCGGGGACCGGTAGCTCGAAGTTCTCCGCGTACGTCACGGAGATCAACGACCTCAGGCAGGCGCGCGAGCCGTTCGAGGGGCGGGTCGAGCCGTGGCAGCAGACCGTCGAGGCGAGCGTCATGGACACCGCGGACGACATCGCCTACGCGATCCACGACCTGGAGGACTTCCACCGGGTCGGCGTCCTGCAGCACGCCACGGTCGCCGCTGAGCTCGGCACGTGGCTGGCGCAGGCGCTCGACCTCGCCGGCCTGAGCGATGCCGAGCTCAGCGCGGAGATCCGGATGCCCGGCCGGTCGCTCGAGACGCTCAGGCGCAGGATGCACCTCAAGGACTCCTGGGTGATGAACGACGAGGCGTTCGCGCTCGCGGTCCGGAAGGTGAGCAAGGAGCTGGTCGACGGCCTGCTGTCCGTGCCGTTCGACGGGTCGGTCGAGGCCGAGCAGGCCGTCGCGGGGTTCAGCGCGCGGTGGACCAGGAGGCTCGTCGACGCGGTCGGCGTGATCGAGGAGCCGACGCCGAGGTCAGGGCACGTGGTGCTCGCGGTGGCGCAGTGGCACGAGGTGCAGGTGCTGAAGTTCGTGCACCGGCGGTTCGTGTTGCTGCGGCCGGATCTGGCGTTGCACCAACGTGGACAGGCGCGGTTGCTGAGTTCGCTGGTGGACGCATTGGAACAGTGGGTGACCGATCGGTCGGAGGCCGATCGCCTGCCGCGGCGGCTGCACGACCTGGTCGAGTTGGCCGAAACGGAGTACGCGGGACTCGCCCGGACGGAGCCGTCCACATTGGTCGGTCCAACGGGTGAGATGCCGATTGGTCCTGATGTGATTCGGGGGCTCGCGCGGGGGCGAGCGGTCGTCGACTTCATCGCCTCGCTGACCGACAATCAGGCCGCGGCGCTGTTGGAAGCCCTTTCCGGGCGAACGGGTCAGTTGTGGACGGACGCGTTTGTTCTGTGAAGTGTGATTGCGCCTGCTAAGTGGGAAGTAGCCCAAAAGGATGCTGACTGTGATCAGTCGATCGCCATACGTTGACGCCTCGGCCGGGAACATCCGGCCGCAGGCCGCGTGCTCGGGGGCACGCCAACGTTCGGGGGAGAAGCCCTGTGCGCCGATCTCGAAGAGGCACGACCTTAGTCACAGCCGGAACCGCCGTACTGCTGGCCGCGCTCACCGCGGTCTCGCCGGCATCCGCTGACCCGGTCAAGGCTTCGAAGACCATCAACGACCGCACCGCGGGCCAGATCGCCGCGCTGCAGAGCATCAAGAAGTCGCTCACTCCAGCTGAGTCCAAGGTAGACAGCACGCTCGTGGTGGAGGCGCGCAAGCGCACCCAGATGGGGACGACGAGCGCCCTTCCGCAGGTGCAGACCGGCGTTGCCGTGACGCCGCAGTCCACCACCCTGGTGGACATCCGTGCCAAGCAGTACTCCGAGGACCTGGTCAACGCTGTCCGCGCGGCGGGCGGACAGATCCGGGCAGTGTCCCCCGAGCACCGCACCGTGCGCGCGGAGGTCCCCGTCGCGAAGATCGCGGAGATCGCCGGCCGGGACGACGTCGCCCGCGTCGAGGCCGGCAGCGACGCGATGACGCAGGACGTGAAGAACAAGCGGGACAACAAGAGCCGCAAGCAGGTTCCGTCCAAAGAGGACAAGGCTCGGGAGATCGAGCGCAGGCTCGCCGAGAAGCAGATGTCGGTGCAGGCGGCCAAGGTCGCCGAGAGCGACAAGGCGCACAGCGCCGAGGCGGCGCGTGGGTCGTTCCACGTGACCGGTGTCGGCGTGAAGCTCTGCGCGCTCTCCGACGGTGTCGGTTCGCTGGCCGTGTCGCAGGCCGCGGGCGAGCTGCCCGCTGTCGACGTCCTGCCGGGTCAGGCGGGCTCCGGTGACGAGGGCACCGCGATGCTCGAGATCCTCCACGACCTCGCGCCCAACGCCGAACTCGGCTTCGCCACGGCGTTCAACGGCGACGCGAGCTTCGCGGACAACATCAAGAAGCTGCGCTTCCAGCTCGGCTGCGACGTCATCGTCGACGACGTCATCTACTTCAACGAGTCGCCGTTCCAGGACGGCATCATCGCGCGCGCCGTCGACGCGGTGGCCGCGGACGGCGCTCTGTTCTTCTCCAGCGCCGGCAACCAGGGCAACGTCGCGGACGGCACCGCCGGCCACTACGAGGGCCAGTTCGTCGACTCCGGTGTCGGTGTCGGCAAGTTCGCGGGCTCCGCGCACGACTTCAACCCGGACCCGAACGCCAAGCAGCTGTTCAACCCGCTGTCGAACTTCTCCGGCGACACCCCGGTGACGCTGCACTGGGCGGACCCGCTGGGCCAGTCGTTCAACGACTACGACCTCTACCTGGTCAACGCCCAGGGCAACGTCGTGACGTTCAGCCAGAACAACCAGGACGGTGCGCAGGACCCGTTCGAGCGGCTCAACACCCCGAGCACCTCCACGGGCACGCGGCTCGCGGTCGTGAAGTTCCGCGGTGAGGACAAGTACTTCGCGCTGTCGCTGTTCGGTGGCCGGTTCGCCGACTCCAACGACGGTCTCAAGAAGTTCGTCTCGCCCGGCATGACCCGCGGCCACTCGGCGGCCAAGGGCGCGATCTCGGTCGCGGCCGCCCCGGCCGCCGCTGCGTTGCCGTTCGACCTGCACCCCGGTGACCCGGCGAACCCGAAGGGCCCGTTCCCCAACGCGTTCGACGGCACGCAGAAGCCGGAGCGCTTCACCTCCGACGGGCCGCGCAAGACGTTCTTCGCGCCCGACGGCTCGCCGCTGGCCGAGACCCGGCAGAAGCCGGACATCACCGCGGCCGACGGCGTGACCACGTCGGTGCCGGGCTTCGCGCCGTTCTTCGGCACGTCGGCCTCGGCCCCGAACGCGGCCGCGATCGCCGGTCTGATCCTGTCCGGCAACCCGACCCTGTCGCCCGCCGACGTCAAGGAAGCCCTTGTCGCCACGGCGATCGACATCGTCGAGGCCGGTGTGGACAACCGCACCGGTGCCGGCATCGTGATGGCGGACCGCGCCCTGCAGTACACGGGTGCGTCGCCGCAGGCGCTGGCTCGTGCGCAGCGTCCGACGATCGTCAACGACAACGACGGCAGCCAGTACCTCAAGCCGGGCACGACCGCCACGGTGACGGTGCCGGTGACCAACGGCGGCGACGGCTCTGCCGCGTCGACCTCGGTCGTGCTGACGACCCCGAGCGCCGGCGTGACCATCGCGCCGCGGTCGAAGTACTACGGCAACATCGACGTCGGCCAGACCGTCAGCAACACCTACAAGGTGACCGTGCCGGCTTCCGCCGCGCTCGGTTCGGCGGTGCGGCTCGACGCTCGGGTGACCTACGCGGGCTCGACCTCGCCGACCACGGCGTCGTTCAGCTACCGCGTCGGTGAGCCGTCGCGCGAGTTCAAGACCTTCGCGTACAGCGGTGCGCCGGTGGCCATCCCCGACAACGACCAGACCGGTGTGTCGATCTCGGTGCCCGTCACGGGTGTCGGCGGTGCGTCGAACCTGAAGTTCTCGGTGGACGGGGCGACCTGTTCCGCAGCGGACGGTGCCACGACGGTGGGCATCGACCACACCTTCGTCGGTGACCTGGTCGGCACGCTGACCTCGCCGGCGGGCAAGTCCGTCACGTTGTTCTCGCGGGCGGGCAGCAGTGGCAACAACATCTGCCAGGCCGTGTTCACCGACTCGGCGACGCGCTCGTTCTCGTCGGTGCTGAGCGGCGACGCGCCGTTCACGGGCTCGTGGACGGCGGGGACCCCGTTGTCGGCGCTGCTGGTGGATTCGGCGGACGGCAACTGGACGTTCAAGGTCGCTGACGTCGTCGGCACGGACCGCGGTTCGATCCGCTCCGTGACGCTGCACGTCGCCGGCTGGGTGTGATGAGCTGAACTGACAACGGAAAGGCCCCCGGCTCGCGAGCCGGGGGCCTTTCCGTTGCGGCATAAGAACTAGCGGTTCGGCCATTCCCAGCGAATGCCGAACACACCGGGACCGAAGCCCAGAGCCACGGCGTGCACGCCGCCGCCCGAGTCCAGGGTCAGGTTGCGCCGCCGCGACGGCGTCTCGTCACCCGCGGGCACGCTGTACTGCTGCACGCGCGAAGGCAGGTTCGTCTCGTCGAACCGGACCTCGATGACGTACTCGCGGACCGGCAGCCGGAACTTCCGGGCGAAGGTGTTGTTGCCCTTGGGAGCGTGGCCCTCCGGGAACACCAGCTGGTATTCCATGATGAGCGTCTCGCCGCGGGTCAGCGGCCGTTCGAACATCATCTCCGCGACCATGATGTTGGCTTCGTGGTCACGGGCGATGCGGCCGAGGTGGCAGTTGCGCACGTTCACGATCTCGGGGAGCACGTCCGACTCCTCGGTCTCGAACACGAGCGCCCAGCGATCGGGCCCGTCCTGCTCCGCACGCAGGATCTGGCGCACCCACACGGATTTCTGCCCGCCGTCGGCAGAGATCTCGATGCGGTCGTGCTGGCTGATGCGGCCGAGCTTCAGGTCGGAGGTCGTGTCGACCTTCGAGAGCAGGTTCGCGACCCGCTCACGCCGCGCCCACAGCGCGTCGATCGGCATCATGGTCGTCGGGCGGCAACGGCGGCCTCGCGGACGAGGTGGGCCGAGCAGCGCCGACAGACCGGATTGGGGTACGCCCAGGACAGACTCGAGGTGCCTCAGTGCCTCCAGCGATTCAGGGCGTTCCGGCCTTCGACGGCCGGACTGCCAGTAGCTGAGCGTCGCGACGCTGATGGTCACGCCGCGCAGTGCCAACCGGTGCTGGATGCGGTCGAGGCTGAGTCGGCTGGCCTTGATCGCAGCTCGTAGAGCCTCCGGGAATGGTCCCGTGGTCAAGAGCTGGGTGAGGCTGCCGTGGCCCGTTGAGTCAGTGTCGTCAACGGTCAGTGTTGGTCGACCGGCAGCAGTGGTCATGGTGACTCCCCGCTGTCATAAGATCACGCCCCAGTGACCCTACCCGTCCGTGAACGTCGCTGGTCGGCGCCGGATGGAGTCAATGGTTAATCCATACGGTTGATGAGTTCACGCTTTCGAGTCTCATCTGTCAAGCGTTTCGAACCGATCAGTAACATCTCTGTGCTGCACACACCCCGTATCGGGTTGGTTCTAGTGTGTGTGCGGTGAGGCTCTGGAACCGGGCTTCCGGCGGCCTGACGCGCGACCTGGAGGTCGTTTCGCCGGTGCGGGGTACCCGCGGGTGGGTGGAACGCGCGTGAGCCGGGTACGTCCGGTTCCTGGCGGACGGGCCGTCGAGGTCGAGCCGGAACGCGTCGAGGGCTGGATCGCCCGGTTCGCGACCCGCCACGGCGCCGTGCAGACCCGAGTCGGCGAACACGAGGTCGTCATCACCGCGGCGGACGGCGCGTCGGCCACGTTCACGACCCGTGGCGGTGCCTCGGTAGCAGAGGTGATTGCAAATCTGACCGCACCGCGCCGGATCGGCCTGGTCCTCGTGCGGCTCGGCGGGCACAGCGTCGGGGTGGCGTTCGGCGGGAAGGTCGAGCTGTCCGCGACCGACCGCAAACAGGTGCACGGCCGCATCAGGGCCGGCGGGTGGTCGCAGCAGCGGTTCGCCCGGCGCCGCGAGGGTCAGGCCCGCGTCGCGCTCCAGGCGGCCGCGGACGACGTGTTCCGGGTCCTCGTGCCGAGGATCGCCGAACTCGACGGCGTGGTGCTCGGTGGCGACTGGCAGGCGCTGGACGTCCTGCGCAACGACCGCAGGCTCTCGGACGTCTTCGCCAAGGCGGAGGACCGCGTCCTGGACGTCCCGGAACCCCGGCGCGCGATCCTGGACGAGGCCGCCGAACGGGCCCGCTGCGTGGAGATCGTGATCCAGGACACAGGGGCAACCGGAGCTGAGCCCGACCGCATGGATACGGGTGAGGGTGCCTGACCGAGGCACCACTGACCTGCTGGAGTCGCAAGTGCGCAAACGAATGGTGATCGTGGCGGGAGCTGTCGCGCTGGGGGCCGTGGGCATCGCGGTGCCCGCGCTGGCGTTGAACGGTGGCGGCACGCCCGAGCACCCGCCGACGAGCTCGGCTCCGCAACCGCCGTCGTCCACGGCACCGACCCTGCCGCCGACGTCGTCGGTGCCCTCCATGCCGGAATACCCGCCGACGAGCTCGGCTCCGCAGCATCCGTCTTCCACGGTGCCCACCCAGCCGCCGACGTCGGTACCGAGCACCCCGCCGTACCCGCCGACCTCGGCGCCGACCTCCGCTCCGTACCCGCCTACCTCGGTGCCGAGCACGCCGGCGCACCCGCCCACGTCCTGGACCCCGCCCCCGACGCAGCCGCCGGTTTCGTCGACCCCGGGCCGCTGAGGAGTTACCGCTGAACTGGGAGGCCGAGTTCACCGACTGCTTCGACCGGTGCGCCGACTCGATGCGCTTCACCGCGTACTTGTTGTGCGGCAACTGGCACGAGGCGGAGGACGTGATGCAGTCGGCGTTCCTCAAGCTGTACCTGGCCGGTCCCAAGCTCAGCGACCGGTCGGGGCTCGAGCCGTACCTGCGGCAGATCGTCGTCCGGACGTTCCTCGCGGAACGCCGGAAGGTGCGCTGGCGCAGGGAGAAGCTGACTGACGCACCACCAGAGGGCCTGTCCTCCGCCGCAGGGGCGGAGGACAGGCTCGTGGTGTGGCAGGCGCTCACCGCCGTGCCCGCACGGCAACGCGCTGTCCTCGTGCTGCGCTATTGGCACGATCTCAGCGTCGAAGACACCGCTGTGGCGCTCAACTGCTCGACCGGCACGGTCAAGTCGCAGAGCAGCAAGGGTCTGGAGACGTTGCGGCGCAAGCTGGGTCCGGAGTTCGATCAGCTGAGGCTGGAGGTGTGATGGTTCGCGAAGACGACCTGAGGGCGACTTTTTCCGCGCTGAGTTCCGACGAGGCGCCGCCGCGTGCCGTCACGGCCGCCGACCTGATCCAGCGCGGCGAGGCCGTGCGGTCCCGCCGGCGTGCCATCGCCGTGGTCGGCACCGGATTGGCGACCGTGGGCGTCGTGGCCGTGGCGCTCGCCGTGCTGCCCGCCCAGACGCCTCCGGGCCCGGCGGTGCCGGCGCCTTCCACCTCGACGTCGTCACCGCCGTCGTCCTCGCAGATCTCGCCCACTCCGCCGCCGAGTTCGGTGGAGTCGACGCCGACCTCGGTGCCGTCGCCCCACTCGATCCCGCCGCAGGTTCCACCGCTCCAGTCGACGACCGCGCCCGGCACGCCGTCGACGCCCGGCGCGCCACCGTCGACCCAGCCGGAGACGTCCGCGAACCCGACCTCCTCGTCCAGCCACGTGGCGTCGATGCCGCCGACGTCCCGCTGAGCGGATCAACGGGTCGGCGCAACGTCATGGGCGCACCCAGAATGCGGGCATGACTGCTCAGATCCGCCTGGTCGAGGTCACCGATGAGAACCGCGACGCCGTGCTCGCCGTGCGGGTGCGCCCCGACCAGCAGCGGTTCGTCGCGTCTGTCGAGAAGTCATTTCTCGATGCGGAACGGGAGCCGGAAGGCAAACCCTGGTACCGCGCCGTCTACGCCGGTGACGAGCCGGTCGGGTTCGTCATGCTCAGCTGGAACCTGGTGCCGGGGCCCGGCCTGCTCGGGCCGTTCTACCTGTGGCGGCTGCTCATCGGCGCTCGGCACCAGGGCCGTGGCTACGGCACGGCGATCCTGGACGAAGTCGTCGCGCTGATCCGCGCGGACGGTGCCGAAGAGCTGTTCACCAGTTACGTGCCGGGGGAGGGCTGCCCGGAACCGTTCTACCTCGGGTACGGGTTCCTCCCGACCGGCGACATCGAGGACGGCGAGATCGTGCTGAAGCTCGATCTTCACTGAAGAACCCCTTTGGCGAGAACAGGTGCCGGTCGCTGGGCGGCGACGATCGCGGCGAGAGCGAGGGCGAAACCGGTGAGCTGCACCGGGTCGAGCGTCTGGCCGAGCACCACGACACCGAGCAGCGCGGCGACCATCGGGGAGAGCAGGCCGAGCATCGAGACCGAGGTGACCGGCAACGTGGTGATCGCGCGGAACCACAGCACGTACGCGAGCAGACCACCGACGCCACCGAGCCACAGGTAGCCGATCAGCGCGGTGAGGCCGATCGCGGGCGGAGGGCCTTCGAACAGGAACGTCACCGGCACCAGGAACAGACCACCCGCCGTCAGCTGCCAGCCCGCGAACGCGGTCGGGCCTACCCCGGCCGGCCTGCCCCACTTCTTGGTCAGCGTCACGCCGAGCGCCATCGTGGCGGCGCCACCCAGTCCCGCCAACACGCCGATCAGGTCGAACCCGGCGGCCGGTCCGAGCACCACCAGCCCGACTCCCACGACGCCGACCACGCCCCACGCGAACCGCCACGCCGACGGGTTCTCCTTCAGCACCCCCACCGCCAGCAGCGCGACCACCAGCGGTTGCGCGGCACCCAGCGTGGCCGCGACGCCACCGGGCAGGCGCTCGGCCGCGATGAACAGGAACGGGAAGAACAGGCCGATGTTGAGCACTCCCAGCACCGCGGCCTGCCACCACCACGAACCGCGGGGCAGCGTCCTGGTCAGCGCCAACGCGATCAGACCGGCGGGCAGCGCCCGCAGCAGGCCGGCGAACAGCGGGTGGCCGGCCGGGAGCAGTTCGGTCGTCACGACGTAGGTCGATCCCCAGACCACCGGGGCGAACGCGGCCAGTGCGGTGCGGGACAGGTTCTCGGTCACGTCATCCAGTGTTGGGCGGCGGGATCAATGAGTCCAACACATGTTTGTCACGTGATCCATCGTGATTCAAGATAGATGGATGGAGCTCCAGCAGATGCGGTACGTCGTGGCGGTCGCCGAGACCGGCAGCTTCACGCAGGCGGCCCGGCGGTGCCTCGTCGTGCAGTCCGCGCTCAGCCACCAGATCGCCCGCCTCGAACGCGAACTCGGCGCCCGGCTGTTCGACCGCACCAGCCGCAGCGTCCGGCTCACCGCCGCCGGTACCGTGTTCCTGCCGTCCGCCCGGCAGTGCCTCGACTTCGCGGAACGGGCGGCGGCCGAGGTCGCGGCGGCCGTCGGGGAGGTGCGCGGCAGGCTCGTGGTCGGCGTGATCCCCACGGTGGCCGCGGTGGACCTGCCCGCCGCATTGAAGGCGTTTCGCGGGCGGTACCCGCAGGTGCGGGTCGCGTTGCGGATGCTGCCGAGCCACGAGCTGGCCGACCAGGTCCGGCAGGGCGTGCTCGACGTCGCGTTCCTCGGGCTGCCGCCGAACGCACGGCCTGAGGGGGTGCGCGCGTACGAACTGGCGCGCGACCACCACGTCGCCGTTGTCGCGCCGGACCACCGTCTTGCCGGGCACGCCGAGACGGACCTGAAAGAGCTCGCGGAGGAGCTGTTCGTCGACTTCCCCGCCGGCTCACCCGGTCGCCTGCAGTCCGACCAGGCCTTCGCCGCGGCCGGGCTGCACCGCGAGGTCGCGTTCGAGGTGACGACCGCGGAGCTGGTGGCAGGGCTCATCCGGGAAGGGCTGGGGGTCGCCGTGCTGCCGTCGGGCTACACGCCGCGGCTCAGCGGGGTCGCGACCGTGCCGATCACGAACGGGCCTTCCCGGGTCGAGCACCTGGTGTGGAACGCGGCCGGGCTGACGCCGGCCGCGGCCGCGTTCCTCGACGTGCTGGGCGTCGCCGCGGACTGAGCTACCCCTGGGTGCCGGTCGCGAGCATCCCGCCGTCGACGCGAACGGTCTCGCCGGTGATCCACGACGCGCCGTCCGAGCAGAGGAACGCCACGAGCGAGGCGACGTCCTGCGGGGTGCCCAGGCGCTTCATCGGGTACTGCTGCTGAGCCTCTTCCTCGCGGCCGGTCCACAGCGCCTCGGCGAACTTCGTCTTCACCACCGCGGGTGCGACGGCGTTGACCCGCACCTTCGGGCCGAGCTGCCACGCCAGTTCCTCGGTGAGGCGGATCAACGCCGCTTTGGACGCTCCATAAGCACCGATCACGCCGGTGGACCGGATGCCGCCGATCGACGCGACGTTCACGACCGCACCGCCGTGCTCGCTCATCCACGCCTTCCACGCGAGCTGCACGAAACCGAGCGCCGCCACCACGTTGACGTCGAAGATCTTCCGGACGGCGTTCAGGTCGGCGTCCATCAGGAAGCCGTACTGCGGGTTGATGCCGGTGTTGTTGATCAGCACGTCGAGGCTGCCGAACTTCTCCACCGTGCGGGCCACGACCTCTTCGCGGGACGCGTCGTCGCCGGCGTTGCCCTGGATCGCGAGCACGCGGCCACCGGTGTCGGCTTCCAGCTGCTTGGCCGCCTCGGCCAGCTGGTCGGCCTTGCGGCCGGTGATGGTGACCGCGGCGCCGCGGGACAGCAGCTCGCGTGCGATGCCGAGGCCGATACCGCGGGAAGCGCCCGTGACCAGGGCCGCCTTGCCCGAGAAGTCTTCGCTCATGGTCGGCAAATCTATGCGTCCGGACACAGGTGGGAAATTCGATGGTCGCGACCCCGTAGACTGGGTCCCGTGATCCTCCTCGAGTAGGCAGCCCGGACGTGCCGCCCTTTGCCGTGCCCGGAAGTTTTTCACTACTCGGAGTTTCTCTTGATCACCGCAACTGACATGGAGTTGCGCGCGGGCTCACGCATTCTCGTGAGTGGCGCCAACCTGCGCATCCAGCCCGGCGACCGCATCGGTCTCGTCGGTCGCAACGGTGCCGGCAAGACCACCTCGCTGCGCGTTCTCGCGGGCGAGGGCGAGCCGTACGGCGGCGCCGTCACGCGCAAGGGCGAACTCGGCTACCTGCCGCAGGACCCGCGCGAGGGCGACCTGTCCGTCATCGCGAAGGACCGCGTGCTGTCCGCGCGAGGCCTCGACCAGCTTCTCCGCGACATGGAGAAGGCCCAGTCGAAGATGGCCGAGCTGGTCGACCCGCGCGAGCTCGACATCGCCGTCACCAAGTACGGCAAGCTCGAAGAGCGCTTCGCCGCGCTCGGTGGTTACGCCGCCGAGTCCGAAGCCGCCCGCATCTGCTCGAACCTCGGCCTGCCGGACCGGGTGCTGGAGCAGCAGCTCCAGACGCTCTCCGGTGGTCAGCGCCGCCGCGTGGAGCTGGCGCGCATCCTGTTCGCCGCCTCCGAGGCCGGTGTCGGCGCGAAGTCGAGCACGATCCTGCTCATCGACGAGCCGACGAACCACCTCGACGCCGACTCGATCACGTGGTTGCGAGGGTTCCTCAAGTCCCACGACGGCGGGCTCGTCGTGATCTCGCACGACGTGGAACTGCTCGACGACGTCGTGAACAAGGTGTGGTTCCTCGACGCGATGCGCGGCGAGGTCGACATCTACAACCTCGGCTGGAAGAAGTACCTCGAAGCCCGTGCGACGGACGAGAAGCGTCGTCGCCGTGAGCGCGCCAACGCCGAGAAGAAGGCCGGCGCGCTGATGACGCAGGCCGCCAAGATGGGTGCGAAGGCCACGAAGGCCGTTGCGGCGCAGAACATGGCGAAGCGCGCCCAGAAGCTGCTCGACGGTCTCGACGAGGTGCGCCAGAGCGACAAGGTCGCGAAGATCAGCTTCCCGTCGCCAGCCCCGTGCGGCAAGACCCCTTTGATGGCAGAGGGTCTGAGCAAGTCCTACGGATCGCTCGAGATCTTCACCGGCGTGGACCTCGCGATCGACAAGGGCTCCCGCGTCGTCGTGCTCGGCTTCAACGGTGCCGGCAAGACGACGTTGCTGCGGTTGCTGGGCGGCAGCGAGAAGGCGGACGCCGGTGGCGTGGTCCCCGGTCACGGCCTGAAGATCGGCTACTTCGCGCAGGAGCACGAGACGCTCGACCACAACGCGTCGGTGTGGGACAACATCCGCCACATGGCGCCGGACGAGCAGGAGCAGCGGCTGCGGTCGTTGCTCGGCACGTTCCTGTTCAGCGGCGAGCAGCTCGACCAGCCCGCCGGCACGTTGTCCGGTGGCGAGAAGACCAGGCTGGCGCTGGCCGGACTGGTGTCGTCGGCCGCGAACGTGCTGCTGCTCGACGAGCCGACGAACAACCTCGACCCGGCCTCGCGCGAGCAGGTTCTCGACGCGTTGCGCCGTTACGAGGGAGCGGTCGTGCTGGTCACGCACGACCCCGGTGCGGTGGAGGCGCTGGAGCCCGAGCGGGTCATCCTGCTGCCCGACGGCACCGAGGATCACTGGTCAGAGGACTACCTGGACCTCGTGCAGCTGGCGTGATCTCCACCCCTCAAAGGATTACCGAGCGCACCCTTTGATCAACTGTGCGTGATCGAATCGACCGTTCGGCGATCTCTTTGCTTGATCACCTGGCGTTCTGCCGCATCCTGTTCGATCATTGCGACGACAGGGGCCGTAGAACGGCCCGACCTGCTCGTACGGAAGGCGGGACAAGGTGGCTGACCTGAAGAAGGGTGCCCGGATCACCGGCGCCACGCGGGACAAGCTGGCCGCTGACCTGAAGAAGAAGTACGAAAAGGGCGCGAGCATCCGGGCTCTGGCCGAGAGCACCGGGCGTTCCTACGGCTTCGTGCACCGGGTTCTGTCGGAATCCGGCGTCACGCTGCGCGGTCGCGGTGGCGCCACCCGGACGAAGAAGAAGTAACCCGAACCCAGACTGCTACTCTCCGGTAACTAGCTTTTAGTGGCCGGAGGTAATGATCATGCCAGTGCCCGCTATCGACGCTGGCTTGCTCGAGCGCGGTGGCGTTCGGCTCGCGATTGCCGGACCGGTCGCCACTCTCACGCTCGATCGTCCCGACGTGCTGAACGCACAGACGCCTGCCACCTGGCAGGCGTTGCGGCACATCGGTGATCAGCTGGACCCGGACGTCCGAGTCGTGGTCGTCCGGGGTTCCGGCCGCGCCTTCTCGGCGGGGCTGGACCGGCGCATGTTCACCGGCGAGCCCGTCGACGGCGAACCCGGTGGCCTGGGTGCGCTGCTGTCTTTGCCCGCCGCGGAGGCGGACGCGAAGATCGCCTCGTACCAGGCGGGGTTCACCTGGCTGAGCGACCCCGCACGCGTGACGATCGCCGCGGTGCAGGGGCATGCCATCGGCGCGGGCTTCCAGTTGGCGCTGGCGTGCGACTTCCGCGTGCTCGCTGAGGACGCGCAGTTCTGCATGGCCGAGACCGGGCTGGGACTGGTGCCCGATCTCGGCGGAACGCTGCCCTTGGTGCGGCTCGTGGGTTACTCGCGCGCGGCCGAGATCTGCGTGACCTCACGGCGCGTCGGCGCTGCCGAGTCGTTGCAGATCGGCCTCGCGAACTCCGTCGTGCCCGTTTCCGATCTGGACACCGCGGTCTCGGAGCTGGTGGCCTCCGTGCTGAAGCCGCTGCCGGGCGCTGTCTCGGAGACGCTGGCGTTGATCGCGTCGGCGGCATCTGGCGTGTCCTTGGCCGACCAGCTCGCGATCGAGCGTGCCGCGCAACTGCGCCGGCTGGGATCGCTGGCTGCGGCCCTTTCCGCTCAAAGCTGAACTTTTCTGCGCTGGTAGGCGCCTCGAGCGGAATTGTCAGACCCCTGTGCTGTTCTAGTCAACGTGGACGGTTACAGCTCCTGGCGATTCATGGTGGGTGTGACCTCGGACGCGCCGTCGAAGGTGCGCCGAGGCACTTTCCGGCGCGTGCTGGCGTTCGCCCGGCCACACAGGGCGAAGCTGCTGGTGTTCCTGCTGCTGACGGTGGTCTCGTCGGTGCTGGCGGTGACGACGCCGCTGCTGGCAGGCCGCGTGGTCGACGCGATCGTGAACGGCTCCGCGCCCTCCGTCGTGGTGTGGCTCGCCGTGGTCATCGCACTGGTCGCGATCGTGGACGCCGGTCTGGGCGTCGTCGAACGATGGCAGTCGACGCGCATCGGTGAGGGTCTGATCTACGACCTCCGCCGCGCCGTGTTCGGCCACGTGCAGAAGATGCCCGTCGCGTTCTTCACCCGCACGCGCACCGGCGCACTGGTGTCGCGGCTGAACAACGACGTGATCGGCGCACAGCGCGCGTTCACCTCCACCCTGTCCGGCTTCGTCACGAACATCATCCAGCTGGTGCTGTCGCTGGCCGTGATGTTCACGTTGTCGTGGCAGGTCACCGCCCTCGCCCTGGTGCTGCTGCCGGTGTTCGTGCTGCCGGCCAAGCGCATGGGCAGGCGCATGGCGGACATGCAGCGCGAGGCCTCCGGCCTGAACGCCTCGATGGTCACCCAGTCGACCGAGCGCTTCTCGGCGCCGGGCGCGACGCTGGTGAAGCTGTTCGGCCGCCCAGAACGCGAAGACCAGGAGTTCGGCGACAAGGCCGCGAAGGTCCGCGACATCGGCATCCGCACCGCGATGGCCACCCGGTGGTTCATGACCGGCCTGACCCTGGTGTCGGCGCTGGCGCAAGCTCTGGTCTACGGCCTGGGCGGCTACCTGGCACTGACCGGCCACCTGGCGGCGGGCACCGTGGTGTCGCTGGCCCTGCTGCTGACCCGCCTGTACGCCCCGCTGACCGCCCTGGCGAACGCGCGCGTCGACGTGATGACCGCACTGGTGTCGTTCGAGCGCGTCTTCGAGGTCCTGGACCTGGACCCGATGATCAAGGAACGGCCTGACCCCCGTTCGGTCCCCGCCGGCCCGGTGTCGGTGGAGTTCGCCGACGTGCGCTTCGCCTACCCGTCAGCCGAGAAGGTATCGCTCGCCTCGCTGGAGGCAGTGGCCACTTTGGACACTCGCGGCGGCGAGGAAGTGTTGCACGGCATCAGCTTCACCGCCGAAGCAGGCCAGCTGGTAGCCGTGGTCGGCTCGTCCGGCGCCGGCAAGTCGACCCTGGCCTCGCTGGTCCCGCGGCTGTACGACGTGGACTCGGGCGCGGTCCGCCTGTCAGGAGAAGACGTCCGCGATCTCTCCTTCGACTCCCTCCGCTCGACCGTCGGCGTGGTGACCCAGGACGGCCACCTGTTCCACGACACGATCCGCGCAAACCTCGAGTACGCCTCGCCAGGCGCCTCCGACGACGACATCTGGGACTCGCTGCGCCGAGCCAGGCTGCTGGACCTGGTGACGTCCCTGCCAGACCAGCTGGAAACCGTGGTAGGCGAACGCGGCTACCGCCTGTCCGGCGGCGAACGCCAACGCCTGACAATCGCCCGCCTCCTACTGGCCAAGCCACGCGTGGTGATCCTGGACGAGGCAACCGCCCACCTGGACTCGGAGTCCGAGGCCGCAGTGCAAGAGGCCCTGACCGAGGCCCTGGACGGCCGAACAGCGCTGGTGATCGCCCACCGCTTGTCGACCATCCGCGCCGCCGACCAAATCCTGGTGCTGGAGGCCGGCACGATCGTGGAGCGCGGCACCCACACCGCGCTGATGGAGGCCGACGGCCGCTACGCCAGCCTCTACAACACCCAGTTCGCCGAACCGCCCGTCGTCGCCGTGTACCCGACCCCGAAGTTCAGCGAGCGAACGGAAGTAGCGCAAACGAACTGACCCCTTTACTAGGCGCGTGATCATGCGGCGTGGAGTGGGTTTCGTCGTGGTTTTCGTTGGGGGTCGATGAAGGCGGGCGGTCGGAACATGGGCACTCCACCGATCATTTGGACTTGCCAGTCGGAGTGGTGGAGCAGGTCGTGGTGTCTGCGGCACAGGAGCACGAGGTTTTTGACGTTGGTCTCGCCGCCTTCGGCCCATGACTTGATGTGGTGTGCTTCGCAGTGGCTGGGTGGTCTGGTGCAACCGGGATGCGCGCAGCCTCGGTCGCGGGCGACGAGGATGCGACGTAGTCCGGCGTTGATGGCCCGGGTCTTGCGGCCGACGTCGTGGATCTGGGAGCGGGAGCCGAGCAGCATCGGGATGACGCCGGCGTCGCAGGCGATCTTGCGGACCTGTCGCATCGGTAGGCGTTCACCGTTGTCGAGCCGGGCCGCGCCGATCCCGGCGCGGAGTTCGTCGTAGTTGACGGTGACGGTGAGCTGGACGCGTTCGCCGCCGTGGCAGTGCTTGCGGAAGCCGGGGTGCCGTTCGGCGCGCAGGGCGAGGTCGACGACGTCGCAGAACGCGTCACCTTCCCGTTCCGGCGCGAACCGCAGATCCTCGGGTTCGGGTTTGGCCAGCGGGTCGATCAACGCGTCCAGCTTCGCCCCGGTCTCCGCATCGAGATCGGCGAACAACTGATACCGGCCGCCCTGCCACTTGCGCCGCAGCACATTGCGTGGCTGCACCGGCTCGGGTTCGGCGGGTTCGGGGCCGTCCTGGTCGAGCCGGTAGGCCAGCTCTTTGCAGAACGCCTTGGCGGAGCGGGGTTCGTGCTGCCGCGCGTACTCCACGACATGGGTCTCCGCCGCAGCGGGCAGCCCCGCCATGGCTTCGGCAAGCACGTCGACGTGGTCTTCGGACAGTTCGCCCGCGGCCATCGCAGCCGCAACACCCGGTAGTGCCGGCTCGATTGTCGAACCGGTGGGTGTGACCGTGGGGCAGAGTGCCTGCGCCTGCTTGAGCTTGCGACGGGTGGTCTTCGGATCCCAGCGCAGCACGTGCTTGAACACTTCGACGAGATCCTTGTATCCCAACGTTTCCGCCGCGCCCTGCTGTTCGAGCGCACCGACGATCGTCAGCACCTGGTGCTGGAGTTGTTGCAGCGCGCGGACTTTCCGCTTGAGCTCGTCGAGGAGCTCAAGCGGGGAAGCAAGCCCCAACGCCGTCACTGTCATGCGTCCATCATGGCATGAACACGTGTTCGAATTCTATTGCACGATCGAGTGAAACCCCAGGTCAGACGGCATATGGCACCGTGCGCACTGTTCTCTCTAGACAACGCAACACGCGCCTATGAACCACGTACGCACCAGACGCCAACGCACGCCACCGGACCACGCCCCGCAACCATCTACGCAGGCCGACCACGGAAATTCGTTCCGGCACACGCCCGACGAAGGAGGGCATGTGCCGGGTCGGCGAAAGGCGAAGCCGTGCCGCCCCAACGCAACCGCCGCTGTGTTTGTTCACGAGTAACCGGAGCATGAGCGGTGAACTCCCCGGAGGGAAGCGCCGGGGCGCATCAAGGGTGTCAGTGCGCGGTCCGCGCTCCAGTCCCCAAGCGGTCAGCCCTTCAGAAACGCGGCAGCAGCATTGAGCGCACTCTGCGAAGACCCGGCATCCTCCACAAACACAGCAAAAGCAACCCCACCCTGATACCCAACAAACCACCCATGCGCACTACCGCCACCAGCCTCGGCAGTACCGGTCTTCCCAGCCAGCCCACCAAACCCGGCCAACTGCCGAGCAGTCCCACCGGTAACAACCTCACCCATCATCTGCCGCAACGCCGGCAACACAGCAGCAGGCGGAGCAGAACCGACATCCCCTGCAGTGGCAGCGCGGCCGCGCATGAGGGTCGGCGTGGGAGTGCGCCCCGAGGCCACGGTCGCGGCCACCAAGGCCATGCCGAACGGGCTGGCCACCACGTTGCCCTGGCCGAAGCTGTTCTCCACCTGCTGGTCGCCGGACGCGGGCGGGACCTTGCCGGTGTTGGTCTCGGCGCCCGGCATTGCCCAGTCGGCGCCCAGGCCGAAGCGCTTGGCCATGGTCGGCAGAGCGTTCGGTGGCAGTTCGTAGCCCAGTTTGCCGAAGGTGGTGTTGCAGGAGAGGGCGAAGGCCGTGTGGAACGGGATGGAGTCGTGGCCGAAGCCCGCGTTGTTCACGGTTCGGGTGCCGATGGTGGCGCGGGCGGGGCACGGTACGGCGGCGTTGGCTGACACCAGGCCCGCTTCCATGGCGGCGGCCGCGGTGACGATCTTCATCGTCGAGCCGGGGGCGTAGCGGCCTACGAACGGGTTGGTGCCCGTCATGGCCTTGTTCTGGGCCACGGCCAGGATTTCGGTGGTTTTGGGTTCTATGGCGACGATTGCGGCGCCCTGTGGCAGTGCGTCCACGGCGGCTTGGGCGGCTGCCTGGCGAGCCGGGTCGATGGTGACGGTGATCTTCTCGCCTGCTTCGGGCTTCTTGCCGTCCAGGACGGTGAACTGGGCGCCTGAGGCGATGCCTACCTCCCAGCCGTCGGTGCCCTTCAGGTCGCCTGCTTGGCCGGTGATCGTTTTGTACAGGCCGTCCGGGATCGTGGCCTGGACGAGTGGCTTGCCGTCGCGGCCGAGTAGTGCGCCGTCGGCGATGGCCTTGCGGTAGGTCAGGGACGCGCCTTCGGTCAGCTGCGGGTGGATGATCGTGGGTGCCCAGCGGACCTTCCACGTGCTGTCGGCGCGCTGCAGGCCGATCTTCACGTCGTACTTCAGCAGGCTCGAGTTCGGCATCGTCCACGTCACCGACGCGACGATCTCCGTGGTGGTGGCGTCCGGTCCTGGCGGTTCGGCCGGGGTCAGGCGGGCCTGGTAGGCCGACTCGGCCATGCCTGTCTTGGTGGCGGCCAGCATCTGGGTCGCCGCGGGTGGTGCGTCAGTTAGAGCAGCGGCGGCTGCCGCGTCGCCGGAGAACGCCTTGTTCACGAACGACTGGGCCACTTGCGCCGGCGTTTCGACCAGCTTCGGTGGCTCGCTGGACTCGGCTGGTCCGCCGCGGAACAGCAGGACGGCCGCCACGCCGACGATGGTCGACGTGGCGAGCGCGCCGCCTACCAAGACCCATCTACGCGTCTTTTCGTGCACTGTGAAACTCTCCCCCCAGGAAGGTCCTACCCCGGTGGGAGACTAACGCGAACTCGCTGAAAAACCTCTGAGTATCTCTACTCAGCCGAGCTGCGGGATGCGGGTCTGGTAGTGCCTGAGCATCTCGGCGTTGGCCGCGTCGCCGCCTTCGACGTTGGCGGAACGCCACAGGGGCAGCTGCACGCCGGTCTCGGTGGCCTTGTCGACCAGGCGGACCATCAGCAGGTTCCACAGGAACGTCGTGGCCAGCGTCGAGATGGCCGCGGTCACCGGTGCCTGTGCCGGGTAGGTGGAGTCACCGGGCGGCACCAGGTTGTCCAGGACGACCGTTGCCACCTCGGCGAGCGTGGTGCCCGCACGGCGCGGGGCCTGGGCGCTCGAGGCCACGGACGTCACCGCTACGACGGGGCAGCCCGCGTTGGCGGCTTCGAGGGCCAGTTCGACGGGGTAGTAGTTGACGCCCGAGGTCGAGAAGACGAACAGGACGTCGTGTGGTGCCAGGCCGGCTTCGCGCAGCACCTCGCCGGCCAGGCCCGAACGGCGTTCGGCGGACGTGCTGCTGATCGCGCCGTGCATCGGGAGCAGTTCGGGGTGGTAGATCGGGCGGACGCAGGCCAGGCCGCCTGCCCGGTAGAAGGTCTCGGCGACCGCCGCGAGCGAGTGCCCGGCGCCGGCGGTGAGGATCGTGCCGTCGGCCTGCACGGCGGCCAGCACGAGCTCGGCCACGTCGTCGAGCGCGGAGGCGTTTTGCTGTTCGACGCGCGTCAGGTGCGTGCGCACGAGGTTGCCGTAGTCGGAGCCGGTCACGGTGTCGGTCGTCATGCGGCTCAGTAGTACCGGATGTGCGGTGACCTCACCAGTAACCCGCGCACCACAAAGCCCGATACGCGCGATAACAGGCGCACCAGCTGTTGGCGGACGGGGGTGGTTTGGATCAGGCTGCATTTCTACTTCTGGGTGGTGCTCACGGCGGTGTTCACCGCCGCGGGGGCTACACACATCGCACTGGCGATCACCTACTCCGAGCTGTGGCCGGTCTGGGTGGCGCTGGTGCTTCTGGTCGTGGCCGGTGCCTGCGCTCGCGCCGCCGTGTTCGCCCGCCCCTAGGCCAGCAGTTCGACGCCTAACGCCGAGGCGGTGTGCAGCACGGAGTTGCGGTGCCGCTGGGCCACGGCGAGGCCCGCGTCGCGCAGCACCGACGCGTGTGCGCTGGCCGAGGCGGCCGAGATCCCCAGGCGGCGAGCCAGTTCCGTGGTCGTGCAGCCACCCGCGATCACCACCAGCGCGGCGGCACGGGTGCGCCCCAGGAGTGCCTCCAGGGAACGTTTCCCGGCGCTCGTCACGTGCATGTCCCGCGCGATCGGATAGACCAGGACCGGGCAGAGGCGCTGGTCGCGGAGCATGATCGGGCGCTCCCAGCAGAAGTACGACGGCAGGAGCACCAGGCCCTGGCCGCGCAGGTGCACGTCGCGCTGCGGGAAGCGGGACTCGATCGACAGCACCGGCGGCGCCCACGAGATCGTCGGGTGCAGAGCGGAAAGCATGCCCTCGCAGCCGCCGTCCAGAAAGGAACGGGCCCGAACCGCGCGCTCGGCGTCCACGACGGCGCGGACCTCGGCCCAGATCGGCGCCAGCGCGTGCTGGTGGTAGGCGCGCAACGCGTCGCCGAGCGAGTCCAGAGTGGCCACATCGCCGCTGGCCAGCAGGTGGGTGCGCGGGTCGAGGCGGTGACCGTCCAACTGCGCCAGGTCCGAGCGCAACGACTCCACCGGCGTCGACAGCACCGCGTCGATGCCGTCGTCCAGCGCGCACGCGCCCGCGGTGGGCGTCAGGAAGTCGGGGGAGTAGCCGACAGGTGGCGCCAGCTGCATCAGCCAGCGCGTGTCGTCGGGCAACGTCGTCCGGACGTTCGCACGCCACGTGCCGAACGTCGGGGTCGCCGAGCGCTGCCGCAGCACGTGCAGGCTCAGCAGGATCTCCCACATCGGGTCAGGACCAGGGGCGACACGCACCCTCGCCAGGTCCTCCGCCGTGAAGTGGACACGCAACACGGCAAGCAGACTGGCACAGCGGCACGGGGCCTGTACGGGGTTCGGCGCGACTGACCCGAACGGTCTATCTCGCCCACGCAGAGTGGGTCCCCTACCTCGCCCTAAGTGCTTCTACCTGCTTCTTTAGGTCTTGGCCGAATGTGGTGGCGGCCCTGTGAGCCCTGCCAGCAAGCTTTCGCCGAGCGCCGCATCAGGGGGCGGCGCCACCACTGAGGGGACCTGAACATGAAGCTTGCGAAGATCACCGGAGCGGTCGCCGCCGCCGGTGTCGCGATGACCATCCTCACCGCGCCGGTCGCGTTCGCGGCTCCCGGCGAGACCGTCATCCCGGCCGTTTCCGAGCTCGGCATCCAGGGCGAAGGCGTGCTGCCGCACCAGTTCCAGGTGCAGAAGACCGGCTACTGGTGCTCCGCTGCCGCCGCCCGCATCGCTCTCACCGCCCGCGGCAAGTACGTCGAGCAGTCCACACTGGCCTCGTACATGAAGGTCACGACCAACGGCCTGCCGAACATCAAGAACCTGGAGAGCGCACTCGACCACTACACCGGCTCGACCTACTACCAGGTCAAGCAGTGGTCGACGGACGCGCAGCTGCTGCAGAAACTCAAGGCCGACGTCGTCTACAATGCCAACCGCGGCCACGCCGTCGTGATCAACGTGATCCGCCTGAACGGCCGCAACTACTCCGGCGGCCACTACGCCACGATCGTCGGCTACCGCGCCGGTGGCAACGAGTTCGCCGTGTCCGACCCGGCCTACGCGGGCGGCGGCCTGCACTGGCTGAGCGCCTCCAACGTCTCGTCGGGCATCAAGCTCCGCCGCTACGTGGCCTGAGGTCCTCAGGTCGATCCACGTCCGCACCGTCCGCCACGTCAGCGCATTCGACGTGGCGGACGGTGTTCGCTTGGAGATAATCCCGCGCGCCCTGGTCACCGGCGGCCGACGCGATCACGCCGGGGAAATGATCGGCGCCGATCAGCACCGGATGGCCCACGACACCGTCGTAGACCGCCCGTGCCAACGCTTTAGGCTCGGCCAGCGCCATCAACCGGTGCAGCGCCGCGACCGTGACCCCGGGAGTGTCCACCGGGAGCACGACGACCGCGTCGGCGACGCCCACGGCGTGCAACCCCGTGCGCAGCGACGAGCCCATGCCGGACGCCCAGTCCGGGTTGTCGACCACCGTCACGCCGTCCAAAGAGGCCTGTGCCCGCACCTCGGCGGCGGCCGCGCCGAGCACGACGACGACCGGGTCGCACCCGGCCGCTCGCAGCACCTCGGCGGCCGAGTCGACGAAGAGCTTGCCGTGCAACGGAACGAGAGCCTTGGGGGAGCCGAACCGGCGGCCGGCCCCCGCGGCGAGCAGGAGACCGGCCACGCGCATGCCTCGAAACTACCGCGTCCCGGGCCGCTCAGACAGCTACGCGAGGTGTTCCAGGAGCATCGAGGAAGCCGCTTCGGGGATCTCCTCGGGGATCCAGTGACTGACGTCCTCGACCATCTCGAACCGGTACCCGCCCGTGCACCACTGCTCGGTCTCGAACGCGGCCATCGACCCGAACGCGACGTCCTCGGTGCTCCACACGTACATGGTCTTGACACTGACCTTGTCCGCGGCACCGGACGGCTTGCCCGCGCGGTACCAGTTGAGGGCCGCTGACAGCGCGCCCGGCTCGGACAGCCGTTGGATGTACTCGTCGACGTGTGAGGGCCGCACACGCCACTCGAACATCTGCCGCAGCGCGTGCGCGTTGTTCTCCAGCATCCGCCGCTCGGTGCTGCGCTCGCGCCAGTCGAGCATGTACTGCGAGCGCATCCGCTGTTCCTCGTCGGTCTGCAGCGCCGTCTTCAGCGCGCCGGGATGCGGGGTGGAGAAGACGCTCAGGGTCCGCAACCGGTCCGGGTGGTCGATCGCGGTCCACCACGCCACGGCGCCGCCCCAGTCGTGGCCGACCAGGTCGAACGTGCCCCAGCCCAGTGCGTCCGCCATCGCGATCACGTCGCCGACCAGGTGCGTGACCGTGTACTCGGAGGCCTGCTCCGGCCGGACGCCGGGCGAGTAGCCGCGCTGGTCGGGGGCGACCGCGCGGAAACCGTTCACGCCGAGCACCGCGACCTGGTGCTCCCACTCGATGGCGGCCTCCGGGAACCCGTGCAGCAGCAGCACCGGGCGGCCGTCCTCCGGGCCGGACGCGATGGCGTCGAAGGTGCCTGCCTCGGTGGGAATGCTGAGGTGCTCGATCACGAGTTCGAACAATACTGCCGTGGCCGCCGACCTTCACCGCGCCTTCCGGCGCTCAGCAGGGCGCCTCGCGGCACCGGCCCCGCGCCCCCGTACAACCGGCGGATTCCAGGGGTCGTTGCAACACAGGTGATCAACTGGCTTTGGTCAAGAGTTTAGCGAGGCGTTCGGCTGGGGTGTCCCAGCCCAGTGTTTCGCGTGGGCGGCCGTTGAGCTGGACCGCGACGGCGTTGAGGTGTTCGCGGCTGTGGACGGACAGGTCGGTGCCTTTGGGGAAGTATTGGCGTAGCAGGCCGTTGGTGTTTTCGTTGCTGCCGCGCTGCCAGGGGCTGTGCGGGTCGCAGAAGTAGACCGGGATGTCGGTGGCGGCGGTGAACGTCGCGTGGCCGGACATCTCGGTGCCTTGGTCCCAGGTCAGCGACCTCCAGAGGTGGGCGGGCAGGGTCTGGACGGTGTCGACGAGGGCGTCGCGGACGACGTCTGCGGTGCGGCCGTCGGGCAGGTGCACGAGCATGATGTAGCGGGTGGTGCGTTCGACCAGGGTGCCGATGGCGGATTTCTTGTCCTTGCCGATGATCAGGTCGCCTTCCCAGTGGCCTGGGATCGCGCGGTCGTTGGCCTCGGCGGGACGTTCGCTGATCATGACCATCGGGGTGGCCATGCGCGGTGAGCGCTGCTGGGCTTGGCGGCGCGGGCGGCGCAGCGCCCGGCCGGTGCGCAGCGCCGAGGCGAGTTCGCGGCGTAGCTCACCGCGTCCTTGGACGTAGAGGGCCTGGTAGATCGTCTCGTGGACCACGTGCAGCTCCGGCCGGTCGGGGAAGTCCCGGCGCAAGCGTGCCACGATCTGTTCCGGGCTCCATCGCAGGTCCAGACCGTCCTGGATGGCTTGGCGCAGTGCGGGGCTCGCGGCGATCTTGCCGGTTTTCGGGCGGGGCCGGCGTGCTTGGGCACGGGCCTGGGCGGCGTGTGGCCGGTAGTCCCCGGACACCGGGTGTGCGTTGTGCCGCAGCTCCCGGCTGATCGTTGACCGGTGGCGGCCCAGTTCCTCGGCGATCTGCTGCAGGGTGGTGCCCGCCCGGCGCCGGTCGGCGATGATGATGCGCTCGTCCTCGTTGAGAAACCGGCCCCGCACAACAGAAGACGCCGCCGACGTGATCGGCGGCGTCCCTTTCCTGCCAGCCGTCGGGTTGGTGCCGTTACGCCAGCGTTTACCGGTCCGGACGTTCACCCCGACGATCTTGCATGCTTCCCGACTGCTCACGCCTTGACCCACGAGCGCAAGGTAGGCCTCGCGCTCACGCGTCAGACGACGACCGACCTGCACGACCGACCGGTCCCGGATCTCGAAGTCCACCGCAACCCCTCAACTGAGGTGTTGCAACGACCACTAGAACCCAAGACCAGTACGAGGACGCGGGGCCGGCACCACGATGCACCCGTCTGACCACCGAAAGACGGGGCGAAGGCCGACGGCCACAGCAGTGCCTGTGTGACCTGGCTCTCAACGGCCGAGCCGAAAGGCGTGGTCCCACGAACACCTGGTGTGCATCCGCATGTCGACGTGCTGAAACCGCCGGCCGGTACGAACGCCGTTGTGCTCGTGCTGCACGGCGGCCGGGAACACGGCCAAGGACCGGTCAGGCGCCACAACCTCGCGTACCTGCGGATGGTTCCGCTGGCCCGCGCGCTGCGGGCACCCGGTCTCGAGGTCTGGAACCTGCGCTACCGGGTGCGCGGCTGGAACGCGCCGAGCCTCGACCCGGTCAAGGACGCGGGGTGGGCGCTCGGCAAGATCGCCGAGCTGCATCCCGGCAAACCCGTCGTGCTCGTCGGGCACTCCATGGGCGGCCGGACGGCGCTGCGGGTGGCCGGGCATCCGAGCGTCCGGGCGGTGTGCGCGCTCGCGCCGTGGATCGTGCCCGGAGAGCCGTTCGCGCAGCTGAAGGGCAAGTCCTTGCTCATCGCGCACGGTGACCAGGAGCGGACTACCGACCCGGCGAAGTCGCTGTGGTTCGCGCAGCAGGCGAAGACCGTGACGAGCAGGGTGGCGCGGTTCAGCGTCCAAGGCGACGGCCACGCGATGTTGAAACGGGCGCGCGACTGGACGCGGCTCGTCGTCGACTTCGTGCACGGTGAACTCGGGCTCGAACCGGTGGCACCGGACATCGCGAATGCCATGCGGGAGGCCTCGCTGCGGGGCCTCGACGTGCCTTTGGGAGGTTCGCGTGGCTGAGGTCGCCGTCATCGGAGCTGGGGTCGCCGGGCTCACCGCGGCCTATGTGCTGCAACGCAAGCACGACGTCACGCTGTTCGAGGCCGACGACCGGCTCGGCGGCCACGCGCACACGCACGACATCGGCGGCGTGCACGTCGACAGCGGGTTCATCGTCCACAACGAACGGACCTACCCGAACCTGATCCGGCTCTTCCGCGAGCTGGGGGTGTCCACTCAGGACTCCGAGATGTCGATGAGCGTGCGTTGCGACGGCTGCGGCCTGGAGTACGCGGGGGCGCGGAAGCTGCCCGGTCTCTTCGCCCAGCCGAAGAACACCGTCAACGGCCGCTACGTCAGGATGCTCGCCGAGATCACGCGCTTCTACCGGCACGCGCAACGCGTGCTCGACCACGAGGAGGCGCACGACGTCACGCTCGGCGCGTTCCTCGCGATCGGCGGCTACAGCAGGTACTTCGTCGACCACTTCATCATTCCGCTGGTCAGCGCGGTGTGGTCGTCCGGCGCGGCGCTGAGCATGAAGTACCCCGCCTGGTACCTGTTCGAGTTCCTCGCCAACCACGGCATGCTGTCGATCGGTGGCACGCCGCAGTGGAAGACCGTCGTCGGCGGTTCCCGCACGTACGTCGACCGCGCGGTGCAGAGCCTGCACGCCGTCCACGTCGCGACGCCGATCCGTGCCGTCACCCGCACCGGCGGCCGCGTGGAGATCCGCGACGACGCCAACGTGCTGCACATCGCGGACCACGTCGTCATCGCCACGCATCCCGACCAGGCGCTCGGCCTGCTCGCCGACCCGACGCGCGAAGAGAAAGAGGTGCTCGGCGCGTTCCAGTACTCGCGCAACGAGACCTGGCTGCACACCGACGCGTCGATCCTGCCGCGCGCGAACGCGGCGAAGGCGTCCTGGAACCTCTACAAGCGAGCGTGCCGGCAGGCCGACGACCAGGTGCTCGTCAGCTATCACATGAACCGGCTGATGCGCCTGGACGAGCCCCGCGACTTCGTCGTCACGCTCAACCCGCGCGACGTCGACCCGAAGCGGGTGCTCGCGCGCATGGTCTACGAGCATCCGATCTACACGCCGGAATCAGTTGCGGCTCAACGACGTCTGCCTGAGATCAACGGAAAGACCACGGCCTACGCCGGCGCGTACCACGGCTGGGGCTTCCACGAGGACGGCTGCGCGTCCGGAGTGCGCGCGGCCAGGCACTTCGGGGTCGACTGGTGATCTACGACGTCGTCATCACGCACACCCGCCGCGACCGCGTCGAGCGATCGTTCAGCAACCGCGCGTACCTGTGGCTCGTCGACCTCGACGAGCTGCCACGCCTGCCCTGGTACGTGAAGCCGTTCGCGCGGTTCGAGTCCCGTGATCACCTCGGGTCGCCCGGGAAGTCCATTCGGGAGAACCTCGACGAGTGGCTGGCCGGTCACGGGATCGCGCTGGACGGCGGGCAGGTGCTGATGCTCGCCAACGCCCGTGTGCTCGGTTACGTCTTCAACCCGCTGTCCGTCTACTGGTGCCACGACGCCGCCGGCGAGCTCAAGTGCGTCGTCGCCGAGGTCCACAACACCTACGGCGGACGGCACTGCTACCTGCTGCGCACCGACGACGAGGGCAGGGCGTCGGTGGACAAGGAGTTCTACGTCTCCCCGTTCCTCGAGGTCGACGGCCACTACGTGATGCGGCTGCCGAAACCGGGAAACCAGCTGTCCGTGACCATCGCGTTGCGGCAGAACGGGAAGACGACTTTCAGCGCCTCCATGAAGGGCACGCGCAGCTCGGGGCTGCGCCTGCTCCTCAGAAGGCCGCTGATGCCCCAGCGCGTGTCCGCGTTGATCCGCCGTCATGGCATCGCCCTGTACCTGCGGCGCCTGCCGATCGTCCCCAGGAGTAGTGAATGACCACGCTGTCGCTGCCCCGTCCCGCCCAGGGCGTTTGGCCGGGACTGTTCACCACGCCGCGTTCGCCGTTGCGCGCGCGGATCGCCGAGTCGCTGTTCCGCAGCGCCGTGCGCACGCTCCCCGTCACCGTCCAGTTGCCCGACGGCACGACGTGGGGCGCGGGCGGTCCGGTCATGCACCTGGTGCGGCCCGCCGCGTTCTTCCACCGGCTCGGCGCCGACGCCAAGATCGGCTTCGGCGAGGCCTACATGGTGGGTGACTGGACGTCGAACGAGCTCGCCGACGTGCTGTCGGCGTTCGCGGCCCGGCTGACGACGCTGATCCCGCCCCGGCTGCAGGCGATGCGGCGGTGGGCCGAGCGGAGGCACCCGGCGTCCGAGGTCAACGACGTGGCGGGCTCACGCCAGAACATCCACCGGCACTACGACCTGTCGAACGAGCTGTTCGCGGCGTTCCTGGACGAGACGATGACCTATTCGTCCGCTTTGTTCGAAAATCAGGACCTCGACCTGCACGCCGCCCAGCTGCGCAAGATCGACGGCGTCCTCGACTACGCGGGCGTGCGCGCGGGCACGCGCGTGCTGGAGATAGGTACCGGCTGGGGCGCGCTGGCCATCCGCGCCGCCGAACGGGGTGCCACCGTCACGTCGCTGACCATCTCCGCGGAACAGCGGAAGCTCGCGCTGGACCGGGTGAGGGACGCGGGCTTCCACGATCGGGTGACGGTCGAGCTGCGGGACTACCGGGAGGAACGAGGGCGGTACGACGCCGTCGTCAGCGTCGAGATGATCGAGGCCGTCGGCGCGGAGTACTGGCCGGCGTACTTCTCGATGCTCGACCGCGTGCTCGCGCCCGGCGGCCGGGTGGGCCTGCAGGCGATCACCATGCCGCACGACCGCATGATCGCGAGCAAGGCCAGCTACACCTGGATCCACAAGTACATCTTCCCAGGTGGGCTCATCCCGTCGGTGCGCGCGATCGAGGAGTCGCTGCGCGACCACACCCGGCTGCGGATCGTCGAGACGCGCTCGTTCGGGCACGACTACGCCGAGACCCTGAGGCGCTGGCGCGACACGTTCCTCACCCGGTGGGACGAGGTGGAACGGCTCGGGTTCGACGACACGTTCCGCCGGATGTGGGAGTTCTACCTCGCCTACTCGGAGGCGGGATTCCGGGTCGAGTACCTCGGCGTGCAGCAGTTCGCCATGGCCGAAAGACTGGGCCATTAGGACCACGTTCTACCCCAAAAGGGTGCTGCTTGCCCCACCTTGGAGGACTTCGTGGTCCTCTTGGAAGCAGGCGGTATCAAACGGCTCGCTGCGTTCTCTTCTTCAGTGAAGCCCCAAGTGTCGCTGTAGTGGAGGAGGTCGCCGGGATGGTCCAACCCACAGCCGTGCGGACCGGTGGCGGTGTAGGCGTCCTCTCACCGGAGGAGGCTTGGAACCAGCCAACGGTGCCCATGCGCCGTCGGGTGCACCAGGCACCGGTCTCCAACCAGTGGCTCGCCGAAGCCGAGTTCGCCGACCTCGTCGATGCCGCTCTTGCCGGAGACAGACGGGCGGTCGAGCACCTGCTCGGCCGGATCCAGCCGCTGATCGTGCGCTACTGCCGCGCCAGGGTCGGCGGCCGTGAACGCACGCTGGTCTCGGCCGAGGACATCGCGCAGGAGGTCTGCGTGGCGGTGCTCGGCGCGCTGTCCAAGTACCGCTACGAGCCGGGTTCCTTCCTGGCCTTCGTCTACGGCATCGCCGCGCACAAGGTCGCCGACGCCCGCCGCCGCGCCGTCCGCAACCGCGCCGAGGTCGTGCCGGAGCTGCCGGACTGCCCGTCGCTCGACCTCGGTCCCGAACAGCACGCGGTCAACGGCGAGATGATGGCCCAGGTGACGCGGTTGCTGCACAAGCTGCCGTCACGCCAGCGCGAGATCCTCGTGCTGCGGGTCGCCGTCGGGCTCTCCGCCGAGGAGGTCGCGATGGCCGTGGAGTCGACGCCGGGTGCCGTGCGGGTCGCACAGCACCGTGCGCTCACCCGGATGCGGGAGATGATCGCCGAGGAAGGGTGACCGCTGCGGTCGTGATGATCGCGGCGAGCTCCGCCGGGCGCGACAGGAACGGCGAGTGCCCGGGCGGCAGGCGCTGCACGCTGGTCGCCCGCTGCGCCATCGCGTCCTGGGCGAACACCGGGATGGCGTTGTCGTTCTCGCACACCACGTACGTGCTGCCGACGGTGTGCCACGCCGCTTGCGTGAGCCTGTCGGTCACCGCCGCGTAGCTCTGCGTCTCCAGCCTGTCGACGGGGGCGTCGCCGACGTCGTTGAAGAAGACGGTCTCCGGGGTCAGCGGCCGGATCACCTCGCCGTCGACCTGCCACCACGGCGGGGGAGTGCCGCCGATCGTGCTGAGCAGCGAGTCGCCGACGTCGATCTGGAACGCCGCGACGTAGACGAGGTGCTCGACGCCGGGCAGGCCGGCCGCGCCCTCCGTGACGGGGATGCCGCCGTACGAGTGCGCGACCACGACGACCGGACCCCCGATCTCCTCGATTGCCGCTCGTACGGCGCTCGCGTCGTCGTACATGCCGTGGCGGGGTGCGGTGGCGGGGGCCACGCTGGGCAGGTCGACGGTGCCGACCCGCCAGCCGTCGTTCTCGAGCAGGGCCTTCAGCGGTTCCCAGCACCAGGGGCCGTGCCAGGCACCGTGCACGAGCAACAAAGCGGGGCGTTCGGTCATGTTCCTCAGTGGACGTCCTGACAGGCCTCACCGGAAGCGTTGGCTTCCGCTGAGTGGCAAGGTTTACGCATGGCTGATCCGGACTACGACGTGCTGCTGACCGGCACGGTCTTCCTCGACATCATCTTCACCGGCCTGCCCCGCCCACCGGCGGCGGGCACCGAGGTGTGGGCGGAAGGGCTCGGATCGTGTCCAGGGGGCATCGCGAACCTCGCGGTGGCATTGCGCAGGCTGGACCTGAACACCGCGCTGGCGGCGGCTTTCGGTGAGGACGCGTACGGCGACTTCTGCTGGGACGTGCTCTCCGACCAGGAGAAGGTCGACCTCTCTTACTGCCGTCGTTTCTACGGGTGGCACTCGCCGGTGACGGTGTCCATGGCGATGGACCGCGACCGCAGCATGGTCACGCACGGCCATCGAGCGCCCGTCGGCGCGGACGACCTCCTCGACCCGCCGCCGAGCACGCGGGCCTGCTTCGTGCACATCCAGGCCGAGGACGAGCAGTGGGTGCGCACGGCGAAGGAGAACGGCGCGAAGCTCTTCGCCGACATCGGCTGGGACCGCACCGGGGCGTGGTCGCCGGAGCTGCTGCGCCGGCTCGACGGTTATGACGTGTTCCTGCCCAACCACGTGGAGGCCCAGGGCTACACCCGCGCGGACACCCCGGAGGCGGCGGCGCGCCGGCTCGCCGAGCACGTGCCGGTGGTGGTCGTCACCCGCGGCGGCGGGGGAGCGGTCGCGGTGGACAGCGCGACCGGCGAGGTCGCGGACGTGCCGGGGCTCAACGTGGCGCAGCTGGACGCGACAGGTGCCGGTGACGTGTTTGGGGCGGGGTTCGTGATGGGCACTCTGGCCGGGTGGCCGCTGGAGCACCGGGTGCGTTTCGCCAACCTGTGCGCGGCGCTGTCGGTGCAGCACTTCGGTGGCTCGCTGTCCGCTCCCGGCTGGGGAGACATCGCGGTCTGGTGGCGGACGGTGAGCAGGCGGCCGGACGAGGAGTTGTCGCGGTACGGATTCCTCGACGACGTGCTGCCCGACCACGCGGGCGTCGAGGTGCGAAGGGCCAGTCCGACGATCGGGCTCCGGTTGCTCCGGTAGGTTGAAATCAGTCGATCAGCGGACGCAACCTCCTAGGCCTCCCGCGCGACTTATATGTAGGGATCTCTGGGGTGTTGCTCGGAAGGAGTTGCGGGTTGTTCGCCGCACGCGCGTCAGGCTTGGTCAAATTGATGGGGTTGTGCCTGACGGCGGGCGTGCTCCTGGCTGCGATGGTGTTCCCGTTCGTCGGAGGTCTCGGTCTCGCGTCCAACCGCGCCGCCGACACCGTCGACCAGACGTCGGGTGACCTGGCCAAAGGCGAGTTGCCGCTCGTCACCAAGATCACGGACATGAA
Organism: Lentzea sp. NPDC051213; assembly: GCF_044455585.1. Classification (NCBI taxonomy): domain Bacteria; kingdom Bacillati; phylum Actinomycetota; class Actinomycetes; order Pseudonocardiales; family Pseudonocardiaceae; genus Lentzea; species Lentzea sp. NPDC051213. The sequence continues at coordinate 31,996 of NZ_JBITEX010000002.1, forward strand.
CGGCGACACGATCGCCTACCTCTACGACCAGTACCGGGTCCCGCTGGAGTTCGACCAGATCTCGGACACCATGAAGGCCGCGATCCTGGCGATCGAGGACAAGCGCTTCTACGAGCACCGCGGCGTCGACTGGCAGGGCATCGCCCGTGCCGCCGCCAAGGCCGGTGTGGACGGTGGGGCGACGCAGGGCGCGTCGACGCTCACCCAGCAGTACGTGAAGAACTACATGGCGTTCGTGCTCGGCGCGGACAACGAGCAGGAAGCCTGGGAGAAGGCCACCGAGGCGACCGTCGGCCGCAAGCTCCGCGAGGCGCGGGTCGCGCTGCAGCTCGAGCAGCAGATGTCCAAGGACGAGATCCTCGCCGGCTACCTGAACATCGTGCCGCTGGGCAACCAGACCTACGGCGTCGGTGCCGCGGCCAAGGCGTACTTCAACACGACCGCCGACATGCTGACCGTGCCGCAGGCCGCGCTGCTCGCCGCGATCGCGAACCGCCCGTCGTCGCTGAACCCCGGCGCGAACCCCGACAAGGCGCTCGAACGCCGCAACCTCGTCATCTCGATGATGAAGGACAACGGCGCGTTCGGCACCGACCAGGCCGAGGCCCAGAAGAAGGCCGACGAGTACAAGGCCGCGCCGCTGGGCGTCGTCGAGAACCTGCAGATCCTGCCGAAGGGCTGCGTCGGCGCCGGTGACGGCCCGATCTACGGCTTCTTCTGCTCCTACCTGCTCGACTACCTGCGTGCGTCCGGCATCACGAACAAGCAGCTCCAGCGCGGTGGCCTCACCATCCAGACCACCCTGGACCCGAAGGCGACCAAGGCCGCGAAGACGGCGGCCGAGCAGCAGGTGCCCAAGACCCAGAACGGCATCTCGAACGTCATGTCGGTCGTCCAGCCCGGCAAGGACAAGCACCGCGTCCGCGCGCTGGTCGCCTCCCGTGACTACGGCAACAAGGCCGAGCTCGGTCAGGTCGCCCGCCCGGTGCCCGCCGAGGTCCTGCCGTTCGGCCCCGGCTCGGTGAACAAGGTCTTCACCGCCGCGGCCGCGCTGGAGAAGCGGGTCACGGGCATCGACAAGACGATCGACGTGCCCGCCACCTACTACTCGAGGGTCTACCCGAACGGCGGCGCGCCGTGGAAGGTGGAGAACGCGGGCAAGTACAACGACAAGATGACGTTGACCCAGGCCCTCGCGACCTCCCCGAACACCGGCTTCGTCATCCTGCAGGAGAAGACCGGCCTCGACAGCGTCGTGGACATGGCCTACCGCCTCGGCATGCGCGAGACGCTGCAGGGCGTGAACCGCGCGGGCGAGGAACTGAAGGAAGACAAGTCCAACGGCCCCTCGCAGGGTGACTGGACCAAGCAGAACAACGCGGGTTCGTACACCCTCGGCCCCGGCGCCACCAGCGTCCTGGAGCTCGCCAACGTGGCCGCCACCATCGTCTCCGGCGGCACCTGGTGCCCGCCGACGCCGGTGGAGAAGGTCGTCGACCGCTACGGCAAGGACCTCCCGCTCAAGGAAAAGCCCTGCGAGCAGGCCGTGGAGACGGATCTGGCGAACTCGCTGGCCCAGGGCATGTCCCACGACACCTCCGGCTCGGGCACCGCGGCCGCCGCGGCCTCGTCCACCGGCTGGAACCGTCCGGCCATCGGCAAGACCGGTACGACCGAGGAGCACAAGTCGGTCGCCTTCCTGGCCGCCACCCCGCAGTACGCGGGTGCCGTGATGACCTACGCCGACGGCAACCGGCCCGAGGTGATCTGCGCGAACCCGATCCGCTTCTGCCCCGGCAGCAGCCAGGGCGTGTTCGGTGGCCAGGTGGCCGCGCCGACGTGGTTCAACGCCATGAAGGTGATCCACGAGGGCCTGCCGGTGGCCCCGCTGCCGCCGGCCTCGAACAAGTACAAGTAGAGCCTCACCTCTGAAGGGGCCGTCGGACGCCAGGTGCGTCCGGCGGCCCTTTGCTTTGGGGCGGGCAGGGCCGACTGGACCACTCCTGGGCCGCGACCACGCCTCGTGACCATCCCCAGGTGAGCGTCCCTCGAAACCAAGCCGTGACCCTTTCACGATAAAGCGACTGACCAGTACAAACACCAAGTCTGGGATTGGTCTAAATTGGGTTAATCAAGCCCACTTCGGTCTCGCTACTGTGCGTTACCGCGAGTGGGCCTTGTCACCTGAACCCCCACTTGGCTTGCTCGGGCCGGTGACGCGAGGTTACGTTCTGCGCCGCATGTCACGGTTCGATAACCGCCAGGACACGGATCACCCCCCGAAACGGTCCAGTCCGACCAGGGCCCCCGAAGCCCGCGAACAGCGGTTGTCGAACTCCCCCGAGTGCATGGAGGCAGTTTTGGCACGGCATCGAGCGATGGGACCACTCGTCGACTTCGTCGGCAGAGTGGACCTGGACCGCAAGAAGGCCGTTGCGGCGGTAGTCGCCGCAGGCGCCCTCGCCGGCGCGGGCTTCACCCAGGCGATGGCCACGATGACCCCGGTCGACCGCATCGTCCCCGTGGCGGCGACCAAGGACCTGGCCGCGGCCATGACCCAGCAGCAGGAGCCCGCCGGCATCCTCACGGTGCACGCCGTGGACGCCGGCTCGGAGACCCGCAAGCTGCTGCAGGCCGAGCAGATCCAGGCGCAGTTCCACGTCCGCGAGGCGCTCAAGACCGCCGAGGGCGCCTACGTGAAGCGCCAGGAGGCCGCCAAGGCCGAGCAGGCGCGCATCGCCGCCGAGGAAGAGGCCAAGCGCCCCAAGTGCGTGAAGCCCGCCCAGGGCTCGTTCACGTCCGGGTTCGGCGCGCGGTGGGGCACCAGCCACAACGGTGTCGACATCGCCAACGCGATCGGCACGCCGATCGTCTCCGTCATGGACGGCACCGTGATCGAGGCCGGCCCCGCGTCCGGGTTCGGGCTGTGGGTCCGCGTGCAGCACGCGGACGGCACGATCACCGTCTACGGCCACATGAACACGATCGACGTGCCGCAGGGCGCGAAGGTCAAGGCCGGGCAGCAGATCGCGACGATCGGCAACCGCGGTCAGTCGACCGGGCCGCACCTGCACTTCGAGGTCTGGGCCGGTGGCTCGCAGAAGATCAACCCGGTGGGCTGGCTCGCGGCCCGCGGCGTCACGCTGTAAAACGACTTCACCGTCTCAACTGGCACCACAGGTAGTCGCATGATCACGTGGAGTGCCGATAGCCTCCGATCACGCCGCCGGGCATCCAGGTCCGGCGGCGTGGAACACCGGAGTCGAGCACGTGATCTACCGCAGCCCCCTGCCCGCGGTGGCAGTTCCTGAGCGCACGGTCCCCGAGCACGTCCTCGCCGAGGCGCGGCAGCGGGACAAGGTCGCGCTGCTGGACGCCGTGACGGGTGAGTCGCTCACCTACGCCGAACTGGCCGAGCAGGTCGAGAGCACCGCGAGAGGCCTGGTCGCCGCCGGGATCGAGCCCGGTGACACGGTGGCGATCGTCGCCCTCAACCGGCCGAGGTACGCGGTCGCCCTGCACGCGGTCATGGCCGCGGGCGCGACCGCCGCGCTGATCAACCCGGTGCTCACCGCGAGAGAGATCGAGCGGCTCAAGGTCCTCGCGAACGTCAAGGCGACGCTCGACCTCGACGACCTCCCCGCGGGCACCACCGAGACGCTGCCGCGACCGGATCCCGCCGGGATTGCGGCCGTTCTCTTCTCCAGCGGCACGACCGGGCTCACCAAGGCCGTCAAGCTGAGCCATCGGGCCCTCGTCGCGAACCTGGAGCAGCACCGGCCGGGCTGGCGCATCGACGAGACCGACGTCCTCGCCGCGAACCTGCCGTTCTTCCACATCTACGGCTTCGCCGTCATCCTCAACTCCGGCCTGCTCGGCGGCGCGACGCTCGTGACCATGCCCCGCAGCGACGCCGGCACGTACCTGAGCCGCCTCGCCGAACACCGCGTCACGCGGGCGTTCCTGGTGCCGCCACTCGCCGCCTCGATCGCGGACCACCCCCGGCACCAGCCTCTCGCCGACCTCAAGCTCGCCCTCTGCGGCGCCGCCCCGCTCGACGAAGGCGTCCGCCAGGAGGCAGAACGCCGGCTGCGGGCACCCATCCGGCAGGGCTACGGCCTGACCGAGGCGGGCGGCACGCACCAGACGTTCGACGACGACCTGGAATCTGACCCCACGAGCATCGGCGTGCTCTGCCCCGGCACCGAGGCGCGGATCGTCGAGCCCGGTACCGGCACCGACGTGGCCGAAGGTGAGCCGGGGGAGATGCTGCTGCGCGGCCCGCAGCTGATGGCCGGCTACGTCGACGACGAAGAGGCGACGCGTCAGGCCTTCGTGGACGGATGGCTGCGCACCGGCGACCTCGTCCGCGTCCACAACGGCCGGTTCTTCGTCGTGGACAGGATCAAGGAAATGATCAAGTACAAGGGTTATCAGGTCGCGCCGGCCGAGTTGGAGGCCCTGTTACGACGGCACCCCGCCATTCGAGACGCGGCGGTGATCGGCACGCCCGATCGGGCTAACGGTGAGGTGCCCAAGGCATTCGTGGTGACGCAAGGCGACGTCACCGCGGCGGAGGTCATGGCATTCGTGGCGGCGGAGGTGGCGCCCTTCAAAAAGGTGCGCCAGGTTGAGTTCGTGGAAGAGATACCGAGGTCCGTCTCCGGCAAGATCCTTCGCCGGCTGCTCAAGGACGGACTCTAGTGCGCGTCCTGGTCACCGGCGGCGCCAAGGAACTGGGCCGGGCGTTCAGCGATGCCCTTGGCGCGCAAGGACATCAGCTCGTCATCACCGGCCGCGACCAGAAGGCGCTCGCCACCGCGGAGGCCGAGCTCACCGCGCAGGGGGTCGACGTCGAGACCCACGTCGCCGACCTCGGTGACCCCGGCGCGACGCCGAAACTGATCGAGAGCCTCGGCGGGATCGACGTGCTGGTCAACAACGGCGCGCTCGGCGGGCCGATCGGGCCGACGTGGCAGGTCGACGAGAACGACTGGTGGCACACGTTCGAGGTGAACCTGCGCGGCACCGCGTTCGCCGCGAACGCCGCGATCCGCACCATGACCAGTGGGCGGATCATCAACGTGGTCAGCAATGCCGGCGTGCACCGATGGCCTTACGTCACCGCGTACTCGGTGTCGAAGGCGGCGGTGATCAAGCTGGGTGAGAACCTCGCCGTGGAGCTGAAGAACCGGCCGATCGCGGTGCTGAGCTACGACCCCGGCATGGTCGACATCGGCCTGATGGGCCGCGGCTGCGACGCGGACACCGACGATCCGGACCTCTGGCGCATCGGCAGGTGGGCCAGATCTCAGCGCGCCGACGGCAGATTCACCCCGGTGGAGCAATCAGCTGGTCTTTTGGCCCGAATCGTGAGCGGAGAGTTCGATCACCGCTCCGGTGGCCTGATCACGCCGAAGGACGCATGAAAACGCCACTCACTGTCAACAGGCAACAACTTCGTCCACGAGTATGAACGGAGACCGGATAAGTCTTCGGGGTAAGTGCGTAAGGCCCTTCCTCGCCGGCAGGTCAACGGGGATCGTCGCGGGAAGCTCCCAAAACTCGTTGGCGCGACACGGCTTCGTGCCGCGCCAAAAGGAGGCGTCGTGCCTGTCGGAACATCCTCCGCTGCCGTGAAGTTCGCGGTGAACCTCGCCGCGCCCCTCGAACCCGCGCACCTCGAACTCGCGCGGCGACCACTGCACGTCGCACTGCCCGGCCACGTGCGGGAGCGCGTCGCGCGCTGCCGCGAGTTCGTGCTCGACATCAGCCGCTCGGGACGTGCGATCTACGGTGTCACAACGGGTTTCGGTCCGCTGGTCGAGTTCGAGGGCCGCGCGGACGGCGCGGGTCAGAGCGACAACACGATCATCCACCACATCGTCGGCCACGGTGAGCTGATGCCACCCGCGGTGGCCAGGGCCGCCGTGCTGGCGCGGCTGTTCTCGTTGGCGCAGGGGCGATCCGGGGTGTCCGAGCAGGTCGTCGCCGCGCTGATCGCCATGCTGGACACGGAATTCGCCCCCGCGGTGCCCCGGCTCGGCTCGGTCGGCGCGAGCGGTGATCTCCAGCCGCTCGCCTACGTCGCGCATGCGTTGCGCGGCAACGGGAAAGCTTTTTTCCAGGATGAGCTGCTCCCGGCGGGCGACGCGCTGAGCCGGGCCGGGCTGGGGACGCTCGAGCTCGACGGGCGGGACGCGCTCGCGTTGGTCAACGGCATCTCGGTCACCGCCGCGGCACTCGGTCTCGCCGTCGCGCAGGCCACCCGCTCGCACAGCACGGCACAGCTGCTGGCCGCCCTGATGGCCGACGTCCTGGGCTGTGGCACGGAATTCGCGTCGGTCGGGCTGCTCGCCGCGTTCGGCCACCCGGACGTCGCGGACGCCGGTGCCGCGATCAGGACGTGGCTCGAGGGCAGCACGCCGTCCGGTGAGCGCCCGTTGCAGGAGCCCTACAGCATTCGCTGCACGCCGCAGCTGATCGGCGCGGCCGGCACGAGCGTGAAGCACGCGGACGACGTGGTGCGCCGGGACCTCAACGGGGTGAGCGACAACCCGTTGTTCTTCCCGGAGACGAACGAGATCGCGCACGGCGGCAACTTCTTCGGTCAGCCCAGCGCCTTCGCCGCCGACCAGCTCAACGTCGCGCTGGTGCAGCTGGGCAACCTGGCCGAACGCCAGCTCGACCTGCTGGTCGATCCGCACCGCAACGGCGGGTTGCCGCCGATGCTCAGCCCGGCGCCAGGGCAGCACCACGCGCTGCAGGGCGTGCAGATCAGCGCGACCGCCACCGTCGCCGCGATGCGCCGCGCCGCCATGCCCGCCTCGGTGCAGAGCCTGCCGACGAACCTGCACAACCAGGACGTCGTCCCGTTCGGCACCCAGGCCGCGTTCACCGCGCTCGACCAGGCCGGGCTGCTGCGCTACCTGCACGCCGGCGTCGCGATCGCGTTGCGCCAGGCCGTGCACGTCGGCGCGCGCCGGCCGCAGGCGCCCCGGCTCGCGGAGGTGTTCGACCGGATCGCCGCCGAGGTGCCGCCGATCACCCAGGACCGGCCACTGGACAGCACACTCGGCCGGGTGGCCGACCTCCTCGACACCGTGGTGTCCGAAGTGGAGTGTGTGCGATGAGCGCTCCCGCCTTCGCTCCCGCGTGGGGCCACACGTGGGTCGACCTGCCGGTGCTGCGGATGCCGATGCCGGGTGCGAAATTGATTCCGTGCTCGCACGGCTGTTATCAGATTCCGATCGAGATCGGCACCCCCGAAGATCCGGCCGGCCTCGCCGTGCACCGGTGGTTTCTCGGCCACCACGGCGCATTTATGGTGTGGAGGTTTCTTGCGGATTCACTCGATCGGTTGATACGCGAGCCTGATTCGCAACTAGTCCGCGTCGCTGCGCTTGGATACGACGCGTACTCGGTGATGCTGGCTTATTCGGGCAGTTGTTCCCGTGAGGTGTACGAGGACGTCATCCGGCCGATGATGATGTCGTTCGACCCGGCGTTCAGCGGGCGGTGGGCACGTGACTACGAGCCCCTGCCAGGCCTGTTGCGCCAGGCACGTACCGCACTGGGGCCTGCGGCGGCCGCACCGCTGCACTCCGCGAGCAAGGCGAACCTGGTGGCACACATGGAGGTCATGCGCAGACTCGTGCCCGGCGGTCCTTCGCTGCTGCGCGAGTCGGGGCGTACCCGCGTGCCCACCACCGACGCCGAACGTGCTCGGTTCGACGAGTTCTTCCTGGTCAGCCGTGAGAACGTGTGCGTGAGCCGCTACCGCGCGCACCGGGCGGCCGTCCTGTCGGCCATCGGCCGTGACCTCGCGAAACACCCGCTGCGGCCCGAGTACGGCGACACACTCAGGACGTTCCTCACCCGACTATGAGAGAAGGCCGCGCGTGAACGACTTCAAGACCGTGGTCATGACCCCGCAGATCTACCAGTACGTGCGCAAACAGGCAGGCCAGCCCAGTGCGGTGCAGGAGAAGCTGATCGCGCGGACGCTGGAGCTCGGCGACTCGGCGGAGATGCAGATCCCGCACGAGCAGGCCGTGCTGCTGTCGCTGCTGGTCAGGCTCACCGGTGCGCAGACCGTGCTCGAGGTCGGCACCTACACCGGGTACTCCACGCTCGCGTTCGCGCAGGCCCTCCCCCCGTCCGGCAAGGTCATCACCTGCGACATCTCCACCGAGTGGACCGCGATCGCCGAGGAGGCGTGGCAGGCGGCGGGCGTGCGCGACCGGATCGACCTCCGCCTCGGAGCGGCCGCCCAGACGCTGGCCGAACTGCCGGACGATGCCGTCATCGACCTGGTGTTCATCGACGCGGACAAGGTCGGGTACGTCCACTACTGGGACCTGCTGGTGCCGCGGGTCAGGCAGGGCGGCCTGCTGCTCGCCGACAACACGCTCTACTACGGCGACGCCGCGGCCGAGCAGCCGGAGGGCAACGCCGCCGCCATCGACGCGTTCAACAAGTTCGTGCTGAACGACCCGCGGGTGGAGTCGGTGCTGGTGCCGATCGCGGACGGCCTGACCCTCGCCAGGAAGAAGTAGAACTTGGATCCGCAGTGCCCGGTCAGACTGGCGTCCAGACGGTTCATGCACGACCCGTACCCGGCGCTCGCGTCGTTGCGGGACTCGATGCCGGCGGCGGTCGTCGAGGCTGGCGGACTGCGGATGTGGCTGGTCACGCGGTACGAGGACGTGCGGCGCATCCTGGCCGACCGCGAGGTCGGCAAGGACCTGGTCGGGCAGCGGCGCGAGCTGGTGCCGCGCTCGATGGTCGACCCGTCGAGGCGTGCCCGCCTCCCGGCAGCGTCCCGGCGGAGCCTGCTCGACCGCGACGGCGACGACCACCGCCGGCTGCGCGGTGCGCTGGCCGGGGTGTTCAGCCCTGCCCGGCTGGCGGTCCTGAAGCCGGAGATCGAGCGGCGGGCGTCGGCGTTGCTCGACCGGCTGCCGGTGGGGGAGCCGGTCGAGCTGCTGACCTCCTACGTCCGGCCGCTGGTCGCCACGACCATCGCGGACCTGGTCGGCGTGCCTGAGGACGAGCGGGCGATGTTCCCGGTGTGGGAGACCGCGATGCTCACGGCGCCGTCGATCGCCGAGGTCGAGGAGGCGGGGCGGGAGCTGTACGCGCTGGCGTTGCGGCTGGTCGAACGCAAGCGCGCCGAGCCCGGTGACGACGTCTGCACGATGTTGCTGGGGCTGCGGGACGAGGGCGTGCTCGACGACGACGAGCTCGCGTCGACGTTCATCGTGCTGCTGATCGGCGGGTCGGAGCCGGCCAGCGCGATCACGTCCGGGCTCTCCTTGCTGCTGCGGCATCCCGCGCAGCTGCGGGCCGTGCTGGACGAGCCGGCGTTGTGGCCGAACTGCGTCGAGGAGATCGTGCGGTACGAGGCGCCGTTCCGGATGCTGCCGCCGCGGTTCTCGGCGGACGCGACGGTGGTGGACGACGTGGAGGTGCCCGCGCGGGAGCTGCTGCTGCTCTCGCCCGGCTCGGCCAACCGGGACCCGCTGCGGTTCTCCTCGCCGGACAGCTTCGACGTGCGGCGGGACACCCGCGGGCACCTCGGGTTCGGGCACGGCGCGCACCGGTGCCTCGGCGCGGAGCTGGGGCGGCTGGAGACGCGGATCGCGCTGCGGCTGTTCTTCGAGCGCTTCCCGGCCGCGGGGCTGGAGGAGGAGCCGGTGTGGCTGCCGGGGTTGTTCATGCGCCGGTTGGGCGGGCTGCGGGTGAGGTTGTGAGCATACCGACCGGTCGGTAGGGTGGTCTCGAAGTCGCTGACTTGGAGGCGTTCATGGCTCGTTGGGGAATCACGCTGCCGCTGATCGGCGTGCCGGTGCTGGAGCACCGCGCGCTGGTGTCCGAGCTCGCCGGGCTCGGCTACACCGACGTGTGGTCGGCCGAGACGACCGGCACGGACGCGTTCACGCCGCTCGCGCTCGCCGCGCAGTGGTCCTCCGAGCTGCGCTTCGGCCCGGCGATCGCACCCGTCTACACCCGCGGTCCCGCCACGCTGGCGATGACCGCGGCGACGTTGGCCGAGGTGACGGGTGGCCGGTTCGTGCTGGGCATCGGCTCGTCGTCGCCCGCGATCGTGCAGCGCTGGAACGCGATCCCGTTCGAGGAGCCGTTCAAGCGGACCCGCGACACGTTGCGCTTCCTGAAGGCCGCGCTGGCCGGTGAGAAGGTCACCGCTCAGTACGACACGTTCGCCGTCTCCGGGTTCAAGCTGGAGCGCCCGCCCGCCGAGAAGGTGCCGATCATGCTCGCGGCGCTGCGCCCGAACATGCTGCGCCTGGCCGGGCGCGAGGCCGATGGCGCGATCACCAACTGGCTGGGCGCCGGCGACGTGGCGAAGGTGCGCTCGGAGCTCGGGGACGCCGAGCTGGCCGCGCGGATCTTCGTGTGCCCGACCGAGGACGCCGACGCCGCGCGCGCGTTGGGCCGCATGCTGATCAGCACCTACCTGACCGTGCCGGCGTACGCGGCGTTCCACGACTGGCTGGGCCGCGGCGAGGCGCTGCGCCCGATGCACGAGGCGTGGGCCGCGGGTGACCGCAAGGCGGCCTCGAAGTCCATTCCGGACGAGGTGGTCGACGCCCTGGTCGTGCACGGCTCGCTGGATCAGTGCCGTGCGCGCGTCGCGGAGTACCAGGCGGCGGGCGTGGACACGCCGATCATCGCCCTGCTCCCGACCGGTGGCGACCAGGTGGAGCAGGTACGCGCGCTGGCACCCAAGGCTTGACGTGCCCACCCCGACCGAGCAGAAGATCATCGACGCGGCCGTGCGCCTGTTCGCGTCGCAGGGCTACGACGCGACCTCGGTGCAGGAGATCGTGGCCGCCGCCGAGGTCACGAAAGGCGCGCTGTACCACTACTTCCGCGCGAAGGACGACCTGCTCTTCGAGATCTACCGGCTGCTGATCACGTCGCAGTCCGCCGACATGGACCGGATCATCGGCCTCGGGCTGCCCGCCGCCGAGACGGTGCGGGAGATCCTGGTGTCGCTCGTCGTCTCGACCGCGGAACGGGTCGACGAGACGGCCGTGTTCGTCCGGGAACTGCACCGGCTCGGTGAGGAGCGGATGACCGACTTCCGCGCCGAGCGGCGGCGGTACCACGAGACGTTCCTCGCGGTCGTCGAGAAGGGCCAGGCCGACGGCGAGTTCAGCTCGCTGGTGCCGGCGGACACGGTGGTGCGGATCGCGCTGGGCGTCGTGAACCAGCTGCCCATGTGGTACCGGCCGGACGGGCAGAAGCTTCCGGGGGTGCTGGCCGGGGAGATCGCCGACTTCGTGCTGGCGGGCCTGCGGTAACGACGGGCCCGCGCAGGTCGACCCTCCAGGCAGGGGGCCTCATGTCGCAGCTGCCACCGGAGTACGGCGTCGCACAGCCGTTGTACGAACCGCCCAGGTCGCCGAAGTGGCCCTGGGTGCTGGTGCTGATCTCCGCGCTGATCATCGCGGGTGCCACGCTCTTCGGCGCCAGCCTGGTGGGAACGCTCCGGCAGATGGGCGGCGGGGAGGCTACGACGGTGGAGTCTTTGGCGCCGGTGACGTCGTCTGTCGCCCCGGCCACGCGCGTGGTGGTGTTCGAGGTGACCGGCACCGGCCCGGCGTTCAACATCACCGCCACCGTCGGCACGTCCGTGCAGAACGAGGCGAGCGTTCGCCTGCCGTGGTCGCGCACCGTCGAGGTGCCCGCCGACGAGCTGTCCAAGTCCGTGCTGCTCGTGGTGGTGGCGGGCCCCGACGGTGCCGAGGTGCACGGCAAGTACACGATCGACGGCACGACGGTCCGCGAGGGCAAGGCCTCCGGCCCCTACGGCGTGCTGACGCTCACCGATCGCTAGACGCCGTCTTCCGCAGGACCGCCAGCGCCTTGTCCGCGTGGGAGTTCATCGAGAACTCGCTCTTGATGACCTCGATGACCTCGCGGTCGGTGTCGATGACGAACGTGTGCCGCTTGACCGGGATCGGCCCGAGCCGCCGCTTCACGCCGAACTGCTCGGCGACCTCGCCGCCGACGTCCGAGAGCAGCGGGTAGTCGAAGCTGTTCAGCTCCGCGAACTGCTTCTGCTTCGCGACGTCGTCGGTGGAGATCCCGACCCGCTGCGCGCCCACCTCGGCGAACTCGGCGGCCAGATCGCGGAAGTGGCAGCTCTGCGCGGTGCAGCCGGCCGTCATCGCCGCGGGGTAGAAGAACAACACGACCGGGCCGTGCTCGAGGAGCTCGGACAGCGTGCGGTCGGTTCCGTCCTGGTCGGGCAGGGAGAAGTCGGGGGCGAGGTCGCCGGGCTTCATGGATCTCCAATACGCTCGGGCCGTGACCAGCATGTCCGATGTGGCCAAGGCCGCAGGGGTGTCGGCTGCGACCGTATCGCGGGCCCTGCGCGGCGAACCGGGCGTGTCCGAGGCCACCAGGCAACACGTCAGCGAAGTCGCGCGGAGCATGAAGTACGCGATCGCGCGCGACGCCTCGTCCCTGGCCGGTGGCCGCCGCTACGCGATCGCCGTCCTGACGTCCGAGGTCAGCCCGGTGCTGGCGGGCGCGGAGGGTGCGCTGCGGCAGGCGGGCTACGACGTGCTGCTCTACGTTCTCGCCGACGCGGCCGCGCGCGCGAAGTTCTTCGACGAGCTGCCGCTGGGCCGCCGCGTCGACGGAGTGCTTCTTCTGTCCATATCCATGACAGAGGCCGAACAGACGGCGCTGGAGACCCTGGAGGTCCCGCACCTCACCGTCGACGACACCGATCTCCGCCGCGCATTGCAGACCGCGGTCGACCACCTGCAGGCCCTCGGCCACAAGGACGTCGCGCTGGTGCTCGCCGACGGCATCGACGAGTCGTACGACGAGATCCTGGCCGAGGCGGGGCTGACGGTCCGTCCCGAGTGGACGGTGTGGTGCTCGCCGACGGTCGACGGCGGCGAGCAGGTGGTCGACGTGCTGCTCGACGGCGAACGGCTGCCCACCGCCGTGATCAGCTCGAACGGTGCGGCCGCGCTGGGGATTTTCCTGCGGATGCAGCGTGATGGGCGGGCGGTGCCGGACGAGGTGTCGATCGTGTCGCTCGATGGGCAGGAGCTCACCCGCGTGGTCGGGCTGACCGCTGTCGAGGGTGCTGCCAAGGAGCAGGGGGAGCGGGCGGTTGCTGACCTGTTCACGCTGGTCAGGGGCGGGGAGATCGAGCCGGCCGAGCATCCGTTGCGGTTGGTCGTGCGCAACTCCAGCGGGCCGCCCGTACTGTGAGTCGCATGCCCGCCGAAGCGCGTTTGACCGAACTGCCCGACCTGCCGACGACGCCCGGTTACGCGCACGCGGTCACCGCGAGCGGGCGGCTCGCGTTCATCTCCGGGCAGGTGGCGGTCGACGCGCAGGGCTGTGTCGTGGGCGTCGACGACCTGGGCGCTCAGACGAAGCAGGCCCTGCGCAATCTTCATCACGTGATCAAAAATCTTGGTGCGGACTGGTCGGATGTCATCAAGTTCACCTGGTATGTGCTTGATGCGTCAGAGGTTCAGACCATTCGTGATGTGCGGGACGCGATTCTTCGGCCCGCGCTCGGAGAAGTGCGCAATCCGGCCAGCACGCTGGTTCAGGTCGCCGCGTTGTTCGGGCCCGATTTCCTCGTCGAGGTGGAAGCGGTCGTGGCGATTCCCGACGAAGCATCGGATGTCTAAGTAATTGATCGGGTAGACCACGTCCCAACTGGCCTGCACCCTTCGGGTGACCAGGGACCATTTGCTCTGGTAATGCGGACCGAGCTGTGACATAGCTTGTAGTTGTGGAGGAGTTGGTGGCGCGGCTGGCGGACGCCTGGGGCGTTGCCACTCGGTACGAAAACGCGGACCAGCAAGAGGTCGCGGTCGACACCGAGGTCGTCGTCAAGGTCCTCGCCCAGTTCGGCGTCGATGCGTCCACTGAGGACTCCGTCGCCCGCGAGCTCGAGCAGATCGAGCGGCGCCGGGCACTCCAGGCTCTCCCTCCCACGATCGTCATGCGCGAGTACGAGACGTACGACCTGCGCGGTCCCGCGACGATCGAGCTGGAGGACGGCACCTCGGTCACGACCGAGCGGCACGTGCCGGACAGCCTCCCGCTCGGCTGGCACCGGATCCGCACCGCCACCCAGACCATCACCCTCGCCGTCGCGCCCAGGACGCTGCCGGACGTTCCGCGCGCCTGGGGCTGGATGCTGCAGCTCTACGCGGCCCGGTCGAAGGAGTCGTGGGGGATGGGCGACTTCGCCGACCTCGCCACGATCGCGCGGCGCAGCAGCCTCGAGCTCGACGCCGGCGTGGTGCTGGTGAACCCGGTGCAGGCGCCGAGCCCCACGCACCCGGTCGAGCGCTCGCCGTACTCGCCGACGAGCCGCCGGTTCGCGAACCCGCTGTACCTGCGCGTCACCGACACCGCCGAGTTCCTGCAGGCCTGCCCGCGCACGCGGCAGCTCATCCGCGACCTGAGACCCCAGAACCAGGACCTGATCGACTACGACGCGATCTGGGACGCCAAGAAGCAGGCTCTCGAACTGCTCTTCCCCGGCGGCGACATCGAGATGGACGCCGACCTCGAGAAGTTCGCCACGTACTGCGCCCTCGCCGAGATCCACGGCCGGGACTGGCGCGAGTGGCCGCGGGACCGCGAGGCTGCGCCGGCGGAACGGGTCGCGTTCCACGCCTGGCTCCAGCACCTCTGCACCCGCCAGCTCCAGGACGTGCGGCTGGCCGCGCACGAGGCGGGCATGGCCATCGGCGTCATCCACGACCTCCCGGTGGGGGTCTATCCGGGCGGCGCGGACACGTTCGCGGACCCCGAGGTCTTCGCCATCGACGTCACGGTCGGCGCACCGCCGGACGCGTTCAGCGCGGACGGCCAGGGCTGGGGCCTGCCCCCGTGGCGCCCCGACAAGCTCGCCGAGACCGGCTACCGGCCGTTCCGCCAGGTGCTGCGCAGCGTGCTCAAGCACGCGGACGGCATCCGGATCGACCACGTCGCGGGCCTGTGGCGGCTGTGGTGGATCCCGCCGGGCGAGCCGCCTTCGCGCGGGACCTACGTCTACTACGACGCCGACGCGATGCTCGGCGTGCTCGCGCTCGAGGCGTACCGGGCCGGCGCGGTCGTGGTCGGAGAGGACCTCGGCACGGTCGAGCCCGTCGTCACGAAGACCTTGCAGGAGAACGGCATGCTGACCAGCGCCGTTCTGTACTTCCAGCGCGACTACTACGCGGAGGGTCACCCCCTGATCCCACCGAGTCAGTGGAACCCCAGGGCGATGGCCAGCATCTCCACGCACGACCTGCCGACCGCGGCCACGTTCTTCGCCGGGCCGGACGGGCCGGACTTCGACGCGTTGATGCGCCAGGAGGGCATCGACCCACGTGACCGGGTCGCGGGCGCCCACGAGCTGCTCGCGCAGGCTCCCTGCGCGTTGGTCCTGACTTCACCTCAGGACGCTCTGCGGGAAACCCGGCAGCCCAACGTGCCGGGCACGATCGACGAGCACCCGAACTGGAGAATTCCCCTGCCCGTGGCATTGGACGATTTGTTTCCGCGGGTCAGGGACATCACGCGGCCGCTGCGCCGCCGCGCCGGCAGCCGGGAAAGATGAAACTTTCGCGTAACGGCAGGTCATGCGCCTGCGGAGTACTGTAAGGCCGTCACCCGACGGCGGACGACAACCCTGTTTTGGAGGTGGCGTACCAGATGAGCTCAGCCGTGAGCACGCGGACACCAACCGGCGTGCTTGAACTGGCCGTCGAGCAGGTTCTCGCTTCGGTGAGGCCGGCCGCACTCGGCGACCCGGTGGTCGGGGCACGGCGCGCGGAGGAATCGCTGCGTGACGCGCTGCGGGACGCAGGTCCCGTGGACGACAACGAGGCGCTGCAGCACGCGCTGGCGTGCGCGGAAGCCGCATGTGAGCACTTGAAGTACTGCGAGATCCAGGAAGCCCGCACGTTGCTCACGGCCGCACGTGGGCAGCTGGTGCTGGCGCACGAAAGGGTGTGACTGCTGACTTTGCCGGGGTCGATACGCCCGGTAGTCGCCGATCGGCGGCGATCACACGTTCGAATCAAGCCGCTCCCACTCTCGTGAGAACCTCCGCGTAACGGGCCCGGAATTGTCGGGGCCCGCTCGTAGGGTTCAGGTGTGATCGTCCACCAGGCCTACCGGTTCGCGCTGGACCCGACCCCGGCACAGGCACGGGCTTTGTCCGCGCACTGCGGTGCCGCGCGGTTCGCGTTCAACTGGGGCCTGGCGCTGGTCAAGGCGGTGCTGGACCAACGCAAGGCCGAGGCCAGTTACGGCATCTCAGCCTACGATCTCACCCCGGCGCTGCAATGGTCACTGCCCGCACTCCGGCGAGACTGGAACAAGGCCAAGAGCGAAGTTGCGCCGTGGTGGGCGGAGTGCTCCAAGGAGGCGTACAGCTCTGGCCTCTCCAATCTCGCGCGAGCGTTGAAGAACTGGGCTCAGTCGCGCGCCGGCACACGAGCGGGGCCGGCGATGAGGTTTCCGCGATTCAAGTCCAAGAGGCGCGCAAGGCGAGCCTGCCAGTTCACAACTGGTGCGATCCGCGTCGAACCTGACCGTCACCACGTCACGCTGCCGAAATTGGGGCGGATCAGGACACATGAGTCCACTCGCAAGCTGGCCCGCCGGATCGAAGCGGGCACGGCCCGCCTCTTGTCGGCGACGGTCAGTCATGAGCGTGGCCGGTGGTTCTGCGCGTTCACCTGTGAGGTGCAGCGTGCGGACCTTCCACCTGCCCAGCCGGATGCGGTTGTAGGCGTGGACCTGGGAATAACCCATCTCGCGGTGCTGTCCCGGTCGATCCTCGGCACCACCGACGCGGCCGGGTGCGTGCCCAACCCGAAACACCTGGCGAGTGCGTCAGCGACGCTACGTCGCGCGTCCCGCACGGTGTCGCGGCGGCGTGGGCCGGACAGGCGCACCGGCGATCGGCCGTCGAAGCGGTGGAAACGTGCGAACCAGCGCCGAAACCGCTTCCACCACCGCGTCGCCAACCTGCGGAGTGAGGGCTTGCACAAGCTCACGACAGCGCTGGCGACCGAGTTCGGCACGATCGTGGTCGAGGATCTCAACGTGGCCGGGATGCTGCGCAATCGCAGGCTGGCCCGGTCGATCGCCGACGCGGGGTTCGCTGAGGTCCGGCGGCAATTGGAGTACAAGACGCGGTGGCGGGGTAGCCGTCTGGTTGTGGCCGATCGTTGGTTCCCGTCGTCGAAAACCTGCTCGGACTGTGGCGCGGTGAAAGCCAAGCTGCCGCTGCACATCCGGGTGTTCCGCTGTGAGTCCTGCGGGCTGGAGTCCGATCGCGATCTGAACGCCGCTCGCAACCTCGCCACACTCGTGGGGAGAAGCACAACAGGTACCGGAGAGGCTGGAAACCTGGAGTCGCAAGGCTCGAACGGACGTGGAGCCGACCGTAAGACCCGCATAACGCGGGCTGGTGGCCATGAAGCGTCCACCCCGCACCGGAAAACCGGGTCAGACGGGGACCGGCCGCCGAGCATGCGGCGTGGTGCTACCACGCCGATACCCGGATAAGGTCTCGTCGGTAGCTACTTGCTGTGAGGAGCATTGTGCGACCCTGGCCTGGAACGCCGTACCCGCTTGGTGCTGGTTATGACGGCGTAGGCACCAATTTCGCCCTGTTCTCCGAGGTCGCGGATTTCGTCGAGCTCTGCCTCTTCGACGAGGACGGCACCGAGACGCGCGTGAGACTGCCGGAGGTGGACGGTTTCGTCCACCACGGCTACCTGCTGGGCGTCGGACCCGGGCAGCAGTACGGGTACCGAGTGCACGGACCGTACGACCCGGAACGCGGGCTGCGCTGCAACGCGAACAAGTTGCTGATCGATCCGTACGCGAAGGCCATCTCCAACGGCCTGACGTGGGACGAGGCGCTGTACGGGTACAAGTTCGGTTCGCCGGACGAGCGCAACGACACCGACTCGGCGGCGCACGTGCCGAAGTCCGTGGTGGTGAACCCGTTCTTCGACTGGTCCAACGACCGGCATCCCCGCACGCCGTACAACGAGACCGTCATCTACGAGGCGCACGTCCGCGGTCTCACCATCGACCACCCGGAGATCCCGCCGAGGCTGCGCGGCACGTACGCGGGCCTCGCGCACCCGGTGATGATCGACCACCTGACCAAGCTCGGTGTCACGGCGGTCGAGCTGATGCCGGTGCACCAGTTCATCAGCGATCACACGCTCGCCGAACGGCGTCTCTCCAACTACTGGGGATACAACACGATCGGCTTCTTCGCGCCGCACGACGGGTACTCGGCGTTGCCGTTGAACCAGGTGCAGGAGTTCAAGGGCATGGTCCGCGCCCTGCACGAGGCGAACATCGAGGTCATCCTCGACGTGGTCTACAACCACACGGCGGAGGGCAACCACCTCGGGCCGACGCTGTCCATGCGCGGCATCGACAACCTCGCGTACTACCGGGTGATGGACGACGAGCCCAAGTTCTACATGGACTACACGGGCACCGGTAACTCGCTGAACGTGCGCACGCCGCACACCCTGCAGCTGATCATGGACTCGCTGCGGTACTGGGTGACCGAGATGCGCGTGGACGGGTTCCGCTTCGATCTCGCCTCGGCGCTGGCCCGCGAGTTCTACGACGTCGACCGCCTCGCCACGTTCTTCGAGGTCGTGCAGCAGGACCCGGTGGTGTCGCAGGTCAAGCTGATCGCCGAGCCGTGGGACGTCGGTCCCGGTGGCTACCAGGTCGGCAACTTCCCTCCACTGTGGACTGAGTGGAACGGTCAGTACCGCGACACCGTGCGGGACTTCTGGCGCGGTGAGCCCGCGACGCTCGGCGAGTTCGCCTCGCGCATCACCGGCAGCAGCGACCTGTACCAGGACGACGGCCGGCGGCCGTACGCGTCGATCAACTTCGTCACCGCGCACGACGGCTTCACGCTCAACGACCTGGTGTCGTACAACGAGAAGCACAACGAGGCCAACGGCGAGGACGGCCGCGACGGCGAGGACCACAACAGGTCGTGGAACTGCGGCGTCGAGGGGCCGACCGACGACAGGGGCATTCTCGCGCTGCGGGCGCAGCAGCGGCGCAACCTCATGGCGACGATGCTGTTGTCGCAGGGCGTGCCGATGATCACGAACGGCGACGAGTTCGGCCGCACGCAGCACGGCAACAACAACGCCTACTGCCAGGACAACGAGGTCTCCTGGGTCGACTGGTCGCTGCTCGACACCAACGCCGAGCTCGTGGACTTCACCTCGGCGCTCGCCGCCTTCCGCAAGGCGCACCCGGTGTTGCGGCGCAAGCGCTTCTTCGCCGGCCGGCCGATCCGCAAGGGCGACGAGCTGCGCGACATCGCGTGGTTCACCCCGTCCGGCGAGGAGATGACCGAGCAGAACTGGGGTGACCACTTCGGCAAGTGCGTCGTCGTCTTCCTCAACGGTGAGGGCATTCCCGACCTCGACACGCGCGGCATGCGGGTGGTCGACGACTCGTTCCTGATGGCGTTCAACGGCCACCACGAGGACATCCAGATCACACTGCCGGACGTGTCCTACGGTCTGGAGTGGACGGTCGTGGTCGACACGGTGACCGGCCAGGTCGGTGACGGCCAGAAGGCGATCGTCGCGGCCGGGCAACTGACGCTGGCCGCGCGGTCGCTCGTCGTGCTGCAGCGGGTGGGCTGATGGGCGCGCCGTACTCCACGTATCGCGTCCAGTTCACCCCGTCCTTCACCTTCGCCGACGCCACCGGCATCGCTGACTACCTGGCGCGCCTCGGCGTTGGCGCGCTCTACGCCTCACCGATGCTCGACGCGCGGGAAGGGTCCACGCACGGCTACGACGTCGTGGACCCGACGCGGGCACGGCCCGAGCTGGGCGGGGAAGAAGCGCGGGAGGCACTGCAGGAGCGGCTCACCGAGCTGGGTGTCGGGCTGGTCGTCGACATCGTGCCGAACCACATGGTGGTGCCGAACCCGTGGTGGGAGGACGTGCTCGAACACGGCCAGGAGTCGAAGTACGCCAGGTACTTCGACATCGACTGGTCGTCGGGCCGCGTGCTGCTGCCCGTGCTGGCGGAGGACGCCGAGGACGAGCCCGGCGAGCACTTCGTCAAGGTCAACTGGCGGCGCGGCAACACCGAGCTGAACTACCGGCGGTTCTTCGACATCACCGAGCTCGCGGCGGTGCGGGTCGAGGACCCCGAGGTGTTCGACGCGACCCACCACGAGGTGCTGAAGTGGGGCGTCGACGGCCTGCGCATCGACCACCCGGACGGCCTCGCCGATCCCGGCGGCTACTTCCGGCAGCTGCGCGAGCGGTTCGACGGCTGGCTCGTGGTCGAGAAGATCCTCGGGCCGGACGAGACGCTGCCGCAGAGCTGGCCGGTCGACGGCACGACGGGCTACGACGCGTTGCGCGAGATCTGCGGTGTGTTCGTCGCGCCGACGGACGCCTTTTCCGGTGACTTTCACGAGGTCGAGCACGCGGCACGGCAGCAGGTCGCCGACTCGATCCTGGCTGCCGAGGTGCGGCGGATCGCCCGGCTGGTGCAGGGGGTGCCGTTCGAGGACGCCTGCGCGGCGGTCGCCGAGGTGATGGTCAACTTCCCGGTGTACCGCTCGTACCTGCCGGAGGGGCTGGAGCACTGGGACACCGCGGTCCGGCTCTCGAAGTCGCCCGCGGTGCACGCGCTGGACGAGCAGGTCCGCGCCGACCCGCACGGCGAACTGGCGACGCGGATCCAGCAGACGTCCGGCATGGTCGTCGCGAAGGGCACCGAGGACACCGCGTTCTACCGGTACACGAACTTCGTGGCGCTCAACGAGGTCGGCGGCTCGCCGGACCGGTTCGGGCTGCCGGTCGCGGAGTTCCACCGGCGGGCGACGGAACGAGAGGCGAGCTGGCCGCTCTCGATGACCGCGCTGTCGACGCACGACACCAAGCGGTCCGAGGACGTGCGGGCACGGCTCGCGGTGCTGGCCGAGATCCCGGACGAGTACCTGGCGTTCGAGGCCGCGATGAGCGAGCGGCACGGGCTCTCCGAGCCGTCATTGAACGGGCTGGCGTGGCAGTCGCTCCTCGGCGCGTGGCCGATCACCGAGCAACGGCTGGGGCAGTACCTGGAGAAGGCCTCGCGTGAGGCCAAGATCGCGACGTCGTGGGTCGACCGCAACGCCGAGTTCGACGCCGAGGTGGCCGCGTGGCCCGCGAAGGTGCTGGGCGAGCCCGAGGTCGCCGCGTTCGCCGAGCGGATCAAGGCGCCGGGCTGGTCGAACTCGTTGGGGCAGAAGCTGGTCCAGCTCACCGCGCCCGGCGTGCCGGACATCTACCAGGGCACCGAGCTGTGGGACTTCTCGCTGGTCGACCCGGACAACCGCCGGCCGGTCGACTACAGGGTGCGCCGCGAGTTGCTGGAACGCATCGAGTCCGGGTGGCTGCCCGAGATCGACGACTCCGGCGCGGCGAAGATGCTGGTGGTGCACCGGGCGTTGCACGCCAAGAGGCGTGGCTTTCAGGGCTACCGGCCGTTGCGCGCCGAGGGCCCGGCCGCCGGGCACGTGCTGGCGTTCCAGCGGACGGACATCATCACGGTCGCGACCAGGTTGCCCGTGACGCTGGCGCAGAAGGGCTGGCAGGACACGGTTCTGCCGCTGCCGGGTCCGGAGTGGACGGACGTGCTCACCGGACGTCCCGCGTCGCAGGACCTGGCGTCGTTGCTCGACCGCTATCCGGTGGCACTGCTGGTGCGAGGGGAATCGTGAGTTTCTCGGTCTGGGCACCGACCCCCGAGTCGGTGCACGTGCGCGTCGACGGCTTCGACCACGAGATGAAGCGCGACGGCGACTGGTGGCATTCCGCCAAAATCGATCTGGCTGCCGCCGGGACGGACTACGCGTTCCTCATCGAGGGCAAGGAGTATCCGGATCCGCGGTCGCTGTGGCAGCCCAACGGGGTGCACGAGGCATCCCGGGTCTACCACCACTCGTTCGAGTGGACCGACCACAGCTGGACCGGCCGGGCGTTGCCCGGTGGCGTGATCTACGAGCTGCACATCGGCACCTTCACGCCGGAGGGCACGTTCGACGCCGCCATCGGGAAGCTGGATCACCTGGTGGACCTCGGCATCACGTTCGTCGAGGTGATGCCGGTCAACAGCTTCGACGGCGTCGAAGGCTGGGGTTACGACGGCGTGCTGTGGGGCGCGGTGCACAGCCCGTACGGCGGGCCGGACGGCTTCAAGCGGTTCGTGGACGCGTGTCACGCGCGCGGGCTCGCTGTCCTGCTCGACGTGGTCTACAACCACCTCGGCCCGTCCGGCGCCTACCTCGACAAGTTCGGGCCGTACTTCGCCGGGCGCAACGACTGGGGCCCCGGGCTGAACCTCGACGGGCCCGGCTCCGACGAGGTGCGCCGGTACGTGATCGACAACGCGCTGCAGTGGCTGCGGGACTTCCACGTCGACGGGCTCCGGCTCGACGCCGTGCACGCCCTGGCGGACCAGCGCGCGACTCACGTCCTCGAAGAGCTGTCGGTGGAGGTGGACGCGCTCTCGGCGGCTGTCGGGCGGCCGCTGACGCTGATCGCCGAGTCCGACCTGAACGACGCCAAGCTCGTGACCGCACGCGAAGGCGGCGGCTACGGCCTGCACGCGCAGTGGTCCGACGATCTGCACCACTGCCTGCACGTCGCGCTGACCGGCGAGACCTTCGGCTACTACGAGGACTTCGCGGCACCCGGCGCCCTGAAGAACACGCTGGAGAAGGTCTTCTTCCACGCCGGCACCTGGTCGTCGTTCCGCGGGAAGCACCACGGCAAACCGGTCGACACCGCGCTGATCCCCGGCCACCGGTTCCTCGCCTACACGCAGAACCACGACCAGATCGGCAACCGCGCCACCGGCGACCGGCTGCCCGCGTCCGTGCCGACCGGGAAGTTGTTGTGCGCGGCGGCGATCGTGCTCTGCTCGCCGTACACGCCCATGATCTTCATGGGGGAGGAGTGGGCGGCCTCCACGCCGTGGCAGTTCTTCGCGTCCTTCCCGGACCCGCAGCTGGCCGAGGCCGTGCGGACGGGCCGGCGGCGTGAGTTCTCCCGGCACGGCTGGGGCGAGTCGGACGTACCGGACCCGATGTCGCCCGCCACGGTCGAGAACTCCCGGCTGCGGTGGGACGAGCCGTCCGGGGGTGAGCACGCGCGGGTGCTGGAGACCTACCGCGCGCTGATCGCGTTGCGCCGCTCCCGCCCGGAGCTGGCCGATCCGCGGTTGGACAGGTTCGTGGTGGAGCAGGACGGGGAGTGCCTCGTCCTGCACCGCGGCACGACCCGCGTGGTGGTGAACCTCGGCACGACCCCCGTCCCGCTGCCTCAGGGAGACGTGCTGCTGACCTCCTCGGCGAACCCGTCGTCGCTGTCGCCGGAGTCGTTCGCGGTCGTCGCGTCGACGTGATCCCACAGCACCTGGTCGGCCGGTAGGACCCGCCGGCCGAGGAGCGAGTGCACGAACGCCGCCACCAGCCGGTCGGCGGCCACGTGCAGCTTGATGTTGTGGTGCTGGGAGATGCGCACCAGCAACTGGAACGCCTGCGGGGGTGTGCAGGGTTTGCGTGCGGCGATCAGGCCCGTGGCCTGCCCGATGACGGTCCGGGAAGCGAGAGCTTTGCGCAGCCCCGCCACCTCGGCCTCGAGGGCGGTGATTCTCGCGGACGACACCGCCGGCTCCTTTCACGTCGTCATGGTCACAGCGGCATGCCGGTGCGACGACGGTGCTCGGGAGCTCTCGAAGGGGCGGGACACACCCAGAGCAAGCCGTCTCATCGGCTTGCGGCTGGGTTCTCAACCGCGAGTGATCACCTTATCAACTGTTTCGGACGGGGCTCGCCGGGTAACCGATGGAGGTCGCTGACCTCTACCGAAGGAGCCTGAGACCATGGGCGCTGACGACAAGTTCAGCAACAAGGCCGACGAACTCAAGGGCCGCGCCAAGGAAGCCGTTGGTGACGCCACGGACAACGAGCAGTGGCAGGCCGAGGGCCGCGCTGAGCGGGCCAAGGCCGACATCAAGCAGGCGGGCGAGAAGGTCAAGGATGCCTTCCGGTCCGACAAGTAGTTCGACGCGGACTGCTGAGAACACCGGCGCCGCCCGGTTCGTCCCCGAGGGGGCGGGCTGGGCGGCGTTGCGTTCGGCGGCGGCGAAGTGCCAGGGGTGCGAGCTCTACCGGGACGCGTCGCAGACCGTGTTCGGCGAAGGCCCGGTGCGGTCGTCGCGGCTGATGATGGTCGGGGAGATGCCCGGCGACCGCGAGGACGCCGAGGGGCACGTGTTCGTGGGGCCGGCCGGACGGCTGCTGGACAAGGCGCTGGCCGATGCCGGGCTCGACCGTTCCGGCCTGTACCTGACGAACGCGGTGAAGCACTTCCGGTTCACCGAGCGCGGGAAGCGCAGGATTCATCAGCAGCCGCGGCGCTCCGAGGTCGTGGCGTGCTTCCCGTGGTTGCGCGAGGAGATCCGCGTGGTGAAGCCGCGGCTGGTGGTGTGCCTGGGGGCGGTCGCGGCGAAGGCGTTGCTGGGGCCGTCGTTCAAGCTGACCGAGCACCGAGGTGAGGTGCTGGAGCACGACGGGCTGCGGATCGGCGTGACGGTGCATCCGTCGGCGGTGCTGCGTGCCGAGAGCTATCGCAAGGCCTACGCGGCGTTCGTCAAGGATCTGAAGGCCTACGCCTAGAAACGGGCCTGGAAACGGGACAACCCCCGGACGACTCCCGCCGAAGCGGGCCGAGCGGGACCAACGCTCGAAGTCCGGGGGCCGGGTGGCTGCCTGGTTCTGCGCTAGGCGTCACCGAGGGCGGTCCTAGCGGACAGCCACCTCACGAGTCCTGTAGCTATACAACTTCGGACCACCTCCTCTCGTGTGTACAGCGAACCTAATCCGGGGCCGACTGGCGTCGCAACGGAGTTTTCGGCGCGTTTCGACTTGTGGGATTCGCGTAGAATCCGCAGGTATGGTGCGCATCCCCCTGACGTCGCTGGAACGGGAGCGCGGCCGGCGGCTCGGACAGTTGCTGCGGGATGCCCGCGGCGACGAGAGCATGGTCGAGATCGCGGCCCGCGCCGGGTTGTCGGCCGAGACCGTGCGCAAGATCGAGACGGGGCGCGCTCCGACACCGTCGTTCTTCACCATCGCCGCACTCGCGGGCGCGCTCGGCATCTCGCTGGACGCGATCAACGAGCTGCTGGCGCCCCAGAGCCGATCGGCCTAGCTGCTCACGTCCAGTGCCGCGGTGATGATGCTGTCGGTGTCGATGCCGTGTGCGCGGTAGACGCTGTCCAGGTCGCCTGACTGCCCGAACTCCGTGACACCCAGGTGGATCGCGCCGCGTTTGGTGAGGCCGGCGAGGAACGCAAGCGTGTGCGGGTGCCCGTCGAGCACGGTGACCAGCGGTGCCGCGCGGTCCGCCGGGAAGAGCGAGTCGAGGATCCAGGTCGGTGCCTCGCCACGGCCACGCCGGGCCTGCACCGCGCGGAACAGCAGGTCTGGGCTGGTCAGGCAGATGACGTCCGTGTCGGCCCCGACGCCGGCCAGACGTTCGGCGGCCTGCAGGGTTTCCGGCACGAGAGCGCCCATCGTGACGATGGTGGCGGTCGGCGTTCCCTTGGCGCGGCGCAACGGATAGCCGCCGGCCACCACGTGCCGCCGCCGTCGTTCGCGGGCGGCCGGGTCGGTCGGAACGGCCGCGAGCCGCTGGTCCACCGGTCGCGTGGACAGCCGGAGGTAGGCCGACGAGCCGCCGGGGCGGCCGAGCTGCCCGAGTGCGGCGAGCAGGCACCACTCGGTGTCGAGTGCGAACGCCGGTTCCCAGGTGGTGCAACCTGGTTGTTCGATGCCGATGGACGGCGTGATGATCGACTGGTGCGCGCCGCCCTCCGGTGCCAGGGTCACGCCGGACGGGGTGCCGACCAGGATCGACTGGCCGCCCGCGTAGATGCCGAACGACCACGGCTCCAGCGCGCGGGTGACGAACGGGTCGTAGAGCACGCCGATGGGCAGCAAGGGCTGGCCCCAGCGGCTCCACGTCGCGCCGAGCTCGCCGAGAAGTCCGACGAGGTTGGTCTCCGCGATGCCGAGCTCGATGTGCTGGCCGGTCGGGCGTTCGCGCCAGTGCAGGATCGTCTCGGCGTCGTCGGCGAACCAGTCGACGCCCTCGATGGTCGACCAGATGCCGACCTTGTTGACCCAGCCACCGAGGTTCGTGCTGGAGCTGACGTCCGGGGAGACGGTGACGACGCGCGCGCCCACGGCCGGTGCGGCGCGGTTCAGGTCGAGCAGGGTGCGGCCGAGTGCCGACTGGGTGGTCGCGGTTCCGGACGGCGTGCGGCCGAGATCCGTTGGCACGGCAAGAGGTTCCGCGGCCGGGACGGGGTCGCGGCGCAGCCGGTCGGCGGTGCGTTCACACAGCTCGTGTTCGGCGGTGCCGGGCTCGAACCGTTGCCAGGGTTGCGAAGCGGACGTTCCGCAGCGTGTCGCCAGTTCCTCGAACTGGGCCTGTGACAGCAATGCCGAGTGGTTCTGCGGGTGGCCCGCGGTGGGCAGGCCGTGTCCCTTCACGGTGTAGGCGATGATCACCGTGGGCCGGGTGTCGTCGATGGCCTCGAACGCCTGGCGCAGCGCCGCGTGGTCGTGGCCGCCGAGGCTGCGGAACGCCGTGGTGAGCTGATCGTCGTCGAGGCCGTCCAGCAACGCGGTGATGCTGCTGTCCGTGCCGGGCAACAACGTGCGGAGCTTGTCCGGCGTGTGGCGCAGAAGCCGCTGGTACTCCGCGTTGGTCATCGTGTCGATCCGGTCGCGCAGCGCCGCGCCGCCGGGCCGGGTGAACAACTCCTCCAGCGCGGCGCCGTACTTGACGGTGATGACCTGCCAGCCCGCGGCCGTGAAGAGCGCCCGCATCCGGTCCTCGCCCAGGACGGGGACCACGCGGTCGAGCGACTGGCGGTTGAAGTCGACGATCCACACGATCTCGCCCAGCCTGGCGACCATCGGGTCGAGGATCGCCTCCCAGCACGCACCCTCGTCCAGTTCGGCGTCGCCCACCAACGAGTACTGACGTCCCAGCGGCTGCTCGGCGAAGTGGCCGCCGACGAACCGGCGGGACAGCGCGCCCCAGATCGGCGCGGTGGCCCCGATTCCGACCGAGCCGGTGGAGTAGTCGGCGGGCACCGGGTCCTTGGTGCGCGAGGGATAGCTCTGCAAACCCTTGTAGGCGCGCAAAGTCGTCATCTGCTCGTCGTCGAGGAGCCCGAGCAGGTACTCGATCGCGTGCAGCACGGGGGAAGCGTGCGGCTTGACCGACACGCGGTCCTGCGGGCGCAGGTGCTCGAACCACAGCGCGGTCATGATGCTGGTGATCGACGCGCTGGAAGCCTGGTGCCCGCCCACCTTCACACCGGTGGTGTTGGGCCGGACCCGGTTGGCGTGGTCGACGATCGCGGTCGACAGCCACAGCACGCGCTGCTCCACCGCGCGGATGGTGTCGAGCTGCGTCAGGTGTACTGCGGTCATGCTCGCAGTACACCGCTCCAGGGTTGCGCGAGCAAGGATCAAGTCGAGGGTTCTGGCGTACCGCTCGTGCTCGGCCGGAAGATTCCCGACCAATGTTTCGTCGGCTGGCCCGCTTCTGACGGCAAACGGTTTCATCCGAGGCTTGACCGACCTTGACCGGCAGATTGGGTCGTCCTAGGCTGCGATCGAGTTACACCTCCGATCTTTGGTCGCCGCCGCCGCGGACCTGAAAGGTGTTCTGTGGATCTGTCGCGGCGTGGATTGCTCGGTGGAGTTGTGGCGGGGCTCACGGCGTGGCCGGCGGCCAGGGCGATGGCGAACCCGGCGAACAGCCCGGAAAACGGCCTGGAAATCAGCCCGGGAAAGAGCCCGGGAAAAAGCGCGGCCGGCGTGCGGACCCGGATCGACTGGGAGAAGTTCCTCGGCGAGCAGGATCTCGTCTGGCAGCGGATCCCGCGGGCCTGGTACGAGGGTCCGTTCCTGGGCAACGGCTTTCTCGCCACCGCCGTCTACCGCGAACCGGGCGCGAACGCCCTGAGGTTCACCGTCGACCACGCCGAGGTGCAGGATCACCGGCCCCAGTTCGGCAACGAGTGGGGAGTGGCCCGGCTGCCGGTCGGCCGCGTGCTGCTGACCCCGCAGGGCAGGATCACCGGCGTCGACCTGCGGCTCGACCTGTGGAACGCGGAGTTGCGCGGCACGATCACCACCGACAGGGGCGAGCTGGCGGTCAGGACGTTCGTGCACGCCGAGAAGTCGTTGCTGCACCTGGAGGTGCGGCCGACCAGCGGTGAGCGCGACTTCACCCTGGCGTTCCAGGCGCTCGACGCGGTCAGCCCGCGGACCATTCGCGAACCACCGCCCGCGACGTTCCCGCCCAACCCCAAACCTGCCACCCGCACCGAGAACGGGCTCACACTCGTCACCCAGGAGATGGTCGCGGGCGGCCAGACGGCCACGGCGTACCGGATCAGGAAGTTCCACGGGCGCAAGGACTTCCTGCTCTCCACCGCCCACTCGTTCCCGGACCGCACGGCCGAGGCGGCGGTCCGCGACGCGGTCACCGCGGCGTCGTTCCCCGAGATGCTGCGGTACCAGCACCGGCAGTGGTGGCATCGCTTCTACCGCAAGAGCTTCGTGTCGGTGCCGGACGCGTTGACGCAGAGCTTCTACTGGATCCAGCTGTACAAGCTCGCCTCGGGAGCACGCCAGGCAGCCCCGATCATGCCCACCAGCGGGCCGTGGCTGGAGCCGACGCCGTGGCCGTCGGTGTGGTTCAACCTCAACGCCCAGCTCGAGTACTGGCCGGTGCTCGCGTCCAACCACCTCGAACTCGACCCGATCCCGCGCACGATCGCGCAGCACCAGCAGATCCTGATCGACGCGCTGCGCCCGGAGTTCCGCGCGGACTCCATGGGGCTGCGGCGCAGCACCGACCCCACGTTCCAGGACGCCGGCTTCGTCGGCTCGCCGCTGCATCCCTCGCCGGACCCGGAGATCGGGAACCTGCCGTGGTTGCTGCACAACGCGTGGCTGCACTACCGGCACACCATGGACGAGCGGATCCTCCGGGACACCGTCTTCCCGGTGCTGCGCCGCTCCACCAACTACTACCTGCACTTCCTGCGCAAGGGAAACGACGGCAAGCTGCACCTGCTGCCCACCTACTCGCCCGAGTACGGCGTGGCACCGGACTGCAACTACGACCTCGCCCTGCTGCGGTGGTCGTGCCGGACGCTCCTCGAGTCGGCGAAGGTCCTCCAGATCGCCGACCCGCTCGCGGTGCGGTGGCAGGAGGTTCTCGACCAGCTCGTCGAGTACCCCGCCGACGCGGGCGGGTTCATGATCGGCGCGGGGGTGCCGTTCGCGAAGTCGCACCGGCACTACTCGCACATGCTCGCGGTCTACCCGTTGCACGAGGTCAACTGGGAGCAACCGGAACGCCGCGACCTCATCGAACGCTCGCTGAAGCACTGGCTGAGCTTCGAAGGATCGTTGCGCGGCTTCACCTTCACCGGTGCCGCGTCGATCGCGGCCCAGATGGCGCGCGGTGACGAGGCGCTGAAACACCTGCGCGAGTTCGTGGCCAGATTCGCGCAGCCGAACACCATGTACTTCGAGGCGGGTCCGGTCATCGAAACACCACTGAGTGCCGCGAAGTCGTTGCAGGACATGCTGATCCAGAGCTGGGGAGGGTTGATCCGGATCTTCCCGGCCGTCCCCGCGGTCTGGCAGGACGTCACGGTCCACGACACGAGGACCGAAGGCGCGTTCTTGGTGAGCGCGGTGCGGCGCCGGGGAAAGACGCGGTTCGTCCGGGTCTTCAGCGAGGCCGGCGCGCCGTGCCGGGTGCGCACCGGCATCGAGGGCCGGATCGAGGTGCGCGGCTGCACCCGGTGGAGCGTCGCGAACGGGGTGGTCGAGCTGCACCTCCAGCGCGGTCAGGAAGCGATCATCCACGCCAAGGGGGAGCGCGACTTCACCATCGCGCCGGTCCGGATCACCGAGCCTGGCAGGCGCTGGGGGCTGCCCGCGTTGCCTCCCGGTGGCAGCTCGGTGCCGGTGGACCTCAGCGCCGCGCTCGACAACGACGGGCTGTCCAACGAGTTCACCAGCCGTGACGGGAACTTCGACGGCCTCGGCAACACCTACCCGGCCGCGCAGCTGCCGCAGACGGGATCGGTGACCGACGACGGCGTCCTGTTCGAGTTCCACAACGGCGACGAGGCGAGCAAGAACAACATCATCGCCAACGGGCAGACGCTGGCGCTGCCCGCCGGGAAGTACGTGAAGCTGCACCTGCTCGCCGCCGCGGACACCGGCAACGTCGAGGCGGACGGCACGCTCACCTACGCCGACGGCACCGCGACCGCGCGGTTCCGGGTCACGGCGTGGCAGCAGCGGCCGCAGTTCGGTGAGTCGGAACCCGTTGCCACGACTCTGATGCACACGCCGTCCGGCCCGGTGCAGAAGCAGGTGTCGATCTTCCACCAGACGCTGGTGCTGGACGCCGCGAAAGAGCTCTCCGCCGTCACTCTCCCCAAGGCGGGCGGGCCGCGCCTGCACGTCTTCGCGATCACCCTGGAGAAACCGAAGTGAGATCACTGCTCACCGCGCTGGCGCTCGTCGCCGCCTGCGTGACCGTGCCCGTCCTCCCTGCCACCGCAACGGAACCCGCCGCCGACCCGACGCTGGCACTGACGCCGCCGATGGGCTTCAACAACTGGAACACCACCGGCTGCGACATCAACGAGCAGATGATCCGCGACATGGCGGACATCTTCGTGTCCAAGGGCCTCAAGGAGGCGGGCTACCAGTACGTCAACGTCGACGACTGCTGGGCGGACCTCACCCGCGACCCCGCGACCGGGCGGCTGCGCAACCACCCGGTCCGGTTCCCCAGCGGCATGAAGGCGCTCGGCGACTACATCCACGCCCGCGGCCTCAAGTTCGGCATCTACACCAGCGCCGGCACGCAGACGTGCGCGAAGACGATGCCGGGCGCGCTGGACCACGAGGAGATCGACGCGCAGACGTTCGCGGACTGGGGCGTCGACTACCTCAAGTACGACAACTGCAACAACCAGGGCCGTCCCGCGCTGGAGCGCTACACGAAGATGCGGGACGCGCTGAAGAAGACCGGCCGCCCGATCGTCTACTCGATCTGCGAGTGGGGCCAGAACAAGCCGTGGGAGTGGGGCAAGGGCGTCGGTCACCTGTGGCGCACCACCGGTGACATCAACGACACGTGGTCCAAGACCGTCGAGATCATCAAGCTCAACGCGCCGCTCGACGCCTATGCGGGTCCCGGCCACTGGAACGACCCCGACATGCTGGAGGTCGGCAACGGCCGGCAGACCACGACCGAGTACCGCAGTCACTTCGCGCTGTGGTCGATCATGGCCGCCCCGCTGCTGATCGGCGCGGACCTGCGCAAGGTCTCGCAGGAACACTTCGACGTCCTGCGCAACAAGGAGATCATCGCGATCAACCAGGACCGGCTCGGCGTCCAGGGCAAGGTGATCCACCAGAAGGACGGGCACTGGGTGTTCGTGAAGCCCTTGGCCAACGGCGACAAGGCGGTGGCGCTGTTCAACGAGTCCGAGGTGAACGCGACGATCTCCACGACGGCCCGCGACCTCGGGCTGCCGCGCAGCACCGGCTACACCGTGCGTGACCTGTGGCAGCACAAGAACTTTCAGTCCGCCGGCCAGATCTCGGCCGCGTTGCCGCCGCACGGCACCGCGATCTTCCGGGTCAAGGCGTCACGGGACTGGTACAGGCACGAGCCCGCGATCGACGCCCAGCTGGACATCGCGCCGCGGCACGCCGGCATCCCGAGCACGATCACCCCGGCCGGTGAGCCGTTCGTCGCCACCGTGACCGCGACCAACCAGGCGCCGATCCCGGTCCTGAACGCCGCCACGACGTTCCGGGCACCCGCGGGCTGGCAGGTCGAGCAGCTCTCGTCGGAACGGGCGCCGGTGCTGCTGACCTCCCAGTCCGTGCAGGGAAAGTGGAAGGTGACGCCACCGGCGGGCGTGACACCCGGCGAGCACCTGCTGAACGGCTCGCTGGGCGTCACGTGGGCGGGGCACGGCAAGCTGACGCGCCCCGTGGACGCCGGGGTGCTCGTACCCGTCGCGCCACCGTCGGGCGGTGAGCTGTGGGCCAGCGACGTCCAGTTCGCCAAGGAGCGCAGCGGTTACGGACCGGTCGAGCGCGACCGGTCCAACGGCGGCTACGTCGGTGGCGACGGCAAGACGCTGACCATCAACGGCAAGACCTACGAGAAGGGGCTCGGCGCGCACGCCAACGCCGAGCTGATCCTCTACCTCGGTGGGCGCTGCACCACGTTCTCGTCCGACGTCGGCATCGACGACGAGCGCGACGTGAACCAGCTGGGCTCGGCGATCTTCGAGGTGTGGGCGGACGGCACGAAGGTCGCCGACAGCGGCCTGCGCACCTGGAAGGACGACGCCGTGCACATCTCGGGATCGTTGAAGGGGGCCCGGTTCCTGCGGCTCGTCGTCAACGACAGCGGTGACGGCGTCAGATTCGATCGTGGAGACTACGCCGCCGCAAAGCTGACCTGCTGACCGCGACCGCCGCGATGACGGCGACGAGCACGCCCGTGGACAGGATCTGCACGCGGGCCTGCTCGTCGCGCAGCATCAGCAGCATGATCGTGACGATCCCGGCCAGCGCCAGCCAGGTGAGATACGGGTAGCCCCACATGGGCACCGTCGGGTTCGCGATCGTGCGGCGCATCCTCAGCTGGGACACCGCGATGAACCCCCAGACCACCAGCAGCGCCGAGCCGGCGGCGTTGAGCAGCAGCAGGAACACCGTGTCCGGCCACAGGTAGTTCAGCAGCACCGAGATGAAGCCGAACGACACCGACGTCAGCACGGCGTTGCGCGGCACACCGTTCTTCCTGTTCAGCAGCACCTTCGGCGCCTCGCCGCGTTCGGCGAGCGAGCAGAGCATGCGGGCGGCGCCGTACAGGGTGGCGTTGATGGCGCTGAGCAGCGCGACGAAGATGACGACGTTCATGATCTGCCCGGCGCCGGGGATGCCGATCCGGTCGAGCACCGCCACGTACGGGCTGGCGCCCACCTTGGAGTCGTTCCACGGCAGCAGGGTCACCACTACGGCCATTGAGCCGAGGTAGAAGACCAGCAGCCGGGTGATCGAGGTGCGCACGGCCTTGCCGATGGCGTGCTTCGGGTCCTCGGCGTCCGCGGCGGCGATCGTGACGACCTCCAGGCCGCCGAACGCGAACACCACGGCCATCAACCCGGCGATGACCCCGCCCCAGCCGTTGGGCAGGAAGTCCTGGAGGTTCGTGAGGCCGGGGGAGTCGACGCCGGGCAGCAGGCCGAGGATCGCGGCGGCGCCGAGCGCCAGGAACAGCACGATCGCGGCGATCTTGAGACCGGCGAACCAGAACTCGAACTCGCCGAAGTTGCTGACCTGCGCGAGGTTCACCGCCGTCAGCACGGACATGAACAGCAGCACCCAGATCCACTGCGGCACCGCGGGCACCCAGCCCGCGGCGATCTTCGCGGCCCCGGTCGCCTCGACCGCGAGCACCACGCCGACGGTCGACCAGTAGACCCAGCCGACCGTGAAGCCCGCCCACGGCCCGATCGCCTTTTCCGCGTGCACGGAGAACGCGCCGCCGCTCGGGTGTTCTGCCGCCATTTCTCCGAGCATGCGCATGACGAGCAGCGCGAGAATTCCGGCGAGACCAAATGAGATGAGTACGGCCGGTCCGGCGACCGCGATGCCCGCACCTGTCCCGACGAACAGACCCGCGCCGATCACGCCGCCCAGCGCGATCATGGTGACATGACGTTGTTGCAGGTGAGTCACGCTCTCAAGCCCCGTTCAAGTGTGCCGATGGCGGCCCGATAGTGAGTTCATGGCGGCGGAGAGTCAAATCATGTGATCGGAGTTACATCTAATCAAGTGAGGGTGAGATCGATGAACTCGCCTAAGGGAGTATTGCCGCAACTCGACACGTTCTCCAGTGCCCTCGAGCGTTACTCGGACTGGGGCTGGCTCGTGCTGCGCTCGGAGAACCGGCTGCTGCTGACAACTGACCACCAGGTCTCCGCCGTCGAGCTCGCGGCCGGCATCGGCGGGGAGGTGCAGCACTACCTGTCGGTGCGGATGCTCGGCGGGCCCGTGGTGGCGCTGCCCGGCGCGCCGGGGCGCTGGCTCGTCCTCACGACGTCCGCCGACGAGGCCTCGCAGGTCAACCTGATCCGGTTGCGGGCGCGCGGCGCGCTGACCCACCGGCTGGGGACCCTCGTGCCGCTGCCGCCGTCACGCATCGACCGCGGCGGGGTGGGGTGGCTCGGCGACCCGCCGGCGGAGAAACCGTTCCTGCCGCCGTACTCGGCCGTCGTGGCCGCGCTGCGGGCCGTCACGGAGACCGCGGGACTGCGCTGAGTAGTGCTTCGGTGTTCGTCAACAACACGGCGGGAGCACGTTGGCCACGAACCGGTTGAGTGTGTTGCCGCGCTCGGCGAAGTTGAGCACGACGTACGTGCCGTTGACGCCCTGCTTCAGGCCGACGCCCACGCGGTCGGACGACTTCCAGACCATCGCGGTGAAGTGCAGCACGCTGTAGTCGACGTTGTCCTGCGTCATCTCTTTGGCGTAGTCATAGCCGCGGGATTCGCCGTACCAGCTCTGCAGCGCCTTTGTGGCGACTGTATCGATTGCGCGCGTGCGGCTGCTGGTCCAGTACAGGTTTTCGCTGTACGGGTTGTCGGGACGGTGCTCGAAAGCGTCTGATTCGTGCAGGTGATCTGCCCATTCCTGAGCTTTCCTTGACACTTCGGAATCGAGCGAGAGAGCGGCTACGCCGTGCTTCGCGCGGTAGGAGTTCAGCAGTTCTACCGTCTTGGCAACGGGGTCCGCGGCCAGTGCAGGGGTCGCCGGGACCAGTAGGGCTGCACCCACGGCGATTACGGTGAGCATCGTTCGCATGACAGGTTTTGTCCCCCATATGGGTCATGCGAAGCAACCCGTTGGGTCAAATCTCCCGTCTTGATAGGCGCTGTGTAGCCGTGAGCTAGCCTTTGGGTGTGACGCAAGCCACAGCAGGGGCAGGTGATCGGGGTCACCCCTACGACCCCCTTGGGTTAGTCCCAACTACCCCGGTTGCGGTGCAAATTCACTCCACAGGACGACGTTGACCCTCTACCTTTGTGATGTCAGCCACGACGGAAGGAGCCCGAGATGGATCGCCACGAAATTCTCGCCGACGAAGACGGCCACATTCGCGGCTACGACTAGAGAGCACTCCACAGCCGCACGCGGGGGAGTCACCCGAAGTCACTCCCCCGCGGCTGGGAGTGGTTAGCCGGTCCGAGCGAGTTGCTCGTTCATGATGAGGAATGCGCCCAGACCGTGGAAGTCGTTCGTGTTTCGCGGACGGGCGTAGTAGTAGTCGGCGTTGCCGACGTTGGTGCCCTCGGAGATGTCGCGGATGTTGGTCAGGCCGTCAGAGCCGACCGAGGCCTTCGCGAGCACTCCCTGGTAGCCCTTTGCCGCGACGGCACCGTAGGACGCGTCGATGTAGCCGCGTTCCACGCCGCGCGACAGCATGAAGGTGTACATCGACGACGCTGATGTCTCGGTCCAGTTCTTGGAGTTCGAGCACCTGTCGACGATCTGGCACCACCGTCCGGTCGCCTGGTCCTGGTAGCGCGTGTAGCCCACGGCGAGGTGTTTGACCATGTTGACGAGGTCCGTCCGACCGGGGTGGTCGGCGGGCAGGATCTCCAACAGGTCTGTGGCGGTCATCCCGAACCAGCCGATGGCGCGTGCCCAGTGTTCCGAGGAGTGCTTGCCGGGGTTGTTCGCCCACGACTCGGAGCCGTCGGCATCGTAGGCGTGCCAAAGCAGACCGTTGTCCGCCTTGAGGTGCGTGAAGTACGCCTTCATGTTGCGGACAGCCTCGTCGTAGCCGTACGACTGGTTGTAGGCCTTCGCGTACATCGCGATGAACGGCTGTGCCATGTACACGCCGTCCGCCCACAACTGGCCGACCTTGCTGGTGGCGTGGAACATGCCGCCGTCGGACGTGCGCGGGTAGGAACTGAAGCGCGACCGGACCTTGTCCGCCGCCTTCTTGTACTTCGTCTGCCCCGTCTCCTGGTGCAGGACGATGAACAGGGTGGCGGACCGCATCGCGTCCAGGTTGGTGAAGCCGTTGTCGATGCTGCCGTCGGACTTCACGAAGCGGTCGACCCAGGCCTTGATGTAGTCGAGGTACTTCTTCTCGCCCGTGCGCTTGTAGACGAGGTACTGGCCGTACAGGTACAGACCGCGCGTGTAGCCCCAGCCGCCGAGCTTGTCCGGGGTGTAGCGCTTCATGGTCGAGTCGACGACGGCTTTCGACCAGTCGGCTGGTGCTGCTGCAGCGTTTGCGGGGGCTATCAACGCCAACGACACGGCGAGAATGCCGAGGAAACGTGCTGTCCTCACTACCTGCTCCTCCTACGGGCCCAGGCGGCGGGGTGAGGTGAAGCATTCCCGGTCGTCGTTACGGCGTCAAGCGAACATCGGATGTTTGAGCGTGCTTGCGCGGATCACGAGCTTTGTCGGAAGCTCGCGGCTCTCGGCCGGTCCGCCGTCGAGCAGGTCGGCCAGCAGATCCACGGCGACCTTGCCGGCCTCCTCCGTCGGCATCGCGACGGTCGTCAGCGCGGGCGAGCACATGGCCGCGTACAGGATGTCGTCGAAGCCGGTCACGCTGATCTGCTGCGGCACCTTGATGTCGCGCGATGCCAGGTGGCTCAGCACGCCCAGCGCCATCAGGTCGTTGTAGGCGATGAACGCCGTCGCGCCGGTCTGCAGCGCCTGTTCGGCCGCCGCGACCCCGCCGGCGAAGTTCGGTTCGAACGGCCCGAGCATCCGCGCTCGGTCACGCAGACCCTGCAGCCTGCGGTGGTGCGACCACGCGTGCGCCGGGCCGCCGAGGTAGACGTATTCCTTGTGGCCCAGTGATTCGAGGTGGGTGACGACCTGGTCCATGCCGGACCCGCTGTCCATCAGCACCGACGAGACACCCGGCACCGCGCGGTTGATCAGCACCAACGGTGTCAGCGCGGCCAGTTCGGCGATCTGCTCGCCGGACAGCAGTGACGCGCACAGCACCACGCCGTCGACCTGGCCCGCCATCGTGCGGACCAGCTCCTCCTCGGCGTCCGGGTTCTCCCTGCTGTCGCAGAAGAACACCGAGGTCCCCGCCTCACCCGCGCGCGTCTGCACGCCGCGCAGCACGGCGGGGTAGAAGGGGTTCTCCAGGTCGGGCACCACGATGCCGAGGTTCCCGGTGCGGCCGGTGATCAGGCTGCGCGCGGCGCGGTTCGGCTGGTAGCCGAGCCCGCGCACGACGTCCAGGACCCGTTGCCGGGTGGCCTCCTTGACGAGGCCCGGCGCGCTCAACGCGCGCGAGACCGTCGAGACGGAGACCTGAGCTTGGCGAGCGACATCCCTGATGGTGACGGCCACTCGTGAATCA
Source organism: Lentzea sp. NPDC051213 (assembly GCF_044455585.1). NCBI lineage: Bacteria > Bacillati > Actinomycetota > Actinomycetes > Pseudonocardiales > Pseudonocardiaceae > Lentzea > Lentzea sp. NPDC051213. The sequence continues at coordinate 69,639 of NZ_JBITEX010000002.1, forward strand.
TCGCAGTCAAGGTCACGATCGACCCATTCATCCGATGTATCCGGCTAGACGGAAGTGATCTGCGGGCGGTTGCATCCGAATATCCGACTGATCCGTCAGTCAGTAAACCGTGCCAGCCTCGAGTTCGCCGCCGCCGACGAACTTCGAAGGGGTTGCCATGAAGTTGAGAGCACTCGCCCTCGCGCTCCTGATGGTCACCGGCACGACGGCGGTGGCGCGCGCCGACGTGAAGCCGTACATCGTCGGTGGCGAGTTCGTGGCCAGCGCGCCGTGGGCGGTCCAGTTGGAGAACGGTGGTTCGTTCGGTTGCACCGGCTCGATCATCGCGCCGGAGTGGGTGCTGACCGCGAAGCACTGTTCCGGGGACAGCGTGCGGGTCGGCGACATCAACCTCGGCAGGGGAGAGCGCCGCGCGGTCGCGGAGGCGGTCGCGAACCCGCAGGCCGACATGCAGCTGCTGCGGCTCGAGTCCGGAGTGGACACCGAGTACGTGCGGCTGGCCGACGAGGCACCGGCGGTCGGGCGCACGAACCACATCTACGGGTGGGGCACGACCGACTACGAGTGTTGCGACTCCATCTCGCCGATCCTCAAACGGGGCGCGGTCAAGGTGATCGGCCTGGCGCGCGACTACTACGGCGGTGTCGCCGTCGAGACCCGGTGGGAGACCGGGACCGCCGGATACGGTGACTCCGGCGGTCCTCAGCTCGACGGTGGCGTCCAGGTGGGCGTGTGCTCGACCGGCGACTACGTGAAGACGCAGTACGCGAGCGTTGCGCACTACCGCGGCTGGATCCGCGCCACAGCGGGCGTTTAGAGCTCCAGGCCCGTCAGCACGAGCACGCGGGGCTCCGTGAGGTCGTCCATGGCCGCGCGGAGTCCCTCGCGACCGATACCGGACTCCTTCACGCCGCCGTACGGCATCTGGTCCGCGCGGTAGCTGGGCACGTCGCCGACGATCACGCCGCCGACCTGGAGCCGTTGCGCGGCACGGAAAGCCAGCCGCACGTCGTTCGTGAACAGCCCGGCCTGCAGGCCGTAGCGGGAAGCGTTGACGCGGTCGAACGCCTCCTCGACGCTGTCCACTCTCGTCAGCGTCACGACCGGGCCGAACACCTCCTCGGCGCTCACCTTCGCGTCCTCCGGCACGTCTGTCAGCACGGTCGGCGCGTAGGTGCGGCCGTCCCGCGTGCCGCCGGTCAGGACCGTGGCCTGGGCCTCGGCCACCCACGCCTCGACCCGGTCGGCCGCGGCGTCGTTGATCAGCGGGCCGACATCGCCTGCCACGTCGAGCTTCCGCACGTGCTGCACGACGGCCTCGGACACGGCGTCGTAGACGTCGGTGTGCACGTAGACGCGCTGCACCGAGATGCACGACTGACCAGCCTGGTACATCGCGAACGTGGCGATGCGCTGCGCCGCGAACTCGACGTCCTGCCAGTCGGGGGCGACGATCGCGGCCGCGTTGCCGCCGAGCTCCAGCGTCACGTGCTTGCGCGGCACGCGTTCCTTGATGCCCCAGCCGACCGGGCCGGAACCGGTGAACGAGACCACCGGCAGCCGCGGGTCCTCGACGAGGCGCGCGGTGTCCTCATTGGACAGGTGCAGCACCGCCCACGCGCCGTCCGGAAGGTCCGTCTCGGCCAGCAGTTCGCCGAGCAGGAACGCGACCTTCGGCGTGGCCGGCGCGGGCTTCAACACGATCGGCGCACCGGCCGCGAGGGCCGGAGCGACCTTGTGCGCCACCAGGTTCAGCGGGAAGTTGAACGGCGCGATGCCCAGCACGGGCCCGCGCGGCACCCGGCGCACCAGGGCCAGGCGGCCTTCGGCGGACGGGTCGGTGTCGAGGCGCTGCAGCTCGCCCGAGAACCGGCGCGCCTCCTCGGAAGCCCAGCGGAACGTGGAGATCGCGCGCGTCACCTCGATGCGCGCCCACTTCAGCGGCTTGCCGGAGTCGTCGTTGATGGCCTGCGCGAACTCCTCCGCACGCTCGGCCAGTCGCCGTGACACGTGGTCGAGCGCGGCGGCCTTGCGGTGCGCGGGCAGCGCGGCGAACTCGGGCGCGACCGCCGCGGCCTTCGCGACCGCGGTCTCGACGTCTTCGGGGGTGGTGAACGGGATCATGCGAGCAGAGCTCCTTCGAGCACGTCGAGGCCTTCGGCGAGCAGGTCGTCCGGGATGACCAGCGGGGGCAGCAGACGGATCACGTTGCCGTACGTGCCGCACGTCAGCACGACGACACCCTGTTCGTGGCACGCCTTCGCCACGCGCGCGGCGACATCGGGGGTGCGTTCGGTGAACTCGATCGCGAGCATCGCGCCGCGGCCGCGGATGTCCGCGATGATGTCGGTCTTCTCGGCGATGGCACGCAGGCGCGACAGGACCGTCTCCTCGATGCGGCGCGCGGCGGCGTTGAGGTCGCGCTCGCGCATCGTGCGGATGGCGCCGAGAGCAGCGGCGCAGGCGACGGGGTTGCCGCCGTAGGTGCCGCCGAGCCCGCCGATGTGGACGGCGTCCATGATCTCGGCGCGACCCGTCACGGCGGCCAGCGGAAGCCCGCCCGCGATGCCCTTCGCCGTGGTGATCAGGTCGGGCACGACGCCTTCGTGGTCGGAGGCGAACCAGTCACCGGTGCGGCAGAAGCCGGTCTGGATCTCGTCGGCCACGAACAGGACGCCACGCTCACGGCACCACTGGGCGACCGCGGGCAGGAACCCCTCGGCGGGCGCGATGAACCCGCCCTCGCCCTGGATCGGCTCGATCACGACGGCGGCGGTGTTGTCCGCGCCCACCTGCTTCTCGATCGCCGCGATGGCTCGCTGCGCGGCCTCGGCGCCGGTCAGGCCGTCGTGCAGCGGGTAGGACGTCGGCACCCGGTAGACCTCGGGCGCGAACGGCCCGAACCGGTGCTTGTACGGCATGTTCTTGGCGGTCAACGCCATCGTGAGGTTCGTCCGGCCGTGGTAGCCGTGGTCGAACACCACGACGGCCTGCCTGCCGGTGACGTGCCGCGCGATCTTGACCGCGTTCTCCACGGCCTCCGCACCCGAGTTGAACAGCACCGACCGCTTCTCGTGGTCGCCCGGCGTGAGGGCGTTGAGCTCCTCGCACACCTCGAGGTAGCCCTCGTACGGGGTGATCATGAAGCAGGTGTGGCTGAACCTGTCGATCTGCGCGTGCACCGCCTCGGCCACCGCCGGCGCCGGGTTGCCGACGTTCGTCACGGCGATGCCGGAGCCGAGGTCGATGAGCTGGTTGCCGTCGACGTCGACCAGCAGGCCGTCGTCGGCCGAGTCGATGTAGACGGGCAGCGTCGAGCCGACACCGGCGGCGACGGCCTGCTTTCGCCGCGCCTGGAGTTCCAGCGATTTCGGACCGGGGATCGCGGTGCGCAGTCGGGTCATGCGCTCAGCATGGTCCTGGTCAGCGGCCTGCGCAGTGTCTGAAATGGCGATCTACGGGCCTCAGGTTGTACAAACTGGCACATGCCCATCACGCTGCGGGAACTCGCCAGGACGCTGCGGTTGCCGGTGCTCGCCGGGGACGTGTCGCGGCCGGTGGGGTGGGTGCACGGGACGGAGCTGGCCGATCCGACGCCGTTCCTGGAGGGAGGCGAGCTGCTGCTGACCACGGGGCTGGGCGGTGTCACCGAAGCACGCGCGTACGTCGACCGGCTCGTGCGCGCCGGGGTCGTCGGCCTCGGCTTCGGCACGGGACTGGGCCACGCCAAGGTGCCCGCGGCTCTGGTGAAAGCCGCCGAAGCCGCCGGCCTCGGCCTGGTCGAGGTGCCGCGCGAGGTCCCGTTCATCGCCATCAGCAAGGCCGTATCGAAGGCCGTCGCCGCCGACGAGTACGCCGCGCTGACCCGCACCAGCGAGGCCCAGCGCGCCCTCACCCGCGCGGCCGTGCGGGCGGGCGTCGCCGGTGTGGTCCGCAGGCTCGGTCAGTGGATCGACGGCTGGGTCGTGCTCCTCGACGCCACCGGGCACCCCGCCCACACCCACAACCCGCGCAACATCCCGGACCTCACCGCCGAGCTGGCCCGGCTGAAGACCGCCGGAGGCCTTGCCAGCGCGGCGTTCGAGATCGACGGCAGCCAGGTGTTCATGCAGGCCCTAGGCAGCCGCGCCCGCGGCGTGCTCGCGGTGGGCACGGCCGGTCCGCTCGACGCAGCTGACCTGAGCATCGTCAACACCGCGGCTTCGCTGCTCGCCCTTGGCCTGGCGCAGAACGACGCCGTCGACGCCGCCCAGCGAGAGCTCCGCACCGGGCAGTTCCGCCTGCTGCTGGCCGGGCACCAGACCGTGGAGCTGCCGCCGCGGTTCCGGGTGTTCCTCGTGGACGAACCGCCGGGCGACGCGTTCAGCGCCGAGATCGACGGCGACGTCGTGGTGCTGGCCGCGGAGGCCGACGGCTTCGCATCGTCCGAAGTGGACACGAGCGAGATCGCCCGCGGCCTGCGCGAGGCACGCCAGGCCAGGCAAGCGGGCGTCCGGAGGTTCGAAGATCTCGCGGGCAGGCTCGCTCTCCCGGACGGGTTCGCCGACTCGTTGCTGCTGCCCCTCGACCAGGAGACGCGGGAAACGCTCAGGGTCTGGCTCGCGCATCACGGCGCCTGGGATCCCGCCGCAGCCGAGCTCGGCGTGCACCGGCACACGTTGCGAAACCGTGTGCGCAAAGCAGAACAAGCACTTGGCCGGTCGGTGGACTCACCCGGACTGCGCGCGGAGCTGTGGCTCGCCCTCAGCAGGACCTAAGAGTTTTGTGTCCTTATCCGGGACACCGCGACGCGCGTAACCTGCGTCATTGGCCGTGCTAGTCCCCCTCGGCCGGAAAAGCCGCCGCACAACAGAAGGGACCGGAAGAAGGCTATTCGACATGGGTAGATGGCTGCCCGTGGTCGCCGCTGCCGCTCTGGTGCTCACCAGTGCGACAGGCGTCTCCGCCGCGAAGCCGATCGACGTTCTGGCGTGCACCAATCCCGTTGTGCGCACATTGGACGGCAGCTGCAACAACCTGGCACATCCCGAGTGGGGCAAGACCAACACCGAGTATCTGCGCGTCGCCCCAGCGCGCTACGCAGACGGCATAGCCCGGCCGATATCCGGGCCTAGTCCCAGGTACGTGAGCAACCGGTTCTTCAACGACACCGCGCAGAACCTGTTCTCCGAACGCGGTGTCTCCCAGTGGGGGTTCGTGTGGGGCCAGTTCATGGACCACACTTTCGGCCTCCGCCAGGAAGCCGGCGGCGAGAACGCTCCCCTGCCGTTCAACCGAGCTGACGCGCTGGAGGAGTTCCGCAACGACCTGGGCTCCATCGGGTTCATGCGCACGCCGGCAGCTCCCGGCACGGGTGCGGGGAACGCCGTGCGCCAGCAGCTCAACACCGTGGACAGCTACATCGACGGTTCCAGTGTCTACGGCCCGGACGCGACGCGGCTGGAGTGGATGCTGGAAGGCCCGGTCGACGGCAACCTCGCCAACAACGGCGCGCGTCTGTTGCTGGACAACGGTTTGCTGCCGAGGCGGGACACCCGTGGTGACCCGGCCAGGGCACCGGTGATGGCCGCGGACGGCCACCTCCGGGCAAACCCCGCCAAGGCGATGGTGGCGGGGGACGTGCGGGCGAACGAGAACGTCGCGCTCACCTCCACGCACGCGTTGTTCGCCTTGGAGCACAACAGGATCGTCAACGCCCTGCCTCGAACCCTGCCCGCGCAGACCGCGTTCGAGATCGCGCGGCGAGTGGTAGGAGCGGAGCAGCAGTACATCACCTATCAGGAGTTCCTGCCCGCGCTCGGTGTGCAGCTCGCGCCGTACCGCGGTTACAACCCGAACGTGAACGCCTCGCTGTCCAACGAGTTCGCCGTTGTCGGCTACCGGGCCCACAGCTTCATCCACGGTGAGCTCGAGCCGATCGCGCCAGAAGGCACCTACACCGAGGAACAGCTCGAAGCCTTCGAGGCACAGGGCATCGAGGTCGAGCACGAGGACGGCGAGGTCGTCCTGGTCGTGCCGCTGAACGTCGCGTTCTTCAACCCGGACCTGCTCAAGGGCATCGGCCTGGGTCCGGTGCTCAAGGGCATCGGCGCCGAGCCGGAGTACAAGAACGACGCGCAGATCGACAACCAGCTGCGCAGCGTCCTGTTCCAGGTTCCGGTACCGGGCAACCCCGCCTGTCTCGACGGTCCGCAGCTGCCGCAGTGCTTCCGCGGCGTGACGGACCTCGGCGCGATCGACGTGGCACGCGGCCGTGATCACGGCATGCCGTACTACAACGAACTGCGCCGTGCGTACGGGTTGCCGGCGAAGACCAGCTTCACGGCGATAACCGGTGAGTCCAGCAGCTCGTTCCCGAACGACCCGCTGGTCAACCCGGCCGACCCGATCAACGACCCGGACATCCTGGACTTCGTCCGCCTGCGTGACGGCGCGGGCAACGTGGTCCCGCTCGACGTTCCGGCCGCGGCCGACGCGATGGGCGTCACCGGTGTCCGCCGCTCTTCCGACGCAGCCCGGCTGCGTGCGCTCTACAGCGACGTGAACCGCGTCGACGCGTTCACCGGGATGTCCGCCGAACCGCATCGCCCCGGCCACGAGCTCGGGGAGCTGCAGGAGGCGATCTGGAAGAAGCAGTTCGAGAACCTCCGCGACGGCGACAGGTTCTTCTACCTCAACGATCCCGCCCTGACCGAGATCCAGAACCGGTACGGCATCTCGTACCGGCGCACCCTGGGCGAGATCATCGAGTTGAACACCGAGGCTGAAGTGGAGTCGAACGTGTTCCTGTCCGACATCCCGATCCTGCCCTCGTGGGCGAACGCCACGGCGTACGCCATCGACGACGTGATCGTCTACCAGGGCCGGACCTACGTGTGCCGCCAGGCGCACCGGTCGCAACTGGACTGGACGCCTCCGGTCACGCCGGCACTCTGGCGGCTGGTCACCTAAGCGGCGCCTACTCGACGGCGAACGTGAGGGCTGCGGTGTAGCCGGACTGGACGTTCCCGGACGTGGTCGCCAGCTGCCGGTCGACCCCGTCCCGGAACACCATGTCGCTCTTCAAGGAGGTCCGCGACATGTTCTGGACGCTCTGCGTGTACCCGGTTGTGCCGTAGACCTCCTTGCAGGTCGACTCCGGCAACGCGAGCTGGGAGGTGGTGATCTTGTTTCCGGCGCTGGTCGCCTCGGAGAGGTTCCGGTAGACCTCGAAGTGGATGTGCGGCCAGCGCCCGGAATACGCGCCAGGGAACACGCTGACGAACTTCAGCTTGCCGGACGCGTCGGCCTCCTGGACACCACGCAGGAAGTTCTCGTTCTTCACGCGGTCGGAGTACATCGAGTAGTCGCCGTTGATGTCGCAGTGCCACAGGTAGACGGCGGCGCCGGTGTACGGCTTGCCGTCGGGGTGCTGGACGGTCAGCTCGATGGTGAGCTGCACACCCTCGGCCGTGCGGGTCGAGGAGCCGAAGCTCGAGCGGATGTCCGAGCGCACGATGCCGCTCTGGGTGAGCGCGTTCGGGCCGTTCGAGCCGTCGCCGGGGAACGGTCCGGCGGTCTCCTGCGGAATCTCCTCCAGCGCGGTGCCGGCCGCGGCGGAGGACGAGGTGGAACTGGAACCGGTGGTGGGAGAGGTCGAGTTCGAGGTTGTGGTGGTCGACGGGGTGCAGGCCACGAGAGTGAGGCCCGCGCCGCCGAGCAGCGACAACGCCCGCCTGCGCCCGAACAGCGTGGCGAGGTCGAACTGGAGGCCGCGGTCGTGGTTGTCCGTCATGGGAACCAGACTGCGGCCGTTTCCTGTGAGCCGCCTGTGGAACAGCTGTCTAGAGGGTTAGCAGCACGGTGCTGGAGCCGTGTCGAGGTAGCAGCTTCAGCACCGTGCCGCCGAACGTGCCGGGCGTTGAGGAGAGAGACGCCCAGCCCGTCGTCCTGGATCGCAGTTCCTCGACGGTCGACTCCGGCAGCGGCTTCCCGTCGATCACCACCCGCTTCACCCCGGCCGGAATCATCAGCTGCGACTCCTTCGGCGCGTCCTGGAGCCGGACGAGGAGGTGGTTGCCGAACGAGTCGGCCTGGAGATCGCCGAACCTGCCGTCGGCGTCCGGCGACACCAGCCAGCCCTTGCGGTCCTGGCGGTCGAGGTCGTTCACACCCCACGGCTTGGACCAGATGTCCGGCGTGCGGAAGTTGAACGGCATGGCCGAGGAAGCGCGCAGGTACAGCGGGGATTCGTCCAAGGTGGTCTCACGGGTGATGGTCCTGCCGCCGGTTACCCGTGCTCCGGAGTAGAGGTCGATCCACTCGCCGGGAGGCAGCCACACGGTCACCGGCGTCGGTTTGCCGGCGGCACCGTCGGCCTCGGCCCTGTCCGCCGTCACGGGAGCCGCGAGCAGGTCCGGCCCGACCATGAACTGCTGGTCCGCCTGCCACGCGGCTTGTTCACCGGGATAGCGGAACGCCATCGGCTGCGTGATCGGCGTGCCGTCGCGCGCCGCGCGCCGTGCCTGCTCGTAGAGGTACGGGAAAAGCTCGTAGTGCAGCACCGCGGCTTTCCGGAACCGCTCGAACGTCGCCGCGTCGTACACCCACGGCGTCGAGTTGCGGCCGGAGCTGCCGACCTGGAACACCGGCGTCACCGCGGACTGCTGCGCCCACCGCACGAACAGCGACTCCGACGGGCCGCCGCCGAGGTTGCGGTAGCCGCCGATGTCCGAGCCGTGCACCGGGTGGCCGGAGATCCACGAGTTGATGCCCCGCCGGGTGGTGAGGCGCAGCCCGTCGAAGCTCATGTCCGCGTCGGCCTGCCAGAACCCGCGCAGGAGCGTGGGCATGCCGTCGCCGCCCGCGCGGAACAACGTCGTGTAGTTGTCGCCGTGCACCTTCCGCAGCATCTTCACCACGGATTCGGCGTACAGCAACGGGTACTCGTTGTGGATCAGCGTGCCGGGGCCGCCGGCGAACGTCGTTTCCTCGAAGTTGTGCTCCTCGCCCCTGTCGCCCTTGACGAAGTTCACCCCCATCCGGAACACGGCTTCGAGCCGTGCCTCGTAGTGGGCTCGTGCCACCGGGTTCGTGAGGTCGATGTCCCACACGTTCGTGCGGTCCGACTGGGCGAAGGACCCGGCGGGGTAGTCGTGCGGGCACACCTTGCCGTCCGACATCTTGCTCAGGAACGGCGCCACCCACACGCCCAGGTTGACGCCACGCGAGCGCATCCAGTCGATCGTGCCCTGTGCGTCCGGGTACATCGTCTTGTCGAACTTCAACGCGCCGATGCACGCGTAAGTCGGCCGTGCGCCGACAGGACCCTGCTCCCACGGGTTGTCGACCCACAGAGTCGAGAGCGGGACGCCGCGCGCCTGGAACTGCGTGACGTCCTCGACGATCTCGTCGGAGTGGTTGTACTTGTCCCGCCACTTCGTCAGCGCGAACTGCCGCGCGGGCGGCAGTGTCGGGGTGCCGACGCGCTGGAAGTACGCCGAGTTGACCTTCTCCGGCGATCCGGCGTAGACCTCGTAGTCGAGCCGGGAGGTCTTGAAGCACAACTGGATCCGGTCCGGCACGCCGACAGCGACAGGGCAGGGAGCAGGTTTGTCCGCGCAGTGGTCGTCGGCCACCGCACCGGGGAACGCGGTCCGCCCGATCGCCCGAGTGTCGGCGTACACGCCGTAACCCGCGCTGGACATGAAGAACGTCGAAGGCGCGCCGTTCTTGTTGCACTTGCCGAAGTTCGACGCGCCGACGAACACAGCCTTGTTCAGCAAGACCTTTCGTTGCACGTCGACGAACATCGTGTGCGCGCCGCCGCCGAGGAAGTGCTCCTCCAGCGACCCGGTGAGGTTCGCCGAAACCTGCGCGACACCGGCGGAAGGCTCCAGCGTCCAGCCCACCCGCAGCCCGCGTTCGGTCCGCGTGACGACCACGGAAGCGGTCCTGGACGCCTCCGTGGTCGCCACGACGTACCGCACGCCACGCGGAACCCGTTTCTGCGCAACAACCTTCGTCAACGAGTGCTGCGCGCCGTCGGCGAGCCGGTAGAACGTCTCGCGCTGCCCGGTCAACGCCCGCCCGCCGTCCTGGAAGTCCAGCGAGAACGGGCTGTTCACGGCTTTCCACGAGAGACCCGCGTGCGCGGTCGCGATCGGGGTGCCGGCGGAGAGCCCGGCAGCGACCAACAGGAGTGCCAGCAGGTATCTCACGCCGGCACCACCCCGTTGATCGTCGTGTTGCGGAACACCAGATTGTCGGTGTTCTCGATCAGGTTCGGCTCGGTGATCCCGGTGAACGTGGAGTTGGAGATCAGCACGTTCTTGATGTGCGACTGCGGGAACCCGCGGAAGGTCGCCGCGATCCGGCCGCCGTTGATCCGCATCCGGTCGATCGTCAGGTTGTTGATCTGCGGGAAGAAGCCCTTCGTGCCGCCGTTCTGGTAGAACATCGACACGTACAGGATCTCGCGCTCGACGTTCTGCCCGAACACGTTCCGCAGGTGGATCCCGTCGATGACACCGCCGCGGTCCTGGTTGGTCTTGACGTAGAGCGCGTGCTTGATCGGGTACCGGCCGGGGAAGTCCGGCGCGTTGATCTCGCAGTCGCGGCAGAAGACCTTCGACACACCGCCGGACATCTCGCTGCCGACCGTGATCCCGCCCCAGCGGCCGGAGAACTTGCAGCGCTCGACCACGATGTGGGTGGACGGGATGCCGACCCGCCGTCCGTCGGCATCCCGACCGCACTTGATGACGACGCAGTCGTCATTGGTGTTGAACTTCGAGTCGTGCACGTGGGCGTACGAAGACGAGTCGAGGTCGACGCCGTCACCCTGCGAGTTCGTCGAGTAGATCTCGATCCGCCGCACGGTGATGTTGCGCGAGAACACGAAGTGCAGCGACCACATCGCGGGGTTCTTGATCAGCACGTCCTCGACGAGCAGGTTCCGGCAGCGGAAGAACTGGATCATGTTCGGCCGCATGTTCCTGCCGGGGCCCATGATGCGTTCCTCGACCGGCTTGCCCTCCTCGCCCCACTGCCGCAGCAACGCCGTGGAACCGGCGCCCCAGCTCGACCACTTGCCACTGGGCGCGTCACCGTCGATGGTGCCGCGACCCGTGATGGCGATGTTCCGCTGCTCGAACGCGTAGATGAACGGCTGGTAGTTGTAGCAGAGCGTGCCCTCCCAGCGGGTGAGCACGAGCGGCAGGTAGTCGGTGGGATCGGTGGAGAACTTCAGCGTGGCGCCCTCACGGATGTGGAGCTCCACATTGGACAGAAGTCTGATGCCGCCGGTGAGGAACGTGCCCGCGGGAACGACTACACGTCCCCCACCGGCGCGGTGGCACGCCGTGATCGCGCGGTGGAACGCCTCGGTGTTCTTGGTGAGGCCGTCACCCTTCGCGCCGTACGCGGTGACGTCGTAGTCCTTCCTGCGGAAGCGTGGCGGGCAGATGCGGGCGAGGATCGCAGGCACCTCACGCCACGGGTCCCGGCCCAGAGCGGGTTCTGCGGCCGCAACGCCTGCCGGGAGCAGGAGACCGGCGGCCGTCAGGCCGGACACACGCGCGAAATCACGACGTGACAAGGACACGGGGATGCTCTCCTCAGACCTTTTTGCCGTTGATGGTGACGTTCGTGAACGTGGTGCCGTCCGCGTTCTTGATCGACGGTTTGGCGGTCGTGACGCTGGTGAACGTGCTGTTGGAGACGGCGACGTTCTTGATGTGCGACTCGGCCAGGCCGTCCAGGGTGACGGCCGTCTTCTTGACCCCGTTGACGGTGAAGCCGTCGGCGGTGATGTTCTGCACCTTGGGGTTCACGATCGGGCCGAAGCCGGGGCCGGTGAGGCTGTAGTTCAGCGTCACCATGATCGCCTCGCGGTCGACGTCGGTCGCCTTGATGCGCCGGGCGTGGATGTTCTCCACGGTGCCGCCACGCCGCTTGTTCGTCTTGATGTACAGCACGTGGAACGGCTTGTAGCTCGACCCCTTCTTCACCGTGCAGTCCTGGAAGAAGACGTTGCGCACGCCGCCGGACATCTCGCTGCCGACCGTCAGCGCACCCCAGCGGCCCTCGAACGAGCAGTTCTCGATGACGATGTTCTCGCTCGCCACCCCGATCCGGCGGCCGTCGATGTCGCGGCCGGCCTTGATCGCGATGCCGTCGTCGCCGCAGTCGAACCGGCAGCCGGTGATGTGCACGTACTGCGAGGCCTCGGGGTCGCAGCCGTCGACCATGCCACCGCGGCTGTAGACGAAGATGTCGCGGATCGTCACGTTCGTGCACAGCACGGGATGCACGTTCCACATCGCGGAGTTCCGCAGCTGGACGCCCTCGACGAGGACGTTGCGGCACTCGTAGAGCGTGATCATGTTCGGCTTGAGGTAGTGGCCCATGCCGAACTTCCGGTCGGTCACCGGCCTGTTGTCGACGGCCCACTTCTGCAGCTGTTCCCAGTCGGGCTGGCGCTTGCCGTCGTAGTCGAACCACGGACCGGACGGGCCCTGGCCGTCGATCAGGCCGGGGCCGGTGATCGCGATGTTCTCGGCCTTGCGGGCGTAGATGAACGACGAGAAGTTCATGCACTCGATTCCCTGCCACCGGGTGTAGACCAGCGGGAAGTCCTTGGGATCGGTGGAGAACTTGATCACGCCACCCGCCGAGACGTGCAGGTTCACGTTGCTCAGCAGAGTGATCGCGCCGGTGAGGAAGCTGCCCTGGGGCACGACGACCTGTCCGCCGCCCGCCTTGTTGCACGCTTCGACGGCCTTGCGGAACGCCTCGGTGTTCTTGGTCTTGCCGTCACCCTTGGCGCCGTACGCGGTGATGTCGAACTTCGCGGCCGGGAAGGTCGGCGGGACGATCTTCGCGAGGATCGCGGGCACCTGGTCCCACGGCGACTCGGCCATCGGGATCGCCGCGTGGTCCTGCGCCGACGCGACCGGCGCGGACAGGAACGACCCGGACAGCATCGTGACACCCGCGGTGGCACCGGCGACCCTGAGGAAGTCGCGGCGGTTGGTCTCCATTGGCCGTCCTTTCGCACGCATGCGTTGCTACAACAGCTGCGGCGGCGGCAATGAGAAGAGGTTGTAAACCTTTTCAACCGATGTCTACACCCGTTTCCGGCCCCGCGTCAACGCCTGCCCGAAGTCGGCATACTGGCTCCCGTGCTCGGAATGCGTCCGGCGGAACTCGCGGTGTACGAGACGCTCGTCGACTCGTACCAACTGGGTGTGGTGGAGCTGTGCCTCGCGACGGACCTGTCCGAGCGCGCGGTGCGCACGGCGCTGCGGTCGTTGACCGAGCTGGGTTTCGTGCACCAGATCAACGGCCTGCACACGGCGATGGCACCCGATGTCGCGCTGACGACGTACTTCCTGCACCGCGAGGACGAACTGCGGCGGGACAGGCTGCTGGCGGGGGAGTTGCAGGCCCGGTACGAACGGGCGGCGGGGGTGCGGGCCCCCGCGGACCTGGTCGAGGTGGTGCACGGGCCCGAGGCGATCTCGCGGCGGGTGGACCAGGTGATGCGCACGGCCCGGCAGGAGGTGCGGTTCGTGGACAAGCCGCCGTACGCCACGCCGCCCTCGGCGCTGCACCCGGTGGAGGAGGAGCTGCTGAACCGCGGCATCCGGTTCCGCGGGATCTACGAGCGCCGGGCGCTGGAGCTGCACGACCTGCGGGCCGACCTGGAGATGGGGCTGTCGCTGGGGGAGGAGGCGCGGGTGGTGGCGGTCGCGCCGACGAAGATGATCCTCGCGGACGCGCATCTTGGGCTGATCCCGTTGCACAGCACCGAAACCGCGCTGGAGAGCGCGGTGATCGTGCACCGCTCGGCGTTGCTCGACTCGCTCGGGGCGTTGTTCTCGCGGCTGTGGGAGGACGCGGTGCCGCTCACGTTGCCTGGCCAGCCCGCGTCGAACGAGGTCTCGATCGGGGACGCGCGGCTGCTCGCGTTGCTGGCGACCGGGTTGCCGGATCGCAGCATCGCGAAGCAGCTCGGGCTGAGCTACCGGACCTACCAGCGCCGGCTGCACCGGTTGATGGCGGAGCTCGGCGCGCAGACCCGGTTCCAGGCGGGTCTGCGCGCCGCGGCTCGTGGTGCGGGATCGCTGCTGCCTCCGTCTCAGTGACGCGTGCTCAGCGGGTGCGGAAAGCCTTCTGCATGGTCTGCGTGACGGTGTTCCCGGCGCCGTCCCTGGCCTCGGTGCGCAGCCAGATCTCACCGGCCGGGTTGTCGATGGTGACCTGCCAGCGGTCGTTCGCCGGCTGGATCTGGGCGGGCCGCCACGTCACGCCGTCCGCCGACCACTGCACCTTCACCACGGTGATGGGCGTGCTGTTCGTCGCGTGCACGTGGTAGACGAACGGTTTGCCGGCCGGGGCGGAGTTCGTGAGGTCGAGCGGCAGGTCGTGCCGGAGTGCGATCAGCGGCTGGAACTGACAGGTGGCTTCGCCCTTGTGGCACGAGTAGCCGCGCGGCGGTGGGTTGAGCGAACGGCGTGACTGGAACGTCCACGTCGTGTCGGTGCGCGGGGCTAGGGTGAACAGGACCGCGTTGACCGCGCCCGCCACCGCTCCCGGAGCGTGCGTCTCCGTGGCTTCGAGGCGGTAGGTGGCCTGTTCGGGGGACATCGGGAAGGTCGGGTAGAACGCGAGCGGGTCCTGGTCCGCCGGGATCTCCCGGTCGTCCCGGAAGAGCCTGACCTTGGTCGTCGTGAAGAACTTGCTGTTCTGGTACGGGTTCGTGTAGTGGCCGGGGTTGCCGTCCGTCCACTGCAGAGCCGGGACGAACGTGTCGCCGGTGCGGCAGTTCGAGCAGAGCTGGCGCCACGATCCGCCGGCGGCCGGGTAGCGGGCCGGGTGGTCGGACGGCAGGTCGATCGCCGTGCTGTGCATCGGGCCCGCGAACCAGCGTTCGACTGCCGCCGCCTGGCCTGCCCTGAACACGTTCTCCTGGTACATCGCCACGGCCGCGCGCTGACCCTTGGCGTCCGTGCCGCTCAACGTGACCGAGCGCTTCCACACGATCCGGTCGTCGCCGGGCCCGATGTACTCGGTCCACGCCTGGGGCGGCGTGAACGTGGTGCCGCGCAGGATCTGCGACTGCCACAGCCCGGTCGGGTACGGGTACCAGGTCTTCTGCACGGTCAGGCCGGGCTTGTCGGCGTGGTACGCCGTCTTGCGCATGACCAGCTTCTGCGGATCGACGACCTGGCGATGGTTCGCCGGAATGCCGTTGGCGTCCAGGAAGCTCAGGTTGAACACGGCCTCCGGTGCCGGCTTGATGCTGAGTTTGACGGCGTTCTTCTCGGCAAACTGGCCGTCTGCGTTGCTGAGGCTGAGTGAGGGCAACGCCGTGCTCGCGAGCCCGGTCAGCGGCAGCGCGTTCGGCTCGTCCACATAGGACAGCAGTGCCTTCTTGCCTTCCTGTGCCGCCGCGGTCGCCGCGGCGTTGGCGGCCTTCACCATGTTCGCCGGGGTGTCCGGCTTGATCTTCACCAGCTTGATGCCGTCGGTCAGCTCGCCGGGCCACTTCGCGGTCAGGGCGGTGATGTCGCCGTCGGTCTTCAGCGTCCGGCCACCGGCGGTCAGCGTGACCGTGGCGGTCTGCAGGGTCACGTTGTCCTGCAACGAGATCGCGCCCTTCTTCGCGGCCGCGGCCGGGGTGGCGCGGACCTCCCACGGAGCTCCGCCCAGCACGGCGGCGGTCTCGATGATCAGCGGCAGCTTCTCGCCTTCCTCGGGCAGCACGCGGCGCATGGTGACGGTGCGGTCGCGTTGCTCGGCCGGGCCCGGTGGCACGACCTCGACCGGCACGGTCTTGCGCGCGTCGAGCGAGACGTCCGCGGCACCGGTGACGGTCAGCTCCGGTGCGGCCAGTGCGGACCAGCGGCGCACTCCGGCGGTGTTCTCGGTCGCCCAGCTCACCGCGGAGTAGCGGCCGCTCGGCACGTTCGCGACACCTTCGCCGTTCACGACGTCGAAGTAGTAGCTGGTGGTGTCGTCGAACGGGTCGTTGAGGTCATCGCTGCCGTTGGAGTCGTCGATCAGCTGACCGAACGCCGGGCCCGGTGGCCGGCCGGCGACGTCACGGACGTGGACCGACACCGGAAAGGTCTGTGGTGCCTCGTAAACGCTGACCGGTGTGCGCAGGGTGGTGCCGGGGCCGGTGGCGGTGACGAGGCCGCCGTACACGCCCGCCGGGCCCGCTTCGGGGTCGAGGCTGAGGGTGGCAGAGGCCTTGGCACGGGCCGGGATGGTCAGGCGTGTGGTGCTGAGGCTGAACGCGGTCGTGGGTTTGCCGTCCCAGCCCTTGAAGGCGGCGGCCAGGTCGAGGGTCAGGGGCGCTTCGGAGTCGTTGGTGTAGTTGAGTTCCTGGGTGAGAGTGCCGCCGGTGCCGCGCTCATAACGGCCGAAGCTCGCGGCGGCGGTGGCCGTGGCTTTCTGCGTGACGGCACGAGCCACGTCGAGCCGCCCCGCACCCTGCTGGTACCACGGCATTCCGACGTCGGCGGCACTCGTCACGAGCGCGTTCTTCAACGTCTGCGCGGACCAGTCCGGGTGTTGCTGGGCGAGCAGTGCGGCCGCGCCCGCGACGTGCGGCGTGGCCATCGAGGTGCCGGAAGCGGCGGTGTAGCGGTCGTCGACCGGCGCGCCCATGGACGTGCCGGCCGCGCGGGCGGCCACGACGCCGAGGCCCGGCGCGTTGATCTCGGGCTTCACCGACGCGTCGCCGATGCGCGGGCCGGTGCTGCTGAACGGTGCGAGCTTGTTCTGCCGGTCGACAGCGCCGACGGTCAACGCGGAGGCGGCCGTGCCGGGGGTGGTGATCGAGCGGTTCGCCGGGCCGTTGTTGCCCGCAGCCACCACGAACAGCACACCCGTCTCGGCGGCGAGCTGGTCGACGAGGGTGCTCAGCTCGTCGGTGCCGTCCGTGACGTCGCCGCCGAGGCTGAGGTTCACGATCTTCGCGCCGGATCGCGCCGCCCACTCGATGCCCGCCAGCACCTGCGAGGTGTCGGCCTCGCCCGCGCCGTTGAACACCTTGGCGATCACCAGTTTCGCCGCCGGGGCAACGCCTTTGTACTTGGTGCCCGACGCGCTGCCGGTGCCCGCGATGGTCGCGGCGACGTGCGTGCCGTGGCCGTGCCGGTCGATCGCGTCCGGTTCGTCGGAGAAGTTCTCGACCGCGGTGAGCTTCGCGGCGACGTCCGGGTGCCCGGCGTCGATCCCGGTGTCGACGACGGCGACCGTGACACCGGCGCCGTCGAGGCCGGCCTGCCACGCTGCAGGGGCGCCGATCTGCCGGGTGGTCTGGTCGAGCGTGACGCGGATCGGGCGGTCGTACTTCAGCTTCACCCCGGACTTCGCCGAGACGTCGAGCGATCGCCAGAACTCCTGCGCCTGCGCCTTCTGCACGTGGATGCCGGACGCGTTGAGGCTGCTGATCCTGGTGTGGGCCTGGGCGGAGTGGCCACCGGTCATCAGCACGGGCACAGCGGCCGCGCGGTCGTCGGACTGGCCGGTGCGGACGAGCTCGGTGACGTTGAAGAGGGTGCGTTCGACGGTGCCGGAGGTGATCGCCCCGATCGCGTCCGACGGGTAGACGTGCAGACCGTCACGGGTCGTCATCGTGTGGAAGATCGGCGGCTCGCCATCCCTTGGCGCGGCGTGGATCCGCGCGAGCTTCCGGCCGTCCGGAAATTCGGTGTAGTCGACGACGTCACCGGTGATGAGGGTGATCTGGTGCGAGGCCTCGGAGGTCTGCTCCGGCGGTGCCCCGGGTGCTGCGGACGTGGGTGGTGCGTCGAGCGTTGCTGCGGCGACGACGAGTGCCAGCAGATGTCGTATCACGGCGCCCTCCTCCGGTGATCAGTTCACAGCAGGATGAGGGGCCGGAATACGTTGGGAAACAGGCGGAAGCGGCGGTTAGTCGCCGTTGGCGACTTCGCGCCACACGCGGCGAGGTGCCCTGGCCGTCGAGGGGCGACGGCCAGGGCACCTCGGTGCACCCGTGGAGTGGGGATCTCTAGAAGGTGCGTTCCTGCAGTGAGAAGTCACGCTGGTTGTTGTTCGTGTCCTGGCTCAGGATGTTGCGCGTGTTCGAGCCGTTGAGCGCGGCGGTCTGCGCGGTTTCCGGAGCAGCGTTCGTGCCTTCCTTCGGCGTGATCGCGCTCGCCGAGAACGCGACACCGTCGATCTTGAAAGCGGTCGGCGCGCTGCTGCCGAAGATCGCGACCCCGCCGAACACCGGAATGCCCTCGGCACCCAGGAAGTTCACCGGCATCACGTGCGGCGTGGAGGTGGTGCCGGAGAACTCGGCGCCCGTCAGCACGAGGGTGCTGCCGACGTTGTTCTTGGGCGCCAGCACGATCGGCGAACCGGTCGTGTCGACCAGCGGGATCGACTGGATGACCTGGTTCTGCTGGTTGTAGATCTTGATCACCCAGTTGGAGAGCTCGAGCTGCTGGTCGGTCGTGTTGACGATCTCGATCGCCTCGTCGAGCGGTCCGTTCGCCCCCATCGTGGAGACCTCGTTGACGAGCACGGCCGGCAATGCCATGACCTCAGGGCCCTGAGGCTCTTCGGCGGCGGCGGCCAGACCCGCGAACGCGATGGTGCTCGCGAATGCGAGAGCAGTGGCTCCGCTCAGCAGTCGGCGCATTGTTCCAGTCCCTTCGAGAGATTAATTCAAGGTATTTCTCGTAGACGGCCGGTGGCCTCGTGCAATGGCCTGTCTTGCCGTCGGGACTGACTTTGCTCCGGTTTTCGGTGAGTCGAAAGGGGCCATTCAATGTTCGCTACTGATTGGTTTCTCCGGGAGAAGGAATTTGGCAGCTGAAGTCGGTCGAGTTGTGATCGGTGTCCCGCGAGGCGCTGTCGCGGCCGAGCGAGGGACCTTGTCCAGAATTTGGGCAGGGGATCGCCGGACCGGCTTCCCGGCAGGGTGAGGAGGACGTGAGCCCGACGCTGTCGGTGTGTGCGCCGTGCCGGTTCCTGGCGATTACGCCACTTCCGTCCACGGTGTCCACAATCAGGCCGTTCGGCACTGTTCCGCTGAACGCGCTACCGACTATCACGAAGTATTCACCCGGAGGTAGCACGGTGTTCGGTGGGATGGTGGCGAGGATTCGCGGAGTGGGACCGGTACAGGTCTGGACCGACCATCCTCCGACGTCTGCCTCGGTGGAGCCGGTGTTGCGCAGCTCGACGAATCCGCTCGAACCGAGCGTGATCTCGTTCACTTTCACCGGAGAGACCCCCGGTGTGCTGCCGAACGCGGCGCCGGCGAGGAGCAGACACGTTGCGACGGTGTTTCCTGAGGGTGTCACGATCGCAGTCTGGCGCGCTCGCGGGGGCTGCCGCAGGGGGCCAAAGGCCCGCTCTGCCTGGGACTTGTGGGAGGTCGGTGGCCGCGAGGTCTGGGCGGTGCACCGCTGTCCCGGCCGGTGGGCAGGCCCCCTGCAGTTCGCCTGCGCTCCGCTAAGCGGAGTGGTCTTCCCTGGTTCCCCTGCGTGTCTCACGCGCGATCATCGCCGCCTTGTCGACCGCAGCGTGCGGCACGTCGAGTGCCGTGCTGAGGAAGGCGCGCCAGTAGGGGCCGGGAATGCGTTTCCCGCGTTCCCATCTTGAGACTTCTTCACGGGTGACGCTGTCGTTTTGTGAGATCTCGCACAACAGGTCCGCAAGTTCGCGCTGGGTGAGGCCCTGCTCTCGCCTCGCCTGCGGAATCAGCGCGGTAATGGGCGGCACATCCTGGTGCTCGTGGGCTGGTTGGACTGCCTTGAGCACGGTTCTGCTCCGTTTCGGTGTGAAGGTGGGTGTGCCGACCACCATGCCGCAAAGCCCGGATCACCGGTCCGTGCATTGCGGTGATACCGGCGGTCGTTGAAAGTTCGCGTACCTCTGGAATCGCCCGATCGGATGTTTGGGGGAAACAGAGCTGGGCCAATGGGGTGTGCGCACTCCCTTTGTCTGCCCGTCGCTAGTGTGACCTGCACCGGATCGTTGCCGCCGCAATGACCGGGATGAGAAGGTGAGGAAAATGTACTCGACGGTCGAAGTGGTGCAGGTGTTCCTCTCCCGACTCGCCGCGCAGGACGCACCCGGCATCGCGCGGTTGTGTGCACCGACCGTGGAATGGGAGGCGCCCGACCCCAACGGTGCCAGATGGATGCTCGGCCCGCGCACCCGCCGTGAGGTCGAGTCCCAGTTCCTGATCCTGTTCGCCACGTTCGACCTGGAGCAGCTCTCGGTGCGCCAGGTGATCGTCGATGGAGGTGACGCGGCCGTGGTCGGCTGGGCGCGCTGGCGGGTCCGTGCCACCGAGGAACCGGTGGACGTGCGCTTCTCGGCGGTGCTTTCGGTGCACCTGGGGGAGATCGAGCAGTACTGGCAGATGCCGGACACGCTCGCCGTCGCCGTGGCGACCGGCGCCGCCCGGGCCGAGGGATGAGCGTCAAACGCGAGCGGGCGACGCACACCAGGGCCAGGCTCCTGCGTGCGGCGGCCGAGGTGTTCGACCGGAACGGGTTCGCGGGAGCGAGCATCACCGACGTGTGCGCGCGGGCCGAGGTGTCTAAAGGCGCGCTTTATTGCCACTTCCGCTCGAAGGAGGCCCTCGGCGTCGCGATCATCGAGGAGCAGTCCCTGCTGTGGCACCGGTTGCGCGACGATCAGCTCGCCGTCGAACCCTCGCCCGTGCAGGCGCTGATCGCGATGTCGTTCGAGTTCGCCCGCAGGCTCGAGGCCGACCTCACCGTCCGGGTGAGCGCGAAGCTGTTGCGGGAGGCGGTGTTCTTCGACGTCGCGGCCGCGGCGCAGGTCGTCGGCTGGGTCGCGGTCGTGCGGGACCTGCTGGCGCTGGCCGACGAACGCGGCGAGCTGAGGAAGGGCGTGAACGTGCGGCACGCGGCCGAGCAGCTCGTGGCGGAGCTGCTCGGGCTGCAGTTCGTGGCGCAGGCGCTCAGCGGCGGCACCGACCTGCGCGTGCGGCTGGCGCGGGTGTGGCGGGCCAGTTCTGGCTGTCTGGTGACAGCTGCCGTCTACGAGACGTTGCGTTTCGAGTGACGATCGTCTCGACCCAATCGAGACAGGAATGCCTGGTGGCGGCCGCGCTGTTGTGCTCCTCGTTCGGTAATTAACTTTACGATCTAGAGGAGCAGTGGTGGCGGGTCGCAGCATCGTCGTGGTGGATCCCTACTCCGCGGGCAAGGGCATCGCGCCCGCGTTCGCCGAGCGTGGCGTCGAAGCGATCGCGGTGCTGACCACCCCGGAGCCACCGGCGGGCCTCGCCAGGACGTGGTTCCCGGACAACTACCGCGAGGTCCACGTGCTGGCGGGCCTCGACGAACTCGCGGAGAAGCTCACCGAGCACGACCCGGTCGCCGTCGTGCCGGGCACCGAGACCGGCGTCGAGACCGCCGAGGCGTTGTCCGAGCTGATCGCGCCGGGCCGGTCGAACGTGCTGACGCTCTCGTCCGCGCGGCGCGACAAGTGGCAGATGGCCGTGGCCCTGCGCACCGCCGACGTCCCGCACCTGCGTCAGATCAGCTCCGACTCGGCCGACGAGGTCGCCGGGTGGCTGCGCCGCGAAGGCCTGGAGAACTCGCCGATCGTGCTGAAGCCGCAGGAGAGCGGCGGCACCGACGACGTGTTCGTCTCGATGCCCGGCGACGACTGGCGGGAGAAGTTCCACCGGATCTTCGGATCTGTTAACAAGCTGAACCTTCGCAACGACAAGGTGCTCGTGCAAGAACTCGCGGTCGGCACCGAGTACGAGGTCGACACCTACTCCGTCGACGGCCGGCACGGCCTGTCCGCGGTCTGGCGTTACGCCAAGGAACGCCGCGGCGACCGGCTCGGCATCTACCTGTCCAACACCCTGGTCTCGCCGTCCGAGCCGGTGGTGGACGTGCTGTTCGAGTACGTGTGCCAGGTGCTGGACGCGACCGGCGTGCGCAACGGCCCCGCGCACGTGGAGGTCATGATCACCGAGGACGGCCCGCGGCTGATCGAGATCGGCGCGCGGCTGGCCGGTGCCCAGCAGCAGGAGCTGACGCTGGTGGGCGCGCAGGAGAGTCAGATCACCCGGATGGTTCGCCACCGCGTGGATGGCGACCCGTCGGTGGCGCGCTACACCCAGCACCAGCAGGTGAAGTCGGTGTACCTGTCGTCGCCCGCGGCCGGTGTGCTGGGCAACGCGGCGCGGCTAGACGAGCTGGAGTCGTTGCTTCCGAGCCTCCTGCGCGCCGAGCTGCCGTACCGCGAGGGTGCGACGGTGCCGCGCACGGATGATCTGTGGACCTCGCTCGGCTGCGTCGTGCTGGCCACGACCGACCTCGAGCAGCTGGAGCGCGATGAGGCACTGGTGCGTGAGATCGAAATGGAACTGACGGTAGTTTGATCTTCCGGCCGCCTGGGTAGCCGGAATTCCACGCGACCCGTTAGGTTGCTGCGCAACGAGCGGAGGCCCATGAGCGAGCCCTGGGACGGCGACCTGACCGGCGCGGTGATCGACAACCGCTACGTCGTGGGAACCCTCATCGGCTCAGGTGGCATGGCCGAGGTCTACCGCGCGTACGACCGGTCAACGACGTCCTCGGTCGCGATCAAGATCTTCACCGGCCCCGGCCTGCCCGACGACGAGCTCCGGCTGCAGCGCGAGGCCACCATGCTGACCTCGCTCGACTGCCCCGGCATCATCCCGGTCTACTCGTCCGGCACGGTGTCGCGCCGGCCGTACTTCGTGATGCGGGAGATCACCGGCGGCACGTTGCGCCAGCGCATGCGCGAGCCCCTGCCGCCCCGGTTCGTGGCGCGGATCGGCAGCCAGATCGCCGCCGTGCTGGACCACGTGCAAAGCCTCGGCGTGGTGCACCGCGACATCAAGCCGTCGAACATCCTGCTCGACGACGCCGAGAAGCAGGCGTACCTGGCGGACTTCGGCCTGGCACTGGTCGCCGAGGTGACGCGGGTGACCACCTCCGGAGTCCTGGTCGGCACCGCCGGCTACCTGGCCCCGGAACAGGTCCGCGGCCAGGACGTAGGACCGGCGGCGGACGTGTACGCGCTGGGCCTGGTGCTGCTCGAGTGCCTGACCGGCCGAGCCGAGTACCCCGGCGGCGACGCCGAGGCCGCGCTGGCCCGCCTGGCCCGGTCGCCGCGGATCCCGATCGACCTGCCGCTGGCCTGGGTGTCGCTGCTGTCAGCGATGACGGACATGGATCCCGCGCGCCGTCCCACCGCCGCGCAGTGCTCCCGTTCGTTGCAAGCCGCCTACGAGGCCAGCCGCGGCCTGCCCGCCCTGCTCCCGGACGCGGCCGTGGCCGCTGACCCGGAGGTGCCGCGGCCACGTCGTGGCAAGCGTTTGGCGATCTCCGCCGCGGCTGCGGCGGCCGTGACCGCGGTGGCTGTCGCGGTGGCGAACTTCGGCGGTGGCGGGGGAGAGGCTCCGGCCGCTGACCAGCCCGTGGTGGTGCCGGATCCGCGGACCCACGTGGTCACGGTGACGCCTTCTACGGTGACCGTGGTGCAGACGCCGGAGGCTGGGCCGGGGGCGCCGCAGCCTGGGGCTGTGTTGCCCGGGTCTGTTACGCCTACCTCGTCGGGCGCGGGGGAGAGTGCTGAGCCGACTGAGTCGACTCGGCCCAGCAAGGAGCGGGACAAGGATCGGAAGAAGTCGTCGGAACCGCGTCCCTCGCCTGCTCCTAAGCCGTAGGCGCGCGCCACTCGGGGTTGGCTTCGGAACCGCGTCCGTCCCCGCTTCCAGGCCGTAGGCGCGCACCACACACACCGGGGCTGGCTTCGCGCACCACACACCGGGGCTGGCTTCGGTACCACGTCCGTCGCTCGCTCCCAAGCCGCAGGCGCGCACCACACACACGGGGCAGGCCGGGTACCCCCAAATTCGATCGTACTGAGCAGGGCCGACAGCCTCAGGCGTTCGGCTCCGCCACCTCCCCGAACGGCAGATCCGCCAGCTCGGCCCGCAACGTGTCCAGGTCCGCGTACACCGCCGAAGCCCCGCGGTCGATCAGCTCGTCCTCGCCGAACCCGCCGGTCAGCAGCCCGATCGACGGCAGCCCGGCCCTGCCCGCGGCCTCGCAGTCCCACACCGAGTCGCCCACGACCACAGCGCGGAAGCCCTCACCCACGGCGCGAGTGCCCTCACCCACGGCGCG
Source organism: Lentzea sp. NPDC051213 (assembly GCF_044455585.1). Lineage (NCBI taxonomy): Bacteria > Bacillati > Actinomycetota > Actinomycetes > Pseudonocardiales > Pseudonocardiaceae > Lentzea > Lentzea sp. NPDC051213. Next base: position 93,821 of record NZ_JBITEX010000002.1, read on the forward strand.
AGAGCCCCTGACCTGCCGCAGCGCCACCTCGATCAGGTCCGGCGCCGGCTTGGTGTCCTCGACGTCGTCCGCCGACGTCCAGGCGATGTCTCCGGGATCGATCAGCTTCAGGTAGTGCTCGACGTGCTTGCGCTTGCCGGAGCTCGCCAGCACCACCGTCAGGCCCAGGTCGGTCGCGGCGCGGACCAGGCGGTGCGCGCCCTCCAGGGGCTGCACCTCGTCCAGCATCTCGTCGAAGTGCCGCTCCCACGCCTGCCGCACCTCGTCGCCGTGGTCCTGCTCCACCTTGTCGCCGGCCACGGCCGCCACCAGCTTGTCGCCGCCCATCCCGATCGCGCGGTGCACGCGCCAGGCGGGGACGGTGACGTCCACGCTGCGGAAGGCTCTCAGCCAGGCGACGGTGTGGTGGTAGTTGGTGTCGACCAGCGTGCCGTCCACGTCCAGCACCACGGTGTTGCTCATGCGCGAGGTTTGCCCGGTCGTCTACCTCGGCAAACCCACCAGCTCGCGGGCGTCCTGCAGCGCCGCCAGCTCGCGTCGCAGCACGCCGTCGAGCCACTGGGCGTCCGACATCCACGACTGGTTGGTGTTCAGGCAGACGTGCACCGACGAGCGGTACACGGACAGTGCGATGCCCACCGCGTGACCTGGGGCAACCGGGGCGACCGGGTACATCTCGCACAACGCGGCGCCGTCCAGTGACAGCGGTACGGACGGCAGCGGCACCGACGTCACCAGCGTGTCGAACAGCAGTGGTGCGCAGCGGGAGGCGACCGGGGCGGCCAGGCGGTGCACGAACGGTGGCACCTTGTCGGCCAGCAAGGGCAGGGCGCCGGCGCCGCGGTCGGGGCCGGCCGCCTTCGCCGTCTCCATCTGCTCGCGCACCGACCGCAGGCGTTCCAGCGGGTCCGGCTCGCCCACCGGCAGCGACACCAGGAAGCCGGAGATCTGGTTGCCCGCGGCGCCGTCGCCGGAGCGTGAGCGCTGGTTAACCGGGATCAACGCCCGCACGACCGAGTCGGGGCCCGCGCTGCCGTGCGCGGAAAGCCAGTGCCGCAACGCACCGGTGACCAGGGCGAGCAGCACGTCGTTCACCGTGCCGCCGTGCGCGCGCCGGATTCGGTGCACGTCCGCGAGATCCAGCCGCGACATGACCACGCGGCGTGGCCGGGACGAGGCGGTGAGCACCGGCGAGTTCAACGTCGGCGGGCGGGTGTTCATCAGCACCGAGGACGCGATGTCGATCGTGTCCTTGATCCCGCGCAGCGACGGGATGATCGACCTGGCCTGCACCGGCAGAGCGTCCGGAATGGACAGCCGGGAGGCGTCGAACAGCTGAAGTCCCAGGCCAACGGCCTTCATGCCGTCGCACAACGAGTGGTGCAGCTTCGCGACGACCGCGAACCGGCCGCCTGCGAGGCCGGTGATTACGTGCAGCTCCCACGGCGGTCGCGCGAGGTCGAGCGGCTGCGCCATGAGGTGGGAGACCAAGGTGGCGAACCGATCCCGCCCGCGCACGTGGTGCGTGAAGACGTGGTCCTCAGGCACGAAACCGGGGTCCTCGACCCAGCGGGCGCCGCCCAGCAACGAGGTGCGGGCGCGTTGGCGCAGGCGTGGGATCTCCTGTGCGCGTTCGCACAACACGGCCGCGATGCGGGCTGGGTGCACCGGCGTTGTAGGTGCGAACGTGGCAACCGCGCCGAGGTGCAGCGGGTTGCTGTTGCCTTCCATGGCGAGGAAAGCGATGTCGAGGGGGGAGAGTTGCTCTGTCATAGGTGTGCCAGGCAACCAGGTCCGCGTGTCCTGCGCATTGCAGTGAGATGGCGGTGACTGTCTAACGCCCCAAGTACACTCGAACGGTGGTACCGCTGTGACTCGTGTGGGTGCGAACCAGGTCACACAACAGGTTCACCATCACGATTCCGAAGCCGGACAGGCCGGTGAACGAGGGCGGGAAACCCGCTCCGGAGTCGCTCACCTCACACACGACGGTGTCGCCCTCGCGCCACATCCGCAGCACCCCTCGGCCGGACGCGTGCAGGATGCTGTTGGTCGCGAGCTCGTTCACGGCGAGCACCAGATCCTCGACCTGCTCGCGGCGCAGCCAGGTCGCGTACGCCGAGACGAGCTTGCGCATGTGCGCGAGCGTGCCGACGGAGAAGCCGTGCTCCTCGAAGCTCGCGGGCGGCGGCGGTAGCGGCACGTTGTAGATGTCGGCCAGGCCGGCGGGGTCGGTGTACCACTCACTGGCGACGCGCTGGGCGCCGTCGATCACCACCGGGTGCGTGCGCTTGGCGTCCTCCAGCACGTGGTCGGGCAGCGCGCTCGCGTCATAAGGACACATGAGGGTGCCACGTCTGCCCTCGAAGGCCGTGTTGATCAACGCCTCATGCTGGACGCACGCCGGATATTCGAGGTCGGTGCGGCCCGGCCAGACCGGCTCGCCCACCATCCGGACGCGGCTCTGCGGCGTGCTCGCGCTGAACGCCATCAGCACGCCGGGGATGATCCGGCCGGGGTTGCGGCCCGCCTCGGTCATGTCGATGAAGTGGACCTGGTCGGCCTGGTCGCCCAGCGACTCGCGCAGCAGTGCGATGCCCGGCTCCGGCACAGCCACGAGCACGGGCTCGCCTCTGTCCACGCCGTCCGCGACGAATCTGGCCGTACCGGCGAGGAAGTCGTCCTCATCTCGGTAGAACAGGGCCTCGTGCGCGAACGGAGCAGCGGAGTTCATCGGCTTCCCGGAAAGGTCGATGGCTGAAGCAAGCCCTCATTCTGCTCCCCGTAACACCGTTTCGGCGGGGGCCAGCCCGGTGGTTTGTCGGCGAACACGCGGACGTCCACAAGTGAACGTGAAATGCGCCGGGAGGCTGTCACACAGCTGTCACCGGCTCCGCGCGTCTCGTTTGGGCCGCTGGATGTTCGCGCCGTCTCGTCACCGGGACGGCCAGGGTCGCGGCCTCTCGTGTCCTCAGTGGATTCGGGGTGCGGGCCGGCAAAACGCCAGGCAGACTCGGGCGCGCAGTGGCTCTTGCGTGCGGTCGGCGCAGCGGCGCATCATGCGTGCACCGGTCGCTGTGCGCTGGTCGAACGTACCGCCATTGAGGGAGGTGGCACCGTGATCCCGCACTACACGCTGACCGGACCGGACGACGCACCGGTGCTGGTGCTGGGCAACGCCCTCGGCACGACCACCGAACTGTGGCGCGAGTTCACGCTCCCGTTCCGGCTGCTGCGCTTCGACCACCGCGGCCACGGCTCTTCTGCCGCCACAGCGGGTCCTTGCACGATCGAGGACCTGGCGGCCGATGTCGTGGAACTCCTGGACCACCTTGAACTGCGCCAGGTGTACTACTGCGGCGTGTCACTCGGCGGCATGCTCGGCATGTGGCTGGCCGCGCACACCGACCGCGTTTCCCGGCTGGCCCTGATCTGCACCGCGGCCTGGTATCCGGACAAGTCCGGCTGGGACGAACGGATCACCACGCTGCGCACGCTCGGCATGGAGCCCGCGGCGGACACGATCGTCTCGCGCTGGTTCACCCCGGCCTTCTCGCCGGCCGTCGTCGCCCACTTCCGCGCGTCACTGCTCCGGGTGGACGTGCCCTCGTACCTCGCGTGCGCGGAGGCGATCCGCGACATGGACCTGCGGGCCGATCTCGCGAAGATCGACGTGCCGACCGTGGTGATCGCCGCCGCGCAGGATCACGCGACCCCGCCCGAGTTCGCGCGCCACATCGCCGACGAGCTGCCGGACTCAGACCTCTACATCGTGGGCGACGCCGCCCATCTGGCCGTGGTCGAGGCACCGCGCACGATCTCGGTGATCCTCGACGGCCACTTCGACGAGTAGCAGTGGCTATACCTTTTCCAGCGGCTTGTGAGGCTGCGGCGGCAGCTCGACCCGGATCTCGTCACCGGGACGGACAACGCCGCCGACGAGCACCACGGACATGATCCCTGCGCGACGGACCAGTTCGCCGTCCGGACCTTTGTGGACCACTTCCTTGAGCAGGCCCTTCGAGAAGTTGTCGATCTGCACGCACGGGTTGCGCAGGCCGGTCACCTCGACCACGGCCTCGGAGCCCAGGTGCAGCAACGTGCCGGTGGGCAGACCGAGCAGGTCGATGCCGCGGGTGGTGACGTTCTCGCCGATCTCACCCGGCTCGACGGGGAAACCCTTGCCCTGCAGTTCGTCGAACAACTCGGCGTGCATCAGGTGCACCTGGCGCAGGTTCGGCTGCGTCGGATCCTGGGCGACGCGCGAGCGGTGTTTCACCGTCACACCCTGGTGCACATCGCCTTCGACGCCGAGGCCGGCGAGCAGCGTGATGCTGGCACGGACCGGTTTGGTGAACGTGTACTCCTCGTTGCGGCTGACCGCTGTGACAACCCCCATGCCTCCGATTGTGCAGGATGGTGCGGCAGCACGTCGTTGCTCCGTTCGGAGGAGCTGATAGGGCATGCAGATGTGTGGTTGGGTATCTCAATTCGGGCCGCCCGATCGGGCCCTACCTGCGATGATGGTCATCACCGTGGAAACGCTCCCACGAACTTCCGTCTGGACTCTTGACTAATCCTCAGGTCAGGCTGTTGACTCCGTCACACCTCGTCGGAACCGGTACCGAAACCGGTTTCAGGAGGCGGCGGAAAGGAAGTTCGGCATGCGTGTCACGATCGCGGAGGTCGCCCAACGCGCCCAGGTGTCCAAAGCGACCGTGTCACGTGTGCTGAACGGTAAGCCCGACGTGGACGCCTCCACCGCGCAGCGAGTTCGCAAGGTCATCGACGAGATCGGTTACGTGCCGAGTGCACGTGCCGTCGGTCTGGCGCGGGGTCGTACCCGCACGGTCGGCATGCTCGCGCCGTCGCTCACGTGGCCGTGGATGGGCGAGGTCCTCCAGGGCATCGTCGACACGCTCGAGGCCGACGGGTACGGGCTGCTGCTCTACACGCTGAACCGCGGGCCGGAGTCGCTGAACCAGTTCGCGAACCACGTGTCCGCCAACGCTTTCGACGGCCTGCTGGTCGTCGAGCCGCCGGACGCCCTGCACTACATCTCCACGCTCTACCGGGCGGGCCTGCCGGTCGTCATGATCGACGATCGCGGCTCGCACCCGGAGTTCCCTTCGGTGACGACGACGAACCGGCAGGGAGGCGCAGATGTCGCGAGGCATCTCGTCGCGGCAGGCCGCCGCAGGTTCGCCGTCGTCACCGGACCACCGCACTTCGGGTGCACTCAGGCGAGGCTGGACGGGTTCCGGCTCGCTTTGGCGGAAGCGGGCCTGACGCTGCACCCGGACCTCGTTGTCGACGGCGACTTCACCACGGAAGGTGGTGAAGTCGCTGTCGACAAGCTCGTCGCCAGTGGCATCCCGTTCGACGCGATCTTCGCGCAGAACGACCTCTCGGCGGTCGGCGTGCTGCGGGCACTGCGGGAGTCCGGCCGGATCGTCCCCGACGACGTGTCCGTGGTGGGCTTCGACGACGTCCCGGTAGCGGGACACACCGAACCTCGGCTGACGACGATCCGCCAGCCGCTGCAGGAGATGGGTGCCGCCGCCGCGCGGATGCTGCTCTCCACGCTCGAAGGACAGCCGATGCCGGATCACCCGCTGGTGCTGCCGACTTCGTTGATCGTGCGCGAATCCGCGCCCTGACCCACCACAACTGAACGGATCCGCCAGGCCGCACCCGCGGTCTGGCGAGTTCGCCGTACCCGTGTACGAGAGCGCTCTCATACACCGTCGTATCGGGAGATACCCCCATGCGCAGAACAGTCATCGTGGCGTTGGCACTGGCGCTCGCGGCGACCGGATGCTCGTCTGGCGGCGCTACAAAGGCTGCCGGCGTGCTGACCGTCGGCATGCCCAACGGGCCGCTGACCGAGAACCACAACCCGTTCCTGCCGACGTCGGCAGCGGGTTCTCTCGGGTACCGCTACCAGATCTACGAGCCGCTCGCGTTCGTCAACAACACCCGCCCCGCCCAGGACCCGGTGCCGTGGCTCGCCACGAAGTGGGACTGGACGCCCGACTACAAGAAGGTCACCTTCACGATCCGGGAGAACGTGAAGTGGTCCGACGGCAAGCCGCTCACGGCGGCTGACGTCGCCTTCTCGTACGAGATCCTCAAGAAGTGGCCGGCGCTCAACAACCGCGACTCGCTCAAGGTCGAGACCGCGGCGGCGACGCCGGACGGCAAGGTCGAGGTCTCGTTCGCGAGCCCGCAGTTCGTGAACCGCAACAAGGTCATCAGCGCGATGGTGATTCCGCAGCACGTGTGGAGCACCGTCCCGGACCCGACGACCTACACGAACCCGAAGCCCGTCGGCACGGGGCCGTACGAGCTGAAGTCGTTCACCTCGCAGACCGTCACGATCGCGCGGCGCGCTGAGTACTGGCAGGAACTGCCCAAGGTTCCGGAGATCCAGTACACCTCGTACAACGACAACACGGCGCAGACCACCGCGCTGGCGTCGGGTGCGAGCCAGTGGTCGTACGTCTTCATCCCGGACTACCAAAAGCTTTACGTCGACAAGGACCCGGCGAACCACAAGCTCTGGTTCCCGGCCGGTCTAGGCATCCACGGTCTGTGGCTGAACACGACGATCGCGCCGTTCGACAACGCCGCGCTGCGCTCCGCGATGAGCGACGTGATCGACCGCGAGGCGATCTTCGTCAAGGGCGAGGCCAAGCTCTTCCCGAAGCTCGAGTCGAAGACCGGCATGCCGTTGCCCGCCGGTGATTCCTTCCTCGCGCCGGAGTACAAGGACGCGAAGTTCAAGATCGATGTGGACGGGGCGAAGCAGAAGCTCGCCGCGGCCGGCTTCAAGCTCGAAGGCGACGTGCTCAAGGCTCCGGACGGCAAGCCGGTCACCATCGAGCTCACGAACCCGTCCGGCTGGTCGGACTACCTGACGGTGCTCGACATCATCAAGGGCGACCTGAAGAAGATCGGCATCGAGGCGACCGTGCGCACGCAGACCGCGGACGCGTGGACGACCGACTTCGCGAACGGTGCGTTCCAGGGTTCGTTGCGCTGGACCAACACCGGCGCGACGCCGTACGAGATGTACCAGAACATCATGGACGCCGCGGAGATCAAGCCGGTCGGGCAGACGGCGGCGGTCAACTTCGGGCGCTACAACAGCCCCGAGGCGACCGCGGCGCTGGCCGAGTACGCGAACGCGGCGGACGACGCGGCGCGGGCCAAGGCCCTCGCGGTGCTGCAGAAGATCATGGTCGAGCAGGTGCCGATGATCCCGACCTCCGCGGGTCCGATCGGCGCGGAGTACAGCACGAAGAGCTGGGTCGGCTGGCCGACCGAGGAGGACCCGTACGGTCCGCCGCAGGCCACCCTGCCCAACGCCCTGCAGATCGTCATGAAGCTGAAGCCCGCGGGGTCCTAAATGAACGAAGTCGCGCTTGAAGCGAAAGGTCTGGTCAAGACCTACAAGCGCGTGCGCGCGGTGCAGGACGTTTCCATCGTCCTGCGCCGCGGGCGCGTGACCGCCCTCGTCGGCGAATCGGGATCCGGGAAGTCGACGGTGGCGAAGCTGCTGGCGCGGCTGGTGGAGCCCACCGAGGGGGAGATCCTGCTGGATGGCAGGAAGGTGCGACGGGTCCGGGAATACCGGCGCTACGTGCAGATGGTGTTCCAGGACCCGTTCGCCTCTCTCAACCCCATCCACACGATCCGCTACCACCTCACCCGGCCGCTGAAGATCCACAAGCGGACGGAGACGGTGGAGGAGCTGCTGGAGCGGGTGAACCTGCCGGCCGACTTCGCCGCCCGGTACCCGCACGAGCTGTCGGGCGGTCAGCGGCAGCGCGTCGCGATCGCGCGGGCGCTGGCGGCTCACCCCGAGGTGCTGCTCGCCGACGAACCGGTGTCCATGCTGGACGTCTCCATCCGGCTCGGCGTGCTGAACCTGTTGCTGGACCTCAAGGAACGGCTCAAGCTCGCGGTCCTCTACATCACGCACGACATCGCGTCGGCGCGGTACTTCGCGGACGAGACGTTCGTGATGTACGGCGGCCAGATCGTCGAGGGCGGCGACAGCGAGTCCGTGACGCAACGGCCGGCGCACCCGTACACGCAGCTGCTGATCGAGTCCGCGCCCGACCCGGAACGGTCGGTGATCGCGCTGGACGCCCCGCTGGAGGAGGTCGCCGCGGTGTCGACCGGGTGCCAGTTCGCGGCGCGCTGCCCGAAGGTGCAGGAGCGCTGCTGGACCGTCGCACCGCCGCGCACGGAGGTCGACTCCTACGGGCACTGGGCGGCCTGCTGGCTGTACGTGGAGGCGGCGGCATGACGTTCCTCCTGCGGCGCGCGGTGTTCTACCTGATCACGCTCTGGGCGGCGATCACGGCGAACTTCATGCTGCCACGCCTGCTTCCCGGTGACCCGGTGCAGGCGATGATCACCAAGCTCGGCGGACGGCTGAACAGCGACGCGATGGCGTCCCTGTACATCCTCTTCGGGCTGGACGACAACAAGTCGATCTGGGAGCAGTACATCGACTACTGGGGCTCGCTGCTGCGCGGCGATCTCGGGCTGTCGTTCACGTTCTTCCCGACGCCGGTCGCCGACGTGCTCTCGCAGTCGATGCCCTGGACGCTCGGGCTGGTCGGCGTCACCACGGTCATCGCGTTCCTGCTGGGCACCCTGCTGGGTGTCTACGCCGGGTGGAAGCGCGGTTCGTGGATGGACAACCTCATCCCGGTCACGACGTTCCTGTCGTCGATCCCGTACTTCTGGCTCGGGCTGATCGCGATCTCGCTGTTCTCCGTGACGTGGCCGCTGTTCCCCGCGTCCGGCGGCTACGCGCCGGGTCTGGTGCCGGAGTTCTCCGGCGAGTTCATCGGCAGCGTCCTGGAGCACGCCGTGCTGCCCGGCGTCACGATCGTCGTGAGCTCGGTGGCCGGCTGGATCCTGGGCATGCGCAACATGATGGTGACCGTGACGGCCGAGGACTACGTGCTCGTCGCGCGGGCCAAGGGACTCACCCAGAAGAGGATCATGTTCGCCTATGCCGCGCGCAACGCCGTGCTGCCGTCGATCTCCGGTTTCGCGCTGTCACTGGGTTTCATCGTCGGCGGCGCGCTGCTGGTCGAGATGGTGTTCTCCTACCCCGGCCTCGGATACGTGCTGTTCCAGGGCATCGGCGCGAAGGACTACCCGTTGATGCAGGGCGTGTTCCTGGTGATCACACTGGCGGTGCTGGTGGCGAACCTGCTCGCGGACATCGGCTACCTGCTGCTGGACCCGCGCACGCGGCGGGAGGGCTGAGACTCCGATGAACTTCAAGACGAAACTGGGCCTGGGCATCCTGGCCTTCTTCACGCTGATCGCGGTGATCGGCGAGTGGGTCGCGCCGTACGACCCGTCCCAGATGAGCGAGGACCTGCTGTCGCCGCCGTCGGGCGCGCACTGGTTCGGCACGACCATGACCGGGCAGGACATCTTCTCCCAGGTGCTCGTGGGCACCAGGGGCGTGATGGTCGTCGGGCTGGTCTGCGGGCTGCTCGCGACCTTCCTGTCCATCCTGGTCGGCGTGACCGCCGGGTTCCTCGGTGGTGCGGCCGACGAGGCGTTGTCCATGCTGTCCAACGTCTTCCTGGTGATCCCGGCGCTCCCGCTGATCATCATCGTGGCCTCGATGCTGCCCTCCGCGGACACGGTCCTGATCGCCGCGGTGATCAGCCTGACCGCGTGGGCGTGGGGCGCGCGGATTCTGCGCGCGCAAACGATGTCGTTGCGGCGCAGGGACTTCGTGGAGGCCGCGCGGGCGTCCGGTGAACGGACCTGGCGCATCATCGTGTTCGAGGTGCTGCCGAACCTGCTGGCCGTCATCGGCTCCGGCTTCGTCGGCACGGTGATCTTCGCGGTCATGCTGCAGATCACGCTCTCGTTCGTCGGCGTCATCTCGTTGTCGACGTGGAACTGGGGCACGATCCTGTTCTGGGCGCAGAGCAACCAGGCGCTTGGCCTGGGCGCGTGGTGGTGGTTCGTCCCCGCCGGCCTGTGCATCGCTCTTCTCGGCACGGCACTGGCACTGATCAACTTCGGGATCGACGAATACGCGAATCCCCGGCTGCGGAAGGTGCGCGCATGAGCCCGGTTCTGGAGATCCGCGATCTCTCGGTCGACTACGGCAATCTGCGAGCCGTGCACAACGTGTCGCTCTCGCTGAACTCGGGCGAGGTCCTCGGCCTCGCGGGGGAGAGCGGCAGCGGCAAGTCCACTTTGGCCTATGCCGCGACCAGGCTGCTGCAGACGCCGGGACGCGTGCCGTCCGGCGAGGTTCTCTTCAAGGGCCAGGACCTGCTGACGCTGACCGACAAGCAGCTGCAGGTGCTGCGCTGGAACGAGATCGCGATCGTGTTCCAGGGCGCGATGAACGCCCTGAACCCGGTGATCTCGGTCGGCACGCAGATCGACGACGTGCTGCGCACCCACCGGCCGGGGATGAACCGGCAGGAGCGGACCGCGCGCGGCCGCGAACTGCTGTCTCTGGTCGGCATCCCGGTCGACCGGCTGTCGTCGTACCCGCACCAGCTCTCCGGCGGCATGCGGCAGCGCGTGATGATCGCGATGGCGCTGGCGCTGGAACCCGAGATCGTCATCATGGACGAGCCGACCACGGCGCTCGACGTGGTGGTGCAGCGGCAGATCCTCGGTCAGATGATGAGGCTGCGCGAGACGCTGGGCTTCTCGATCATCTTCATCACGCACGACATCTCGCTGCTGGTCGAGTTCTCCGACCGGATCGCGATCATGTACGGCGGCCGGATCGTGGAGGAGGCGCCGGCGGCGGAGATCTACCGCGCCGCCAAGCACCCGTACAGCCAGGGCCTGCTGTCGTCCTTCCCCGCGTTGCGCGGCCCGCGCCGTGAGCTCAAGGGCATTCCCGGCTCGCCTCCCGACCTGCGGTCGATGCCGTCGGGCTGCCCGTTCCACCCCCGTTGTCCCCAGGCGTTGGACGTCTGCGGCCAGGAGATGCCGTCGCTCGATTCCGTCGAGGCACGCCGTCGCGTGGCGTGCTGGCTGGAGGAGGCCCATGTCTGAGGTGACCGCCGGGCTGCCGGCCGACTTCTTCTGGGGCGTCGCGACCTCGGCCTACCAGATCGAGGGTGCCCACGACGAGGACGGCCGCACTCTGTCCATCTGGGACACGTTCTCCCGGCGGCCGGGCGCGGTCGCGAACGGCGAGAACGGCGACATCGCCTGCGACCACTACCACCGCATGCCCTCCGACGTGTCGATGATCGCGCGCCTGGGCGTCGACAAGTACCGCTTCTCCATCTCGTGGCCCCGCGTCCAGCCCGGTGGCCGCGGCCCGGCCAACGCCAAGGGACTGGACTTCTACTCGCGGCTCGTCGACGAGTTGCTGGAGAAGGGCGTCGACCCCTGGCTCACGCTCTACCACTGGGACCTCCCGCAGGAACTGGAGGACGCCGGCGGCTGGCCGCACCGCGACACCGCCTACCGCTTCGCCGAGTACGCCGCCTTGGTGCACGAGGCGCTGGGTGACCGCGTGCCGATGTGGACGACCCTCAACGAGCCGTGGTGCTCCGCGATGCTCGGCTACGACACGGGCAGGCACGCGCCGGGCCGCAAGAACTTCGGCGAGGCCATGCGCGCCGTCCACCACCTGTTGCTCGCCCACGGCCTGGCCTCCCAGGAGCTGCGCTCACGCGGGGTCACCTCGCTCGGCATCACGCTGAACATGGGCGTGTCCACGCCGGCTTCCGACGACCCGCGCGACGTCGACGCGGCCCGCCGCGCGGATGGCCTCGGCACGCGGATCTACATGGATCCGCTGGTGCACGGGCGGTATCCGGAGGACGTGCTGGTCGACATCGCCGCGCGCGGTGCCGAGATCCCGGTCCGCTCCGGTGACCTGGAGATCATCTCGACGCCGATGGACGTCGTCGGCGTGAACTACTACTCCTCGCACGTCTTCAAGGCGACCGATGACCCGGCCGCGCCCGAGGTGGTGCCGCAGGGCCTGCCGGTCACCGCGATGGGCTGGGAGATCGTGCCCGAGGGCTTCACCTCGTTGCTGGTGCGGCTGCACCAGGACTACGGCGTGCCGATGGTCATCACCGAGAACGGGGCGGCGTTCGACGACCTCGCCGTCGAGGACGGGTACGTCGCCGACGTGGATCGGGTCGACTACCTGACCACGCACATCGCGGCGGTCGCCGAGGCGGTGCGCAAGGGTGCGGACGTGCGCGGGTACTTCGCCTGGTCGCTGATGGACAACTTCGAGTGGGGCTACGGGTACGACAAGCGCTTCGGCATCGTCCGCGTCGATTATGAGACGCAGGAGCGCACGCTGAAGCAAAGCGCGCAGTGGTACCGGGAGCTCATCACCAGGTCCCGCTTGTAACGCGGTTCGTCGCAAGTCTTCCGGCCCGGTCGTTGTGGATTTCTGCGCCCCCACAGCGATCGGGCCGGTTCCATGTCCAGGGGTGATGGCTCGAGTGGCACTGGAGTGACCCGCAGCGGCGTAGATCACGTCCGAATGTACTAGCTAAGGCATACCTTAGTTAAGTTAGGGTTACTTTACGCCGCCCGCCAGTGCCACGAGAGGACCGCGATGGAACCGGTGTTAGACCTGGCCGGAATCGGCTTCGGCCCGTCCAATCTCGCTCTCGCGATCGCGGTCGAGGAGCACGAGCGGCCGGTGCGGGCCCGGTTCTTCGAGAAACAGCCGCGGTTCGGCTGGCACCGGGGGATGCTCCTCGAGGACGCCACGATGCAGGTCTCGTTCCTCAAGGACCTCGTCACACTGCGCAACCCCACGAGCACGTTCAGTTTCCTGTGCTATCTGCGGGACCGCGGGCGGCTGGTCGACTTCGTCAACCACAAGAACCTCTTCCCGCTGCGCAAGGAGTTCCACGACTACTTCGAGTGGGCGGCCGAACGGGTCGGGCACCACGTCTCCTACGGCGCCGAGGTCGGTGAAGTTCGCGCCGACGGCGACGGCTTCGAGATCACGGTGGGCGAGGAGCGGGTCAAGGCCCGCAACCTGGTGCTGGCGACCGGGCTGGAGGCGAGCCTGCCGGACGGCATCGAGACCGGCGAGCGGATCTGGCACAACCGCGACCTGCTCACGCGCGTCGGCAGCCTGCGGGACCCGCGCCACGTCGTCGTGGTCGGCGCCGGGCAGAGCGCGGCCGAGGCGGTGGCGTTCTTCCACGACCGGTTCCCCGAGACCGAGGTGCACGGGGTGTTCGCGCGGTACGGGTACAGCCCGGCCGACGACAGCTCGTTCGCGAACCGCATCTTCGACCCCGAGGCGGTCGACGAGTTCTACAAGGCGCCCGAGGACGTCAAGCGCAAGTTGATGGGCTACCACGCCAACACGAACTACGGCGTGGTCGACCAGGACCTCATCGAGGAGCTCTACCGGCGGGTGTACCGCGAGAAGGTCCTCGGCAAGCAGAGGCTGTTGCTGCACAACACTTCCCGGCTCACGGACGTGAACCCGGACGGCAAGTGCGTCATCGAGTCGCTGGCGGACGGCGGCCAGTTGCCGATCGACGCCGACGTGATCGTCTACGCGACCGGGTACCGGCCGGCGAACCCGGTCAGGCTGCTCGGTGATCTCGCCGCCCACTGCGAGCGCGACGAGCACGGCCGGCTGCAGGTGACCCGTGACTACCGCGTGGTCACGACCAAGGAGATCCGCGGCGGGATCTACCTGCAGGGCGGCACGGAACACACGCACGGCATCACGTCGTCGCTGCTGTCGAACACCGCGGTGCGCGTCGGAGAGATCCTGGACTCCGTTCTGCGCAGGCCCGCGGTGGCACCGAAGCGGCACGTGGTGCCCGAGCTCGAAAAGATCAAGTGAGAGGACCGCTGTCATGACCAACCCGTTCGAGGACCCGCAGGGCCGGTTCTTCGTGCTCGTCAACGAAGAGCAGCAGCACTCGCTGTGGCCCGTGTTCGCGGAGGTGCCCGCCGGGTGGACCAAGGTCTTCGGCGAGGACAGCCGCGAGGCGTGCCTGTCCTACGTCGAGGCGAACTGGACCGACATGCGGCCGCTGTCTATCCGCTGAGGTAGTCGGCGAAAGTGCGCTTTCCCACCGCGCGGCCGGGAGTCAGGTTCCCGCCCGCGCGGTAGGCGCGGTACGTCGCCCCTGGTGCCTTCAACGGCACCAGCGTGCGCCGCTTTCCCTTGGCATCGAGGTAGATCCGCGCCAGGTCGATCGCCTCGCGGACCTCGGGGCCGCCCATCTCCCCGGCGATGCCGGCCGGTGCGGCCTGAGCCAGTGCCGCGAGCTCCAGGCCGACCTCGGCCTCGTCGACCGGCTGGAACCGGAAGGCCGGCACCAGCATCAGCGGCAGCTTCGACGAGTTGTCGAACATGCGCAGCAGCAAGGAGTGGAACTGCGTGGCCCGCAGGATCGTGTGCGGCACACCGGAGTTCACGATCAGCCGCTCGGCCGCGTGCTTCTGCTTGTAGTAGGGGAGCGGAACCCGGTCGCAGCCGACGATCGAGATGTAGACCAGGTGTGCGGGCTTGGCCGCCAGCACCGCGCGGGCCATGTCGACCTCGCGGCGGAACGACGTCGCGCAGTGCACGACCACGTCCGCCCGCAGCGCGCCCGAACCCGTGCCGCGCAACAGGTCCGTGCCGGTCGAGCGGGAGACGGCCTTCGCTCCCGGCAGCGCGGCGACCACGTGCCGGCCGAGTGCGCCGCTGCCGCCCGTGACGACGAAGGTCATACCTCCACCCGGATCCGGTGGTAGTAGGCCAGCACCACGGTTCCGGTGACCGCGGCGACCGCGCTGATCACGAGACCGGCCTGGCTCAGCCCGCTCATCCCGGTGCCCTCGCCGAGGAGCTTGATGCCGATCCAGGCCGCGACGATCGGGTTGACGACGGTCTGCCCCGCCACCACGAGATCAGGTGGCCCGGCCGCGTAGCCGAGTTGGATGAACCACGCCCCCGCCAGGAAGGCGATCACCAGCCCGGCCAGGGAGAGCCATTCGATCGTGGGCAGTGTGGTCGTGACGTCGCGGACCAGCACGGCGACCAGCCCGTACGCGACTCCGGCGCCCACGGCGAGCGCCAGTGCACGCACCGCACCGGCTGAGAACGTCGCCACGACCGTGCACACCAGCACGCCCGCGACCACGAGTTGCCCGGCCTGCAGCGCCACCTTCGGTGAGACCTCGGTCGGCACGGCCTCGCCGGCGGTGATCGTCACGAACACCACGATCCCGGCCGTGGCCACCAGCACCGCGACCGCGAGCAGCCCGGTGAGCCGGCGCGCCCGCGCCACCGCGATGATCGGGATGGCCAGTGCGTTCAACGGCGCGACCACCGACACGGGTGCCAGTGCCAGCGCGACGATCTGCAGGATCGCGCACGCGAACAGCACCAGGAACCCCTTGACCCACCGCGGTGACGACACGAGCCGGTACGCGGAAGTCAGCTTCAGGCCGGCCAGCTCACGCACGCCGGCGTGCTGCCACATCGCGCCGAGGGCACTGCACCCGGCGGCGAGCACTGCGCACAGGATCGCGATCCCGACCACGTGCTCAGCGTACGCCGATGGTGCTATGGTTCATTACATGAGTAACGAACCAAGGAAGTAAGTCATGTTCGACGACCGGAGCCCGATCTACCGGCAGATCGCCGACCGGATCAAGGCGGACGTGCTCAGCGGGGCGTTGAAGGCGGACGAGCAGGTCATGTCGACCAACCAGTACGCCGCCTACTACCGGATCAACCCGGCCACCGCGGCGAAGGCCTTTCAGCAGCTCGTGGACGAAGAAGTGCTCTACAAGAAGAGGGGGATCGGGATGTTCGTGAGCACGCAGGCTCGCGACATGCTGCGGGCACAGGGGAGGGAGACCTTCTTCGGTGAGGTCGTGGACCCGATGGTCGCGGAGGCGCGCGCCATCGGCATTCCGCTCGCCGAGGTCATCCGCCGCATCGAGCAACACGAGAACGGAGCCGTGTGATGCGCGTCGACGTCCAGGGTTTAACGGTGCGCTACGGCAGCGTCACCGCGATCGACGACATGAGCTTCTCCCTGTCCGGCAACAAGATCTACGGGTTGCTCGGCCGCAACGGTTCGGGCAAGACCAGCCTGATGTCCGCGCTCGCCGGTTTCCGCAGGCCGATCGGCGAGGTCCGCGTCGACGGCGAGCCGGTCTTCGAGAACCCGCGCACGATGCAGAACGTCTGCCTCGTCCGGCACAGCCCCGATGCCGCGGACAAGGGCGACCGGGTCCGCGACGTGCTGAACTACGGCAAAGCGTGGCGCGACAGCTGGGACCACGCGTACGCGCTGGAGCTGGCCGAGCTGTTCAAGATCCCGTTGAAGGGCAAGGTCGGCGAGCTCTCGCTGGGCAGGCGGTCCGCGCTCGGTGTCGTGATCGGCCTCGCCGGCCGGTCGCCGCTGACGATGCTCGACGAGTCGCACCTCGGCATGGACACGCCGACCCGGTACGCGTTCTACGACACGCTGCTGCACGACTTCATGGCGCACCCGCGCACGATCCTGATCTCCACCCACCTCATCGAGGAGCTCGGCTCCCTGCTGGAGGAGGTCGTGATCATCGACCAGGGCCGGCTGGTGCTGCAGGAGGACGCGGACACGTTGCGGTCGCGGGGCACCGAGGTCACCGGCCCGGCGTCCGATGTGGACGAGTTCACCGCGGGGCTGACGGTGCTGAGCCACAAGTCGTTGGGCGGCACCAAAGCCGCGATGGTCTACGGCGCGCTCGGCGACGCGCAGGTGATCCGCGCCCGGCAGCTCGGGCTCGAACTCGGCCCGATCGCGCTGCAGGACCTGTTCGTGCACCTCACCGAACCTGTTGGGGGACTGCGGTGAAGATCTTCCGCTTGCTGACCGCGTCGCTCGTCCTGTTCAGCGCGATGGTCGCGGCCGGGGTGTTCGTGTTCGCCCTCGTGGTCACGTTCGCCGTCTCGGCCTTCCGCGGCATCGAGATCAGCGCCTGGAACCTGGTCATCGCGCAGATCGCCCGCTGGTATCTCCTCTTCGTGGGCGTCTACGTGATCCACAACGTGCTGCCGATCGCCGTCGCGCACGGCCGCACCCGCCGCGAGTTCCTGGCCGCCACAGCGGGTTTCACCGTCGTGGTCGCCGCGGCGATGGCGCTCCTCGCGTGGCTCGGGTTCGTCGTCGAGGGCGGTCTCTACGCGCTGATGGACTGGCGTGCCGACGAACACGGCTCATTGGCCGGGATCTTCCTGATGTTCCTGGTGTGGTGCGGTGTCGGCGCGTTCATCGCGGCGGCGTTCGACCGCTTCGGCGCGGGCGGACTCCTGTCGGTGCCGATCGGCCTGGTGCTGGTGGTCACGACGGGCGTGCTGATCCCGGGGTCGGGCGAGCTGCCGTTCATCCGCACCATTCCGGCCGTGCTCGGCACCGGGTGGTACGCGGTGTCGCTGCTGGCCTGGCTGGTCGCGCTGGCGGGGACGTGGGCGATCGCACGGGACATGCCGATTCGTGCCCGAGCCGCGTGACAGGTCAGCTGCCCGCCAGCTCCGCGGTGCGGTGACGTTCCATCAGCGCCACGACCTCGGCGGTAGGTGGGTGCGTGATCGCAGTGCGGGCGGAACGGACGACCTCCAGCGACTCGGTGAGATGCGTGCGCACGAACTGGTCCAGCGCGTCCGGGCTGGTCGCCGCCAGCTGGATCTCCGCGTCGGTCGGCATGCCCGGCATGTCGTGCCCGGCGTGCTGGTTCACGTACGGCGCGTCCAGCAGCTTGCGCAACTCCGCCAGCTCGGTGTTCCGGTTCGCGGTGAGCTCCGGCCTGCCCGCGTGCTCCAGCAGCTTGAGCGCCTGCTCGTCGGTGGCGATCGCCAGCTCGACGAACGCGCGTTCCGTTGCGCCGTAGGAGTTCTGGGCCTGCGGAGGTGATGCGGCCGGGGGAGGTTCCTGCTGGCAGGCCGCGAGAAGGCCTGCCAGCAGGAGGACTGTCACCCGTGATTGCCGGCGTGGTCGCACTTGATCACCACGTTGAGACAGTTGCGGACGCGGCGCTCCATCTCGGCGCGCGGCCACACGTTGAAGAAGTCGCCGTGCATCGTTTGTCCTGTGCCGGAGGACAACCTGAGTCCGGCCGTGCTGCCGTTCACCGGATACCGCAGCACCATCCGCAGCTTCGGCACCGACACCGGGTGGCTCGACGGGCAGCCGCCCGCGACCGGGTAGGTCATGTGGGACTTGTGGTCGGCCGAGTCGAGGTTGCGGCCGTCCCAGCACTGCGGGAAGTCCAGGTAGGTCTCCAGCATCGTGCCGGCCGGGCACACCACGAAGTTCTTCGACGGGTTGACGTGCCCCGCGTGCAGGCACGACCAGCGCGCGATGCTGTCGGCATCACCCGTGGCCTTCGAGTTGCCCGCGACGATCTTCAGCCCGTACGGCGTCGGCTGGATCGCTCCCGGGTTGTTCACGCCTTCACCGAGGTAGTAGAAGGTGACCCCGGTCGCGGCGATCGCCGTGTTGTTCCGGTACAGCGTCGGCACCCAGTACGAGGAGATGTCCGAGACCGGGTTGCAGTTGCCCGTCTGGCCCTCCAGAGACTGCTGGGTGGAGCGGGCGTTCGTCGAGTGGTTGCCGAAGAAGTCGTGCAGGTGCGAGGCGCCGGCCAGGTTCGGCAGGACGATCGGGTCGTCCGGGAGCCGGTGGCTGAGCGGGCACTCCGCGAGGAACTCGGCGACCCGAACTGGTTCTCCTTGCGCCGCAACGGGAATGCTGAGCATTCCCGCTGTCAGCGCGATGGCGGCCGTGATGTGGAACAGAGGCTTCCTCATTGAAGCTTCCTCTCCGCTGTTGGGGTGTCCGTGCGTACCGCCCAACCGCGGTACGCACGGACGCCTTCGGCCCGCGGTGAGGTGGAGACAGGACCCTCGGGCGGCGGACCGGGAATGCAGGGGTCTGGGAGAGCGCTCTCACGCAATTCGAGCATGGCCCAGGCCGCAATCTGCAGTCAATCCGCAAGAAACGTTCAGTAGTACCGGTTTTCTTGACACGGCAGGCTTGCTGCGGCGACGCTCGGTCGTGCCCCAAGGGGAGAGAGCGCTCTTACGCCGTCCGTTCTCCAGCCCCAGGAGCACCCATGTCAGGAAGCCTTCAACGCGGAAGACTCCCACTCCTCGTCGCCGCGGTCCTCGCGGCCGCCACGATCACGCCGGCCCTGGCCGCCGGTCCACTGCTCTCCCAGAACCGCCCGGTCACCGCCTCCACCAGCGAGAACGCCGTGTTCGTGCCGGCCGCGGCGGTGGACGGCGACCTCGGCACCCGCTGGTCCAGCGCGTTCGGTGACCCGCAGTGGATCCAGATCGACCTCGGCGGTTCGGCCAGGGTCGACCAGGTGACCCTCGCGTGGGAAACCGCGCACGCCAGATCGTTCACCCTCCGCATCTCCGCGGATGGCAACACCTGGCAGGACCTGCACAGCACCACGACCGGTCCCGGCGGCACGCAGACGCTCCCGGTCACCGGCACGGGCCGGTACGTCCGGCTCGACCTCACCGCGCGGGCGACTCAGTGGGGTTACTCGCTGTGGGAGTTCCAGGTGTTCGGCACCCGCGACGGCGGGAACGCCGAAACCCTGCTCTCGTACGGCAAGGCAGGAGCGGCGTCGACCTCCCAGGACGACGCGAACTGCGGCCAGTGCCTGCCGGCCAAGGCGTTCGACCGGGACCCGGCCACCCGCTGGGCGACCAGCTCCACGACCGGCTGGGTCGATCCCGGCTGGATCTCCGTCGACCTCGGCGCGCCCGCGACCATCTCCAAGGTCGTGCTGCAGTGGGATCCGGCGTTCGCCACCGCGTACCGGCTCGAGGTGTCGGACGACAACGCGAACTGGCGCCAGCTCTACCAGACCACGACGGGACGCGGCTTCAAGGAAACGCTCACGGTCAGCGGGACCGGCCGGTACGTGCGGATGTTCGGCACGGCCAGGTCGAACGGCTACGGCTATTCGCTGTGGGAGTTCCAGGTCTACGGCACCGGGGGCAACCCGACACCGGCACCGCCACTGCCGCCGAACCCGTCGTTCCCCGGCCGGCTGGTGTGGGCGGACGAGTTCAACGCGCCCGCGGGCAGCGGACCGGACGCCGCGAAGTGGCAACCGGAAACCGGACCGGGCGTGAACAACGAACTGCAGTACTACACGAACAACAACAACGCCCGGCACGACGGCAACGGCAACCTGGTCCTGCAGGCGCGCCGGGAGGTGACCCCGGGAAGTGCCTGCCCGCCGGACCCGATCAGCGGCAGCACCACGTGCCAGTACACGTCGGCGCGGCTCAACACGCACGGCAAGTTCAGCTTCACCTACGGCCGGGTCGAGGCGCGGATCAAGGTGTCCACCAGCCAGGGCCTGTGGCCCGCGTTCTGGCTGCTGGGCGCGGACTTCTTCGACAAGCGCACGCCGTGGCCCAACTGCGGCGAGATCGACGTCATGGAGCACGTCGGCCGCGAGCCGAACCGGGTGTACTCGACCCTGCACGCGCCCGCGTACAACGGCGCGGGCGGGTTCGGGCAGCCGCTCGACCTGAGCAACCCGGCGGCCGCGCAGTTCCGCACGTTCGCCGTCGAATGGGACTCCAGCCACATGACGTTCAGCGTCGACGGCTCCACCTTCTTCACCGTCGACCGGAACCAGCTGGAGTCCACCCGCGGGCCGTGGGTCTACGACCACCCGTTCTTCATCATCATCAACAACGCCGTGGGCGGCGACTTCCCCGGCCCGCCGGGGCCGGGGACGCAGCTGCCGCAGGACATGGTGCTGGACTACGTCAGGGTGTTCCAGTGATCGAGATGCCGGCGGGCGGTGAGACGTCGAACGCCTCGCTGACCGCCTCGACCTCGATGCTCGCGGTCTCCCCGGCTGCCAGCGGGATCGCGGGCACGAAGTACGCGTCGTTCGTGGTGCCGCCGAGGAAGATCCGTTCGCTGCCGGTCCACTTGTAGACCCGGTACTGCCGGACCGCCCCCGGCGCTCTGGTCCAGGTGAGCCGTGCCGACACCGTCGTGGCGTTGGTGCGGCTCACCTGCTCGACCTGGACACCGGTCGGCGCCACCACCGGGGTCAGCACCGGGTCCAGGACGCCGATCCGGCCGATCAGGGCGGTGACCGCAGCACCCGGCAGCACCCGCAGGGTGATCTCGGTCAGCGTCGCACCGGAGTGCTCGCCGAGCGGGAACACGCTGCGCCGCCACGCACCGCTGACCCCGCCGAGGTCCAGCACCTTCTCGGTCGTGCCGATCCGCAGCACGGCCTGCAGCCGCGACGGGCCGACGCCGGTGCGGTGCACGATCTCGAACTGGCTGCGCCCGGTCAGCCGCAGCGACGTCGCGAACAGCCGGACGTCGTTGGCGGACACCGGGGTGCCGGTGATCTTGAGTGCGGTGCCGCCGTCGTACGGCTCGTCCCAGTCGAGCGACGGCACGACCTTCGTGCCGGTGCCCGTGACGCTCCACCGCCACGTCGGCAGGACGTCCTGCAACGACAGGTTGTTCCACGCCTGCGTCGACCGCACGCTGCCGCCGATCGCGAACTTCTTGCCGTGCCCGGTGTTGAAGTTCGTCACGAACGGCAGCGAGGTGATCGGCGTCAGCTCGGTGATGTAGTGGGCGATGCCCTTCCAGTTCGCCGTCGTCGTGGTGTTGGCCGGGTCTCCGTTCGGACCGACCCAGAACCTGTTGTCGCGGGCGTAGAAGTCGGCGGGGCTCGCCGACGACTTGAACGTCCACTCAGGACGGTAGAAGCCGAGCGAGGTGACGTGCGGCTTGCCCTCGGGGAAGACGGAGGTCCAGCCGATGTTCGTGTTGTAGCCGCTGGCCTCGACGTCCACCCCGGACGCGAGGTCGTACGGGCTGCGGCCCATCTGCTTCGCGAGCGCGGCCGAGTTCGCGAGTCCCTGGGAGCTCCACCAGAAGTTCATGAACATCTCGTCGGACTGCTCGAAGAACATCCGGTTGCGCGCCGTCAAAGCGTTCTGCCAGGACACGCTGCCGGAGTCGGTCATCGCGTCGTACCAGATGACCCGCAGGCCGCTCTTCTTCATGTAGACGATGAAGTCGCGCATGTCGTTGGCGAGCTGGGTGTTGCCGCCGGCGGTCTCCTGGTTGAGGAACCAGCCGTCGAACCCGTAGTGCCGGGCGACCTGGATCATCTTGTCCGCCACCGGGAACCGGTCGCCCTCGCGCTTGACGAAGTCGCGGACCCACTGGATCTGGCCGCCGTACGCGGTCGGCGGGAGGAACACGTTGCCGATCACGCGCACGCCGTTGCGGTGCGCGGCGTCGGTGACGGTCGGGTTCGGCGCGAGGATCAGGCCCTCCGACGCCGAGCCGCCCCAGAACACGAGTTCGTCGATGTACTGCCAGTAGTTCGTGGCGTAGTAGTTCATGTCGAGCGCGCCCTGCGCGGGGTTGTTGCTCGTCGGCGCGTACGCCACCAGTGCCTGCACGCGTGCCTCGGCGGGGTGGGCGTGCGCGTTGGCGGGTCTGGCCGGGACGACGCGTTTCGCGAGCGGCACGGTGCTGCGGTTGTACTTGGCGTCCCTGTCCGTCGCCGGATCCCAGTTGAGGATCGTGGCCGGGTGCCAGTACGACGCGTACGGCTGCGCGATCGCCTCGGTGGCGGACGCGGGTGTCTCGGTCAGCAGACTGGTGAGTGCTGCGGTCGAGCTCAGAACGAGGAACTGTCTCCGAGTGGGCACTCGATCACCCTTGTGCGCCAGTCGATTCGACGCATACCGCCGCTGCGGTGACGCCGCAGGCCGACAATTGCCTGATTTGCTGCGCTGGGTAACCGGCTACGCCTGGCGTAGTCCGTTAAGAGCACCATCCTTGTGGCCGAGTCACAGCAGGTTTACCGAGCGGTAACATCGTGGCGCTGTCGCAATTGGTACTCCCTGCAACCAATTGAGGTGTCATCGTCGTGCGCATCAAAGCTGTGCTTGCGGCGCTCATCCTGGCGCTGATCCCGGCCACTGCCACCGCGGCGGCCAACCCCTACGAACGCGGCCCGGCACCCACGGCCGCATCTGTCGAGGCCTCCCGGGGCTCGTTCGCCGTCACCTCGGCCGCCATTCCCCGGCAGTCGAACTTCGGTGGTGGCACCATTTACACCCCCACCAGCGACCTCACGTTCGGTGCGGTCGCGATCTCGCCCGGCTTCACCGCCACCCAGTCGTCCGTCGCGCACTTCGGGCCGCGCCTGGCGTCGTTCGGCTTCGTGGTGGTCACCATCAACACCCTGTCCGGCTGGGACGACCCGGACAGCCGGGGCCGCCAGCTCCTCGCGGCACTCGACTACGCGGTCCGCACGAACCCCCGCGTGGACGCGTCCCGGCTTTCCGTGATGGGCCACTCGATGGGCGGCGGCGGAGCGTTGCGCGCCTCCGTCAGCAGGCCGGCTCTGCAGGCCTCGATCCCGCTGGCCGGCTGGCACAGCACCAAGAGCTGGCCTGGTGTCCAGGTACCGACTCTCGTGCTCGGCGGCCAGAGCGACCCCACCGCCCCCAACTCCCAGCACTCGCTGCCGTTCTACACCTCGATGACGGCGGCGCCCGACAAGGCTTTCCTGGAACTGCGCGGCGGCGACCACTCCGATCCGCGCAGCGACAACGTGACCGTGCGCAAGTACACGCTGTCGTGGCTCAAGCGGTTCGTGGACAACGACGTCCGCTACGACCAGTTCCTGTGTCCGGCCCCGGCGCCGAACACGCTCATCAGTGCCTACCGGGACACCTGTCCTCACGCGTGACGCGCTGCGCCTGACTGCTCTGGGGTGCTGTGCCAGCGTGCGACGGCCTGGCACAGCACCCAGAGCAGCACCGCGGGAATCGCGTAGGCACCGATCTGGAGCACGACTGCGGCGAGGACGACGACGGCTGCCCCGATGCCGACGTACGCGGTCCAGCGGAACGTGCGCAGGGTGGCGACGGAGATCGCTCCGATGACGAGTGCGAGCGCCGCCATCACCGGGACGTTGAGCAGCATGTGGTCCAGTGCTGTCGAGTAGTTCAGCACGTCCGCCGAAGGCAGCGGCAGTTCCTCGTGACCGGTGAGGTGCGCGATGGCTCCGCGCAGCGCGGCCGAGACGAGCAGGCCCGCCACCACGGCCGTGCCCAACGTGCGTGCGGCCGTGAACCAGGCCGAGTCCCCGTGCGTCAACCGCGTGAGCACGACTGCGAAGACGGCGGCCGCACCCACCGCGAAGAACGCGGAGACCGTGCCGTCGTTGGCCACCGTCCCGAAGAGGCAGAGAGCGAACAGTCCACATGCGATGGACGTGGTCCGGCCGTTCGTGGCCGTCATCGTGGTCATGACTCTCTGACGATCGGCTCGGCGAGGTCCGCGGGGAGCTCCAGCGGCACGGTGTAGAAGCGGACGTCGTAGCCGTCCGGGTCGTGGATCCCCGACAGCACCCACCCGACCGGCGTGCGGATGACGCCGTCGTGCGCGACGCCCACGTCGGCGAGGTGGGTGGCGAGCGCGTCGATGGCGTCCTTGCCCGGCACGCCGATCGAGAAGAAGTCGAACCCGGAGGCCACGGCCGCGCGGTCCGGGTCGACCCGCAGGGCCAGCGACGGGCCACCGTTGGGGTGCCCCATGGCGACGCCCATCAGCACGCCGCTCTCGACGAACTTCATCTTCGCCTCGTAGCCGAGGTGTTCGTGGTACCAGGCGTACGACTTGTCGATGTCGGAAACCGGCAGCTTCATGTGGTGAATGCCCTCGAGAAGAGGTGTCTTGCTCATCTCGTTACCTCCTGATTGCAGTAAGACTGCACTTATGCAGTTAGACTGCAACATGTGACAGACGACGTCAACCGGGATTTGCGGGCCGCGCGCCGAGCGGACACCGAGGTCCGGATCATCGAGGCGGCCACCGAGCTGTTCGCCGAACGCGGCTACGTGGCCACGACGCTCACCGATGTGGCGAAACATGCCGGCGTGGGGGCCCGCACGGTGTACGTGCGGTTCGCGACCAAGGCTGTGCTGCTGCAGCGCTGCCTGGATGTGGCGATCGCGGGGGACTACCACCGGGTCGCGGTGCCCGACCGGGACTGGTTCCAGCAGGCGATGAACGCACCGACGGCGGAGGAGCGGATCGCGCGGATGGCCAAGATCGGCGCGCAGCTGATGGACCGCACCGGCTCGTTGCTCCAGGTGGCGCAGCAGGCCGAGGCGATCGAACCCGAGATCGCCGAGCGCGCGCAGGCGGCCCGCACGCAGACACATCAGGCCATCGGCGGCTTCTTCCGGAAGCTGGCCGCCGATGGCCTGATCTCAGAACGCAATGTGGACTGGGTCGCGGAGACGGGGGCGGTGCTCGGTCAGGCCGAGACCTACCTGCTGCTCACCAAGACCACGGGGTGGAGCATCGAGGCCTACGAGTCGTGGCTCGTCACGACGTGGACGCGACTTGTAGCAACTTCCTGACCTCCTCCGGGGAGGCGTCCAGCGCGCCGGCGTCGAAGGTCGCCTCGCCGACGTGGGGCAGGTGCACGATCACGTCGTACGCGACGGTCGCGTCGAGCTCCGCGTAGGACGGGCCGAACCGTTGTCGTGGCACGGCTTTGACCCGTGAGGCGTCCTCTGTGGACAGCCGGCGCAGGTCGAGTGCGAACGGCTCGTCGCAGAGCTCGCCCATGAACGCGTCCAGGCTGCCTGCCTCCGGTGCGGGCAGGTCGGCGAAGAACTGGCCGGTGAAGAACTCCGGGCCCTGGTGGAGGGTGCGGCCGCTGCCGTTGGTCGCGCCGATCACGACGTAGTCGTCGCCGAGCCGGTCGGCCAGGTGCAGCCCCAGCGGGGTCATGGCCTCCATCCCCGGCAGCACGCCGGGCCAGCGCTGGAGGTGGCCGTTGTGCGCGGCCAGCAGGATCCGGTCCTCGCGTTCCAGGATCCACGACACGGTGTCCGCCATCGCCGCGTCCCGCACCGACATGGCCTCGCGCTGCTCGCCCCTGGCCATCGCCCTGATGACCAGGTCGAGCGCGGCCACCAGGTGGGCCGACCGCACCACGGCGGGGTCTGTGCCCCGTTCGGCGGTCAGATGTGCGCGCAGCTCGGCGATTCCCGCGGTCAGGGCGTCTCGGGTGGACTGCTCCAGTGCCGCGTACCTGCCGAACGCGGCCGGCGCCGAGTACGCCGACTCCGCCCCGAACGCGGTCGCTGTCTCGAGCAGGAACTCCGGGACCCCCGGCAGGGCGGCGAGACCGGGGACCAGTGAGGCGTTCGCGCCGCCCAGGTCGATGCCGTAGAACCGCGAGTCCGTGGTCCGCTGCCACTCCAGGTGCGCGCGCATCTCGGTCCAGATGCCGGTGAGCGACGTCAGGCCGTTCGCCAGCGCGTCCGAGAGGTCGCCGTCACACACCGTTCGTGCCTCGGTGAAGCCGGTCTCCATTGCGTACGCGGTGAAGCCGTGATGTTCCACGAGGTGCTGCAACACCTTGTGCCGCAAGAGATAGGTCTCGCGGTTGTAGTGCGAGCTCTCGCCCAGCGCGATCACCCGCGCGTCGCCGATCGCCTCGTCCAGCCAGCTCAGGTCGTCCAACGGTGTCGTGCGCACGAGCGTCCCCCTCCGACTGTTTCCAATATTGGGAACGTTACCGGATATGGGATAGTTCCGGGGTGGACACGGTGGAACTTCTGCTGCACCCGGTGCGGCTGCGGATCGTG
Source organism: Lentzea sp. NPDC051213 (assembly GCF_044455585.1). Classification (NCBI taxonomy): domain Bacteria; kingdom Bacillati; phylum Actinomycetota; class Actinomycetes; order Pseudonocardiales; family Pseudonocardiaceae; genus Lentzea; species Lentzea sp. NPDC051213. The sequence continues at coordinate 120,531 of NZ_JBITEX010000002.1, forward strand.
TACGCGCTGTCGGGCGACAGCGTGCGCACGACCGCGGAGATCAGCGAACGGCTCAGCGACGTGCCGAAGACCTCCGTGTACCGGCACGTCGGACTCCTGCTCGAGGGCGGTCTGCTGGAGGTCGTCGCGGAGAAACGGGTGCGCGGCGCCGTCGAGCGGCATTACCGGCTGCGGCAGGACCGGACCACGATCGCGCCGGAGGACGGCAAGGCGATGTCCCTGGACGACCACAGGGCCGGGTTCGCCTCCGCGATGGCCGCGTTGCTCGGCGAGTTCAACGGCTACCTGGACCGGCCGGGCGCGATGCCGTTCGACGACTCGGTCTGCTACCGGCAGGGCGTCATCTGGCTGGACGACGACGAGACCGGTGAGGTGCTGGAGGAGCTGCGGGCGGTGCTCGCCAAAAGGGCCGCCAACCGTCCAGTGGACGGCCGGCGGCCCCGGTTGATGAGCGTGATCCAGTTCCCCGCGGATCACTCGTAGGCGATCGCGTCCAGCACGTTGAGCCTGGCGGCGCGGATCGCGGGCAGGATCGCCGCGATCACGCCGACGAACGCGGCCACCACCAGGTACTGGACCATGGTGGCCCAGGGCAGCCCGATCTCCGAGATGCCCTGGTCCTTCAGGGCCTGCACGGTCGCGATGCCGAGCGCGAGACCGACCGCGAGGCCGAGCACCGCGCCGAACACCGAGATCACCACCGACTCGACGGTGATCATCCGCATGACCTGCGACCGCCGCATGCCGATGGCCCGCAGCAGACCCAGTTCGCGGGTCCGCTCGATCACCGACAGCGCCAGCGTGTTGATGACGCCGAGCACGGCGATCAGGATCGCCAGCGCCAGCAGGATCTGGATCATCAGCAGGACCGTGTCGAACTGCGAGGTCGTCTGCTTCACGAACGCGCTGCGGTCCTGCACGGTGATCTCAGGGTTGTCCGCCAGCAGTGGCTCGACGCGCTTCTGCACGTCCGCGGCCGACACGCCCGGCTTGACCTGAACGAACGCCTGGGCGATCTGGTCGGACCGGAAGTTCTTGCCCGCCGACTCCGGCAGCACGACCGCGCCCTGCAGCACCTGCGACTTGACCCAGATGAAGCCGACCGTGAACGTCTGCGGCTCGCCCTTGGCCAGCTGCAGCGTGACCTTGCTGCCGACCGACCAGCCCTTCTCGGCCGCCATGTCCTCCGGCAGCGCGATCTGGTCGTCCTTCAGCGGTGCGACGTTCCCGGCCTTCGGCTTGAGCGCGAACATCGTCGTCATCGCGGGCATGTCGGTGACGGCGACCGCGAACATCTGGTTCTCGCCCTCCAGCACGCCGTCCTGCGACCAGCCGAGCGCCGACTTGACGCCGTCGGTCTTCTCGACCTGCGTCAGCACGTCCCGCTTGAACGTCGCCGGCGCGCCCTCCATCTGGCCCTCGCCGGAGATGATCAGGTCGGTCTGGAGCTGACCGGAGGCCAGCTTCTCGATCGACTTGGTCGCCGACGTCAGCACCACGCTCACGCCGGTGATCAGCGAGATGCCGACCATCAGCGCGGCCGCGGTGATCGCGGTCCGGCGCGGGTTGCGCGCGGAGTTGCGCCGGCCCAGAAGCCCTGGCATGGACCAGGAAAGCAGGCGTCCGATCAGGGACACCATCGGCTTGGACAGGATCGGGGTCAGCAGCGCGACACCGACGAACGCCACCAGGATGCCGCCGAAGATCAGCGGCAGCGACGCCTGGTTGAACCCGAAGCCCAGCCCCGTGCCACCCAGCGCGGCCACCGCGGCACCGATGATGGTGATCTTCGTCAGCGGCCGGTCCGGCGTCGCCGCCTCCCGCATCGCCGCGACCGGCGCGATCCGCGACGCCCGCAGCGCCGGCATGACCGCCGCGATCATCGTGACGATGAGGCCGACCGCGAACGACGAGATCACCGCCGACATCGGCACGCCGATGCCCGCGAGGTGCAGGTTGCCGCCGCCGACCGTGCTGAAGATGTTGGCCAGCAACGCACCGACGCCGACCCCTGCCCCGAGACCGACGATCGACGCGATCAGGCCGATCACGAACGCCTCCAGCACCACGGACCCGATGACCTGGCCGCGTGAGGCACCCATCGACCGCAGCAGCGCCAGTTCACGCGTGCGCTGGGCGACGATGATGGAGAACGTGTTGAGGATGATGAAGATGCCGACGAACAACGCGATGCCGGCGAACCCGAGCAGCACGTAGTTGAAGAACTTCAGGCCTTCGTTGATCTGGTCGGCCTGCTCCTTCGCCAGCACCGCACCGGTCTTGACGTCGTAGGCGGAGCCCATCTTCGCCGCGACGGCGTCCCGCAGCGCGTCGTCCGTCGTGCCGTTCGCCGCCGTCACGGTGATACCCGAGAACGCGTCCTTCTTGCCCAGCATCAACTGCTGCGCGACGGGCTCGGTGAACGCCACCGCCAGCTCGCCGCCCAGCGAGTCGCGACCGCCCGCGTACTCGAAGATGCCGGTGATCTTGAAGGTCTTCTTGGGCTCCAGCGTGAGCAGCGAGATGTCGTCGCCCACCTTGAAGCCACCCGTGGACGCCAGATACGCGCCGAGGATCACCTCGTTGCCGGCCGCCGGGGCTTTGCCGTCGCGGATCTTCTCGAGGCCGGTACCCGTCCAGTTGAAGCCGAGCCGCGGCGCGCCCGACGTCGTCATGACCTTGCCGTTCTTGCCGATCGGCCGCGCGGAACCCTGCACGTCGCCGACGGCCGACGCCACGCCGGGCACCGACTTCACGTCGGCGATCGCCTGGGGCGTCAGCGGTTCCGGGGCCTTGCCCTTCTCCTGCTTCGGCGCCACCGACACGTCCACGTTGGCGAAGGCCGACGAGAACAGGTCGGTGAACGACCGCTGCAGCGTGTCGGTCAGCACGAACGAACCGGACACGAACATCACGCCCAGCACGACCGCGAGCGCGGACAGCACAAGCCGGAGCTTGCGGGAGAGCAAGCTCTTGATAGTCGCTTTAAACATGCGGCACCGCGACATCGATATCGTCGAGGTGCTTCATCGTGTCCAGAACCTCTTCAGACGACGGCGACAGCAGCTCGCGGACGATGTGGCCGTCCTTGAGGAAGATGACGCGGTCGGCGTACGAAGCGGCGTTCGGGTCGTGCGTGACCATCACGATCGTCTGCCCGAACTCGCGGGCGGACCGCTGCAGGAATCCCAGCACCTCGGCACCGGACTGCGAGTCCAGGTTGCCGGTCGGCTCGTCCGCGAACACGACATCCGGCCGTGACACGAGAGCCCGCGCGCACGCCACGCGCTGCTGCTGACCACCCGACAGCTGCGTCGGCCGGTGCGTGAGGCGGTCGCGCAGACCGACCGTGTCCACCACGACGTCGAACCACGCGCGGTCGACCTTCTTGCCGCCGATGGCGATCGGCAGCGTGATGTTCTCCTCCGCGGTCAGCGTCGGCAGCAGGTTGAACTGCTGGAAGATGAAGCCGACCTTGTCGCGCCGCAGTTCCGTGAGACCGCGGTCCTTCAGCCCGGTGACCTTCGTGTCACCGATCCACACCTCGCCGCTCGTGACGTCGTCAAGCCCCGCGATGCAGTGCATCAGCGTCGACTTGCCGGACCCCGACGGGCCCATGATCGCCGTGAACCGCGACCTCTCCAGTTCGACGCTCACCCCGGCGAGCGCGGTCACGGCGGCGTCGCCGGACCCGTAGGACTTCCACACGTCGACGGCTCTCGCCGCGACTCCATCGGACGCGCTCACTGTTTGTCCCCTCCTGTGGCTTTGTGCGCACCATCTTCGGCGACACGGGCACACCGAAGGGTCAGGTCTTTCACTGAGATAGACCCTGAGATTAACCCCGGTACCCCCGCCCGAGTCGCCACGCTGAGAGAACTCTCAGTTGCGCTGAGACATCTCTCAGTTGCGTTGCGTACGCGTGTTGCCGCGGCCGCGGGGGAAACGATATTTCACTGCCACACGGCAATGTCTTCAGCCTTCGGAGGACTACGCCGTCAACTTCCGTCGCATCGGGACTTCATCCGTCCTCAATGGATTCCACGGCGCCTGGGTTCCCGCCGCGACAACGCGTAGTCCCGCGCGCACAGCGTGTGTGGTGAGCCAGGTCTTCAGGCCATCGCGGTAGGCGCTGGCGGGCCGGGCCCAGCCGGACATCCGCTCGGCGAACGGCGCGTTGAACGCGATCAGGCCGGGGGAGTCGAAGACGAGCACCGGGTCCTCTTCGGTGGCGAGCTCCCGGAAACCGCCGAAGAGAACCCGGCTCGCGCCCAGCTCGCGGGCTTTGTCCGCCACTGCGAAGAACGCCGACCCATGCCCAAAAGCACGCACTACCAGCTGGTGCGCGCCGAAGTCGGTGTCCAGGAAGTGATCGGAATGTGTGCCGTCATCGGCGAGCACGATCACGTTCGTGCCGCCGGGGAGAACCCCGACCTGCTCCGGATGCGTGATGCCGATGACGGTGATGCCCACGCGTTCATCTTCGCTGCTGCGTGTTAACCCGCCGCAGCGTTGGTGTTAAACAAGTTTCGGGAGCACCTCGGCGCCGAAGAGACGAATCGTCTCGATGACCGATTCGTGTGGCATGCCGCCGATGTCCACCATCACCAGGTGCGTGTCGATGGTCAGGTGCTCCGCCAGCTCGTTCAGCCGCGCGGCCACCTCGTCCGGCGTCCCGCACACCGCGGCACCGTCCATGATCGCGTCCACGTCGATGTGGCCGTCCCCGCGCCACGGGTCGGCGAACCGCGCGTATTCGGTGAGATGCGGCCGCCACCGTTCGCGGGCGTCGTCGTGCGCGACGAACACGTGGCTCGGCACGCCGACCCGGCCGCTGGGGAAGCGCTCGCGGTACCGCTGCACCACCTCGCGGTAGATCGACGGGTCCCGCAGCGTCGACGGCAGCATCAGCGGCATCTCCAGCTCCGCCCCGAGATCGGCCGAGACCGCCGACCCCGAGCCGATCCACACCGTCGGCCGCGGCGTCTGCACCGGGCGCGGGGTGGTGGTCACCGCGCTCAGCTGCCCGCGGAACCGGCCGTCCCAGCTCACCGACGGCTCTTCGAGCAGCTTGAGCAGCAGCCTCAGATGTTCCTCGAACTTCGCGCGCAGGTCACCCGGCTGCACGCCGAACGCGGCGTCGGTCTGCTGGTCGACGCCCCGCGCGACGATCAGTTCGGCGCGGCCGTTGGAGAGCACGTCCAGCGTGGCGAGCCCCTCGGCCACCAGCACCGGATCGCGGTGGGCGAGCAGGGTCACCCCGGTGGAGAGCTTCAACGTGGACGTCCGCGCCGCCACCGCCGCGAGCAGCAGTTCGGGGGCGGACACGATGTAGCGGGTGAAGTGGTGCTCGCCGATCGCGACGCCCGCGAACCCCGCCTCCTCGGCCACCGTCGCCTGCTCGACCATGGCCCGCAGCCGGTCGCTCTGGGGCACCTCTTCGCCCGTGCACGGGTTGGGGAGGTGGTCACCCAGGATGAGCAGGTAGACGTCCATGCGCGTCATTTTCCACTCAGCGGGCAAGATAGCGTCATGGTCATCGACAACAGCGCCGAAAGCAGGTATGAGGTCCACGTCGAGGGTGCGCTCGCGGGGTTCCTCGAGTACCGGATCATCGGCGACGTGATCGCGCTCGTGCACACCGAGGTCGACGAGGCCTACGCCGGCCAGGGGCTCGGTGCCCAGCTCGCCAAGTTCGCGCTCGAGGACGCGCAGGCCCGTGACGTCAAGGTTTCGCCTCTTTGCCCGTTCGTGGCGAAGTACATCGACAAGCACCCGGAATACCGTGTTACCGTCCGGTAAGTAGTTGTTGAGGCTAACAACATTGAGCGCTGACAACGAGGTGAGCGGGCGTGTGGAGTGAACCGGGCGCGTTCGAGGTGGCACCAGGGGTGCACCGCATTCCGCTGCCGCTGCCCAACGACGGCCTGAAAGCCGTCAACGTCTACGCGATCGAGGACGGCGACGGCCTCGTGATGATCGACTCGGGCTGGGCGCTGGACGAGGCGCGCACCCAGCTCGAGGACGCGCTCGGCACCCTGGGCAAGGGTTTCGAGGACATCCGGCGCTTCCTCGTCACGCACGTGCACCGCGACCACTTCACCATGGCCGTGTCGCTGCGCCGCCTGTTCGGGAGCAAGATCGGACTCGGCCTGGGCGAGCAGCCCTCGCTGCTGCACATCCTGCACGGGCAGGAGGACCAGCACGTCGACGACCTGCGCAAATGGGGTGCCCACGAGCTGGCGGAGACGTGGATCAAGATCATGCACCACGTCAACCGCGACGACGCGCTGCGCGACTACGAGGAACCGGACGAGTGGCTCACCGCCGCGACCGTGCAGCTGGAGCACCGTTCGATCGAGGTCATCCCGACCCCCGGCCACACCCGCGGGCACGTGGTGTTCGCGGACCGCACGGCCAGCGTGCTGTTCTCAGGAGACCACGTGCTCCCGCACATCACCCCGTCGATCGGCTTCGAGCCGCTGCGCCCAGAACTGCCGCTGGGCGACTACCTGACGTCCCTCAGGCTGACCCGCGAGCTGCCGGACCTGCGGCTGCTGCCAGCCCATGGGCCGGTGACCGACAGCGTGCACAGCCGCGTCGACGAGCTGCTGCACCACCACGAGCAGCGCCTGGAGGAGACCTTCAAGGCGGTCGCCGGCAGTGCGTTCGAGACCGCCCGCAAGATCGGCTGGACCCGGCGGCAGCGCCGGTTCGACGATCTCGACATGTTCAACCAGGTGCTGGCGATCGGTGAGACGGCCGCACATCTCGATGTTCTGGTCGAACGTGGCGAATTGACCCGAACGATGAACGCCGGCGTGCTCGAATACCAAGCGTGACACCGCTGGAGTTGGCCACCTGGACCTGGAAGATGCCCCGCAGGGGCCGGGGATTCTGGTTCTCGCTGGCGATCGACGTGTTGTGGCCGATCGTCGTGCTGTTCGTGCGACTGCGCGTGCGTGGCCGTCACCACGTGCCGGGCAACGGCGGGGTGATCCTCGCGTTCAACCACCTGTCGAACGCGGACACGGTCTGCGCCGTGGTGTTCGCGCTGATGTCCGGCCGGGTGCCGCGGGTGCTGGCGAAGGCGTCGCTGTGGCGCACACCCGTCATCGGCTGGGTCATGCGCTCCGGCGGCCACATCCCGGTGGAACGCGGGACGGTGAAGGCCGCCGAGGCGCTGAGGCCCGCCGTGGAGGCGCTCAGGTCGGGGGAGTGCGTGATGGTGTTCCCCGAGGGCACCTTCACCGACGACCCGGAGCACTGGCCGATGAAGGGCAAGTCCGGGGTCGCGCGGATGGCGCTGGAGAGCCGCGTGCCCGTCGTGCCGGTCGCCGAGTGGGGAACGCAGGACCTGTTGCCGCGCGGCACGATCCTGCCGCGGCTGTTGCCGCGCAAGAAAGTCGACGTGGTCGCGGGTGCGCCGGTCGACCTGTCCGATCTGTACGACCGCGAGCTCACCGCCGAGGTGCTCGACGAGGCCACCGCGCGGGTCATGGTCGCCATCACGACGATGCTGTCGGGCATACGTTCCGCTCAGGCGGGTAGCCAGAGTGCATGACTGCGCGAGAGGAACCCGTGTTACCGAAGCAGGTCCGTCCCGGTGGGACCGGAATCTGGGCCCCGGTGGTCCCACCACCCCGTGATGACGAGGTGTGGGTCGTCCAGGCCGACGAAGACCCGATGATCGTGCGCGGCGTGGACTGAGTGTCTAGACGCACTAGGGCCTGCTTCTCGGATCCGTGTTCGCGATAGCCGGGCCTGAGGCGGCCCCTGGCGGCACGGGCGACAGGCCCACATACAACACCGGTATGCGGGCCTGTCGCCCGCACCGCCAGGAACCACCTCAGGCTCGACTCTCATCGAACGAGATCCAAGAAACAGGCCCTAGGCGCGTCTAGCTACCCTAGACGGCATGACGCTCGACGAGGAACTGCTGGCGGCAGCGCGCAACGCGGGCACGACGGCGGCTGCCGCCCAGGACCAGGCCGACATCGCGAAGGCCGTCTACCACCACAGCGTGCTGCGCCTGCACCGCGCCGGTGGGTCGATGCGCGAGATCGCGGAAGCGCTGAAGATCAGCCATCAGCGAGTGCACCAGATCGTCGAGCAGTCGAAGCGCACCGAGAAGTGCTGGTTCTGCGGGCGCCTCGCCGACGAGGTCGACAAGATGATGGCGGGGCCCGCCGCGCTGATCTGCGACATCTGCGTCGCCGAGGCTCAGGTCGCCGAGGTCGGCGACTGCTCGTTCTGCAGCGAGACGAAGCCTGTCCATCAGGGGGCGCAGGCGCAGATCTGCCGGTCCTGCCTGGACTTCAGCGCCGCGGTGATCAGCGCGGCAGCTTCACCACGGTGACGAAGAAGTCGTCGATCTGGCGGACGACCTCGATGAACCGGTCGAAGTCCACCGGCTTGGTGACGTAGGCGTTGGCGTGCAGGCTGTAGCTGCGCAGGATGTCCTCCTCGGCCTCCGAGGTCGTCAGCACGACCACGGGAATCGACCGCAGCTCGGCGTCGGCCTTCACCTCGCTCAGCACCTCGCGGCCGTCCTTGCGGGGCAGGTTCAGGTCCAGCAGGATCAGCCCCGGCCGCGGCGCGTTCTCGTACTGACCCTCGCGCCGCAGGAACTCCAGCGCCTCCACCCCGTCCTTCACCACGTGCAGGGTGTTGCGGATCTTGTGGTGGTCGAAGGCTTCCTGGGTCATCAGGGCGTCGCCCGGATCGTCCTCGACGAGCAGGACGTCGATCACGTTCAGCGCAGACTCAGACATGTACTTCCTCAACGTCGGCAACGAGTTCGGGTACCACGGGAAGGGTGAACTCGAAACTCGTCCCTGAGTCCACATCGGTCCTGAGCCAGATCGTGCCGCCGTGGAACTCGACGATCTTGCGGCACATCGCCAGTCCAATACCAGTGCCCGGATAGGCGTCCTTCGGGTGCAGGCGCTGGAAGATGACGAAGATCCGGTCAGCGTACTCCGGCTCGATCCCGATGCCGTTGTCGCGCACGGAGAACTTCCACAGCTCCCCGTCGGGTTCGACGCCGACGGCGATCACCGGTGCGTCCGCGCCCTTGAACTTCAACGCGTTGCTGATCAGGTTCTGGAACACCGCGCTGAGCAGAGACGTCTCACCCCGGACGGCGGGGAGATCCGCGACCTCGATGCGGGCGCCGGTCTCCTCGATGCGTTCGGAGTAGCTCTCCACGACCTGACGCACGATCTCGTTGAGGTCGACCACCGTCATCTCGCGCGTGATGCGGCCGACGCGGGAGAACGCCAGCAGGTCGTTGATCAGGCCCTGCATCCGCTTCGCGCCGTCCACGGCGAACTCGATGTACTGGTCGGCACGTTCGTCCAGCTTGCCGCCGTAGCGGCGTTGCAGCAGCTGGCAGAACGACGCCACCTTGCGCAGCGGCTCCTGAAGGTCGTGCGAGGCGACATAGGCGAACTGCTCCAGCTCCGAGTTGGAGCGCTGCAGCTCGGCCTTCGCCTCGGCGAGGGTCTCGAGCTCCTGCACGATCCGGCGGCGCATCGCGTCGACGTCCTCGCCGAGCATGACCGTCTCGCGTGGACCGTGCGCGTCGATGTCGCGGTCGAACTCGCCGGACGCGACCTCCCTGACCTGCTCGGCGAGGCTCGACAGCGGCTCGATCAGCAGGCGGTGCAACAACAGGGACAGGCCGGCGATCACCGCCACCAGCAGCACGCCCATGCCGATGACCAGCCACAGCACCAGGGTCGCCGCTGAGTTGAGTTCATTGCGCGCCACGCGGCCGAGCTCGGCGATGTCGGCCTGCAACGCGTCCGTCTCGGAACGGATCCTGTCGAACAGCACCTTGCCGCGATCGGTGTTGCCCGCGGGTTCGAGACCCGGCCCGAGCACGCGGATGCGGGCGACCGCGGTGTCCGCGTAGTCGTCGCGCCACTGCTGAGCGAGCATCGCGATGCGGCTCACCCGGCCGTTGACGTCGCCGACGGCAGCGCGCACGTCGTCCTCGGCCTGCTTCTCCGCGGTCTGCCCGTCGACGTAGGGCGTGAGGAAGCCCTGTTCGCCTGCCAGGGCGTACCCGCGCAGGCCGGTTTCCTGGTCGAGCAACGCGCGGGTGAGGTCTTTCGCGCGGCTTTCCGCCGGGGCGACCTGGTCGATCGACCGGGCCCGCGCGTCGGCGAGCGAGTTGAGCGCCACCACCGTCGACGCGATCGCGACCGCCGTCATGGCCAGCAGGATCGTGACGATGATGACCAGCAACCGGCCGGCGGGCAAGCGGTCGGGCAGGTTCACGTTCCGTCCCTCAGCAGCAGAATGGCCACGTCGTCGTCGAGTGCCCCACCGTTGAGCTCCGTCACCTCCGCGATGAGGGAGTCCATCCAGTCGGGGCCATCGGTCAGGTGTCTGCGCAGGATGTCGCACAGGCGCTCGACGCCGAGCCGATCGGTGTCATCGGGTACCCGGCCCTCGATCAATCCATCCGTGTAACAGGCGAGCGACCAGCCGGGCGGCAGCGGCACGTCCACGCCGGTCCAGGCGTAGTCGGGCAGCACGCCGAGCGGTACCCCGATCTTCGACTGGGGCAGGTCCACGATCTGCCTGCCCACCACGAGCAGCGGTTCAGGGTGGCCCGCGAGGAAGTAGCGCGCCGTGCGCCGGTCCGGGCTCACGGTCACCATGCAGGCGGTGGTGAAGATGCCCTCGCCGTGCCGTTCCGCGACGAGCACCTGGTCCAGGGTCCGCAGCACCTTCTCCGGCGGTTCGCCCGCGAGCACCAGGGCACGCCACGCGATCCGCAGGCAGACACCCAGCGCGGCCTCGTCCGGGCCGTGGCCGCAGACATCGCCGATGATCGCGTGCACGGTGCCGTCCGGCATGCCGACCGCGTCGTAGAAGTCGCCGCCGAGCAGCATCCGCTGCCCGCCCGGCTGGTAGCGGACGTCGATGTCCACGTCCGAGCTCTTGAGCAGCGGGGGAGGGAGCAGGCCGCGTTCGAGGCGGGCCCGTTCCGAGGCCAGCAGTTTCGCCTCGCGCAGCTGGAACTGGGCGTCGTCGGCACGGCGCCGTTCCACGGCATAACGGACACCGCGCAGCAGCAGCTCGCCGTCGACCTGGCCCTTGATGAGGTAGTCCTCGGCGCCCGCGGCGACGGCCTCGATGCCCTCGCGTTCGTCGTCGAGCCCGGTCAGCACGAGGATCGCGGGTGCGTTCGGCCTGGTGAGCAGCCGGTGCAGGCTGTCGAGGCCCTGCGAGTCGGGCAGGCCGAGATCGAGCAGCACACATTGGGCGTCGGCGAGCTTCTGCTCGGCCTCCGCGAGCGTCCGGGCGCGTGACACAACGAACGGCGCCCTCGCCTCTTCGAGCAGTGCATCGACGAGCAGGGCGTCGCCATCGTCGTCCTCGACCAGGAGGACCCGCACGGTCTTCGTTCGCATCAGGTCGGAACTTTAACGTTAATCGGCTGCGTGGTCGGCGCCCGACCTACCAGGATGGCGGGCGTGTTGATCCGTCTCGCCCAACCAGCCGAACTGCCGTACCTCCAGGAGATCGAAGTTGCCTCCGGGGAACCGTTCCGCGAGGTCGGCATGCCCGAGATCGCCGACGACGACCCGATGTCGCTGGAAGCACTGGCGCAGCACGAGGTCTGGGTCGCGGTGGGGTCGCCGGGCGTGCCCGTGGCGTTCATCGCGATCGACGACGTGGACGGCGCGACGCACGTCCACCAGGTCAGCGTGCACCCGTCGCACGCGCGCCAGGGAATCGGCGCGGCGTTGATCGAGCACGTGACGAAGGAAGGCCGCGCGGTGACGCTGACGACGTTCCGCGACGTGCCGTGGAACGAGCCGTACTACGAGCGCCTCGGCTTCCGTGCCGTCGCCCAGGCGTCGCCCGGCCTGGCCGGGATCATGCGCGAGGAGGCCTCACGGGGACTCGATCCCGGGACTCGGGTCGCCATGGTCCTTCTCCCAGCGCAGGAACGACCCTGAGGCGACCGACAGGCTGCTGAGCAGCCACACGAGCACACCCGCGTCGTCGGTCACGCCGATCACCGGCAACAGCTCCGGCACCAGGTCGATCGGCGACACCAGGTAGAGCAGCCCGACCGCCCACAGCACGACCTGGCTGCGCGGCAGCTCCGGGTACTTGCCGCTGCGCCAGACCTTCCACAACCTCGGCAACGCCTTCGCGCGCTGGATCGGGTTGCCGACCGGGCCGGGTCCCTTCAGTGCGCGCTTGCGGCGGTTGCGCAGGATCCCCAGCACCACGAAGACCAGGCCGAGCGGGATCATCACCCAGCCGACGACGGCGGGGCTGAGCCCGCCCAGCGGGGCGTTGCGCAGCAGCAGGATCAGCAGACCTGACAGCGAGGTGAACGCTCCGAGAACGATCATCAGTGCCGCGACCTCCAGTCTTTGCCTCGTGTTTCGCCGGTCAGACGGGTGCATCGCGGCGCCGGCCCCGTGTCCTCGTACCGGTTGTCCGTGGGCGCGGGGCCGGTGCCGTGAGGCACACCCTGCTGAGCGCCGAAAGACGTGGTGAAGACCTAGCTGGGCTCCTGGAAGAGCATCGACGGGATCGGCTTGGCCGGTTGCTTCGCCTGTTCCGGTTGTTTGAGGTCGAACACCGGTTCCGGCTCTGGCTCCTCGACCTTCACCTCTTTCACGGCGGGCTTGCGCGCGGCCTTCACCGGGGCCACATACGGCTGGTCCAAAGCCGCGCGGGCCTTGGAGATCCACACCTTCTGCATGGCCTCGTCCTTGCTGCCGGCCGCGGACGCGAGGAGTCCGGACAGGACGCCGCGAATGCGCGCGACGAGCGCGGGATGACGCCGAATCGCCTGCCACACAGCGTGATCATCCGCAAGCCGGGAGCTCACGAGCTTGCTGACCTGAGCGCGCAGCTCCTCTGTGGACAGATCGAGCCAACGCTCGACCACTGACGGGCCAATCGCCACGTGCACAGCCTCCCAAGAACCGACAACACCCACAGGATCTCACGGATCCAGGATCGGCAGTTCCGCACACCAGAAAACCCACCGTCGCGGCGGACGGTGGGTTCTCGGTGCCTGGTCCTGCGGGTCGTCAGGAAGCGACGACGTCGAGCAGGGTCTTGCCGTTCTCGTCGACGATCCGGAACGTGGCGATCTCGTGCCAGCGCATGGCGACGTTCGCCTGCAGCCGGATCGTCTTCTTGTCGCCGGCCACCGGTTCCGGTGCGTACCAGGAGGTGACCTGGGCGACGCGGCCCGCGCGCCCGACGGCGACGAGCGATCCTCTGCCCGGCCCGTTCATGCCGCTGACCTCGATGTCCATCGAGGTGCCCCACGGCTCGTCGGAAGCGGTGATCTTCGTGAAGACACCGCTGTTCGGGTCCTGCTGTTCGACCTTCATGGAGCTGTCGGTCTGGTTGTTCGCGACCCGCGTCTGCGACGTCGTCGTGCTGGGGTTCTGTGACCCGGCCTGGCCCGATCCACCGCCGTCGTTGCGCACGATCAGCGTCGTGGCAACAGCCGTCACCGCCACGATGCCGGCGGCGGCGGCCGCGACACCCTGGGCGACGAACCAGCGTCGGCGCCGCCTGCGCGCGGCAACCGCATCGAGCATGACCCGCACCGACTTGCCGTCCGGACGTTCCGGAGCTGTTCCGCGCAGCATGCCGCCCGCGTCGGCTTCGTCGATGAGGTCCGGCACCACCGCGAAGTCGCGCAGGTCAAGAGCGCACCGCCGACATTCGGTCAGGTGGTTCTCGAACGCCTCCACCTCATCGGCATCCAGGATGCCGAGTACGTAGGCGGCTACGTCGAGGTGATCTGGTGCCGTTGTCACCGCGTCTCTCCCCGATCGTGCAACGCACGCCGCAACGCACGGAGCGCGTAGTACACCCTCGACTTGACCGTTCCCGGTGGCACACCCAGTGCCGCCGCGGCCTCGCCGACAGTGCGATCCCGCAGGTATGTCTCGAGAATAGCCTCCCGATGCTCTTCAGAGAGACCGTTCATGGCCTCGGCGACGACGATCGCCGCGAGGGTGCGATCCTCCTCACCACGGGACGGCGACTCGTCCGAAGGGGTCAGTTCGAACTCCTGCGGACGGACGCTTCTCTTACGTCTGTCGTCAATGACCAACCGCCTTGCCACCGTGAACAACCACGACCGCAAGAGCACGGGGTCACGCTCGAGTTTCTCGGCGTTGCGCCATGCCCTGACCAGGGTTTCCTGCACGATGTCCTCGGCCCATTGACGATCATGGCCGGTCAACCTCATGCAGTGTCCGAGCAGTGCGCTCCCGAATTCCTCGTACAGCCGACGGATCAACTCTTCCTCGAGAGACCCCGGTCTTGGTGATTGTTCGTCTAACTCACGTTGACGTCTATGCCGCGCCACGGTGGACATCCTTGCCCTATGAAGCGTCTCAAGTCGAGAGGCAAATATTCCTCGCGAAGTTCGTGAACCGTTGCCGGATCGTGTCCGTACTCCTCGGTACCCCCGCCGAGAAAGGACCTGCCGATGCGACGTGGACCAGCCATCACCGCCCTGGCGGCACTGGCTCTCTCCCTCACCGCATGCGGCAGCACCCAGACTCCCGCCGGTGGGTCCGCAACAGGCGGTCTTCAGGCGAAACCCGCTGATCTGAGCGGGTCGATGCTCCTCCTGATCGCCAACACCGACCAGATGGGGTGGTTCGTCACCGATGGCGACGGACTCCCGCTCTACCGGTACGACAAGGACACCCCGAAGCCGTCCAAGTCGAACTGCGAGGGCGACTGCGCGAAGGCCTGGAAGCCGGTCCTCGCGGACAAGGCGCCCATGGCGACCGGGGTAGACCCGATCACCATCGGCTCCGTGACCAGGTCGGACGGCTCCAAGCAGCTGACCATCGCCGGATGGCCGCAGTACACCTTCAACGAGGACAAGGCCGCCGGCGACATGAAGGGGCAGGGAAAGGGCGGAACGTGGTTCGCCACGGCCCCCAACGGCGCCAAGATCACCGGCGGAAAAGCGCAGAACAACAGCAAGAGCAGCAGTACGCCGAGCCCGTCCCCCAGCCCGAACAACGGTCAGGCACCGCCGCCTGCGCCGCCATCGTCGGGCTCGCCCGGTTACTGAGCCTTTGATCACACGAATTCCATTTGAATCCTATCGACTTCCACTGAACAACGAGGACATCAAGACGATGACCAGAGCCCTCGCCACCGTCTTGGCGATGTTGTTCCTCTTCGCCGGTGGGTCCGTCATGGCGGCACAAGCCCAGCCCGCGGACACCGGAGGAGTACAGGACACGCCTACGGGTCCGATGACCGCGAACGACCGCGATCTGCTGGTGAAGGTGCGCCAGGCAGGCCTGTGGGAAATGCCGATGGGTGAGCTCACCGCCACCAAGGCGTCGAACCCCAGGGTCAAGCAGATCGGCAAGATGATCATGCTCGACCACATGATGCTGGACGCGCTGACGAAGAAGACAGCCGCTCAGCTCGGGGTGACCACTCCTGATGTGCCGAACCCCGCGCAGCAGTCGTGGATGGAAGAGATCAACGGTCTCGAAGGAGACGCGTTCGACCAGGCGTTCGTCGCCAGGCTGCGGGCCGCGCACGGTCAGGTCTTCATGTTCGTCGCGAAGGTGCGCTCGCAGACCCGCAACGACACCATCCGCGGGTTCGCGCAGGCCGGCATCGACGTGGTGATGAAGCACATGACGTTGCTGGAGAGCACAGGTATCGCCGGCGATCAGTCCTTCGCCGAACCCGTGCCAGCCGGCGGCATCATCAACGCGACTTTGGCCTCCAACGAGGGGCCGAACATGTGGGTGATCCTCACGGTCACCGCGGCGGGAGCGGTCCTCACGGTCCTCCTGCTCCGAGTACTCCGCCCGCGACGACCGGTGCGGTGAGTCTGCAAGACCCCGTTGTGTCAACGGGAATGGAGGTGGTGTCCCAAGGTCAGAGGCACTCCAACGCGGACCTGTTCCCACCCGCCCGGCCCTGATGTGTCCACTCCTGCACGACAGGACCGGGCGGGTTCCCGCGAGAGCTCTATCGGAGGAAGTGTTGTTGTCCAGCCAGATTCCGCTCCTGGTGGCTCAGGCGTCCGAGTTCGACTCGGGGGTCAAGAAGATGGCCCAGATCTCCGCCAGGCTGGCTTACGTCCTGATGTGCGCCACCTTGTCCTGGGGCGTGCTGATCGCGACCGGATGGGCCGAGAAGCTCACCGGCCGTGAGGGACTGAAGAACGGGCACATGGTGCTCGCCTCGCTGGCGATCGCGTTCGGCATGGTCCACGCGTTCGCCTTCACGTTGATCCAGACCGGCACGTTCAGCTTCATCAAGCTGATCCTGCCCTTCGTCGACGGCGGCCTGTTCCGGCACGCGCTCGGCATCCTCGGCCTCGAGGTCATGCTCGCGATCGCCGTGCTCGCCTCCATGCGGCACAAAGTCTTCTACCGCAAGTGGTTGAGGTTCCACCAAACGGCGTACATCGCGGTGACGATCACCGTGGTGCACTCCTGGTTCGGCGCCATCGCCAACGGCAACCTGTCCGTGCTGTGGCTCGCCGGCCTCACCGTCCTCGTCCCGACCGCGACCCTGGCCCTGGCCCGGTTCCTGCCGCCCGAAGTGCTGATGCGCATCGGCATGCTCGACTCCGAGCGCGGCAAAGAACCCGGCGTCGGCGAGGGCGACGCGATGGACGTGAGCGTCAACAACGAGAAATGCCACCGCTACGGCACCTGCCAGGCGGAGGCCCCGGACGTCTTCCAGCTGATCGAAGACAACCGCCTGACCTACAACCGCCGGCCGCCTGAGGAGCACTTCGCCCAGGCCAGAGCGGCAGCCCGCGCGTGCCCGATGCGCGCGATCGAGATCAGGGAGCGAGTGAAGTGAGCGAACGGATCGTGGTCGTCGGCGGCGGACTCGGAGGAGTCCGTTCCGCGGAACGGCTGCGGGAGATGGGTTTCGACGGGCAGATCACGATCCTGTCCGCCGAGCGGCACCTCCCGTACCACCGCCCGTGCCTGTCGAAGCAGATCATCACCGGCGAGTGGACGCCCGACGACTCGTTGCTGTCGTTCTCCGGCGACCTCGATGCCGAGTGGCGGCTGAACTCCCCGGCCCTGCACCTGGACCCGAAGAAGCAGTCGGTCTGGGTGCCCGGCGGCGAGGAGATCAAGTACGACGGCATGATCATCGCCACCGGCGTCGACGCCAGGGCGATGGGCGGGGCGCCGCGCCACGACCCGCGGGTGCACGTGCTGCGGACGCTGGACGACGCGGTCGCGATCCGCAGGAACATCCGTCAGTCGCAGGGCCTCGTCGCTGTCATCGGCGGCGGGTTCATCGGCTGCGAGCTCGCCTGCTCGGTGCGGCACATGGGCCGCGACGTGGCTCTGATCGTGCGCTCGCCGCAGCTGCTGGGCGGCGTCGTCGGTGACAACATCGGCAAGAAGATCACCGAGGCCCACGTGGAGCACGGTGTCCGCCTCGCCACCGGGGTCGGCATCAAGCACTGGGTGCGTCAGCCCGGCGGCATCGGCATTCACCTCTCGGACGGCCAGGTCTTCTTCGCTTCCTGCGTCGTGCTGGCCGTGGGCGCCTCGCCGGCCGTCGACTGGCTGCGCGGCTCCGGCCTGGACATCTCGGACGGCGTGCTGTGCGACTCCACGAACCACGTGGTCGGCGCCGAGAACCTCGTCGCCTGCGGTGACGTCGCCCGCTGGCCCAACATGCGCTTCAACGGCGTCGTGCGCAGGGTCGAGCACTGGCTCAACGCGGTCGAGGGCGGTCGCGCCGCGGCCGAGAACCTGCTGGTCGGCCGCAACCACGCCAAGACCTACACGCCGGTCCCGCGCTTCTGGACCGAGCAGTACGGCATGCGGGTCCAGGGTGCCGGTCTGCCGGTGCTGGGCACCGACACCACGGACGTCAACGGGCTGACCGGCTTCATCGCCGACGGCAAGCTCGTCGGCATCGTGGGCCTGGAGTCCCCAGGCAAGATCATCACCGAGACCCCGGAACTCTTCCGGCAGAACCAGGTGGACACGAACACCCCGGTGTGGGCCGAGCCGGAGCCCGCTGTGGCAGCCGCGCCGGAGGTTCTTCCCACCACTCAGATTCCGGTTCCCGAACCGGTCGCCGCCCGCGCATCATCCGTTCCCCCGTCCGTCTCGTCGTCGATGTCCCCGCCATTGCAGCGGCGGCGGCATTCACGTTCGAGGCCGGAGATGGTGCGAGTGGGCGGAGGACGCGCGAGGCCCTAACAGGGTGAGGAGGATCAGTGTGCCGGTACAGGGCAAGCGGTGACGAGCGAACTCCGACGTCGCTGTCGTGGCCAGGTGGCGGACCGATGACGTCACGCGGCGATGCGCTCGTACCCGCGCCGGTGCACTGATTTCCTTTCTCGTGCGTCACCGACGGTGTGGCGGCTCGGCGGGCTCCCGAGCCGCCACACCGGCCTTCCCCCCAATTTTTTTTGGCGCGAAAAGCACGTTCGGGCCATCTAGCGGCCCGAACGTGCTTTTCGCGCCATCAGGGAAGGCCGGTGGGGGCGCGCGTTAGGGGGTTGTGATTACCTGGCCCGCCCAGGAGAGTCCGCCGCCGAACGCGAACAGCAGAACCGGCCGGCCAGAAGGAAGTTCCCCGCGCTCGACCAGTTTGGACAGCGCGAGCGGCACCGAGGCCGCCGAAGTGTTTCCCGACTCCACGACATCGCGCGCGATGACCACGTCGTCGCGCAGCTTCAGCTTCCGCGTCAGGGCCTCGATGATCCGCAGGTTCGCCTGGTGCGTGACCACCCCGGCGAGGTCCGTCGTGGCGATGCCCGCCCGTTCACACGCCTGCGCGGCGATGGCGGGGAGTTCGCTGGTGGCCCAGCGGAACACGGCCTGCCCTTCCTGGGCGAAGCGCGGCTGCCAGGCGTCGACCAGTCGCACGGCGTTGTTGCGGGTCGGGTCGGAACCCCAGGCGACCGGGCCGATGAGGGCGTCGTCGGAGGCGCTGATCACCGCGGCACCCGCGCCGTCGCCCAGCAGGATGCAGCTGCTGCGGTCGGTCCAGTCGGCCAGGTCGGACATCTTCTCGGCGCCGATGACCAGGGCGTGGCGGGCGGCACCGGCGCGCAGGGCGTGGTCCGCGGTGGCCAGGGCGGTGCAGAAGCCGGCGCACGCGTTGTTGAGGTCGAAGCAGACCGCGGCCGGGATCTGCAGGCGGTTCGCGACCTGGGCGGCGATCGACGGGCAGCGGTCGATCGCGGAGCAGGTGGCGACGGTGACCTGGCCGATGTCGGCGGGGGAGAGCCCGGAGGCGGCCAGTGCCTTGGCGGCGGCCGCAGCGGCCATGTCCGCGACGGACTCGTCGGCCGAGGCGATGCGGCGGGTGGCGATGCCGGTGCGCTGGCGGATCCACGCGTCGTCGGTGTCCACCATCTTTTCCAGGTCGGCGTTGGTCAGCACCCGTTCGGGCTGGTGGTGGCCGAGCGCTACGACACGGGATCCGGACAAGGCTTGCTCCTTCTACCAGGCGACGACCCGGCGAATATAGCAACCGATCGGTCGGTAGCTAAAGGGTTAGGATGCGTGGGTGAGCCCACGCCGATCTGTTGCCGAGACTCGTGAAACGCGGCAGCGCATCCTCGACCGCAGCCTGGAGATCGCCTCGGCGGAAGGGCTCGAGGGGCTGACCATCGGCCGGCTCGCGCTCGAGATGGGGATGAGCAAGGCCGGCGTGCTGGGCCACTTCGGCACCAAGGAGAGTCTGCAGCTCGCGGTGGTCGATCAGGCGGCCGAGGTCTTCGAACGAGAGGTGCCGCGGCGGGTCAGGCAGGCGCCGTCCGGCTTGCCGCACCTGCGGGCGGTCTGCGAGGCCTGGGTGTCGTACCTCGAGCGCAACGTGTTGCCAGGCGGCTGTTTCTTCACGGCGGCCACGGCCGAGTTCGACGGGCGGAGCGGGCCGGTGCGGGACGCGCTGGCCGGGATGAACGCGTTGTGGCGGCGCGACTTGCGGGTCCACATCCGGCGCGCGGTGAACGACGGCGATCTCGCGCGGGACGTGGACGTCGACCAGTTGATCTACGAGGTGGTCGGGATCATGTTGGCGCTCAACCACTTCCTGCAGCTCGAACGCGACAGCGCGGCGCCGGACCGGGCTCGGCGGGCGTTGGACCGGTTGCTCACCGCGTCGTCACGAACTCGCTGACCGCGATCACTGGTCTCTCCTGAGCAGGAGCCGGGCGCGGATGGAGTCGACGGTGACGCCGCCGTCGGGATGACGGGCGAGTTTGTTGCGGCTCACCAGGTCGTGCACGCCCTGGCGGGTGATGCCGAGCATCGCGCCCGCCACCCCGAAGGACACGCCTTCCTTGCTCGGGTGTCCGGCGCGGCGTGCGGCGACGCGGCCGAGCGGGGTGCTCCACCACGCGTCGGGCGGATCGAACGGGGTGTCGCCGGGGTGGAGAACAGTCATCAGGCGGATCGCGACCTGCTTGGCCAGCGCGTCGTCGTCGCCGAGCAGCTGGGCCGCCCACATCTCCGCGTCGGCGGAGACGGAAGACCGCAGGCCGACGAGGTCGGCCTGCGGCAGCAGGATCTCCAGCGGGTCGAGCAGGCGGCTCGTCACGAGCCGGACCAGGTCGTCCCGCAGGTCCACGTGTTCCGGGGTGGTCGCCACTTGACAGACGATAGCAAGTTCTTGACGCCATCCGTCAAGTAGTTAGGCGGCCCACATCTGCACGGGTGCGATGTAGCCCCAGTTGTAGAGCTGGTTCGCGCCGTCGTAGCTGCCGTCCGTGCCCGCGCCGTAGGTGTCGTGGACGTAGAACTGGCCGTTGTCGTGGTAGCCGATCACCACGGACAGGTGGCCGGACGTCGAGCCCCACGTGCCGCTCATGATCACGAACTTGCCCTGGTCGAGGAACGCGCGGACCTGGGCCGGGGTGAAGTTGCCCTGCTGGACGGCGGCGCCGTTGCGGGCCAGGAAGTCGCGTTCGGACTCCCAGGAGGCGCAGGGACGGGCCGGGTTGCCGCCGCAGAAGTAGCCGGTGATCCAGCCGTGCGCGCCCTTCCAGCTGCCGGTGCGGGACCAGTCGTTCATGGTGCGGTTGAAGGTGGTGCCGCGGTTGGAGAACTCGTCGGTGATGTAGCGGCCCCACTTCGACCAGTGCGACGTCGGCTGTGCGACCTGCACGCCGAACTGGTTGGGCAGCTGGTAGGTGACGAGGTCGATCACCGCGCTGGTCGGGCCGCAGGAGGAGTTGCCGTTGAAGTCGTTGCGCGTGTCCCACAGCTGGTGGATGTACTCGGCGCGGTTCAGGCGGCCCATCGTGGTGACCTCGCCGTCCAGCGAGGCGGCGGACAGCCCGGACGCCTTCACACGACCGCGCTGCGGGCTGCCGAGAACGGCGTCACCACCCTCGATGCCGGTCAGCGCGTAGTTGAACGACAGGCCCTCGACGACCCGGGAAGCCCGATGGGTGGCCAGGTCCTGGACGTAGACGCCGTTGAAGCCCGCGAACTGGTCGGGGCCGAGCGTCTTGTCGGACACGCACCCCATGACCTCGTACGCGACGCGGGCGCCGTCGGTGCTCCACACCGCGCCTCGGTAGTGGTGGCGCGTCTCGCCGATCAGCGAACGGACGTCGCCGTTCTCGGTGGCGAGTCCCAGGTACTGCGGCTCGGCGCCGCCGCAGCGGTAGATCTCGTTGTGCTTGATGAAGCTGACGTGCCGCTCGCCCTTGACGTCGACGAGCTTGAAGTCGCGGTACAGGGCGGTGGAGTCACTCGAGATCAACGGCTTCGCCGCGCCGGAGGTCAGGTCGAAGCGGACGAGCGAGCCGACGTACGTGCTCTCGTCAGCCGCGGCCGGGTGCTGCACGGCGAGCAGGCCGGTGCCGTCGGAGGTGAAGCCGAGCAGTTCGGGCGCGCGGCCCTTGAGCTTGCCGACCGGCTTGCCGTCGACCACCACGGTCTCGCCGTCGGCGTAGGCCAGCGTCGAGCCGTGGAAGACGGCCGACGTGATGGCGCCGCCGGCCACGAAACGAGACTTTCCGTAGCGGTCGACGGTCTGCAGGGACGTGCCCTTCGTGCCGTCGAAGTCGGAGATCACGGCGGCCTGCGCGCCGTCGGCGGAGGACGTCGTGCGGACTGTGTACGCGGGATCGCTGACCCTGACCGTGGCTCTCTTCACGCCGCCGACCACGACGTCGTAGCCATCGGCCGAACGGACGGCGTGGGAGGCCGACGGGCTCTCGGAGTAGGGCTCGGCCGCCTGGGCGGGGGACACGACAGCGGCCAAAGTGCCGAATGCCGCGATCAGCGCCAGTGAGGTTTTCGTCATGGCGCAAACGTCCTGGCGCGTGGCATGTGTTCGGTATGCGTCTGGTAGTTACGATCAGGTGTTGTGGAGTTCCGGGTGCTGGGGCCGGTCGAGTGTTACGCCGATGACGGCGTACGGCTGAGCCTTGGGCCGCCCAAACAACGAGCGGTGCTCGCGTTGCTGCTCGCGCAGCCGGGGCGGGTGCTGGCGGTCGACCGGCTGATCAGCGTGCTGTGGGACGACGCGCCGCCCAAGACCGCGCTGAAGAACCTTCAGGTCTACGTCTACCAGCTGCGCAAGATCGTCGGCTCGCGGCTGCTGTCGCGGGCGCCCGGCTATCTGATGTCGATCGATCCCGCCGAGCTGGACCTCACGCGGTTCGCCGAACTGCTCGACGTGGCACGGCGAGAACGCACCCCGCAGCGGTACCGGGAGGCCCTCGCGTTGTGGCGCGGGCCCGCGCTGGCGGACCTGGCCGCGTCCGGGCTCCTGCGCGGGGTCATCGCCCAGCTGGAGGAGCAGCGGCTGGCCGCGCGGGTCGAGTGCGCCGAGGCCGAGCTCGACCTCGGGCGGCACGTGGAGATCGTCGCGGACCTCAACGAGTGGGTGCGCGAGCATCCGTTGAACGAACGCCTTCGCGAGCAGCAGATGGTCGCGCTGCACCGCGCCGGCCGGCCGGCCGAGGCGCTGGCCGCCTACCAGGAGTGCCGGCGCACCCTCGCCGAGGAGCTGGGCGTCGAGCCGGGGGAGTCGTTGCGGCGGCGGCAGGCCGAGATCCTGCGCGCGAAACCCGTTGGTGCCCAGGCGATCCGGCAGCTGCCCCCGGACGTCGTCACCTTCGCCGGCCGCGCGCGTGAGTTGAACTCGATCAAGGCGCAGCTGCGGCAGGACCGGGTCGCGGTGTGCGTGATCACCGGGCAGGCGGGCATCGGCAAGTCGGCGCTCGCGGTCAGGGCGGCGCACGAGATCACGCGCGACTTCCCGGACGGCCAGCTCTACGCCGACCTCTCCGACGGCGCCTCGGACCGGGTGCTCAGCGGGTTCCTGCGGGCGCTCGGCGAACGGCCGGGCGACGAGGAGGCGGTGCGCTACCGGTCGCTCACCGCGCAGCGGCGTCTGCTCGTGGTGCTGGACAACGTCGCCACCGCGGGCCAGGTCAAGCGGTTGCTGCCGACGGGACCCGGCTCGGCGGTGCTGATCACCTCCCGCCGCCCGCTCACCTCGCTGTCCGGCGCCTCGTACGTCCGGCTGGGCGCGCTGCCGCTGGACGAGGCGACCCAGCTGCTCAGCGGCGTGGCCGGCCGGGTCGAGGACGCCGCCGAACTCGTGCGCTGGTGCGGTGGATTGCCGCTGGCACTGCGGATCGCGGGTGCCCGGCTCGCCGCGCGTCCACAGTGGACAGCGCCGCTGCTGGCCGCACGGCTGGCCGACGAGACGCGCAGGTTGGACGAGCTGAAGCTGGGCGACGTCGCCGTGCGCTCGGCGTTCGAGGTCAGCTACGGGGAGCTGGGTTCCGCCGCAGTGGCACGGGTCTTCCGCCTGCTGGGCCTGATGGACGGCCCCGACTTCGCGGTCGCGGCGGCACGGGCGTTGACGGAAGTGCCGGACGTCGAGGAGCTGCTCGCGGAACTGGCCGACGCGAACCTAGTCGAGGAACCCGTGCCCGGCCGCTTCGCCCTGCACGACCTGCTGCGGCTCTTCGCGCGGGAGCGGTGCCGCGGCTCGGAATCCGCCGAGGAACGGTCGATGGCGCTGGAACGCCTGCACAAGCACTACCTGGAAGCCCTGGCGGACAACCCGGCCGACCTCTGGCTGGCCGAGGAGCGCGACAACCTGATCGCCGCCGCGCACCAGGCCTCCCCGGCCGACGCGATCGCGTTCGCGACGGGCCTGTCCTGGTACTTCCGCCGCCGCTCCGAGGTAGCGGACTGGGCAGCCCTGAACGTCCTCGCCCTGGAGGCCGCGCGCTCGCTCGGCGACCTCCGCGCGGAAGCGCTGGCGTTGAAGGAACTCGGCGCCGCCTGCGAGCGCGGCTTCAAGTTCGCCGAGGCCCAGCAGCACTGGACCGCGGCGCTGGCGCTGGCGAGGCAGCTGCACGATCGGCAGCTCGAAGCCGTGACGCTGAACAACCTCGGCATCGTGCACTGGCGGGTGCGCGACCTGCCGCAGGCCCTCACGTCGCTGTCGGAGTCCTTGTCGCTGCGCGAAGAGCTGGCGGACTCGCAGGGCGCGGCGTACGTCCGCACGAACCTCGGCCTGGTGCACGCCGCGCTGGGCGACCTGCCGGCCGCGCTGGGGTGCTACGAGGAGACTCTGACGACATTCCGCGCGTGCGGCGACCGCTCCGGCGAACTGCACGCGCTGGCGAACATGGCCGACGCGCACCGCCAGCTCGGGTCGCTGGACCGCGCGCTCGGGTTGTGCGAGGAGGCCCTGGTGCTGGCGCGGTCGGTGGGGGACCGGCAGATCGAGGCCGGGGTGCTTCTTGACCGCGGCGTGGTGCACGAGTTGGCGGGTCGGGTGGTTGAGGCTCGGGCCTCGTACGGTGAGGCGGTCGAGTTGTCTCGGCGGATCGGGTTCCGGTGGGGTGAGTCGGAGGCGGGGCGGCGGTTGGCTGGGTTGGGCGCGTAGCGGCGGCTGGCCGGGTTGGCTGGGAGGCGGCGGGGCGGCTGGCGGGGTTGACCGCGTAGCGGCGGTGCGGCTGGCTGGGTTGTCCGCGAGCGGCGGTAGCGGGCGGCTGGCTGGGCTGACCGTGTAGCAGCGGCGGCTGGCCGGGCTGACCGCGTAGCGGCGGCAGGGCGGCTAGCCGGGCTGACGGCGTAGCGACGGCGGCGGCGCGGCGGCTGGCCGGGCTGACCGCGTAGCAGCGGCGGTTCGCGCCGAAAGTCGGTAGCCAGGGCCGTGAGTCGTGGCGAGGATCGGCAGGATGACGAGAATCCTGATCTCGCTGCTGATCCTCCTGCTCACCCCGATCACCGCGCACGCCGCGCCTGCCGCGCACGCCGCGCCTGCCGCGCACGCCG
>NZ_JBITEX010000002.1:145940-1485291 GCF_044455585.1 Lentzea sp. NPDC051213
CCGCGCCTGCCGCGCCTGCCGCGCCTGCCGCGCCTGCCGCGCCTGCCGCGCCTGCCGCGCCTGCCGCGCCTGCCGCGCCTGCCGCGCCTGCCGCGCCTGCCGCGCCCGCCGCGCAAGCCGCGCCCACCTCCCCCCGGTGCGAGCCCGTCATCATGGGCAACGGCCCATCCCTGCACCCGGAGGGCGTCACCTACGACCCGATCCGGCACCGCTTCCTGGTCGGCTCGGTCACGCACGGCACGGTGTCCCGGGTCGACCCCGGCGGCCAGGCCCGCCCGCTCGTCGACGACCCGTGGCTGATCACCTCCATGGGCCTCGCGGTCGACGCGCGCCGCGGCCGCCTGCTCGTCGCCAACGCCGACCTCGGCCTCGCCGACCGCAGCAAGCCGGAGACCACCAGGGCGTTCGCCGGGCTCGGCATCTACGACCTGCGCACCGGGCGGGCGCTGCACCGCATCACGCTCGCGACCGGTCCCGGCCACTTCGCGAACGACGTGGCGCTCGGCCCGGACGGCACCGCCTACGTCACCGACTCCATCGCGGGCACCGTCTTCCGCGTCTCCCCGTCCGGCCGCGCCACCACGCTCGTCACGCACCCCGACCTCGCGCAGCCGACGACCGGTGGCTGGGGCCTGAACGGCATCGCGCACCTGGGCGACAAACTCGTCGCCGCGCTCTCCGGCGCTCGCAAGCTCGCCGTCATCCCGCTCGGCAACCCGAGCAGCGTCACCACGATCACCGCACCGATCGGCGCACCGGACGGCCTGCTCGTGCTGGGCCGCGACCGGTTGCTGCTCGTGGACAACACGGCGGCGAACCGAGTCGTCGAAGTGCGCACCACGGACCGCTGGCAGACCGTGGAGATCGCCGGCGAGACCAAGTGGCCGGACAAGGCGCCGACCACGTTGACCAAGACCCCGTGCGGTGCGTACGCGGTCGCGGGCCGGCTCGACGTGTTGCTCGGTGGCGGGCGCAGCGACGAGTTCGTGCTCAGGAAGGTGTGAGCCGCTGTCACAACGGCGGCCCCGGCTCTGTCTGTACTGGCATGGAACCCGGCATGGAACCTGGCGAGTACAGCGTGGAGATCGACGGTGTCACGCAGGCGTTCGAGGTGCGTGGCAAGGGACCCGTGTGCCTGGTGCACTCCGGCGGTCCCGGCATCCACTCCGACTACCTGCGGATGCCGTTGCTGGAGGAACGCCTCACCATGCTCTACGTCGACCCGGTCGGCACCCGCCACAGCGGCCTGCTGCCGGACGGCGACTACCGCGTGGAGCGCTACGCGCACTTCACCCGTCGGCTCATCGCGCACTTCGGCCTGCACCGCCCGTACTTCCTGGGGCACTCGCACGGCGGCTTCGTCGGCCTGCAACTGGCCCTGGAAACGCCGGAGGTGCTCGGCGGCATGGTCATCTACGACTCGGCGCCGGTCTACGGTCCTGAGCTGTTCGAGGAAGCGGGCCGGCAGGTCAACGCCTCCGTAGCGCGCTGGCCGGGCCGTCCCGAGATCGAGCACGCCGGCCACACCTTCTGGGAGTACAAGCGGCCCGACGGCCCGGCGATCACCGACCGCGAGTCGTTCCTCGGCTACCTGAAAGGCGTGCTGCCGCTGTACTTCGCCGACTACCGCCGGACCGTGGGGGAGGCCGGGATCCTCCCGATCGACGTCACGTTCGACCCCGCCCGGCAGCCCTCGCGGTGGGACGTGCGCGGCAAGCTCGGGAAGATCTCCCTGCCGGCGCTCGTCATCGCCGGTGCGTTCGACTTCATCTGCCCGCCCAGGTGGGCTCGCGATCTGCACCGCGAACTGCCCGCGTCCCGGCTGCGGATTCTCGACGGCAGTGGCCACTTCGGACACATCGAGCAGCCGTACGACTTCGCGGACGCCGTGCTGACGATGACCTGCTAGCGGTCAGGGCCAGAGCAGCGTGCGGGTCCATTCGGCACGATCGCGCGTGTACTGCACACGCACGTGCTTGCGGCCCGTATCGCCTTGCCAGAACTCGACCTCGTCCGCCGTGACGTGGTACAGCGTCCACGCGGGAGCCACGGCGTCGGGAGCCTGTTCGACGGAGGCTCGCAGCGCCTCCTCCAGCTCGTGGCGGCTGCCCAGCACGTCGCTCTGCCTGCCCAGCAACGCGTTCGCGCGGGCGCTGGGGGAGCGGGCGAGGAAGTCCTGGGCGCTGTCCTCGGCGTTGGCGACGCTGACCGCACCGCGCACCCGCACCTGGCGGCCGAGAGCGGGCCAGTAGAACGTGAGTGCGGCCCAAGGTGTGTTCGCGAGCTCTTTGCCCTTGCGGCTCACCGCACTGGACGCGAAATGCCACACGCCGTCGCGGAGGTCCTTGAGAATCAGCACGCGGGCTGAAGGCTTGCCGGAAGGGTCCACAGTGGACAGCGTCAGTGCGTGCGGCTCGGTCACGCCCGCGGCGATCGCGTCCGACAGCCACGCGGCGAACAGCCGGTCCGGATCGGCCGGCGCGCCGGCCGGGTCGAACGCGGGCAGCGGGCCGGCGAGCGACGGGAGGCCGCGGAGCAGGTCGGAGATCACGACCACGATGCTAACGGGGATAGGTGTGGATCTCGGTGGCTTTCAAGGAGACCCAGAGCAGATCACCGGGTTGCAGCCGCAGCTCCGCGACGGTCGCCGTGGTGATGTCGGCGAGCACGGACGGCGTGCCGGTCAGATCCACGCGGGTGGTGTGCGCGTGCTGCTCGATGCCGGAAACCACGGCGGGCCAGGTGTTGCGCGGGCTGCCTGACGGTTTCTCGGTGTACAGGCTGACGGCGGACGGCGGGAACACCACGTGCACCAGCCCGTCCGCCGGTGACGCGATGGTGAGGGTGCCGCCGTCGTCGAGGCGGACCTCGGTGCCGTCGGCGGCGCCGCGGTAGAAGTTGAGGCCGACCAGGTGGGCGACGTAGTCGGTGTGCGGCTGCCGGACGACCTCGCGCGGGGTGCCCTGTTGCACCACGCGGCCGTGCTCCAGGATGACGAGCCGGTCGGCTAGCACCATGGCGTCGAGCGGGTCGTGGGTGACCAGCAGGGTGTGGCCGGGGTAGTCGCGCAGGTGCTTGCCCAGTTCGGACCGCACGCGCAGGCGGGTGCCGGCGTCCAGCGCGGCCAGGGGCTCGTCGAGCAGCAGCAGTTCGGGGGACGTGGCGAGGGCGCGGGCCAGTGCGACGCGCTGGGCCTGGCCGCCGGAGAGCGTGCGGGGCCTGGCCTTCGCGAACTCGGCGAGCCCGACCTGGGTCAGCCAGCGCAGTGCGGCCGCGTTGGCGTCGGCCTTGCGGGTGCCGCGGGCGCGCAGACCGAACGCGACGTTGTCGAGCGCGCTCATGTGCGCGAAGAGCAGGTAGTCCTGGAACACCACGCCGATCGGCCGTTGCTCGGCGGGCAGACCGTCCCAGGTGGACCCGTTGTGGCTGATGCTGCTGCCGGCGGTGAGACCGGCGAGGGCGCGCAGCGCGGTGGTCTTGCCTGCACCGTTGGGGCCGAGCAGGGCGACCACCTCGCCCGGTTCGATGGTGAGGTCGACGTCGAGCGAGAAATCCGGGCGCGTGACGCGGAGTTCGGCGTGCAGGGTCATGACGGACCACTGATCCACTTGTCGCGCAGGCCCGCGAGCACGGCGACGGAGACGAGCAGCAGCACCATGCTCAGCACGATCGCGGCGTCCGGATCGGTCTCCAGCGCCAGGTAGACGGCCAGGGGCATGGTCGTCGTCTTGCCGGGGAAGTTGCCCGCGAACGTGATGGTCGCGCCGAACTCGCCGAGCGCGCGGGCCCAGCACAGCACGGTTCCCGCGACCACGCCCGGCATGATTCCCGGCAGGGTCACCCGGCGGAACGTGAGCCAGCGCGAGGCGCCCAGCGTGGCCGCGGCCTCCTCGAAGCGCGGATCGGCTGCCCGCAGGGCACCCTCCACCGAGATGACCAGGAACGGCATCGCCACGAACGCCTCGGCGAGCACGACTCCCGTTGTGGTGAACGGCAACGAGACCCCGAACCACTGGTCGAGGTACTGGCCGACCAGTCCGCGCCGCCCCAGCACGAGCAGCAGCGCCACACCGCCCACGACAGGTGGCAGCACCAGGGGCACGGTCACGAGCGCGCGGAGGATGCCGCGCCCAGGGAGGTCGCTGCGGGCGAGCAGCCACGCGAGCGGGACTCCCAGCAGCAGGCAGACGATCGTGGCGAGCGAGGCGCAGATCAGCGAGAGCCTCAGCGCCTCGCCGACCTCGGGGCTGAAGAGCTGCGCGGGCAGCGTCGCCCACGGTGCCTTGACGAGCAGGCCGGCCAGCGGCACGAGCAGGAAGGCCAGCCCGATCACCGCGGGCAGCACGAGGACGACGGGGAGCCGTCCTCGTGCGCGGTGCCTGGTCGTCACGGAGCCGCGAAACCGGCCTCGGTGAGGACCGTGCGGCCCTTGCCCGACAGCACGTAGTCGACGAACGCCTTGGCGGCGGCCGCGTTGGGCGCCTTGGCCAGCGGCGCGATCGGGTAGTCGTTGACCGCCTTGTCGGCCTCGGTGAAGTCCTTGCCCTCGACCTTGTCGCCGGCCGCCTTCACGTCCGTGCGGTAGACCAGCGCCGCGTCGACCTCACCCAGTGACACCTTGGTGAGCACGGCCTTGACGTCCTGCTCCAGCGTGTCCGGCGCGGCGGTGACCTTGGCCGCCTCGAACACCTTCTTCGACGCCGCGCCGCACGGCACCTGCTCCGCGCACAGCGCGATCTTCAGCTCCGCGTTGGCGAAGTCGGCGAGGCCGGAGACCTTGCCGGGATTGCCCTTCGGCACCGCGATCTGCAGCGTGTTCTTCACGAACGTCGTCGGCGTCGCGGTGATCGTCCCGGTGTCGGTCACCTGCTTCATGTTCGCCGGCGCCGCCGACGCGAACACGTCCGCGGGCGCGCCCTGGTTGAGCTGCTGCGCCAGCGCCGAGCTGCCGGCGAAGTTGAACTTGACCTTCGCGCCGGGGTTCGCGGCCTCGAACTCCTTGCCCAGCTTGGTGAACGACTCGGTGAGCGACGCCGCCGCGAACACCGTGATCTCCCCGGTGACACCCGCTGCGCTGGTGGGCGTCGGCGTGGACGTGCCCGGCTGCCCGGAGCCGCAGCCCGCCAGCGCCAGCGCCGCCACGACTGCAAGGACTCTCTTCACTTCAGGCCTCCGGGATCTCGACGACGACGTGGGTGGACTTGATGGAGGCGACGGCGACACTGCCCACCTCGAGGCCGAGCTCGTCCGCGGACTCGCGGCTCATCAGCGACGTGATGCGGAACGGACCGGCCTGCATGTCGACCTGCGCCATGACGCCGTCCTTGATGACGCGGGTGACGATGCCCTTCATCCGGTTGCGCGCCGACGCGGCAACGGTGGCGCCGGGCTCGGCCGCCTCGGTCATCTGCTGCGCGAACGCCGCGAGCTCAGTGCCGCTGACGCCCTTGCGCCCGTTGTCGAGGAGCACCGACTGCAGGCGTCCCTGGTCGATCCACCGCCTCAGGGTGTCATCACTGACCCCGAGCAGGGCGGCGGCTTCGCTTATCCGCAGATTCGGCACGAACGGGAGTGTAGATACGCGGATGCGGAGTATTCAAGGATGGTGGGCGTGCTTCTGCGGCTTTACCATCGTCGTCATGGAGCCCGCGACCCGGATCCCCGTGCCCCGGCCACCGCTCGGTGCCGACCAGGTGCTCGTCACCGGTGACATCAGCAGCGAGTGGGTCATCTCGACCACCGACCTCGACGCCCACGCGGGCGCGGGTGTCGACGTCCCCTACGTGACCCGCCGGCGCCGCGAGGTGCACCACGTCCAGGGCGTGCAGCTGCACTCACTGCTGACGCGCGTGCAGTTGCGCACCGACACCGGGCACAAGATGGACCACCTCAGCTTCGTCGTGCTCGTGGAGTCCGCCGACGGGTACCGCGCGCTGCTGTCGTGGGCGGAGGTCGACCCGGAGTTCGGTGCGTGCGCCGCGCTGCTCGCCACCCGCTACAACGGCCGGCGCCTGGCCCGCCCGACCCTGGTGGTGCCACGGGACGGCCGGGCCAGCCGGTACGTGCGGGACGTGTGCCAGGTGCGGCTGTCCCGCCACTAGTTGTCGGGGGAACCCGACTTATCGGTGGCGTCTCATCTCGTGACCATCAGCGCTTCGCATCACCGCCGATGCCACTAGGAGCGCCGTCAGTCATGCACGTCAGGGTCGTAGCCGCTGTCCTCCTGCTGGTCGCCGGATGTTCCGCCGAGCCGGAGAGAGGTCCCCGCGGCGAACCCATCAAGATCGGATACCTCAACAACTCCTCCGGCGCGTTCGCGGTGCCGGAACTGCAGATCGGCGCCGAGGTCGCCGTCGCCCACCTCAACCGCAAGGGCGGGGTCCGCAACCGTCCCCTCGAGCTCATCACCTGTCCCACGGACGGCACGCCGGCGCAGTCGCAGGCCTGCGCAGGGAAGTTCGTCAGCGAGAAGGCCGCGGTGGTCGTGCAGGGCGTGGACACCGGCGCCGACGCCGTGATGCCCACGCTCGCCGACGCCGCCATCCCGCTGGTCGGGCACGTGCAGTTCACGCCCGGCCTGATGAACCACAAGAACGCGTTCTTCTTCGGTGCCGCCGCCGTCGCCTACGGCACCGCGGCGTTGAAGTACTACGCCGACCAGGACGTGAAGTCGGTGGCGTGGCTGCTGCCCGAGTCGCCGACCACCCGCGCCTTCACCGACACCGTGCTGACCCCGGCGGCCAAGCGGTTCGGGCTCGACTACCGCTCGGTCTACTACCCCGCGGACAACCCCGGCTGGGACGACCTGGCCCAGACCGTGCAGACCGCGGAGGCGTCGGGCAGCATCGCCGCCACCGAGGAGCAGTGCACGCACATCGTCAAAGCACTCCGCGAAGCCAACTACGACGGGCGCATCCTCGCGGCGTCGTGCACGGGACTGCCCAGGTCCGTGGGGAACCAGTCGATCGGCGTCGAGCTGTCGGCCGACTTCTGGCACCCGACGGACCCGCTGTCCGCACCACCGGCCAACCAGGACGAGATCGAGGAGTACCGCCAGGCCATGAAGGAGGCGGGCCACGACGAACCCGTTGCGGGAGCGGTGGTGTCGTTCGCGGACATCATGACGCTCGCGCGGGTGCTGTCCACTTCGGACGGTACGCCGGAGCGGGCGTTGCGGGCCGTGAAGAACCTCGACAGCTTCCTCGGCCCGCAGATCACCTGCGACCACGCCTGGTTCGGCAACTCGGCGTGCAGCACCGCGGTGCTGTTCTACCGGTTCCAGCCGAACGGGGCGCTCAAGGCCCAGATCCCCGACTTCATCGAGGTCGCGAAGCTGGGTTAGGAGTGACCGGCGATGCGGTGAGGCTCGTAGGCCTCTTCCAGGAGCTTCACCTCGTCGTCGGTCAGCTGGAACTCCAGCGACGCCACCGCGTCGTCCAGGTGCCCCGGCTTGGTGACGCCGACGATCGGAGCCGTCACGACCGGGTTGCGCAGCAGCCACGCCAGCGCCACCTGCGCCCGCGAGACGCCCCGCGCCGACGCCACCGAGGCCACGCGTTCCACGGTCGCCTGGTCGGAGGAGACGTACAGACTCGACCCGAACTCGTCGGTCTCGGTGCGGGCGGTGACGGCGTCCCAGTCACGGGTCAGGCGGCCGCGGGCCAGCGGGCTCCACGGGATCACGGCGATGCCCTGGTCCGCGCACAACGGCAGCATCTCGCGCTCCTCCTCGCGGTAGAGGAGGTTGTAGTGGTTCTGCATCGACACGAACTTCGTCCAGCCGTTGAGCTGCTGCGTGAACAACGCCTTGGTGAACTGCCACGCGTACATCGACGACGCGCCGATGTAGCGGGCCTTGCCGGACTTCACCACGTCGTGCAGCGCTTCCAGCGTCTCCTCGAGCGGAACGGCGGGGTCGAAGCGGTGGATCTGGTACAGGTCCACGTAGTCGGTGCCGAGGCGGCGCAACGAGTTGTCGATCTCGGCGAAGATCGCCTTGCGGGACTGCCCCGATCCGTTCGGGCCGGGGCGCATCCGGCCGTGCACCTTGGTGGCGAGCACGATCTCCTCGCGGCGGGCGAAGTCCTTCAGCGCGCGCCCGGTGATCTCCTCCGAGGACCCGTCGGAGTAGACGTTCGCGGTGTCGAAGAAGTTGATGCCGGCCTCGAGGGCGGCCTGGATGAACGGCCGGGACTGCTCCTCCGGCAACGACCAGGCGTGGTTGCCCTGCGATGGATCTCCGTAGCTCATCATGCCGAGACAGATCTCCGACACGTCCATGCCGGCGAGCTTGGTGTAGCGCATGGTCAGCCCCTCAGGAAAAACGACGATCACGGTCGGGTGATGGTGACGACAACCCGTTCAACATCAACGTAGTCCGGCTCGCCGGATCGTGCCCCTCTTTAACACGTCTGTGGAAACCGTGTGCCCGGTGCTACCTGCGGGTTTAGCGTCGTTTCCCGGGGTCTGAGAGGAAGTTCGCATGACGAGCACGGACGTGGTCGCACCGCCGCGAGACTCGCAGAGCGTGCTGGAGTGGAGCCGCGCCACGGTCGACGCGCCGCTGCGGGCCGTCATCGCGGACCTCCCGGACGAGACTCGCGAGGTCGTCGAGTACAACCTGCGGCAGCAGGACTTCACCGCGGCGGCCCTGGCGCTGCTGGCGGCGGAGACGGTCGGTGACGGGGGCGGGGCGGTCCGGGTGGCGGTCGCGCTGGAGCTCGCAACCCAGCACGAACAGCTGCACGCGGACCTGATGACCCGCGCGGTCAGCCGCGGTCATCTGCCGGCCGCGTGGGTGGAGTTCGGCGACGACCGGGTCGTCTCGGCCGCCGAAGCCCTTCTGTCGCTGGCCTTCGCGCAGCTCACCAAGTCCGAGGTCATGGTCCTCAACGCCGCACTTCTGTCCGTTGTGGACGGTTACGTCCAGGAGATCGAGCTGGACGAGCGCGACGACATCGACATCGCGGAACACCTGGGGGTGGCGGCGGCGAAGCACGCGGCGCTGCCGGCGTGCGCGTGCGAGCTCGGCGCGCTCGCCGCGGGGGCGAGCCGCAGCCAGGCCGACCACCTCCGGGAGTTCGGCGACGACATCGGCCTGGCGCGCAAGCACGTGGACGACGTGCTGGCCATCTGGGGCGGCCCGGCCATCAGCGGCAAGCCGCTGTACGACGACCTCGCGCACGGGCGCCGCACGCTCCCGGTCGTGGCCGCGATCGACGCGGGCGCCGACGTGTACGCCGAGACGGATCCCCGCGCGGTGGCCGATCTGGTCGAGCAGGCCGGCGGCCGGAAGTGGTGCGAGCAGCAGGCCGAACTGCTGCTCGCCCGTGCCCTCAACCACCTGCGTCAGTGCCGGCCGAGGGCACGGGCGGCGGACGAGCTGTTCGGGCTCGCCAGGGAGATCACGACCGCCAGGAGTGCTCAGGCTCGAACCCCAGCACCCGGCGTGCCTTCTCAATCGACAGCAGCGTCTCGTGAGGACCGAACGCCCTCCTGATCGGCACACCGGGGTAGACCTTCGCGACCAGCTCGTCGTTCGGCGTCGTCATGCACGTGTCGGCGTTCGCGATGATGAACACGTCGAACCCGGCGGCGTCGTGGGCCAGCGCCTTGCGCACGGCCTGGGCGCCGTCCCGCGCGTCGATGTACGACCAGAGATTCCACTTGCGCGCCAGCGGATCGGCGTCGAACGGGAAGCGCTCGTAGTCGTGCGGCTCCATGACGTTCGAGAACCGCAAGCCGATGATCTTCATCGCCGGCTCCCACCGGCAGAACTGCTGCGCGAGCGTCTCGTCGACCAGCTTGCCCAGCGAGTATGACGTCTCCGGCCGCCCTGCGTACTCCTCGTCGATCGGGATGTACGGCGGGGGAGTGTCGAACGGCAGGCCCAACACTGTCTCGCTCGACGCCCACACGACGTTGTGCACACCGGCCAGCCGTGCGGCGGCGAACACGTTGTACGTGCTGGTCACGTTGTTGTGGAACGTGCGGGCGTTGGGCGCCACGCCCGGCCCCGGAATCGCGGCGAGGTGCACCACCGCGTCCAGTCCGTCGTACCTGTCGTCGATCCCGCCGATCGCCTCGACGACCTGGCCGTAGTCGGTCAGGTCGACGCGCGTGAACTCGCACCCCTGGGGCGCCGGGGGAGCGGCCTGGTCGAGGTTGTGGACCTCCCGGCCGTGCTCGATCAGGTCGGCCACGACGGCCCGCCCGAGCTTGCCGCTGCCTCCGGTCACCGCAACGCGTTGAGTCATGAGTCAAATATTGCCAGCTGATGACAGCGTTGCCAGCCCATCGAGACGGTCCTAGGGGCGCAGGACGACCTTGCCGCCGGCGTGACCGGTCGCGACCAGCTCCTGGGCCTGGGCGGCGTCGGCCAGCGGAAGGCTCCGCGCGACCCGCACACCGAGCTTGCCGTCGGCGGCGAGGCGGGCGTACTCGGCGAGTTGAGCGCCGAACGGGCCACCGCCGGCGGAGAACGTGACGCCCAGCTCGGCGGCGCGGGGATCGGCGATGGTGACGATCCGATCGGTGCTGCCGCGCAGCTCGATCGACACCTCCAGGTCACCCTGCCCGGCCGCGTCGAACACGGCGTCGACGCCGTGCGGTGCGGCGGCGCGGACCCGGTCGGCGACGCCGTCACCGTAGGCGACCGGGATGGCGCCGAGGGAGCGCAGGTAGTCGTGGTTGCCCGGCGACGCGGTGCCGATGACCGTGGCCCCGCGGGCCACCGCGAGCTGGACGCCGACAGCGCCGACCACACCCGCGGCCCCGTGCACGAGCACCGTCTCGTTCGCCCCGACCTCGAGGGCGTCGAGCACGCGGTTCGACGTCTCGACGGCCACGGGCAGCGCGGCGGCCGTGTCCCAGTCGAGGCCCGCCGGCTTGGGGGCGAACTCGGTGGCCAGGGCGTACTCGGCGTAGGCGCCGGTCACGGTCCAGGCCAGGACCTCGCCGCCC
This sequence comes from Lentzea sp. NPDC051213, assembly GCF_044455585.1. Classification (NCBI taxonomy): domain Bacteria; kingdom Bacillati; phylum Actinomycetota; class Actinomycetes; order Pseudonocardiales; family Pseudonocardiaceae; genus Lentzea; species Lentzea sp. NPDC051213. The sequence continues at coordinate 156,903 of NZ_JBITEX010000002.1, forward strand.
ACCGAGACCCCGGTGACGCCCTCGCCGACCTCGTCGACGACGCCGGCCGCCTCCAGTCCGGGGATGGTCGGCAAGGCAGGCGTCATCTGTGGCGGCATCCACCCGTTGCGGATCTTGTAGTCGATCGGGTTGACCGCGGCTGCCACGACCTTCAGTCGCACCTGTCCTGGTCCGGCGTGCGGCTCCGCGGCCTCGTCCAGGCGCAGTACTTCCGGGCCGCCGTGCTCGCCGTAGGTGATCGCCTTCATGGGTTCGCTCCCGTGTTCGCCTTTAGTTGATGTGTCAACCCTAGCGCGGCTCGGCGACCGCTGACCTACTCCTTCGGCTAGTTCGCGCTAGCCGAAAGGACGGCTGCGATCGGGCGCCGACGACTACGCTCGAGCTCATGGACCTGATGACGGCCGTCGACGTGATCCAGGCGCCGCTGGGCGAGACGTTGCCGCGGCTGTCCGAGGCGTTCTCCGCGACCATTCCCCACCGGGCGGTGGCCGAGCTGTCCAACTGCTCGTTCGCGCCGTTCAAGTTCCGCGGCGAGTCGCCGGGGCCGTCGGCCGGCATCGCCGATCTCGCCGCGTTGCGCCCGCTGGTGCCGGGGAGGGGAGCCTGGCAGGGGCGAGCGGTCATGGCGGGCGTGGAGATCCCCGTGGTGGTCCTGGCGAGCGACGTCACCGAACCGGGCGCGCTGCTGGTGTTCCTGCGGGTCGAGGACACCCCTGTGCCGGACGAGGTCCTGGCCCCCGCCCAGGCGTTGTGGGACCTGGTGACCGCGCACATGGAGGGCCTGCGGAACGAGGCGGTGCCCGCGACGCTCGCGGTGTCACGGGCGGCCGCGGCGGCGCGTGCCGTGACCATCTCCGATCTCGGTGACGCGTACGGAACCGCGCTGACCGCACTGCTCAGCGTGCTGCGCGACCGCACCGTGGACGACGCGACCGCCCGCACCCGTGCCGCCGACCTCGCCGTGACCGCGCTGGTGGAGCTGCGCTCGCGGGCCGAGCTGGAGCAGGCGCTGACCGAGGAACGGGCAGGCGACGCCTTCGACCGGCTGGCCGACTCGCTGCGGCGGGTGCTGCGCGGCCGCGGCGTGCGACTGGACCTGGGCACGCCCGGCGCGGAGGAAGGTGCGGACCGCGTCCTGCCGACCGAGGTCGCCGCCACGGCCAGCGCGGTGGTCAGGTCCGCCGTGCACGCGATGATGGACGACCAGCGCAACGTCAGCCGCGTCCACATCGGGTGGAAGGTCGTCGCGACCGTGCTGAAGGCGACCGTGCGGGACGACGGCCCCGGCACGCTGTCCTGCGGCAGCCTCGACGCGCGCCGCGTCGCCGAACGCCTGGGCCCGCTCGGCGGACGGGTGGAGGTGGACGCGGTGCCGGGGTGGGGCAGCACCGTGACCGTCGAGGTCCCGATCGGGCCGCCGGAGAACCCGCGCGAGGACCCGCTGACCGTGCTGGGCGCGCGGGAGCTGGAGGTGCTGGGTCAGCTCGCGCGCGGCCGGCGCAACCGCGACATCGCTCAGGAGCTGCACATCAGCGAGTCCACGGTGAAGTTCCACGTGGCGAAGATCCTGGAGAAGCTGGGCGTCGGGTCACGCGGTGAGGCGGCCGCGCTGGCGCACGAGTGGGGCGCCGCAGCGCGCTAGGGCTCGACGGCGCTCACTCGTAGCGCTTCGCGAGCGTGTCTGTGGCCAGTGCCGGGACGATGCCTTACTGCTCGGTTCCTGCTCGATACAGAGACCTGGACCACCCTCAGTTGCACGTCCGATAGTAGGAAGTCAAACTATTCTCATGGCGATCCCTCTGCACAAGCCGGCGAACCCGGTGCGCTTTGTGACCGCGTCCAGCCTGTTCGACGGCCACGACGCGGCGATCAACATCATGCGTCGGATCCTGCAGTCGCAGGGTGCGGAGGTCATCCACCTCGGCCACAACCGGTCGGTCGCGGAGGTCGTCGACGCGGCGATCCAGGAGGACGTGCAGGGCGTCGCCATCAGCGCCTACCAGGGCGGGCACGTCGAGTACTTCTCGTACCTGGTCGAGCTGCTCAACGAGCGCGGTGCCGGGCACATCAGGGTCTACGGCGGCGGTGGCGGCGTCATCGTCCCCGAAGAGATCGAGCTGCTGCACTCCCGTGGTGTCGCGCGGATCTTCTCGCCGCACGACGGGCAGACGCTCGGCCTCGCCAAGATGATCAACATGATGATCGAGGAGTGCGACCACGCGCTCACCGAGCCGTTCAGCCACGACGCGCTGCTCACCGGCGCGGACGAGGCGCTCGCGCGCGCGATCACGCACATCGAGGCCGGTCAGCCGGTCGATGTCGACAGCGCCCGCAAGGTCCCGGTGCTCGGCATCACCGGCACCGGTGGCTCGGGCAAGTCGTCGCTCACCGACGAGCTGGTGCGCCGGTTCCGGCTCGACCAGCAGGACAAGCTGCGCATCGCGGTCCTCGCGGTCGACCCGACCCGGCGCCGCGGCGGTGGCGCGCTGCTCGGTGACCGGATCCGGATGAACTGCCTCGACGGTGACCGGGTGTTCTTCCGAAGCCTGGCCACGCGTCGTGCGGGCAGCGAGATCCCGGACGGCCTGGAGCAGGCGATCAAGGCGTGCAAGGCGTCCGGTGCCGACCTGGTCATCGTGGAGACGCCCGGTATCGGTCAGGGCGACGCGGCGATCGTGCCGTTCGTGGACTTCTCGCTGTACGTGATGACGCCGGAGTTCGGTGCCGCGTCGCAGCTCGAGAAGATCGACATGCTCGACTACGCGGATGCCGTGGCGATCAACAAGTTCGAGCGCCGCGGTGCCGAGGACGCGCGCCGGGACGTGGCGCGGCAGATGGTCCGCAACCGCGAGGCGTTCGGCGTGAAGTGGGAGGACATGCCGGTCTACGGCACGTCCGCCGCGACGTTCAACGACGACGGCGTCACCGCGCTCTACCAGTTCCTGCGCGACGGCCTCGTGGAGCACGGTCTGGCCGTGGAGGACGGCGCTCTCACGACCGTCAACGGCAAGACGTCCACGTCGGCGTCCACGGTCGTGCCCGCCTCCCGCGCGCGCTACCTCTCCGACATCGCCGACACCGTGCGCGGCTACCACCGCAAGACCGACGAGCAGGTCGAGGCGGTCCGCACGCACCTCCAGCTCACCGCCGCGCAGAAGGCTCTCGAAGCGGCGGACAAGAACATCAGCGACATCGCCGAACTGGCGGACGCCGCCGAGCGCAAGGTCGACCGCGGCACCGCGGACCTGCTCGAGCAGTGGCCCGCGACCCGCGAGCAGTACTCCGGCGACGAGCTCGTGTTCAAGGTGCGGGACAAGGAGATCCACACCAGCCTGACGCGGGAGACGTTGTCCGGCAACCAGGTCCGCCGGGTCAGCCTGCCGCGCTACGACGACGAGGGCTCGCTGCTGCGGTTCCTGCGCAAGGAGAACCTGCCGGGCTTCTTCCCCTACACGGCAGGCGTTTTCCCGTTCAAGCGCGAGGGCGAGGACCCGGCGCGCATGTTCGCCGGCGAGGGCGACGCGTTCCGCACCAACCGCCGCTTCAAGTACCTGTCGAAGGGCAACCCGGCCACCCGCCTGTCGACCGCGTTCGACTCGGTGACGCTGTACGGCCGCGACCCCGACACCCCGCCGGACGTCTACGGCAAGATCGGCACGTCCGGCGTTTCGATCGCGTCGCTGGACGACATGAAGGCGCTCTACGACGGCTTCGACCTCGTCGCGCCCACCACGTCGGTGTCGATGACGATCAACGGCCCGGCGCCGACGATCCTCGCGTACTTCCTGAACACCGTGATCGACCAGCAGGTCACGAAGTTCCGCGACGAGCACGACCGCGAGCCCTCCGCCGAGGAGTACGAGCAGCTGCGCAGGTTCGCGCTGGCCAACGTCCGCGGCACGGTGCAGGCCGACATCCTCAAGGAGGACCAGGGCCAGAACACCTGCATCTTCTCCACGGAGTTCTCGCTGCGCATGATGGCGGACATCCAGGAGTGGTTCATCGGTCAGCAGGTCCGCAACTTCTACTCGGTGTCGATCTCCGGCTACCACATCGCCGAGGCCGGGGCGAACCCCATCAGCCAGCTCGCCTTCACGCTCGCCAACGGTTTCACCTACGTCGAGTCGTACCTGGCGCGCGGCATGAACATCGACGACTTCGCGCCGAACCTGTCGTTCTTCTTCTCCAACGGCATGGACGCCGAGTACAGCGTCATCGGCCGGGTCGCGCGCCGGATCTGGGCCGTGGCCATGCGCGACCGCTACGGCGCCGCCGAGCGTTCGCAGAAGTTCAAGTACCACGTGCAGACCTCGGGCCGTTCGCTGCACGCGCAGGAGATGGACTTCAACGACATCCGCACCACGCTGCAGGCGTTGTGCGCGCTGTACGACAACTGCAACTCCTTGCACACCAACGCTTACGACGAGGCGATCACCACTCCGACCGAGTCCTCGGTCCGCCGCGCGATGGCCATCCAGATGATCATCAACAAGGAGTGGGGCCTGTCCGCGAACGAGAACCCGTTGCAGGGCTCGTTCGTCATCGACGAGCTGACCGACCTCGTCGAGGAAGCGGTGCTGCTGGAGTTCGACCGCATCTCCGAACGCGGCGGCGTGCTCGGTGCGATGGAGACGGGCTACCAGCGCGGCCGAATCCAGGACGAGTCGATGCTCTACGAACAGCGCAAGCACGACGGCTCGCTGCCGTTGATCGGCGTCAACACCTTCCTGCCGGAGGGCGGCGAGCGGGAGATCGTGAAGATCGAGCTCGCCCGCGCCACCGAGGAGGAGAAGGAGTCGCAGGTCGACCGGACCCGCGCCTACCAGGCCGCGCACCGCGACGAGGCCCAGAAGGCGCTGGCCCGCCTGCGCGACGTGGCGCAGACGGACGAGAACGTGTTCGCCGTGCTGATGGACGCCGCCCGCGTGTGCACGCTCGGCCAGATCACCGAGGCGTTCTTCGAGGTGGGCGGGCAGTACCGCCGCAACATCTAGGCCTGCCAACGACGACATGAGCGCTCATCAACCTCGGTTGATGAGCGCTCATGTCGTTAAACCTGTATTGACATCCGGCAAGGCGCTCCGGCACCCTTGCGACGGCTGGCAGCGAGGGGTTGCCAACGCGCGCATTGAATGCCTTGGGGGGCACATGCACGGAATCAGACGTGTTTTCAGCCTGATCGCGATCATCCTGGCCATCGGGGCCTTGGCGGTGCCCGCGGGCAGCGCGTCACTCGGCAGCGCTGCGGAAGAGCAGGCGGCGATCGCCGCGGCGCCCTACGACACCACCACGAACCAAGTGGCCTGGCTGCGCCAGTGCGCAAGCCTGAGCTGCGGCTATCACGTTCTTCCCGCCGGCACGGCCATCACCGTCTTCTGCTACTCGAGCAACGTCGGCATCGACTGGAACATCGCGGTGACGAAGTCGAGCTACCTCGCGGGCCACCTGGATGTGAGGGCTGTCAACAGGCCCCACGAATTCCAGTCCTGCAGCAACGCGGGCAGGAAGCTGTTCCCGATGAAGACCGATTTGTGGCTGCACAGCTGTCCGGCGATGGCCTGCGGGTACGGAGTGTCGCCGCCCGGTCATGACATCGCGGGGCTCGCTCCCGGCCCGTGGCGCGAGGGCTTCGACTGGTACCTGGTCCTCGACCACGACAACGTGAACAGGAACCTGGTCGGCTGGGTGCACACCGAGGACATCGACTCGTAGCCCGCCTCTAGACGGCATAAGGCCGGCCGACGATCCACCCGCCGATGTGGCCGGGCAGCTCGTCGGTCGGCACCACCTCCACCGCGTCACCGACCCGCACCACACCAGGCCGGATCACCCAGCTGTCCAGGCACAGCACGCCACCGAACTCGTGCCGGATCCGCCGGTGCACGTCGAGGTCCTGCGCGCCGGTGTCGGGATCGATCGTCGTGACGACGCACCGTGCCCGCTGCTTGAACACGCCGATCATGAGGTCACCGACGACCAGTGCGTGCCCAGGCCAGCCGTCCTCCTCGCCCGGCTCGACGCCGCCGATCAGGATGTTGGGCCGCAGTCGCCGCACGTCGACACCGGCCGCCTCGACCTGGCCGTCCGTGGCCACGAGGACGTTGAGCACGTCGAAGCGCTCAGGCCCGGTGTAGCGGGTCAACCGTCCGCCGTGCGGGAGCACCAGCGCGTGCGCCTCCCAGCTGTCCCACGGATGTCCGTCCACCAACGGGCCGTCCGGTCCGGTGGAGGCCGGGATGGTGAGCAGGCCGTACCGGGTGCGTCCGGTCAGAACTCCGCGCGGCCCCTGCACGTGCACGAGCCGGTCGCCTGCCACCCCGTCGTCGGTGAAGGTGGCCTCCTGCAGTGGTTCTCCGCCCAGTGACTTCACCGGATAGCGCCACAACGCTTCGACATGCATCGCGTTACTCCGTTGGGATGTCGTCGGTCGAACTCGGGTCGATGCGCCGCTCGGACTCGGCGATCCGGACGTCGTTGATGCTCGCCTCGCGCCGGCTCATCAGGCCGGACGGCGCGAACTCCCAGTTCTCGTTGCCGTAGCTGCGCCACCACTGGCCCTCGTCGTCGCGCCACTCGTACTGGAAGCGCACCGCGATGCGGTTCTCGCCGTGAGCCCAGAGCGACTTGCGCAGCACGTACTCGTGCTCGCGCTCCCACTTCTTCGTCAGGAACGCGACGATCTCGCCGGTGCCGCGGACGAACTCGGACCTGTTGCGCCACACCGAATCCGGCGTGTAGGCCGCGGCGACGCGCTGCGGGTCCCTGGTGTTCCAGGCGTCCTGGGCGGCCCGCACCTCGAGCCGGGCGGTGTCGGCGTCGAACGGGGGCACGAGGTTCACGTCGAAGCTTCCTTCCAACGGTTGAGCGACGTTTCAAACGTTAGAACGTGTGACTAACGGAAGCAAGGGCGTGTTACCGTTAGTTGTGCTGCTCACCCCTGACGAACCCCGTCCGGTCCTGCTGATGAACACCATCTGGGCGAGCAGGTCACGGGTGAATGACGACCTGACCACCGTCGGTGGCCTCGCGGATTTCCTGGGTCTTCCCGCGGACGAGGCCGACCTGGCGGCCTTCCGGGCACTGCGGCAGGCGTTGCGGGACCTCGCGGGCGTGCTGACCGGGGACACGCGTGCGGTCGCGCAGGAACGCGATCTTCATCGCGCCGTGACCGAGGTGAACCTGGCGGCGAAGCGGGCGCGGGAGTGGCCGCGGCTGGTCGTGGAAAACGATGGAAAACTGGTGCGGCACAACGAAAGTGAAGGCGCACCGGCGACGCAGGCGCTCGCGTCGATCGCGGCCGAGGCGGTGGAGCTGTTCACCGGCGAGAGCAGTGTGTTGTTGCGCGCCTGTTATGCGCCAGGGTGTGTGCTCTACTTCGTCAAAGATCATCCGCGCCGGGAGTGGTGTTCGCCAGTGTGTGGCAACAGGGTCCGCGCGGCGCGGCACTACCGGCGCAACCGGGCTGGCGAGTGAGCGAATCCCCTGGTCCGAACGGGTTTTCCTGATCGCACGGGCTACACATGAGCCGCTCCGGTTCCGATAACCCGGTAACAGAAGGCGCTTTTGTGTGTGGTGGTGATCCGCGATGTCCCGAGAATCCGTGCCAGGTCACGACATCAGCTATCACCTCGTCTGCTTCGACGAGACCGGCAACGAGCGGGGGCGCGAGAGCGCGGACGTCGTGTACGACGCCCGCCGAGGTGTCACCGACGTGTTCTTCTTCATCCACGGGTGGAACGGCGACGTGCCGGCCGCCCGCCTGCAGTACGGGCAGTGGGTCAAAACGATGGCCGACTGCCGCGCCGAACGTGAAGCGGCGCACCGGCTTCCCGGCGGCTTCAAGTCGTTGCTCGTCGGCCTGCACTGGCCGTCGAAGGCGTGGGGCGACGAGGACGTCCGATCCGACGAGTTCATCAGGGCGCAGTCGGATCGCCTCGGGGGAGGCGCCGGCCGCACCGCCGCGGTGCGCACGATCGTCCAGGCCGCGCGCGAACACCCGTGCCGGATGTCGGCCGCGGTCAGGCAGGCCTACGACTACCTGGAGAGCTCGGTTCCCGACCTGCCCGGCGAGGACGGCATGGCGTTCGACGCCGAGCAGCTCTACCGGGCGTGCCTGGAGGACCCCGCGCTGGGCGGGATCCTGTCGCCGTTGCGGATCCTGACGTTCTGGAAGATGAAGCGGCGCGCCAAGGTGTTCGGTGAGAGCGGCGCGGCGCGGCTCGCCCGTGACGTCGCCCAGGCCGCACCGCAGGCGCGGATCCACCTGATGGGCCACAGCTTCGGCTGCATCACCGCGACCGCGATGGCGAACGTCGTGCCGGCGGCCACGCTGACCCTGGTGCAGGGCGCGATGTCGTTGTGGTCGTTCGCGGAACGGCTGCCGGGCGAGCCTGGCTCCGGCTACTTCCGCGGCGTGCTCGGCCGGGTGCCCGGCCCGATCATCGTCACCACGTCCGCGCACGACCACGCGATCGGCCGGTTCTACCCGCTGGCCGCGCGCTCGGGCCGCCAGGTCGACCTGGACGAGTACCCGAAGTACGGCGGCCTCGGTTCGCACGGCGTGCAGGGCACGTACGCGCACGGCCATAACATCGGATCTCCTGGCGAACTGACCAGGGGACAGGTGCACAACGTCGACTGTTCGTCGGTGATCCGCCGAATCGACGGAATTGCGGGCGCTCACAACGACATCTGTCACGCGGAATTGGCGCGGTTGCTGTGGAAGGCGGTGCTTGCCAGGTAGCTTTGTCCGTTTTCAGAAACACAGGTTTCCGTTGACTGCTCCGATGACTGAGCCCTAACGTGGGATGCACCGTCGCTGCCGAAAACCTCGGAGCCGAGGACGGTAACTGATGTTTCGTCGTCCATTGTGGATAGTCGCTGCCTTCGTGCTGGCGCTCGTCGCGGGCATGACCCCGGCACGGGCCGCTGATCCCGTGCTGGTGCCCATGTTCGACGGCAAGACACTCGACGGGTGGACCGCGCACGCCAAGGACGCGTTCGTCGTGAAGAACGGCGCGATCCACAGCCAGAAGACCGCCTCGCGCGGCTGGATCTACTACAACAAGCAGCAGTACAAGAGCTTCCGGTGGATCTTCAAGCTGCGCCAGGTCTCCGGTGACCACAAGCCGACCGTGCTGATCTGGGGCAAGATCCAGACACCTCCGCTGAACGGTCTGGGCGCCATCCAGTTCCAGCCGCCCAACGGCGGCGCGTGGGACTACCGGCCGGGCCACAACAACGGCGGCAAGGGTCTCTTCACGAAGTACCCGCACCCGAGCTGGGACGTCAAGAAGTGGGCGCAGTGCGAGCTGCTCGCCAACGGTGACACCGGAATCGCGCGCATGGCGTGCTGCCCGCTGCCCGACGGCGCGACCAAGTGCAAGGCGCAGGAGGTCCTGAAGTTCGAGGACAAGAAGGAACCCGCCGGCCGCGTGGCGCCGCTGGCGATCCAGATTCACAACAAGGGCATCGAGGACGAGTACAAGGACCTCGTCGTCGAGTCACCGGTGGCGGACCCGACGAAGTTCATCACCACGTAGCGGACAAATAGGACCGTGGCCCGTCCCGCGCCGTCAGTCATACCCCCGCACGGCGTGGGACGGGCACGGTCATCCCGTGCCGAGCCGCAGGACCATCTGCGGCACCAGCGTGTTGCCGAGGCACGGGCGCAGGTCCGCGCGCAGCGCGGACAGGCTCGCCGGATCGTGTGCGGCCGTGACGGCGAAACCGACCGTCCCCGCGGTGAGGACGACGCGCTGTGTCGCTTGTCCCGCACGGATTTCCGCCGCTGCCCCCTGGTTGAAGGTGCAGAGCACCATCTCGGTGCCGCTGCGCACGTGCAGCCACGCCCGTTCCACCTCGGCCGCGCGGCACAGCAGCCCGCGCCAGGAGGTCAGGTCGGGGAATGTCGTCCACGTGCGACGGTTCGTGCGCAACGCGTGCAGCAGCGCCAGCACGTCCGGGTTCGGTTCCTGGTACCCGCCGAGCCGCACAGCCGCGGCCGCGCTCGCCGCGCTGGGGCCGGGCAGCAGCGTCACCAGAGGCTGGATTCCGTGGCCCTGCAACGCCAACCGCAGGTTGAGCAACGCGACACCGCACGCGATCCGGGTCTCCCTGGAGTGCGGTGTGGTCGTGTGCAGCTCGATCTGCTCGGGACGCACCTCGAACCGCATACCGGGGGCCGAGGCTCTCGCGAGCGCGAGGACGCCGTGTACGTCCTCACCCGCAAGTCCGAGTGAGTCGGGCACGGCGATGGTCATGCTCACACTGTCAGGCCGCCGGTGGCAGGCAGGCCACAGTCGAAGGTCCTCACTTACTAGGGCCGTGTGATGCGCGAAAGTGTGCGAATCTAGTCTGCGTGCCTGATGAGCCTGGTCGCCGAGGCCTCGACGAGCTGCTCGACGAGGTGCGGGACCGCATGGACGAGATCGTCACCACCCGTGACCACATGCAGGAGTTGCTGGGCGCGGTGCTCGCGGTCGCGTCCGGGCTGGAGCTCGACTCGACGCTGCAGCGCATCGTGCAGGCCGCGGTCGACCTCGTCGGCGCCCGTTACGGCGCGCTCGGCGTGCTCGGCACCCGTGACGACCTGTCCGAGTTCGTCTACGTCGGCGTGGACGCCGAGACGCGCGCGACGATGGGTCACCTGCCGGAGGGCAAGGGCCTGCTCGGGCTGCTGATCAAGGATCCGACGCCGCTGCGGCTGCACGACCTCTCCCAGCACGACATGTCGGTCGGCTTCCCGCCGAACCACCCGCCGATGCACAGCTTCCTCGGCGTGCCGGTGCGCGTGCGCGACGAGGTGTTCGGCAACCTCTACATGACCGAGAAGATCGAGGCCGCCGAGTTCACCGCGGACGACGAGGCCGTGCTGCAGGCGCTGGCGGCGGCCGCGGGCATCGCGATCGAGAACGCCAGGCTGTTCGAGAAGTCCCGGATGCGCGAGCGGTGGCTGGAGGCGATCGGCGAGGTCAACTCGGAGCTCCTCGGCGGCGCGTCCGGCGAGTACGCGCTGCGCCTGATCACCCAGCGGACCGTCGAGCTCGCCGGTGCCGACTCGGCGCTGGTCGTCCTGGGCGACGGCGGGGACGCCCCGTTGACGGTGGCGGCGAGCGCGGGCGTGAAGATCGACGACTTCAACGCCTCCGACTACGCGGTCGACGAGGTGATCCGCTCCGGCATCCCGCTGCTGGTGGACGATCTGGGCTCGGCGTTCGGTCCCGCGCTGGCGGTGCCGCTGCGCTCGGGCCCCGGCGTCACGGGCGCGCTGGTCGTGCTGCGCAAGGGCGGAGAGACCCGGTTCCTGCCGGACCAGGTGCCGGTGCTGGCCTCGTTCGCCGACCAGGCGGCGGTCGCCCTGGAGTTCGCCGAGCAGCAACGCTCGCAGCGCCTGCTGGACGTGCTGGAGGACCGCGACCGGATCGCCCGCGACCTGCACGACCACGTCATCCAGCGGCTGTTCGTCACCGGCCTGACCCTGCAGGCGACCACGCGGCGGGTCACCGATCCCGAGGTCGCCGCACGGCTCCACACGGCCGTGGAACAGCTAGACGAGACCGTCCGCGAGATCCGCACGTCGATCTTCGATCTGCACTCGGCGGACAACACCTCGTTGCGGCGCAGGCTGCTCGACCTGGTGGCCGGCCTGACCGAGGCGACCTCCCTGTCCCCGGCCGTGCGGATGTCCGGCACGGTCGACAACTCGGTGCCGCCCGAGCTCGCCGAACACGTCGAGGCGGTGGTGCGCGAGGCCGTCACGAACGCGGTGCGGCACGCCGAGGCGACGGAGCTGACGGTGCTGATCGACGCGGGCACCGAGGTGGTGATCACGGTGCAGGACAACGGGATCGGCCTCGCACCGGACGTCGCGCGCAGCGGGTTGCGCAACCTCGCCCACCGCGCCGCGCAGTTCGGTGGCACGCTCGCCGTGGAGAAGCCTGAGGGTGGCGGGGCCTGCGTCGTGTGGCGGGTGCCGCTCTAACGCTTCTCGTCCTTGCGGAACTGCGACGCGAACACGGCCGCCTGGGTGCGGCGCTGCATGCCGAGCTTCGCGAGCAGGTGCGAGACGTAGTTCTTGACGGTCTTCTCCGCGAGGAACATCCGCTCGGCGATCTGCCGGTTCGTCAGGCCCTCGCCGATGAGGTCGAGCACCGTGCGCTCCTGCTCGCTGAGCATGCGCAGCGGGTCGCCCTCCTCGCGTTCCCGGCGGATGCGGTTGAGCAGCGCGGACGTGGTGCGGGCGTCGAGCAGCGACTGGCCGGCGGCGACCGTGCGGACCGCGTTGACCAGGTCGGCGCCCAGGATCTGCTTGAGCACGAACCCGGACGCGCCCGCCATGATCGCGTCGAACAGGGCCTCGTCGTCCGCGAAGCTCGTCAGCATGAGGCACTGCAGGCCGGGAATCCGGCTGCGGAGCTCGCGGCACAGTTCGATGCCGTTGCCGTCGGGCAGCCGGATGTCGAGCACCGCCACATCGGCCTGCGCGGAGGGCACCTTGGCCAGCGCCTCCGTGACCGATGCGGCGTCACCGACCACTTCCAGATCGGACTCCTCGCCGAGCAGGTCCGCGATGCCGCGGCGGACGATCTCGTGGTCGTCGACGAGGAAAACGCGCGTCGCCATTGCCTCACGGTAGCCCAAAGTCCCTGACAGGAGGGGACCATCGGCACGCGGCCCGTTACGCCGTCGGGGCCTACTTTGGGATCATGAGCGGTCTTCCCGTTGTCGTCGGAGTCGACGGTTCCTCGTCCGCGCTGGCCGCGGTGGCGTGGGCCGCGCGGTCGTGCGCGGTGCACTCGGCGCCGTTGCGGCTGGTGCACGCGTACACGCTGCCGACGCGCGGCTACCCGGAGGTCATCTCATCGGCCCGTGAGCTGCGTTCGGCCATGTACGACCAGGGGCGGATGTGGCTCTCTCAGGCCGTTGCCGTCGCACAGGCGGAAGCACCGGACGTACCCGTGGAGCACGACCTGCGGATGGAACACCCCACGCCCGTGTTGCTCGCGGAGTCTGCACGCGCGCGTCAGATCGTGGTGGGGTCGCACGGGCTGGGCGGGTTCACCGGGGCCTTGGTGGGTTCAACGGCCGTGGCGCTGTCCGTGCACGGGGAGTGTCCCGTAGTGGTGGTGCGCGGAGAACGGCACGACGGGCCCGTGGTGGTGGGCGTCGACCTCTCGCCTGGGTCGGACCCGGCGCTGGGCTTCGGGTTCGAGGAGGCGGCGGCGTCCGGTGTGCCGCTCGTGGCGGCGATGGCGCACATCGACGAACAGTCGTCGTTGCTCGCGGCGCGGCTGTCGGGGTGGCTGGAGAAGTACCCGGACGTGCCGGTCGAGCAGCTCGTGGTGGGGGAGCGGCCGATCCCCCTGCTGCTGGAGCTGGGGGAACGCGCCGGACTGCTGGTGGTGGGTTCACGGGGGCGTGGCGGATTCGCCGGGATGCTGCTCGGGTCTACCTCGCAGGCCCTGATCTACCACGCCCCGTGCCCGGTGGCCGTGGTCAGGCCTGCTTGACCGCGGAGATCTCGAACTCGAGGACGACCTTCTCGCTGACCAGGACGCCGCCGGTCTCGAGCGCGGCGTTCCAGGTGACGCCGTAGTCCTTGCGGTTGATGGTGTGCGAGCCCTCGAAGCCCACGCGGGTCTGGCCGTACGGGTCGACGGCCACGCCCTCGAAGGCGAACGGGATCGAGATGCTCTTGGTGACGCCCTTGATGGTGAGGTCGCCGGTGATCTCGAAGTTGTCGTCGTCGATCTGCTTCGCGGAGGTCGAGACGAACGTGATCTCCGGGTAGGTCTCGGCCTCGAGGAAGTCGTTGGTGGTCAGGTGACCGTCGCGCTGCGCGTTGCGGGTGTCGATGCTGGCGACCTTCAGGGTCACCTCGGCGGTGGTGTTCTCCGGCTTGTCACCGTCGATCTTGATCTTGCCGTCGAACTCGTTGAACGCACCACGAACCTTCGTGACCATCGCGTGACGGGCGACGAAGCCGATGCGGGAGTGCGAGCCGTCGATGACGTAGTCGCCGGTCAGAGCGGAGAGGTTGGTGGCCGTGGTCATGGGAGTGCCCTTCAGGTTGCTGCGTCCGATTGGTTGATCTGTCATCTACCCTGCACCAACCTGGATGATGTGTCAACTATTCCCGTATGCTGAGCGGGTGACACGATGGTTGGAAGCTGAACAGCAGCGGGCGTGGCGTGCGTACGTCCGCATGCAGGGGGAGCTCAATGCGCACCTGAGCAGGCAAATGTCGGTCGACTCGGACATCTCGATGGCCGACTTCGCGGTGTTGGTGCAGCTCACCGACACGTCTGACGGGCGCGTACGCGTGCTTGAGCTCGCACGGCTGTTGCACTGGGAGAAGAGCCGCATCTCACATCACGTGGCGCGGATGGAGAAGCGCGGCCTGGTGCGCAGGGAGAACTGCGGCAGTGACGGGCGCGGGTCGTTCGTCGTGCTGACGAACCTCGGCCGGACCGCGATCGAGGACGCCGCGCCCTCGCATGCCGAGATCGTGCGCGCGCTGGTGTTCGACCAGCTCAGCGAGGACGAGGTCGAGTCGTTGCGGGAGATCTCGGAGAAGATCTTCGCGCGGCTATCGACAGGCGAATGTGCGGCGGTAATCGCTCGGTGCGACGCCGACGACGCGATGGAAGTGGTGCCGGAGGAGTGCGGCGGTGCCGAAGCCTGACCTGGTCGCGACGGCGTCGACGTCCAGGTCGGTCTCCTCGAGCAGCCTGCGCGCGTGAAGTACCCGTTGGAGTGAGAGCCACTTGTTCGGGGTCGTGCCGGTCTCCGCGACGAACCTGCGCGCGAACGTCCGCTCGGACGTGACGGCGAGCTTCGCCATGGACGCCACCGTGTGGTTGTCCGCGATCGTGGCGAGCACCTGCTCCAGCACCGGTTCGAGGCTGTCGGTGCTGCACTCGGGGATCGGGAGCTCCACGAACTGCCGCTGACCGCCGTCGCGCTGCGGTGCCACGACCATCCGGCGCGCGATGATGTTGGCGACCTTGGTGCCGAGCTCACGCCGGACCAGGTGCAGGCAGGCGTCGATGCCCGCGGCGGTGCCGGCGCTGGTGATGATGTTGCCGTCGTCGACGTAGAGCACGTCCGGGTCCAGATGAGCCTTCGGGAAGCGCTCCCTGAACTGCCGCGCCTCCCGCCAGTGCGTGGTGCAGTGCCGGTCGTCGAGCAGCCCGGCAGCGCCGAGGATGAACGCCCCGCTGCACACGCTGAGCAGCGTCGCTTCCGTCTCCTGCAGTGCCTTGACCAGCTTCTCCGGGTAGGTGTCGCGGACGCTCGCGGCGGGGAGAGCGACCAGGTCGGCGTCCAGCAGCGCGTCGAAGCCGTACTCGGGGGTGATGCTCACGCCGCGGATGCCCGTGGGCACCGGCTGGTTCGGGAGCTCGCCGCACACGCGGAAGTCGACCAGCGGCACGCCCTCCTCGGTCCGGTCGATGCCGAACACCTCGCAGAGCAGGCCGAACTCGAACGGCGCGACGCCGTCGATGAGAGGAACCGCCACTGACCGGAGCATGGCAGAATATTAGCGCACCACGTCGGATCTGCCACTGTTGGCGGGATCTGGATGGTCGCAAACTTAGTGCCATGACTCTTGCAGCGATTGTTCTGGTTCTGGCAGGTATCTCCGTCTGGCTCGACCGGCACCGCGACCGCAACGCCGGCCTGGCAGGCTCCTCCGACGTCGTCGACCGCGACCGTGCCCGAGTGGGCAACGAACTGCGCTACCTCACTTGATTCGGGACTGTGCGATTTTCGGCGGGGGACCCGTGTACCGGGCGACCGGGCGGATGATCTTCGTGTCCTCGGACTGTTCGAGCGCGTTGGCACACCACCCGATCACCCGGCTGCACGCGAAGGTCGGCGTGAACATCTCCCGCGGGATGCCGCACTGCTCCATCACCACGCCGGCGTAGAACTCCACGTTCGCGTACAGCTGCCGGCCGGGCTTCAGCTCTTCCAGGAGCTCGGTGACGCGGCGTTCGACGGTCACCGCGAACTCGGTCAGCGGGGTGGGGTTCTCGAGCGCGATCTCCTTGAGCAGGCGCGCCCGCGGGTCCTCCGTCTTGTAGACGGCGTGGCCGAAGCCCATGATCCGGTCGCCCTGCTCGATGCGCTCCCTGACCCAGGCGTCGATGTTGCCCGGCGTCCCGATGAGGTCCAGCGACTCCAGCGCCCGGTCCGGTGCGCCACCGTGCAGCGGCCCGGAGAAGGTCCCGATCGCCGCCGTCACCGCGGACACGACGTCCGCGCCGGCGCTCGCGACCACGCGTGCCGTGAACGTTGACGCGTTGAACCCGTGGTCGATCGTCGCGATCAAGTACTGCTCGACTGCACGGCTCGTCCACGTTGACGGCTCCAGTGCGGTCAACATGTACAACCAGTTCGCCGACGTTGACAAATCAACCCTGGGGTTGACCGGGTCAAGTCCGAGCTTGAGCCGGTGCAGTGCGGCCAGGATGGTCGGCGTCATCGCCGACACCCGAAGCGCGTCGGCCTTGCGTGACGCCATCGGCGCGTCCCACATCGGCTGCGACGGCAGCATCGACAGCGCCGTCCGCAGCCCGGCGAGTGCGGTGCAGCCCGACCGCGCGATGGCGGGCAACACCTCGTTGATGCTGGCAGGAAGCTCGCGCAAGGCCGCGGTCTGCGCCCTGAACAGCGCGCTCTCGTCCGGCGCCGGCAGCCGGCCCTCGACGAAGAGGAACCACACGTCCTCGAACGACCGGGTCCTGGCCAGCTCGATCGCGTCGTGCTCGCGGTAGTGGTAGTAGCCCGCGGCACCGTTCACGTCCCCGATCAGGGTCGTGGTGACGACGACGTCTTTAAGCCCTTTGGGTGCATCAATCAACATGTACAACAGGCTCCGTCAACATGTCATGTACAGTCAACGTTGATGGAATCAATGTTGACGACGAATCAAGCTGCCCGTCGCCTGGGCGTGAAACCGGCGACGGTCTACGCGTACGTCAGCCGCGGCCTCCTGACCAGCACGAAGGTCAACCGCCAGAGCATGTTCGACGTGGCCGAGGTGGAGACCCTGGCGCACCGCACTGGTGCGCGTGGAGCAGTGGCCGCTGTGACCGATCGCATCCGCACGCGCATCTCGTTGCTGGAGAACGATCGCCTCTACTACCGCGGCCGCTCCGTGCCCGAGCTCTCCGGCACCAAGCGCTTCGAGGACGTGGCGCACTGGCTGTGGACCGAGATCGACTCGGCCGGCCTGCAGTTCCCGGAGGGCCAGGAGATCTGGATGGCCCTCCCGGAGAGCGCGACGCTGACCGACCGCATCCGGGTGGCCGTGGCGCTGGCCAGCGCGGGCGACCCGCTGCGGTTCGACCTCGACCGTTCCATCACCACGGCCAAAGCCATGATCGCCGACGTGGTCGAGTCGCTGCCGCTGGTGGCGCCGCCCAAGGGCACCGACATCGCCGACCGCCTGTGGGCCCGCCTGTCCCCGCTGCCCCCGGCGCCGGACGTGCTGAACGCAGCCCTGATCCTGCTGGCCGACCACGACCTCGCCGTCTCGACGATGGCCGCCCGCGTCGCCGCCTCCGCCCGCGCCCATCCGTACGCCGTGGTGTCGGCCGGTCTGGGCGCGATGGAGGGCCAGAAGCACGGCACCGCCACGACCATCGCGCACCGGTTCCTGGCCCAGGCCGAGTCGGACCCGATGGGCGCCGTCGCCGAGCACCTGCGCGCGGGCCAGCCCGTCCCCGGCTTCGGCCACCGCGTCTACGTCAATCGCGACCCGCGCGCCGACCACCTGCTCGCGCTGCTGAGGAGCCACGGCGACCTGGTGGCGGACAAGATCATCGCCGCCCAGCCGCAGTCGTTCCCGAACGTCGACCTCGCGCTGGCCCAGCTCGGTCTGATGTTCAAGATGCCGCCGGACGCCGGCGAGGCCATCTTCGCGATCGCCCGCATCGTGGGGTGGATCGCGCACGCGGTGGAGGAGTACACGGAGCCCGGTCTGCGGTTCCGGGCACTCGGCGTCTACACGGGCGACCGGCCCTGAGCCGTGTCCGGCAGGTCTCGCCGCGACGGCCGTGCCCGCGGGGGCTCCTGACGGCCCAGTCTACGGATCCGCGGCGGCACCAGAAGCCCTCTCGGCCGTGACTCCCATCGAACGGACTCACAGGACACGGCCCGGCGACGGCCTAGCCACGGCACGGCTCCTTGGCGGTGGCTTTCCAGGCCCCGGAAGCGGACCATGGAATCCGTGAGATTGTCCGCTGTGGACAACCTGAAGGTGATCCTCGTGGCGTGGGTCATCGGCGGCCACGCGCTGCTGGGCTACGCCGCGGTCGGCGGCTGGCCGTACGACGAGGTCAACGAGGTCACGTTCGACCCCGGCGTGGAGACCGCGCTGGCCGCGCTGATCGGGCCGTCGGGGCTGTTCTTCATGGGCACCTTCTACTTCATGGCCGGCATCTTCACGCCCGGCTCGATCGAGCGCAAAGGCCGGGCGCGCTTCATCACCGACCGGCTGATCCGGCTCGGCACGCCGTGGATCGTCAGCGCGGTCCTCGTCTGGCCCACCTTCGTGTGGATCGCCTACAACGGTGCCGGGCAGAACGTCTCGTGGTGGCACGCCTTCACGCACCGGGATCCGTTCCTGGACAGCGGATCGCTCTGGTTCGTCGGCGTGCTGCTGATCTTCAGCATCGCCGTGGCGTTCGGGCCGCCCATCAAGGAACGCGTCATCACGACCAAACACGTCGTGGGCATGACGATGGTCGTGGCCGGGGCGACGTTCCTGACCCGCCTGGTCTTCCCGGCCAGAAGCGGTCAGGTCGGCGATCTGCACCTGTGGTGGTGGCCGCAGTGCCTGGGCATGTTCCTGCTCGGCGCGATCGGTGGCCGCAAGCTCGCCGAACGGGTGCCGGACGAGATCTACAAGGCCACGCGCAACGTCGTCGTCGCCACGATCGCGGTGCTGCCGGTAGCCGCGGTGCTCCTCGGCGTGCTCGACCTCTCGAAGAACGCCGACCCGTTCCTGGGCGGATGGAGATGGCAGGCGTTCGTGCTCGCCGCGATCGAGGGAATCCTGGTCGTCGCGGGCAGTCTGTGGCTCATCGGCCTCGCGCAACGCAGGCTGACCGGCCAGGGGCCCTTCACCGAGGGGCTGGCGCGGTCCGCCTACGTCGCGTTCGTCGTGCAGGGGCCGATCCTGCTGTGCCTCGCGACCGCGTTGCGGCCCCTCGACCTGCCGGCCGAGCTCAAAGCTCCGCTCGTCGGTGCCGGGGCGATCGTGGTGTCGTTCGCGATCGGCTGGTACGTCACTTCCCGGCGAGCCGCTTCAGCACGCTCGTCGTGATGCCCGCCGCGTCCAGGCCGTGCGCACGCAGGATGCGCGCCCGTGAGTCGTGCGGCAGGAAACGGGGCGGTAGTGCGAACGTCGCGACGCACGTCGGTGTGCCCGTCAGCGCCTGACCGAGCCGTGCGCCCAACGCGCCCGTCGCCGTCGTGTCCTCCACCGCCAGCACCAGGCGGTGCCGGCCGCTGTACTTGACGAGGTGCGGATCCAGCGGTGCGGTCCAGCGCGGATCGACCACGTTGACGCGGACATCATGTGCCGCAAGCTCTTCGGCCGCCGCCAGGCACGGACCGGCCAGCGGGCCGACCGCGATCAGCAGCACCTCGGCGTCCGGAACCTCGCGCAGCACGTCGAAGTGGCTCACGCGGCGCAGCGCGGGCACGTCCGGTCCGACCGCCGCCTTGGGATACCGCAGGACCGTCGGCCCGTCCGGCACCGCGACGGCCTCGCGCAGCAACTCGGCGAGCGTTGCCGGATCGCGCGGAGCCGCCAGGCGCAGGCCGGGCACGACGGGAAGCACCGAGGCGTCCCACATGCCGTGGTGCGACGCGCCGTCCGGGCCGGTCACCCCGGCGCGGTCGAGCACGAACGTCACCGGCAACCGGTGCAGCGCCACGTCCATCAGCAGCTGGTCGAACGCACGGGACAGGAAGGTCGCGTAGATGGCGACGACCGGGTGCAGCCCGCCCATCGCCATGCCCGCCGCGGACGTCACGGCGTGCTGCTCGGCGATACCGACGTCGAAGACCCGGGAGGGGAACCGCTGGGCGAACGGCCGCAGCCCCACCGGTTCCAGCATCGCCGCGGTCAGGCAGACGATGTCGGGGCGTTCCGCGCCGATCGCCAGGATCTCGTCGGAGAACGCGTCGGTCCACGTCCGCCCCGGCGCGGCCCCGGAGGCCCCGACAGCGTGCATGCGATCGGACTCGTCGGTCTCGGCGGCGGCGTAACCCTTGCCCTTCACGGTCTTGCAGTGCACCACGACCGGGCGGCCGAGCGTTTTCGCCTCCCACAGCGCGTTCTCGACCGCGTGCACGTCGTGGCCGTCGACCTCGCCGATGTACGCGAGCCCCAGCGCCTCGAAGAGATGCCGGGCCGAGCCGTTGAGCAACGACGCCGCGAAGCCGCCCGCGGTCGGGTCGTAGGAACGGCCGTTGTCGTTCAGCAGAACGACGACCGGGCGCGTCGACCCGCCGATGTTGTTCAACGCCTCCCAGCACATCCCGCCGGTCAGCGCGCCGTCGCCGACGATCGCGACCACCCGGCGATCGGTGCCGGCCAGTTCGAACGCCTTCGCCAGACCGTCCGCATAGGACAGTGCGGTGGAGGCGTGCGAGTTCTCGACGACGTCGTGTGCGGACTCGGCGGCGGACGGATAACCGGACATGCCGCCGGCCTGGCGCAGCGAGTCGAAGTCGGTGCACCGGCCGGTCAGCATCTTGTGCACGTACGACTGGTGCCCGGTGTCGAACAGCACCACGTCGGCCGGTGAGGCGAAGACCCGGTGCACCGCGATGGTCAGCTCGACCGCGCCCAGGTTCGGGCCCAGGTGGCCGCCGGTGCGGTGCACCTTGGAGATCAGGAACGCCCGGATCTCGGCGGCCAGACCGGAAAGCGCGGAGGAGGACAACGCCCGGACGTCGGCCGGCGAGGCGATGTCAGCCAGCACGGCGCACCGCCAGCGGCAGCGTGAAGGCGATCGTCTCGGTCGCCGTCGTGTGCGTCGAGACGGAGACGGAACCCAGTGCCCGCAAGGCCTCCACGACCTCGTCCACCAGCTCGGGAGGAGCAGACGCACCGGCCGACAGCCCGACCGCCGACACACCCTCGAGCCAGGCGGGGTCGATCTCCGAGGCGTCGTCGATCAGGTAGGCGGGCGTGCCACCGCGCGCGGCCAGCTCGACCATCCGCACCGAGTTCGACGAGTTCTTCGAGCCTACGACCAGCACGAGGTCGGCCTGTTCGGCCACGGCCTTGACGGCGATCTGCCGGTTCGTGGTCGCGTAGCAGATGTCGTCGGTGCCAGGCCCGCGCAGCTGCGGGAACTTCCGCTGCAGGGCCTCGATCACCTCGGCCGTCTCGTCCAGGGCCAGCGTCGTCTGCGTCAGGTACGACACCGGACCCGAGATCTCCAGCGCCTCAACGTCCTCGACGGTCTCGACCAGCACCATGCGGTCCGGCGCTTCCCCCACTGTCCCTTCGACTTCCTCGTGCCCGGCGTGCCCGATCAGGATGATCGTGTCACCGCGTTCGGCGAACCGCCGCGCCTCGGCGTGCACCTTCGTCACCAGAGGACACGTCGCGTCCAGCACGTCCAACGTCCGTGACACGGCCTCGGTGCGCACGGCGGGGGAGACGCCGTGCGCGGAGAACACGACGGTGGCACCGGGCGGCACCTCGTCGAGCTCGTCCACGAAGACGGCGCCGCGTTCCTCCAGATTCCGGACCACGTGGACGTTGTGCACGATCTGCTTGCGCACGTAGATGGGGCCGCCGCGCTGGTCGAGCAGCCGTTCCACGATCTCGATGGCACGCTCCACCCCGGCGCAGAACGACCGGGGTGAAGCGAGCAGCACGGAGCGCGGCGGATCTTCCGTCATCGGGGGCCTTTCAGTGGTCTCGATGGGTGACCAGTTCGGCGAGCGTGCCGAGCTCCACCGCCGCACGCGCGGTCGGGGAAGCGTCGCCGAGATGCACCAGCGCCTGCGTGTGCAGCTCGTCTGCCTGCGTCTGGCTCCACGCCCGGCCACCCGCGGCCTCCACCAGCGCGGCGGCCCGCGCCAGATCGGCCGGCCACAGCTCCGCGTCCCGGAAGTAGAGCGACGCCAGCTCGGCCGAGGCCGCACTGCCGGACGTCAGCGCCCACACCACCGGCAGCGACTTCTTGCGGTTGTGCAGATCCATGTGCGCGGCCTTGCCCGTGACCGAGGGGTCGCCCCAGATGCCGAGCAGGTCGTCCACGTGCTGGAACGCGAGCCCCAGCTGCGTGCCGTACCCGCGCAACGACTCGACCTGCCTGTCGGTGCCGCCGCCGTATAACGCGCCCAAAGCCGTTGAGGCACCGAGCAGAGCGCCGGTCTTGCCCAGCGCCATCGTGATGACCTCGTCGACCTTCACGTCGGTGCGCACCTCGAAGTCGAGGTCGTAGGCCTGCCCGTCGAGCAACGCTACGACGGCGTCACCCAACGTCCGGACGGCCTCCAACGCGCGGGGATGCCCCGACGCCGCAAGCACGTCCACGGCCAATGCCTGCAACGCGTCGCCGGCCAGGATCGCCGCGTTCACGCCGAACACCGTCCACGCGGTTGCGCGGTGGCGACGCGTCTCGTCGTGGTCCATCACGTCGTCGTGCAGCAACGAGAAGTTGTGGATCAGCTCCACCGCCACGGCAGCGGGGATCGCCGCGGCGGCGGTGCCACCGACGGCCTCGGCCGCCAGCAGCACCATCGCGGGACGGATCGCCTTGCCGCCGTTCTCCAGCACCGGGTTGCCGTGCTCGTCGCGCCACCCGAAGTGGTACTCCGCGATCGTGCGCATCGACTCCGGCAGCTGGCCCACGGCCCTGCGCAGAGCCGGGGCCACCAGGCTCCGGCTCCACGCGAGCACCTCGCCGGCGGATCTCCCCGCGGCGAGTGCTTCGGTCATTCCAGAGGACATCTCGGCGGTCATGACTAGAGACCGATCTCCACGTTCTCCAGCACGCCCAGCGCGTCCGGAACCAGGACGGCGGCCGAGTAGTACGTCGACACCAGGTACTTGAGCATCGCGTGCTCGTCGATGCCCATGAACCGCACGTTCAGGCCCGGCTCGTACTCGTCCGGAATGCCGGTCTGGCGCAGGCCGATGACGCCCTGCTTCTCCTCGCCGAGCCGCATCGCGAGGATCGACGTGGTGCCGTTCTTGTTGACCGGGATCTTGTCGCACGGCGCGATCGGGATGCCCCGCCACGACTGCAGCGGCTTGCCCTCGACCTCCACCGTCGGCGCGTACAGGCCGCGCGCGGACAGCTGCCGGCCGAACGCCGCGATCGCCTTGGGGTGCGCCAGGATCAGCTTGGTGTTGCGGCGGCGGGAGATCAGCTCGTCCATGTCGTCCGGCGTGACCGGGCCGGACTGGGTGCTGACCCGCTGCTTGAGGTCGGCGTTGGCGAGCAGGCCGAACTCCTTGTTGTTGATGAGCTCGAACTCCTGCCGCTCACGCAGAGCCTCGATCGTCAGCCGCAACTGGTGCTCGACCTGGTCCATCGGCTGGCTGTAGAGGTCGGCCACGCGCGTGTGGACGCGCAGGATCGTCTGCGCCACCGAGAGCTCGTACTCCCGCGGGCGCAGTTCGTAGTCGACGAACGTGCCGGGCAGCGTCGGCTCGCCGTCGTGTCCCGACGAGATGTCGATCTCGGCCTCGCCGTGCTTGTTCTGCGCGTTCGACGGGTTCGCCAGCTGCTGCGCGATGTGCTCGCGCAGCAGCTCGATCTGGCCGTTGAGCTGCTGGAACGTCGACCGCGACAGCACCACGACGGTGGTCGGCGTCAACGCACGCGCGGTGAACTGCCAGGACGCCTCGGTGCCGGACAGCACCTCCTGGTCACCGAAGTGCTCGCCGTCGGCGACCGTGCCGAGCGACACCTCGTCCCCGTACTCGCCGAGACCGGTCTTGGCCACCTTGCCGTGCGCGATGACGACGATCTGGTCCGCGGGGCCACCGCGTTCCGCGATCACCTCGCCCGGCTGGTACTCGCGCTGCTGGAACCGGCTGGCGAGCGCGGTGAGGGCGTCCTCGTCCTCGAAACCGCGCAGCAGCGGGAACTCCGCGAGCTCCTGCGGTACCGGCCGCACCTCGGAACCGACGCTGGTGAACGTGACGCGGCCGTCACCGATCGCGAAGCTGAGCCTCCGGTTGACCCGGAAGGCGCCCCCCTTGGCCTCCACCCACGGCAGCGAGCGCAGCAGCCACCGCGGCGAGATCCCCTGCATCTGGGGTGCGGACTTGGTGGTCGTAGCGAGGTTGCGAGCAGCGGCCCGCGACAGGCTCATCGGCTGGTCCTCGACCCCAAGACCCGGATCGGTAACAGTCACTGCTGGTCCTGCCAATCTGTTGGTGCGGTGATGGAACTAGCGGACAAGAACTGCGGCTGTGCCGAGTCCCGAAGGCGCGTGGAACGACCTTCTGGCGGGGGTGGGGGAGAAGCTGAACCGGCCGGACCGCTGCGTCCACAGCAGCTCACCGGCGAGCCACGACTTGAGCGCCTCGACGTACCGGTGCAGCCCGGCACGCGCGGCCTCGTCGAGGGCGTACTCGTCCGCGATCGACGGCAGCTCGGCGATGATCGCGCCGATCTGCCTCAACCGAGCCGCGACCAGGTCACCGACGACGTCGACGGCCTGCTGCGCCTCGCATTCGAAGAACTGCTGCACCGCGAGCACCGCACTGGTCGTGCTGGCACCGGTGCCGTACACGGCGTCGAACCCGAGAATCTCCTGGCGCAGACCGGGAACGTCGCCGAACGAGTCGACCAGCGCGCGCATCGTGGAGTTGCGCAACAACTCCGCGGGCAGGTCGGCGCCGACCGATGCCCGCGCGAGCTTCGCGGACAGGTCGGCGGCGTTGGTCTTGCGGCGCATCTCCACGAGGTCGATCGGGTCGGGCACCCGGCCCTGAGCCGTGTTGTGCAGCTCCCACAACAGGCCGTCCAGCAGGTCCGTGACGCCTGCCCGGTCCTCGTCGTCCAAAGTGGACCGTGAGACAAGGTTCGACAGGCCCTTCTCGGCCGGGATCATCGGTGGCACCGAGGAGTCCGCCAGGATCGCCTTGAGCCGCGCGATGAACTCCTTGCCGCCGGCCACGTTGCGCGGCCGGAGGAAGCCCTCCCGGAACGCGTCGTGCAGGTAGAAACCCCACGTGTGCCAGTCGCTGATGTGCTTCAGGTCGTCCAGCGATGCTGTGGGGTGGGTGAGCGGCGCGAAGCCGCCGTAGTCCGCGGCGTCGTAGAACGCCTCGGTCCACGGCAGCCCGTTCAGCATCCCCATGTCCCGCACCCAGGTCCTGGTGTGCTGGCGCACCCGGTCGACGTGCGGTGAAAGCCTTGCCGCGAAAGGCATGCCGAATGACGGAGCCTCAACCACGAGCCACCCCCAGCCACGCGCCGGACGTGCCCAGGCCGGTCGGCCCGCGCAGGATCGTGCGGAAGAACGCCGAGTTGCCCGCACCCCCGCCCTCGACCTTGGTGTAGCGGCCGGCGTGCAGGTGCCACTCGTGCCCGCCGGACTGCCAGTCCTGCAGACCCTTCACGTACTTGAGCACGCGAGCCTGCTCCACCGGGTCGATGCCGCTCTCGGTGAAGAGCAGAGGCAGTTCGGTGAACACGGTGTTCTCGAACTGGTGCAGCCGGGAGGTCAGCAGCGTGTTCACGGCCTCGACCGCGGTCTGCGTGTCGTGGCCGAAGAACTTCTCGAACACGAGCACCCCGTTGGAGTTCTCGCCTTCGCGCTGCACTTCCCGCTCGTACGAGAAGATGTCGTTGCGCAGGTGGATCGCGTCGGAGAACGTGTCGGAGAGGACCCGCAGCGGCCGGGTGCCCGCGATGGACGCGGGCACCTCGGCTGCTTCGGAGACCTCCACCAGGTTCGCCGACCACGGTGCGCCGCCGACCTTGCGGCGCATCTCGATGTACTCGATGGGGTTGGCGACCGTGCCGGACGCCATGTTCTTGATCTCCCACATGCACTCGAGCAGCAGGTTGTGGGTGCTCGTGGTGAACCGGCGCCGCCAGTCCTGCGACATCAGCGGGATCGTCCGCTGCCAGAGGTCGACGAGGCCGCGTTCGGTCGGGTTCGCCGGCTCCGGTGACGGGTCCGTGCCGTTGATCGGCATGAACGCCGGCAACCGGTCCAGATACGCCTTCGCACCCGCGATGTCCTTGCTCTGCTTGAACTCCGCGAAGAACTCGTCGTCGAAGTAGAACACCCAGACGTACCAGTCCGTGATGAGGTCGAGGATCTCCGCGGGGGCGTCGGGGTGGGTCCACGCGCACATGAACCCGTAGTCGTCGCCCGCGAGGATCTCCTCTGTCCACACCCCGGTGCCGAGCATGCCCATGTCCCGCGCCCACTGTGTCGAGTGGACGCGGGCGCGCTCGAGGTGCGGGTTCATCCGTGCCGGGTGCGGCACGTAGAACTCCGGCATGGTGAAGGCTGTCAACTCAGCCCTCGCGGCCGAGCTCGACGTGCTCCAGGACGCCGATCGCGTCCGGCACCATGATGGCGGCCGAGTAGTAGGCGCTGACCAGGTAGTTGATGATCGCCTGGTCGTTGATGCCCATGAACCGCACCGA
This sequence comes from Lentzea sp. NPDC051213, assembly GCF_044455585.1. Taxonomy (NCBI): domain Bacteria; kingdom Bacillati; phylum Actinomycetota; class Actinomycetes; order Pseudonocardiales; family Pseudonocardiaceae; genus Lentzea; species Lentzea sp. NPDC051213. The sequence goes on from NZ_JBITEX010000002.1 coordinate 183,569, forward strand.
CAGGCCCGGCTGGTACTCGTCCGGGATTCCGGTCTGGTGCAGGCCGATGACGCCCTGGTTCTGCTCGCCGGTGCGGATCAGCATGACCGACGAGGTGCGGGTGTCCGAGATCGGGATCTTGTTGCAGGGCAGCACCGGGATGCCGCGCCACGCCGGGACGGACTGGCCGTTGAAGTCGATGTGCTGCGGGTAGATGCCGCGCTTGTTCAGCTCCCGGCCGAACGCCGCGATCGTGCGCGGGTGGGCGAGGAAGTAACCGGGGTCCTTCCACACCACCGAGAGCAGCTCGTCGAAGTCGTCCGGGGTGGGCGGGCCGGAGCGGGTGTGGATGCGCTGCTTGAGGTCCGCGTTGTGCAGCAGGCCGAACGACCGGTTGTTGACGATCTCGTGCTCCTGGCGCTCGCGCAGGGCTTCGATCGTGAGCCGCAACTGCTGCTCGACCTGGTCCATCGGCTGGTTGTAGAGGTCCGCGACCCGCGTGTGGACCTGCAGCACGGTCTGCGCGACGCTCAGCTCGTACTCGCGTGGCGAGAGCTCGTAGTCGACGAACGTGCCGGGCAGCACGGGCTCGCCGTCGTGACCGGCCGACATGCCGATCTCGGCCTCGCCGAAGTCGTTCTGCGGCTTGCTGCGGCTGTTGAAGGCCTGCTGGATGTGCGCGCGCAGGCCCCCGGCTTCGCCGTTGAGCGCCTGGAAGTCCTGCCATGACAACGTGAGCACGGTGACCGGGGTGACCGCCTTGGCGGAGTACTCCCAGTCGCCCTGCGGGCCGGCCAGCACGGTCTCGCCGAAGTACTCGCCGTCGGCGAGGTTGCCCAGGACGGTGTCGCCGCCGTACTCGCCGGTGCCGACCTTGTCGACCTTGCCGTGCGCGATCAGCACGACGGTGTCCTTCGGACGGCCCTTCTCGACGATCAGGTCGCCGATGCCGAACTCCTGCTGCCGGAAGCGGCCGGCCAGCGCGGCCAGCACGGCCTCGTCGTCGAAGCCCTTCAGCAGCGACAGCTCGGTCAGTTCCTGGGGCACGACGCGGATGTCGGCGCCGATGTTGGTGAACGAGACGCGGCCATCGCCCAACGTGTAGGTGAGACGGCGGTTAACGCGGTAAGCACCACCCGCGGCTTGGACCCAGGGCAGCACCTTGAGCAGCCAGCGGGAAGTGATTCCCTGCATCTGCGGGACGGACTTGGTGGTCGTGGCCAGATTTCGCGCGGCGGCCGTGCCCAAACTCAGCTGCTGACGGCCCTCATTGAGGTCAGAATCCGTCACAGTCACAACCCACACCCACCTATCTCAATGCGCTAATGGACCAATCCGATAAGCCGGAACGGACGTTAGTTCTCGCGATTGAGCCCTGGGAAGGGGCCAAGAAGGCGACATTCGGGTGGGTGGCTTACGCCTGTGGATGCTACCGAGCGTACAACTGATGCCCTACGCAACTACTTCCGCACCCGCAGGGGAGTGACCTTTGTCTATTCGCGCAAGTGTGGAATAGGCCACTCGTTTGGCCCAGTAGGATCACCCTTTTGTGCGCATTGGTGAGGGATGCTCGGCTGCTATACGACACCACTCCGAGTGGGCTGAAAGCTACTCGAAGTGGTGTGTATCAATGCGCAGGTGCGTCCTTAGATGCGACGTGCGGCGAAAGTCTGGATTTTGTACCCACGACTATTCGTGCTATTACGCCACCTGATCGTTCAGGAACGATTCCAACTGAGTCACGACGAACGCGTGGTCCTCGGCCTGCGGCAGTCCGGACACGCCGACGGTGCCGACCGGTCCGGTGCCCCGCACGATGACCGGGAAGACGCCTCCGTGCGCCGCGTACAGGTCCGGGTCGAGGCGTGACTCCACCTCGAACGTCGTGCCCTTTTCGCGGAACGTCGTGCCGACGTAGAACGAACTGTTGCCGAACAACTCGACCACGCGGGCCTTGCGTTCCAGCCACCTGTCGTTGTTCGGCGCCGTGCCGGGCAGAGCGGCGTGGAAGAGCCGATGTCCGTTGCGCTGCACCGAGATCGCGATGCTGAGGCCCTGCTCACGGGCGGCCTTGAGCAGGTGCAGGCCGAGCTCGATCGCGGTGTCGTTGCCGAAGCTCTCGAACTGGAGGCGCTCCTCCTGGGCGAGCAGCTCTTCGCTGGTGGTCACAGCTGCACCACCCGGTTCTCGCGCGCGGACGTGAAGGCGGCCTCGATGACCTCGAGCGCGTGCACGGCGCCCGCGGGGTCGACGGGAACGCGGCCGGCCTGCAGTTCGGCGTAGAAGGTCTGGTAGGCGCCGCGTTCGACGGGCACCTCGGTGGTCTTGTCGAGTACGCCCAGCTCACCGGCCCGGTCCTCGTGACCCCAGCCGGCATCGGTCGGACGGCGACCGGCGTCGAGCGCGTCCTCCTGCTCGTCCATGCCGCTGATCACGAACGCGCCCTCGCTGCCGAGCACCCGGAACCGCGGCCCGTGGTGGGCGGCGTGCGCGCTCGCCCACAGGTGGGAGCGGACGCCGTTCTCGTGCGTGAGCGCCACGAACACGTCGTCGTCGACCTGGACGCCGGGACGGCGCAGATCCAGCTCCGCGTAGACGCTCCTGACCGGGCCGAAGAGCTGCAGGGCCTGGTCGACGAGGTGCGCGCCGAGGTCGTACAGCAGGCCGCCGGCCTCCTCGGGCGAGCCGAACTCACGCCAGTTGTCCCAGATCTCGGGCACCCAGCGCTCGTATCGAGACTCGAACCGCCGAATGTCCCCCAATTGGCCGATGATCTTGCGCACGGTGAGGAAATCGCTGTCCCAGCGGCGGTTCTGGAAGACCGTCAGTGGCACGCCCTTCGCTCGGGCTGAGGCCACGAGGTCCTTCGCCTCGGCACTGCTCGGCGCGAACGGCTTGTCGACGACGACCGCGACGCCCTTGTCGATCGCGCGCTTCGCGTACTCGACGTGCGTCTTGTTCGGTGTGCCGACGACGATGAGGTCGAGGTCCAGCGCGAACAGTTCGTCGGCGGTGACGATCGCCGCGTCCGGGTAGGCGGCGCGGGCCTGCGCCTGCCGCTCCGGGTTCGCCGTGACGATCGCGACGAGGTCCATGCCCTCGGTCGAGGAGATGAGCGGGGCGTGGAAGACCCGTCCCGCGATGCCGTAGCCCAGCAGTCCCACACGTGTCATGCCCACGATTAAAGCAACGCTGTTGCATAATCGCTACGTGGACCTCACCTCACTGCGTTCGCACAACAACCGGACCGTGCTCGGACTGGTCAGGTCCGGGGCTCTGACCAGGGCGGACATCGCTGCCGCCGCCGGGCTCACCCCGCAGGCGGTCTCGAAGATCGTGGCGCGGCTCATGGCCGAGGGGCTGTTGGAAGAGACCGGAACGGTCCGCGACGGGGGCAGGGGCAAGCCCAGGACGGCCCTCCAGGTGGTCGCGGACGGCGCCTACGCGTGGGGTGCGCACGTGGACCGCGATGAGCTGCGGGTCGTGCTGCTCGACCTGACGGGCGAGGTCAAGTCGTCGTCGATCGTGCCGCTGGCCGCCGGGTTCACGCCGGACGACGTTCTAGACGCGCTGGAGCGGCTGGTGGAGCCGGGCGAACGGGTGCTGGGGCTCGGCATCGGGAGTGCTGGTCCGCTCGACTTCCGCGACGGTGTCGTGTCACCGAACGCGCTGCCGGGCTGGGCGGGCGTGCCGTTGCGGGCGCTGGCCGAACAACGGCTGGGGCTGCCGGTCGTGCTCGACAAGGACACGAACGTGGCGGTGCTCGCCGAGGCGTGGCTGCGGCCGATGCGGGATGCGGCGGTGGTGTTCGCGGGCACGGGTCTGGGCGCGGGGCTGCTGCTGGGCGGCGAGATTCATCGCGGTGCGCGGTCCGGTGCGGGGGAGTTCGGGCACACCACGATCCAGCTCGATGGACCGATTTGCGTGTGCGGGCGGCGAGGGTGTGTCGAGGCGGTGCACGCTGGAGCCGGGGCGGATGCGCCGCGGGTGCTCGGTGCGGCGGTGGCGAACCTCGTGCAGCTGCTGGACCTGGACCAGGTAGTCCTGAGTGGACGGTCGGTGCTGGAGGCGCCGGAGGAGTACCTGGCGGCGATGCCCGAGGTGGACGTGAGCATCACCTCGTACGGCCCGGATCTGGTACCTGTGGGAGCGGCGTTGCTGGTGCTGGGGGAGTTGTTCTGAGGGGGACGGCGTGACGATCGAGGAGCGGGCGGCGGAGTTCGGCAGGGTCTTCGCGCGGGAGGAGCTGAACGGCTGGACGTACTACAGCGCGGGCAAGGGTGAGGACGTCGTGCTGCTCCTGCCCGGCGGTGTGGGCATCGGCATCGGCTGGCTCGACCTCGCACTCGCGCTGCACGACGACCACCGGACGATCACCGTCGACTACCCGCCTTTCGCCACCACGATGAGCGAGCTCGTGGACGGTCTTCTCGCGGTGCTCGAGGCGGAAGGAGTCGACCGCGTGCACGTCGTGGGCCAGTCGGCGGGCGGCATGGTCGCCCAGGTGCTCGTCGATCAGGCTCCCGATCGCGTTGCCTCGCTGGTGTTCAGCGGTACCGGGCTGTACGGGCCCGAGGACGTCGACCGGCTCGCGGGCAAGCTCGCCGCGCTCCGGACCACGCCGCTGGAGGAGGTGCTGGACACCGCGCGGCCGACGTTGCGCGCGGCCTGGCCGGGGTCGGCCGACGCCGACTTCTGGATCGCCCAGGTCGAGGCCGCCTACCGGCGCGGTGGCCGGGACGGGGTCGTGAACTCCTACGCCTATCTCCTCGACCTCGCCCGCACGTCCGGCGATCTGCGGCCGGGATGGCAGGGCCCGGTCCTCTTGCTGGCCGCCGACGACGACGACCCGTTGGTCACCGCCGCGCACCAGCGGCGGCTGCTCGATCTGCACCCCGGCTGCGAGGTGCGGAGCTTCCCGGACGGTGGCCATTCGCTGCTGCTCACCCGGCCTGCCGAGTACATCGCCGCGGTCAGGGAGTTCTTGGGTTAGCCTCCGGACGTGGACGTCGAGCACGTCGTCGGCCTGCCGCACCCGCGGCTGCGGCCCTTCGTGACGCGGTACTCGGGGTATCGGATGGTGACCGAGCCCGGTGTGCACCGCGGCCTGCCGTCGCGCTCGCTGACGCTGGTCGTGACGATGGACGGCACCGTCGATCTCGCAGAGGGCCGGTTCGCCACGCTGTGCGGCGGCCTGCACGACGAGGCCGTGATCATCACCCACGACGGGTTCCAGCACGGGGTCCAGTGCGACCTCACACCCTTGGGGATGCGGGCGTTCTTCGGCCTGCCCGCCGGCGAGCTCGCGGCGACCACCGTGGGGCTCGACTCGCTGGACGCCCCGGCGGCCGAGCTGCGCGAACGACTGCAGGAAGCCACGACGTGGACGGACCGGTTCGCGCGCATGGACGACGTGCTGGGCCGGTTGGTGCGGCCGGTGAAACAGCAGGTCGAGGTGGCGTGGGCGTGGCAGCGGCTCGCGGCGGGGGCGCCGGTGGCCGAGATCGCCGCCGAGGTCGGGTGGAGCAGGCAGCACCTGAGCGCGCGGTTCGCGGCGGAGTACGGCCTGACGCCCAAGATCATGGGCCGGGTGATGCGGTTCGAGCGCGCCAACCGGATGCTGCGCGGCGAGCGCCGGCCCACGTTGACCGAGGTGGCCGCTGCCTGCGGCTACACCGACCAGGCGCACTTCAACCGGGACTGGCGGGCGTTGTGCGGGGCGACCCCGACCGAATGGATGGCGGCCGAGCTTCCATTCGTACAAGGCAGCGAGCTGGCCTAGGGCGCAGAGTTGTTCCTATGACTACACCTGCACCTACCTGTTGGCCCACGTTGTCCTATCGGGACGCTCCCGCCGCGATCCGTTTCCTGGTGGAGGCGTTCGGGTTCCAGGAACACCTCGTCGTGCCCGGCGAGGCCGAGGGCGAGGTCGTCCACTGCGAGCTGGTCTGGCCCGAGGGTGGCGGCGTGATGCTGGGGTCCGCCGTGCGCTCGGTCGGCGAGGTAGAGGCGACCGCGGCCGGCGCCGGATCCGTCTACGTGGTGACCGACCGGCCGGACGAGATCCACGCGAAGTCGCTCGCGCACGGGGCGGTGGAGATCCGCGGGCTGCGCGACGAGGACTACGGGTCGCGGGGCTTCACGGTCGCCGACGCCGAGGGCAACCGGTGGAGTTTCGGCACCTACCGCGGAGCGTGAATATGACCAACCTGTGAAGGAGGCAACCATTTAGCCCTCCTTCGCAGTGTCCTGGGTGAGAGGTTCACACCCAGGGGAGGACAGGTGCACCTAGCACGCTGTTTGGTGGCCGCCGTGCTCGCTGCCGGGCTGATCAGCCCGGTGGCACAGGCGGAACCAGCGAGAACTGTTGCTGTTGCGGGACCGACCAGGACCATCACGCTGATCACCGGTGACAAGGTGGTCGTGGACGAGCGTGGCGGGCTCGTCCGCGTCGAGGGCCGGCCCGGTATGTCGTTCGCCAAGTACGTGCAGAACGACCACCAGTACGTGGTGCCGGCGGACGCCGTCGATGCGGTAGGGCAGGATCGCATCGACAAGCGCTTCTTCGACGTCACGGCGCTGCACTCGTTCGGCTACACCGATGATCAGGTGGACAGCATTCCGTTGCTCGACAACGGGTTCCGCGCTGCCGCCGCGGTGTCGAAGAAGGAAGCGGCCCAGCGGTGGGGGCAGCGGGTCAACGCCCGCGGTGCCGGGAAGCTGTGGCTGAACGGCAAGTCGCGCATCACGCTCGACCAGAGCGTGCCGATGGTCGGCGCGCCCGGTGCGTGGCAGGCCGGGTTCGACGGCAAGGGCGTCACGGTCGCCGTGCTCGACACGGGCTACGACCAGCAGCACCCGGAGCTCAAGGACGTCGTGTCGGTGGCGAAGGACTTCACGCCGGCCGGCATCCAGGACGACATCGGCCACGGCACGCACGTCGCGTCCACCATCGCCGGGCGCGGCGGCAAGTACACCGGTGTGGCCCGCGGGGCCTCGCTCGCCGTCGGGCGGGTCTGCGAGGCCGAGTGGTGCCTCGACAGCGCGATCGTGGCCGGCATGGAGTGGGCCGCGCGCGAGGTCAAGGCCGAGGTCGTCAACCTGTCGCTGGGCGGCGACCAGTCCGACGGCACGGATCCGTTGTCGCAGAAGGTGAACGAGCTGACCGCCGAGACGGGCACCCTGTTCGTCGTCGCGGCGGGCAACGCGGGCGAGCGCCGCAAGGTCTCCTCGCCGGCCGCCGCCGACGCCGCGCTGGCCGTGGCGAACCTGACCAAGGCCGGTGAGATCAACGAATGGTCGTCGCGCGGCCCGCGGCTGACCGACTTCGCGGTCAAGCCGGACATCGCGGCACCGGGCACCGACATCGTGGCCGCGCGTGCCGCCGGCACCCTGCCGGACCAGGCCGTGGGCGACCTGCACGCGCGGCTGACGGGCACGTCGATGGCGGCACCGCACGTGGCAGGCGCGGCAGCGGTGCTGGCGCAGCGCAACCCGGCGTGGACCGCCGCCGAGCTCAAGGCGCACCTGATGTCGACGGTGAAGCCCATCGCCGACACGCCCGCGAACGTCGGCGCAGGCCTGCTCGACGTCTCCCGTGCCGTGTCGCAGCAGGTGCGTTCGTCGACCGGCAGCCTGTCGTTCGGGGTGCTGGAATGGCCGCACACCAGGACGTTCACGAAGACGATCACCTATCGCAACGACGGGGCGTCGCCCGTTTCCCTTGCCCTGCAGCACAACCTCGGCGCGGACTTCACCGTTCCAGCCTCGGTCGTGGTGCCCGCGTCCGGGTCGGCCTCGGTCGACGTCGTGCTGGACCCGCGCAAGGGACTCGGCACGTTCTTCGGACACGTCAAGGCTGTCGCAGACGGTGTCTCGCTGACCACCGCGGTCGGCGCGTACGTGCAGGAGGAGCGGCACACGTTGTCGTTGCGGCTGACCGGCCGGGACGGCAAGCCCGCAGCCGATGAGTTCGTGGTGGTGGTCAACCTGACTACCGAAGAGGCCTCTGTTCTTGTGGTGGATGCCTCCGGTGCCGGTTCGGCTCGCTTGCCGGTGGCCGACTACGCGGTGCTGGGCCGGATCGAGGAGCGCACTCCCAACGACGCCTGGTACACGCCGGTCTCCGCGACGGAGGTGGCCGGTCGCGTCTCGCTCGCGGCCGACGCGTCAGTGCACGTGGATGCTCGTCAGGGCAAGCAGATCAGCGTGTCCCTGCCCGACCCGACCGCGGTCGTCTGGCATCGCGAGGCCGACCTGAGGGTGCCGTTCAAGCCCGGCAAGATCAGTGGTGTCGGCAGCATCATGGACGGCCGCGTGCCGCTGTACGGCGTCTCGTTCGGCCCGCCGTTGCCGCAGCTGACCTACGACTCCGGTCTCAAGGGCGGGCAGCCGGTCGTTTCGGTCATCGGGGGCTTCCCGGTGAAGTACTACGACGGCAGCAAGTTCCTGCCGCCCGGTGACCACAGGTTCGAGGTGGCCGAGCGGGGCTCCGACGTGCGCGGCAAGCTCGCGCTGGTGCGGACCGCGGGCGAGGATCCGTACACGGTCGCCACCGAGATGCAGGCGGCCGGTGCCGTCGCCGTGCTTTTCGCCGGCCCGGTGCCGTTCGGGTACCCCGAGCAGACCGCAATCCCGGTGATCACGGTGGCGGAGCACCACGTCGTGACGACGCCTGCTCGCCTGACGGTGCGGGCGCTGGCCGGTTCGCCGGTGTCGTACACCCTCTTCCACCAGGACAAGGGCGCGCTGCCGTCCGGTACGCGGCACGTTCGCCGGTCGGACCTGGCCGAGGTGAAGGCGCGTTACTACACGTCCGGCGCGGATGGCTATGTGCGCCAACGGAACTACCCGGTGCTCGGTGGCGCGGTGAACTTCAACGTCGTGCTGGACGAGCCACTCGCGGCGCCCATGCAGCGCACCGAGTACTACTCGGCCGGCAGCTGGTTCCAGGAGGGCTTCGACGGCCGAGGCTCCGGCGCCGGCGACGATCCGACCGTCACGACGTGGGCGGATCTGCAGCCGGTTGCTTACGCGCCGGGCCGCACGTACTCACGCTCGAACCTTCGTGCCGTGTCATCGCCACGCCTCGGGCGTCCGTCCGTGGTCAGCTGGTCGCAGGGCGGCGGCGTCGAGCGGGCCGGCGATCAGATCACCATGCGGGTCTCGCCGTTCGGCGGGTCCGGCTGGGTGGAGAACTGGATCTACAGCGGCTACGGGTCGGCGGAGCTCCGGCACAACGACACGTCGCTGGGCTGGGCGGACGTCCGGCAGGGCTCGTTCCACGCACCCGCGCGGGACGGTCGCTACAAGCTGACGCTGGACGCGGCCCGTGACACGTCGGCGCTGTCGACGCAGGTGCACACGGCGTGGGAGTTCTCGGGTGCCGCCGACGGCAAGCTGCCGCTGCTGGAGGTCGACTACTCGCTGCCGGTCGACCTGCGCAACAGCTGGCGGGCAGGAGCCCCGATGCCGGTGAAGTTCACCGCGTCGCGTCAAGCGGGCACCGTTCGTGAACTTCGCGCTTACGCGTCGTTCGACGACGGCGTCAACTGGGTGCCGGTGAAGTCCCTCGTTCCCCCTGGCGGGAAGCCGGGCGGGTTCGTGTCGCTACGCGTGGTGGCGACGGATGCGGCCGGTAACTCGGTCGACCAAACGGTCCTGCGGGCATACCGCCTTAGGGCGTAACCGCGCGGCCGTTCGGTCGTTGTAACCCCCTGCGGCACCTGCTCTGGTGTGGGCGAGACGAAGAAGGACGCGGCGTCTCGCCGCCCAGGGCAGGTGCTGCGATCATTCCGCCCCATGGGGACTTTTGAGGAACTGGTGGCCGAGGGGGCCGCGGTACCGCTGGACGGCTGGGACTTCTCGTGGTTCGAGGGCCGAGGCACCGAGGAACGCCCACCGTGGGGCTACGCCCGTTCGATCGCGTCCAGGCTCGCCACCGTGGAGTCCGCGCTGGACCTGCAAACCTGCGGCGGCGAGGTGACCGCGACCGCGCCGGTGCTGCCGCCACTGATGGCGGCGGTCGAATCCTGGCCGCCGAACGCCCTGGTGGCGTCGCGCAACCTGCCCTTCGTCGTGCGGGCGCCGAACGAGGGGCCGTTGCCGTTCCGGTCGTCGCGGTTCGACCTGGTGATCAGCCGGCACCCGTTCGCGACGCCGTGGGCTGAGATCGCGCGGGTGCTCAAGCCCGGTGGCACCTTCTTCTCGCAGCAGATCGGGGCCGGCACGAACCGCGAGCTCACCGACTTCATGATGGGACCCCGGACGGTCGGCGACGGCGAGGATCGCAGCACTCACCGCGCCCGCTTCGAGGCTGAGAAGGCTGGTCTTGAGGTGTTGCGGCTCGAGCCTGCGGCGTTGCGGGTCGCGTTCTTCGACGTCGGTGCGGTCGTGCACTTTCTGCGCAAGGTGTTGTGGACCGTGCCTGGGTTCACCGTTGAGGGGTATTGGGACCGGCTCCTGGACATGCACGCGCACATCCAGGAGCACGGGGAGTTCGTCTCTACCTCGCAGCGGTTCCTGATCGAGGCCCGCAAGCCGTGAGGCTCCGCTGTCACTCAGTCGCGGACTGCCGGATCAGTTCTGCGGCTTCCTCGGTGATGGACACCAGGGTGCCGTCCACGTGTCCTCTGCCGATGTCGTCCCGGACAAAGCTGTGCCTCCAGCTGTCGAAGCGGGGGACGTAGATCTGCTCTCGGTCACTTCCGCTGGGCATGATCCAGGTGCGGATCAAGCCCAGCGGATTGTCGGCTGGATGGTCAGCGTCCACCCACACGAGATAGTCGTACTTGCCGTCCGCTGGTTCGTCGCCGTGGAACCGGCTGAACTGGATCGCCTCGAATCGCTGGGCGGCTTCCTCGCTGATCGGGCGTGCTTGCGCACGCGACCGGCCGGATTCCAGCATCACTAGGTCATCCGTGGGAATCCAGACGAGGTCTGGTGAGTATCTCTCGTCGTGCGCCTGGCCGTCCTGGTCGACCCAGCGACGCAGAACGCCGACCGGATCTTCCTCGTCCGGATGACGCTCGTTCACGACCGCGTAGTACTGGTACTGCCGGTTCATACGGACCTCGTTCGAGACGACGATGTGCTCTGGGACGTTGACGCCCCAACGCGCGGTTGCTGTCCGCGCCCTGGGGTAGCGGTCGACGCCAGCTTCGTCGCCTGATCCGGAGACACGAAACGGCTCCCTCCGGAACACCAGGAGGGAGCCGTTTCGGCAAAGCTAGCGCGGCTGGCGCTCCCGCCGGATCGTGATCCGCTTGCCCTTGATCGTCGCGTCCCGCAGCTGCGTGATCACGTCGTTCGCCGCCGGACCGGGCACCTCGACCAGCGAGAACCGGTCCGCGATCTCGATCGCGCCGATGTCGCGGCCCTTGAGCTGCGTCTCGCCGGTGATGGCACCGACGATGTCCTGCGGGCGGATGCCGGACGAGCGGCCGGCGCCCAGGAACAGCCTGGTCATGCCCTCGGACGGGCCGCGGCGCTCGCGGCGCGGAGCTGCTCCTCCCGGGCCTTCGCGGCGCGGGCGGTCCTCGCGGGGGCGGACCTCGGGGATCTCCTCCTCGTCGGCCGCGGCGCCGGAGGCCTCGTGGGCGAGCTTCACGGCGGCGAGGGCGATCTCCATCACGTCGAACTCGTCGGCCAGGGTCTCGACGACGACGCGGAAGCGCGAGAGGTCGTCTTCCAGCAGCGACTCGTGCAGGGAGGACCTGGTCAGTTCGAGCTGGCGGGCCCTCAGGTCGGCGACCGTGGGGACCTTCTCGACCGGGATCTTGGTCTTGGTGACGCGCTCGATGGTCTTGAGCATCGAGTTCTCGCGCGGCTCGACCAGGGTGATCGCGACGCCTTCACGGCCGGCGCGGCCGACTCGGCCGATTCGGTGCGTGTACGCCTCGGGGGCGGACGGCACGTTGTAGTTCACGACATGGGTCAGCTGCTCGATGTCGAGGCCGCGGGCGGCGACGTCGGTCGCCACCAGCAGGTCGGCGGTCCCGGAACGCAGGCGCGACATCACGCGGTCGCGCTGCTCCTGGCTGATGCCGCCGTGCAGCGACTCGGCGCGGTAGCCGCGGCCGTTCAACGTCTCGGTGAGCTGGTCGACCTCGTCACGGGTGCGGCAGAACACGACGGCGGCGGTCGGTGCTTCGACGTCCAGCACGCGGCCCAGGGCGGCGGGCTTGTGCTCGCGGCGCACCAGGTACGCGGTCTGCCGGACGCGCGGGGCCTCGCCCGGCTCGGTCTTCTCGCGCTCGATCTGGATCAGCACCGGCTCGCGCAGGTGGCTCTTCGCCATGCGGTCGATGCGCGGCGGCATCGTTGCGGAGAACAGCACGGTCTGCCGGTCGGCGGGGGTCTCGGAGAGGATCGCGTCGATGTCCTCCGCGAAGCCCATGTCGAGCATCTCGTCGGCCTCGTCGAGCACGACGATCTGCAACTCGCCGAGCTGCAGGGTGCCGCGTTGGAGGTGGTCGATCGCGCGGCCGGGGGTCGCGACCACGACGTCGACGCCGCGGGACAGCTCGCGCAGCTGGCGGCCGATCGGCTGGCCGCCGTAGATCGGCAGCACGCGCGCGCCCATCTGGCGGCCGTAGCGGTGGACCGCTTCGGACACCTGCACGGCCAGCTCACGGGTCGGCGCGAGGACGAGGGCCAGCGGCTTCTCTCCCTTTCCGATCTTGTCGGCGATGCGTTCGAGCAGCGGCAACGCGAACGCCGCCGTCTTTCCTGTGCCCGTGGCAGCCTGGCCGAGCAGGTCGCTGCCCGCGAGCAGCGGCGGGATCGCTTCACTCTGGATCGGCGTCGGCTCCTCGTAGCCCAGCGTGGTGAGCGCGGTGAGGATGTCGGGCCGCAGCCCCAGGTCAGCGAAACCGTTGTCGGCGGAGGTCATGGGGAGTATCTTCCCCCACCCCTCCACATCACACTCACTCAGACCAGGTCAGCCGGTCGTCGAGACCTCCCGGTGCGCCGTCACGCCGTTCACGGTGACCTCGATCCGCACGTGTCCCGGCCTGATCGCGGTGAGCGTTCCGGTGCCCGGATCGAGCCACGCCACGTGCCACGGCCGCAGGCCGGACGGTCCGCCGACGTGCAGTCCGGACGATCCTTTCCAGATCGCGCCCATCGGATAGGCCACCGGCAGCGACCGCGAACCCTGCTTCACCGTCGCTGCCACGGTTTCCGGGCTGCCCAGGCGCACTGTGGACGGTGCCTGCACGGTCAGGGAATCGACGTGCGGGCGGATCTCGGCCCTGAGACCGCGGTCGGAAACGCCGGCCAGCGTCCAGCCGGTGAACCCGCCCGCCTCGGCCGGCGCCTTGCCGGAGTTGCCGTTGATCACGTGCGGCACACCGTCCACTGTGGACGCGAAAAAGCCGCCCACGTGCCCGCCGATGAACGTCGTCGGCCGCTGCCGGGCTGTGAGCAACTTCTCGAAGTAGGCCGCCTCCATCCGGTCGGAGAGCTGGCTCGTGCGCGCGGGCGTGGGGTCGTCCGGCGGGTGGTGCATCATCACGACGGCCTGACCAGGCGCGGACGCCAGGGCGTCGCGGAGCATCGTCAGCTGGTCGAAGCCGCCGCCGCGCAGCGTTCCGGTCGACGAGTCCAGGAGCACGAACCTCGTGCCCTTGTGGTCGAAGGTCCGGTTCGTGACGCCGAACTCGCGGCGGAAGTTGTCGATCGTGCCCGGCCCCATGATCTCGTGGTTGCCCGGCACGTAGTACCAGGGGAAGTCGCCGAGCTCCTCGGTCAGCACGCGCCGGGCCAGCGCCAGGTCGGCAGGGGACGCCTCGTCGACGAAGTCGCCGTTGATCACGACGAACTCGGCGCCGGACGCCCTGATCTCGCGCAGCGTGCGCCGCGCGGACCGGACGAGGTCGCTGTCGGGGTTGCGGGCGACGAACTGGGCGTCCGACATGACCGCGAACTTCCAGCCCTCGGCCGGCCCGATCACGTCCTCGCGCAGGGCGGGTGTCGGCGGCAGGGTGACCGCGGGTGGCACGCGGGCCACGATGTCGTCGACGATCACCTCGCCTTGGTAGGAGCGGTCGGCCTTGGTCTCGATCGTGTAGAAGCGGTTGACCTGGATGGGGAACTTGAGTTCGGCGGGGACGGCGACCTCGAGCTGCCGCCAGCCGTGCCAGGTGATGTACGGGCCGTAGAGCGACCGCGACTGGCCGGTCGAGTCCGTGACGGTGAACGCCGTCCACTCACCCCTGCCGCTGCCGTGCACCCACGCCGCCAGCGCGAGCGGCTGGCCGTTGACCTGCAACGCCTTCGGCGGCACGGCGTACGCGGTGCGCGTGCCGGTCGACTGGCTGAAGTCGTAGCTCAGCTTCAGGCCGCCGCCGGTGTGGCCGCCGGGTTCCGGTGTCACCGAGCCGGTCGCGCGGGCGGAGCCGAAGGTCCACTGTGGAGCGTCGTCGAAGCCGGCGATCAGCTCGTCGCGGACGCCGACGGTCACCGCGACCTGGGTCTCCTCGCCCTGCGCCCGTGCCCTGATCGTTGTCGCGCCCGTCTGGCGCGCGACGATCTGCAGGTCGGGCGTGACCTCGATGATCGACCGGTCGTAGCTCAGATCGAGGTCGGCCCGCTCGATCGGGGCGCTGAAGCCGCGCGCGTCGAAACCGTTGATCTGCAACGGCTTTCGCTCGCCGATGCCCACGCTGATCCGGGGCGCCGCGGGTGCCAGCCGGGTGAGCTTGCCGAGCACGGTCAGCTTGGCCGTTTTGGACACCGGTCCGCGGAACGCCGTGAAAGAGGAGGGGCCCGAGTGCGGTGCCGCGTGGAAGGTGTCGCCGATCGCCCAGCCGCCCGTTGCGCGCGTGACGTGCGCGTTGTCGGTGGCCGGTCCGAACGTCTCGTCGTGGCCGCGCACGGCGAGTCTCCTGGTCATGCCGGGGAACACGCGCTTGTCCGAGGCCTGCACGTCGAACCCGACCAGCCTGCCCGTCCCGCCGGGGGCGTAGAGCGCGAGCGCGTTCGGGATCGGACGCTCGCCGCCGTCCGACGGGGTGTTGACCACCTTCAGCTCGGTCGTGCCGGGTTCGCGGGCGAGCATGGTCGACGAGCCGCCGCCGTCGAGGTTCAGGGCGTTGTGGGCGCCGAGTTCGATCATGGCGTCGGCGAGGTCCCTGAGGTTGAGGCCGAGCAGGTAGGCGCCCTGCCGTCCGTCGACGGTCAGCATCACCATCTTCTTGCCGTCCTGGGAGAACCCGACGGCGGTGCGCGGATGCAGCGGGTCGGCGGGTGCGACGTTCTTGCCGTCCTTGACGAGCAGCTGGCGGCCGCCGACCGCCGTGACGGGCTCGCTGCCGTCGCTCGTGCGGTTGCGGTAGCTGACCTCCACGCGGTCGCCGGGCTTGAGCGTCCTGAGCACGTCCGCGCCCTTGTCCCGGCCCACCAGCGCGTAACCAGGGATGGGGTCGGCGCTCGGCCGACCCACCGATTCGACGACGTCATCACGCACGATCACCTCGGCCGCGTCGGCGGCACCCTGCACCGCGCGCGCCCTGCTGTAGGTGCCCCACAAGGGGTTGAACACACCGATCCCGTCGACGTCGATCCGCGCGCTGTTGAGCTGGGTGAGCCTGTGCGTGCCGTTGAGCGTTCCCTCGAAGAACGTCTCCATGACCCGGCCGATGCCCGCGGCGTCGATGCCGGCCGCGCGGCCGGTGCCGGACTTGACCAGCTGCCCGTCGCGGACGCCGACGCCTTCGGGGGCGTTGGAGTTGTTGATGTCGAAGAAGTCGCCGTTGATCGCCGCGACGGCCCGCGGTGCCTGCCGGGACAGGGGAGCGGCCTGGGAGACGGTGCCGGGATCGACGTACCCGACCCGCGTGCCCTGGGTGAGGTCGACGGAGAGCGCGTCGCCGCGGATCCAGCCGCCCGACCCGCCGGGCTCGTACCAGTCGAAGGAGCTCAGGGTGACGCCGGGAGCGACCGGTCTCTCGGTCCGCTCGGTCTCGACGCGTCTGCTGATATCAGCGTGAGCAGGGGAAACGGGCGCAAGCAGGGCAGCGGTGATGATCACCGCAAGTGCACGTCTCGTCACGCGGCGGAACCTAGACTGGGGCGGTGAAGAATCGCCTAACGGTCTGCGCCTCGCACCTGATCACCCTGCCCAGCGCTCCCCACGGCCCGGTCCGGGAGGCGGTCGGCACGGCCCGCAAGGCCGTCGAGGCCTTCGATCCCGACCTCGTCGTCATGTTCGGCACCGACCACCGCCGCGCCTTCCGCGAGGTCGTGCCCACGTTCGCCGTCGTGCTCGAAGCGACAGCCCAGGGCGACGTCGCCGGCCCGACCGGCGCCTACGACGTGCCGGCCGATCTGGGGCGTGAGGTCGTCGCGGACCTGATCGCGCACGACTTCGACATCGCGACGGCCTATCACGCGGCGCTGGACCACGCGTTCGGCCACACCGCCCGCGACCTGCTCGGGGAGATCAACGCCAAGCCGGTGCTGCCCGTCTTCGTCAACTGCGCAAGCCCGCCGCACGCGTCCTTCCGCCGCGCGGCGGCGCTGGGGCGTCGCGTCGGCGAGTTCCTGGCGGACCGGCGCGTTCTGTACGTCGGATCCGGCGGGCTGGCGCACGACCTGCCGGGCTTCCGCGAGCCCGAGACCGGTGCGGTGCTCACGGAGGAGGAGCGCCAGGTGTGGATCAAGTCGGTCAACGAGGCCGCGCACCGCGAGGGCACGATCCGCGAGCTGGTGCGCACGTGGGACGAGGCCTTCCTGGCCGGCGTCGGTGGCACGTCGTGGGAGTGGCTCGACGAGATCGGCACCGACCTGGTCGAGCGCGGCGGCAACGGTGCGGCCGAGTGCCTGACCTGGACGGCTGCGTGGGCCGCGGGTGGTCAGCCGCTGACGACCCTGGCGCACGAGTTCGACACCAACGGCCGTGCAGTCGTCATGTCGTAGGCGGCATCATGTTCGCGGCTTTGACCACGATGACCAGGATCCAGATCCCGGACGCGGAGAACCCGAGGTGCACCAGCAACCGGCCGGTCTGGCCGCTCCTGGCGATCTGGAACAGCGCCAAATAGCCGAAGACCCAGCACAGCAGGATGGGGATGCCCAGAATCCCCATGAGTCCGCAGAGGAAGCAGGCGACGGCCCACCCGTTGCGGCCCGGCCCTGCCTGCTGGTGCGGCGGGGCCTGCGCCAGTTGCAGGTACGCAGGTGGGTTGGGTCCTCGCGGCGGTTCCCCCGATGAATTGACCGACACAGTTCGCGATTGTGTCACAGCGCGATACTCCATCCGGCACAATCAGTGATGCTCGATCTTCAGAGCGCACTGGGGAGGGCTTGTGCAAGGGCAGGAAGTCGTCGTGGCCGGGACGAATCAGATGTGGCAGCGGCTGTTCAGCGGCCAGGAGCGGTGGGGCTGGGAGTTCACGGCCCCCGCGCTGCCCGCGGTCAGTCCGGACGCCGCGCACGAGCCGGTCGCCGAGCAGGTCTACGCGCCGCACGACTTCCTGCTCCAGCAGAAACGCAGCAAGAAGGCCTGGCTGGCGCTGATCGGCTGGCTCGTGGTGACGTTCTTCGCGGTGGCGTTGACGGGGTCGGTGCTCAAACCGGCCGAGGCGAACGTGCCCGGTCTCGTCGAATGGGCGACGTCCATCGTGCTGGGCGTGGGTGTGGTGCTCTCGGTGTTCACGTTCTTCCGCACCAGGCGCCGGTTCAGCGTGATGAAGCGGACCTACGACGGCCAGTACAACGACGCGGTCAAGCGGTACAACGAGGCGTACGAGGCCTGGCGGAGCCGGATCGAGGAGCACAACCGCCGCGAGGCGGAGCGGTTCGTGACCGCGATGCTGTGGCACCCGTTGCAGCTCACGTCCCGGCCGAGCCGCGTCGACATCTTCGGCGGCACCGAGGACGGCTGGGCCAGCCTGCTCACCACCATCGGCGCTGCGCAGCTCGCGTCCGGATCGTCGATGCTGCTGCTGGACTTCACCGACATGACGATCGGCGAGAACCTCGAGTACGCGGCCAGGGCCCAGGGCTACACCGTCCACGCGCACGAGGCGCCGCGCGACATCGCCCGGCTGGGCCTGCTCGCCGGCCTCGACTCGGCGGAAGTGGCCGAGGTGCTGGCCGAGTCCATGCACAACCTCAACCGCTCGGCGCTGGCATCGGACCTGCGCGGCCTGCACATCGACCTGCTGACGGCGGTCGCCGAC
This sequence comes from Lentzea sp. NPDC051213, assembly GCF_044455585.1. Taxonomy (NCBI): domain Bacteria; kingdom Bacillati; phylum Actinomycetota; class Actinomycetes; order Pseudonocardiales; family Pseudonocardiaceae; genus Lentzea; species Lentzea sp. NPDC051213. The sequence continues at coordinate 201,733 of NZ_JBITEX010000002.1, forward strand.
CGGCTGACCGCCCCGGTCAGCTTCGCGAAGCTTGTCGCCGGGCTGCAGGTGCTGCGCCGCGTCTACGACGCCGGGTCGGACGAGACGCTCGCGGCGGACGAACTGCGCAAGCTGAACTCGTACGTCGACACGGTCGGCAACACCGACCAGGTCCGCAACGAACTCCAGTCGCTGGAAGGCGAGTTGCGTTCCCTGGCGCGTGCCGAACAGGACGCGGAGCAGGCCGGCTCCGCTGATTTCCGGGACGTCTGGCCGGTGCGCGGGTTCTCCGTGATCGTGACCAGGGCCAAGACCGGCCGGCACCGGCGGTTCCTCGACCACGTGGTGTTCCACCGGGCGTTGCAGGAACTGCACTCGCGGCAGGTGACCGGCCGCGAGACGCTCGTCGTCGCCGGGGCGGACCAGATCGGCCTCGAAGCCCTCGAGGCGATGGCCAGGCAGGCCAGGCGCTCGGGCGTGCGGCTGATCTTCCTGATCCAGCACCTGCGTGACGACCTGCGCAAGCTCCTCGGCGCCGGTGGCACCGTCACGTTGCTGATGCAGCTGGGCAACGGCGAGGAAGCGGCGGCCGCGGCGGAGTTCATCGGCCGCGGGCACAAGTTCGTGCTGTCGCAGCTGACCGAGCAGATCGGCAAGACCTTCACCGAGGGCTCGTCGAGGACCGACGGCGGTTCCGACAGTTCCACGACCAGCCGGAGCACGACGTCCGGAGGCAGTGCCAGCACTTCCTGGTCCGGCGACGGGCACGGCAGCTCGTCGTCGGGCAGCTCGTGGTCCCGCACCAGTGGCACGGCCACGACCAGGGAGACGAACTGGGCGAACACGCGCAGCGAGTCGGAAGCGCACTCGGAGACCCTCGGCCGCACCGAGGCTCGCGTGTACGAGTTCGCGGTCGAGCCGACGACGCTGCAGGCCATGGCGCCCACGGCGTTCGTGATGGTGGAGACCGGGCCCGGCGGGCGCAGGGTCGTGATGGGCGACTGCAACCCCGGCATCGTGCTGCTCGACCGGGTGGCCCTCCATGCACGGCAGTCCTGACCCGGTGCTCGACGGTTTCGTCTTCCACCGCATGGCCGTCGTCCCTCGCGGCGACGACCTGGCGACGGTCACGGACCGGCCGGACGAGGCAGGCGGACGCGCGCCGGCCCAGCTGTTCGCGGCACTGACCGCGGCGCACGCGGGCCTGCGCGGCCAGCCTGACGCGGCCTTCGCGGTGGCCTGGGAACGCCAGCCAGGAGGTCGCAGCCTGCGAATCCTCGTCGGCGGACGCCCGCACTCACCGGTCGCCCGCTCGAGCGCCGAGACCGGCGTGCCGCTGCTCTACCCGCCGGGCAGCCTCGGCGAGGTCGTGCCGACCGAGGAGATCGGCGCGCGCTGGGCCGAGCTGGGCTCGTGGACCCGGTGCCTCGGCGGCCCCGATCCACTGTGGACACCGCAGGCCGGTTCCGCCGCACCGGGACGGGGCGGCTTCGACGACTACGTCACGCACCTGCACGGCGACTTCGTCTGGCTGGTCGTCGCGGAGCCGCTCTCCGCCGAAACCGTCGAACGCGAGCTGCTGGCATTGGAAACGACGATGCCTCGCTTGCGGCAGCGCGAGAACTCGGAACCCGACCGGGTCGCGTTGCTGCGAGCCGAGGCCCGTTACCGAGAGCTGTCCCGCGCCCAGGCCGTCGGGATGTGGGCGGTGCACGTGCTGGTCGGCGGCGCCGACGAGGTGAGTGCGCAGACCGCGGCCGCATTGCTTTGCGGCGCAAGCGATCTGGACACCCTGCCGTACGTCCTGACGCCGGGAAGCTCCTACCCGAGCTTCCTCGACGCGTGGCAGGACCGCGGCAAGGGCGACCTGAGCTCACCCTTCTCCGCCACCGCCGAACTGGTCGCGGCCCTCGCCCGTCCGCCACGCCGTGAGCTGCCGGGCATCCGCGTGATCGAGCCACCGTTGTTCGACGTCACCCCGGAGATCGCCGGGGAAGTGCCGCTGGGCATGGTGATCGACGACGCCGATCAGCCCGTCGGCGAGTTCCGGATCGCGCTGGACACCCTGAACCGGCACACGTTCGTCGCGGGAGCCACCGGTTCCGGCAAGTCGCAGACCGTCCGGACTCTGCTGGAGGGACTGAACGCCGCGGGCGTGCCCTGGCTGGTGATCGAACCGGCCAAGGCGGAGTACGCCGCGATGGCGGGCAGGCTGGGCGACAAGGGCTCGGTGACCGTCATTCGGCCCGGCGACCCCGACACGTATCCGGCGGGGCTGAACCCGTTGGAACCGGTGGCCGGTTTCCCGCTGCAGACGCACATGGACTACGTGCGGGCGCTGTTCCTGGCGGCCTTCGAGGCCGACGAGCCGTTCCCCCAGGTGCTCGCGCAGGCGCTGACCCGCTGCTACACCGACCAGGGCTGGGACCCGGTCACCGGCGAGGTGCGCGGCCGGGTCGGCGTCGTGCGGTACCCGAGCCTCGGCGACCTGCAGACGACCGCGAAGGAGGTCGTCAAGGGCATCGGCTACGGCAAGGAGGTCGCCGACAACGTCCGCGGGTTCGTCGACGTCCGGATCGGCTCGCTGCGCCTGGGCACGCCCGGCCGCTTCTTCGAGGGCGGCCACCCGCTGAACGTCGAGAAGCTGTTGCAGGGCAACGTGGTGCTGGAGATCGAGGACATCGGGTCGGACGCGGACAAGGCGTTCTTCATCGGCGCGGTGCTGATCCGGATCTTCGAGCACCTCCGCGTGAACCACGAGCCGGGCGCGCGGGGACTGAAGCACGTGCTGGTCCTGGAAGAGGCGCACCGGCTGCTGAAGCGGGTGGAGCCGGGCAGCCCGGCCGCACACGCCGTGGAGCTGTTCACGTCGCTGCTGGCCGAGATCCGCGCGTACGGCGAGGGCATCATCGTCGCCGAGCAGATCCCGGGCAAGATCGTGCCGGACGTCGTGAAGAACACCGCGTGCAAGATCCTGCACCGCCTGCCCGCCGACGACGACCGGCAGAGCGTCGGCGCCACCATGAACCTCAGCGAGGCCCAGTCCCGCCACGTCGTGACCCTGCCGCCAGGCAAGGCCGCGGTCTTCACGGACGGCATGGACCGCCCGCTGCGTCTGCTGATGCCGCTGAACGAGTCGCACGAATCCGCCGCCCGCGTCTCGCGCGCGCCGGCCGTTGATGGCCGCCGCAGTGCCGCGTGCGGTTCCTCGTGTGTGGAAACGCCGTGCACTCTGGGCGAGCTCGTCGGCGCGGTGCACCAGGCTGATCTCGACGATCGACTCGTGCTGTGGATCGAACTGCTCACGGTCGCGCACCTCACCGGCCGCCCGGCCCCGGACCCGGATCCCGCGTGGCTGGCCTCGCTTCGGTCGCGCTTCTCTTTGCGCTCATTGGAATGTGCGCTCGCGCATCGCATCCAGTCCGCCGTGGACGTCCGATACGCGGGCATCACCCAGCACAACGCCGCCGACGAGTTCATCCAGCACGTCCTCGAGAGCGCGACTCGCACGCTCAACGGCCAGCCGCACGGCTGCGCGGTGCCGGACGTGCGCTGGCAGGCGGGCCGCTACCGCTGGTTCGACGTGTTCCAGGCGCTGAAGCGCACCGACCTCCCCACCCCGCACCCGGACACGGCGGCGTGGCGTGCCCGCGGCCTGGACCTGGAGGGCACGACCACCGCCGAGCAACTCACCGCGTTGCGCGCCCACCCGGACCACTGGCGCGACGGCGACAAGACGGTGCTCGGTTCGCTGCTGCCGACCTTGGTGGAGACCGCGATCGCCAGGCTCAGCAACAAGCCCGACCGGGTGGAGCGGTTCAGGGCGGCGACCGGATTCCTGAACCTGACCTGGCGCGCGGCCGAGGTGCTGCGGCTGGACCAGAAGGGCTGAGGTGTTCGTTCGTGGGCGAGACGAGTGACAGCGGGTCTGAGGCGCCGGAGGAACCGCCGGCCCCGCCGGAGACGAGCGATGCCGCGCCTGAGGACCCGGTTGACGACTCGCCCTCGGACTCCGGCTCGGACTCCGGCTCGGACTCCGGCTCGGACTCTGCTGACGCCGAGTCCGCACCGGCAGATGACGCGCCCGCCGATGAGCCTGACGATCCGGTGGACGACGAGCCTCCGGCTGACGACGCGCCAGACGACGCACCGGATGATGAGCCGGATGATCCGGTCGACGATGAGCCGCCGGCTGATGACGAGCCGGATGATCCGGTGGATGACGAGCCTCCGGCTGAGGACGCGCCGGACGATTCGGCGGACGATTCTGCCGAGGCTCCGGCAGAGGATGCGCCGGACGACTCGGCTGACGATCCCGTGGACGACGCCGACGAGCCTGCCGAACCGGCCGCCGAGGAACACGACGATCCGGTCGACGACGAACCGCCACCCGACGAGCCGGCGGACGAGGAGCCGCCGCGCGCCGAGGAGACCAAGGAGCCCGACGAGCCTGTCGACGACCAGCAGACGGCCGACGACAAGGCTGACGACGAGGCTGCGGCTCAGGACGACAGCCGCGATGACGCCGACGATGCGGCGGCCGAAGAAGCGCAGGACGACCGTGACGACGCGGCGGCTGAGGAACAGGCTGACGCTGACCGTGCCGACGCCGAAGAGCAGAAGGCTGAGGAAGATCGCGCCGAAGCGGACGACCGCGACGAGGCCGACGATCAGCGGAGCGCTGCCGAGCAGGAACGCGCCGAAGCGGACGACCGCGACGAGGCCGACGATCAGCAGAACGCTGCCGAGCAGGAGCGCGCCGATGCGGACGACGCCGCCGAAGACCGTGCCGACGGGGACAACACCACGACCGAAGACCGTCCCGAGGACCAGACACCACGGGACGACAACGCCGAGACCAAGGATGACGCCGAGACCAAGGACGACACCGAGACCAAGGACGACACCGAGACCAAGGACGACACTCAGCCTGCCGACGAGGCGCCCGAGAATCCGAACGACACCGAGCGCGAGCTCGAGCTCAAGCTGGACGATCCGCGCTGGGACGGCGACTGGTCGCAGCAGCAGGTCGCGGTCGACCGGCAGTCGCTGAGCGCGATCCCGTTGGCGGCAACCGATACTCAGGGCCTGTCGCTGAAGGCAACCGACACTCAGAGCCTTTCGCTGAAGGCGACCGACTCCCTGGGACTGTCGCAGCAGGCGGCCGACACCCAAAGCCTCACCAAGGGCGCCTACAACGTGGATGCCACCTCGGGCAAAGCCGTCGCCGCCTCGGCGGACGGAACCGGCACCCGCGCGATGGCGACCGGCTCGCCCGAGATGTCCAAGACCCCGGACACGATTCCGTCCACGCCAGAGCGGTCCGGCGCGGGAGTCGAAAGCAAGCCGGTCCACGACCTCCCACCGCTGAACCCCGGCGATGCGGTGCCAGGCGAGCTGAACCCGAAGACGGACGTGCCCTCGCCTGACCCGTCCGAGTCGGAGATCGGGAACCAGCCGGTCGACGACGTCCCACCGCTCAATCCCGGCGACGAGGTGCTGAAGGAGCCGGGCGAGAACACCCCGGACCCGTCCGAATCGGAGATCGAGAACCAGCCCCTCGACGACGTTCCGCCGCTGAACCCGGGCGACGACATTCCCGAGGAACTCCACCAGGACAACCCGGACGTCGCGACGCCCGACCCCGCGGACCGGCCGATGGAAGCCTCGGCGGACCAGTCCGATCCGCCAGCGGACAGCGGCTCGGAACCGTCCTCCGGATCGGCGGAGACCGGTGGTGAGGGTGCGAATCACCCGGCCGACGTGAAGTCGCAGGGCGACGACTTCAAGAAGCGGATGCAGGACCAGGCCGGCGAGGTCAAGCGCCAGGGCGACGAGTTCAAGGAGCGTGGCGAAAGCCGGGCCGACGAGATCGAACGCCAGGGCGAGAAGTACAAGAGCCCGGTCGACAAGGACCACACGGACCACCGAAGCGACGAAGACAAGGAGCGCGACCAAGCCGAGGACGAGGCGTACATCGAGTACAGCGCGGGGATCGCCGAAGAGGCCCTCTCCGATGATGTCTCGGCCGTGGGAGAACTCGGTGACAGCGGGGCGTCGGGCCCCTTGATCCAAGCAGTGCAGGCCTTCCGCCGGGACGGCTGGGAACCGACGAAGGCCATCGTCGGGGGCTACCTCGACGGGCTGAAGAAGGGCATCGCGGACAAGGAGAAGCCCGGTGGACCGAGCGACCAGTTCAAGCAGCGGTCCCAGGAGATGGACGACCGGGTCGGGCGGCAGGGCGACGAGTTCAAGGAACGGGCCGAAACTCAGGCTGCCGAGGTCGAACGTCAGGGCGAGGAGTTCAAGGCAGAGGCCGGGGACGACACCGGGTCAGGCGACACCGGCGGCGACCAGCAGAAGCCCGAAACGCCGGCTGCACAGCCAGACGAAGGCAGCGAGCCACCAGGTGAGAACGGTGGTGACCCGCCGAGTACCTCCGGCGAGGACGAGGGTGATTCCTCGGGCGACGACGACGGCGATGCTGGCGGCGATGACGAGGGTGACGGCGCCGGCGATGACGAGGACGGCGACGACGCCGAGGAGCAGGTGAGGGAAGAGAACCAGGGCAAGAGCGCCGAGAGTGCCACCGACGCCTTCGGCACCGGGGTCGACAACGACGCCATCAGCGCAGCCGCACCGATTGTGGGAAAGCTGGTTCAGGACCGCGAGCACTACAAGATCCAGATCCAGGCGGCGATCGCGAAGGTGGAACGGAAGCTCGGCCGGGGCGGCGGCGATGGCGCTGATGGTGGCGCTGATGATGGCGACGAGACCAAGAAGTAGTGCGGCGGCGGCGCCGTCAGGGTGGTGGGAGGTCGACCGTGCTGAGCACGTCGGCCTCGGCCAGGTACAGGCGGCCGAGGTCGATGAGAAGCGTTCCGAGCTCGCGATAGTGCTCCGCGCGCTCGAGGTCGGGAATCAGCCCACACGTGCGCAACATATTCTGTGCGAGTAGCTCACCGAACTGTGGATAAGTCTTCACCACTTCTCGTGAAAGACGTTGCAGCGATACGCGCAGCAGGTCTTCGGTCAGGATTTCCGCGGCCACGGCAGGATCCCCTCGTTCTCTCGCCAGACGCCGTCGCAGTCCCAGCAGGTCGGCCATGTGTTCTTGTCGCGCCATAGGCTGAACTGCTGCGGCACGAATGGATTGCCGCACAGTGTCTCGACGAGCTGCCCCCTGGTCAGCTCGTCGGGGATGGCGTGACGCAGCCCCTCGTGGGGCATCCATCGGAACTTCACAGAATTATTCTGCCGCTTGGAAGGCCTCCAAGCTAACGCCCTTTTGGGTTGTGTTGCGGTCAAACGATTCGGAATGGTTGTTAATGGGTCTACGGTCCTCGCCATGCCGAAAAGATTCTCCACTGTGAGAGGTCGTGAGTTCGGTGACGGCCTCCGTGCGGCCATCGCCGGCACCGGTATGACCTCACGCGCGGTCGCCGAACTCCTCGACTGGGACGAAGCCAAGCTCTCCGACCTCGTCAACGGCAAGGGCGGCTCGACCGAACTGGAGCTCGCGCTGTTGCTCGGCGTCTGCCGGACACGGCACGAGGAGCGCGACCACCTGCTCTCGCTGTTCAGCGGCACGAACATCAAGGGCTGGTGGCAGGACTACGGCGCGTGTGCCCCGATCCGGCCTCGGACGCTGGCCGAGCACGAGAAGCTCGCGAGGAAGCTGTTCAGCTGGCAGACGATGTTGCTGCACGGCATGTTGCAGGTCCCCGGTTACATGCGCGCGGTGATCACGGCGTGCGCGAACGTGCCTGTGGACGAGCTGGAGGCGCGGGTCGCGGCGCGGACCCTGCGGCAGAAAGTCTTCGGAGGCGGGCTGAAGGCGGTCTTCTTCGTCCCGGAAGCGGTCTTGCTGAACCCGGTCGGCGGACCCGAGGTGATGCGGGAGCAGCTGCTTCACCTGGAGAAACTGGCGGCCCGGCCGAGCATCGCCATTCGGATCGTGCCGCTCACCGTTGGGGCGCACGCCGGCATGAGCGGGTCGTTCGACATGTTGACGTTCGACAAGTACGAGACGGTCGTGTTCCTGGAGAGCGAGAACTCCAGTCTGATCATCGAGTCGCCGGAGTCGGTCAAGGCTTATGACGCCATCGTGGACGGCCTCGAAGTGGTGGCCTTGGATGCGGAACAATCGAGGGAGCTGATCAAGAAGCTGCTGACATGAGGAGACACCGATGGTCGAGTGGCACAAGAGCACCGCCAGCGCCAACGCCAGTGCCTGTGTGGAGGTCGCCGCCGGCATCGGCATCCGGGACAGCAAGGCCCCCGCCAACCACATCGAAGTCGGCGCCGCGGCCTGGAACGCCTTCATCGGCGCCGTCACAGGCGATCCTCACCCGATGTAGGGCCACACTCCGGGGGCCCAGCCTGGTCGTTACCATCCGAACCATGAGCATGCCCGCAGCCATCGACGCCGTCCGTGCAGCGTTCATCGGGCTCACCGCGGGGGAGTTCGACCTACCGCACCGCCAGGCGTTCAGCGACAGCCGGTCGCTGGTGATGTCGGTGCACCACCGGCCGACGACGTCGACGGCGGTGAAGATCATCAGCATCGAGCTGGAACGTGACCCGGTGATCACCGGGACGGTCGTCTACTCGCATCCGGACGGGCAGTTCGCCACCGACGCGGTGCCGCTGACCACGTTGCGCACGGGCGCTGTCGTCGGTGTGGCAACGGATCTGCTCGCGGACGAGGACGCGTCGCACCTCGCGTTGCTCGGGGCCGGGGCGCAGGCCGCGGACCAGGTTCGGGCGGTGCACGCGGTGCGGCCGTTGAAGAAGCTCGTCGTGTTCAACCGCAACGCCAAGAAGGCCGAGGCGTTGCTGGACGGGCTGAAGGACGAGTTGCCGGACACCGTCATGGACATCGCGGACAGTGCGGAGGAAGCCGTCCACAACGCCGATGTGGTGTGTTGCGCGACGGCCTCGACGGTGCCGTTGTTCGGTATGGGCGCGCTCAAGGAACGGGTGCACGTCAACGCGATCGGCTCGTACCGGCCGGTGATGCGGGAACTGCCCGAGGAGTTGCTCGCTACAGCCGAAGTCGTGGTGGTGGACCAGGTCGAGGCCGCGCTCAGCGAGGCGGGGGAGATCATCCGGGCGGTGCGGTCCGGTGTGTTGCGGCTGGAGTCGCTCGTCGAACTCGGTGCGGCGCTGGGGAATCCGCCCCTCAGGCAGGGGCGGACCGTGTTCAAGTCGGTCGGCGTCGCCGTGCAGGACTGGGCGGTGGCGCGGCTGCTGGCATGAAAAAAAGCGTTGGACGCAAACCCTTCCGCCGCAAGGGTTCGCGTCCAACGCGCCGGCCGGTCAGGCACTATCCGGCCGGAAGAAACCTCATACCTGCCACTTCTGGTTGGCCCCGCCGCCGCACTCCCAGATCTGGAGTCTTGTGCCGTTGGCGGAGGAGTTCCCCGTGGCGTCCAGGCACTTGTTGGCTTGCGGGTTCACGATGTCCTGAGCGCCGCTGACGGCCCAGTTCTGGGCACCGGAACCGTTGCAGTCCCAGAGCTGAACCACCGTGCCGTTCGCCGTGCCACCACCGTTGACGTCCATGCACTTGCCCAGCGCGCGGATGGTGCCGTCACCGGGACGGCTCCACTTCTGGGCGTTGTTGCCGTTGCAGTCGGTGATCTGGATGGGCGTGCCGTTGGCGGTGCTCGCCCCGGCCACGTCGACGCACTTGCCGCCGATGCCGCGGATCTCCGAGCCACCGCCGGGCGGCGGGCTGTCGTTGGAGACGCGGACCCAGTCGATCACGAGCTGCTGCGGGAACGTCGTGCTGCCGTCCGGGTAGCCCGGCCACTCACCACCGACCGCGAGGTTGATGATGATGAAGAACGGCTTGTTGAACACCCATTGCCTGCCACCGAGGTCGGCGGGCGTCTTGCGGCCGTAGACGTTGCCGTCCACCGACCACACGATCTCGCCCGGTCGCCAGTCGATCGCGAAGTTGTGGAAGCCGTCCGCGAAGTTCGGGCCGTTGTACTGGTGGGCCAGGCCGCCAGAACCGCTGTAACCGGGGCCGTGGATCGTGCCGTACGTGGTGTTCAGCTGGTGTCCCAGGAACTCCATGATGTCGATCTCGCCCGAGCCGGGCCACGGGTTACCGCTGTTGATGTCCGCACCCAGCATCCAGAAGGCCGGCCACATGCCCTTGCCACGTGGCATCTTCATGCGCGCTTCGAACCGGCCGTAGGTCTGGGTGAACTTCCCAGCGGTGTTGATGCGGGCGCTGGTGTACTCGCAAATGCCACCGTGCCAGCACCGTTGACCGACGTTCTCGCGCTTGGCGGTGATCACGAGATTGCCGGCGCCATCGTGCGCCGCGTTGGCGTTGCCCGCCTGGTACCACTGATTTTCTTTGTTGTTGCCGCCGTTGTTGCCAACTTCCATTTGCCACTTACCACCGTCGACACCTGAGCCGGCGGGAGCGTTGAACTCGTCGGCCCAGGTCACCGCCGCATTGGCAGGGGGAGCTTGGGTGGTGGTGGCGACGGCGATCCCCGCGGCCACCAAGAGGGCGGCAGCGAGGGCCGTCCCGATGCGTCGCTGCATCGAACCGACCTTTCCGGTGTTTAGTTGTGCGCCCAGTGGTTCGGAAGTGTTGTCACGGCGTGACCATCGGTCAACGCGTAAACGTTTTCATGTTTTCATCAGATGGGAGCGCTCTCAACTGATCCACATCGCGACCTGCGGTGATGTTTTTCGGTGAAAACCTGTTGCGGGCTCCGGCGGGTGGAGACAGGTTCGGACCATGACTCGGGGGATGCTCTGGCTGCTGGCTGTCGCCTGCGGTGTGGCGGTCGGCAACGTCTACTTCCCGCAGGCGATCACGCCGCTCGTGGCCGAGGGGCTGCGCATACCCCCTGACCGGGCCGCGCTCGTCGTCACCGCAGCTCAGGTCGGGTACGCGTGCGGGATCTTCCTGCTGGTGCCGCTGGGGGACCGGGTGCCGTACCGGCCGCTGATCGCCACGCTGTTCACGGTGACCGGGCTGGGGCTCGCGACCGCCGGATTCGCGCCGTCGTTCGGGCCGCTGTTCGCCGCCGGGGTCGCGGTCGGGGTGGCGACGGTGATCGCGCCGATCATCGGGCCGATGGTGGCCGGGATGGTGGCGCCGTCACGTCGCGGTGCCGCGAGCGGCACCATGCTCGCCGGCTCGATCGGCGGGATGCTGCTCGCGCGGACGTTCAGCGGGGGTGTCGGGGAGTGGCTGGACTGGCGGGCGCCCTACCTGATGGCGTCGGGGCTGGCGTTCGTGATGGCGGTGGCGTTGTGGCGGGCGTTGCCACCGTCCGAACCGCACACCCGGCAGTCCTATCCGGACCTGTTGCTGGAACCCCTGCGGTTGCTGCGGGCGGAACCGGAGCTGCGGCGGTCCTGTCTCTACCAGGCCATGATCTTCGGGGCGTTCAGCGCGGTGTGGGGGAGCGTCGCGTTGCTGCTGACCGGGCCGGTCTACGGCTACGGCGCGCAGGCGGTGGGGCTGCTGGCCCTGGTCAACGCCGCCACGATGGCCGCGACTCCGGTCGCGGGGCGGATCGTGGACCGCCGCGGGTCGGATCCGGTGAACCTCGTCTGCATGCTCGCGGTGATCGGTGCCGCGGCCGTGCTCACGTTCGGTGCCGCGGGCGGGGTCGGCGGGCTCGTCGCGCTGGTTCTCGGCACGCTCGTGCTCGACGTGGCGATGCAGTGCGGGATGGTGGCGAACTCCATCCGCATGTACGCCCTGAGCGACACTCATCGAGGACGCCTCAACACCGCCTACATGACGTGTGCGTACATCGGCGGCGCCGTCGGGTCGTGGCTGGGAGTGCGGGCATACGTCCAGTTCGGCTGGCGTGGTGTGTGCGGGCTCGTAGTGCTGATGGCGGTGGTGGCTCTCGCACGTCACGTCACTTTCCGGAGGAGCTTGACGAGCTAGGCTAATGGCATTAGCTTTAGAGCTATGGCTGTTCGCCCACGTCTCACCACCGACTCGGTCGTGGCCGCCGCGCTCGCGCTGGTCGACGAGCACGGCGTCGAAGGACTGACGCTCGCCGCCGTCGCGGCCCGCACCGGTGTCGCCACGCCGTCGCTGTACAAGCACGTCGCGAACCTCGGGGAACTGCGAGGCCTCGTGGGTGTGCGGCTGATGGAGGAGATGACCGGCCGCTTCACGCAGGCGGTGCTCGGCCTGGCGGGCGACGACGCCGTCACGGCGCTCATGTGGGCCTACCGCGCGTACGTCACCGAACACCCGAAGCGCTACGCGGCCCTGCCGATGGATCCGCTGCACGACCCGCTGCAGCAGGCCGCCGGGATGAAGCTCATGGAGGTCATGCTCGCGACGCTGCGCGGGTACGGCCTGGAGGGCTCGGCCGCGATCCACGCGACGCGGCGGCTGCGGGTGATCGTGCACGGCTTCGCGTCGATCGAGTCGAGCGGCGGGTTCGGCCTGCCGGAAGGCCTCGACGACACCTACGACCAGCTCGTCCGCATGTACCTCAACGACCTCAGGGGACAGTCATGAGAATTCCGTTAGCCGCAGCCGGCCTGCTTTTCCTGCTGTACCCGGCATTCCGCCCGTGGGAGGACGAGACGACCGCGGCGGGTGCCGCCGCCGCGATGGGATCCCAGGCGTGGGTGTGGTCGCACCTGTTCGCGATGATCGGGTTCATCCTGGTGCCGATCGCGTTGCTGGAGATCCACCGCACCGCCGCGATCACGTTCTGGGTCGGCGCCGGGCTGACGCTGCCCTACTACGGCGCGGAGGACTTCGGTCTGCACGAGATCGCCGCGCAGCCGAACGTCCTCGAACTGGCCGAGGCGGTGCGCTACAACCCGGTCGCCGTCACGACTTTCACGCTCGGGCTCATCACGATGGCCGTCGCGGCGATCATGGTCGCGGCCAGGCTCCGCACGACGGCGGCGATCCTGTTCGCGGCCGGGTTCGCGCTGTTCCTGCCGCAGTTCTTCACCCCGCCCGCGGTGCGGATCGCGCACGGGGTGCTCGTGCTGATCGGCTGCGCGTGGCTAGCGCTCGACCGGCAGAAGGCGGAAGACCCGCAGCTCGCGGCCTCCTGAGCGGGCGAGGTAGTCCTCGAACGCCGGCCAGGCCGCCACCATCTTGCGCCAGGCGGTCTCGCGCTCGGCTCCTTCGAGCAACGTCGCGTGCACGGTGCTGATCTTCCCCCGGACGTTCACGGCGGCGTCCGGGGTCTTGATCAGGTTCGCGGTCCACGCCGGGTGGTGGGGCTTGCCCCAGTTCGAGCCGACGACCAGCATGCCGGCCCCGTCGGCCACGTACTGCACCTGGTTCTCGCGCGGCTCACCGGACTTCGCGCCCACGGTGAGCAGTGTCAGGCCGGTCTGCTTGCTGAACGAGACGGTCATGACCTTGCCGCCGGTCAGCCGGTACAACAGGCGGTCGGTGCCGATCACGGCCTTCTCGAGCCACGACATTCAGAGCGCTCCCGTCGACCTCGCCGCGTGGACCGCGGCGGTTCTGTTGTGCACCCCCAGTTTGCGCATCGCACCCCGGAGGTAGGCCTTGACGGTTTCGGTGCTCAACCCGAGCTCGGCGGCAATCTCCCGGTTCGACGCACCCACCGCGGCCAGGCGGAGCGTATCGAGTTCGCGTGGCGTGAGAGACGTGGGGACACCGGCGGCCGCCGCCGCGCCGCCGAGGTCCTGGTGGACCTTGCGCAGGCGGTCGCGCAACGCCGGATCGCCGACGAGCCGGGCGACCTCGGCGAGTTCGCGCAGGGCGGCTTGCGTGTGAAGTGAGGGCATGTCCAGGTCCTGTGCGAAGCCTTGCGCGATGGCGCCGGCCATCCTGATCGCCCGGTCACCGACTGTCGTTGTGCCGCGCACGGCTCCGTAGAGCACGCCGTGCACGCTTCCGCGCACCGCCACCGGATAGGCGAACATCGAGGTCAGGCGTTCCTCGCCGACGACCATCGGGTCGAACTCGTGGGTGATCGCGCGGGTCGAGGCGTAGTCGTTGACGCGCACCGCGGTGCCCATCGCGATCGCCGTGCCGCCCAGGCCGCGGCCGGTGCCGACCCGCAGGCCGTGCAACGACGTGCCGTTCATGCCGAAGAAGTGGCTGAGCACGAGGTCCCTGCCGGGCGCGACGGCACCACCGAACACCACGGGCAGCCCGGTGGCTCGGCGGAGCATGTCCAGACGTTGCGGCAGCAGCGTCTGAAAACGGTCTGGCAGCACGCCCCGCAGTTTTGCCCACGGACGCACCCTCGAAAAGGGGTACACCCCCGGACGGGGGTATCCCGGCACCCCTGAGTCTCACCACCCTCTGGGACCAGTGAAGGAGGCCACCGATGTCCAGTCACGAGACCTACCGCGCGGCCCGCGACCTGATGCTCACCGACCCGGAGGCGTTCCGCTGGCCCAGCTTCCCCGGCAGTTTCAACTGGGCGCACGACTGGTTCGACCACATCGCCGAGGGCAACGACGCGACGGCGTTGCACATCGTCGAAGAGGACGGGTCGGAACGCGCCTACTCCTACGACGAGCTGCGCCGCCGGTCGAACCGGGTCGCGCGGTGGCTCGCGTGGCACGGCGTCGGCAGGGGCGACACCGTGATGATCATGCTCGGCAACCAGGCCGAGCTGTGGGAGTCGATGCTCGCGGTGATGAAGCTCGGCGCGGTGATCATGCCGACCACCACCGCCCTGGGCCCCGCCGATCTCGCCGATCGGCTGCGCCGAGGTGCCGTGCGGCACGTCATCGCGCGGACCGAGGACACCGACAAGTTCGAGGACGGCCCGGTCCTGATCGCGGTCGGTGGCGCCGAGCCGGGCTGGCTCGACTTCGCCGAGACGCGGGAAGCCCCGGACGGGCCGTTGCCGCACCCGAAGACCCGCGCGGACGACCGCCTGCTGCGGTACTTCACCTCCGGCACGACCAGCAAGCCGAAGCTCGTCGAGCACACCCAGGCCTCGTACCCGGTCGGGCACCTCACGACCATGCGCTGGATCGGGATCAGACCGGGCGACGTGCACCTCAACATCAGCTCGCCCGGCTGGGCCAAGCACGCCTGGAGCTGTTTCTTCGCACCGTGGATCGCCGAGGCGACGATCTTCGTCTACAACTACGCCCGGTTCGACGCCGCCGCGCTGCTCGGGCAGATCCGGGCCAAGCACGTGACCACGTTCTGCGCCCCGCCGACCGTGTGGCGGATGCTGATCAAGGCGGATCTCAGCGGCGGGCCGGGAACGCTGCGGGAGGTCGTGGCCGCGGGGGAGCCGTTGAACCCCGAGGTGATCGAGCAGGTCCGGCAGCAGTGGGGACTCACGCTGCGGGACGGTTTCGGGCAGACCGAGACCACGCTGTCGATCGGCAACGTGCCCGGCGGCGTCGTGAAGCCCGGCTCGATGGGACGGCCCCTCGCCGGGGTGCCGGTCGTGCTGGTCGACCCGATCAGCGGCGAGCTCTCCGACGAGGGCGAGATCTGCATCGACCTGGAGCAACGGCCGATGAGCCTGATGACCGGCTACCACGGTGATCAGGAACGCAACGCCGAAGCGATGGCCGGCGGCTACTACCACACCGGCGACATCGCGAGCCGCGACGAGGACGGCTACCTCTTCTACATCGGGCGGACGGACGACGTGTTCAAGGCGTCGGACTACAAGATCTCGCCGTTCGAGCTGGAGAGCGTGCTGATCGAGCATCCGGCGGTGACGGAGGCCGCGGTCGTGCCCGCGCCCGATCCGGTGCGGCTCGCCGTGCCCAAGGCGTACGTCGCGCTGAGCGCCGGCTGGGAGCCGAACCGGGACACTGCCCTGCGGATCCTGCGGCACGCCCGCGCGAACCTGGCGCCGTACCAGCGGATCCGGCGGCTGGAGTTCGCCGAGCTGCCCAAGACGGTGTCCGGCAAGATCCGCAGGGTCGACCTCCGCACACGAGAAGAGTCCGGCGCCTCGGCAGGGGAGTGGCGCGACGAGGATTTCCCCGAGCTGCGGACCTGAAAATTCCTCACGTCAGCCGCTAACGTGGGTGCCCGCCCACGACGACAGGAGCACACATGGTGCGCAAGATCGCCGGTCGCCCCGCGGTGATCACCGGAGCCGCCTCCGGCATCGGCCGCAGCCTCGCGCAGCGGCTGTCCGGGCACGGCTCACCGGTGGTCATCGCCGACGTGAACGCCGAGGGGCTGGCGGAGACCGCCGCCTCGTTGCGCGGCCCGGTGCTCAGCCGCGTCCTCGACGTGCGGGACGCGGAGGACGTGCACCGGTTCGCCAAGGAGGTTCAGCAGTGGCTGGACATGCCGCTCGCGGCGGTGTTCAACAACGCGGGCGTCGCCACGTCCACGACCGTGCTGAACTCGGTGCCGGACGACGACTCCTGGCTGTTCGACATCAACTACTGGGGCGTGGTGAACGGGACGCGGGCGTTCCTGCCGCAGCTGGTCGAGCGGAACTACGGCGTCATCGTGAACACCTCCAGCGTGTACGGGCTGGTCGGAATGCCGAAGAACAGCGCCTACTGCGCCGCCAAGTTCGCCGTCCGCGGGTTCACCGACTCGTTGCGGCAGGAGCTGCGCGGCACGGGTGTCTCCGCGGTCACCGTGCACCCCGGCGGCATCAAGACCAACATCATCCGCAACGCGCGCATCCACACCGATCCCGACGGCCAGGACAGGTCGCTGGAGCAGATGGCGGCGGACTTCGACAAGATCGCGCTGACCACCCCGGACAAGGCCGCCGAGATCATCCACCGCGGCGTCGAACGGGGTAAGGCGCGGATCCTGGTCGGGCCCGACGCCTACGTGTTCGACGCGCTCGCCAGGATCGCCCCGACCAGCTACTACAACGTCATGGCGCGGCTCTTCGACCGGTGAGGGAAGATCTTCGCCATGCCTTCCTCGACACTGGTGCTGCGGACCGAGCAGTGGTTCGTGCGGCAGGGCGCGCCGACCATGATCGAGGGCTACGGCTTCCGCTCGCACGTGCTGCCGAGGATGCTGCCCTCGCTCACGTTCGTCGCGGTCGGCAGCTTCGCGTGGCTCGTGCTGCTCAAGTCCACCGGGCTGTCGAAGTGGGTGCTGCTCGGGGTGATCGTCGCGGTGATGGTGTCCGCGTGGATCCTGCTCTCGCTGTTCGTGCGGCGGCTGCCGAGTTTCTCGCGCCGCACGACCGTGCTGCTGTTGATCGGGTACGCGGCGATGCCGATCATCGTGCCCACGCTGCAGTACGTGGTCTACGACCAGATCATCACGCCGGGAACCGAGAACTCCCAGTCCTTGCTGTGGATCAACGCGCTGTGGTTCATCGCCTTCTTCGGGGTCGCTTTCGTGGCGATGATGGTGGCCACCACCTACGGGCTGGGCGCGCTGCTGAAGGCCGCCATCCGGCACACGATCGCGGACCTGCGCAACAGCGTGCACCTGCTCGGCCGGGCGCTGCCGCCGTTGCTGTTCGTCACGCTGTTCCTGTTCTTCACCGGTGAGCTGTGGCAGGCGATGAACCTGCTGCCGTGGGCGCGGGTCAGCCTGATCGTGCTGCTGTTCGCCTCGATCACCGTGCTGGCCTCGGCCGCCCGCCTGCGCGACGAGATCGGCAGGGTCGAGCAGGACCTGCGGCCGGAGATCCTGACCGTCGCGTGCAAGGGCACCCCGCTGGCCGGGGTCGAGATCGCCGAACCGTTGCCGCCCAAGAGGTTGAACGGACGGCAGCAGCGCAACCTGCTGGTGATGCTCGCGATCCGGCAGCTGGTGCAGGCGGCGGTGGTCGGGCTGGGGCTGTTCGCGTTCTTCGTGGTGCTCGGCCTGATCGTCGTCACGCCCGCGATCGCCACGCTGTGGATCGGGGAACCGCCGGACATGTCGGAGAGGCTCGGTGTGCCGTTGGCGATGTTGCGCAACGCCACGTTGTTCGCGGCGTTCGGCAGCATGTACTTCTCGGTGACCTCGATGAGCGACGCCGAGCACCGGCGCCAGTTCTTCGCGCCCATCATCGAGAAGGTCGAGCGGGCTTTGGAGGTCCGCGCGGTGTACCTGGACGTCAGAGAACGGGCTGTGGCCTGAGCACCGCGTCGCGGCTGGGCGGCGCCCCGAACTGGCGGCGGTACTCGCGGCTGAACTGCGACGGGCTGTCGTAGCCGACCCGGTGGCTGACACCGGTCACGTCCCTGGTCGTCGCGAGCAGGAGCCGGGCCTCCTGGAGCCGGATCTGCTTCTGGAACTGGATCGGGCTCATCGCCGTGACGGCCTGGAAGTTGCGGTAGAACGCCGACTCGCTCATGCCCGCGATCCGCGCGACGTTCTCGACCTTGAACGACTCGGCGTAGTTCTCCCGGATCCACCGGACGGCCCTGGCGATGTGGCTGAGGCTGCTGTCCCGGACGCCGAGCTGGCGGACGACCGCACCCTGCTCGCTCGTCATGACCCGCCAGAGAATCTCCTGCTTGATCAGCGGAAGGAGAGCCTTGGCGTCCCGCGGGTGGTCGAGCAGCCGGGCGAGCCGGGTGACGGCGTCGGTGAGCTCCGGGGTGGCGTCGCTGACGGCCAGGCCTTCCGGGGTGCCGTGCTCTCGGGGGAGGTCGCTGTCCACGAGCAGGCCGGCGACCTGTTCCGGCCGCAGGACCAGGCCGAGGCCGAGGGCGGGCTGCTCCGGGCTGATGCCCACGTAGTCGCCGGTGATCGGCATGTCGATCGAGGCCACGAGGTACTGGCCGGCCCGGTAGTCGTAGACGCGGTCGCCCAGCGCGATGCGTTTCCGGCCCTGCGCGACGAACGCGAGGATCGTGCCGGTCATCGAGGAGCCCGGCCGGCTCGTGGCGACCTTGGACAGGAGGACGTCTTCCAGCGGCGTGGTCAGGTCCGGCCGGGCGTGCCGGGTGATCAGCGCACGTAGTTCGTCCACCGGGTCGATGCTGCTGGTAGTGGGACGATCAGGCAAGCCCGTCCACGAACGTGAGTGCCTCGGACAGCGGTTTGCGGCGCAGGTCCGGCACCTCGCAGTCGTCGGCCGGGTAGCCGATCGGGAACAGGATGTACGGCCGTTCGCCAGGGCGTCCGAGCAGGTCGCTCAGGAACGTCATCGGGTTCGGCGTGTGCGTCAGCGTCGCCAGGCCCATCGAATGCAGTGCGGCGATGAAGAACCCGCACGCGATGCCGACGCTTTCGTTGGTGTAGTAGGTCTTCTTGCCGTCCTGCTGCTTCTGCGCGAACGCGACCACCAGCCACGGCGCTGTTTGCAGGAACTCTTTGTTCGCGTCGGTTTCCAGCCGCGCCAATGCCGCGTGCCACTCCGGGAGCTCGCGCTCGTGGTAGAAGCGGCGCTCTTCCTCTTCCGCTGCCTCACGAACGCGGCGTTTGAGCCCGGGGTCCTGGGTGGCGACGAACCGCCACGGCTGCTGGTGCGCACCGCTCGGGGCGGTGTTCGCGGCACGGACCGCCAGCTCGACCGCTTCTGCGGGAACGGGTTCTGGCGAGAACCAGCGCACGGACCGGCGCCCGTCGAGCAGCCGGTGGAAGGCCCTGCCGCGCTCGAGTCCCTCCTCGATCGGCAACCGTGGCGGCGTGTACAGGACGAAGGGGTGGCTGTGCGGTCGGTTCACGTTTCCGACGATGCCCCGCCGCGACTCATATGAACAGCTGAAGTTTCTTGTTCCAGTTATAAGATCGGCTGATGAATCTGCCGAACGTGACGCTGCGGCAGCTCGAGTACCTGATCGCGGTGGCCGAGACCGGCACGTTGACGACCGCCGCCGCTCGTGGCCACGTCTCCCAGGCAGCGATCTCGTTGGCGCTCAGCGAACTGGAACGCGCGCTGGACCTCCGGCTGGTCGTCCGCTCGCCACGCCGGGGCGCCGCGCTGACAGCGGCGGGCACGCAGGTGCTCGCGGACGCCCGCCGCGTGGTCGGTGCGATGGGCGATCTCGGCGTCGAGGCGCGCGGACTGAGCCGCGACGTCAGCGGCGTGCTGACCGTGGGCTGCTACGCGCCGATCGCGCCGTTCCACCTGCCCGCGGCGATCGCCACTTTCGAACGCGCACACCCTTCGGTGTCCGTGCGGTTCGTCGAGGGGAGCCTGCCGGAGATCCAGGAGGACCTGATCGCCGGACGGTGCGAGATCGCGTTCCTGTACGACCAGGACCTGGTGCCCGGCATCGCGACCACGCCCTTGTACGACCAGGCGCCGAAGGTGTTGCTGCCGGCCGGGCACCGATTGCGGCGGCGGCGTGCGATTGCGTTGCGCGAGCTCGTGGGCGATCCGTTCGTGCTTTTGGATGTTCCGCCTAGCGAGCGCTACTTCCGGTCTGTGTTCGCGGCCGCGGGTGTCGAGATGGTGGTGACGCATCGGGCTCGCAGCTTCGAGCTCGCTCGGTCGTTGGTAGCACGTGGCATCGGCTACTCGATCACGGTCCAGCAGCCGGTCGTGACGTCGTCCTACGAAGGCTTGGAGGTGATCGCGCTGCCGTTGCGCGACGCCGTGCCCACCACTCCGGTCGTGCTGGGGTGGGCCGGTGGCGGGCCGTTGACGCGCCGGGCGCAAGCGTTCGCTTCGCACTGCGCCACCCTCTTCACACCGAACTGAAGTCAGCCCCTGAGATCAGCGCAGCGGGCCGGTGCTCGACCGCACCACCAGTTCGGGCCGCAGGGTCTGGCTGGTCACCTGCTGCCCGTCGATCAACCGCAGCGCCTCCGTAGCGGCGAGCGCACCCATCTCCCGCATGGGATTGCGCACCGTCGTCAACGGCACGTGCAGCTCGGCCGCTTCGGGAATGTCGTTGAACCCGACCACGCTGACGTTCTCGCCGATCGTGAGTCCCCGCTCCCGCAGCAGGCCCATGAGTCCGATCGCGGCGGCGTCGTTGACGACGAAGAAGGCGGTCGGCGGATCGGGCCGGTCCAGCAGCAGCGCTCCGGCCTCGCGCCCGGCCGACGGGTAGATCGTCGACTCCACGACCATGTCGTCGCCGATCTCGATGCCCCGGTCCCGTGCGGCGGCGCGGAAGCCGTGCACGCGGTTGGCGAGGCTCACCGCGTACGGCATGCCCGCGACGATGCCGAACCGCCGGTGTCCCAGATCCAGCAGGTGGTCGGCGGCCAGACGCCCGCCCAGCTCGTCGTCACAGGTCACCGAGACGAATCCCGGATAGGAGCGGTTGACCAGCAGCACCGGCACGCCGCGGTCGGCGATGTCGACCATGTAGGGCGCGTCGGCGCGGGCGTCGGCGACGATCAGGCCGTCCACCCGGTGGCCGAGCAGCAGCTGGGCCCGCCTGCGTTGCACGTCGGGTTCGTCCCAGGTGCTCACCACGACGGCCTGCCAGCCCAGTCGCGACAACGTGTCGTCGATGCCTTCGAAGATCGTCGCGAGGACGACGTCGGTGAGGCGGGGGACCAGCACGCCGATCGACTGCATCTGCTTGTTGCGCAGGCCGGCCGCGATCAGGTCGGGGGTCCAGCCCAGCTCGTCGGCGACCTCGCGGATCCTGATCACGCGCGGGTCGGAGCTGGTCGACCGCAACGCGCGGGACACCGTGGACTTGTGCACGCCCGCGTGCCGCGCGACGTCGTCGAGCGTGACCCGCCGGCCGCTGGTGCCCTTCACGCCCGTCATCGTAGTGATCTCGGGGGCCTTGACCGAGCAGGCCCGCCCGCCTATGGTCTGCGCAATCGATTGCGCGCAATCGATTGCAGCCAGGCGGTTGGTTGCCGCAGTCGAGCGACGATCCCGGGAGGTACACCGGTGGAGGTTCGCAACTACAGGTTCGTCGTGATGGGCCTGATGGCGTTGATGGCGATCATCAACTACGTCGACCGCGGCGCCATCTCGTACGCGGCCGGCCCGATCATCAGCGAGTTCGGCCTCGACAAGGCGGCGTGGGGCGCTGTGCTCGGCTACTTCGGCTACGGCTACATGGTCGGCGCGCTGCTCGGTGGCGCGCTGGCCGACGCCAAGGGGCCGAAGTGGATGTGGGTGGTGTCGGGCACGGCGTGGTCGGTGCTCGAGATCGGCATGATCTTCGCCGGTCAGTTCGGTGTGGCGGTGCTGGGCGGCACCGCGCTGCTGGGGTTCGCGGTGTTCCGGGTCCTCTTCGGCCTCGCGGAAGGGCCCGCGTTCGCGACGATCAACCGCTCGCTGGCCGTGTGGGCCGCGCCCCGTGAACGCGGCATCGCCACCGGACTCGGCCTGCTCGGCACTCCGCTGGGCGCGTTGCTCACCGCGCCGATCGCGGTGGGCCTGCTGTCGATCGCCAACTGGCGCGTCATGTTCGTGGTGCTGGGAGTGCTGGGCCTGGTGTGGGTCCTGGTGTGGATGCGGGTGTTCACCGACCGGCCGCAGGACAACCCGAGGGTCGGCGCGGAGGAACGCGCGCTGCTCGCGACCGGCGCGGCGGTTTCCAGCGCACCCAAGGGCAACCAGCTCGGCCTGCGGTCGTGGAAGCTCTTCTTCGGCAGCCGCACGCTCATCGCCAACACCGTCGGGTTCTTCGCGTTCCTGTACGTCAACTTCCTGCTGCTGACCTGGACGCCCAAGTACCTCGCCGACGAGTTCGGCTTCAGCCTGTCGTCGCTGTGGTACCTCGGCATGGTGCCGTGGATCGGGGCGTGTGCGACCGTCCTGCTCGGCGGCCGGCTCTCGGACTGGCTCGCCCAGCGCACCGGCAGCCTGCGGATCGCCCGGTCCTGGCTCGCCGTCGTCAGCCTGGGGCTGACCGGGGTGGTGTTCCTGTGCATCCCGCTGGTCGACAGCCCGGTGGCGGTGCTGGTCATGATCGCGGTGGGCAACGCGCTGAACTTCCTGCCGGACACGGTCTACTGGGCTGTCGTGGTCGACGTCGCCGCCGCACGGGCGGGCACGTTCAGCGGCATCATGCACTTCTTCGCCAACATCGCGACGATTCTCGCGCCCACGCTCACCGGCGTGCTGGTCGCGGACCTCGGGTACGGCGCGATGTTCGTGGGTGCCGGTGTCGCCTGCGCGCTGGGCATGGTCGCGATGGTCTTCGTGAACCCGCAGAAGAAGGTCGACTTCGGCCGCCCGGTCGCGGTGGTGACGCCGGCGTGACGGAGACGATCGAGGCCGTCGCGCGCGGGGTGCGTGAAGGCCGGCTCGATCCGGTCGAGCTGGCCGAACACGCGCTACGCCGGGCAGAGGAGGCCGCGGCACTCGGCTGCGTGGTGCACCTGGACGCCTCGTACGCCCTCCGGAGTGCGCGGGACGTGGCGCGGTCGCGGCAGGGTGCGCTGGCCGGGGTTCCCTTGCTGGTCAAGGAGATCATCGAGGTCGCGGGCATGCCGCACCGCTGCGGCTCGCGGGTGTTCGCCGGCCGGATCGCCGATACCGACGCCGAGGTGGTGCAGCGGGCGCGGGCGGCCGGTGCGGTGGTCATCGGCCTGAGCCACACGCACGAGTTCGCGTACGGCTGCACCGGAACGTCCAATGTGGAGGGACCGTGCCGCAATCCTCGTGACCCGTCGAGGATGACGGGTGGGTCGAGCTCGGGCTCGGCTGCCGCCGTCGCGGCGGGCATCGTGCCGTTGGCGCTGGGCACGGACACGGCAGGCTCGGTGCGAATCCCGGCCGCACTGTGTGGTGTCGTGGGTGTCAAACCCGCCAGGGAAACGCTGCCCCGCGGCGGTGTCTTCCCGTTGTCCACGAGTCTCGACCACGTCGGTGTGCTCGCCGGCTCGGTGGCCGACGCGCGGTACGCGGTCGAGGCGCTCTCCGGCGGTCGCCGGACCGGGCGGATCGGACCGCCCCGGCTGGGCGTGCTGACCAACCCGGAACCGCACGACAACGCCGCAGACGTGGCCGTCGTCTACGAGCAGACCGTCGAGCGGCTGATCGCGGCCGGTGCGACGACGGTCGGGGTGCGGTTGCCGGAGTGGGCCCGGTTCACCACGGCCTCGCTGGACCTGCAGGGCCCGGAGGCCGCCGCCGCGCACGCCGAGACGTTCCCGCTGCTGGCCGACGACTACCAGCCGGACGTCCGGGAGCGGTTGCTGGCGGCCGCGGAGGTGCCCGGCTGGCGTTACGTGCTGGCTTCCCAGTTGGCCGCGGCGCTCACCGCGGAGACGGACCAGGTTCTGTCCACTGTGGACGCCGTGGTGCTGCCGACGGTGCCGATCACGGCTCCGTTGCTCGGCGCGGTGCACGCCGAGGTCGCGAGCGGCCGGCATTCGGTGCGGGACCTGCTGCTGCGCAACAACCGCATGGCGAACGTGACCGGGCACCCGGCGCTGAGCCTGCCGATGCCCACACCGGGCCGACCGGCGGGTCTGCAACTGATCGCCGCCGACGACCACCGCCTGTTCGCGGTGGCGGAATGGGTCGATCGGATCATCAACAACCGAGAGGGACACCAATGAGCGCGAGCCGTCGACTGGCTGAGTTGGGCATCGAGCTACCGGCGGTCGTGCCGCCGACCGCCGTGTACGTGCCGGCGAAGAGGGTGGGGAACCTGGTGTTCACCTCCGGGCAGATGCCGTACGAGGACGGCACGCTGCGCACCACCGGCAAGGTCGGCGGCGAGGTGGACGTGGCACGGGCGCGCGAGCTCGCCCGTGCCTGTGCCATCAACGCGCTGGCGGTCATCGACGCCGAAGTCGGCATCGACTCCGTGGTGGAGGTCGTCAAGGTGCTCGGCTTCGTCGCGTCCGCCGAGGGCTTCACGGACCAGCCCGTGGTCGTCAACGGTGCCTCGGAGCTGCTCGAGGAGGTCTTCGGCGTCGCGGGCAAGCACGCCCGGTCGGCCGTGGGCATGGCTGAGCTGCCGATGGGCGCTCCGGTCGAGCTCGAGGTGATCGTCACGGTGGCGTAAGGCTCCACGGTTTGCCGACAGGTTCTTCATCGGTCCTTCAGCGGCGCCTGGATAGCGTCCGTCGGCGAGGTAGGTGGATCCGCGCCGACTGTCCGCTGTGGACCGGCAGCGGGGGCCTGGAGGGTGGACTCGACACATGCGGCGCGTTGTCACGCTGTTGCTACCGATGTTGTTGCTCGCACCGGTTCTGCCGGCGGCGCCCGCGTCGGCTGACCCGCCGCCGGCGGCGCCGGGCTGGACCGTCGACGGCGACGTGGTCGCGTGGACCTCGCCCGCCCCGGTGCCGCTCACGGACGCGGGCGTCGAGTTCTGGGAAGGCAACCGTTTGCTCGGCCGTCCGAGCTCGTCACCGGACATGCGCACCTTCGTTCTGAAAGCGCACCGGCGGGGCGCCGGTGCGCTGGAGGTGCGTGCGTCCGGCCGCAGGCTGGACGTGACACCGCCCGAACTTCCCACAGCGCAGATGGCGCCCGCTTCGCTGCCGCCGCTGCTGCCGGACGCCTCCACGGACCCCGGCACCCCGGGGCCGTTCGCCACGGGCACCGGCGAGTACACCCTGGACTCGATCCGGTTGCCGGGCTACGTGACGCCGATCGAGATGCAGGCCGTCGTCGTCGCGCCGAAGGGCGCGCCGGGGAAGCGCCCGCTGGTGTTGTTCCTGCACGGCAGGCACCTCACGTGCTACAGCAAGTCCGACCCGGCCAACACCACCGCGCACTGGCCGTGCCCGGCGGGCCTGACCCCGGCGCCGAGCTATCGCGGTTACCTGAAGACACAACAACTGCTCGCCTCACAGGGCTACGTGACGGTGTCGATCTCCGCCAACGGCATCAACGCGCAGGACGCCCTGCAGAGCGACAGCGGTGCGCAGGCGCGGTCGTCGTTGGTGAGGACGCATCTGGCGAAGTGGGCGGACTGGGCCGGAGCAGGGCGGGGTTCCGCGCCCGGGATCGTCAAGGACGCACCCGCCGCCGACATGTCGAAGGTGATGCTGGCCGGGCATTCCCGCGGTGGTGAGGGTGTCAACCGCGCCGCGACGGACAGCCTCACCCCGCCGCCCGGTGACACCGGTTTCGGCGGCCCGGTGCGCTGGATGATCAAGGGCACCGTGCTGATCGGCCCGACGATCTTCGGGCACAACCCGGCACCGGACGTGCCGTCGGTGACGTTCCTGCCCGGCTGTGACGGGGACGTGGCCGATCTGTCGGGGCAGATGTACGTGGACAAGACCCGTGGTGTCGGCCAGGGCACCGCACTGCACAGCGCCCTGTACATCGTCGGCGCGAACCACAACTACTTCAACAGCGAGTGGACGCCGGGTCAGTCGGAGGCACCCTCGACCGACGACTTCCGCGACGCGGATTCGGACGCCGTGTGCTCGCCGCAGGCCCCGACGCGGCTCACCGCGAACCAGCAGCAGGCTGTGGGCGCGACCTACACCGCGGCCGCCGCGCGGCTGTTCCTCGCGCGGGACGCCAAGGTACTGCCATTGCTCGACGGTACCGGCGTGCGCGCGCCGTCGGCCGGACCCGCGCGTGTGCTGAGCCACGCGGTCGGTGCGGACCGGAAGGCTCTCGTCGTGCCGGACGCCGCGACACGGGCCGAGGGCAGCGCCCGGATCTGCGCCCAGCGCACGTCCGACACCACAGCCGCATGCCTGGCTCCTGGTGGGCCGGAGCAGCCGCACTTCGTCGGGTTCAGCGGGCTCTCCGAGGAGCCTGACCGCCTCGCGGTCGCGCTGCAGTGGTCGGCGCAGGGCGAGCTCGCGACCGTTCGCCCGGCCGGACCCGTGTCGCTCACCGGAGCACGGGCGCTGGCGCTGCGGCTGATCGTGCCGCCGAACAGCCCCGCCACCGGTTTCGGCGTGGCCGTCACCGACCACAATGGACAGCGCATGCGACTGGGCTCGGTCTCGGTGACCGGCCTGCCCGCGACGAGCAGGCTGCGGGGACTGTGGGCGCAGGAGGTGCGGGTTCCGTTGCCGGCCTCGGGCGTCGGCCGTGTCGTCTCGCTGGAGCTCACGCCTGAGAGTCCTTCCGGGCAGGCGTGGCTGATGGACGCCTACGGGTGGGGCGACGGACTTCCCGTGGTGCTGCCGCGCGCGCTGCCTCGCCTGGACGTGGGCGAGATGACGGTCGAGGAGGGTCAGTCGGGCACCAACAACCTCCAGTTCCCGATCACCGTCACCGGGAACGGCGGCGGCACCGTGCGGGTCTACGTCGCCGACGAGACGGGCATGAACCACATCACCAGCCTCGTCACGATCAAGCCCGGCCAGCGCCGGATCGACGTGCCGATACCCATCACCGGCAACACCCGGTTCAGCTGGGACGTGTCGCGCGGTGTGTCAGTGCAGCCGGTGCGGGGCGTGGTCGCGGGCGCATCCGAAGGTGGTCTGCTCGTCCGCAACGACGATCCGGCACCGACCGCCACGGCGAGTCCGGTAGCCGACCGCGTCACCGAGGGCGGCACGCTCGCCTGGAAGGTGACCCTCTCGTCACCGGCCGACATCAGCGTCTATCTGAACTGGCAGCCGCTGGCGGTGACAGGCGCACCAGAACTGTCTACGACCGACGTCGATCCGGGCTGGCTCAAGACCGTGTCCGGCGAGGAGCCGTTGCCGTCGCGGCCGCTGTCCTCGGTGCGCATCTGGTCGACCGTCATGATTCCCGCCGGCCAGACCAGTGCGGACTTCCAGGTGCCGACCTCGGCCGACGCGGAGACCGAGCCGGAGGAACAGGTCCGGCTGCGCTTCGAGATGTTTTTCCCCGAAAGCAATGCGTTCGAGGTCAGCGCCACCGTCGCTGATGCTGCCACCTAGGCGACCGGACCGCTCGCTCGTCGCCGAGTGGTTCATCGGCCATCGGCTGATACGTTGCCGGTAGACGGGTCGATGCGGATCCATCGGCCCTCGCTACGGGAGGGTTGGCTCGATGGGCTTGCTGCGCAGTTACGTGTCGGGTGGATGGCACACGTCTTCCGCGGAGGGCGCTCCGTTGCACGACGCCGTGACGGGGGAGGAGATCGCCCGGATCTCCTCCGCGGGCGTCGACATGGGTACGGCGCTGCGGTACGGCCGTGAGGTCGGCGGGCCCGCGTTGCGCGAACTCACGTTCCACCAGCGCGCGCAGCTGCTGAAGGCCCTCGGGCTCTACCTCAAGGAGCACAAGGCCGAGCTGTACGCGCTGTCCGCGCGCACGGGTGCCACCCGCTCCGATTCGTGGATCGACATCGACGGCGGCTTCGGCGTGCTCCTCGGGTACGCCTCGAAGGCCAAGCGCGAGCTGCCGAACGACAAGGTCTACGTCGAAGGACCGGTGGAGCCGCTGGGGCGCGGCGGCACGTTCGTCGGGCAGCACATCTGCACGCCGTTGCGCGGGGTCGCCGTGCAGATCAACGCCTTCAACTTCCCCATGTGGGGCCCGCTCGAGAAGTTCGCGCCCGCGTTCATCGCCGGCGTGCCGTCGTTGATCAAGCCAGCGTCCCAGACCGCGTACGTGACCGAGAAGATGGTCGAGCTGATGCTCGCCTCCGGCCTGCTGCCGGAGGGCTCGCTGCAGCTCGTCTGCGGTTCCGCGGGTGACCTGCTGGACCACCTGACCGAGCAGGACCTCGTCGGCTTCACCGGGTCCGCGTCGACCGCCCAGCACCTGCGCACGCACCAGGCTGTGATCCGCTCCTCCGTGCGTTTCAACGCCGAGGCCGACTCGCTGAACTGCTCGATCCTCGGCCCGGACGCCGTCGCCGGCACGCCCGAGTTCGACCTGTTCGTCTCCCAGCTGGTGGCCGAGATGACGACGAAGGCCGGCCAGAAGTGCACCGCGATCCGGCGTGCCCTCGTGCCTGCTTCCTCGATCGACGCGGTGGGAGAGGCCGTGGCCGCTCGGCTGGCCGAGGTGGTGATCGGCAACCCGGCCGACAAGTCGGTGAAGATGGGCGCGCTGGCCGGACTCGAGCAGCGCGAGGAGGTCCGCCGGTCGCTGAAGGCGTTGCAGGAGAGCGCTTCGGTGGTCTACGGCGACGGTGCTCTGTCCCTTGTGGACGCCGACGCTGAGCGCGGCGCGTTCATGTCGCCGATGCTGCTGCGTGCGGCCGCCGACGCCCAGCAGCCGCACGAGGTCGAGGCCTTCGGGCCGGTGTCGACCCTGATGCCGTACTCCTCGGTCGACGACGCCATCGCGCTGGCGGCTCGCGGGGCCGGGTCGCTGGTCGGCTCGGTGGTGTCGGCGGACACCGAATTCGTTCGTGACGTCGTGATCGGCGTGGCGCCGTGGCACGGCCGGTTGCTGGTGCTCGACCGCGAGGACGCCGGCGAGTCCACCGGGCACGGGTCGCCGCTGCCGATGCTGGTGCACGGCGGACCTGGCCGCGCCGGTGGCGGCGAGGAGATGGGCGGCATGCGTGGCGTGCTGCACCACATGCAGCGCACCGCGATCCAGGGCAGCCCGCGCGCGTTGGCCGCTGTCACGAACCGGTGGGTGGCCGGCGCGCCCCGCAACGAGGACGCGGTGCACCCGTTCCGCAAGTCGTTGGCCGAGCTCCGGTTGGGCGACACGGTCGTCGCCGGGCCGCGCGAGGTGACGATGGAGGACATCGAGCACTTCGCGTCGTTCACCGGCGACACGTTCTACGCGCACATGG
Organism: Lentzea sp. NPDC051213; assembly: GCF_044455585.1. NCBI lineage: Bacteria > Bacillati > Actinomycetota > Actinomycetes > Pseudonocardiales > Pseudonocardiaceae > Lentzea > Lentzea sp. NPDC051213. Next base: position 231,151 of record NZ_JBITEX010000002.1, read on the forward strand.
ACGAGGAGGCCGCAGCGGCGAACCCGTTCTTCGGCGGGCGGGTCGCGCACGGCTACCTGGTGGTGTCGTTCGCGGCCGGGTTGTTCGTCTCGCCCGAGCCGGGGCCCGTGCTGGCCAACTACGGGCTGGAGAACCTGCGCTTCGTCACGCCCACCTTCCCCGGTGACGCGTTGACCGTGACGCTGACGGCCAAGCAGATCACGCCTCGCGAGGACCAGGAGTACGGCGAGGTGCGGTGGGACGCGGACGTGGTCAACCAGAAGGGCGAGTCGGTCGCCCGGTACGACGTGCTGACGCTGGTCGCCAAGAACTGACACTGGGCGTTCGCTTACCGCGCGGTGACCTCCCGGGGTCACCGCGCAATGGTGCGGAAATAGCGGTCACCTCTACCGTCCACGAAAGCCGAAGGCTGGGTCGGTGCTCTCCGTGGTGGACAAGCGGAAGTGGACGTATGTCGAACCAGGTGAACCATTTGCCCGTCGAGGTCGTGCGGTGGCCGCTCGACGCGGCGACACGTGAGGCGTGTCAGCGCAGCGGGACGTTGTGCCTGCTGGTGCTGGAGAAGAACGTGCCCGCGCCCGTCCTGACCGACATGCGCGAGGACTGGGTGCGCGCTCCGGTGCCACACCAGGACCTCGCCGTGCGCATCGCGATGCTGCGCGCCCGTGCGGCCCGGTACGCCGTGCCGGAGCTGGACAACGCCGGCATCCTGCGCTTCCGGGCGAGATCGGTGGTGCTCTCGCCGACGGAACGCGCACTGGTGGCGTCGCTGCTGCGGCGCTTCCGGTCGCTGACCACACGCGAGGACCTGCTGCTCTGCCTGCCGACCAAGGACGGCGACACGAGCAACGCCCTGCACCTGCACATCATGCGGTTGCGGCGGCGGATCGCCCCGCTCGGACTGGTGATCAAAACGCTGTGGAACCAGGGATATCAGCTGGGGCCCGCCGGTCCCTGATTGCGCCCAGGAGGCGCGGGGTAACCGCCCGGCGTGAACACAGAACTCCTGGGCATCTACCTCAACGACCACCTGGCCGGCGCGATCGCGGGCACCGAGCTCGCCCGTCGCATCAGCCGGACCCACCCCGAACTGCGCATCCTCGCGGATGACGTGGAGGCGGACCGCAAGGAGCTGCTCGCCGTCATGCAGGCGTCCGGCGTCGAGCCGCGCCAGCACAAGGCGGCGATCGGCTGGCTGACCGAGAAGGCGGGCAGGCTCAAGTTCAACGGCAGACTGCTCGGCCGGTCGCCGCTGAGCGATGTGCTGGAACTCGAGACGATGCGCATGGGCATCGAGGGCAAGGCCGCGATGTGGCGGACGTTGCAGTCGTTGCCCGGCATCGACGCCGAGCGGATGGACCGCCTGCTGCAGCGCGCCGAGAGCCAGGCCGTGCTCGTCGACCAGTACCGCCTCCACCTCGCGCCCAAGGCTTTCACCGCGGCGATCCCGTCCGGTGTCGACGTCGAGCGGACCTTCACCGTGGCCTCCACGCCCGAAGGTGTCGTGGACTACCTGCGCGACTTCGCCCGCGCCGAGCAGTGGGATCCGGGCACGGTGACCTGCACGCGCCTCGACGACGGACCGGTCGAGGTCGGCTCGCGCTGGCGCAACGTGTCGACGTTCCTCGGCAGGAAGACCGAGCTGGTCTACGAGCTGACCCGCGACGAGCCGGACGGGCTGCAGTTCGTCGGCACCAACGACACCGCCACCTCCACGGACGACATCTCGATCACCGCGGGCGCCTCTCCCGGCACGACCAGGATCGGCTACCACGCCCACCTCGAGTTCCGCGGGCTGGCGCGGTTCGGGGCGCCGGTCGCGAAGCTGGCACTGGAGAAGCTCGGCAACGACACCGAGCGCAACCTGGTCCGCGTACTCGGCGACGCGCGGTAAAGGCGAAGGAAAACCGCAGGTCAGGCCGGATTCCCCAGTTCTGGCGTGATCCCTAGACTCCCTCGCGCCGGGTGGTGAGACAGGCCCTTCCTCCTGTTCGCACCGGCCAGAACACAGAGGGAGAACTGGGGTGTTCGAGAACAACGTCACGCGGCGCGGCTTCGTCACGGGTGCGGCGGCCGTCGCCGGTCTCGCCGGCCTGTCCACCATCGCTCCCGGGCTGGCGGGCGCCGACCCGAAGCTCGCTGACCAGCACACCGAAGCCGAGTTCGCGCCCGAGGTCGGCGCGCTGGCGATGATGACGTTCCAGAAGATCGACGGCACGCCCGTCTACTACTGGCGCTCCAACCGCGGCAACACCACCGCGCGCAACTGGCAGGCCACCGACGCGTTCTACAACGCGCTCGTCGCGTGGATCCGCGACCTGCGGTCGCTGTCGTCGAGCTACGGCTCGATCAGCTACATCGTCTCGGCCGGGTTCTACGTCAACAAGCCCGGCCAGCACGGCGCCGGCACGGCGATGGACCTCGACCACGTCAGGTGGTCCGGCGGCAACACCACCTCGCCGCTCGACCAGCACCACGCGTCGGGCACCGCCTCGATCCGCAAGCGCTACCTCGCGACGGAGGCCGTGTGCCGCCGCCGGTTCCGTTACGTGCTCGACGGCTGGTACAACGCCGACCACGCCGACCACATCCACTCCGACTTCGGTGGCCTGCCGGTCCGCGCGGCCAAGGACTCCGAGTCCGACACCAAGTTCGTTCAGGCCGTGTGCAACAACTTCCGCGGCTCCGGCCTGGTGATCGACGGCATCTGGGGCACGAACACGCAGAACGCGTTCAACGGCCTCAAGTCGGCGCTCGGCGTGACGGGCGACCCGCACTCCAGCGCGTCGGTCTGGCAGGGCATGTTGTCGAAGATCGCGACCAAGGGCTTCGCGAACCAGAACATCTGACCCCCGGTGATGCGGAAGGCCGGAGCCACACTCCCGAGGCTCCGGCCTTCTGCTTGCCGTGCAACGGTTCTGGCTACATCTTCGGGCACTTCTTCCACGCGAAGTGGTAGATGGTCTCGATGGAGCCGTCCGTCGAGTCCATCGCCATGAAGCTCGTCTTCGCCGGGTCAGAGGTGCCCTTGTCCACGCGCAGCTCGGTGTTGATGTTGAAGTTCCGCTTCGCGCCGCAGGGGTGGTAGACGATGGAGGCGACGTCGGTCTTGTGCGTCACCTGCCAGTCGTCGCTCAGCGCGCCGTTCCAGGTCTTCGACCGCTGGTCGTTGTCCGACATTCCCTGGAAGTAGTAGCTCGCCTTCTGCGTACCCTTCGCACCCCTTTCCAGGTGGGCGAAGCCTCTGTAATCGGCTTGGGCGATGCCGTAGGTGAATCCGCCCGGCACGTTGACCCTGAGGTTCAGCTGGCAGTTCTTCCGGAAATCGGTCGGCCTCGAGGCCGGGCCGACCTGGGCCATGTAGTCGCTGTAGGTGACCGTGAAAGCCTTGTTGTCCGGGGAGACGGCGATGGCGGCCGTGCCGAGGCGACAGCCGGAGCCGTTGACCGTGACGACGTCGATGGTGATCTGGCCCGTCGGGGGCGGATCCGCGACCGGGGGAATGACGATGGTGGACAGAGCCAAGCCGGCCGCAGCCAACGTGCTAATCATGGGACACCTTTCCGAATGTGCAGGACATGTCGGGCGGCGTGGTACGAGACCGTATCGGAAAGGGTGTTAACGAACGTCCGCCAACCAGAGCAACATTGCGCTGCGTTAGCTCCGGTCAATGCGAACCGACTATTTGTGACCTTTAGTGGTCGATCGGTCACTGCACTAATGGCCGAGTCCGGACGGCTGTCGGGTAATTGCCACCCGTACTGCCAGAACGCGATTCAGGAACCTGAAGCTCCTGGCGTTGCCCCGAATGTAACAGGCCTCGAACGGAGTAATGGCTGTCTGGGTACCGGAACTCAATTCGTGAAGTGTCCACACATGTGAACCCGCAGACCCGGCAAGGGCGCATCCACCGATGGATGCGCCCTTGTGGGTGAAACTGGGGAGGAAGCGGTTACCGCTGGCCGTTGCCCATCGAGCCGCCGAGCCCGAAGAGGATGCGCTGGATGAGCTCGGGATCGACGTCCGGCTCGTCGCCCAGGGCCTCGGCCGCGGGGGAGCGGCGCTTTTCGCGCCTGGGCAGCGGCACGGCGTTGGCGTTCACGCCGGTCGGCAGCTGGAGTTCGCACCAGATGAGCTTCACGCCGCCACCGAGCTGAAGCTCGCCGGTGCGCAGGTCTGGGGAGGTGGGCGGCATCGTGAACCTGGCGGCCTCGAGCTCGACGACGAGGTAGTCGCCGCTGAGTCGCAGTCGCAGCGTGATGAGCCGGCTGGTCTTGGGATCAGCGGATTCGATGGCTGCCTCGACCAGCGCGCAAGCGACGGCGGAGCAGTCATCAACCATGTTGCGCAGGCGCCACTCGCCCAGGGTGAACCGGACGAACAGATCCGCGCAGTTCACCGCTGTGGGAAGCGCGATGAGTGTCAGGTCATCGACCTGGGCGGTCTGGGCGTTCACCTGCATGCTGCCTCCGTTCGCGTGCGGCGCGCGATCCAGCGACAGTCACCCGAATGGCCGTCGCGGTGTGCGGGAATCTACATGGGTATACGCGGGAAGCAATGGCCTGGTTGACTCACCCGTCAAAAGTCACGTCCGGGTCACGCCCAGAGGCCCCGGCGCTCACTGTGAGTAGAACGCCGGGTGCACTCCGTGATCAACTTCGCCTCAGCATCGCTTCCAGGCGAACTGGTAGCGGGTGTTGACGCTGCCGTCGGTCGAGTCCATGGACACGAAGGACGCCTGGTTCGTCGGGTTCGAGAACGCGCGCACCTCGGTGTTGACGTTGAGGTGGCGCACCATCCCGCAGGGCGCGAAGACGATCTCCGCTACGTCGGTCTGGTCGGTGAACTGCCAGTTGTCGCTCTTGGGGCCGGGGATGTTGTGCGTGCTCGTGGTCGTCGAGGACTGACCCGAGAAGTAGTAGCTGGCGCGTTGCATGCCGCGCGCTCCTCTGGGTAAGTGCGCGAACCCGCGGTAGTCGGCCTTCGCGATCCCGAAGGTGAAGCCCTGCGGGTAGTGCACGCGCAGGTTCAACTGGCAGTTCTTGCGGAACTGCGTCGGTGTCGAACCGGCTCCGGCCTGCGCGGTGTAGTCGCTGTAGGTGACCGTGAATGCGGTGTTGTCGTCCGAGACCGCGACCGCGGCCGTTCCGGCGGGGCAGCCGGAACCGTTCACCGTGACGACGTCGACCGTGATTTTGCCGGGAGGAACCACATCGGCGGTACCCGGCGCCTCCGGGGCGACGAGGAGAGAGAGTGCCAAACCCGTAGCTGCCATCGCACTGAGCATGAGGCGCCTTTCATTTCGGGGGATGATGGCGGCGTGACAGGGACGTTATCTTAAATAGACTTAAGGCGCGGAGAGCCGACCGGGCGAACTTAAATATATTTAAAACGGATTAATCGGCTGAACGGTGGATTGGCGACCGCGTGGGGTCGGCTAACTTCGTGTCAGATCACCGAAGAGATCATCGAAGTGATCAATTGACCACCTGAATACGCCGGTCCCCACACCAGGCGCCGAGAGCCCCGGCTGATCCACCTCTTACACCGGTGTGGGAAGGCAAGCGCGCACTGCTCGTCGGGTTCCACCCTCCTGCTCGGAACCCGGCGGTGCGGCAGCGGTGCCAGCGCAGCCGGCCGGTGCCCGCCGGCGGCGGCGGACCCGTCCCACGGTCCGCACGCCGCCGGCGGTGTTCTTACTTCCGGCCCTTCTCCTTCCGGGCCCTAGAGCCTCCGGAGCCTCAATTGCACGCGTGCGCCCCCCAGCGGCCCGCGGTCGACGTGGAGAGAACCACCCGTGCTTTCCGCGGCGCGCCGGGCGATGTCGAGCCCCAGACCGGTGGATCCACCACCGCTGGCGCCGCGTCGCAGCGCGCGTTCGGCGTCCGCGATGCCCGGCCCGCCGTCCTCGACGACGAGCGCCACCAGATCGGCCTGGTGCACCAGCGTCACGGCGAAGCGCGTGCCCTCGGGCGTGTACCGGAAAACGTTGCCGAGCAACGCGTCCAGCGCGGCGGTGAGGTCGGTGCGGGCGAGCGGCACGTGCGCGGGCTTGTCGGCGCCGCGGATCGTCCACGGCCGGTCCTGGTCGTCGGCGAGCGCCGACCAGAACACCAGCCGGTCCAGGACGACGCTCGCCGCGTCGACGCCGGTGTTGTCGGGCTCGAGACCGGAGCGGGCCGCTTTGATGATTTCGTCGACTTCTCTCTCAAGCCCCTGCACGGCCTGACGGATGCGATCCGCGCCGCTGCCCTGCCCGAGGGTGTCCGCGTCCAGCAGCAGCGCGGTGAGGGGCGTTCTGAGACGGTGCGAGAGATCGGCGACCACCTCTCGCTCGGCGGCGAGCAGGTGCCGGACGCGTTCGGCCATGGTGTTGAACGCCTTGCCGACCTCCGCGAACTCCGGCGGGCCCTTGGTCGGCACCCGGACGGACAGGTCGCCCTGGCCCATTCTGCGCGCGCCGTCGGACAACGCCCAGGCGGCTTTGACGGCCCGTGCGCCGAGCCGGTCCGCGACGAACACCGAGCCGGCGACGAGCCCGATCGCGACCCCCGCCAGTGCCCACCACGTGCCGATGACGCCGTGGGTGAGCTGCTCGTGCGGGACGAACGCCTCGATGATCGCGATCCCGTTGGCGCTGGTGGCCAGCGGCTGCAGGTACGCGACGCCGTCCGGCCGTTCGATCGTGGACGCCGTCGCCAGCTTCCGCGCCTCGTCCAGGTTGGCCGCGTTGATGTGCGAGGTGCCGTAGGTGCCGGCCGGTGTGCTGATGTGCACGGCGAGCCGTTGCTGACCGCCGTAGCGGGTGCTCCTGATGGCCTGGCGGATCTCCTGCGCCTTCGTGGTGATCACGAGCGCCGGCGTGAGCGCGTTGGCCTGCTTCTCGGCCTCGTTGAGCGCGCGGTCGTAGGCGGCGTTCTTGACCACGATCGCGAGCGGGATGAGGAACGCCAGCGCCACCATGCTGGTCGCCGCGAGAGCGACCAGCACCAGTGACCGCCTCATCTCGGTGCGACCAGACGCACGCCGACCCCTCGCACCGTGTGCAGGTAGCGCGGCTGCGCGGCCCGTTCGCCGAGCTTGCGGCGCAGCCACGACAGGTGCACGTCCAGCGTCTGGTCCTCGCGGGTCGACGGCCACAGGTTGGCCAGGATCTCGGCGCGCGGCACCACCTCGCCCTGCCGTGCGGCCAGGTAGGCGAGCAGTTCGAACTCCTTGTGCGTCAACGAGAGCTCCTGGCCGTCCACAGTGGCCCTGCGGTGGTCCAGGTCGACCTCCAGGCCACCGATGACGAGTTGCTTGCTGTCTCTCGCGCGCCGGAGCACGGCCTGCACGCGGGCGCCGAGGTGCTCGCTGGAGAAGGGTTTGACGAGGTAGTCGTCCGCGCCCGCGTTGAGCAGGCGGATGATCTCCGCCTCGTTGTCGCGGGCGGTCGCGATCACCACGGGTGTGTTCGTGACGCCCCGGATCATCCGCAGCGCGTCCCCGCCGTCGAGATCGGGAAGCCCGAGGTCGAGCACCACGACGTCGTAGTTGTTGGCGGTGACTTCGCGCAAAGCCTCGATCGCGAGCGCGACACCGTGCACGATGTGGCCCTGGCCGGTGAGAGCGCGCGTGATCGCCGCTCGCACCACCGGGTCGTCTTCGACGAGCAGCACTGATGCCATGAGCCGCTACGGAAGGGTAGTCGCAGTGAGACGGTCCATCGGATACCTGGTCGCCTGGGCGGTGGTGACCGCGGTCGCCGTAGGACTGTCGTGGTTCGGCATCCGCTCGGCGATGCAACCGGCACCCGTGGCCGCGGTCGACGCCACCCTGGGAGCGGGTGTTCTGCCGATGCCGACGATGACGTCGCTCACCGTTCCCGTGCCGACGACCACCACCACTGCCAGCGTGCCGTCTGCTACGCCCTCGTCCACCAAGCCTCCTGCGGTCAGCTCGTCTGTTCCGGCTCCTCCCAGTAGTACGGATGCGCGTCCCACCTCGGCTCAACTTCCGGAGGGGGAATGGCAGGCGGACGGGTCCTACGTGCACGCCTTCCACCTGCGAGGTGGCGATGTGGTCGCGCGGTACCGCCCAACGGGGGTGGAGGCGTTGTCGGCCACACCCGCGGACGGGTGGTCGGTGGCCGTGGAGCAGCCCGGCGGGCCGTTGGTGGTGAACTTCCGCAACGCCGAGGGGCGGTTGTCCAGGCTGGAAGCCACCTGGAACAACGGCCCCACGGCGCGCGTGATCGAGAAGTAGCGTCTGCTGCTGGCGCACGCGGGGCGCCTTCGTGCGCTCAGAGTGTACGAAAGCTCCCCGCGTGCACTTCGGAAGCAGAGTTACAGGCCGATGGCCTTGGCGATCTGCGCGGGCTTGAGCACCCGCAGGATCGCCTCGATCAGGTAGTAGTCGCCGTACGGCAGAGAGATCTCGACGCCGTCCTCGGACGGCCGGTTGCGGGTGCCCCGCGCCATGATCGCCTCGGCGCGGGTGGACTTCGTGGTGAGGCACGTGCCGGTGAGGCCGTCGAGGATCTTCAGCGCCCGCTCGCGGTAGCGGTCGGAGCCGGTGGCCTTGGCCAGGTCGAGCAGACCGCAGGCGAGGATCGCACCCGCCGACGAGTCCTTGATGTCGTTGGCGCCCAACGGGGAGCGGTAGTCCCACACCGGCACGTTGTCCGGCGTGAGGGCGCTCAGCGCGAAGTCCGCCATCTTGCGGGCGGTGTCGCGGAACTCGCGCAGACCGGTGCGGCGGTACATCGTCGTGAAGCCGTAGATGCCCCACGACTGGCCGCGTGCCCAGCACGAGGTCGGGCTGTAGCCCTGCACGGTGTTCTGGCCGATCGCCGCGCCGGTGTCCGGGTTGAAGTCGAACACGTGCGGGGTCGAGCCGTCCGCGCGCACGAAGTGCGTCTGAGTGGTTCTGGCGTGGGCGATCGCGATGTCGATGAACTTGCGGTCGCCGGTCTGCTCGGTGGCGAACGCGAGCAGGTCCAGGTTCATCATCGTGTCGATGATGACCCGGCCCGCGTTGCCGGGGGTGCCGAGCCTGCCCCACGCGCGGATGTACTTGCCGACCGGGTTCCAGCGCTGGATCAACGTGTTGGCGGCGTCGATCGCGCCGTCACGCCACTTGGTGTCGCCGGTGAGCCGGTAAGCGGTTACCCAGGACGGGTAGAAGAGGAATCCCAGGTCGTGGTCGCGGGGCTCCAGCCGGCGCGGCGCCAGCCTGTCGTTCGCGGCCTCGGCCAGCGCGCGGAACTGGGCGTCGCCGCTGTCGAGGTGCGCGAGCCACAGCGTGCCGGGCCAGAAACCGCCGATCCAGCCGCCGTCGGCGACGTAGGTCCACTTCTCGAACCGGGTGATCTCCGGGAACGACGTGATGCCCGGTGCGACCGCCTTCAGCTTGGCGAGACCGTAGTCGAGCGCGCCGCGGAGCTTGGCGGGGGAGGCAGCGGCCTCTCCCGCGCCGAGCGCGACCCCGGCTCCGGTGAGCAGAGGGGTGGCCGCGGCAGACGCCAGAAGGGTGCGTCGAGACAGATTCACGAGACCGTCCAGTCCCTTTCATGTCCTTGCGCCCGGCGTCACCCTGCCAGATCGGATGAACGTCTGACAAGCCCGCGCAGCAATTCGCGGTATTGCCGGTGTGAAAAGGCGATTCTTACCGCCGATTGCAGGCTTGACCTGCGCCGATCGCCGTCGCGAGCGCGTTGCCGGCGGGTCAGATATATGAACAACCTGGATTACCACGTTGTAAGAGCCGGGAATTCACAAGGGTGAACAATTCGAATGCCGGATCAGGTCCGGATCAGCACGGCGTCGAGAGGGCGGGGGCTCAGGCCGTGCCGCCGTTTGAAGGCCGCGTTGCTCCGGCCGCCTTCGAGAACGGGCTTGCGCAGGCTGATCGCGAGCTTGATCGACTCGGCGAACAGCACGCCGTACGGGCTGTAGTTCCCGTCGACCGCGTAGTCCACGCCGCAGGTCCAGGTGTGGAAGCGGGTGGCATCGGTGAGGCAGATGCCGACCGCGACCAGTCTGCCGTGCTGGCGCACCTCGATCACGTGCGCGAGGTCGCCCAGCGCCCTGACGAACCTCGTGAAGGTGCTCGCGGGGTAGAAACCGTTGTTGTCGAAGCGGATCGCCGTCTTGGTGCACAGCAGCGTGATCTCGTCGAGTGCCGCGTGCTCGACCGGCAGGACCTCGGTCGTGACGCCCGCTTCATTGGATCTTCGCTCGGTGCGGCGCAGGTTCGCTCGCGCTCGCTGGCTCAGCCGGGCGAGGTAGTGGTCGTAGGACTGCGCTGCGGTGAGGTCGGCCGCCCATCTGTCGGTCAGGTGCCGCGCGGGCAGGCCGTTCGCCCGCAGCTCCTTGGAAAGAGCGCTGCCGCGCTGGACGTTCACGAACCCGCACCAGCGCGCGCCGAAGATCGACGCCGTGCGGATCATCGCGTCCAGCAGTCTCGGCAGGACGCTGACCGTGGCCGGTACGTGCGCGTCGTAGCAGTGCCAGGCGTGGCTGAGCAGGGCCGGTTGGTCGCGTGCCTCGGGATAGGCGCCGTGCAGGCGGCGCAACGGATCCGCCGCCGACTGGAGGTACGCGGGCGCCACCGCGACCGGCCGGTCTCCTTGGCGCACCACGAAATACGCGAACGAGTCGACGTCCGTCAGCGGCGCCTGCTCGTACGCGCTCACGTACGCGTGTTCGTAGAACACCGGCGCGCCGCTGCTGCGGACCACCTCATCCCAATCGGCAGCATTGATTTCCCTTATGGAGCGGGAAAACTCGACACGCAACGCCGACGCGGGGTGGGCCACCCACACACTGTACGACCTGTTGGTATGTCAGTTGCGCCAGACCGCGAAGGGGACGTCGAGCTCGTCGCGGCTCAGGCCACCGTGCTCGTAGCGCGCGGACGGATCCGGCACCGGGAACGTCGGCGAGGCCGCCACGGCGACGACCGGACCGGCCTCCGGCTGCGGCAGACCCAGATCGGTGGCGTGGTGCACGGTCGCCGCGGCGCCCAGAGTCGTTGCCACGCGGTCGAAAACGGCCTCCAGCCGGTCCGGCTTCGGGTAGAGCCACCGCATCCGGCCCGCACCGCCCGACGGGATCACGCACTCCTCGCGCACGATCGCGTCCCAGCCCTCGACGAGGTCCGGATCGGGGTCGACCGGCACCTGGCCGTGGTCGGAGTGCGCGACGACGGTCCAACCCTGTGCGGCCCAACGGGAAGCGTGTGCGTCCAGACGCAGCATGGCCTCGTGCACCGATTCGTCGTAGCCGTGCCCGTGCACGTGGTCGTCGATGTTGACGTAGGTCCACAGGAAGTCGTGGTCCGGCAGCACCTTGTCCAGGTCGGCCACGACGTTCGCGACGAGCAGCGGAGGGTCTTCCGCCTGGGCGGCGAGTTTGTGGCTTGCGGGCGCGGGTATCCGATTGCACCCACGCAGCAGAGCCTGAGCCCAGGTGCCTTCCATCAGGTCGAGCTCCCGGCCCAGCGCGGTGGCGCCGTGCCGTTCCAGGACGGTCGGCAGGTTCGGGATCGCGGGCGTGCCGTTGATGGCATGAACGAGGCCGGAACCGTTGCGGTACACCGTTCCCGGCACGCGGTGGACATCGACCGGCATGCCGGTCAGCGCGGTCAGCCAGGCCGTCGCGGACGTGGACGGCACCGTCGAGGAAAGCGTGGAAATGGAGGCGGACAGCCAGGATTGTTTGGCCACATCTGAAGAGAGACCGTCTACGGCCAAGACGATTACACCCCGGCTTGCTGCTTTCAGGGCATCTTCGAGCCGTGCAGGTACCTCTGCCAGTGACATCGGGGCACTGTAACGCATCTCATCAGGGTGAGATTGGCCGTTCGCATGCTAATTGTGCGGCAATGACAGGCGATGATGAGGTAAAGAGTACTTGGTAGAAGGAAGGTGGCGGATGTCGGTCGGTGTTCTGGACGTCGGGTGCTTCAGCGCACACCTGGTGGTCGTGGAACGAGATCTGACGCGTCCGCTGGTGTCGCACAAGGTCCGGCTGCGGCTGGACCGGGAGCTCGACTCCGAGGGAGTCATCAGCCGGGACGGGATCGAGTCGTTGTGCTCGGCCGTGCTGGCGGCGCGGAAGAAGGCGGGCGACGTGCCCTTCCTGCCGTTCGCGACTTCTTCGGTGCGCGACAGCGCGAACGTCGACGAAGTGATGCGCAAGGTCAAGAGACGCACCGGCGTCGAGCTGAAAGTGTTGTCCGGCAAGGAAGAAGCGCGCTACTCGTACACGGCGGCACGGCACTGGTTCGGCTTCGGTGCCGGCGAGATGGTCGTGCTGGACGTCGGCGGCGGCACCGTGGAGCTCGCGGCGGGTTCGGGGACCGAGCCGGAGCTCGTGGTGTCATTGCCTTTGGGGGCAAGGACTTTGACGCGATCCGGGCTGAGCGTGCAGGACATGCGCGCGGAGGTCCTGGACCGGATCGCCGAGGTGTTCCCGCGCGATGAGGCTGATCGCGCGATCGGCTGTTCCAAGGTGTTCGAACAACTCGCCCGCCTGGCCGGAGCACGCGCCGGCGCGCACGCGCCGCGGCAGCTGAGAGCCAAGGACCTGGAGAAGTGGATCCCGCGCCTGGCGAAGCTGTCGGTGCGGGAACGTGCCGCGCTGCCGGGGATCTCCCGGCACCGGGCCCGGCAGTCGCTGGCGGGCGCGGTGGTGGCCGAGGCGCTGATGCGCGTCACCGGACACGACGTCGTGGACATCTCGCCGTGGTCCACCAAGGAAGGTCTGCTGCTGGATCTGGTGGAACGCTCGCGCGGCCGGCGCGAGTCAGCCGCCTAGGGCCGTCACCGCGTCGTCGACGTCCGCGAAGAGGTGCAGCAGCTGGTCGACGGCGGTCATTTCCAGGGGACGCAACACGACTCTCGAGTCGCTGACGACGCCGAACTTGATGCCGAGCTCATCGGCCTGGGCCTTGGTCTCCACGAGCGCCCGGATCCCGTCGGATCCGAAGAACCGCACCTCTCGCAGGTCGACGACCAGTGCGGGCGGATTGCGGTCGAGCAGCTCGGCAAGTCTGCTGCTCACCGGCGCGGAGGACACCATGTCGATCTCACCGGTGATGGCGACGATCGGGATGGACTGGACATAGGTCGTTCGCTGTCGAAGCTGGTTCATGTGGACTCCCGTCCGGGCCGACCGTACGCGTCGTCCGGTGACGCTCACAACCCGAGCGTGGTTTCGGGAGGTCAGGACGTCAGCTCGGCCCACACCACTTTGCCGGGGTCGTGCAGTGTCGTGCCCCAGCGCACGCTCAACGCCTGGACCAGCTGCATTCCCCGGCCACGGGCCGAGCTCGGGTCGACCGGTCTGAGCTGAGGCTGCTTCGACGACTCGTCGTGCACCTCGACGAGCATGCCGTCCGACTTCCTGCTCACGGTGAGTGTGATCGGTCCCTCACCGTGGTCGATCCCGTTCGACACGAGCTCGGTCACGACGAGCTGCGCGTCGTCGGCGAGATCCTCGGACAACCCCCACGAGGCAGCGGCGTCACGCACCACCTGACGTGCACGAGCGCACGACCCGCCTTCAGCGGTCAGCGTCACCCGCACCTCTGCCAGTGGGTCGTTCAACACAAGGCGCATCGTCGCACATCGGGCGGGTCGTTCGGATCTTTCAGCCCCCCGGTGGTCGCATGGTTCGACGCCGTGCTGCACGATTTGGGTCGCACGAGTCGGGCGTGGCGGAAGGAACGGCGACGATGGAGCTCAACGTCGGCAGCGAGGTCCAGCGGGGATGGCGTGTGCTCGCCGTCACCGGTGAGCTGGACATCGACACCGTCCCCGTGTTGTCCGCACGGCTTGACGCGGACGTGACGGGCAAGCAGGCCGTGCTGGACCTGTCGGGGCTGCAGTTCATGGACTCCACCGGCCTGGCGCTGGTGCTGGACTGGCACCGGCGGCTGGCGGAGGCCGGTGGGCAGTTGCGGATCGCGGGCACGCAGGCGCCGGTGCAGCGGTTGTTCGAGCTGGCGGACGTGGCTTCGGTGCTCAGTCTGCACAGGACGGTCGACGAGGCCGTGCAGGCCGGGGCAGACACGCCCCATTAGCCGTTGCAATGCACGCGGGGACCTTTCGTACACCAGATGCGTACGAAAGGTCCCCGCGTGCGTTCAGCGTCAGGCTTCGGCGGACACGCCCAGGTAGTAGGCGATCAGCCTGATCAGGTGCTCGGTGTCCACCGGCTTGGTCACGTAGTCGGTCGCGCCGGACGCCAGTGACTTCTCGCGGTCGCCCTTCATCGCCTTGGCGGTCACGGCGATCACCGGCAGGTCCGCGTAGCGCTCCATCGCGCGGATGGCGGAGATCGTGGCGTTGCCGTCCAGCTCCGGCATCATGATGTCCATCAGGACGATGGCCACGTCGTCGTACTGCTCCAGCGCTCGCACGCCCGTGATGCCGTTGTCGGCGAAGATCGCCTCCAGGCCGTGCAGCTCCAGCACGCTCGTCAGGGCGAACACGTTGCGCAGGTCGTCGTCGACGACCAGCACCTTCTCGCCGTGGAAGCGGATGGCGCCGGACCCGGCCAGGACGGGCGCCGGGGTGACGATCGGGATCGGCTCCGGCACCACGACGGCGTCCGTGACCTCCTTGACCAGCGGCAGGCAGAGCGTGAACGTCGAGCCGATGCCCGGCTCGGAGCGGACTCGCAGGGCGCCGTTGAGCAGTTGGGCCAGCTCACGGCTGATGGACAGGCCCAGGCCCGTGCCGCCGTACTTGCGGGACGTGGTGCCGTCCGCCTGCTGGAACGCCTCGAAGATGACGGCGAGTTTCTCGGCCGGGATGCCGATACCGGTGTCGTGCACGTCGAACGCCACCGTGGACGGGTCGTCCATCCGCACGTGCAGGCGGATGCCGCCGTCGTGGGTGAACTTCACGGCGTTGGACAGCAGGTTGCGCAGGATCTGCTGCAGGCGGTGCTCGTCGGTGCGCAGCGTTTCCGGCACGGTCGGGTCGACGCGGACGGAGAACTCGAGGTTCTTCTCCGCGGTCAGCGGCAGGCACAGGGTCTCGACGTAGCGGACCAGCTCGTCGAGGCGGACCGGGTCCTCGTGCAGCGTCATGTGGCCGGCCTCGACCTTGGTGAGGTCGAGGATGTCGTTGATGAGCTGCAGCAGGTCGGAGCCGGACGAGTGGATCGTGCGGGCGAACTCGACCTGCTTGGCGTTGAGGTTGCCGTCGAGGTTGTCGGCGAGCAGCTTGGCCAGGATCAGCAACGAGTTCAGCGGCGTGCGCAGCTCGTGCGACATGTTCGCCATGAACTCGGACTTGTACTTCGAGGCCGTCTGCAGCTGGCGGGCGCGGTCCTCGAGTTCCTCGGAACCGGCGCGCAGCTCGGTGGTCAGGCGCTGCGACTCGACCAGCAGCGCGTCCGTGCGCGAGTTGGCGAGCATCGTGTTCACGTTGACGCCGATGGCCTCTTTGAGCTGGTCCAGCAGGTCGAGGTGGACGTCGGTGAACTCGTTCAGCGACGCCAGCTCGATCACGCCCAGGGTCTCGCCCTGGAACAGGATCGGCAGGATCACCAGGTTGACCGGCGCGGCCTCGCCCAGCGCCGAGGACACGGTCAGGTAGTCGCCGGGGACCTTCGTGACCAGGATCGTCTTCTTCTCCAGCGCGGACTGGCCGACGAGCGTCTCGCCGAGCGCCACCTTGGTCGCGCGGGCGGCGTCCAGGCGGAACCCGTAGGAGGCCGTGAGCTCCAGGGTCTGCTTGGTGTCGTCGTCCTCCTGGATCTGGAAGAACGCGCCGTGATGGGCGCTGACCAGCGGCGTCAGCTCGCTCATGATCAACGAGGCCAGGGCGCGCAGATCGCGGTGGCCCTGCATCAGACCGGACAGGCGGGCCAGGTTGGTCTTGAGCCAGTACTGCTCGCGGTTGGCGCGGGTCGTTTCCTTCAGGTTCGCGATCATCTGGTTGACGTTGTTCTTGAGCTCGGCGAGCTCGCCCTTCGCGGCGACGGTGATCTGCCTGGTCAGGTCGCCCGCGGCCACGGAGGTGACGACCGCGGCGATCGCGCGGACCTGGGTGGTGAGGTTCGACGCCAGCTGGTTCACGTTGTCGGTCAGCTTCGACCAGGTGCCGGCGACGCCGTCGACCTCGGCCTGGCCGCCGAGCTTGCCCTCGGTGCCGACCTCGCGGGCGACACGCGTGACCTCGTCGGCGAACGAGCTGAGCTGGTCGACCATCGTGTTGATCGTGGTCTTGAGCTCGAGGATCTCGCCGCGGGCCGAGACGTCGATCTTCTTCGACAGGTCGCCCTGCGCCACCGCGGTGGTGACCTGGGCGATGTTGCGGACCTGGTTGGTCAGGTTGTCCGCCATGAAGTTCACCGAGTCGGTGAGGTCCTTCCAGGTGCCGGCCACGCCGGACACCCGCGCCTGACCACCGAGGATGCCCTCGGTGCCGACCTCGCGGGCGACACGCGTGACCTCGTCGCCGAACGCGCGGAGCGTGTCGACCATGCCGTTGAGGGTCTCGGCGAGGGCCGCGACCTCACCGGACGCGTCGACGGTGATCTTCTTCGAGAGGTCGCCGTTCGCGACCGCGGTGGCGACGGCGGCGATGTTGCGGACCTGGTTGGTCAGGTTGTCCGCCATCAGGTTGACGTTGTCGGTGAGGTCCTTCCAGGTACCGGCGACGCCCTGCACGCGGGCCTGACCGCCCAGGCGGCCGTCCGTACCGACCTCACGGGCGACACGGGTGACCTCCTCGGCGAACGAGGACAGCTGGTCGACCATCGTGTTCAGAGTGGACTTCAGCTCGAGGATCTCGCCGCGCGCGTCGACGGTGATCTTCTTCGACAGGTCGCCGTTCGCGACCGCCGTGGCGACGTGCGCGATGTTGCGGACCTGGTTGGTCAGGTTGTTCGCCATGAAGTTGACGTTGTCGGTCAGGTCGCGCCAGGTACCGGCGACGCCGGGCACCGTCGCCTGACCGCCCAGCCGGCCCTCGGTGCCGACCTCGCGGGCGACGCGCGTCGCCTCGTCGGCGAAGCTCGAGAGCTGGTCGACCATCGTGTTGATGGTGGTCTTGAGTTCGAGGATCTCGCCGCGGGCGTCGATGGTGATCTTCTGGGTCAGGTCGCCGCGGGCGATGGCGGTGGTGACCTGGGCGATGTTGCGGACCTGGGTCGTCAGGTTGTTCGCCATGACGTTCACCGACTCGGTGAGGTCGCGCCACGTGCCGGCGACGCCGGGGACCTGCGCCTGACCGCCCAGCCGGCCGTCCGAGCCGACCTCGCGGGCGACACGCGTGACCTCGTCGGCGAAGCTCGAGAGCTGGTCGACCATCGTGTTGATCGTGGACTTGAGCTCGAGGATCTCGCCACGGGCGTCGACGGTGATCTTCTGGGTCAGGTCGCCCAGCGCGACCGCGGTCGTGACCTGGGCGATGTTGCGGACCTGGGTGGTCAGGTTCTCCGCCATGTAGTTCACGTTGTCGGTCAGGTCGCGCCAGGTGCCGCCGACGCCGGGCACCTTCGCCTGGCCGCCGAGCTTGCCGTCGGTGCCGACCTCGCGGGCGACACGGGTGACCTCGTCCGCGAAGCTCGAGAGCTGGTCGACCATCGTGTTCAGCGTGTTCTTCAGCTCCAGCATCTCGCCGGAGACGTCCACCGTGATCTTCTGGGTCAGGTCGCCGTTCGCCACCGCGGTCGCGACCTGGGCGATGTTGCGGACCTGGATGGTCAGGTTGTTCGCCATCGAGTTGACGTTGTCGGTCAGGTCGCGCCAGGTGCCGGCCACGCCGGGGACCTTCGCCTGACCGCCCAGGCGGCCGTCCGTACCGACCTCGCGGGCCACGCGGGTGACCTCGTCGGCGAAGCTCGAGAGCTGGTCGACCAGGCCGTTCACCGTCGAACCGAGCGTGGCGAACTCACCGCGCAGCGTCTGGTCCGACATCCGCTTGGTCAGGTCGCCCTCGGCGACGGCCGCGAGCACCCGGCTGAGCTCCGACGTCGGCCGCATCAGGTCCTCGACCAGGCCGTTCACCGAATCCGCGATCACCGACCAGCCACCGGCGGCACCGGCGGGCGCCACCCGTTCGGTCAGCCTGCCCTCCTGGCCGACGGCCTGCCGCACCCGGCCCAGCTCACCGGCCAGCCACTGGTTGCGGTCCGCGATCTCGTTGAACACGTCCGCGAGCGCCGACAAGGCCCCGTTCCCCGGCACGACCAGCCTGCGGCGGAAGTTGCCGTCACGCAGGTCTCTCATCGCCGAGAGAACCCTTTCGAGGGTCGCGTCCGTCTCTTCGTTGGCCGTGGTCACTCCAAGCCTCCGTGCCTCGGTGGTCGCAGCCAAGCCTGCCACGTTAGGTTGGGAGCGAGGTAACTTGATGCCGCGATGCACTCCAACGACCCGCAGGAGGCCGTGATGATCCGGCCGAATGCGCAGGACACCGGGCACGACTCCGGGCCGGGCGGCAGCGGATGAGCAGCGCCGTGGGCATCGATCTGGACGGCTGGCAGCGCCTGGTGGACGGGCTGCGCGAAGCCGTTCTCGTCGTGGACCCGGCCGGCGTGGTGCGCGTGCGCAACGCCGCGGCCGCCGACCGGTTCCCCCGGCTGTGCCTCGGCGAGCGCTTCGACGTGCACGTCGCGGGCCGTCAGCACGACATCGGCGAGGGCTGGAGTGCCTGGTACTTCACGGACTCCGCACTCGATCACGCGCACCTGCGGCTCGCCGGCGGCACGTCGCGGGAAGCGACGCTGAAGACCATCGTGCAGCTCGCCTCGGAACTGCTGGGGGAGCACTGCGTCGCCGTCGTGCCCGCCACGCGTGATCGCCTGGAGTGGTGGCGCTGCGGGGGCGGAGAACCCACGACGGCCCGCACACCCCGGCGTGCCTCGGTGCTCACCGAGGTGCTGACCGGCACTTCGACGCTCACAAGGATCACCTCTTTGGGTGAAGGCAGTTGGGGCGTGCCGGAGGACTTCGGCTGCGGGCTGGCGGTGCCGCTGGGCCTCGGTGGCGCGCTCGTCGTGCTGCGGCAGGGCGACTTCGCGCCGAACGACGTCGAGCGCGTGCGGCTGTTCGGCAAGCACGCCGCCGTGGCGCTGGAATCCGCGTCCCGGCTGACCGAGCAACAGCGGATGATCGACGTGCTGCGCTCGGCGCTGCTGCCGTTGCCGCTGCCCGACGTGCGGGGCGTGTCGCTGGCCTCGGTGTTCATCCCGGCGCACCAGCGCACGCTGGTGGGCGGCGACTTCTACGACGTGCATCCGCGCACGGACGGCTCGGCGACGTTCGCGCTGGGCGACGTCTGCGGCCACGGCCTGGAGGCCGCGGTACACAGTGGACGGGTGCGCCAGTCGTTGCAGGCGCTGTCGCTCGTCGAGACGAACCCGGTGCGGCTGCTGCACCTGCTGAACACCTCGCTGCGCGCGACCGGCTCGAAGCTCTTCACCACGATCGTCGTGGGCGAGCTCGTGCCGCTGGCGGCCGGGGGAGCGCGGCTCTCGCTGGCGTCCGGCGGGCACCCGGCGCCGCTCGTGCTGCGTGGCGACGGAAGCGTGCAGGACGTGAGCGCGCCAGGGGCGATCGTCGGCATCCTGTCCGATGTCCGGTTCCACGGCGAGCAGATCACGCTGACGCCCGGCGACACGCTCGTGCTCTACAGCGACGGTTTCACCGAGGCCCGCGCGCACAACGACCGCTCCGAGCTCTTCGGCGAGCAGCGACTGCGAGCCGTGCTGCAGGAGTGCAAGGGTCTGTCCGCAGAGGACATCGCGCGGCGTTGTGAGGACGCCGTCCTCAAGTGGCTGGACACCGACGACCACGATGATCTCGCGCTGCTGGCCGTTCAGGCCGTGTGAGTGAATTTCCCGGTACAAGAGTTCGCTGGCCGTTCATTGGCCAGGACAGATCGACCGGTTGAGATCTTGCGCATGTCCCACTCACACGATCACTCCCACGGTGATCACACGCATCACCACGAGGTAGAGCCGGTCGAAGGCAGCTGGCTCGACTCGGAGGACGACCGGCCCTCGTCGGTCGAGCGCCGCAAGTTCCTCGCCGGCCTGGGCATCGCGGCCGGTGCCGTCGGCGCCGTCGTGGCCGGCACCGGCACGGCGGCAGCCCACGTCCCGGTGAACCCGTGGGGCGGCGGTGAGCGCTGGTACGCGGGCGACCACCACATCCACACGCAGTACTCCGACGACGGCCTCTACGAGATCGAGCACCACATCCGGAAGGGGCGCGAGTTCGGCCTCGACTGGGCCGTCATCACCGACCACGGTGGTCCCGCGCACCAGAAGTTCTCCGTCGACCTGGTCACGCCGGACATCGAACGCGCCCGCAAGGTGCATCGCGACGTGCTGATCTACCAGGGGCTCGAGTGGAACATCCCGAGCGCCGAGCACGCCACGGTGTTCCTGCCGCCCGGCAAGCACACCGCCGACATCCTGAAAGCCTTCGAGTTCGCCTACGACAGCCGCATCGCCGGCAACGGCGAGCCGCTCGCGCTGGCCGCGCTGCGGTACCTGGAGGCGCAGGTCCTCTCCGGACGGACCGAGATCGCACTCATGTTCGCGAACCACCCGGCGCGACGTGGCCTCGACAGCCCGCACGAGCTGCGCGGCTGGCGCGACGCGGCGCCCGGCGTCGCGGTCGGCATGGAGGGCGCTCCCGGTCACCAGGCCGCGGGCATCGCGAAGTCGGCGGGCGGCCCCGGCCGTGCGCGCGGCTTCTACGACCTCAACGAACCGCTGGCCGACTCGTGGCCCGGCTACCCGAAAGAGTCCTACCGCACGCACGGGGGCTTCGACTGGATGACCGCCCGCGTCGGCGGCCTGTGGGACGCGATGCTCGCCGAGGGCAGGCCGTGGTGGGTCACGTCGAACTCGGACGTGCACCAGGTCTTCAACGACACGCTGACCCCCGGCACCCAGGACTACCACCAGACCGGCAGCCGCGGCGCGCCGATCGACTCCGGGGTGAAACAGACCGCGTACAGCGACTTCTTCCCCGGCCAGTACGGCGCGACCGTCGTGGGAGCGCGTTCGAAGTCCTATGTGGACGTCATGCGCGGCCTGCAGTCCGGCAAGGTGATCGCGGTGCACGGCAAGCTGATCGACGGCCTGGAACTGCGCGTGCGCACCCGCGACGACCTGCGCGGCGTGACGCTGGGCGGCCGGACGTTCATCCGCCGCGGCGGGGACGTCGAGGTGACGATCGAGATCGACCGCGCTTCCGCCCCCAACTGGTCGGGCGCGGTGCCCGTGCTCACCAAGGTCGACCTGATCTCCGGTCCGGTGACCGGTCCTTCTCCGGACCGGGATCTCTTCCTGGCCCCGGAGACGTCGGTGACGAAGACGTTCGAGGTGCCGCGCCGGGGCAAGATCCGGTTCACGCACACCTTCAAGAACGTCGAGCGGTCGTTCTACCTGCGGCTGCGGGGTAGTGACGGCAACCAGCTCACCTCGTCTGGTGACCCGGTGATCGACGAGGTCGGGAACTCCGAGCCGTGGTCGGACCTGTGGTTCTACGCGAATCCGGTGTTCGTGGACGTGATCTGACTCCACTTTATGTGTCCATTGAGGACTATGCTGGTCGGGTGTCCATGAAGCGCGAGCCCGACCGCATGGTCCTCTTCACCGATGCCGTGGTCGCCATCGCGATCACGCTGCTGGTGCTGCCGCTGGTGGAGATCGCCTCGGTTCCTGGCGATCTCCGCCCGGCCGAGCTGATCTCCCACCACTGGCCGCAGATCCTGAGTTTCCTGCTGAGCTTCGCGGTGATCGCGCAGCTGTGGATGACGCATCACCGGATCTTCGAGAACGTTCGTGCCTACACCCGGCCGCTCATGGGGCTGAACATGCTGTGGGTGCTGACGATCGTGGTGCTGCCGTTCCCGACCGAGCTGGTCGGCTCGTTCGGTGATGATCTGTTCACGCAGCTCTTCTACGTCGGCACGATTCTGGTCAGCAGCGTCTTGTTGTCCGGGATGACGTTGCTGGCGCACAAGGACGAGCTCTCGCCGCGCATGGTCTTGGCTTCGATCACGCCGACCGTCTTGTTGTTGATCGCCCTGCTGCTGGTGCCGCTGGTCAACTACTACGGCCTGCTGTTGTTGCTGTTCGGGCAGGTGATCTCGCGGTTCATCGGACCCCGTGAGGGCGGAACTGCACGCTGATCCGCGGCCCCACAACCTTGGAAGTCTTCGGGATGGCGTGCTCCCACGTCCGCTGGCACGAGCCACCCATCACTAGCAGATCCCCGTGCCCCAACGCGTACTTGTGCGTCTCCCCGCCCCCGCGAGGCCGCAGCAACAAAGCCCGAGGCGCACCGACCGAGAGGATCGCGACCATGGTGTCCTCGGTCTGCCCCCGCCCGATCGTGTCGCCGTGCCACGCCACGCTGTCCCGCCCGTCGCGGTAGTAGCAGAGCCCGGCGGTGGTGAACGGCTCGCGCAGCTCGGGCAGGTAGTACGCCGACAGCGCCGAGCGGGCCGTGGTCAGCACGTCGAACGGCAGCGCGCCGGAGTAGAAGCAGAGCAGGCGTGGCACGTCGACCACGTTGTCGTACATCTGGCGCCGCTCGGCCCGCCACGGCACCGCGGAGACGAGCTCGTCGAACAGGGCGTCGGCACCGGCGAGCCAGGCCGGCTGGACGTCGATCCACGCGCCGTCGCCGAGCTCGGTGCGGCGCGGGGCAAGCGGGGCCAGTGCGGGCTCCGCCTCCAGGTCGAACAGTGATCCCTGGCGCATGGACCGCAGGATAATCGAACAGGTGTTCTACGGCTAGGGCTTGAGGACGGCGCACACGGCGTCCGCGATGAGCAAGCGGGCCTCACCCAGATCGAAGACCCCGAGCAGGAACCGGCGCACCGACTCGTGCGCCGGCCCCATCACGACCGGTTCCAGTGCCCACGGCGGCACGGAACGCAGCTCGCCGGTGGCCATGCGGTCGAGGAACCACTCCAGCACGGGGGCGAACTCGGCCTGCTTGGTCGACGGGTCGGCGTGGTCCGGCGCTGCGTACAGGAAACGGGCGCGGCTGGGGTTCGCCATGACCCAGTCGAGGTAGTTCAACGCGAGGTCGCGCACGGCGAGAGGGGCCGGGCGGGAGTCCAGGGCGGGCAGCATCGCCGCGACGCAACGGCCGTAGCTGTCGGCGTAGAGCTGTGCGAACACGCCCGCGCGGCTGCCGAAGTGGTGGTAGATGCTGCCGTTCGACATGCCGGATCGCTCGGTTAGTGCTGCGATCGTGACGGCGTCGAGGCCGCCTTCTTCGACCAGCTCGAGCGCCGCGTCGAGGAGGGACTGTCTTCGGTCAGCCATGCGGGCTAGAGTACCGCTCTGGAGCAACGCTCCAGAGAAGGGGAGAGCAATGGCGCTGTCGATTCCCGACCTGCTGCGCGACCGGGTCGCTCGCACGCCCGATGTCGAGGCGATGCGGTACCGGACCGACGGCGGCTGGACCTCGCTTACGTGGGCTGAGCTGCAGAAACGCGTCGCCGCAGAGGCGTTCGGGTTGCGTGCCAAAGGCCTCGGGAAGGGCGACCGGGTCGCGCTCATGGGGTCCACCAGGATCGAGTGGATCATCACCGACCTCGCCGTGCTCGCCGCCGGTGGCGCCACCACGACGATCTACCCGAACAGCACGAAAGCCGAAGTCGGGCACATCGTCAGCGATTCCGGCAGCCGTCTGGTGGTCGTGGAGACGGACGAGCACGCGAGCCTCATGCCGGAGGGCGTCGAGGTGCTGCGGTTCGGTGCGATTCCGACGGCTGACGGCGACTACGACGCGTTGATCGACGAGCTGAAAGCCGACGACCTGGCGACGTTGATCTACACCTCGGGCACCACTGGGACGCCCAAGGGTGTCGAGCTGACCCACGACAACTGGCTGACGACGGCGGAAGCCATTGCGTCCCTTGGCATTTTGCAGCCGACGGATCTGCACTTCCTGTGGCTGCCGCTGTCGCACGCGTTCGGCAAGGTGCTGACGATGGCGATGATCGCCGCGGGCGTGCCGACCGCCGTCGACGGCAGTGTCGAGCGGATCGTCGACAACCTCGGTGAGTTGCGGCCGTCCATCGTCGCCGCCGCGCCGCGCATCTTCGAGAAGATCCACGGGCGGATCGTCGCGGGGGCGCGGGAGAAGGGCGGGCTGACCGAGAAGATCTTCCGGTGGGCCGGCCGCGATCACGGCCCGGCGACGCGCTGGCTCGCGGATCGCCTGGTGTACAGCAAACTTCGCGAACGAATGGGTGGGCGGATCCGGTACTTCGTCTCGGGTTCGGCGCCCCTCGCGCCGGAGATCGCGGAGTTCTTCGAGAGGTCCGGCATCACGATCCTGGAGGGCTACGGGCTCACCGAGTCGTCCGCGGGATCGTTCTTCAACCGGCCGGGCATGATCAAGATCGGCACGGTCGGGCCGCCGATCCCCGGTATGGAGGTCAAGATCGCCGAGGACGGCGAGGTGCTGCTCAGGGGACCCGGCGTCATGCGCGGCTACCACAACCGGCCGGACGCCACCGCCGAGTCGATCGTCGACGGCTGGCTGCACACCGGTGACATCGGCGAGCTCGACGACGCGGGCCGGTTGAAGATCACCGACCGCAAGAAGGAACTGATCAAGACCTCGGGCGGCAAGTACGTGGCGCCCACGCGGATCGAGAGCATGATCAACGCGGCCTCGCCGTACATCAGCAACGTGATCGTGCACGGCGACCGCCGCAAGTACTGCGTGGCGCTCGTGACGCTCGACCCGGACACCGCGAAAGGCATCACGGACGCGGAGTCCGAGGTCGAGCACGCGATCAAGACGGTCAACGCGCAGCTGGCGCGGCACGAGACGATCAAGCGGTTCGCCGTGCTGGAGCACGACTTCAGCGTCGAGGACGGGTTGCTGACCACGTCGCTGAAGCCGCGCCGCCGCGAGATCGAGAAGCGCTACGCGGAAACTCTGGACAGTCTGTACTAGTCGCAGACCGCGCCGCGTGACGCCGAACCGACGAGCTTGGCGTACTTGGCCAGCACGCCGCGTTCGTAGCGCGGAGGCAGCGGTGCCCAGCCCTCGCGACGGCTGTCCAGGTCCGCGTCCACGTCCAAGGTGCCGGAAGCGACGTTCAACGTGATCTGGTCGCCGTCACGCACGAACGCGATGGGCCCGCCGTCGACCGCTTCCGGTGCCACGTGGCCGACGCACAGGCCCGTGGTGCCGCCGGAGAACCGGCCGTCGGTGAGCAGGAGCACGTCCTTGCCGAGGCCCGCGCCCTTGATCGCCGCGGTGATGGCGAGCATCTCGCGCATGCCCGGCCCGCCCTTGGGGCCCTCGTAGCGGATCACCACGACGTCGCCGGCGGTGATCGTGCCGTCCTCCAGCGCGTCCATCGCGGCTCGCTCGCGGTCGAACACCCGCGCGGTGCCGGTGAAGACGTCCGAGTCGAAGCCCGCGGACTTCACCACGGCGCCGTCCGGGGCGAGTGAGCCGCGCAGGATCGTGATGCCGCCGGTGCGGTGGATCGGCTTCTCCATGGCCCTCAGCACGGTGCCGTCCGGGTCGGGCGGTGCGATGTCGGCGAGGTTCTCGGCGACCGTGCGGCCGGTGACGGTGAGGCAGTCGCCGTGCAGCAGACCGGCGTCCAGCAGCGCCTTCATCACCACGGGCACGCCGCCGATGCGGTCGACGTCCGTCATCACGTGCCGCCCGAACGGCTTCACGTCCGCGAGGTGCGGTACCCGAGCGCCGACGCGGCTGAAGTCGTCCAGGGTCAGCTCGACGCCGGCCTCGTGCGCGATCGCGAGCAGGTGCAGCACCGCGTTCGTCGAGCCGCCGAACGCCATGACCACGGCGATCGCGTTCTCGAATGCCTCGCGCGTCATGATCTGCCGCGCGGTGATGCCTTTGCGGAGCATCTCGACCACGGCCTGCCCAGACCTGCGCGCGAACCCGTCGCGGCGCCGGTCGGTGGCCGGGGGAGCGGCACTGCCGGGCAACGACATGCCCAGTGCCTCGGCCGCGCTGGCCATGGTGTTCGCCGTGTACATGCCGCCGCACGCGCCCTCACCGGGGCAGATCGCGCGTTCGATCAGGTCGACGTCCTCGCGGCTCATCAGGCCCCGCGCGCAGGCCCCGACGGCCTCGAACGCGTCGATGATCGTGACTTCCTTCTCGGTGCCGTCGGTCAGCGTGACCCGGCCCGGCAGGATCGACCCCGCGTAGAGGAACACGCTCGCCAGGTCGAGTCGCGCGGCGGCCATCAGCATGCCCGGCAACGACTTGTCGCAGCCGGCCAGCAGCACCGAGCCGTCGAGCCGCTCGGCCTGCATCACCGTCTCGACGCTGTCGGCGATCACCTCGCGCGACACCAGGGAGAAGTGCATGCCCTCGTGGCCCATCGAGATGCCGTCCGACACCGAGATCGTGCCGAACTCCAGCGGATAGCCACCCGCCGCGTGCACGCCGTCCTTCGACGCTTTGGCGAGGCGGTCCAGCGACAGGTTGCACGGCGTGATCTCGTTCCACGACGAGGCGACGCCGATCTGCGGCTTCACCCAGTCCTCGTCACCCATGCCGACGGCCCGGAGCATGCCGCGCGCGGCGGTGCGCTCCAGGCCGTCGGTCACGTCGCGGCTGCGTGGCTTGATGTCCGGTGTCTCGGTCATGAGCGCACGTTAGTACCTGTCAGGATGGATTCGCCGCGTGAGTCAGCGTCTCCCAGGCGATGAACAGGTTGTCCGTCCCCTGTGGACGCTGGCCTTCGGTGTAGCGCTGGGTGTTCGCCATCGCGATGCCCAGCCGGGTGCTCAGGGCGTTGAAGCTGACCTCGGACGTCGGTCCGAGCTCGCGGCTGTACGCACCGCCGCAGAGCCACGACGGCACCGGCTCGCCGTTCTGGTACCGGGTGTGCAGGCCCCACGCGTGGCGCATGCGTTCCCGGATCTCGCCCCAGATGTCCTGGCCCTGGTGCCGCGCGGTCTCGGCGAAGTGCGCCGCGGCGGCGAGCCCGTAGCCGGTGTGGGCGAAGTCGCGGCAGGTCTCCTGGGCGAGCCCGTCGACGAACGTGGACTGGTTGTGCCAGTAGGAGACGATCTCCGCCCGCGTGTCGATCCCGCTGCCCGGCGGTGTCCTGGGCAGCGCGCCGTCGGTGGTCAGGTAGATGAACGCCTGGATGCGCGTGCGGAAGATGCCGACCGCCTTGTCGTAGGCCGCCCGGTCCTCCAGGAACACCGCGATGCCCAGCGAGGCCTCCATCATGCTGAGTTCCCAGTTGCCGTTGGTGTTCGCGAGGCCGTTCTGGATCTCCGGCAGGTAGACGGTCCGCAGCATGGTGCCGAAGCGGGCGCTGTTGGGCCAGTTCCCGTAGACGTGCTTGATGATCTCCGCTGCCTTGGGCCAGCTCGAAGCGGACCACGCGGTCTGGAGCTTGGCGTTGGAGTTGGTGTGGTCGCGGATCGTCGCGGACCAGGCGTCCATGAGCTGGATGGCCTTGGTCGCGTACCTGTTGTCCCGCGTCACGTACCAGGCGAGGGACAGCGTGTAGGCGGCCAGGGCGTCTTCGCGCTCGTCGGTGCAGCCGTAGTTCGGGTTGGTGTAGGGACCGCACTCCACGACGGCGCGCGGCTTCGGGACGCGGTTCAGGTCGGCGTACTTCGACGCCATCATGCGGTCGTAGGCGAGTTTCCACGGCTGGGCGCCGGCCTGGACCTTGGCGCGCATGAAGTCCAGCTGTGGCCGGGAAACGAGAACTCCCGGGTGGACGAACGTCGCCGGTGCCGCCGTGGCGGCAGGGCCGGTGACCGGTACTAGCAGCGTTGCCAGCAGTGCGATCAGCACCGCGCAGGAACGGGTGACCATTCGCTCAGTGTTAGTGGTCTATACCTTTTGGTCAATCATTCCGGTACAAGATTCACGGTGGTGAACAATCCTGGCCGCACAACGAAAATCCCCGGTGCGCGGGAGGGGCACCGGGGATTTTCGTTCACTCGGTCAGGCAGCGTCACTCACGGCACTTCTTGCCCGTGTTCACGCAGTTGACCAGGCGGTTCATGATCTGCTGCGACATCACGTTCGCGAAGTCGTCGTGGTCGGTGAGCGGGTTGTGCTCTTCCTCCGGGAAGGAGTCGACCAGGTAGCGGCCTTCCTTCTGGACGTTCAGCGGGATGTTGTACGTCAGGGAGATCCGCAGCTGGGGGACAGCCTTGGTGCCCTTCTTGCACTTGCCGTTCGCGTCCGGGAAGGAGATGTGGTCCCGGTGGTTCGCCGAGTCGATGTTCTTGCCGTCCCAGCAGCTCGGGAAGTCGTGCACGCGCTTGACCTTCGCACCCTGAGGACAGATCGGGTACTTGTCCATCAGCACCTTGTCCTCGAAGCCGGTGCAGGTCCACGAGGCCTTGGCGTTCTTCGGGCCGTTCTGGCCGGCCTTGGCGTCGCCGTACAGGACACGGAGGAACTTCGGCATCGCGACGACCTTGCCGGTCGGGCTGCCGCGGAACTGCAGGTCGACGACGGCGGGGCGCTGGATCTCGCCCTCGTTGCCCTCGAGCTCGTTCTGCGCGTTCTCCTCGGGGTTGTTCTGGTTCTTCTTGTTCTCGACACCCTCGGCCTGAGCGGCGTCGTTGTTCTCGGCGCCGTTGTCGAGAGCGGCGGCCTCGCCCGCTTCCTTGATCTCACAGGCGGCGGCCGCGTTCAGGTCGGGAGCCTGCTTGCCCTGCTTGCTGAACGCCTGCATCATCTTGTTCAGGATGGCTGCGCGCTTCTCGCGCACCGGGCCGACGATGGCGGCGTCGCGATCCTGGGCCTTGGTGGCGTCGACCTTCTTCTCGGCCTCTTCCGTCACCTTCTCGACGTCCGCGAGTCCCTTGTCGACCTCGGCCTGCGCACCGTCCGGCACGTCCTCGGGGAGCAGGGAGGCGACGTCGGGGCACTCGAGGCGGGCAGCGGCCTTGTCGGCCTTGTCCTTGTCCTGCTGTGCCTTGTCGTCCTTCTTCGGCGGGGCCTGCTCAGCCTGGTCGGCCTCTTCGGCTTCCTCGTCGACGATGCGCACGACGGGCCAGAAGTAGGCGGACTTGTCGCCGTTCTTGCAGGTCGTGCCGGCCTTCTGCAACGACTTGTTGTTCGAGTCCGCGTTGGTGGAGAGGTTGCCGACGTAGTCGTGCAGGTGCTGCGCGCCGTTGCGGACACCGGGCTGGGCGATGAAGTTGTCCGGGTTGAAGTGCCCGTTCTCGTTCTTGCCGCAGTTGACGGTGAACGTACCTGTGGTGGCGTCGTTCTCCGGCTTTGGTTTCTTGACGTTCTGCTTCACCTTGGTGATGTCGACAAACAAGGATTTGTCCGGTCCGTCGGCGAGCGCGGCGCCGTCGGATGAACCGATCGCCACCACCGCGGCACCGCCAGCGACCAGCGCCATCGCCGCTGCGGCGGCGGTCAGCCAGATCGTTGATTTCCTACGGTGAAAAGCCATTTGCCACCTCGTGTAGTCCGATAAAACGGCATGGTGAAGCTGACGGCGGGAGGCCGTTGTCTTCGGGTTGAACCTGGGTGAGCGGTTTTAGAACGAACGAGATTTCCGTCTTGTCTTCTTCGATCGAGAGATGAATCGCATTCCGACCAACGCGAGCGCGAGCACCGCTATCGCTCCGAAGAAGACACCGTTGTTGTCCCCGAACACGCCCTGTTCGGCGGTGCGGGTGAACTTGGTGCCCTCCGGCACGGTCGGGATCACGCCGTCGGTCGGGTTGGCCGACGCGTCCGCCTGCTGGTCCCCACTGGCATCCGGTGCCCCGGTGCTGTTGGTGGGGGGTGCGAGCGGCTGCGGTGACTCCAGTCCGGCGAAGTCGACGCGCCCGGTCTCCTCGAGCACCTTCATGTGATCGAAGACCGTGATCATCGCTTGCGTGGAGAGGATGCGAATGAGCTCGTTCTTGGTGCCTGCCCGGATCTGCGCGGCGTAGGCGTAGACCTTGCCGTGTGCCGTGCGGAGCCGGTTGGCGAAGACGGCGTCGAACTCGTCGCCGTTCGCCGCGTCCATTTCGGCGAGCCAGCCCTTCTGCTCATCGGTGGCCTCTGTCGGCAACGTGTGGCCGAGCAGTACGCCCGCCCTGTTCACCACGTTGTCGAGCAGCGTGTGGCCCTCGATGAGGTGCTTGCAGGCTTCCTGGATCTTGGGCTGGTCGGCCCTCTTGGCCTTGCCCTTGTCGCCTGCGGGCTTTTCCCACAGCCCGGCCTGCTTGACCCGGTTCATGAAATCCCGGTCTGCGGGTCCGAGCGGCCCCCACTGCGTCTGCACGACCTCGTCGCCGGTCCCGCCACTACCTGGCGGCGGGGTCGAGATGGGGGTCGAAGGCGTGGTGCTGGGCTGGCCGATCGCGCTCCCGGTGTTGAGCAGCATGGCCAGCGCACAGCCGGCCAACGCGACGATGAGTCGCGTCGGCGTTGCCAAGTTCATGGGGAGTCGCACGAACTGGAGTACGGCCAGCAATGGGAGCCCGCCTCAGTTCGAGACCCCGGCGTTACCGAACCGTTATCGAACCCCGCGCAACCGAGGGCCGAAGGCGAGACCTAAAGTCGTGAGCATGAGCAAGCGTTTTGTGGCGTTGGGGGACTCGTTCACCGAGGGAGTGGGCGACAACGACGCCAGTCGTCCGAACGGTGTGCGCGGGTGGGCGGACCGCGTCGCCGAGGTGCTGGGGACCGCCGACCCGGAGTTCACCTACGCCAACCTGGCCGTGCGCGGCCGGCTGCTGCCGCAGGTGCTGGACGAGCAGTTCGAACGCGCCCTCACGATGAAGCCGGACCTCGTCTCCCTCTACGCGGGCGGGAACGACCTCATGCGGCCGAAGGTGAACATCGACGCGCTGATGCGCCGGTACCGCGCGGCCGTGGCTCGCGCGGTGAAGGCAGGCGCGCGGGTCATCCTGTTCACCGGCGTCGACGGCGCGGACGACCCGGTGTTCCGCAAGATGCGGGGCCGGGTGGCCATCTACAACGAGCACGTGCGCGCGATCGCGGCCGAGTACTCGTGCGTGCTGGTCGACATGTGGGGGATGCGGCAGCTGCGGGACCGCCGGATGTGGTCGGACGACCGGCTGCACCTCAACGCGCTGGGGCACGCCGAGGTCGCCATCTCGGTGCTGGACGGGCTCGGGGTCGCGCATTCGCTGCAGCGGACCGTGCTCGGCGTCGCCCCGCTGGTGGATCGCCGGGTGCGCCGGTCGGAGGACCTCAAGTGGGCGCGCGAGCACGTGGTGCCGTGGGTGGTGCGGCGGCTGCGCGGGGCGTCGTCCGGTGACGTGGTCCGGCCGCGCCGGCCGGAGCTGCTGCCGCCGTCCTGACTAGAACATGTTCCTCGGAGCGGTCCGGTCAAACGACGTAACACCGCTTTGGTGACGGCTTTCAGCGCGATCGTTGGCCAATAGAACCTGTTCTAAATTTTGTGTCCGCCACCTGGGTGAAATCGCAGGTCGGAGCGCCGATCTGGATTGATGCAGAGTCCTAGCGTGCGTCCGCATGCGATGCAGGACTGCGCTGATCGCGTTAGTGACCTGTGCGTTGATCGCGGGCTGCGGCAGCAGACTCACCCACGAGCAACGCGCAGCACTCGTCGTGCCCCAAGGCGGCGGAACCGAGGCAGGGCAGGGCACCGCGGCCGGCGAGGACGGCACGGTGCCCGGCAGCGACGGCACCGCGGGGCAACCGGGCGCGAACAACCCCCAGCAGCCGGGTGGGCAACAGCCGAACCCTCCCGGGAGCATCGCGGGCGGGTGCCAGGGCACCGGCGGCGCCACGGACAAGGGCGTCACCGCCGGCGAGATCACCATCGCCAACATCTCGGACATCAGCGGCCCGGTGCCCGGCCTGTTCCAGGCGGCGCAGCAGGGGACGAAGGCGTTCGTGGAGTACTTCAACGCCACCCAGGGCGCGATCTGCGGTCGGAAGCTGAAGCTCGTCTCGTTCGACTCGCGCACCGACAGCGGCGGTGACCAGCAGGCCACCGCGCAGGGGTGCGAGCAGGCGTTCGCGCTGGTCGGGTCGATGTCCGCGTTCGACCAGGGCGGCGGGCCGGCCGCGAGCGGCTGCGGCATCCCGGACCTGCGCGCCTCCACCGTCACGGTGCAACGGCAGCGCACGCCCGTGAGCTTCGGTGTCGCGTCGAACGTCGTGAACCTGGTGTCCTCCGCCTACCCGGACCTGGTCAAGTCGAGCTTCCCCGGCGCCGTGAACAACGCGGCCTTCCTCTACCTGAACGTGGACGCGAGCTCGCAGAACGCTCGCAGCATGCAGAAGGCGGCCGAGCAGCGCGGGATCAAGTTCGTCTACACCCAGGCCATCGACATCGCGGACGTCAACTACGCGCCGTACGTGGCGAAGCTCAAGGAGACCGGCGCCAAGATCGTCTACTGGATGGGCTCCGCGCAGTACGCGGTCCGGCTGCAGCAGGCCATGCGGCAGCAGGGCTACACGCCCGAGGCGTTCATCACCGACCCGAGCGCCTACGACCCGCAGTACGTGCGGCAGGGAGGCGCGGCCGTCGACGGGACGGTCGTCTACACCAACGGCGCGTTGTTCGAGGAGTCCAACGCCCAGGTAGCGCTGTACAAGCAGTGGCTCGGCCGGGTGGCGCCCGGCGCGGCGCCGTCGTACTTCGGGATGTTCGCCTGGGCCGCCGCGCGGCTGTTCGTCGTGCTCGCGGCCAAGATCGGGCCGCAGCTGACGCGCAAGGCGATGCTCGACGCGATCCGCGGTGTGCACGACTTCACCGCGGAGGGGATGGTGGCGCCGCAGGACGTCGGCGGGAAGCGGACCTCGGCCTGCATGTCGCTGGTGCGGCTGCGGGGAACGACGTGGTCGCGTCTGGCTCCGGCCTCCGGGTACTCGTGCGGCGCGTTGCTCGACACCGGGGTCGGCGGATGACCGCGCTCCTGGCGTACACCGTCTTCGGCCTGGTCACCGGCGGCGCCTACGCCGTGGTCGCCGGCGGTCTCGTGCTGACCTACAGCACCTCCAAGGTGTTCAACGTCGGGCACGGCGCGATCGGCATGGTCATGGCGTTCCTGTACTGGGAGCTCGCCGAGAACCGCGGGCTGCCGCAGTGGCTCGCGCTGCTGATCGTCGTCGGCGGGTGCGCGCCGCTGTTCGGGCTGGTGATCGAGCGGTTCGTGATGCGCAGGCTCGCGGGCGCGCCGGTCGGCATCACGCTGGTCGCGGGGGTCGGCGTGCTGGTCGGGCTGATCGGCGCGGCCCAGGTGATCTGGCCGCCGCAGGCCAGGCCCGTGCGGCCGTTCCTCGACTCCATCGGCATCCACATCGGGCAGTCGTACGTCAGCGGGCACGACCTGGTGACGCTGGCCTGCGCGGTGCTGGTCGCGGGCGGGCTGTACGTGCTGCTGAACCGGACGCGGACCGGGCTCGCGATGCGGGCGTGCGTGGACGATCCACCCCTCGCGGCGCTGTACGGCACGCGTCCCGACCGGTTGTCCGCGTTGAGCTGGGCGATCGGGTCGGCGCTGGCCGCGCTGGGCGGCATCCTGCTCACGCCGGTCGTGCAGCTCGACTACGTGACGATGACGCTGCTCGTGATCACCGCGTACACCGCGGCGCTGGTCGGGCGGCTGCGGAGTCTGCCGTGGACGTTCGCCGGTGCCCTCGGTCTGGGGCTCGTGCAGTCCTACGCGGTCGCGTACCTGCCGTCCTCGCCGTTCTGGATCGCGTTCCGCGCGGCGATTCCGGCGTTGCTGCTGTTCGTGGTGCTGCTGGCGATGCCGCAGTCGCCGTTGCGGATCGGTGGCGTGCGGGGGTCGCGCGGGGTGGCGGTGCCCAACTCGCTGACCACGGGCGTGGGTGCGGGGTTGTTCCTGGGCGTGGTCGTCGTCCTGGCGCTGCTGGTGGACTCGGTGGTGGCGGGGCAGCTCGCGCTGGCGCTGGTGTTCGGGATCGTGCTGCTGTCGATGGTGCTGCTCACCGGGTACGGCGGGGTGGTGTCGCTGGGGCAGTTCACGTTCGTCGGTGTGGGCGCGGTGACGGTGGCGCGGCTCGGGTCCCCGTCGTTGTGGGCGTTGCTGGCAGGGGCGGCGGTCGCGGCTCTTGTTGGAGCGCTGATCGCGTTGACGGCGTTGCGGGTGAGCGGGCTCTACCTCGCGCTGGCCACGCTGGGGTTCGCGCAGCTGATGGACAAGCTCGTCCTGCAGTCGCCGATCGCGTTCGGGGTGCGGGGCAGTCTGCAGGTGCCGAGGCTGGTCGAGTCCGCGACGGCGCAGCTCGTGCTTGCGGCAGTGGTGTTCGTGCTGATCGGCGCGGGTGTGCTGGCGGTGCGGCGTGGCCGGCTCGGGCGCCGCATGATCGCGGTCAAGGACAGTCCGGCGGCCTGCGCCACGCTGGGTCTCAACGTGCGCTGGATCCGGGTCTGGGTGTTCTCGCTGTCGGCGGCCATCGCCGGGCTCGCGGGCGGGTTGTTCGCGCAGCTGCGGGAAACCGTTGCGGCGAGCGACTTCCAGCTGTTCAACAACCTGCCGCTGCTGCTGTTCGCGGTGATCGCCGGGGTGACGTCGGTGTCCGGCGCGTTGCTCGGCGGGGTGCTGCTCATGCTGCTTCCCGTGCTGCAGAGCGGGTTCCCGGCGTTCGCGGGGGTGGCGGTCGTGCTGCTCGGCGTCGCGGCTGCCGGGCTCGCGCGTGATCCGAACGGGCTGGTCAGCTGGTTCTTCCGGGCCTGGACCTGGCGGCGTGCATGAGCACGCTGCGGGTGGATGGCGTGACGGTCCGCTTCGGCGAGGTGGTCGCGGTCAACGACGTGACGCTGACCGTCGACGTCGGCATCACCGGGCTGATCGGGCCCAACGGCGCGGGCAAGACGACGTTGTTCGACGTGATCTCCGGGCTGCGCAGGCCGTCCGCCGGCCGGGTGCTGCTCGACGGCGCCGACATCACCGGGAAGGGGCCGCACCAGCGGTCGCGGCTCGGGGTGGCGCGGACGTTCCAGCGGCTCGAGGTGTTCGGCTCGCTGACCGTCTGGGAGAACGTCGTGGTGGCGCTGGAAAGCCGGCGTCGGTCGGCGCGGCTGGCTCAGGGCTTGCTGGAGCGGGTGGGGATCGCCGAGTTCGCCTCGGTGCAGGCCGACACCGTGCCGACCGGTGCCGCACGCCTGCTGGAGCTGGCCCGCGCGCTGGCCACCGACCCGTCCGTGCTGCTGCTCGACGAACCGTCGTCCGGGCTGGACCGGGCGGAGACCGACGCGTTCGGCGCGTTGCTGCGCGAGCTGACTCAGGAGGGACGTGCGGTCGTGCTGGTCGAGCACGACATGGACCTCGTGATGGGCTACTGCGACGTCCTGCACGTGCTCACCCTCGGCAGCCTGCTGGTGTCCGGGACTCCGGACGAGATCCGCGCACACGAGGGTGTCCGGGAGGCGTATCTCGGATGATCGAGCTGACGGACGTCCACGCCGGCTACGGCCGGATCGAGGTGTTGCGCGGGGTCTCGCTGACCGTGCCGCGCGGCACCGTGACCGCGTTGCTCGGCCCGAACGGCGCGGGCAAGTCCACCCTGGTGAAGGTCCTCAGTGGACAGTTGAGGGCGACGTCCGGCCACGTGCACCTGGGCGGGGTGCACGTCAACGACGAGTCGCCGGACGACCTCGCGCGGGCCGGGCTGTGCACGATCCCGGAAGGCCGCGCGATCTTCCCGAATCTGACCGTCGCGGAGAACCTGCGGCTCATGCGCGGCGATCCTTCCCTGGTCTACGAACGGTTCCCGAAGCTGCGGATCCGCCACCGGCAGCTCGCCGGCTCGATGTCCGGCGGTGAGCAGCAGATGCTGGCGTTCTCCCGTGCGTTGATCACGGACCCGGTGGTGCTGGTGATCGACGAGCTGTCGATGGGACTCGCGCCGGTGATCGTCGCCGAACTGTACGAGGTCGTCCGGGAACTGGCGGCGTCCGGCGTCACGATGCTGATCGTCGAACAGTTCGCCGAGACCGCCTCGGCGGTGGCCGACGACGTCGTGGTGATGGCGCACGGCGAGATCGCGTCG
Source organism: Lentzea sp. NPDC051213 (assembly GCF_044455585.1). Taxonomy (NCBI): domain Bacteria; kingdom Bacillati; phylum Actinomycetota; class Actinomycetes; order Pseudonocardiales; family Pseudonocardiaceae; genus Lentzea; species Lentzea sp. NPDC051213. The sequence goes on from NZ_JBITEX010000002.1 coordinate 267,139, forward strand.
GGCGACCTGGCTTCCGTCTACTTTGGAGGGACATCGTGAGGTACGCGCTCGTCGTGCTGCTGCTCCTGCTGTCCCCGGTGCCCGCGCGCGCCGCCGACATCGGCGGCTTCACGCTGACGGCCCGCTCGGCACCTGTTTCCGTGCTGCTGCACACCGATCTGCTTCCGGTGCCCGCGGAACCGCAGGGCGAGGTGCACCTGTCGTACACGCAGACCGAGCTGGGTTCCGGCCCGATCGGCCGATCGTTGGCGAGCTCGGTGTGGCCGGGTGCGGCGGTCGGGACCGGATTGCCGCAGCTGCTCGGCTTCGCCTATCCGGTGCAGGCCAACGCCGCGCACCCCGGCGGTCCCGCGGACGAGTCGAAGTCGGGCATGCGGGCCGTGGCGGGTGCCGCGAAGGCCGAGTCGTTCGCCGGCGCTAAACAGGAGGTGCCGTTCCTGCTCACGACGGACGGGCTGGCCTCGACGAGCACCAGTTCGGTGGCGGCTTCCGAGGCACGTTCGGTGGCCGTGACGTCCGCTTCGTCGATCTCGCTGCTGGCCGGGCTGGTCGTGCTGTCCGGGGTCCGCTTCGAGTCCGTGGCGGTGAGCGACGGCGCGAAGGGGAGCGGAACGAGCACGTTCTCGATCGCGGAGTTCACCGTGCTGGGCCAGAAGTTCCCGGTCAAGTCACCGGCGGCGCCACCGGACGGGTTGCTGAAGGCGTTGGAGCCACTGGGAATCACGGTGGCGTGGCCGACGTCCGCGACGAAGCTGGAGGGGACCGCGGCGACGTCTACCTCGCGCGGCCTGACGCTCACCGTCGACGTGCTCGCGTTGCGCACCAAGCTCGGCCTCGGCGGCATCCTGGACGGCGTGCTGGCACCGTTGCTGCCCAAGGAACTGGTGCCGCTGCTCAACCCGTTGCGCAAGATGGTGGTCATCGTCGGCGACACCGAGGCCGCCGCCAACGCGTCCGCCGCCGCGCCGCTGACCCCGCCCGACGCGCCGGCCCCGCAGGCGCCGCTGGTGCCGCCGCCCGCGGTCGGTGCGCCGCCCGCTCTGCCTGGTACGCCACCGGTGGCCGGGGTCGCCCCGCCCAGGGGCGTGACGCCGGTGGCCAATGCCCGTCCGAAATCCCGTTCGTTGCTCGACTTCCCCGGCGTGCCCGCACTGCTGGTCGTCGCCGGCCTCGGTGTCGCCGCGGCCTCGGCCTTCGGCTTCCGCTCGTTCGGCGCGTTCCTGCTCGGCGGCGCCCCCTGTCCGTCCGGACACCCGACCGGTGTCCCCGACCTGCGCAACGGGTGATCCCGGATGACTCTTCAAGATCGGCGCCGCGCCCGGATGCGCGGCGGCCTGGGTCTCGTCGGCACGATGCTGATGACGGCCGGTATTGCGGCGATCCTGTTCGCGTGGTGGGGTGTCGCGCACACCGGGTACGTGTGGGAGCAGATTCCGTACGTGGTGTCCGGCGGGATGCTGGGGCTCGGGCTGATCGCGGTCGGCGGGTTCCTCTACTTCGGGTCGTGGCTGACCAGGCTGGTGGAGGAGCAGCGGCAGACCGCGCAGGCGTTGCGGGTGCTGTTGGAGGAGCGGGCGGAGCGGATCGAACAGTACTAATTAGGACAAATGGGACCGTGGGAGCGTTCCCATGGCCGAGTCCGACAAGTTTGTTCACAGTCTTGAACCATTGGTCCAGACCAGTTAGGGTGCCTCGCATCACGTCCCCCTGCACGTGAAGGAGCACCATGAAGAAATTCCGCTGGCAATTTTTGACCATCGGTCTGGCGGTCGCCGCGATGGTCGGAGGCGTTCTCGCCGCCCCGGCGAGCGGCGCGACGGGCGTGACGGCTGCGTTCACCAAGACGTCGGAGTGGAGCAGCGGGTACGAGGCCAAGTACACGATCACCAACGGCGGTTCGTCCGCGTTGACGTCGTGGACGGTCGAGTTCACGCTCCCGGGCGGGCAGTCGATCGCGTCGCTCTGGGACGGTACCTACACCGCGAGCGGCCAGAACATCACGGTCAAGAACACCTGGAACGGCAGCATCGGCGTCGGCGCCTCGGCGAGCTTCGGCTTCACCGTGCGCGGATCGGGTGCGAACCCGTCGAACTGCAAGGTCAACGGCGGGACGTGTGACGGCACCGGCAACCCGCCGACCACCACGACCACGACGACGACCACCTCGTCGAACCCGCCGGTGCCCGGCTCCGGCCGTGCCGCTCCGTACATCTACCTGGACGGCAACATCCCGAACGCGACGCAGGTCATGAGCTTGACCGGCATCAAGTGGTTCACGCTCGCGTTCGTGCTCTCCAGTGGCGGCTGCAACCCCGCGTGGAACGGCAACCGCCCGCTGACCGGCGGCTCGGACCAGCAGCTCATCAACTCGGTGCGCGCGGCCGGTGGCGACATCGTGCCGTCGTTCGGTGGCTGGAGCGGCAACAAGCTCGGCCCGAACTGCTCGACGCCGGAGGCTCTGGCGGCCGCCTACCAGCAGGTGATCAACGCCTACGGGCTGAAGGCGATCGACATCGACATCGAGAACTCCGACGAGTTCGAGAACACGATGGTCCAGGACCGGATCATCACGGCGTTGAAGATCGTCAAGCAGAACAACCCGGGCATCCAGACGATCGTCACGTTCGGCACCGGCGTCGCCGGCCCGAACTTCTACGGTGCCCGGCTGATCGACCAGTCCAAGGCTCTGGGCGCGAACATCGACATCTTCACGATCATGCCGTTCGACTTCGGCAGCTCCAACATCCAGACCGACACCATCGGCGCGGCGACGGGGCTGAAGAACAAGCTGAAGTCGACCTTCGGCTGGAGTGACGCCGAGGCGTTCAAGCACGTCGGCATCTCGGGCATGAACGGCCTGTCCGACCAGCGCGAGATGACCTCCACCGAAACCTGGACGGCGATCCGCGACTGGGCGAAGTCCAACGCGCTCGGCCGGTTCTCGTTCTGGTCGGTGAACCGCGACCGCGGTGGCTGCGACGGCCAGGTCTCGGGCAGCTGCTCCGGTATCCCGCAGCAGGAGCTGGCGTTCACGAAGATCACCGCCGGCTTCTAAGAGTGTTCGGGTGAGTACACGCCGTCAGCGCCACCAATTCGGTGGTGCTGGCGGCGTACTCTTTGGACATGCGACGACGACATTGATCTTCAACTGATCTGTCCAGAACCGCGACGGCGTGGGCGTGGTGCTCTCACCTCATCCCGATCTACGCGCTGTACGCGTTGCTCTTCGCCGACTCCGGGCTGTCCGACGCCCAGATCACGGTGCTGCTCGCCATCTGGTCGACCACCGCCGTGGTCGCCGAGGTGCCCTCCGGTGCGATCGCTGACCGGTTCTCCCGGCGTGGCTGCCTGGTCGCTTCCGGTGTGCTGCAGGCTTTCGCGTACGCGGCGTGGGTGGTGTTCCCGTCGTTCTGGGGCTTCGCGCTGGGCTTCGTGCTGTGGGGCCTCGGTGGCGCGCTCGAGTCCGGTGCGTTCGAGGCGCTGGTGTACGACTGCCTGGCGGCCAACGGCGACGAGGACCAGTACGTCGCGCTGAACGCCCGCGTCGACACGGTTGAGCTGATCGCGCAGGTGCCGGTGGCCGTGGTGGCCACGGCGTTGTTCTCCTGGGGCGGCTACCCGCTGGCCGGCTGGGTGAGCGTGGCCATGTGCCTGGCCTCGTCGGTGGTCGCGCTGCGGTTCCCCGAACCTCCGCGCGGCTCTGGCGACGAGCACGCCGGGTACTTCGCGACGTTGCTGACCGGTCTGCGTGAGGCCATCCCGATCAGGCGCGCGGTGATCGCGGTGGCGCTGGTGTACGCCATCGACGCGTTCGAGGAGTACTTCACGCTGCTGGCGCAGGACTGGCACGTGCCGACCCTCTGGGTGCCGATGGCGACGATCGGCCTGCCACTCCTGGGTGCGGCCGGGGCGTCGCTGGCCGGCCGGTTGCGGTGGCGCGGCTGGGTCCTGTTCCTGGCTGGCCTGGTGCTGATCGCCGCCGCGGTGCTGGCCGTGCCGCTCGCGCTCGTGCTGGTGGGCGTGTACTACGGGCTGTACCGCTTCGTGCTGGTGCACGTGGAAACCGCTCTGCAGCACCGGATCGACGCCGACACCGAGGCCCGTGCCACGGTCACCTCGGTCGCGGCGATCGGGTCGGAGGTCGTGGCGTTCGCCGTCTACGGAGCGTGGGTGCTCGGCGGGGCGGTGGCGGTCGGCGTGCTGGTCCTGGTCATCGCGCTGGTGATCTGGCGGCCTCAGTGAGGGAGGGTGCGGCTCGGGCGCCGCCCCTCGTTGTCCTCGCGGTACTCCTCGATCGCGAGCGCCACGTCGAACGCCGTCCGCGTGCCCTCCAGCTTCGGCAGGTAGTGCACGCTGCGGGCGAGGCCGTCGAGGTCGACGCTGAAGTACACGCCCATCAACGGGTTCACGAACAGCTCGCTGTCCTTGGTGCGGCTGGTGAACTGCACGTCGCCGAACTCGCCGCGCAACGCCGCCGCGATCTGCCCGTTGACGATGCTCGGCGCCAGCGGCGTGGCTTCCTGCGCGGTCCGCACGGCCTCCGTGTAGGCACGGGCTTCCGCCGAGTCGCGCGGGATCGACAGTGCGCCGAGGTACGCGCCGTCGCGGTCGAGCGCGGCCAGGTTCTCCAGCACGTGCGCATGGGACACGCCGTGGTGGGCGTCGATGCCGAAACCGAGGCTGACCACGATCTTGGTGAGGCCGCTGAGCCCGGCGACCGCGGCGAGGCTCGTCATGTCCTCGTGCGGCGTGCCGAGGTGCTGTTCGTCGCCGCGCAGCAGGATGTCCGTGCCGCCGTCGACCAGTACGACGGCGTCGACACCGAGCCGCTTGACCAGGTCGCGGTAGGCGGCGCACACCGGCGCGCGGGAACGCGTAGACGGTGTCGCCGAGGAACGCCGCGAGCTCGCGTTCGGGGAAGTACTCGGCTCCGGTGTCGGTGTCCTGGTCGACGGCGGCGAGGCCGGGGCGCAGCCACGCGTCGAGGTCGAGGCGGTCGAGATCGCTGAAGCTGAGGCTGGCGTAGTGCACGCGCTTGCCCTCGTTGCGCAACGCGACACCGAGCGGCAGGCCCGCGAAGACGTCGAAGCCGCCGCCGGCGCCGGCGATCAGCACGGTGCCAGCGTCGCGGAGCCTGGTGAACAGCGGCGGCTGGGCGAGGGTGAACACGTGCCGCAGGTTAGCTGGTGCGACTGGCCAGTTCGTCGATGTCCGCGGGTGTGCGCACGTGGACCAGCAGCCGGTCCGGGCCGAGTTCCGCGCCGCGGTCGAGGTCGTGGGTGAGGACACCGAGTCGCGGGTTGGCGGCTTGGGAGCGGTACCGCTCGACGTGCGCGGTCTGGTCGGCGAACACGAACAGGCCGTCGTCGTGCTCGGCCGCGAGGTCGGCGATCTCCGGCGAGCGGGTGCAGGCGTGCCAGATGAACGGCCTGTTGTCCCACAAGGACTTGAGCGTCCGGTAGTGCTCGATGGTCAGCGGCAGGCTGTACTCGATCTCCTTGCCGAACCACCCGAACACCTTCGCCGTGTTGCCGCGCCCGAGCACCACGTCGAGCCGTCCGGGCGCGAGGTGGTGCAGCGTCGCGTACTCGGCGGCGAGCCGGGCCGGGTCGTTGGTGGTGATCAGCGTGGTGGCGGTGGAGAGCAGGATGCGCGTGGTCCGCGCGGCGATGTGGGCGAGCAGCGTCGCGGGGGAGGACGAGTTGTAGGGCGGGTTGTGGTGCTCCCCGACCGCGAAGACGTCGAATCCGGCCGCTTCGGCGTGCACGGCGAGTTCCACGATCTCGGCGGGGGAGTTCTCGCCCGCGGTGAAGACGCCGATCTGCACGGTTTCAGTGTGCGCGGCGGAGGTTCAACGTCCACAAGCAGCCCAGGGCGGCGAGCCCGCCCGCGGTCGCGAGGGCAGCCGGGATGCTGACGTTCGCGACGAGACCGAGCAGCATCGGCCCACCGCCGAGCCCGATGTCGATGAACGCGCTGGCGGTGCCGGCCGCGGCGCCGCGCTGGTGAGGTTCGGCGGTGGCGAACACGGCGGCGAAGAACGCGGGCGTGCTGAACGTGACGCCGACGGCGAGCACCACACTGCCCGCGATGAGCGCGTGCGGGGTGGCGGTGAGGACCAGTCCGGTCGCGATGACGGCCAGTGCGGCGGCGCCGAGCGTCAGGGGCGGCACCCGGTCCGGGACCTTGGCGAACACCGCCCGGCAGGCGACGACGGTGGCGCCGTAGAGGAACAGCGGGAGGCTGGTGTTCTCGAAGCCCGACTCCTGCGCGCGCAGAGCGGCGAACGCCAGGAAGCCGCCGGACGCGGCCAGCGCGGCGCATAGCCCGATGGCGGGCCGGATGGAGGCGCGGTGGATCAGCTGTGGCTTCTTGGTGTCGGACGGCGTGCCGGTTTCGCTGGTTTCGCTGGTTTCGCCGAGCAGTACGACCGCGACGGTGCCCGCCGCGCACAGTGCCGCGGCGGTGAGCCAGGCGGTGGGGAACGAACGTTGGGCGAGGACTTCGCCGAGCGGCGGCCCGAAGGCGAGGCCCAGGTAGAGGCCGAGGGAGTTGAGGCTGAGGGCTTCGCCGAGGCGGTCGGGCGGGGCGATGTCGGCCAGCGCGGCGAATCCGGCCACGAAGAACGCGGCCTCGGCCACGCCGAGCAGGAGCCGCAGGGCGATGATCGTGGGCAGGTCGGTGGCGAGCGCGGTGAGGGCGAGGCTCACGGCGGCCAGCGCGGTGCCGCCCACCAGCAGGGGTCGTCGGCCGATGCGGTCGGTGAGGCGGCCGGCGAACGGGCGGAGCAGGAGCGCGGAGATGGCGAAGGCGCCGAACGCCAGGCCTGCGGCTCCCTCGGAGGATCGCAGTGGGCCGGTCACGTACAGGGGCAGGGCGTAGACCGCGATTCCCATCGCGGTGAAGTAGCCCAGGTCAGCGGCTGTGAGTAGGGCGAAGCGCGGGGTTAGGAGGCGCGCCATCGCCACAGGGTGCGCTTGGGTGGCGGGTTTCGCGCGCTGGGGGCGGCGGGGGTGGGGTTTGGTCGCGGGTTGGGCGAGCTGGTGGGGTGGCCGGGCTGCGCTTGGGTGGCGGGGTGCGCTCGGGTGGTGGATTGGGCGCTGGCGGGTGGCAGGGATGCGCTCGGCCGCTGGATGGCGGGGGTGGCGGGGGAACCTGGGCGGCGGAGTGCGCGAGTTGGGGGGCAGGGGTGCGGTCGGCCGCCGGATGGTGCGAACGTCGGGCGGGCGCGGGCGTGCTCATGGGCTGTTCAGCGCCTGGGCAGGCAGGCTCGCGCAGGCGTACCCCCTGACCTGGGAACCCCCGCATCCCAACCTACGCACGGGGTCTGACACTGTTCGTCCACTCGCCCTGGTGCGGCCACTCGCCCTGGTGCGGCCACTCGCCCTGGTGCGGCCACTCGCCCTGGTGCGGCCACTCGCCCTGGTGCGGCCACTCGCCCTGGTGCGACGACCCGCCCCTGGTGCGGCCACTCGCCCTGGTGCGACGACCCGCCCCTGGTGCGACGACCCGTCCCGGCGCCACCTCCTGCCCCAGGATCACCACCCACCCCAGCGCGACGACCTGCCCCAGCGCGACGACCTGCCCCAGCACCACCACCTGCCCCAGCACCACCACCCGCCCCGGTGCGACCACCTGGCCGATTCCACCGCCGCCGGAGTAACGCCAGGATCTGCGCGACAGATCAAACCGCACAAGCCGGACATACACGGAGGCCGCAGTGCTCGTCGCCCAGATCTTCCTGCCAGTGGCATTGGCCCTGGTCATGTTCGGCCTAGGCCTGACGCTGACAGTGGCGGACTTCGCCAGGGTCGCGAAGTACCCGAAGGCCGCGGTGATCGCCCTGGTCTGCCAGGTCATCGTCCTGCCGGCGATCTGCCTGGGCCTCGTGCTGGCGTTCGGGCTGAAAGGCGTGCTGGCCGTCGGCATGATGTTGCTGGTCGCCTCGCCCGGTGGGACGTCGGCGAACCTCTTCAGCCACCTCGCCGGTGGGGACGTGGCGCTCAACGTCACGCTGACGGCGATCAACTCCGTGCTGGCGGTGTTCACGTTGCCGGTCGTGGTCGGGCTGTCGATGGCGCACTTCATGGGAGACCAGGCCGAGGTCGGGTTGCAGCCGGCGAAGTTCGTGCAGGTGTTCGCGATCGTGCTGGTACCGGTCGCGATCGGGATGTGGGTGCGCAAGAAGTACGAGGCGTGGGCGCTGAAGATGGAGCGGCCCGTGCGGATCGCGAGCGTCGTCGTGCTTGTGCTGGTGATCCTGGCGGCGATCGCGTCGGCGTTCCAGCAGTTGCTCGACAACATCGGCACGCTCGGGCCGGTGGCACTCCTGCTGTCCATCCTCAGCCTGCTCGTCGGGTATTACGTGCCGCGGGCGTTCAAGGTGAACCAGAAGGAGTCGATCGCGTCGGCGATGGAGATCGGCATCCACAACGCCACGATCGCCATCACGCTCGCGCTCACGGTCCTCAACGACGAGACGATGGCGATCCCGCCTGCTGTCTACGGCGTGCTGATGTACCTGCCGGCGGCGGTCGCGGCGCGGTTGTTGTCGCGGAAGAAGGCCGCGGTTTAAGGGGGTTGCGCGCGCCGCTATGTTGATCTGTACATGCGATCAACTACCGTCATTCTCGCAGCGGCGTTCGCCGCAACCACTCTTACGGCCCCGGCTCACGCCGCAGGCAACATCGTGCGCACCGACACCGGTCTCGTGTCGGGTGCTGTCGTCGAGAACCAGCGCTCCTACCAGGGCATCCCGTTCGCCGCGCCGCCCACGGGCGAGAACCGCTGGCGCGACCCGCGGCCTGCCCAGCCGTGGCAGGGCGTCCGCCAGGCGACCGCTCCCGGTCCCCGGTGCGCGCAGGACGAAGGGCTCGGCAGCCCGGCCAGCGACAGCGAGGACTGCCTCTACCTCAACGTCACGGCACCGCTCAAAGCCGCCAACCTGCCGGTCATGGTCTACATCCACGGCGGCGCGTTCACCAGCGGGGCCGGGTCGGACTACGGCGTCGAACCGTTGGTGCGCAACGGCGTTGTCGCCGTCACGTTCAACTACCGGGTCGGTGCGTTCGGGTTCTTCGGCTACCCGGGACTCGAGGGTTCCGGCGCGTTCGGCCTCAAGGACCAGCAGGCCGCGCTCAGGTGGGTGCAGCGCAACATCCGGCAGTTCGGCGGCAACCCGCGCAACGTCACGTTGTTCGGTGAGTCGGCCGGTGCGCTGTCGACGTGTGCGCAGCTGACCACGCCGAAGACGGCCGGGCTGTTCCACCGGGCGATCGTCCAGAGTGGACCGTGCCAGCTCGGCATCCCGGCCGGGGAGGGGCAGGTCCAGTACACGTGGCTCCCGCGCACCCAGGTGGAGGACAAGGGCAGGACGGCCCCGCACGGCTGTGCGGACGTCGCGTGCCTTCGCAACCTCAGCGTGGCGCAGGTCAAGGCGCTGACGCCGGCGTTCTCCTCGCCCGCGTACGACACGGATGCGTTGCCGCGCAACCCGATCACCGAGCTCCAGGCCGGGCGCTTCCACCACGTGCCCACGCTCGTCGGCCACACGCGCGACGAACTGACCCTGTACGTGGCGATGCTCCATCCGCCACTCGACGCCAAGGGCTACGAAGAGGCTCTCACCGCGTACTTCGGGGCTACCAAAGCCAAGAAGATCATCGAGCGGTACCCGCCGCACGGTGACGCCAGGGTGCAGCTCGCGGCCGCGCTCACGGACTACACCGCGGTGTGCACGACGAACGAGCTCCAGCGGCAGACGCGGGGCTTCGGGTACGAGTTCGCGGAGCCGGACCCGCCGATGATCTTCCCCGGTCTCCCGCCCTTCCCGTACGGCGCCTACCACGCCTCGGACCTGCCGTTCACGATGAAGTTCGGTGACGTCACGCTGACCGCTCCGCAGCAGCAGCTGGCAGGCCGGATGAGCAAGGCGTGGACGCGGTTCGCGGCGACCGGGCACCCCGGCTGGCCGAGGAACCAGGTCGAGGTGCTGGCCAGTGAGAAGGTCGCACCGGCGGATCACCGGTGCGACCTGTGGTCCCAACTAGGAGCTTGACCCTTGCGGTGCGCGCCCGTGCGACTTGCCGGGCGCGCGCACGCCGTTCACGGTGGACGTGTCGAACGCGAACGTGATCACCGCGGTGGCGATGGCGTCGGCGTTGACGTCCAGGGCGGTCAGGTTCAGGTTCGACCGGTTGTCGCACGGCTGGTGGTAGCACGGGTCGTAAGCCACGCCCGCGGTACCGCCGTACAAAGCGGCCTGCGCGGCCGTCTTCACGCCCTCCGCGCCGGTGAAGAGGCCACCGGCGGGGATGTTGACCGCGATGAACGGCCCGTAGTCCGAACGACCGGAGAACTCGGTGTCCTCGGACGGAAGACCCCGGTCCGCGTAGAACTTCTCGAAGACGTCCTCGATCTGGGCCGACCCCGGCGGGATCGGGACCGGGGCGGTGCCGCTCGAGTCGTCACCGTCGTAGACGCCGAAGAAGTGGTTCGGCGAGCCGACCATGTCGAAGTTCAGGTAGAGCGCGATCTTGTCCTGATCGGCCTGCGGGAGCGTGGCGACGTAGTGCTCGGACCCGAGCAGGCCCTCCTCCTCGGCACCCCACCAGGCGAAGCGGACCTTCGCGTTGGTCTTGACCTTCTTCATCTGGATCGCGGTCTCCAGCAACGCCGCCGAGCCGCTGCCGTTGTCGTTGATGCCGGGGCCGTCCTGGACGCTGTCGAGGTGGGCGCCCGCCATGACGACGTTGTTCGCGTTGCCCTCGCGGGACTCGGCGAACACGTTCCAGGCCTGCCGCGTCTCCTCGGTGAAGTCGACCTTCACCCGGACCGTGGCGCCGGGAGTGAACACGATGAGGTCCTCGGCGACGGCGTAGGTCGCGAACACCACGGGAATCGCGAGACCCGGCGTGTCACCGATCGGCGTGACCAGGCCGGTGCGGCCGGGCTGGCCCTCGTTGAACAGGATGACCGCCGACGCACCGGCGGCCTGCGCGTTCAGCGCCTTCACGCTGAACCCGCACGTGCCGCGCTGCAGCATCGCGATGCGGCCGGCCGCGAACCCGGCGAAGTCGGCGGCCTCGCAGCCGCTGCTGCTCGTGTTGGGAACGGGAGCGGGCGGCACGATCACGTCGACCGGCTGGATGATGCCGGTGACGTCACCCTCGGCAGTCGGGACGAAGCCGTTCCGGTTGAACTCCGCGTCCCGCTGGAACACGCGCGGGGCCGGCGCGATCCGGTCGAGCCGTGAGTTGTCCTCGACGTACGGGAAGTCGAACGCCTGCACGGTGGGCGAGTAGCCGGCCGCGTTCAGTTGCCCGACCACGTAGTTCACCGACGCCTGGTAGCCGGGACGCCCGGCCGCGCGGTCGCCGTGCGTCGTCGCGATGGCCTGCAACGCGTCCAGGTGCCGCAACACCCCGCCGAGCGTCACGGCCTTCGTGAGTTTGGCCGGAGTGTTGTTGTTGGGATCAGCCAGTGCCGGCCCAGTCACTGTGAGTGGTAGCACCAGCGCCACCGCAGAGAGAAGCGCAAGGCGCCGGGAAGGTCGAACCATCGGTCTGCCTCCAAAGCGTGCTCATCGCCGCCGAATGCATCCCCCGAGGTTCTTCGCCGTCCGAAGTGGTGTGTTACACCATTGCTACTGGAGGTGGGTGTTTGTTCCCGTTGCTCGAGACCGCCGTCCGCGTCGAACCGCTGGAAGGAGAAGGGCTCACCAACGTGCTGCACCTGGTGACCCTCGCCGACGGGCGCAAAGCCGTGCTGCGGCAGCCGAAGGTGGCGCGGGACCTGCCGAAGTTCGTGGTGCCCGGCGCACCCGCGGTCCTCGCGCACAACGGCCGCGGTGACGTGCTCGTCGAGTACGTCGAGGGCCGCACGCTCGCGGACGCGCTGCCGGTGTCCGGTGAGGTCTGGCGGAGCATCGGCTGGGCGTTCCGCCGAATCCACCGGGTCGGCCTGCTGCACAACGACGTGAACCTCTACAACATCATCGTCGACGAGCGCCGGGCGACGTTGATCGACTGGGACAACCCCGGCCAGGGCAACCCGCTCGACGAGCTGGCCGCCTTCGAGGAGCACCTCTACCTGCACGGAACCGAGCTGCCCCAGGCGTTCTGGGCCGGCTACGGCACCGCGCCCGACCCGACGCTGCTGCGCTCCCACCGGATCGCGGGCTGCATCGCCTGGCTCGCCAGCGAGGACTGGCGGCGGTGGGAGAACGACAGGTCCCTGCCGCCGAGGATGCTGGCGAGGGTCCGGAACTGGCGGCGGCTGCTGGCGAAGTGGCTCGCCGACCAGCTCCGGACCGATCTTCTAACGGCTGAGGTTGCGGTACTTGAGCACCGAGAGCGGCCAGAAGATCGCCACGAACACCGCAGGCCACAGCACAGCCAGCAGTAGGGAGTGCTGCGCCGCCCACGAGTCGCCGCCGACACCGGGGTTGCCGAACAGCTCACGTGCCGCCGCCACCGTGGACGACAGCGGGTTCCACTCGGACACGGCCCGCAGCCACCCCGGCATCAGCTCCGGGGAGACGAACGTGTTCGCGAACATCGTCAGCGGGAACAGGAACATCCACGACGCCTGCGCCGCCTCCGGCTTCACCATCAGGCCGAGGTAGATGCCGATCCACACCAGCGCGAACCGCAGCCACAGGAACAGCGCGAACGCCAGCAGCGCGTTGAGCAGCCCGTCGTGGAACGACCAGCCGATCACCAGGCCGCACGCCGCCAGCACCAGCAGCTCCAGCGAGGAGTTCACCAGGTCGGCGATGCTGCGGCCGCCCACCACACCGGTCTGCGACATCGGCGAGGCGCGGAACCGGTCCGTCACGCCCCGGTCGGCGTCCATCGACACCATCATCAGCGTGGTGCCGACGCCGAACGCGATGGTCTGGCCGAACATGCCGGGCATCAGGAACTCGATGTAGTTCCCGCCGCCGAACACGTTCATCGCGCTGCCGAACACCAGCCCGAAGATCAGCACCGAGATGACCGGGTAGGCGAGGTTCGCGAACACCCTGACCGGTTCGCGCAGCCAGTGGATGAGGTCCCGCTTGGCGACGATCCACGAGTCGACCGCCGCGTACCTGACCGCGCTCATGCCCGCACCTCCACTGCCTTGTGTCCGGTGATCGCCAGGAAGACCTCGTCCAGCGTGGGCCGCCGCAACGCGACGTCCTCGGCCTCCACCCCCTTGGCCGCCAGCGCCGACGTCACCCGCGTCAGTTCGGCCACCCGGTCCACCACCGCCGCGCTCACCCGGAACGCGTCCGGGTCCACCTCAGCGGCCGGCCCGAGCACGTCGCGCACCACCGGCAGGTCCTCGGCGTTGCGGACCACGACCTCGATCCGGTCACCGCCGAGCTTGGACTTGAGCTGGTCCGGCGTGCCCTGCGCGGCCACGCGACCGGTGTCCAGCACGACGATCTGGTCCGCCAGCTGGTCGGCCTCGTCCAGGTACTGGGTGGTGAGCAGCACCGTCGTCCCCTCGGCGACGACCCGCTTCACCTCCCGCCACACCTCGCCGCGGTTGCGCGGGTCGAGGCCGGTGGTCGGCTCGTCCAGGAACAGCACCGAGGGCCGCGTGATGAAGCTCGACGCCAGGTCGAGCCGCCTGCGCATGCCGCCGGAATACTGCTTCGCGCGCTTGCCGGCCGCGTCGGCGAGCCCGAACTGCTCCAGCAGCTCGTCGGCCCGCGCCTCGGCCTGACGCTTGGACAGGTGGTAGAGCCGTCCCCACATGACCAGGTTCTCCCGGCCGGTCAGCACGTCGTCCACGGTGGACTGCTGGCCGTTCAACGCCACCTGGCGACGCACCTGAGGCGCCTCCCGCGTCACGTCGAAGCCCGCCACCTCCGCGCGGCCGCCGTCCAGGCGCAGCAACGTCGCCAGGATGCGCACCGCCGTCGTCTTGCCCGCGCCGTTCGGGCCGAGCAGCCCGCACACCGTTCCGGCGGGCACCGCCAGGTCGAACCCGTCCAGCGCCGCCTTCTTGTCGAAACTCTTCCGCAGGCCTTCCGCGAGCACCGCGTGTCCCACGTCTTCACCCCCATGGCTTAACTGTGTACGTTGTAGACTAGGTGTACGTTGTACACGGTTTTAGGATTCACATGCAAGCCGAGTTGTGAACGAGGGGGCTGGGTGAAGCAGAGCGACCGGGACCGCAGCGTGCGCCTGTTGTGGGAGCCGCCGGCCGAGCCGACCAGGGGACCGAAGGCCGTGCTGAGCCAGTCGCGCGTCGTCGAGGCGGCCATCAAGGTGGCCGACGCCGAAGGGGTCGACGCGCTCACCATGCGCCGCGTCGCCGAGACGCTGGGCTTCACGACGATGTCGCTGTACCGGCACGTGCCGGGTAAGTCCGAGCTGCTCGACCTGATGGTCGACGCGGTGTGGGGCGAGACCGAGAGCACCCCGCCGGGGCCGTGGCGCGAGGGACTGGAGTTCTTCGCGCGGCAGATCTGGGCGATGCACCGCGCGCACCCGTGGATGCTGCACCTCACGACCTCGCGGCGGATGCCCGGCCCGCACGCCATGACCAGGCAGGACGCGGCCTACGCCGTCGTCTCCGAGCTGGGCCTGCGGTCCGAGGAGATCGTGGCGGTGGTGACCTCGGTCGCCCAGTTCGTCGACGGCGTCGGCAAGACGATGGCGGACCGCGTCCAGGCCGAACGGGAGACCGGCGTGTCCGAGGCGGACTGGTGGGCCGGCCGGGACGCGCTCTGGGAGCACTTCACCCCGGACCGCCTGCCGATGATGACCCACATCTGGAACTCGGGCGGGTTCGAACGGCCGCTGGACGAGTTCGAGTTCGGTCTCGCGAGGGTGCTGGACGGCCTCGCGGTGTTCATCGAGTCCGAGGAACGACCGGCAGTTCGTCGAGAGACGTGCCTGTAGCCATACGAGACACCTTGAGTCGGCCGATCAGGTGAAATGCGCAGCTCACCCGGCCTATGAAGCGTAGTTGTGCGGTCACTCGGCGCCATTTCTGTAACCAATCGGAATGAACTCGTTCGCAGGCTGAACCAACCACTCCTATCTGCCCGTTTTCCTTGTGACACCGTTTCGCCGCGGGGGTCGAATCGGGACGACGAGGAGGTCGTATGACAGCTGGCGCGCACGACGCGGTCACTCTTGGCTGCTACGCGCTCGGCGTTCTGGACGCGCATGAGAGTCATGGCGTGGAGCAGCACCTGAGGGGCTGTCCGGCCTGCCGTGCGCAGGTCGCCGACTTCCACCGGATCCGCATGGTGCTCGACGACGTGCCCCGTGAGGCATTTCTGCACGAGCGAGAAGTCGACCTGCCGAAGCCTTCGGACCTGGTGCTGCAGCGTGCGCTGCGGCAGATCCGGAACGAGTCGGTCATCCCGCAGCCGCGGGTGTCCGATCCACGTCCCAGAGCCAGTCCGGCGGCGGTGGAGGAGGAGCTTCCCGAACCGCAGCACGCCAAGCCCCGGCGCTGGCCGGGCTACCTCGCCGCCGCGGCTGTCGCCGCGGTGGTCGCGTTCGGTGCCGGAGCGGTGTTCATGCAGGACCAGACACCGGGAGCCAACACTGCTGCCTCGGCCACGGGCGTAGGTACCGCGGGAGGCATCAAGCTGGAGGCGGAGATAGGGCCGTCGTCGCAGGACCGCTACATGGTCGTGGCGAAGATCAACGGCCTGCCGGCCGCGCAGAAGTGCAAGCTGGTCGTGGTCGGCACGGACGGCAGCAAGACCGAGGCCCACGCGTGGACCTCGACCGAGAAGGCCAGGGTCGACGGCGGCACGGTGCGGGGCATGGTCAGCGTGTCCCCGGACAAGGTGAAGTCGATCGCGGTCGAGAACGCAGATGGCAAGACGTTCGTAGCGGCGGACTTGCAGAAGTAAGGGCAGAAACGACCAGGGCCCGCATTCCTCTCGGGGAATGCGGGCCCTAGTACTTACATTGATGTGATTAGACGGCCTGCAATGTGAGCCAGGCTCCGACCACGATCACCATGGCGGCTGTGCCGACAGGTGCGTAATGCGAGAGCAGGCGGGTGGCACGGCCGTCCAGGATTTTCTCCACGCGTTCACGCGCCTTCACGAGCAGCAGTCCGACCCCGGTGAGCGTGGCGGCCATGCCGAATCCGTAACCGAGGACCAGCAGGACACCGAACCACGTCCGGCCCAGCGCCATCGCCCCGAGCAGGACGACGAGCGCGGAGGGGGACGGGACCAGGCCGTTGGCCGCGCCCATGCCGATCAGGCTCGCGCGGCTGTAACCATGACCGTGCCCGTGGCCATGACCGTGCCCATGTCCGTGGCCGTGTCCATGCCCATGGCCGACTCCGGCTCCCACAAGCGCTGATTCGCGCGTCAGCGCCGACCGCAGCAGCATCACGCCGATCGCCGCGATCAGCAGACCGCTGACC
Source organism: Lentzea sp. NPDC051213 (assembly GCF_044455585.1). Lineage (NCBI taxonomy): Bacteria > Bacillati > Actinomycetota > Actinomycetes > Pseudonocardiales > Pseudonocardiaceae > Lentzea > Lentzea sp. NPDC051213. The sequence continues at coordinate 283,537 of NZ_JBITEX010000002.1, forward strand.
AGCCCGAGCCAGCGCAGCACCTGCTCGCCGGCCAGTGCCGACGAGGCGCTGATGACCAGGCCGAGGACCAGCACACCACCGGTGTGCGTGGCCGTGACCGAGGCGCCGACGATGAACGCGTCCTTCGGTGTGCCCTGACGGCCGGCCAGGTAGGCGGCGATCAGCGTCTTGCCGTGACCGGGCAACGCTGCGTGCGACGCGCCGAGCAGCAACGACAGCAACAGTGCGAGGAACCCGAGCCACGGCGTGAGGTCGTCGCTGCCCAGGATGTCGTTCAGGGCGGACGCCGTGACGCTCAACGACTGGATGGGGGAGCCCGAGGCCTGCTTCGGCTCGGATCCGCTGCCCGGTGCCGCGGTGAACGTGACGGCCCGGACGTCGACCGGGTTGCTGAGCAGGTCCTCCGGGTACGCCCGGAGCTCGTTGCTGATGCTCTCGGTCGGCACGGAGGAGCCGGTGAGCTTCACGCCGCTGCCGGCGGCGGTGATCTCGCGCCAGCCGACCCGGTCGACGTTCGACTCGTCCCGGAACGCCAGCTGGGCCGGCCTGCCGAGATCCACCTTCGCGGTGAACTCGCAGACCAGCCGAGTGGTGATCAGGTCGGCCTGGCCGACCGGGTGTTCCTTGGTGGCGCTGGAGAGCGTCCACGTGATCCGCCTGCCGTCCACTGTGGACTGGTCGGTGCGGGACACCTCGTCGCACCACTGCCTGGCGTCGCGGGTCTTCAGGTTCTCCTGCAACGTGGGGATCTCGGCCACGTCGACCACGGATCTGAGGTCGACGCGGTCCGGGTGCAGGTGCAGACCGTGGTAGTGGTTGACGCTGAAGTTGCCCAGCGGGTGGCCGAACGCTTCGCCGTTGACGAAGAAGATGCCAGCCAGGAGCAGGGCGGCGACCAGGATCGGCCGCACGACCCAACCGGACAAGGTCACCGGTTGCCTCGCAGCTCGGCGAGTTTGCGGCCGGCCTTCAGCGCCTGCAACGGGGAGAAGTTCGGGTTGAGCCGCAACGCCTGCACGAGCGCGTCCTGCGCCTCGGCGACCCGGCCGAGCGCGGCGAGGATCATGCCGCGGTGGTAGGAGAACGTGGCGTTCTGCCAGCCGAGTGCGGCGGCCTGGTCGGAGTAGGTGAGCGCTTCGGCGTCACGGCCGTTCACGTGCAGCGCCCACGCCATCGCGTCGGCGACGAACACGCTCTGCCGCTTGCTCCACTCGGCCTCGGCCCGGCGCAGCGCCTGCATGCCGTCACCGCGGTCCGCGGCGACGAGCGCGGCCGCCAGGTCGTCCGAGGCGCCCTGCGACTCCATCAGCCGCTGCTGCTCGGACAGCACGGCGTACTGCTGCTCGGCCTCCGCCGTGCGGCCGTTGGCGTCCAGCAGCTCCGCGTACTCCTGCAGGTACTGCGGCAGGGGAGCGCGCGCCACCAGCCTGCGGTAGGACTCCAGCGCCACCGGGGCCTCACCCCGTGCCGCCGCGACCTTGGCCTTGCCCTGTGTGAGAGTCATGTCGTCTCCTCTCGCCGCCAGTCCCTGCTCGTAGTGATGGGCGGCTTCGTCGAGCCGGTTGTGGTCGAACGCGAGTTCACCGAGCCGGTAACGGCAGAACGCGATCTCCTCGGGCGTCGCGGCCGCGGTCAGCGCGCGCGTCATCGCGTCGCGGGCGCCGTCGACGTCGCCGTGGAGCTCGAAGTGGAAGGAAGCACGGGCGAACGACGCCGTGTTGGGCTTGACGTCGAGCATCTTCTGCACCGCGTCCTGGGCGCCCGCGTCGTCGCCGAGCTGCGTCAACGCGTCGGCCAGCACGCCGTACGCCTCCGCGGAGGCCGGGAGCGCGGCCAGTGCCTTCCCGGCCCAGTCACGGGCGGCGGGGAAGTCGTGGCGGGCGTTGGCGAGCGTGCCCATGCCGATCGCGGCCAGGCCGGTGTCACCCGCGTTCTTCAGCGCGCCCTCGGCCTTCGCGTAGTACGCGGGATCGGCCGTGACGCGCGCGAGTTCTACATAGGACGCACCGAGCTGTGCCCACGAGGTCTTGTCGTCGGGCAACCGGTGCAGTCGTTGCTGCAGCTGGTGAACCACGCGGTGCATCTGGTTCTGCTGCGCCACGGCCGGAACAGGGGGCGCGCCCCCGGCCCTGCTGTCGGCAGGACCGGAGGCGGCGAGGTAGGCAAGCGCCGCGGTGACCAGGAGAACCACCGCGACGGCCTGCCGTTGCTGGTACTTCACTTCGAGTGCGACCCGTACTTGCGGATCTGCTGCTGACGCTTGCGGAACAACCAGAAGCCCGCGCCGAAAACGAACGCAGAGCCGACCGCGGTGGTCATCGCCATCGGGTCCAGGTTGCCGATCTTGCCGACCGGGTTCACCGCGACCTCGGCACTGGTGCCGGAGGCGTTGACGGCGGTGCCGTTGCGAGGCAGAGCCACGTACGGGAACGTCGCCTCGAACGGCTGGTCGTTCTGGTCGACCTTGTCGCCGGTGGCGAGCGCGTCCACGATCTTGCCGGACGCCGCGGCGCCCTCGAACGCCTGAACACCGATGTCGATCACGTCGTCGGTGAGCCGGCGGCCGTTCGGGAAGCCCTGCGTGTCACCGGCGAGCAGGCCGAGACGGTTCGGGTTCGCGTTGGGGTTGATCGACATGTTCAGCCGCAGCATCTCCGACGGGCGGAACCTGTTCTTGTCCACGTCGGCGTTGTTGATCTGCGAGTTCAGGTCGGCGTTGATCTGCGCGCCGATCTTGGTGCTGATGCCGGTCAGGAAGATCTCGGCCAGGTCGTCGCGCTGCCCCTGGGGCGCCGGGATCTTGTAGATCGCCTCGACCAGCTTCGGCAGCTCCGGGTTGACCACCCGGTCCACCAGCTCCTTCACGCCGGCGTCCTGGTCGGGCCGCAGGCCGTTGAACGCGTCCTTGAGGCCCGCGGGCGCCACGACCTCGTTCACCAGCGGGTTGCCCAGCCGGGAGACCTGCACGAAGTCGCCCTGCGGCTCCGCCTTGCCCGGCGAGAGCTTGAGCGAGCGCTTCTGGGTGGTGCTCCAGATGCCGATGTTCGGGTTGCGGCCGGCGTCGTTCTTCAACGCCAGCGCGTGCTTCGGCAGCTGGATCGCGATGGTGTTGACGTTGTAGCCGCGCAGCGTGTCCTGGCCGACCTCGCTCAGGTTGCCGCCGTAGAGCAGGTCGAACACGCGCAGGTCCGCGAAGAACGCGTCCTCGGACGGTCCGACGTAGACCTTGCCGCCGCCGGGGATCTGCACGGTCGCCTGGTCGCGCAGCTTCTTGAAGTCCGGCATCGACGCGGGCCCGTTGGGCGACGGCGCGACCTGGGCGTTGTTGACGAGCTTGACCTTCTGGCCGTTCTCGTAGATCGCCTCGAGGTCGTAGCGCTGGCGGAACAGCAGGTTCTCGTCGTCGAGCGACTCGACGGCGCCGTTGGTGTACAGGAACGTGTCGTTCTTGCGCCGGTCGTCGTTGTGGAACTGCCAGCGCAGGATCACGTCGGCCTTGGCGTCACCATCGTTGTCGATGTTGAAGTCGTACTGCGCGTCCTGGGCCCACGGGAAGAAGTTGGGGCCACCGTTGGGTTCCTGGAACGGGAACCAGTTGCCGACCAGCGTGACCGTGTCCTTGTGGTCCGGGCTGACGAAGGCGTACAGGTCCGTGTTGTCGACCGCCGGGTCACCCGCGATGAGCGGAGCCTCGCGGTGCGACGACGCGGTGGCGCTGGTACCGCCGAACATGGCCGCGTTGAGCAGTGTGGCGGCCACCAGCGCGGCCGCAGCCACCTGGCCGCGCCGACCGCTGAGGACGTGCGGTGATGACATCGTGGGTACCTTTCGGTGTGAGCTTTCGAAGGCTCTCAAAAAATGATCAAGCACTGTGCATCAGCAGCGACGGTTCGCCGCTGTGGTTGGAGTGGTGGTGGCTTGAATGGCTGGGGCGTTCGGTCCACCTCGCTTGGGTGAAGTCGCGGATGCCTTCGACGAGCCGTTCCACGTCCTGCTCGGGCCTGACAACCAGTCGCGCGAACTTGCTGGTCATACCCAGCTTGTTGCCGCACTCGCGGATGAAGACCTGGTGCCGGGACAGCAGGTGGTCGCGCAGTTCGCGACCGTCCATACCGCCGCCGAGCTTCACGAACAGGAAGTTCGCCTGCGACGAGTAGACCGTCAGGTCGGGAATGCGCGACAGCTCCATACCCATGCGGTAGCGGTCGCGACTCAGCAGCCGCAGGCTCTCGGCGTATTCCGCCTCGTGCTCGGCCAGCATGAACACGACGGTTTCCGCGAGGGAGTTGAGGTTCCACTTCGGCAGCGTCTTGCGCATCTTGCCGGCGAGACCCGGATTCGCGACCAGGTAACCGAACCGGATGCCGTGCAGGCCGAAGTTCTTGCCGAGGCTCTTCAGCACGACCACGTTGGGCCGGATGGACGCCTCGGCCGCGACGGACGGATTGCGCTCCACCTCGACGAAGTCGATGAACGACTCGTCGATCACGATCAGGTCGAGGTCGGAGAGCTCGTCCATGAACCGGATGATCTCCCGGCGCGGCAGGTAGCCGCCGTCGGGATTGTTCGGGTTGCAGATGACCGCGACCCTGCTGCCCCGCGTGCGGATGAACTTGATGTACTCGTCGATGTCGAGCTCGAAGTTGTTGCTCTCCTGGAGCAGGAACATGTCGACGCGCTTGTTGCTCTCCATCGGCTGGTCGGTCCACCGGCCGAACGTCGGGATCGGGATCGCGACGCTCTCGTGGATCCACAGGTGGTCCATCCACGTGATGAGCTCGGTCGACCCGTTCGACATCGCGAGGGTGGCCGGGTTCAGCCCCAGCACCTTGGAGAGCTGGTCAGCGATCTGGCTGGAATCGCTCGGGTAGAACTTCAGCACCGATTCCAGGTTCTTCGACAGCTCCTCGAACATCTCCGGCGTCGGGAAGTACGGATTGCACGGGATGCAGAAGTCGACGAGCTCACCGGCGCCTTTGCGGGTCAGCTCGAAATAGGACGGGCTGTGCGCGGTCTGCTGGAAGAGACCCGAGTCCACACCATGCCGCACGCGATCACTCCGTCCCTCGGTCAGTTCCTTGACACCGGGGCATACGTGCCGTTGTTCATCGCGGTTCACGGGTGAGTGTCAGGAAGGTCTCGGCTTGGTCTCGTACGCAACCTCGCGTACTCCGAATCCTCGGCTGAGCGGACGCGGCCGCCCCCGGTGATCGCGAGGCTCGTCCCATGTTCGGAAAACTGATGCTCGCGATGACGCTGCTGATGCCGGTCGAGCCCTCGTCCCTGACTGTCCACACCGGACAGATCGACGGAGCCGAATACCGCGTCGAGGTGCCTTCCCGTTGGAACGGCACGCTTTTGCTCTACAGCCACGGCACCTACCCGGCCGGCTACACCCCGCCGATCGAGCTGGCCTCACGTCCGGCGGCCCGGTCCGGACTGCTGGCCCGCGGCTACGCCCTCGCGGCCTCCCGATACCGGGTACCGCACGGGCACACGATCCCCGACGCCCTGCGCGACCAGCCCGCGCTGGTGTCGTGGTTCTCCCAGGAGGTCGCGAAACCGCGGCGGGTGATCGCCTGGGGTTCGTCGCTGGGCGGGCTCACCTCGGTGATGCTGGGGGAGCGGTCGCGGTTCGACGGGGTGCTGGCGATGTGCGGGGCGCTGGGCGGGGCCGTGACGCGGTCCAACCAGCTGCTTGACCTGGGGTTCGTGGTTCAGGCCCTGCTGGATCCGGCGCTGGAGGTCGTCCGGATCTCCGATGCCGCGGCGAACGAGCAGCGGGCCGTCGCGGCCGTCGACGCGGCCCTGGGGACGGCGCACGGCCGGGCCCGGCTGGCGCTGGCGAACGCGGTCGCGGGCATCCCGGCCTGGTCACGGGTGCACGAACCGCGGCCGGTGGACGTCGTGGAGGCCGTGACGCAGGCCGCCGTGCACGACCGGACGCTGGCGCGCTCGCTGGCCTGGGGGAGCGGCCGGGTGGACATCGAGACGCGATCCGGCGGCAACCCGAGCTGGAACACGGGGGTGGACTACCGGGTGCTGCTGGAACGGTCCTCCGGGAAGGACCTGGTGCTGGCGGCCTACCGTGAGGCCGGGGTGTCGCTGGACGCGGACCTCGCGGCGCTGGCGTCGGCGCCTCGGGTTCCGGCGGACGGCGCCGCGGTCCGGTGGCTGCACTCGTACGGCGACCCGACCGGTCGCCCGAAGGCTCCGGTGGTGACGCTGCACGCCCTTGGCGACCCGACGTCGGTGGAACACGCGGGCGCGTACCGCGGACGTGACGTACGCCAACTCTTCGTCAACCGCGCCGGCCACTGCATGCACACGGCGGCCGAGGAACTGGTGGCGCTGCGTGTTCTGGAAGACAGGATCTCGTTTGGGACGTGGCCTGTCGTGGCGCCGGCCGTGCTCAATGCGGCGACCGGTCATTACCCCGCTGAGATGCGGGTACTCCAGGACTGGACCACGACTCCACCCCGCGAGGAGACCGTGGCGCCGGGCTTCGTCACACATGAGGCAGGGCCGCTCCCACGCCCGTGACGGGCGTCCTGCGGAAATTTGTCAGTCCGTGCGGATACCCTGCTGGCAGTCCGCACACAACCTGGGAGAAATACCCGTGACCGCAGAGACCCTGTACGGGGCCGACGACCTTACGCATCTCGAGGGTCTGGAGGCCGTCCGCAAGCGGCCCGGCATGTACATCGGGTCGACCGACAGCCGTGGCATCAACCACCTCTTCAGCGAGATCGTCGACAACTCGACCGACGAGGGCGTGGCAGGGCACGCCAAGAAGGTCGTGGTCACGCTGCACGCCGACGGCAGCGTCCAGGTCGACGACGACGGTCGCGGCATCCCGACCGACGTGCACGCGAAGTCCGGTCTGTCCGGTGTGGAACTGGTGCTCACGAAGCTGCACGCCGGCGGCAAGTTCGGCGGCTCCGGCTACAAGACCTCCGGCGGCCTGCACGGCGTCGGCGCCTCGGCCGTCAACGCCCTCTCCCACCGCTTCGACGTCACGGTGCGGCGCGGCGGCAAGGTGCACGAGATGTCGTTCGCCCACGGCGTTCCCGGCGTCTTCGACGGCATCGGCCCGAAGGCCAAGTTCACCCGCCAGAACGGCCTCCAGGTCACCGGCAAGATGAAGCGGAACGAGTCGACCGGCACGTCGATCCGCTACTGGTACGACGCCCGCTACTTCGAGAACGGCGCGTCGCTGGACGTCGAGTCAGTCCGCACGAAGATGCGCAACACCGCGTTCCTGGTGCCCGGCGTGACGTACGTCCTGAAGTCAGCGCTGGAAGACGCGATCTCCGAAGAGGTCTTCCACTACCCGCACGGCCTGACGGACATGGTCGAGTTCCTGGCCCCGTCCGGCGACCGCGCCGTCTCGGGCACCCTGGTGATCACCGGTTCCGGCACCTACTTCGAGAACGCCGCCGACGAGAACGGCGTGATGCGGTCCAAAGTGGAGCGTCAGGCCGAGATCGAGGTCGCACTGCGCTGGGGCACCGGCTACGAGCGCATCGTCGAGTGCTTCACCAACACCATCCGCAACGTGCACGGCGGCACCCACCGCCGCGGCTTCGACCGCGCGGTCCTGAAGTCGGTGCAGGACGCGATCTCCAAAACGCGCGGCCTGCTCAAGCCCAAGGAAGACCCGCCGACCCTGGACGACGTGCTGGAGGGCATGACCGCCGTCGTCCACGTCCGCATCCCCGAGCCGCAGTTCACCTCGCAGACCAAGGACGAGCTGTCCACCGCCGGCATCACCAAGGTGCTGCAGGGCATCGTCGACCAGCAGGTGCGGGCGTGGACCGAGGACCGCAAGACCAAGGTCGAGGCCAAGACCGTGCTGCAGAAGGTGGTCGACGCCTCGCGCGTGCGGCTCACGCAGAAGCAGCAGAAGGACGCGGCTCGGCGCAAGACGGCGCTCGAGGGCGCGGCGATGCCGGCGAAGCTCGTCGACTGCCGGACCACGGGGGTGGCTCGTTCTGAGCTGTTCCTCGTGGAAGGCGACAGCGCCCTCGGGTGCTTTAGTTCCGAAACACAGGTCGCGCTCGCGTCCGGCAAGTCGTTGTCGTTCGGGGAGCTCGCGGCTGACTGGCAGCGTGGCGTCACGCACTTCGGCTACGCGACCAACAAGGCCGGCCGAGTCGTCGTGGTGCCGTTGGTCGAGCCGCGGGTGACGAAGGAGGACGCTCCGCTGGTCCGGGTGACCCTCGACAACGGCGAGTCGGTGCGCTGCACGCCTGACCACCTGTTCCAGTTGCGTGATGGCGCCTACCGCCGTGCCGACGCGCTGCAGCCCGGTAACTCGCTGATGCCGCTGTACCGGTCCGTGTCCGCTGAGTCGGCCGGGGACCAGTTCGATGGTCAAGAGCTCGTGTGGATGAACGACAGGCAAGAGTGGGTCTACACACACCACCTCGCGGCCGGGTTCGGAGGGTTCGTCGCGCACTACGACGACTCCGCACGGCTGCGGGAAGTGGCGTCGATGGTCAACCACACGGTGGCATCGGTCGAAGCGCTGCCGGAGCGGGAGGACGTCTACGACCTGACCGTGGACGGCTACCACAACTTCGCGCTCGAAGCCGGTGTGTTCGTGCACAACAGCGCCCGCATGGCGCGCGTCTCCGAGTACCAGGCGCTACTTCCCTTGCGCGGCAAGATTCTCAACGTCCAGAAGGCCTCGCTGGCCGACACGTTGAGGAACGCCGAGATCGCCTCCATCGTCCAGGTCCTGGGCGCCGGCACCGGCCGCACCTTCGACATCACGCAGATGCGGTACGGCCGGGTGATCCTGATGGCCGACGCGGACGTCGACGGCAGCCACATCCGGACGTTGCTGATCACGTTGTTCGCCAAGTACATGCGCCCGGTGATCGAGGACGGCCGCCTGTACGCCGCGATGCCCCCGTTGCACAAGGTGATGACCCGCGGCCGCAACGCCGAGACGCACTTCACCTTCACCCAGCGCCAGATGGAACAGACCGTCGCGAAGCTGGAGAAGGCGGGCAAGCAGGTCGTCACGCCGGTGCCGCGGTTCAAGGGTCTGGGCGAGATGGACGCGGACGAGTTGTGGGAGACCACGATGAACCCCGCGGGCCGCAGCGTCCGGCGCATCACCATGGACGACGCCGAGGCCGCCGAAGAGGCGCTGGAACTGCTGATGGGCGAGAAGGTCGAGCCGCGCCGCAACTGGCTCGTCGAGTCCGCCGCACGGGTCGACCAGTCGGCCATCGACCTCTAAGCCTTTCCTGAGACAGACGGAGTTACGAAGTCATGGCACGCCGCAAGGGACCCACGACCAAGGTCGACCCCGCCGCGTTCGACCGGGCCGGCGCCCAGGTGCTCGACAACCCGCTGAAGACCGAGATCGAGGACTCCTACTTGGAGTACGCGTACTCGGTCATCCACTCGCGGGCTTTGCCGGACGCGCGGGACGGCCTCAAGCCGGTGCACCGCCGCATCCTCTACTCGATGCACGAGAACGGGTACCGGCCGACGCACGCGTACGTGAAGTCGTCGCGCGTCGTAGGCGACTGCATGGGCAAATACCATCCTCACGGCGACACGGCGATCTACGACGCGTTGGTCCGCCTTGCGCAGGACTTCTCCCTGAACGAGCCGTTGATCGACGGGCACGGCAACTTCGGTAGCCCAGACGATGGACCGGCCGCGAGCCGATACACCGAGTGCCGCATGTCCCCGGTGGCGATGCAGCTCGTCTCCGAGCTCAACGAGGAAACGGTCGACTTCCGCCCCAACTACGACGGCTCTCTGCAAGAGCCGACCGTCCTCCCGGCCGCCTTCCCGAACCTGCTGGTCAACGGCACCTCCGGCATCGCGGTCGGCATGGCCACGAACATGATCCCGCACAACCTGCGCGAGATCGTCGGGGCGGCGAGGTGGCTGATCAACCACCCGGCCGCGGACCTCGACAAGCTGATGGAGTTCGTGCCAGGCCCCGACCTGCCGACCGGCGGCATCCTGCTCGGCCTCGACGAGGTCAGGAAGGCCTACGAGACCGGCCGCGGCGTCGTCAGGATGCGCGCCAAGGTCGAGATCGGGCTGCTGGAGGGCTCCAGGGGCCGGCAGGCCATCACGGTCACCGAGTTGCCGTACGGCGTCGGCGCCGAGCGGATCGTCGAGAAGATCACCGACGAGGTCAACAAGTCCAAGCGTCTCACCGGCATCGCGGACGTCAAGGACCTCACCGACCGCGAGAACGGCATCCGGCTCGTCATCGAGTGCAAGGTGGGTGTGAACCCGCAGGCGCTGCTCGCGGATCTCTACCGGCTCACGCCGATGGAGCAGTCGTTCGGCATCAACAACCTGGTGCTCGTTGACGGGCAGCCGCAGACGCTCGGGCTGAAGCAGTTGCTGGAGGTCTTCCTCAAGCACCGCTACGAGGTCGTCACGCGGCGCACGAAGTTCCGCCGCCGCAAGCGCGAGGAGCGGCTGCACCTGGTCGAGGGTCTGCTGCTGGCGCTGCTGGACATCGACAAGGTCATCAAGCTGATCCGGGGCAGCGAGAACGCGGCTGCCGCCAAGGACGGCCTGATGAAGCAGTTCAAGCTGTCGGAGATCCAGGCGTCCTACATCCTCGACACGCCGCTGCGCCGCCTCACCAAATACGACAAGCTCGAGCTCGAGAACGAGCAGGACAAGCTCCGCAAGGAGATCGCGGAGCTGTCCGCCATCCTCGACGACGAGGGTGTGCTGAAGAAGCTCGTCTCGTCCGAGTTGGCGGAGGTGGCCAAGGAGCTCGGCGGCGAGCGTCGGACGAGTCTCATCGACGGTGACCTCAAGGAGGTGCTGGCGGCGTCCAAGCCCGCTGGGCCGCTGGAGGTCGCGGACGATCCGTGCCAGGTCGTTCTCAGTGCCACCGGGCTCGTCGCGCGTACCGCGGCCGAGTCGGAGGAGGTGTCCGAGGGCAAGCGCCGGGCTGGTCGCGTCAAGCACGACGCGGTGTCCGCGGTTGCGCATTCCACGGCGCGGGGGCAGATCATTTTGATCACGAACCTCGGCCGCGCCTTCAAGACGGACGTGCTGCCGCTGCCGGTGTTGCCGGAGCAGAGCGGGACGGTGAGTCTGCGGGGCGGCATGGCGGCGAGTGAGCTGGTGCCGCTGGAGAAGGGCGAGAAGGTCGTCGGGATCGCGCCGCACGACCCGAAGGACTCGCCGGGGATCGCGCTCGGCACGAAGTTCGGCACGGTCAAGGTGTGCCAGCCGGAGTGGCCGGTGCGGTCGGACGAGTTCGAGGTCATCACGCTCAAGGACGGCGACGAAATCGTCGGTGCCACCTGGCTGACGGACGGCAGTGAGACGCTCGCGTTCGTCAGTTCTGACTCGTCGTTGCTGCGCTACGACGCGAAGCTGGTGCGGCCGCAGGGCCTCAAGGGCGGCGGTATGGCCGGGATCAACCTCAGCGGTGACGCGCACGTGGTGTTCTTCGCTGCTATTCGCACGGACGACGACGAGCACGGTGAGCCGATGGTCGTCACGTCGTCGGGGCAGAGCGTGAAGGTGACGCCGTTCAGCGAGTACCCGGCGAAGGGGCGCGCGACGGGTGGTGTGCGGTCGCAGCGGTTCCTCAAGGGTGAGTCGCACCTGGTGCTGGCGTGGATCGGCAGCAGGCCGGCGGGTGCGGACGACAAGGGGTCGCCGGTCGAGCTGCCCGATGTCGATCCGCGGCGCGATGGTTCCGGGCACGCGCATCCTGGTCCGGACGTCATCGGGCACCTGATCGAGAGGGATTAGTTGTTCGTCAGGTTCGACTCCGGCGAGGGGGACGCACTAGCCGACTTCCTCGCCGGTGAGCCTTGGCCGTTCCACACCGGCGGACCGGTCCGGCGCGAGGATGTGCTGAAACGCGTTGAGCAGGGTTTCTACGCAGAGACGTACTGGATCGTGGCCGACGGTGAACGGGCCGGGATCGTCCGGTTGTTCGATCTCGAGGACGAGACGCCGATGTTCGACCTGCGGATCAGCGAGCGGCACCGCGGGAAGGGCCTGGGGCGGGCCGCCGTGCGGTGGCTGACGGACCGGTTGTTCGGCGAGTTGCCGCACGTCGAGCGCATTGAGGGCACGACGAGGCGGGACAACGTGGCGATGCGACGCGTGTTCCGGCGCTGCGGGTACGTCAAGGAAGCGCACTACCGGAAGGCGTGGCCGGACGCGTCCGGCCATCGGCACGATTCGGTCGGGTACGCGATCCTGCGCCACGACTGGCAGACCGGTGACACGACGGTGCCGGACTTCCACGACGAGCTGTGAGAACGCCGGGCGGGGACTCCGACTCGAATCCACGCCGCAGCTCCCCAGCCGACGCGGCTTCCCTATGGCGCGAAAAGCACGTTCGGGCCGTCTATCGGCACCAACGTGCTTTTCGCGCCAAAAGTAGGTGACTGATCAGTCGATTCTTGCCCCGTGCACCTTCGCTTCCGCGATGATGCGTTCCGCTTCGTCCCGGGCGACGTTGCGCAGTTCCGCGAGCGCGCGCATGGCTTCGGCGCGACGGGCCGACATGGCGAGCCGGAAGTCCTCGCGGATTCCCTCGCGCTTGCTGGCGGCCTCCTCGTCGAGCCTGCGGGCACGCTGCTCCGCCTCGCCGACGATCATCAACGCCTTGAGTTGGGCGTCCCTGATCACCTCGCGGCGCTCTTCCTCGGCCAGTGCGACCATCCTGGCCAGCCGTTCTGGCAGGCCTTTCGGGTCGATCGGCGTCAGGCAGATGCGGTGCAGACCGTCCTGCAGGGCGGCGTTCTCCTCCTGGACCGAGATCAACCTGCTGGCCAGCGCTTCAGCACGGGCCTCCGACGCGTCGCGGTCGGCGGCGACCAGGCGCAGCTCGGCCTCCAGCTCGGCGACGTAGTCATCCACCTCCTCGCGGTCGTAACCGCGCCAGCGCAATCCGAACCACGTGCGCAGCGGTACGAGCTCAGTCCTGCTCTCGACGCTCACGTTCTGCCTCCTCTGCCTCCCGCGAGTCAGTCTTGACTGGGTGTACGTACGGGGTGCGGCATCGGTTCTAACGGGTTTACCAGGCACAATGTCGGCGTGAACAACAAACTGTGCCCCTGTGGTACCGGTCAGTCCTATGTGGACTGTTGCGGTGCGCTGCACTCCGGCGCCCGCACCGCGGCCACCGCGGAGCAGCTGATGCGTTCTCGCTACAGCGCTTTCGCGGTGTCCGATGAGGACTACCTGCTGCGCACGTGGCACTCGGAACACCGCCCCGCGAGCGCCGGAATCGATGCTGCCGACCGCTGGCTGAAGCTGGAAATACTGGCAAAAGAAAATGGCGGTTTGCTCCAGAACGAGGGCACGGTCGAGTTCCGCGCGCACTACGCAGGGGGTGTCGTGCACGAGCGGAGCCGGTTCGTCAGGGAGAACGGCCAGTGGGTCTACGTGGAGGGGCTGTGAGCACGGTGAAGGTCGCGAGCAGGTTCAACGGCCCGCCCGGGATGGGCAACGGCGGCTACTCGGCGGGGCTGCTCGCGGCGCACGTCGCGCCGTCCCCGGAGTTCAACGCCGTCAGCGTCCGGCTGCGCAAGCCGGTGCCGCTCGACCGGGAGATGGTGGTCCGCGACGGCCAGTTGCTCGACGGTGACGCCGTGATCGCGTCCGCCGAGCCCGCCGTCCTCGACCTCGACGTTCCCGCTGCTCCGACGCACGACGAGGCGCGCAAAGCCGCCGCGAAGGTGCCGTGGCGGGAGAAGCACCCGTTCCCGACGTGCTTCGGGTGCGGTCCTGGCCGGGAAGACGGCATCGCGGCCCTGCTCGGCCCGCTCGACGGCCGCCCGGAGTGGGCCGGCGTGTGGCGGCCGACGGACGTGCTGCCCCACGACGGCGCGCACGTGCTTCCGGAGATCGTCTGGGCCGCGCTCGACTGCCCGTCGGCTCAGCCGGTGGCTCCGGACGGGGGACCGGCGTTCGTGCTGGGCACTTTCGTCGCGCAAGTGGAGCAGCCGGTGGAACTGGGCGTGGACCACCTGCTCATTGCGTGGGAACTTGGCCGGGATGGACGCAAGGCGTACTCCGCGTCCGCAATCATCGGCCCTCACGGTGTGTGCGGACGAGCGCGCGCCGTGTGGGTATCGATCGGATGACGTCAAATAACCCAGCTGGGTGACACGAGTGCGCTGTGTCTTGATAGCGTGCACGACCGTTGCCCGATTGAGCCGAAAGGGCGAGTGAACGGGATGGCACGGAGGTGATCAGGCGCTTGATGGGCCGACGTGCCGCCCACGGCGACCAGCAATCGCAGACCCAGAGTTCGGGACTGACCCGGGACTCTGCGCTGCAACCCGTCGAACAGCCCCCTGCAGCAGCGCCGCCGCAGCCGGAGCCAGTGCCGCAACGAACGCCGTTCGCGGCGAACTTCGTGGGCGCCACGCTTGTCGTATCCGCTCCTGAGGGTCCCTCTCAGGCGGCTACCGGACTTGCCCGCACGCTGCCGGTCGATCGTGGCCGGACGGTGGTCGTGGTCGACTTCCCCGGCGGCGACCAGAGCACTTTCTGGCCACACGTCGTCACCGCGCTCGCCGGTCGCGGGCCCATCCGGCTCGCGGTGTCGCACGCGGGCACGATGCGGCCGACCGCGCCCGCGCAGTGGCTGGCAGAGCAGGTCCAGGCCGAGGTGGTGGCCCCGGACGGGGTGCTGACCACCGTGCCGGGCGCCGCGTTCGTCGTGGGCACCCAGGGCTACGGCAGCTGGGTGCGGTTCCAGCCGAACGCGTCGCCGATGCCGTTCGGCCGCCGCTTCCCGGTGCCGCAGTGGGAGGCGATGGACCCGAACTCGCCGTGGCCGACCGGCGAGATCGGCATCTCCGAACCCATTCCCGCAGGTCTCTGGCTGCGTGCGCAGCAGCCGCCGTTCGACCCGTCCGCCCAGGACTCGCGCCCGATCGTGGCGCTGCCGTGCCGCGACAACGTGCTGACCGTCGTCGTCGGTGGCCCCGGCCAGTCGGCGATCCCGACCGACGAGGTGTGCCGCCTGCTGACGGCGCTGCCCCAGGCGGCCCGGTCACGCGTGCGGCTCGTTCCGTACGGCATCGACACGGCGCTCGGGCAGCTGGTCTCGGACCAGCTCAACGAGCCGATCGCGATGTTCACCGGCCTGCCCGTGGGCAACCTGCGCACCGGCGGTCCCGCGGTGATCGCGGTCGACCCGCGCGGGCAGCAGACGTGGCGCCCGTTCGTGACCGAGGTGCAGTGCTCACCGCACGAGAGCGTGCCGGCGGTCTCCGGCTACCGGGCGCCGGTGCAGGGCCTGGCCGAGGTGTCGCCCGGTGTGTTCGGCCTCGGCGACGGCGTCGTGCTGGAGGTCGTGCCGTCCGGGCTGTGGGTGCGGGAGAGCGACGAGCCGTACAACGCGGCGGAGGTGCGTTCTCAGCCCGTTGACCCGGAGTGGGCACGTCTGACCGTGGGCACGCCTGGGCGCACCACGCCTGGTGCGGTCGCGGTGCACGGTGCTGCTCTCGTCGAACGCCTCGAGCCTGAGGTGCGCAAACTGCTGCGCGTCGTCTTCTGCGACGCCAAGGTGTCCGCACCGCCTCCGCCCGTGCCTCAGCACGCGGCACCCGCTCACGCCGCGGCTGAGCCTGGGTTCGGCGGTCCGTCTTCCTCGGGGAGCCCCGTGCCGATCGCGGCGGCACTGGGTGCGGCCGCGCAGGCCCTGTCGGTGCGCGATGTCGCCGACAACGGCACCGGCTTCTTCGCCGCGGTCACGCCGGCCGAGCCCGAGCCGGAGCGTCCCGCCTACGCGGGCATCGAGCCCGGTCCGGCCGTGCCCTCGCACGCGCTGGATGACCCCGACGAGGCCGCGTTCCCGTCGTCCGACCCGGACGCGGCGGCCGTGCGGTTCCGGGTGGACGGCCCGCTGCCCACGCAGCCGCTGGCCTCGTGGGAGGTGCCGGCGCAGAACAACGGTGAGCGCGAGACCGTGCACGGCGACCACGCCAGCTCGGACGTCGAACGCGACGCGGTCCGCCGCGCTCTCGGCGAGCGCTACGGCGTGCACGCGGCGACGGTCTGCCGCCTGCTGGCCCAGCGCCCCGACGCCGAGGAGGACCCCACGGCGTTCGAGGCCATGGTCACCGACCTGACGGCGTTGCTGGCGTGCGTGTCGCAGGACGAGGAGATGGTCGTCGACACGCTCCGCATGGGACGTCTCGGCCGCCTGCGCCCGTACGTCGCGTGCATCGTCTCGGGCCTGAACCGCCTGCCCGTGCACAACGGCGTGGCGACGGTGTGGGGCCAGAGCGGCCCAACGGGCCCGCGCCGCTACCGCTCCGGCGACGTGCTGGTCGAGCACGGCCTGCTGGACGCGGTCGCGAACCCGGCGCAGCGGATCGAGGGCGTGACCGAGTACCTGCTCTGGTCCGTCACCGGCCGGCGCGTCGAGGTGGCCGACCGGGTCGCCGTGGCCACCGAGGAACGCGTTGTCTTCCCGCCTGGCACGGCTTTCCGCGTGCTCGCGGTGGCCGAGGCTGAGGGTGAGCACCCGCAGCAGGTGCTGATGCAGGAGATCGCGGGGGCGGCGGCCGATCAGGAGATCGCGGCTATGCGGCCGAGTGTGCTGTCGCAGTTGGAACGGGCGGGGGCGAACTTGCGCGTGCTGCCCGCGATCCAGGTGTCGGTGCAGGCCTGACGTCGGTGCTGGCCTGGCGTGGTGCTGGCCTGGCCTGGCGTGGTGCTGGCCTGGCGTCGGCGCAGGCGTGACGTCGGTACAGGCCTGGCGTGGTGCAGGCCTGGCGTGGTGCAGGCCTGGCGTGGTGCAGGCCTGACGTCGCCGCAGGCCTGACGCGGCGAAAGTGTCAGACCTGCTTGAGATGATGTGAGTGGGGGCCCTCGACTCCCCCGGAGGGGGTCGATGCGGGATCGATTCCGTGAGGGCGCGGAGGGTCGTGGCGGGGTCGATTCCGTGAGGGCCCCGAAGGATCGTGGTGGGATCGAATCGGAGCGGGCGCGAAAGGGCGTCGCGGGATCGAATCGGTGAGGGCGCGAAAGGGCGTGGCGGGATCGATTCCGCGAGGGCGCGAAAGGGCGTGGCGGGATCGATTCCGCGAGGGCGCGAAAGAGCGTGGCGGGATCGAATCGGTGAGGGCGCGAAGGGGCGAGGCGAGATCGATTCTGTAAGGGGCGCAAAGCTGACCGCACATCTCGGCATCCGGTACGCCGAACCCCCGTTCGGCCCGCTGCGCTTCCACCCGCCGGTGGACTGCGACGGCGAGCCGCGCGGCGAGTTCGGCCCCCGCGCCGATGATCCGGCCGCCGAGGACGTCCTCACCCTCAACGTCTGGTCCACAGTGGACGCCCCGGCGCCGGTGTTGCTGTGGATCCACGGCGGCGCGAACACCGTCGGCTCGTCCGCCCAGCCCGAGTACGCCGGTGACGTCATCGCGGGCCACGGCGTGGTGTTCGTCAGCTGCAACTTCCGGCTCGGCGTCGACGGATTCGGTGCGGTGGAAGGGTTTCCGCACAACCGCGGGCTGCTCGACATCGTGTCGGCGTTGCGCTGGATCCAGCGCAACATCGCGCGGTACGGCGGTGACCCCGGCAACGTCACGATCGCCGGCCAGTCCTCGGGCGCGCAGGCCGTCGCCTGCCTGATGGTGATGCCCGCGGCGAAAGGCCTGTTCCACCGGGCGATCGCGCACAGCGTGCCAGGCCGGTTCTTCAGCCAGGACTTCGCTTTCGAGGTCGCGGCGAACCCGCAGCCGGATGTCGTGCTGTATCAGCCGATCGTGGACGGCGACACGCTGCCGGCCGTGCCGCTGAACGGCCCGTTCGACGTGGATCTGCTGGTGTGCCACACGATCGACGAGGACGCCGAGGTCTTCCGCCGGGCGACCACGCACCTGGCGAACCGGGCCAACGCCTTCCGCTCGATCTACTCCCGCCCGCCCGCGCACCACGGCGCCGACATCCCGGACGCTTTGCGCGGCGACATCGCCGAGGCGTGGGCCAGGTTCGCGACGACCGGCTCGCCCGGCTGGCCGCGCGAGGAGGTCAGGTGGTGGGGTCCCGAGGGGCGCGTGCAGTCCTGGCCCGACGGCGTCTACCTGGCGATCCTGTCCTGGGACGAGGCCCGCACGACGAGGTTCGTCAGCTTTCCGTGGTGAGGCCGAGCGAGCCGTCCAGCCGCGGCACGCACGCGCCGTCCCGCTTGCTGCTCGCCAGGAACTCGGTGAGGCAGCGGCCGATCTGCTCGTGACCGCGGGCGTTGGGGTGGAACGACTCCTGCAGCACGTGCGATGAGCGCTTCTCGTTTTTCAGGCCCGCCCAGTCGACGGTCAGCCGGGTGAACCACTCGGTGTCCGCTTTGGACCCGCCCACACACGCCTCGTGGCCCTCGCCGGCGCGGGAGAGGTCCAGGAACCGGGCGTTGACCTTGTCCGCGGCGGTGCGCAGGCCGTTCGACAGCTCCGGCACGCCCTCCTCGACGACCCACTCCATGTCGGCGGAGCGCAGCGGGCAGCCGGAGAGGTTCTGCAGTGACTGCGGCATCTTCGCCGAGACCGGTGCCGCGTAGGACTGCGCGATCAGCTGGTACGACGAGTCGAGGTAGCCGGAGTCGCGCATGGTCTGGCGGATGGCGCTGAGCGTGTTCTCGACCTTGGGGATCATCCGCCGCACGCGTTTGGTCCACTCAGGAGCGACGGACGACGTGCAGTCGCTGCGCTTGCCCCAGGCCTGTACGCAGGCGTTGAGGATCTCGGAGAAGCGCGGGTCGTCGTTCGCGCCGACGGCCACGACGATCGCGACGACCCGGTTGGCTCCGGCGATCTCCCGCAACCGCGGCAGCTGCTCGTGCCGCAGCTTGTCGGAGTTCGTGCCGGAGCACGCCAGGTTGATCTTCTGGTCGGCCTCGATCTGCGTTTTCATGATCGACGCGTCACGCGACCGGTGGCACCAGTTGCCGCCGTCCTCGCCGTCGGTTCCCGGCTCGTAGGCTCCCGCGCCCTCGCCGGACATCGTGCTGTCGCCGAGTGCGACGACCGCCGTCCGCGACTCGCGGTCGGGATCCGAGGGCGGGGGAAACGGGTGGTCGCTCACGACCAGCACGATCGTGAGCAGGCCGATCATCGCGAGGGGAAGGGCTCTCCGCATCGCGGCCCAGCTTACCCAGGTGGCCGAATGCGAGGGAGATATGGCGTTGCCGCCTCAGGCCGTGATGAGGAAAGTGGAGGTGTGGGGAATCTGAGGGAGATTGTCGTGGTCGGCTACGACCACACGGCGCTGCTGGATCTGGCGGGACCGATAGAGGTGTTCCAAGCAGCGAATCACGGGGAGCAGCGGTACCGGGTGACCGTGGCGACGCTCGGGGGCGTCCCGTTCACCGCGACCGCGGGGGTGCGGATCGAGGCGGGGGCGGACCTGCGCACGTTCGACCGGCCGATCGACACGCTGCTCGTCGTCGGCGGCTGGGGCTACGACACGGCCGCGAGCGATCCGGTGCTCACCACGAACCTGCGGCGGCTGGCACTGAGGTCACGCCGGGTCGCGGGCGTGTGCACGGGAGCCGTCGTGCTGGCCGGCGCGGGCCTGCTGGAGGGCAAGAGGGCGACCACGCACTGGGCGTTCACCGGCGAGCTCGCTCAGCGCGGTGTCGACGTGGAGCCGGACGCGATCTTCGTGTGCGACGGGCAGGTGTCCACGTCGGCCGGGGTGACGGCGGGCATCGACCTGGCGCTGGCGATGGTCGAGCAGGACCACGGCCCCGGCCTGGCCCGCAGGATCGCGCAGTACCTCGTGGTCTTCCTGCAGCGCTCGGGCGGCCAGTCGCAGTTCAGCGTGCACACCCGCACGCGCCCGGTGTCGGACGACTCGCTGCGGGCGTTGCTCGACGACATCCACGCCGATCCGACCCGCGACTGGACCGTGCCGGTGATGGCCCGCAAGGCGATGATGAGCGTGCGGCACTTCGCCCGCGTCTTCTCTCGCAGCGTGGGCATCTCGCCCGCGCAGTACGTCGAACGAGCCCGCGTCGAGGCCGCCGCCGACCGGCTGGCGAGCTCCGGCGACTCGCTCGACCTCGTCGCCCGCGCCTGCGGTTTCGGCTCGGCCGAGACCCTGCGCCGGGCCTTCCTGCGCGTGCTCGGCGTCTCGCCGGGCAGCTACCGCGCCCGTTTCCGGACAACTGGGGTTGCCTGATGGAAGCCACGTTCGTGCTCTACCCGAACATGACCGCGCTCGACTTCGTCGGCCCGTTCGAGGTGCTCGGCTCCGTGCCGATCGTCACCACCCGGTTCGTCGCCGCGTCTTTGGAGCCCGTGAAGTCCGACAACGGGCTCGTCGTGATGCCGACCGACACGTTCGACACGCTCAAGTCGACCGACATCGTCGTGGTACCCGGATCCGGGCACTGGCGGGAGCTGCTGAAGGACTCCGGCGGGGTCGTCGAGTGGCTGCAGGAGGTGCACCCGACGACGAAGTGGACGACGTCGGTGTGCACCGGGTCGACGTTGCTCGCGGAGGCCGGACTGGTGTCCAAGGCGACGACGCACTGGGCTGCGCGCGAGGACCTTTCCGTTCGTGGCGTTGAGGTTTCGACCGACCGGGTGGTGTTCGACGGCAAGGTCGTCAGCGGGGCCGGCGTGTCCGCGGGCATCGACATGGCGCTGCGGTTGGTCGAGGCCGAGTTCGGGGAGCTGGTGGCGCAGGCCGTGCAGGTCGGCATCGAGTACGACCCGCAGCCGCCGCGCTCGTACGACTCGATTCCCGACTCGGTGGCGGAGGGCCTCAAGGCCGCGTTCGAGTCACGCCAGGGCTGACTGCTCGATCGCTTCGGCCTTCTCGCGTTCGCGGGTCGCCCAGAACATCGTCTCGTGGAAGTGGCCGCGGTCTATCTCGGCTACTCGTGCATAGACGGCGGCGCTGCGGCGGTGGTACTCGGCGTGGGCCTTCGGGCTGGCGTCCGGGCGTGGCATCAGGCGGCTCAGGGCCTCGTGTGCCTGCATGAGGGTCTGAGCGTTGTCTGCTGCCTTGTTCCAGTTCATGGGGTGTTTGTACGAGGGGCGGCTGGTTTGAGGCCAGTCGGTTTCTCGCAATTTCTTCGGGACTACCCGGTCGGAGGATCTTCGTCGACTTCAGTGGAAAGGTCGTCGATTGCCCGGTTGATGATGCGGTGGGCTTCGTCGCCGTAGCTGGCGATGCCGGCGAGCGAGTCGAAGATCTTGCCGTACAGCTCGATCTCCTGTGGTTGCGTGATGGTGAGCTCGGCCGAGAACGTCTCCACGTTGACGTGGTCCTCGTCCAAAAGTGAGAAGCCGTGTTTGGGGAAGGCTGCCCCGTACACCGCATCGAAACCGATGACTCCGAGCTTCACGGTCGGCAGTGCGGAGAGTGAGTTCAGATGGCGTAGTTGGCTGAGCATGACATCCGGCTCGCACAGGCGGAACCGGAGAGCTGCCTCCGTGATGACGAAGTGGAACCGGCGATCAGGCTGATGCAGGACGTCCTGGCGTTGCATGCGGATCCGCACCGCCTCGTCGACATCCTTGCGAGGGCCGAACAAGGGTTCGCTGTGGCTCAGACAGACCTTGGCGTATTCGGGAGTCTGCACAAGCCCTGGGATGATCATCGTCTGGAAGACGCGGAACGATCGGACCCCGGCTTCCTCTTGCGCGATTCTGTGCTGGACGTGCCGCATGCCGTCCTTCAGCAGGTGCTGCCACTCGGCATGGGTATCAGGCACCGGTCGGCTCCTCTTCGGTCTCCGGCGAAAGGTCGTCAATCACTCGCATGATGATCTGGCGGGCAGCTCGGCCGTAGCTGGCGATGCCGGCCAGCGACTCGAAGATCCTCCCGTAGAGCTCGATCTCCTGGGGCTGGGCGAGGTTGAGCTCCGCGGAAAACGTCTCGATCACCACGCAGTCCTCATCCTGGATCCAGAAGCCATGCCACGGCCCAATTCTCGGGTACGTCGTCTCGAAGCCGATGATGCCCAGCTTCACGTTGGGCAGGGTGGAGAGCGAGACCAGACGGTCGAGCTGAGCCAGCATGTCCGCCGGTGCACAGAACCGGTAGCGCAGTGAGGCCTCGGTGAGGACGAAGTGGAATCGCTTGTCTCCGTCATAGAGGATCCGCTGACGCAGCAAGCGTGCGTGGACGGCGTCGTCGAGGTCGTTGACCGCGCCAACAGTCATCTCGCCCTGCCGTAGACACGCGCGCGCGTATGCGGGCACCTGGAGCAGTCCTGAGATCACATCAGGCTCGAAGAGCCGGAAGAATCGGACCTCGGCTTCCTGGTTCAGCAGCTGGTGCTGCTTGTGTCGCATGCCGCCGCTGAGCAGCCTCCGCCATTCCGCGTGCCGTTCCTCCAGAGTGTGAAGGGACGCGAGGAGGCTCGCCGCCTCGTCTTCGCTGTTCGTCGCGTTCGTCCATGCCCGGATGTCGTCGTTGGTAGGCGTTTGCTTCCCGTTCTCCAGCTTGGAGATCTTCGACGCCACCCATGTCAACGACTCCGCGAGCTGCTTGCCTGACAGGCCAGCCTGTCGACGCAGTTCGCGGAGTCGTCTGCCGAGCGCGACTCGGGCCTCGTGTACCTCAGACGCCTCGGATGTCGTTTTCCGCGGCAAAGTCCTCCCGTCGCACAGCGTGATGCCAAGCTGCGTCACGCCAGTAGTTGTGCTGGACGATCTGTGCCGGGTCGTCCTCGACGATCTCGATGCTGATCAGACGATCATCGGTGCCATCGAAGTGCATCCGAGCCAGTGTGCGCGAATCGAACAGCCAGTAGTCGTGGTCGGGCAGTCCCGCCTCGTCGGCTTTCGTGCGGACCAGGTAGCGGATGTCCTCACCAGCACCCACCGTCTGACGTGAACTCCACAGGCCGTAGCGGGTGTAGTCGCTCGGAGGGATGCTCACTACCCGCACCCTCTCGAACCGGCGGCCTTCCGCGGTCGCCTTCCGGATGTTCGGCAACCACCAGCCGTCCCATTCCTCGATGACCCGGTTTCCGGCGAGGAAGGCGGCGATCTCCTCCTGCTCGTCCGGTTCGTTGTATCGTTCGCGAACTTCGAGGCGGAAGGCTGTGTGCTCGAAGGTCTTGAAGAGTTCTTCGAACTCCTTGCTGGGGTAGGGGAACGTGCTCAGCGGTCCTCCTCCGTTGCCCTCTTGAGGTAGAGGCTCAGTACCTCCTCGGGTACCTCGACCACCGCTTCTCCGTCGGGGATCGGCCCGATGTCCGCGAGGGCCTGCGGATCGGTCACGATCCAGCCCTGGGCGAAGTAGGTCTTGCGGTCCGCCCGATCGGACGCGAACAGCGTGGGCGACCCGACCCTCCCAGACTGCGGGTCTTTACCGAGGAAAGTAGCGCGCATCATGCCTCCATTTCTAGAACTTGCTAGCAGCGGTGGCAGGTTTGGACCGGAACGGTCAATGACCCGGTCAGGTGAGCCCCAGCGGAACCCAAAGACCCACAGTCACCGCTACCCAGACACGTGCATCGCCCCCTAACCTGAGGCAGACGGCTCAGGGGGAGCCGTCCATCCAGGGGGATAGATGTTGAGAATCCTGGCCGCCTGCGCGGCCATCTTCAGCCTGCTCATCGGCGCCACGCCGGCCTCAGCCAGCCCAACTGGCATCGACGGCGTAGTCACGTCCGCAGGCACCGGAGCGCCGATGAAGGGCATCCAGGTAATCGCGAAGACACCCGACGGCAGCTGGGTGCGCGACGCGTTCACCGACGCCAACGGCAAGTTCGACATCCCGCTCGCGGCGAACAAGCAGTACCGGATCTACGCGCACGCCAGCGAGCACGAGGAGGCGCTGACCGAGCCGGTGACCGCGCCAGGCACGGTGTCGATCGAGCTCAAGCCGTTCACCTACGGGTCGGTGCGCGGCACGTACCTGCGCAAGCCCGGCCAGCCATTGGCGGGCGTGGGGGTGCGGCTGACCGACGTGAACGGCAACGACGTCGCGGAGCGCGTGGCCACCGCCGCCGACGGCACGTTCCGGTTCGACCACGTGCGGACGGGGCAGCGCAAGGTTCGCTTCTACTTCCCGCAGCAGACGGATCACTGGTACGACAACGGGAACCCGATCACCGTGCAGGCCGGCCAGGAGACCGTCGTCGAGCAGCTCGCGCGGCCGATGGGTGGTGCCGAGGTCACCATCCGGGACAGTGCTACCGGTGAGCCGATGGCGAACGTGCCGGTTCAGGCCACGCTGCCGATCGAGCTCGGGGCCGGGTACACGGTCAACACCGACGCGGAGGGCAAGGCGCGGTTCACGGACCTGCTCACCGGCAAGTGGCGCTTCCTGCTCTCGCAGCCGAAGGGCTACCTGTACAACACGATCGAGGACGTCCAGGTGAACGCGGACGAGACGACGGTCGCGGCCGGCACGCTGGACCGCGAGGCCGTGCTCGACCTGACGTTCGTGGACGCGGCCACGGGTGCGGCCGTCGACGGTTGTTACGTCACCGTGGAGGCGCGCCAGAACAACGTTGTTTCCACCGGACATGAGCGCTGCAGCACCGACGGCACCGGCAAGCTCCGCGTGGACGGGTTCTGGCCTGGGCGTCAGCGGTTGTTCGCCTTCCCGCGCACGTCCGCCGCTCACGGCAGCCAGTGGGTGGGCGAGAACGGTGGCACGGGTGACGTCGAGCAGGCCAAGTGGTTCGACACCGTCAGCGGGCAGACCACGTCCGTGCAGGTGAAGTTCGACGGCGCCGGCACGATCAGCGGCTCGGTTGTCGACGACGCTACCGGCGCGCCGGTAGCGGGGTTGTGCCCCTCGGTGACGCCGTCCAGCTACGACCCGAGTCAGGGCCGGAACGTCCGCTGCACCTACACCGAGGGCACCTACTCGATCAGCGGTCTGGGCCCGTACGCGTGGCGCGTGCAGTTCCCGTCCTCCTACGGCGAGTACGCCTGGCAGTGGTCGGGCGGCGCGGCGGACCGTTTCAGCGCTACGCCGGTCCAGGTCACTGCTGGTGGCACCGCCACGGCCGACGCGCGGTTGAAGAAGCCCGGCAAGATCAGTGGACGGCTCGTCAACGCCACGCGGCCGTTCCAGTACACGACCGTGCTCGCGGTGAACGCTGTTACCGGTGACTACGCCGGGCGTGAGGCGTCCCGCAACGCCCAGTACGAGTACTCGATGACGGGGTACGGCACGCAGGACGTGCGGCTGCTCTTCCACGGGAACTTCGAGGAGGAGTTCCAGACCCACCCCGACCTCGTCCACGTCGAGGCCGGGCAGGAGACGACCGGGGTGAACCTGCAGGTCAGGTGAGGCCTGACTGAACGGCGAACACCACGAGCTGGGCGCGGTCACGCGCGCCCAGCTTCACCATCGCCCGCGACACGTGCGTGCGCACCGTCGCGGGCGAGATCACCAGCACGGCGGCGATCTCGTCGTTGGAGGCGCCGGACGCGACGTGCCGCATGATCTCGCGTTCGCGTTCGGTGAGCTTGTCCAGGTGCGGCACGGGCCTTGCCGAAGCGCCTGAGGCGAACCGGTCGATGACCCGGCGCGTGACGGACGGCGACAGCAGCGATCCGCCGTCGGCCACCACGTGCACTGCCCGCAGCAGGTCGGTCGGGTCGGAGTCCTTCACCAGGAACCCGGACGCGCCGGTCCGCAGTGCCTCGAACACGTATTCATCGAGGTCGAACGTGGTCAGCATGACGATCTTGACCTCGCTCAGCGCCGGATCGGCAGACACTCGGCGCAGCACTTCCAGGCCGTCCATCAGCGGCATCCGGATGTCGAGGAACACCACGTCCGGCTTCACCGAGCTGATCAGCGAGAGCGCTTCGCGTCCGTCGGCGGCCTCGCCGGCGAGCTGCACGCCGTCCTCGGTCTCGATCAACGTCCGCAGTCCCATCCGGACCAGCGGCTGGTCGTCGGCCACCACCACGCGAATCATGACGGCAACGGTATCCGGGCGATCACCGCGAAACCGTGCGATACGCCGACTTCGAGCGTGCCTCCCAGCGCTTCGGCGCGTGAGCGCATGCCGGTGATGCCGTGCCCCTCGGTGAACGGGCCGGGCGCGCCGGTGTCGGCGACCTCCACCACCAGGTCGCCACGCACCTCGTACACGTGGACCGCCGCCGTCACGCCGGGGGAGGAGTGGCGCAGCACGTTCGTCAGCGATTCCTGCACGATCCGGTAGACGGCGAGCTGGTAGTTGTCCGGCAGTTCGACCTCGTCCACCTCGACCGAGACCTCGAGCCCTGCCTCGCGCATCCGCGTCGCCAGCGCGGGGATGTCGGCGAGCGAGATCGTCGGCCGCAACGGAGCCGAGCCGCGCAGGGTGTCCAATTCGGACCGGAGGCCGTCGAGCGCCTCCTTGCTGGTGTCGCGGATCGCCTGCAACGAGGCGCGGGCCTTCGCGGGATCCTTGTCCAGCACGTACAACGCGACCCCGGCCTGCATCGCGATCACCGAGAGCCCGTGGCCGACGACGTCGTGGACCTCCTGGGCGAGCCGCAGCCGTTCGGAGATCACGGCACGCTCCCGAACGTCCACAGCGGACCGCCGGCGCAGCCGCATCAGCACACCGGCGGCGGCGGGCAGCACGATCCAGCCGGCCGACCAGGTGATCCACGACGTGATCGATTCGTTCCACCAGGGCAGAATCGCCAGCGCGTACACCAGAGCGCAGCCCGCGGCGTACTCGATGCGCGCGTACATCGCCACCGCGTACATCGCCGCGACGCCGCTGATCAGGATCGGCCCGAACGGGTAGGCCAGCGCCAGGTAGACGGCGATGGTGCCGGCGGTCAGCACGAACGTCCACAGCGGACGGACCGAGCGGAACAGCAGTCCCGCGGCCGCCAGCGCGATGAGCACGTAGGCGAGGACGTCGAGAGATGTCGCGCCCTGCAGCCGCGCGGCGAACCGCGTGCCCCCGAGGCCGAAGAACAGCAGCGCCACCGTCAGCGCCACGTCCTGCCATCTGATCCTGAACTGCATGGTGCCGACGATACGACCGACGACGTACGCAGATGTGCGTATCTTCATGACGCTCCGCGGCTGACGACCTCACGCCCTCGGCGGAACACGATTGTCGGCATGATCGTGACGACGGAGAAGCTGACGAAGCGCTACGGCGACCGCGCCGTGGTGGACGGGGTCAGTCTGTCCGTGCGGCGGGGCGAGGTCTACGGGTTCCTCGGTCCCAACGGCGCGGGCAAGACGACCACGATCCGCATGCTGCTGGGCCTCGTGCGGCCCACGAGCGGCACCGCGACCGTGCTCGGCGAGGCGCCGGGCACCCCGAAGGCCTTGCTGAAGGTCGGTTCCCTGATCGAGGGACCCGGTTTCTACCCGTACCTGTCCGGCCGCGACAACCTGCGCGTGCACGCCCACCGCCGCGGCGTGGGCAAGACGCAGGTGGAGGCCGCGCTGGAGCAGGTCGACCTGGTCGGGGCGGCGAACGAGAAGTTCCGCCGGTACTCGCTCGGCATGAAGCAACGGCTCGGCGTGGCGGCGGCGCTGCTCGGCCGGCCGGAGCTGCTGATCCTGGACGAGCCGACCAACGGCCTCGACCCGGCGGGCATGGCCGACATGCGCGACCTGGTGCGGGCGCTGGCGGCGCAGGGCCAGACGGTGCTGCTGTCGAGCCACCTGCTCGGCGAGGTCGAGGAGATCTGCGACCGGGTCGGCGTGATCTCGAACGGCAAGCTCGTCGCCGAGAGCACGGTCGAGCAGCTGCGCGGCGACACGGTGCTGCTGATCAAGGCGGACCCGATCGAGAAGGCGCACGTCCTGATCGAGGGCAGTGAACTGCGCGGCGACGTGCTGCACGTGCGTGAGTCCGACGCGGGTTCGTTGGTGCGCACGCTGGTGCACGCCGACGTGGATGTGCAGGAAGTCCGGCCGTTGCGCCGGACGTTGGAAGAGGTCTTCTTCGAGATGACGGGAGCGGCGTGATGGGCAGCGTCAAAGCGGAGCTGCTGCGACTGTGGAAGTGGCCGGCGACGTGGGTGCTGATCGGCGTCTGGCTGGTGATGACGCTGACGTTCGGCTACCTGTTCAACTACCTCGCCCTGAACGGCGGCACCAACACGCGTGACCTCTCGCAGCAGCAGCTGATCAGTGCGATGCAGCCGGAGAACGTGGGCGCGGCCGTCGTGCGCGGCCTGCCGATGTTCGGCGGCGCGATCATCCTGGTGCTCGCCGCGCTGGCGGTCGGCAGCGGCTACGGCTGGGGCACCTGGAAGACCACGTTCACGGCCGGTCCGCGCCGTATTTCGGCTCTGGGCGGCACGTTGGGCGCGCTCGCGATCATCGTGGTGATCCTGGTGGCGTTGACGTTCGTGGTCGATCTGGGCGCGGCCATCGCGGTGGCCTCGATCGAGGGCTGGGACTGGAGTCTGCCCGGTGTCGCCGCACTGGAGGCGGTGGGCGCGTCACTGCTGATCGCCGCCATGTGGACGGGGTTCGGCGTGTTCCTCGGCGTGGTCACCAAGGGACCGGCGCTCGCGGTCGGACTCGGGCTGATGTGGGCGATCGTCACGGAGAACCTGTTGCGGGGCGTCGGTTCCCTGCTCGGACCGGTCGAGTCGCTCACCGAGGTCCTGCCCGGCGGTTCGGCCGGCAACCTGGCCGGTGCCGTCGGCGGATCGGGTGCGCCCGGCGTGCTCACCGACCTGAGCGGCACCACCGCCGCGCTGTTCCTCGTCGGGTACGTGGTGGTTTTTGTCGGGGCGGCGACGCTTCTGAAGGTGCGTCGCGATCTCGTATAGGGCCACCGCGGCCCAGGTCACGCCGAGCACGACCGCGACTCCCGTGGGGTAGTCGCGGTCGTGCAGGCCTGGGTTGACCGGCCCGCTGTACTCCCGCCACAGCAACGGAACCGCGATGATCGCGACGGTTCCGGACACGACGAGCCCGACGCCGGTGCTGGATCGTTTGACGAGGAATCCGGACGCTCCGACGAGCGGGGCGATCAGGAAATCGTGGAGAACGACGCCTCCGCCGAGCCACGCGAGCAGCTCGATGGTGACCTGGGGGAGGAGCAGCCACGCACCCCACGCTCCGAGTGCCACGCCTACGGCGCCCAGCAAGATCCTCACAGCACCTCCAACGACGTGACCCACTTCGTTTGCAGCACACCCGGCCGGTTCGGCGCGATGAGCCGGCAGGGATGTCCGTGGTCCGGACTGAGCTCTTCGCCGTTGAGTTGGAGCGCAAGCAACGTCAGAGGGTCCTGCGCGAAGGCTTCCGGCAGCGTGCTTGCCTTGTAGAGGCCGTCCTTCTCCAGCGACTCGACCCGGATGTCGCCCTTGCCGACCAGATCGGCGATCCGCACGCCGGTCCAGGTCGCGTTCTGGCTCCAGCCCTCGACACAGGCTATGGGCAGGTCGACGGTCACCTGGGGCAGGGCGTTGAGCTCGGCCAGCGAGTAGCTCTGCCGGCCGACTCTCAGACGCCAGTCCGCCGGCACCTCGATCCGGGCCGCCGCTGCCGTCCGGTTCACCGGCAGGTCGCCGTCAGACCGCCAGGCCAGCACCGAGATCTTGCGCAGCCACGGCACCGTGACACCTGCCGTCGCGACCACCGCGACACCGGTCGTGAGGGCGGTCGTGCGGAGGAAAGCCCTGCGGGACAGGATGGTGCGCTCTTGGGCGGCCGGTTCCAGGGAGCGGCGGACGACCGGGATCTTCACCGCGATGTGCACGAGCAACGCGCCGATCGTGATCCATGCGACCGCGTAGTGGGCGGTGGGGAAGTAGAACGACCAGGGGTAGTTCTGCGCCGCGTTGAACAGCCCGGTGACCAGCTCGAAGAACGACGCCGCGATCAGCACGAAGATCGAGCCGCGCTCGAGCGCGTGCGGCACCGACTTGATCAGGGGACGTTCGAACAGCTTCGGGTAGACGCTCCACAACTTGGCCAGCAGCAATGGAATCGACGCGACCCCGGAGATCACGTGCACCCCTTGCGTGACCCGGTACAGGTCGACCGGCCGGGTCGGCCACGGCCAGTCGTGCTGCACGCCGTGGCTGAGCAGCCCGGTGACGAAGCACAGCCCGAACGTGATGCCGAGCCACGTGCCGACCCGGCTGGTCACCCCGGTGTGGTGGGCGGGGGCGCGGAACTTAGGGGGTTTCACAGCCGCTCCCAGCAAGCGAACCAGCGTCCGGCGCGTTCGGTCTGCCACAGCAGGAAGAACCCGTCCGCCGGTACCGACTCCGCGTCGCTCCACGCCCAGGGGAACCATTGCCCGAGCGAGCCCTCTGTCCGCGCCCGCGCCTGGCCCTCCGCGAGCCCGGACCCCGGCTGCTCGACCTCCACGATGACGGTCCCGCTGGGCCGCAACAGTTCTCTGATCCGGCGGAGGAGTCTGGCCGGATCGCCGCCGATGCCGATGTTGCCGTCGGCGAGCAACACGTGGTGCCACCGTCCTTCGCCGGGCAGCAGGTCGAACACGTCGCGCCGGATCGCGATGCCGCCGCGCGCTGTCGTGCGCCGGACCGCGACCGGCGACACGTCGACGCCGAGGGCTTGGACGCCGCGATCGAGCAGCGCCGCGACGAGGCGGCCGGGGCCGCAGCCGACGTCGAGGGTGGGGCCGGTGCAGGCGTCGAGCAGGACGGAGTCGCCGCCGCCGGCGTTGGCGTGCCAGCGGGCGACGGACAGTTCGCGCGGGGCGGTTCCTGGCAGGTCGAGCCAGCCGGCGTGACCCTGGAGGGTCTGGTCGAACATCATCGGGCCACCGCCGGGGTGGGGTGGGCTGTGCGGGCGGCCGCCGGGGTGGGGTGGGTCGTGCGGGCGGCCGCCGGGGTGGGGTGGGCTGTGCGGGCGGCCGCCGGGGTGGGGTGGGCCGTGCGGGCGGCTGCCGGGGTGGGGTGGGTCGTGCGGGCGGTCGCCGGGAATTGTCGGTGCCGTCTGGGAGAATAGAACCAGGGGACCCCTCTGGAGGGGACCCCTGCGCGAGCCTGCCGACCGCGCCTCATCGGGCCACCGCCCCAGTCTCGGCCAGCGCGGCGGCGAACCGGCTGCGCGGCACCTGAGCCGCCACCGCGCGAGCGTCGACGATCGTGTCCACATCGGACAGCATCGGCAGCGTCCTGACCGGTAGCCCCTGTAGCCCCTGTAGCGCCTCCAAGGTGCACGCCCCGGTGTCGGCCCGCGACATCGGCACCTTCCGCAACACCCCGGCGTGCCGAGGATCCCGCAGCCCCAGCGCCCACCACCCGCCGTCCAGCGCGAACCCGAGCGCCGCCTCGTCGAACTCCGCGCACGACTCCAGCAGTGCCGGCGTCACCTGGGGCGTGTCCATCCCGATCTGCAGCACCGGCATCCCGAACTGGGCGACATCCAGATGAGCGTGAGCCAGCCGATCCGCGAAGGTCAAGCCGCGTTGCGGAATCACCACGCACTCCGCCAGCGCGTCCCGCACGTCATCGCGCCGCACCACCCCGGCCAGCGCCACCACCGGCACCGCGCCGGGCGTGGACAGAGCGGCTTCCAGGGTGTCGAGCAGAGAAGCCGCCGCCACCTCAGCGGCTTCCTCAGCGGACAGCGGCGGGCACAGCCGGGTCTTCACCTGGCCGGGCACCGGCGACTTGGCCATGATCAGCAGGCAGAACCTCATCGCAGCACTCCCGCCATGTCACGGGCCGCGCGCATCGTGCCGCGCAGCGAGCCGGACACCTTGGACCGGGTGCCCGCCGCACGTGGTCCGTAGGCGACGTCCACCTCGCGCACTCGCCAGCCCGCGGCGGCCGCGCGCACCAGCAGTTCCAGGGGGTAGCCGAAGGCGCGATCGCGGATGTCCAGCGCCAGCAACGCTTCGCGGCGGCACACCCGCAGCGGCGCGATGTCGTGCACGTCCAGGCCTCGGCGGCGCAACAGGCTTGCGATCACGAAGTTCCCGGCTCGGGCGTGCCACGGCCACACGCCCGAGCGCACCGGTACCCGGCGGCCCACCACGAGGTCGGAGTCGGCCAGAAGTCCGGCCATGGCGGGCAACGAGCCCAGGTCCAGCGAGCCGTCCGCGTCGGCGAACGCGACCAAGCCGGACGTGGCGGCGAGCAGGCCGGTGTGCACCGCGGCGCCGTAGCCACGGCGTGGCTCGTGCACGACCAGTGCGCCATGAGCGGCGGCGACCGCGGGGGAACCGTCGGCAGACCCGTTGTCCACGACGATCGCGCGGTATCCAGGAGGCAGGGAACCGAGTACCGCGGGCAGTGCGGCGGCCTCGTCCAGGCAGGGCAACACGACATCCATGGAGTCCATCCTGGACTGCCGGAAAGTGTTGCGGTGCTTACGGAATTGTGACGCTCGAAAGAGTTCTTACGATTGTCTTGCGAGCCCTGCGGCCACCCGCGGCACGCCCTAGGTTGGGCGCGGTGCGTCTACTCCTCGCCGGACTGCTCGTCGCTGCCGCCGTCATCGTCGGGCTGATCGTCAACGCCCACGACCCGAACGTTCTCTTCGCCGCGGCGGCGCCGTTGTTCGGTGACTGGCAGCCGCACGTCGGGCCGGGCACGCCCGCGGCGATCCTCATCGCGTCCCTGGTCGTCGCCAAGGGGCCCGAGCTCGCACAGCACCGACGAGCGCTGCTGATCGCCTACGTCGCCTCGGTGGCTTGGACGTTCTCGCTGGCGATGATCGATGGCTGGGGCCGGTTCGTCACCCGGCTCACCACCGAGGACGAGTACCTGCACGAGGTGCCGGGCTTCATCGACCTCACCACCTTCGCCGCCCGCATCCCGGACTTCCAGCCCGACTCGTGGACCACGCACGTCGCGGGTCACCCGCCGGGCGCGCTGCTCACGTTCGTCGCGCTGGACCGCATCGGGCTTGGGGGAGGGGCCGCGGCGTCGATCTTCTGCGTCCTGGCCGGGGCACTCGCGACAGTCGCGATTCCCAAAGCCATCAACAACAACGCCGTGCTGCCGTTCCTGGTGCTGTTCCCCGGGGCGGTGTGGGTCGGGGCGTCGGCGGACGGCATGTTCATGGGCGTCGCGGCCGTCGGGATCTACCTGCTCACCCGGTGGCCGCTGCTCGGCGGCATCGTGCTGGGCTGGTGCATCTTCCTGTCGTACGGCCTGGTGCTCCTGGCCCCGCTGGCGCTTGTCGCTGCCCGCAGACGGGTGGGTTGGGCCGTCGTCGGCGCAGGAGCGGTCGTCGCGGCGTTCGCCCTCGCCGGTTTCTGGTGGTACGAGGGCTATGAGCTCGTGAAACTCCGCTACTACCAGGGCATCGGCGACGTCAGGCCGTACTGGTACTGGGCCTGGGCGAACCTGGCGGCCCTCGCGCTCGTCATCGGCCCGGCCGCGATCTGGGGGCTGCGCAAGGACAGGTGGGTCCTCGCGGCCGCGATCGCGATCCTGGCGGCCGACCTGTCCGGCCTGAGCAAGGCCGAGACCGAACGGATCTGGCTGCCGTTCGCGATCTGGCTCCTCGCCGGCACGGCGAAACTCGACAAGAGGTGGCTCACCGCCCAGGCGATCACGGCCCTGGCGGTGAACCACCTCGTGCTCACGAACTGGTGACGGGCTCCCGCTGAGACGCGAAAGCGAACTCCCGCACGCCCTCGACGAATCCGACCTGAGCCTCGAACCCCAGCACGTCCAACGCTTTCGCGGGCGAGGCGACGACGTGCCGCACATCTCCCGCGCGCGCCCCGCCCACGATCTTCGGTGCCGGTCCGTCGCACGCATCGGCCAGCGCGAACGCCAGGTCGCCGATCGTGTGCGGGGTGCCGGAGCAGATGTTCACGGCCTCGAAACCGGGCCTGGGCGACGACAGCGCCAGCACGTTGGCCCGCGCCACATCGGTGACGTGCACGAAGTCACGGCGCTGCCGGCCGTCCTCCAGCACACGCGGAGCGACGCCGTTCTGCAGCGCGGACCGGAAGATCGACGCCACTCCGGCGTACGGGGTGTCGCGCGGCATCCGCGGGCCGTAGACGTTGTGGTACCGCAACGCCCACACGCTCCCGCCGGTCTGCCGGGCCCACGCCGAGGCGAGGTGTTCTTGAGCGAGTTTCGTGGCCGCGTAAGTACTGCGCGGCTCCAGCAAGGCGTCCTCGGGCACCAGTTCGGGCACGACGAAGTCGCCGCAGAAGCAGCGCGGCTCGAACAGACCCGCGGCGAGGTCGGAAGCAGACCGCTCGGCCCGCACGATCCCGTGCGTCAGGCAGCGGTACCGCCCCTCGCCGTACACGACCATCGACGACGCCAGCACCAGCCGCGACACCCCGGTCCGGTGCATCTCGGCCAGCAACACCGCCGTGCCAAGATCGTTGTGCCGGGCGTAGGAAGGCGCGTCGAACGGATCCACGCCGTGCCCGACCATCGCCGCCTGGTGGCAGACCGCGTCCACTGTGGACAGCAGTGGCCGCAACACGGCACCGTCGGTGACGTCACCGACGACAAGTTCGTGGTCCAGCAACGGAACGGCCCCGTGCGCCTCGGGCAGCAGGGCGTCGAGCAGGACGCACTCGTGGCCCTGCGCGGCCAGTTCGTCGGCGACGTGGGACCCGATGAACCCGGCACCGCCGGTGATCAGTACTCGCATGAACCGACCGTAGGACCGCGGTACCCGCGTGGCGCGGCCGAAGGAGGTGCCGTCAGAACTTCGTAAGCACTCGTGCCCTAGCCCGACGGTAGCTCCACCACGAAGCGCGACCCGGCCGGCGCGCGGTTCTCCACCCACACCTGCCCGCCGTGCCGGTGCACGTGCTCGCGGACCAGAGCGAGTCCCAGCCCACTGCCCATGTCGTCGCCACGGCTCCCCGCCATGACGCCGCGGGCGAAACGCTCGAAGATCTCCTCCCGCAACGACTCCGGCACGCCGGGCCCGGCGTCCTCCACGGCCAGCCGCACGTGCTCACCGATCCTGCGCACCGAGACCAGCACGGCCCCGCCGGCGTGCCGGTCCGCGTTGTCGAGCAGGTTCGTCAGCACCCGGTCCAGCCGCCGCCGATCGCCCAGCACCACCGCCGGTTCGAGGTCGAGCGGCACCTCCTCGCGAGTCGCGACCACGTTGCGCACCAGCGCGTCGAGCGCGATCTCCTCCAGCGGCGGGTCGTCGGTCTGGTCGGCCCGCGAGATCTCCAGCAGGTCCACCACCATCCTGGCGAACCTGTCCACCTCCGAGGTGAGCAGCTCCAGGGCGGTGTCGGCGGTGCCGTTCAGATGCTCGCGACGGCGCCGCAGCACCGCCCCGGCGTTGACCATCGTCGTCAACGGCGACCGCAGTTCGTGCGACACGTCCGAGGCGAAGCGGGCGTCCCGCAGTGCCCGTTGCTCGAGCGCGCTGGCCGTCGAGTTGAACTTCGCCGCCAGCGCGGCCAGGTCGGGATCGTCCTGGTCGGGCAGGCGGGCCCGGAGGTCGCCGCCGGCGATCCTCCCGGCGGCGGAGTTCAGCTCCGCCAGCGGTTTCAGCGCCCGTTTCGACGCCCACGACCCCAGCGCCGCCCCGAGCAGCGCGGCCGCGATCGCGCCACCGGACAGCACCGCGCCGAGGAACGCGAACGTGCGGTTGAGCTGCTGCAACGGGAACAGCTCGACGTAGACGGAGTGACCGGCGACCGGCCGGGCCACCGCGAGCACCGGCAGGCCGTCCACGGTGATCCGGGCGCGCCCCGGCGGACGCTCGACCAGTGCAGAGGGGAGAGCGGCGGGATCGACGGCCCGGCCCGCAGCCACCAGGCCGTCCGGGCTGAACACCACGATCGACGAGTCGGGGCCGGTGGTGAGGCCGGTCAGCAGCTCGTCGAGACCCGGCGAGGACAGGGACCTCTCGACCAGCCGCACGTTCACCTCGGCCTGCCGCAGCGCGCTCGCCTCCCGTTGGCGCAGCATGTAGCCGGAGGCGAGGTTCCACGTCGCGAACGCCAGCGCGCTGGTGACGACCAGCAGGCCGAAGCCGAACGCCAGCGTCAGCCGCCAGTGCAGCGAGAGCTTCATGACCGGATCCGGTACCCGGTACCGCGCACGGTGAGTACCAGCGCTGGGTCATCCGGGTTCGCCTCTATCTTGCGGCGGAGCCTTCTTATGTGCACATCGAGTAGACGAGTGTCACCAAAGTAGTCATATCCCCAAACCTTTTGCAGCAACTGCTCCCTGGTGACGATTCGGCCGCCCGCACCAGCGAGTTCCAGCAGCAGCCGGAATTCCGTCCGGGTCAGATGAACGCGTTCACCCGCTCGGTGCACCAGTCCTTCCTGCGGACGGATTTCCAGATCGCCGATCCGGACGGCTTCCCGGCCGGGTCCGCGTCTGCGGAGCAACGCGCGGATTCGCGCGGCGAGAACACTTGCCATCAACGGTTTTGTGACGTAGTCGTCCGCGCCCGCCTCGAGTCCGGCGATCACATCGCGAGCGTCCGTCCTGGCTGTGACGACGATAATCGGCAGGTCACCACGGGATCTCAGGGTCCGCACGACTTCCAGGCCGTCGACGCCGGGCAACGTCAGATCGACCAGCACGACGTCGAAGGACTCGGCCGCCAAACGCTCCAAAGCCGCTTCACCCGACGCGGTCTCGTCAACGGTGAAACCCTCGTCGGACAAGGCGAGGCTCAACGCCTGCCGGATTCGCTCGTCGTCTTCGACCAGCAAGACCCCTACGCACACAACGACTCCACTGTGTGAGAGCCGCGGCGACGGCCCTCACACAGTGGAGTGAAAGTCGATCAAAAGCAAGATTGTTTCGGATCAGAATGCAGTCAGAACAATCCTGGCCGAACGCGGGTTCGGTTCGTGAACAAGCGACTCGAACGCGCCGACGTCATCGAACGCGAACCCGTACGCCTTCCCGTCCGCCATGTTCGCGTGCACGATCCTCGAGAAGTGGTTCGTGATCGAGCGGGTGTAGAACTGGCTCGCGGTGTACGTCGGCTGGGTGTGGATGAACCCGAGCGTCGACCGGTTGAGCGCCGCGCAGAGCGACCTGGAGATGGCGCCGATGTCGTTGTTCGGCGCCGCGAGCCGGCCGTCGCAGTTGAAGACGTCCCGCGTCGACGGCTGCTGGAACGACGCGACCTGCTGGCCGGACGTGTTGGTGAAGTTGAGGACCCCGCCGCTGGTGCGGCCGGTGAACCTGCGGTTCGGCTCGTTCTGGTACGGCACCACGGTCAGCGGCGTGTTCTGATACGTCGCCCAGGTGCTGCTGACGTAGCCCGCGTAGTACGAGCCGGAGAACACGCCCGCGTCGAGGCCCTTGCTCGGGTTGAGCACGCGCAGCCGGGTCCCGTCAGAACGGGTGTAGGCCAGCCGTGCCCAGTCGCCGCCGAGCTGCTGGTGCTGGTCGAAGATGCGGTTGCGGCCGTTGGAGACCAGCTGACCGGTGCGCTTGGTCGCGCCGGCCTGGGAGGTCGCCTCGACCGCGTGCGGGACGCTGAACATGTCGACCTGGGAGCTGTTCAACCACAACCCGCCGCCGTTGTAGGTGAACTCGCTCCAGTCGAACAGGATGTCGCGGTTCGGGTCGCCCGCGGCCCACGGCGCCGGTTGCACCAGGCCGTTCGGCACCAGGGAGAACTTCAGCTTGTCGCGGAAGGACATGTAGAGCCGGCCGCCCGCGAGGTTGATCGGGATCTGCAGGGTCCGGCTACCGCCGTTGCCCGGACCGGGGATCGAGACGTCCGGCGCGGGGGTGGGCGGGATGCCACCGCCGGACCAGGCTGTGAACTGGCCGTTCGCGTTCACGTACCCGAGCCGGCCGCCCATCTCGCCGAACACGTACAGGTGGACGGCGTCGCCGCGGCCCGAGTTGTTCGTGACGGTCATGGGGAGCAGGTTCGGTGGAGCTGCTTGAGCAGGTGCGGACATCGTTGTCAGCCCTAGTAGGGCCGATGTCGCCAGCAACAGAAGCTTGCGCATCGACTATCTCCTCACTGAGACAGGGTTGCGTGAGAGCGCTCCCATGGTCAGCGTGATCGTGTTGATATGTCAAGAATGGTTCCCATGCGCGCGTTGACGGTGGATCTTGCACGAGCCGGTTCTTTGTCGTTGACCGAACTACCGGATCCGGAGCCGGGACCGGACGAACTGCTGGTCGAGGGCCTGGCCATCGGAATCTGCGGGACGGACCGCGAGATCGTGCGCGGCGAGTTCGGCGTCGGCAGAAGATTGGTGATCGGGCACGAATCCCTGGGCAGGGTGGTCAGCGGACCGGGGTTCACGCCGGGATCGCTGGTCGCCGGGGTCGTGCGGCGGCCCGATCCGGTGCCGTGCGGGGCCTGTGCGCGCGGGGAGTTCGACAACTGCCTGAACGGCCAGTACACCGAGCGCGGAATCACCGGGCTCGACGGCTACGGCTCGACGCTCTGGACGGTGCCCGCGTCCTACGCCGTCGGTGTCAGCTCCTCGACGGGAGTGCTCGTCGAACCGGCCTCGGTGGTGGTCAAGGCGTGGGAACGGCTGGATCGGCTGGCGTTGTTCCCGTTCGACAGCGTGCTGGTCACCGGTGCCGGGCCGATCGGGCTGCTGGCGGCGTTGATCGGGGTGCAGCGCGGGCTGGACGTGCACGTGTTCGACCTCGCGGCTGACGGTCCGAAGCCCGCGCTGGTGGAGTCGCTGGGCGCGACCTACCACCGCACGCTGCCTCCGCATGAGGTCGTGATCGAGGCGACCGGGGCACCGCAGCTGGTCGCGCAGCTGCTCGGGCGGCAACTGGTGTGCCTCACCGGGGTGCCGTCGACCGAGGTGCTGCCGGTGGACCTCGGGCAGGCGAACCGGGATCTGGTGCTGCACAACGGGATCATGTTCGGGACCGTCAACTCGAACGTGCGGCACTACCGGGAGGCGGCGGAGGTGCTGGATCGCGCGGACGACGCCTGGCTGTCCTCGATGATCACCCGACGGGTTCCGCTCGACGAGTTCGCCGAGGCCTTCGAGCACCGGGCGGACGACGTGAAGGTGGTGCTGGAGCTGTGATCGTGTGCGGTCACGAACGGCCGGGGTCGTTGGGGTGAGGCTGCACGGCCGTGACGTCGAACGTCATCCACGGGCTCAACGGCAGGGTGCCGAGGACGTTCGTGAGGAGGTCTTGCTCGTCGTCGGCCCGCCACAGGCCGACGCTGCGCATCTCGCCGATCGGCCGCCACAGCCGGACGAGGTTGCCGCTCGCCGTCAACTCCTTGGCACGCACGGCTTCCGCGGCCCGCCGCTCGTCCACTTCGGACTGGCTCGTGCCGTCGGGGATCGTGGTGGTGATCTCCACGATGAACTCGCTGGTGGTCATGGATCCATCGTGCGACCGGGTGCGCGGGCGGCGCCACGACCGGCTTTCTCCTGCGTGAGAGGCGCAGCCTCCTAGGATGCGGAACGTGGAACTGCGTCAACTCCGGTACTTCCTCGCGGTCGCGGACGAGCTGCACTTCGGCCGGGCGGCGGCCCGCCTGCTGATCGCCGGCCCGTCGTTGTCGCAGCAGATCAAGGCGCTCGAACGCGACCTCGGCGTGCCGCTGTTCGCCCGTGATCGCCGCACCGTCGCCCTCACCGCCGCCGGTGCCGCGCTGGTCCCGGAAGTGCGGGCGTTGCTGGAGCGGGCCGACGAGCTGCAACGGCACGCGCGTCAGCTGTCCGGGTCGCGGCCGGTGCGGATCGGGTACGTGAACTGGCTCCCGCCGGACCTGACCGCCCGCACGGCCGGGGTCGCGCAGATCTACATGGACGCGTGGGTCGTGCCCTCGCACCAGCAGGCGGCGCGGGTGGCCGACGGCAGCCTCGACCTGGCCGTGTGCTGGATCCGGAAGGCCGAGGCCGCTCAACTGGGGCTGAACGCGCGGCTGCTCGGCGCCGACCGGCTCTACGCGGTGGCCGTGGGCACGGACACGAGCCCGGTGCGGGCCGAGGACATCGCCGTGCTGGTGGACGACGACGTCACATCGTGGCAGTCCTGGAACGACTACGCCGAGGAGTTCGCCAAGGACACCGGCGCCCGCGTCCGGCGCATCCACAACGGCGCCATCACCGGGCCGGCGTTCTTCGACCACGTGCGGGTGTGCACGACGCCGGTGCTCAACTCGCCGAAGGGGCAGACGACGCCGTTGCCGCCGGATCTCGTGCAGCGGCCTGTGGTCAGCCCCGAGGTGTGGTGGACCTGGTCGCTGGTGCGCCGGGAGGACGAGGAACGCGCGGACGTGATCGCCGCCGCCGAGGCGATCGTGCGGGAGGTGGGCGACCTCGGGCTGCGCCGTGACGGCGTCTGGCTGCCTGCGGACGACCCCTATCGTGCGCTGGGAGGCTGAGCCTCACACGTTGGAGGAAACGGGTCGCAATTTCGCGAAATGAAATCGCGGGTGCGGGCCGTTGTGGCTGTCAGTTCCACTTCTTCTCCTTCGAAAGCGAGCTGGAAATGACCAACAAGGTCGCAGTCGTCACGGGTGCGTCACAGGGAATCGGTGCGGCTCTTGTGCCCGCTTATCGGAAGCTCGGCTATTCGGTTGTCGCGGTCTCGCGGTCGATCGAGGACTCCGGCGACCCGGAGGTGCTGGCGATCCGGGCGGACCTGGCGGTGCCGGGTGAGGGCGCGCGGGTCGTCCGGGAAGCGCTGGCGCGGTTCGGCCGGGTCGACAGCCTCGTGAACAACGCGGGCATCTTCGTGGCCAAGCCGTTCACCGAGTACACCGACGAGGACTTCGCCGCCGTCACCGGCACGAACCTCATCGGGTTCTTCGACATCACGCGCAGCGCGGTGGCCCAGATGCAGGAGAACGGCGGTCACGTGGTGAACGTGTCCACGACCCTGGTCGACCACGCGTTGTCCGCGGTCCCGTCGGCACTCGCGTCGCTGACCAAGGGCGGTCTGAACGCCGTCACGAAGTCGCTGGCGATCGAGTACGCGACCCGTGACATCCGCTTCAACACGGTCGCACTCGGCATCATCCGCACGCCGATGCACGCCCCGGAGACCCACGAGACGCTGGCCGGGCTGCACCCGATCGGGCGCATCGGCGAGATCTCCGACGTCGTCGACGCGATCACGTTCCTCGAACAGGCCGGCTTCGTGACGGGCGAGATCCTGCACGTCGACGGCGGCCAGAGCGCGGGGCACTGACCATGATCAAAACCGTCATGGACCGGTGGAAGGACGCCGTGGACGCGCACGACCCGGAGCAGGTCGCCGCCAATTTCACCGAGGACGCCATTTTCCAGGGCTTCAAGCCGTACGGGGTCGGGCGGGAGGCGATTGCCGCCTACTACGATTCCCAGCCGCTCGGGCTGAAGGCCGACTACAAGATTCTGGAAACGCGTGAACTCGCCGGTGATCTGGTTCTCGCACATCTCGACGTCGATTTCTCGTTCGTCGACCGGCCGGCGATCAACGTCCACCTGAGCGTGCTCGTGCAGGGAGACCTGATCGCGCACTACCAGGTCTCCCGGCTCGGCTAACGCCTTCTCGGCTCCCGGCCCGCCGGCCCCTGCGGCCGTTCGAGGTCGGGAGCCTTCGGGATCGGCAGGGTCACCGGCTGATCCGCCGTGATCGCGATCGGCTCGCCGTGGTGCGTGGTCGCCAGTTCGGGGCCGTCGACGAGCCGGTAGGTGGCCTCGGTCGCGCTCACGTCCACGGCGATCCTGCTGCCCTGGAAGGACATCCGGAACGAGTAGCGGGTCAGCGCGGCCGGCAGGCGTGGCGCGAACGTCAGCCGGCCGCCGTGGTCGCGCATGCCGCCGAACCCGGCCACCAGCGCCGTCCACGCACCCGCGAGCGAGGCCATGTGCAGGCCGTTCGTGACGTTGTCGTGCAGGTCGTGCAGGTCGGTGAACGCGGCCTCGACGAGGTAGTCGAAGGCCAGGTCGAGGTGACCGACCTCGGCGGCCAGCACCGCCTGCGTGCCCGCAGACAACGACGAGTCGCGCACGGTGCGTGCCTCGTAGTAGGCGAAGTTGCGGGCCTTCTCGTCGTCGGTGAACGCGTCGCCGCGCACGTGCATCGCAAGCACGAGGTCCGCCTGCTTCACGACCTGCCGGCGGTACAGGTCGAAGTACGGGTAGTTCAGCAGCAGCGGGTACTTCTCCTGCGGTGTGTTCTCGAAGTCCCACTCCGCGTGCTTGGTGAAGTTGTCCGCCTGCGGGTGCACCTGGAGCATCTCGTCGTACGGGATGGCCATCGCGTCGGCCGCCCGCCGCCAGGCCTCGATCTCGTCTTCCGTTGCCGCGCCGGGGTTCCGTTCGGCGGCGTTGGCGGCGGCGCGCAGGTTCTGCTGGGCGATCAGGTTGGTGTAGACGTTGTTGTCGACGATCGCCGAGTACTCGTCGGGGCCGGTGACACCGTCGATGCGGAACCCGTCGTGCCGGTCGTGGTGCCCGAGCGAGCACCACAGCCGTGCGGTTTCCACGAGAAGTTCGGTCGCCTCGTCGCGTTCGAAGTCCTCGTCACCGGTGGCGTTGAGGTACTGCTGGGTGGCATAGGCGACGTCACCGGAGACGTGGAACGCCGCCGTGCCCGCCGGCCAATACGCACTGCACTCGGCGCCGTTGATCGACCGCCATGGGAATGCGGCACCCTTGAGCCCCAGCACCTTCGCGCGGTCGCGAGCCTTGTCCAATGTGGAGTGACGCCACCGCAGCGCGTCGCGGGCGGCGTCGGGCACCGTGTACGTGAGCACCGGCAGCACGAACATCTCGGTGTCCCAGAAGGCGTGCCCGTCGTAGCCGGGGCCGGTGAGACCCTTCCCCGGAATGGCGCGGGACTCACCGCGGGCACCGGCCTGCAGAACGTGGAACAGGGCGAACCTGATCGCCTGCTGCAGCTCGTCGTCGCCCTCGATCTCGATGTCCGCGACCTGCCAGAAGTCGTCCAGGAATTCCCGCTGCTCGTTGACGAGACCGTTCCAGCCGGTCTGCAGCGCACCGGCCAGCGCGGCCTCGACCTGGGCGCGCAGCGCGGGGGTGGAGCGCTGGGCGGACCAGCCGTAGCCGAGGTACTTCGTGAGTTTCAGGCAGCTTCCCGCCGCGACGTCGACGGCGGCGGTGAACCGGGCGAGGTCGGCCTCGGCGCGGATGTCGGTGCGCACGTCGACGCCGCCCGCGATCTCGATCTCGTGGTCCATCGCGGCGGCCATGCGCAGACCGGACACCTTGGTGTGGTGGCACAGCACGGCGCGTGTCTTCTCGGCCATCGTGAAGTCGTTGACCAGCGGGGAGTCCAGCGCGGCGGCGACGCGGGGATCGTTGCTGCGGCTGACGGTCGGCTCGTTGGCCAGCAGGTCGGACTGGACGACGAGCTGCACGTCGTCCATCGGCTCGACCTCGTACCGGATCGCGGCGACCGCGCGCTGGGTGAACGACACGAGCCGCTCACTGCGCACGATCACGCGCCGGCCGGTCGGCGACTCCCACAGCGTGCGGCGGCGCAGCGTGCCGGAACGGAAGTCGAGCACGCGTTCGTGCTCGATCGCGTTGCCGTAGCGCATGTCCAGCGGCTCGTCCTCGACCAGCAGCCGGACGATCTTGCCGTCGGTCACGTTCACGATGGTCTGCCCGGCCTCGGGATAGCCGTAGCCCGCTTCCCCGTACGGCAGCTGGTGTTGCTCGTAGAAGCCGTTGAGGTACGTGCCGGGCAGGCCGCGCGGCTCGCCCTCGTCGAGGGTGCCGCGCAGGCCGATGTGACCGTTGGCCAGGGCGAACGTCGACTCGGTCCGGTTGAGCTGGTTCACGGCGAGGCCCTGCCAGCGCAGGTTCCACGGTTCGGTCGTGTAGCTCATGACAGCAACTCGTCGAGCTCGTCGACGACCACGTCGGCGCCATTCGCTTTGAGGGCTTCACGTTGGTTGCCGCGGTCGACGCCGACGACGTGCCCGAACCCGCCCGCGTGTCCCGCCGCGACGCCCGAGAGCGCGTCCTCGAAGACGGCGGCGTGCTCCGGTGGGATGCCGAGCCTTCGCGCGCCTTCGAGGAACGAGTCGGGTGCGGGTTTGCCGTTCAGATGCTGCTCGGTGATCACGTTGCCGTCCACCAGCGCGTCGACGAACTCGGTGAGGTCGCCCGCTTTGAGCACCTTGGTGGCGTTGGCGGAACTGGTGACCACGCCGATCGGGAGTCCGGCTTCGCGCGCGGCCTGGAGGTAGCGCA
This sequence comes from Lentzea sp. NPDC051213, assembly GCF_044455585.1. Lineage (NCBI taxonomy): Bacteria > Bacillati > Actinomycetota > Actinomycetes > Pseudonocardiales > Pseudonocardiaceae > Lentzea > Lentzea sp. NPDC051213. The sequence continues at coordinate 327,551 of NZ_JBITEX010000002.1, forward strand.
CCGAGGCGGGGTAGGGCGTGATGCCCTCCTCGTCGATGATCCGGTTGACCAGGTCGTTCTTCAGGTCGCCGACGCGGCGGATCTCCTCTTCGGGTGGCGTGAGGCCGCGCGAGGCGAGGAAGCTCCGGACACCGTCGTAGCGCGGTTTGCCGTCGACATAGGTCAGGTAGTCCTGCTCGCTGAACGGCTGCCCCATGTTCTCGAACGTCTGCCGCCACGCCTTGCGGTGCAGGACAGCCGTGCTGGTCAGCACGCCGTCGAGGTCGAACAGCAACGCCGTGATCTTCTCCGGGATGCCGAGGCTCATCCTTCGATCATGCACCCGTCTCGTCGTCCTCGCCGCGTTCCGCCGCGACTTCCGGGCGCTCCTCCGCGAGGCGTTCGTCGAGCGGGCGGGGGTGGGCCTGCTCGTATTCGGTCATCCCGTACTTGTCGGACTCCGCCCAGCGTTCCGGCGGATCCATGCCCGCCTCCAGCGGGTCCTTCCTGAGGTTGTCCTCGTCCAGGCCCTCGAAGTCCTCGGTGTCCTGGGGGACGTATGCACCGCGTTCTTCTGTCATGTCCTCGCAGGTACCCGGTTCGGGGCTATCCGATGCTTTGGCCGACGAGGGAGCCGATGGCGTAGGTGACGCCCATCGCGATCAGTCCACCCACGACGTTGCGGATGACCGCGCGCTGCCGGTGGGCTCCGCTGAGCTTGGCGCTGATGAAACCGGTCAGGGCCAGGGTGAGGACGGCGGCGACGACCGTGACCGGGACGCGGAGGCTGGTGGGGCTCAGGATGATCGCGGCGAGGGGGAGCAGGGCGCCGATGGTGAACGACACGAAGCTCGCGATGGCGGCGCCCCACGGGTTGGTGAGCTCGTCCGGGTCGATCTTGAGCTCGGCCTCGGCGTGGGCGGCCAGCGCGTCGTGCTTGGTGAGCTGCTTGGCGACCTCTGCCGCGGTTTCGGGGTCGAGGCCCTTCTCCTCGTAGATCTCCGTGAGCTCCTCGAGTTCTTCCTCCGGCATGTCCCTGAGCTCGCGGCGTTCCTGCGCGAGCAGGGCGCGCTCGGCGTCGCGCTGGCTGCTGACCGACACGTACTCGCCCGATGCCATGGACATCGCGCCCGCGAAGAGACCGGCCAGGCCCGCGACGAGGATCTGGGCCTTGTCGGTCGTGGCGCCCGCGACACCCACGACGAGGCTGGCGGTCGACACGATGCCGTCGTTCGCGCCGAGAACGCCCGCGCGCAACCAGTTCATCCGGTCGCCGGTGACCTCGTCGTGGGGCTCGTGGTGGGTCATTTTCGCAGGCTAACCTGGGGATCATGCTTTCGTGGCTGACCACGCCGCTGCGTTTGGCGGACGTGCCGGTGCCTTCACCCGCTCCGGGGGAGTTGCTCGTGCGGGTGCTCGCCTGCGGGGTGTGCCGCACCGATCTGCACGTCGTGGACGGGGATCTGCCCGTGCATCGGCCGTCGGTCGTGCCGGGGCATCAGGTCGTGGGTGAGGTCGTGGTCGCCGCCGGGGAGTTCCGGGTGGGGGAGCGCGTCGGCATCGCCTGGTTGCGGCACACGTGCGGGTCGTGCCGGTTCTGTTTGCGCGGTGACGAGAACCTTTGCCCGTCGTCGCTGTACACCGGGTGGGACGTTGACGGCGGTTATGCGTCCTATGCGGTCGTGCCGGCGGCATATGCGTTGCGGCTGCCCGTGGGATATTCGTCCGAGTCGGTGGCGCCGTTGCTGTGCGCCGGGATCATCGGGTATCGGGCGTTGAAGCGTGCGTCCGTGCCAGACGGCGGGCGGTTGGGGATCTACGGGTTCGGCGGGTCGGCTCATCTGGCTCTGCAGGTCGCCGTCGCCCGCGGCTACGAGGTGCACGTGGTGACCAGGTCGGAGTCGGCTCGTGAGCTGGCGTTGTCGCTGGGGGCGGCGTCGGCCGCGGACGCCGCGCCCGTGCCGCTGGACTCGGCTGTGTTGTTCGCGCCGGTCGGGTCGCTGGTGCCGGTGGCGCTGGAGGCGCTGGACCGGGGCGGGACGCTGGCGATCGCCGGGATCCACCTGTCCGACGTGCCGGTCCTGTCGTACTCCCGGCACCTGTTCCAGGAGCGGCAGGTCCGGTCGGTCACGGCGAACACGCGGGCCGACGCCGCCGAGTTCCTGTCGTTCTGCTCCTCGCACCGGTTGTCCGTGGCGGTGCAGCCCTACGCGTTGCGCGAGGCGAACCTCGCCCTCTCGGACCTCCGGGCAGGCCGGGTGACCGGCGCCGCCGTCCTCGTGCCGTAGATATTGCCTGGTCAGAGGTCTGGTCTTCAGTTTTTGTCAGACCCCCGTGGCAGCATGTCGAACAGGTGTTCGTGTGTGCTATAGGAGGTCCTGATGCAGATCGATCCTCGCCGCTGGCCTGGCCGAGTGGTCCCGATGACCGACGCCGACGTCGACACCGCGGTCGAGTCGCTGTGTGCGCGCGCATCCTGGCCGGACGCCGACCGCCGGTGGGTACGCCGCCTCCTGGAACCGTGGTTCGCCGCGGGGTGGAGCGTCGACGCCGTGCTGGTGGCCGTGGACACCCGCCCGGACGGCACACGCCAGGGCCGCCCTCGCTCGCGCGCGCAGGTGGCGCACGAGTTCCTGCGCGCCCGCCTGCGCACCTGGACAACGGACGGCGTGCGCCTGGCCCGGCCACCCTTACCCGGCATGTCGCTGGGCGAGTGGTTCCGGGTGAACCGCCGCAACGCCGCCCTGCACGCCCCGCGCCGAGGCGCGGGCCTGACCTCGGAAGGCGAGCGCGCACGGGCGGAGTCGCGCGCCCTGGCCCACCGCCGCGACCCGGTGGAGCGCAGCCGCGAGAAGGGCCGCCGCCGTCAGGAGGTGCTGGACAGCCTGCTGGTCCCCGGCCAGGAGTCGCCGTCGTTCGCGGACTCGTGGCGCCTGGTCGCCGAGCTGATCCCGGTGCAGCGCGTGTGCTCGGCGTGCGGCCACGTGCGCAGCGAGGTGGCCCGTCCCACTGCCCACAGGGTCGCTTCTTAGGCCTTCTACCTGCGTTTTCGTTCGGAGGTGATTGAAGTCGGGCCAGGTCGGGAACACGGAGCGTTCGTAGTTTCCGAACGGAAGGGCCGACATGCTCGAAGTGACGCCGATGGCTGCCGAAGTCATCAACGAGCTGACGGGACAGTCCACCGCCACCGACGACATCGGCCTGCGCTTCGCTCTAGCCGCCGACAACAACAGCCAGTCCGCGCTGGAGTTGTCCCTGAGCGAGCCGGTCGACGGCGACGAGGTGGTGGCCGCGCCCGCAGGCGCCAAGGTCATCATGGAGCCCGCTGCCGCCCAGTTCCTCGACGACAAGGTCCTGGACGTGCGTCAGGACGACGAGGGCAATCCGGCGTTCGCGATCGCTCGCCAGGAGGGGCAGGAGGGGCAACCGGCCTAGCTGCGGCACGCTCGACGGGGCGAAACGCCTCGTCCCAGGTCAGAGGGCCCGGAGGGCAATCGGCCTGGCTGCGGCACGCTGCTGGCGGCGCCTGGGCGGGGTGAAACGCCCGTCCCAGGTCTGAAGGCCGGGGAGGGTGACCGGGTCCAGCCATGCCACTGTGGCCGCGCCGCTGGCGGCGCCCTCGGCGGAGCGAACCCCCTCGTCCCAGGTCAGAGGGCCAGGCGGCGGACCCGGCCACGCCGCGCCACACCAGCGCCCGGACACAGCGAAACGCCCCCTACCGGACCAAAAGGCGAGGCAGGGGGCGTTTCACCCAAACTCAAAACTGGAAAGCCGAGCTCGTCAGCCCTCGATGCGGCGGATGCCGCTGATCGGACCGATCGAGTTGATGTCGGCGATCTTCACCGGCTGCCCCTCGGTGGAGGCGTGGACAGCGCGAACGTTGTCCACAGCCATGGCCACGTGGGACTGGCTGGAGTAGTACACGAGGATGTCGCCGGCCTTGACCTCACCGCGGCTGACCGGGCGGCCCGCGGCCGCCTGGGCGTAGCTGGTGCGGCCGATCGTGACGCCCGCCGAGCGGTAGGCGGCCTGGATCAGCGAGGAGCAGTCCCAGGTGTTCGGCCCGTTGGAGCCGTAGGAGTACATCTTGCCGCGCTGGGCGAGGGCGAACTCCAGGGCCTTACCGGCGGTGCCGGGCGGGACCAGGATGGTCGACATGTCGCCGTTGTTCTTCAGCGCGTTCTGGGTGGCCGTGTTCAGCTGGTTGTACTGAGCGCGGACCGTCTCCAGCTGCTTGGCCAGGTCGGTCTTCTTCTGCTCGATCTCGCCGAGCAGCTTCTTCGACGTCTCGGTGGCCTCGTTCGCCGACTTGGTCGCGGAGTCCGCGGCCTCTACGGCGTCCGTGAGCTTCTTCAGCGCCTCCGCGTTGTCGGCCGCGAGGATGTTGAGGGCCGACATGCGGTTGAGGAAGTCCTGCTGAGAGTCGCTCACGAGCAGCGCGGAGATCTGGTTGAAGCGCGCGCCTTGGAACGACGACGTGGTCAGCTGGTCGACGTGGCCGCGGAGCGACTCCTCGGCCTGCTGGGCCGTGGTGAGGTCGCCCTTGGCCTTGTCCAGTTGCGCCTGCTTGGCCTTGAGGTCGTCCTGGGCCTTCAGGTGGTCCTGGTTGAGCTGCGATGCCTTCTCGGACAGCTCGTTGTACTGCTTGAGCGCGTCAGCGGCCGAAGGCTGTGCGGTGGCCGGGGTGGTGGGGAGCGCTGCTGCTACGACCGCTGCGGTCGCCACGAGTGCTCCGCGCACGGTGCGGCGCGAGGGTTGCGACGTCACGTCGCGGTTCCTCCTTTTTCCTGGCAGCCGCCCCGCGAGAACTACTGCGCGTAAGGCGGCAACCTTGGCGTGTGCCCCGAGTGGGTTAACTGCTGGGCCGAAGGTCTCGGACAGGTTACGGAATGACCATGTCCCCGTCTACCTCGGGTCCTCAACAGTTCACCGGACAGCACGCTCTCACAGTCGTCTACGTCGCTTTATCGCGGGGTGGGAGAGAATCGTCACCCGACTACCCGGCGGATCACCGAAATAGGACCGATCGAGTCGATGTTCGCCACCTTCACCGGCACGCCCTCGGTGGACGCGTGCACCGCGCGGACGCTGTCCACGGCCATGGCCACGTGCGACTGACCCGAGTAGTAGATGATCAGATCGCCCGGCTGGACCTCGCCGCGGCCCACTCCGCGGCCGATCTTCGCCTGGTCGTAGGTGACGCGGGGGATGCTCACGCCGGCGGCCCGGTACGAGGCCTGCATCAGCGACGAGCAGTCCCACGAGTTGGGCCCGTTCGAGCCGAACACGTACGGCTTGCCCTGCTGGCTCATCGCGAAGGTCAGCGCCGCGCCCGCCGCGCCGGCGGGCGCGTTCACGGTCACGGTGGGGCCGGGAGCCGCCAGCGTCTGCTTCTGCGGCGCCGTCAACGACTGGTACTTGGTGCGCGCGGTCGACACCTGCTGGTCCATGGCGACCTTGCGCGTGGACACGTCGGCGGCGAACTTGTCCGCGGCGGTGGCCGCTTTGGTGGCGTCGGTGCGCGCTTTCTGCGCCGCGGTCAGGGTGGCGTTCATCTGGGTCACAGCGGCGTTCTGGTCGGCGGCGATGATGTTCATCGCCTGCATCCGCTCCAGGAAGTCCTGCTGGGACGTCGACGTGAGGAACGCCGACAGGTCGTTCAGCCGGGCACCCTCGAACGACGCCGTGGTCAGCACGTCGACCTGCCCGCGGTACTGCTCGGACTCGGCCAGGGCCTTCTTCTCCGCCTCGGTGGCGGCGGCCACGATCGCGTTCGCCCTGGACAGGTCGCTCTGGGCCTTGAGGTGGTCCTGGCTGAGCTTCTCGGCCTCGCGCGTCAGGTCGTTGTACGTCTTGAGAGCGTCATCGGCCGGCTGAGCGTGAGCCTGCGGCATTGACACCACCGTTGCGGCGATCACGGCGGCCAGAGCGGTGGTCCTTGCTGCACGGCCGGGCACGCGGCCTCCTCAGGAGTCGGAATCGGCTTCTGAGGAGGCGTACGGCCGAACGGAGGCCGGGGTTCAACCCGATCAGGCGGCCCTGCGTGCCTCGATCGACGCACGGCAGGCGGCGATCAGCCGGGCGGTGGCGGCGCTGCCCCCGCGCCCACAGCGGGGGCAGCGCATCGCGACCTCGCCGGTGAGTTCGTCGATCACGACGCCCAGCTCGGCATCGCAACCACGGCACCAACGGTGTCGCGTGACCCGATTAACGTGCACGGGCGAGGAGACGCACTGGTAAATCCAGCGCCCGTGCACGTGACAGGTCAGCCGGTCGTCGGGAGCCAGCGCGCCGTTGTCCTCCGCCAGGTCTTCCTCGACCAACGTGGCGATGAGATTGACGATCATGACGTCCCTCCGATCCGAGCTGCCTTTACAGATACGTCGAGTGAGCGACCTCCGGTTCGACACGGGACGCCAACTTCTTCAACGCCCAAGCACATCCGAGGCCCACCGCTGTGAGAGCGAGCCAGGGCATCCATGGCACACCCGCGCGCTCGGCCGTGTCGAACGCGATTCCGGTGAGCAGATTGCCGAGCAGGATTCCCACGCCCACGACCGTGTTGTAGAGGCCGTAGTGCGTGGCGACGAGCCGGTTGTCGGCCAGCGCGACGATCTTGTCCATCTCGAACGGGAACACCACCATCGTTCCGAGCGCGAGCAACGCGGCGCAGGCCACCAGTCCGGCCCAGCCGCCCGGAATCGCGGGCACGAACGCGGCGGCCAGCACCACCACGCCCAGCACCAGCGCCCGGTCCGGCCCGAAACGGGCGCGTACCCAGGCGGTGACCCGCATCTGGCCGGCGATCGACAAGATGCCCGACACGGCGAACAGCACGGCCGTGAGCACCGCGGAACCCGAGGCCAGCGGCAGCGCCAGGTAGACCTGGAACGACAGCACGTACGACCCGATCATGGCCAGCGCGAACAGCACGAACCGCCGGTTGGAGAAGACCAGCCGCCAGTCCGCGAGCACCGAGCCACTCGACGCCCCACCGGCCCGCGCGGGCAGCGACCGCCACTGCAGCACGGTCAGCACCAGGAACACGAACGCCGCCACCAGGCACGTCAGCCGGAAGTCCACCGCCGTCAACGCCAGCCCGATCAACGGCCCGACCAGGATTCCGGTCTGGTAGAAGACGTTGAACAGCGCGAACGCCTCGACGCGCCGCTCCCCGGCATCGGCCGCCACGTAGGCGCGCACCGCCGGGTTGAACAACGCCCCGGCGAACCCGGTCGCGGCCGACGCGATCACGAGCGCCGGCAACCCGTCGACCAGACCGAGCAAGGCGAACCCGCCGGTCCGCAACGCGCAGCCCGCCACGATCAACGGCTTGTAGCCCAGGCGGTCCGCCAGCGTCCCGCCGATCAGGAACATGCCCTGCTGCGCGAAGTTCCGCACGCCCAGCACAAGTCCGACCGCCCATCCCGCCAGTGCCAGCGTGACCGACAGGTGCGAGGCGAGGTAAGGCATCAGCATGTAGAAGCCCACGTTGATGCTGAACTGGTTGAGCAGCAACAACTGCACGCTGCGGTCGAACGAGCGGAACTGCGTGATCACGCCTTCACCGCCAGCGGGTCCACAACGGACCGGCACATGGTCCAGGACAGCACTTCGCGTTCTCCCAGCGAAGAGATCTCCAGCGGCTCTTCGGCCGGAACCGCGCCCAGCAATCCATGAGCAGCGCAGTACTCGTCGCTGAACACGGTGTCGAAGTACCGTTGCGGCCCGTCGGGGAACACCGCCGCGATTCGTGTGCCAGGACAGGAAGTCCGCGCCAGCCAGGAGGCGACCAGGGCTACCGCGCCGACGCTCCAGCCGCCGCTCGCGTAATGCCGCGAGGCCAGCGTCCGGCACGCCCACACGGCCTCGCCGGGGTTCACCCAGTGCACCTGGTCGAACGCCGGGTAGTCGACGTTGCGCGGGAAGATGCTCGACCCGAGCCCGCGCATCAGCCGGGTCCGCGCCGGCTGACCGAAGATCGTCGAGCCGATCGTGTCGACGCCCACCAGCCGCAACGACGGGAAGTGCGTCCGCAGCACCGAAGCCACCCCGGCGGAGTGGCCGCCCGTGCCCACCGCGCACACCAGCACGTCGACCTGACCGAGCTGGGCGGCCAGCTCGTGCGCCAGCGGCGCGTACCCGGCCACGTTGTCCGGGTTGTTGTACTGATCAGGGCAGTAGGTGCCTGGCAACGAGGCCATCAACGCCGCCACGCGCTCACGCCGTGCCTGCTGCCAGCCACCGGTCGGATGTGGGCTGTCCACGAGGTCCACGGTGGCCCCGTACGCGCGCAGCATGCGCTGGATGATCGGTTCCAGGCCGGGATCGGCCACCAGGGTCACCGGGATGTCGTGCACGATCCCGGCCAGCGCCAGGCCGAGTCCGAGCGTGCCACTGGTCGATTCCACGATGTGGCCGGAAGGCGTGAGGTCACCGCGTTCCAGCGCACGGCTGATCATGTGCAGGGCGGCGCGGTCCTTCATCCCGCCGCCGGGATTGGCGCTCTCGAGTTTCGCCCAGAAACCGGACGAGGAAGTGCCTGACAACTCGTCGATCCACAGCACGGGCGTGTTGCCGACGATGCCCGCGGGCGTGTTTCGGTCCAGCACAGGTACAGACATGGGGATTTTTTCCCTTGGAAAGAAAGGAGACAAGGCCAGATTCGGAGCGCGCGGCAACGTGGCGGGACCACAAAGTCCTGCCACGGCACGCGAGGGGAACGGCCTAAGTTCGAGAGATGCCGATGTCGATCAGCAATGTGCGCCCGGAGCTGCCGCGCTCGGGGCGCCACGGACACGAGGTGGACGTGGCCACGACCGGCGACCAGGCGACCGCGGGCGCGTCGAGATCGACTGCCGTGGGAGTGCCGGCCTGCACAGCGGCGAGGGCGGGCGTCTCGGCGGAGAGGTGCTGGACCTCGCCGTGGTGGCAGAGCTCGGCGGACAGGCCTGGGGTGGAGGCGCCGTGGTGCGAGGGCTCCGGCGGGCACGCCGGGTGGAGCACGAAAACCGCGATCACCAGTAGTGCGACGACGACGGCGAATCGACGCCCTATCGTCAGATGATTCCGCACGGTTACCAACGTACCGGTCTGACCGATCTTGTAAAGCCTCTTGATAGGTTAGGTAAGCCTAATCTCAGGAGGTGGACATTGCGCAGGACAGTCGCCGCGGTTCTGCTGCTCGGCCTGGTGGCCGGGTGTGGCGGGAACGCTCCCACGGAGCAGCAGGGTCAGTGGTCGTTCAAGGACGACCGCGGTAAGGAGGTCACCGCGCCGAAGCGGCCGGAACGCGTCGTCGCGCAGGTGTCCGCCGCGGGTGCGCTCAAGGACTTCGGGGTCAACGTGGTCGGCACGTTCGGCCCGCTCAAGCGCGCCGACGGCAGCACCGACCCCGAGGCGGGCAGCATCGACCCCAGCCAGGTCACCGACATCACCGGCCCCGGCTACGGCGAGATCGATTTCGAGAAGTTCGCCGCGCTGGACGCCGACCTGGTGGTCGCGGGCTACTACCCGGAGGTCACCGGGCTCTGGCACCTGACCGCCGAGTTCGAGGAGAAGGTGCTCAAGGTCGCCCCGACCGTTGGCATCGGCCAGTCCAAGATCCAGCTGCCGGACGGCATCAAGCGCTTCCGCGAGCTGGCGAAGGCGCTCGGCGGTGACGTCGAGTCGGCCAAGGCGAAGGCCGACGAGGAGGCGTTCACCAAGGCCGCGGACCGCCTCAAGGCCATCGGCGCGAAGATGAAGGCCGCGAACCAGCAGATCCAGGTCGTCGGCGCGGACCCGAAGCTCTTCTACGTCGCGGTGCCCGCCCGCAATCCCGACCTCGACTGGTACTCCAAGGAGCTCGGCCTGCCGCTGCTCACCCCGGACAAGCCCGACACCGAGGGTGGCGGCTACTTCCAGTCGCTGTCGTGGGAGAACTCCGGCACGTACAAGACGCACGTGATCATGTGGGACACGCGTCAGCACGTGCTCGGCCCGGAGAAGATGAAGGAGGGCCACCCGGTCTTCCAGGCGCTGCCCGCCGTGCAGGCCGACCGGTTCGTGGAGTGGAACGCCGTCGCGCCGCTGAGCTACGCCTCGTACGCGGGAATCATGAACAAATTGGCTGACCAGCTGGAGGCCGCGTTGGCACGATGACCGTGTGCTGACGCTGCTGAAGGAGAACGGCCCGTTGCGTGTGCTGAGCACCGCACGGGTCGTTTCCGTTCTCGGGGACATGCTCAGCCTGGTCGTGCTGATGCTGTACGTCGAGTCCGTCGCGGGGAAGGCCATCGCGGTGGCGGCCCTGCTGCTCGTCGGCGACTTCGCGCCGTCGCTGCTGAGCCCGCTCACCGGGGTGATCAGCGACAGGTTCGACCGGCGCACCGTGATGATCGCCTGCGAGATCGCGCAGGGGATCCTGCTGGCGGTCATCGCGCTGACGTTGCCGCCGTTGCCGATCCTGCTCCTGCTCGTCGGTGTCCGCGCCGTGCTCGGCCAGATCTTCCTCCCGGCCTCGCGGGCGGCGGTGCCCTCGCTGGTGGCGGACAAGGATCTCGGGCCCGCGAACACCCTGCTCGGCTTCGGCACCAACAGCGCGGAGGTGCTGGGGCCACTGCTCGCCGCCGCGCTCATCCCGCTGGTCGGCATCCGGGGCGCGCTGCTCGTCGACGCCGTCTCGTTCGGGCTGTCGGCACTGCTGTTGCTGAAGCTGCCGAAGCTGACCGGACCCGCGGAGTTCGGCGGGTCGCTGTTCGCCGACGCACGGGTCGGCCTCGGCGAGATCTGGGGCAACCGGGCGTTGCGGATCATCTTCCTCGGGTTCTGCGGTGTCGTGGCGTGCACCGCGATCGACGACGTGGCGATCGTGATGCTGACCAAGGACGTCTTTCACGGGTCCGACAGCGCGGTCGGTCTGCTGCTCGCGTCGGTGGGTATTGGTCTGCTCACCGGGTACGCGTTGCTGGCCAGGGGAGCGGCGAAGGCGAGCATGATCGTGTTGCTGGTGGCGGGGTTCGCGATCAGCAGTGCGGGCAACCTTTTCACCGGCCTCGCGTCGGGCGTGGCGCTGGCGTTCGCGCTGCAGGCCGTGCGGGGACTCGGCATCGCGGCGATGGACGTCGCGCACAGCACGTTGATCCAGCGACTGGTGCCCGGCGAGCGCACGGGCCGCGTGTTCGCCAACTTCTACGGCGGGATCGGTGTCGCCGCAGCGGTTTCGTACATCGGCGGTGGTCTGCTGCTCGACGCCGTCGGCCCCCAGCTGACCTTCCTCCTCTCCGGTGGTGCCGGAGTTCTCGTGGCGGGATGGGTGGTTGCCGCTTCACCACTTCGGGGTGTTGAGTGGAAATCAGCCTCTTGAGGGGAGAAGGCGATGTGGGGGAAACGCATTGCTGTTGTTGTCGTTGCACTGTTCTTGGCCGGAACGACGACGGCCGTCGCGCACGCGAGCACCGGGGTCTCGCCCGCGTCGACGTCGTGGGTGTCCGCTGACCGGGGCTGGGTGCTGGGTGCCGGCACCCAGTGCCAGACCCAGAACTGCCCGCAGCTGATCAGGACGCTCGACGGCGGTACGTCCTGGACGCGCGTCAAGACACCGCCGCTGGCCGTGCCGGAGACGGGCCGGCTGCGGGTGGCCTTCGCGAACGACGCCGCCGGCGTGGTGACCGACGGCGAGCAGCTGTTCGTCACCAGCAACGGCGGCACCCGCTGGGAACCGTCCGGCATCAAGGGAACCGTTGGCGCGCTGGGGTTCGACGACTCGGGGTTCCTCGCGGTGATCTACGACGGCAAGTCCTCGCGGCTGTTCCACCGCGAGCTGTGGTTCGGTTCGTGGCGGCCGGTGCCGGGCATCGAGGTGCCGGGTCAGGCGTTCGGCGACATCGCGCCCGGCCAGGTCTCGCTGTCGGTGGTCTTCCGGGAGAACCGGTACTGGACGCGGTCGCCGTCGGGCTGGCTGGAGGAACCCGCCCCGTGCACGGTGGAGTCGGCGACCCGGCTCGGCACGGTCGGCAGCTCTCGTTTTGCCTTGTGCAGCTTCGATCCCGGCTTCGGGAACATGACGAAGGAACTGCGCAGGTCCGAGGGCGGGCCGTTCAAGACCGTCAGCGTGCCACCGCGTGAGGGCATCACGACGGGCTTCGCGGTGTCTTCGGAGGCGGCGCTCGTCGCCGCGACCGGGCGCGACTGGTCGTTCGTGCACCGCGGTCCCGGCGAGAAGTGGGACACGCTGCTCACGCTCGGCGGGCCGCCGTTCGAGGATCTGGCGTTCTCCGGCTCGAGCCACGCAACGCTGGTGCGCGGCGGGCCCGGCCAGGAGTTCGCCGAGGTCTACCGATCGGTCGATGCCGGGCTGAACTGGAAGCTCGTGAAGGTCTAGTGCCGGAGCCGACGACGGCCACGTTCGGATGAATTCAGGCCGTCGAGGTTTGCTCGCGGGGGTGTCCACAGTGGCCTGTTGCTAGCGTCCCAGCCGATGTCGGATTTGGGAGGAAACAAGATGTACGGACTGGCGGCCACCGGCGCCGGCGCGGGGCTCCTCGTCATGACCCTGGTCGGGCTCACGAGCACCGGCGTCGGCGTGCTGATGCGCAAGCTGGGACGACGCCGCTGAGCACGGGCACCTTCACCGCGGTCGTTCCCGCGCACAACGAGGCAGCCACGATCGCCGAGACCGTCCGGTCCTGTTTGGACCAGACTCTGCCGGCGGACCAGGTGATCGTGGTCGCGGACAACTGCACGGACGACACGGCGGCACTCGCGGCAGCCGCGGGCGCGACCGTGATCGAGGGAAAGGCCGGCTCGAAAGCGGCGGCCCAGAACCTCGCGCTGCCCCTGGTGGACAGCGAGTTCGTGCTGGCGCTCGACGCCGACGCCGTGCTCGCCCCGGACGCCGCCGAGCGAATGGTGGCGACGTTGCGAGCAGGCCATGTCGGCACCTGTGCCGCGGCACTGCCCAAGGACACCGCGACCGTCTACAGCCGGTACCGCACGCTGTACCACGCGGTGGCGAACAGGTGGATCCGTCCGCTGCAGGACGTGCTGGGCCGGCAGCTCGTGCTGAGCGGCATGGCGAACCTGCACCGCACGGACGTGCTGCGGGAGATGGGCGGATACCCCGACGACGTCATCACCGAGGACTTCAACCTCACCTGGGCGCTGCACCGCGCGGGTCACCGGGTGGCGTTCACACCCGATGCGCTGGTGTACGTGCAGGAGCCGACATCGCTGCGCGAGCTGCTCAGCCAGACCCACCGGTGGACGGCGGGCTTCGCGCAGTCGATGGTGAAGCACCGCGCACCGTTGCTGGACGCCCGCTCGTTCCTGGTCGTCGGCTCCCAGGTGTGGGACGCGTTCTTCAGCGGATTCGCGGTGCTCAGCCTGGTGCCGTTCGTGGTGCGCAACGGCCTGGCCGGACTCACGAACTGGTGGGGACTGCTGTGGGCGGTGTTCATGGTGGTGACGATGGTCGTCGCGGCGGGTCAGGTGGGGATTCGCACGACGGTGCGCTGCCTGCCCGCATGGCTTGCGCTGCAGACACTCATCGGACTGCTCACCCTGTGGTGGCTCGTCCGTGAATGGCTGCTCGGCGTGAGTCTCACGACCTGGACCGGCAGGCACGGGAACAAAGCCGCGCTGACCGCGATGAGCAGACGACGTGTGGCGGTGCTGTGCGGACTGGGAACGGCGGCGCTGGCCACGTTCCTGATCAGCTCCGCCTGAGTGAAGTCGTCGGTACGCTGAAGATCGTGGAGCCTTTCCAGCACGGGATGCTCGGCGTCGGCAACCAGATCTACTGGGAAGTCGTCGGCAACCCGAGGGCAAGCCCGCCGTGCACCTGCACGGCGGGCCGGGCGCGCCGCATGCGAGCGACCCGGCCGCGGACATGAGCGTCAACACCACCGAGCACCTGATCGCCGACGTCGAGAAGCTGCGCGAGCACCTCGGCATCGAGAAGTGGCTGGTGTACGGGGAATCCTGGGGGAGCACGCTCGCGGTGGCTTACGGTGGGAGGACACCGTGCTGTCACTGGAGGATTTCGGCAGCCCTGCCGTCTTCAGCGACCGCGCGTCCGCCGATCACGGCCGCCGTGATCTGAGTTGCCCCGCGGACACCGCCTACGCACTGGCGCAGGCGTGGCCGGACGCAGAGCTGACCCTCGTGGACGACTCTGGCCACAAGGGCAGCCCCGCGTTCACCGACGCGATTCATGCCGCTGTCAGGAGGTTCTCCCCATGACGCAACGGAAACCGCCCGGCATGGGCTTCGAGTCGTGGATCGACAAGCAGATCCGCGAAGCCCAGGAACGCGGCGACTTCGACGACCTGCCGGGTGCGGGCAAGCCGTTGCCCGGTGCCGGCGAGCCGCTCGAAGAAGACTGGTGGCTCAAGAAGAAGGTGCGGGAGGAAGAGGGCAGTGCAGGGTTGCCCCCTTCCCTGGTGTTGCGCAGGGAGGCGGAGGCCGCCAGGGTGCTGGCCCTGGCGGCCGGAACCGACGACGAGGCCCGCGCGATCATCGAGGCGATGAACGCACGGATTCTCGACGCGTTGCGCAAGCCGTTGTCCGGCCCACCGTTGAACCTCATGCCGTTCGACGTCGACGAGCTGGTGCGTGAGCGGAAGGGGAACACACGCACCTAGTGCTGGTGGATCAGCTCGCGTTGATGTCGATGCAGGAGTAGAACGCCATCGCCGTGTCACCGATGTTCCACACGGCGAGGATCTTGTGCCTGCCCGCGGAGCCCACGTTGACCGTGTGCGACACGTTCGCCGGCGGCATCTGGTTGTTGCCACTGAAGGTGGCGACCTTGCGCCCGTCGACGAAGTAGTCGTAATCCCGCGTGCGGTGCCGTGCGGTGAACGTCCAGTTGAACGTCACCGAGCGGCCGGTCCGGTGGACCGTCCAGCCCTTGCCATCGTTGCTCAGTTCGGCGAACTGGCCCAGATTGGCGTGGCAGCTCTGCAGCCCCTTCGGACCCTCGACGGACTGCGGTTCGTACTTGATGGCCCCGCACGAAACGGTGCCGCGGGCACACTGCGCCTGACGGCTGGCCGGTGACGACACGTAGCCATGTGCGAAGGCTGTGCCGGTGGGGAGAGCCACGACGAGCAACGGTGCAGCGAGAACGCCGGCCATAGCGGTGGCGACCCTGCGTCGAATTTTCATGTGACTTCCTTTGCCTTGATGTGCGTACATCCCTTACATCGCGGCGGCGGTTGAAGGTCTAGACCATACCGCGCGTAATCGGCGAGCCACAAGATGTGTCCGATAGATCAGTCACGTAAGCGTTTGCAGATGCGCTTCGTACACCGCCGAAATTCCGGCCGGGCTTGAGTGAACCCGTTGGGTTCTGGGATGTTCTGCGCAACTTCGCGCTGTCTTCGTGCGCGCGGTGCGTCCGTTCGTGGCGTTGCCGGCGGCTTCTGCCGCCTCCGCTGCGCTCCGTGACGACCGGGATCTGTGCCGGTATCTCGCAGCCACTTGGATGACAGGTCGAGACCAGTTTCCAAGCCCGGTGGACTGGCGTGACCGGCCTGGGCGACCTGATGAGCAATTCAGATCGGTGATTGCCGCGTCTCAATTCGCGCCCGCTTTTGCGGTGTCCGAGCGTTGCAGAAACGCCATTTGCGCTGTTCAAACCGGTTTAGTGAGTGGTGCTGCATTTGTGGCAACGCCATGTCAATCGTGTGTGCATGACATTTCTTCGCGGTGCATTCACTCCTAGAATCGGCGCATGTGGTCGTCGGTGAGCCCGCGCAGCCGTCTGGTCGGGCGGGAACGCGAGCTGTCCGCCGTGCGACGGCTGCTGCGCAGGCACCGGCTGGTGACGCTGGCCGGTCCCGGCGGGGCGGGCAAGACGCGCCTCGCCGCCGAGTTGTTCCCGGCCGAACCCGGTACCGCCGTGGTGGAGCTGGAGTCCGTGCATCGGCCGGACCTGCTGTGGCACGTGGTCGCGTTCTCACTGAACGTCTGGGAGGAGCCGGGCGAGCCTCTGTGCGGCACGGTTGCCCGCGCGTTGGCGGAGCACCGCCTTCTGGTGCTGGACAACTGCGAGCACCTCATCCGCGAGGCAGCCGAGGTCGTCACGGTGCTGCTCGCCCGGTGCCCGCGTCTGCGCGTGCTGGTGACGAGTCGCGAACCGCTCGATCTGGCCGGCGAGATGTGCGTGGACGTCGGCCCGCTCGCTCCCGCGGACGCACGGCAGCTGTTCGTGGACTGCGCGGGTGCGCCGGAACTGGCCGCCTCGGTGTGCGCCCAGCTCGACCACCTGCCGCTGGCGATCGAACTCGCCGCGGCCAGACCTGACGTGCCGGCCCGCCACCGCACGCTGGACGCGGTGATCCGGTGGAGCTACGACCTGCTCGACCAGGACGAGCAGAAGGCGTTGCGCCGGCTTTCCGTCCTGGCCGGCGACTTCGACCTCGATCTCGCCTCGGCCGTGTGCGGCTCGGACATGGTGCAGCTGATGGCATCGCTGCGCGCGAAGTCGTTCATCGTCCGTTCGCCACCGTCGTCGTCCAGCGCCCGGTTCCGCATGCTCGAGTCGATCCGCCTGTTCGGCCTGGCCCGCCTGGAGGAGCACAGCGAGACGGACGCGACGTTCGACCGGCTCACGACGGTGCTGACGCGCACCATCCGCATGGTCGCGGCGTCGCCGACGATCGCCGGTGCCGCGAACACCTGGCTCACCGGCCAGGAACACCAGGTGCTGCACGCGATGGCCCGCATGCCGTGCACCGACCCGCGGCACACCTGGCTGGTGGCGGGGCTGGTGCACGTCTGGTACCTGCGCGGCTCCTACGTCGAGGCGATGCGCCTGGCCGCGGAGACCCTGTCCTGCGGCGTGCTCGCCGAGCACTCGGAAATGCTGCTGTTCCGCGCGGCCTGGCTCGCCGGCTGCACCGGCGACGCCCAGGAGTCGCTCCGGCTGGCCGAGGCACTGGTGGCCCACCCGGCGATGCGACAGCCGAACTGGGAAGCCCGTGCCTGGAACGCCCTGGGCTACGCGCGCACGATCACCGACGACCTGTCGGGTGCGCGCATCGCCTACGAGCATTCGGTGGCGTCCGCGCGTGCGCTGGGCAACGACGTGTTGCTGTGGACGTTCCTCAACAACTACGCCTGGCTGCTGCTGCGTCTCGGCGATCTGAGCGGAGCATCGGCAGCCGTGGAGGAGTCGCTCACCGACAACGCCCCCGACGGGTACCGCGTGATGGCGACCAGGCACACCGCCGGTGTGGTCGCGTTGGAACGCGGCGACATCGACCTGGCCGAACAGCACTTCACTGTGGCGCTGCAGGAAGGCGCACCCTCGTCAGTCGCGCTCGCCGGCGTGCTGGAGGGCTTCGGCGTGGTGGCGGCACGACGAGGCCAGCCCGAACGCACCGTGGTGCTGATGGCCGCCGCGGCCGCCACACGCACCACGCGCGGCGCACGCCGGGAAGCGCTGTGGAACCGGATGGTCGCCGATGCACACGACTTCGCCGTGGCCTCCGTGGACCCACGACGAGCCGAACGCGCGCGCCGGTTGGGAGAGCGGCTCGACCACGCCGGGCTGCTGGAGTACGTGAGCTCGGAGGAGCGGCCGGACGAGCCGTTGACGGCGCGGCAGGAGCAGATCGCCGATCTCGTGGTGGAGGGGCTGACCAATCCGGAGATCGCCGCGCGGCTGGGGATCTCGACCGGGACCGTGCGGTCGCACGTGACGCAGATGTTGTCGCGGCTGGGGCTGACCTCGCGGACTCAGCTGGCGGCTCGGACGGCGCGTGTGCGATGAGCGGGGGCGGCGCGTGTGCCATGGCTTGTGAGAACTGCGGCGCCCCCGTCACCGCCCCCGCCAAGTACTGCTCAGGAGCCTGCCGCCAGCGCGCCTACCGCCGCCGCACCCGCGACGTGACCCCGGCCTCCGGCTCACCGCGCCTGGACACGTTCGTCGGCCGCACCGCCGAGCTGGCCGGCCTCACCAAGCTCCTGGCACGGCACCGGATCGTCACCGTCGTCGGCCCGCCCGGCGTCGGCAAGACGCGGCTCGTGCAGGAGGCGATCGCCCACCGGCAGCACGTCATGCTGGTCGAGCTCGCCGACGCCACGAGAGTCACCGACCTCGTCGCACGTGGCCCCAAGCCCGCTCTGCTGGTGCTCGACGGCTGCGAGCACGTCCTGGCCGACTGCGCCGCGCTCGTGCAACGGCACCCGGCGCTGCGCGTGCTCGCCACGAGCCGCGAGCTGCTCAACGTGCCGGGCGAGCAGGCGTACCGGCTGAATCCGCTGGAGCAGCACGACGCCGTCAGGTTGTTCTGCGACAGGGCACTCGCGGTCGACAGCGAGTTCGACGACAGCGCCGAGCTGCTCGACACCGTCTGCGCCAGGCTCGACCGCCTGCCGCTCGCGCTCGAACTCGCCGCACGCCTCGTGCGGGTGCTGACGCTGGAGGAGATCGCGGCGAGGCTCGGCAACCGGTTCGCCGTCCTCACCACCGGGCCGCGGGACGCCTCGCCGCACCACCGGTCGCTGCACGCGGCGATCGACCGCAGCCACGCGCTGCTCACGGACGCCGAGCGGGCGGCGTTCCGGACGTTCTCGCTCTTGCCCGGTGGCATCGGGCGGGAGCTTGCCGACGCGCTCCTGCCGCAGGGCTGGGAGATGGCGAAACGCCTTCAGGCACAGTCACTTCTGCAAGGGGGCGAGCGGCCGAAGATGCTGGAGTCGGTGCGGCTGTTCGCGTTTGGCATGTTGCTGCAGCACGACTCCATCGCCGTGCGCGACCGGCTGCTGGACGTGCTGGCCGCACTGCCGGAGCCGCTCCGAACCGAGGAAGCCGACAACATCCGGTACGCCGCGAAGCTCGTGCCGGACGATGACCGGCTCGTCGTCGACACCCACGAGAGCGACGAGACGGAGGACGTCCCGCTGTCGTGGCGCGAGGAACGGCTGCTGCGCGTCGCGGCGATGGTCGCGGAAGGCCTGACGAACAAGCAGATCGCGGACGGGCTGCACGTGTCGCTGCGGACCGTCGAAGCGGACGTGCGCGACCTCAAGACCGTGCTCGGTGTGCGGTCACGCGCCCAGATCGCCGCCTGGGCTACACAGGCGTGACCTCCTCGACAGGCTCCTCCGCCTTCTCCGCCGCACGGGCCAGCCTGCGCTTGATCACGATCGTGCCCACCACGCCGAAGACCACGGCGAGCGCCAGACCCGCGTAGGAGAAGCCCTTCAGCCACTTCTCGGCCACCACGCCGAGGTAGTAGACGGCCGCCGCGGTGCCGCCCGCCCACACGACGCCACCCAAAGCGTTGGCCACCAAGAACTTGCCGTAGTTCATGTGCAGCGAACCGGCGAGCGGCCCGGCCAGAATGCGCAGCAGCGCAACGAAACGACCGAAGAACACGGCCCACGCACCGCGTTTCTGGAACACCCGCCGGGCGTGGTCGAGCTGTGTTTCCCCGAAGTGCTTGGGGAATTTGCGGCCCATCCACGCGAACAACCGCGGTCCGCCGCGCCGCCCGATGAGGTAGCCGAAGTTGTCGCCGATGATGGCGCCCGCGCTCGCCCACACGCCGATCCACAACGGGCTCAGGTCGTCGTGCTGCGACGCCAGCAGCGAGGCCGTGACCAGCACGATCTCGCCGGGCAACGGGATGCCCAGCGACTCGAAGCCGATCACCAGGCCGACGATCACGTACACGAGCAGGGGAGGAATGGCTTCGAGCCACTGTTCGATCGGCACGGCGCAACACTACCGTCGGCATCGTGAACGAGCTCGCACTCGCGGTCGTCGCGGGAATGGTCGCCACGGTCAACCCGTGCGGATTCGCGATGCTGCCTGCCTATTTGGCGCTCATCGCACGCGACCACGTCGGAAAGGCCTTTCTGTCCGGTTTGGTGATGACAGCCGGATTCGTCACGTTTTTCGGGCTGTTCGGCCTTCTCATCACCCCGCTGGCGAGCACGCTCAAGCGCTACCTGCCGTTCGTGACGGTCCTGATCGGGCTCGGCATGCTCGTCATCGGTGTGCTGCTGGTCGCCGGGAAGTCGATCTACCTGCGGCTGCCCCAGCTCCAGGCGGCGCCGAAGAGCCTCTGGTCGATGTACGGCTACGGCATCGCGTTCGCCATCGCCTCGCTCTCGTGCGCGATCGGCCCGTTCCTCGCGGTGGTCGGTGCGTCGCTGCAGACCGGCGGCACGGCGTTCCTCGCCTACGCGCTCGGCATGGGCCTCGTCGTCACGGCACTCGCCGTCGCAGGCTCCCTGCTGGCGCCGCGCATCAGGAAGCTCCTGCCGCACGTCAACCGGATCGGCGGCGTCGTGCTCGTCGCGGTCGGTGCCTACGTGACCTACTACGGCGTCTACGAGCTGCGCCTGTTCCTGGCCGGCGGCAGTGCGATCGACCCGGTCGTGCAGGGTGCCGGACGGTTCCAGGGCGCGCTCGTGCAGATCGTGGCGGCGCTGGGGCCGTGGCCGTTCGTGGTCGTCCTCGCGCTCGCCGGCGCGTGGTGGCTGAACCGCAGGAGGCGCAAGGCCGTACGCCCAGACAGGAGGTGAGGAGCCGATGCGCATCCTCGGACTGCTGCTAGGGATCCTGCTGCTCGCCGGGTGCGCCGAGAAGGCACCCGCGCCCGAGAAGTTCCAGTTCACCGCCAAGACCCTGGAGGGCGCGGAGTTCCGCGGCGAGATGCTCGCCGGCAAGCCCGCCGTGCTGTGGTTCTGGACGCCGTGGTGCCCGTCGTGCAACGCCGAGGCGAAGACCGTCGCGGAGACCGCCAAGCGCCACAACAAGATTCAGTTCGTCGGTGTCGCCGCACAGGACGAGCTGGACGCGATGAAGAAGTTCGTGTCCGACCACGAGATGAGTGGCTTCCCGCATCTGGCCGATCTCGACGGATCCGTGTGGAAGCGCTTCGGGGTGACCGCCCAGCCCACGTTCGCGTTCGTGCGCGATGACGGCTCGGTGGAACTTCTCATCGGAGCACCCACCGCGGAAGACCTCGACCAGCGGGTCTCCGCGTTGGTCCAGGGAGATCACTAGGTCCCGCAGCCGCACCATCTCTCAGTAGAAAGACCCTGCGCTGTCGGGACCAACGCCTGGTTCGGCGTTGCGATCGGATTCGTATCGTCGAACTGGCCACGCGGCGTTGCCGTGTTGCCTTGAGGAGGCAGGTGTCGATGGACTACATCCAGGTCTCGCTCGCGGAGGCCATTCCCGAGCAGGCCAGGGACTACGCGTCGGCGGAAATCGGCTCGCTGGACCGGTACGCACCGGACCGGGTCGACTTCGCATGGGTCAACCTGACTTCGGACAAGACCGTGATCCACGCGTACGCCCGGCTCGACCTGAAGTGGGTCGAGGTCCAGGCTTACGCGGAGGCCAACACGGTCACCGAGGTGATCGATCTGCTGCGGGAACGCATGCGGCGTCAGCTCGTCTCGATGCACGACTGCGTGCCCGTGCACAACTGACCTCGGTGAACCGAACCCACCACTCGGCGGCGGACGGGTGGTGGGTTCACCACACCTTTTTCACGGTTCCCCTGGCGCCGTCCACCTGAATTCGATCTCCGGTCGCGATGCGCGTGGTGGCGTTCCCGCATCCCACGACCGCCGGAATTCCCAGCTCCCGCGCGACGATCGCCGCGTGCGACAGCGGCGCCCCGACGTCCGTCACCACCGCGGCGGCACGGGTGAACAACGGCGTCCAGCCGATGTTCGTCACCGTTGTCACCAGGATCTCCCCCTGCTGCAACGACTCTCCGTCCTCGACCCGCTCCAGCACCCGCGCGAGGCCTTCGACCACGCCCGCTGAGCCGGGGAACCCGGTGACGTCCGACGGCATCGGCACGTCGGTCGTCGCGTCGTAGAGATCGGCCCGCCGGTCCGCAGAGGCCGCCCAGGACTCCGGGTCGAACCGCCCGCGGATCACCGCCGGATAGGGCGGCAGCGCGCGATAACGCTCGTACGCCGTTCGCTGACCGGACACCCGATCCAGCAACGACGTCTCGCCGCCCAGCACGCGCAGCACGTCGTCGATCGGCAGGAAGAACAGGTCGTCCCCGGTCGCCGTCAGCTCACCCGCCCGCAGCACGAACGCCCGCATCACCCAGAACGCCCGCACCATCTCCGAGCGGGCCTGCTCCCGCGCCCGCGCGCCCTCGCCGATCCGGTCGAGCTGCTTGCGGATCTTCGCGGCCTTCTCCGCGTGCCTCGCCACCAACCGGTCCCACGCCTCCGCCCGCAGGAAGGCCTGCCGGGACAGCAACGCCTCGGGATCCGCCAGTGTCTCGAGCTGCCGGGAGATCCATTCGGGGTCCTCGGCCGGCCGCGGCGAGTACACCTCGAACTCGTTGGCGCACCGATGACCCCAGGTCTGCGCGAAGGTGTCGCGGTCGATCTTCCCTGCACGCAGCCGCGCGAGCCCGACCAGCGGTCCCACGCTCGCGAGCCCGGCGCCGTCGTGGAACCCGGTCAGCAGCGTGGCCGCGTCGTCCTCGCCGACCAGCCCGGTGAGCTTGCGCCGGAACGCCGCCGGCCCGCCCGCGATCATGCGCGCCCCGGCGTCCAGGATCGGGCACACGAACCGCAGCAGCTGGTCGAGATCTTCGGCCCACAGGTCGAGCAACGCGGCGGGCGTGGCGCAGCCGGCGATCGCCTTGTGCGCGGCGGCGCAGCGGGCGGGGTTGTCCCTGACCAGCGCGGGCAGCCGGGTCCGGTAGAGGAACTGCTGCTTGATCGGCCCGCCCGCGCCTTTGAGCACGGCACCCACGACGGCCAGGCGTGACATCGGCAGCGGCGGCACGGTCACGCCCGCCGGGATGCGCCCGAACGTCTCCTCGCCGGAGCGGCGCATCTCCTCCGCCTTGCCGATCACCGCGCCGATGGCGGTGTAGGTGCTGATGTTGAGGTAGAAGCGCCCGCCGATGTTGCCGGAGATCCGGTGCGGCCCGATCGCCGCGCTCGACAGCACCTTCACCAGCGACCACGTCACCGGTGTCATCACCTCGGGGATGGCCTCGCCGACGTTGCCGTTGGACCACAGGTAGTCGCCGTCGAGCGTGTCGTTCCACTCCACCCGCAGCGACGTGATCGGCCGCGCCTGCAGGATCTGGAACTCGTCGCCGACCAGCGCCCACTCGACGTCCATCGGCGTCGCGTACAAGGCCTCGATCCGCTCGCCGAACGCGATCAGCTCGGCCTTCCGGGCCGGTGTCAGCAGTTCCGCCGAGTCCGCCTCACCACTGACCAGCGCCTCACCGAGCCCGCGCACGGCGTTGATCACCGGTTCGGCCCGCCCGGTCACCGGATCCGCCGTGAACAGCACCCCGGACACGTCCGCGGGCACCATCCGCTGCACGACGACGGCCATCTCGGCCGACGCGATGCCGTTGCGCTCCCGGTAGGCGACGGCCCGATCGGAGCGCAGCGAGTCCCAGCAGCGCAGGATCGCGTCGAAGAGATCCTGCTCGCCGACGTTCAGCACGGTGTCGTGCTGCCCGGCGAACGACAGGCCCGGCAGGTCCTCCGCGGTGGCCGACGACCGCACCGCCACCGGCCCGCCCAGCTCCCGGAACGCCTCCAGCACGCCCTCCATCGACCGCTCCAGGTAGGCGCGGGTCGTGAGGTGGAACCCGGTGGGCACCGGCAGCCCGGCCCTGGTGAGCTTCGCCAGGGAGGCCCCCTTGCCGCCGACCGCCGCCAGGTCGGCTCGCGGGTCGTCGAGCGGAAGGATCAACGGGATCATGTTCCCCATAGTTGTCGAAACCGGCCGTCGGCGTTCGTACAAAGGGTGAAAGGAGACCACCATGACCCAGCAATACCTGCTCAGCATCTACCAGCCCGACGGCGAGGTGCCTCCGCCCGAGGTGCTCGAGCCGATCATGGCCGACCTGACCGCGTTGAACGAGGAGATGCAGGCCAAGGGCGCCTGGGTGTTCGCGGTCGGCCTGCATCCGCCGTCGACCGCGACCGTGCTCAACGCGAAGGACGACGACGTGCTGATCACCGACGGCCCGTTCGCCGAGGGCAAAGAGCACATCGGTGGCTTCACCGTCATCAGGGCCGCCGACCTCGACGAGGCGCTGGAGTGGGGACGCCGGCTGGCGACCGTGCTCAGCCCGTTGTCGATCGAGGTGCGGCCCATCGCGTTCTGATGATCGACGACATCTTCCGCGCGGAGTACGGCCGCGCCGTGTCGGTCCTGACCCGCGTCCTCGGCGACATCGACCTCGCCGAGGAGGCGGTGCAGGACGCCTTCACCACGGCCGCCGAGCAGTGGCCGGTGAAGGGCGTCCCGCCGGCCCCCGCGGGCTGGATCATCACGACCGCCCGCAACCGCGCGATCGACAAGCTGCGCCGCGAGACCAAGGGCCACGAGAAGCACGCGCAGGCGTTGCTGCTCGCCGGTGAACCAGAAGAGGAGGTGGGAGCCGTGCCCGATGACCGCCTGCGCCTGATCTTCACGTGCTGCCACCCGGCACTGGCACCGCAGGCTCAGGTCGCGCTGACGCTGAAGCTGCTCGGCGGGCTCACCACGGCCGAGATCGCCAGGGCGTTCCTGGTGCCCGAACCCACGATGGCGCAACGGATCGTGCGGGCGAAGGGCAAGATCCGCGCGGCCCGCATCCCGTACCGGGTGCCGCGCGACGCCGATCTGCCCGCGCGCCTGAAGGCCGTGCTCGCCGTCGTGTACCTGATCTTCAACGAGGGCTACCTCGACCGCGCCGACCTCGCCGTGGAGGCGATCCGGCTCGGCCGCGTGCTGGCTCAGCTCATGCCGGACGAGCCCGAGGTGTGGGGGCTGCTGGCGTTGATGCTGCTCGTCGCGTCCCGGCGCGAGGCCAGGGTCGTGGACGGCGCACTGGTGCTGCTGGCGGATCAGGACAGGTCGCGGTGGGACGCTGCCCTGGTCGCGGAGGGGCGGGACGTCGTGCGCCGCTGCCTGCGCTGGAACCGGCCGGGCCCGTACCAGATCCAGGCCGCGATCAACGCCGTGCACAGCGACCCGCCGACGGACTGGCGCCAGGTCGTGGCGCTCTACGACCAGCTGATGGCGATCGCGCCGAGCCCGGTCGTGGCGCTGCACCGCGCGGTCGCGGTGGCCGAGACCGAGGGGCCGGCGACGGCTCTGCTCGAGGTCGACGCGCTCGACCTCGACCGCTACCACCTGTTCCACGCGGTGCGCGCCGACCTGCTGCACCGTCTCGGCAGAGATCCGTCCGCGGCGCTGGAGGCCGCGCTGCAGCGGGCGGAGCACCCGGCCGAGCGCGACCTCCTGGAACGACGACTACTCCGGCTTGGCCTTGCGGCGGAACAGCAGGATCGCGCCGACGATCACGACTAGCCCGATCACGATCCACACCCAGGCCGGGATGCCACCGGACTCGGCGGTCGTGGTCGACGGGGGAGCGTTCGACGCCGTCGCGCTCATCGTGATCGTCGACGGCGGGGCGGTGGACGACGAGACCGGTGCCGCGACGTTCATCGTGAAGCTGAACGTGCCGGACACGACGTCGCCGTCGTCGGACTTCGCCTGCCAGGCGAGCGTGTGCGCCCCGGCCTTCGCCGCGGCGGCGTCGACCTGCGCCGTGATCGTCTTGTCGACGGCGGCGGCCTGGGTGATCGGCCACTTGGCGCCGTCCGGCCCGGTGATGGTGACCGCGTCACCGTCGGGCAGGGCGATCGCCTCGCTGAACGTCAGCTCGATCTGCTTGGGCGGTGCGTCGAGGGCCGCGCCCGACGCCGGATTGCTGCTCTTGAGCTCGGCGTGGGCCTGTGCGGGGACGGCCATGGCCGTCGCGGCGAGCAGTGCCAGCACGAGCGCGCTGATGTAACGCGTCACGCGCGCAGAGTAACGCCCCGGATGCTGTACGGGATTCCCTATCGGATTAGACAGGGTCGTTGTCTCTCAACAGGGCGTCGAATTCACTGGCCGCCATGCTCGACTTCCTCCGCGATCTCTACGAGGACCACCAGCACTGCCTGCTGAACTACGCGACCCGGCTGACCGGCGACCGCGCGGCCGCGGAGGACGTCGTGCAGGAGACTTTCCTGCGGGCGTGGCGGCATCCCGAATCGTTCGCTGACGGATCGTCCGCCCGCGGGTGGCTGATCACGGTGGCGCGCAACGTGGTCATCGACCGGGCGCGGGCCAGGACGGCGCGGCCGCACGAGACCGGTGAGCACGAACCGGAACCGGTACCGGATCACGCGCAGCAGGTCGTCGACGCGTTGGAGATGGAAGCGGTGCTCGCATCTCTGTCGTACGAGCACCGTCGCGTGCTGACCGAGCTCTTCTACAACGGGCGCACCTACACGGAGGCCGCGTTGTGCCTCGGGGTGCCGACCGGGACGGTGAAGTCCCGCACGCACTACGCGTTGTGCGAGCTACGCAGGGCGATCCAGCTCGAAGCCAGCTAGATCCTCGAAACGCGGCCTGCCCGGCGCACTGCGGTCGGCGACCAGCACGATCCGGTCGGCGACCCACCCACCGCTGATCGGTTCTCCGGCCGCCGACGCGGGTACCCGGCCACGCGCGATCACCACGTCCGCCTGGAACGGCTGCGGGTGCGTCACCGCCACGATCGGCGCGGTCGCGTCGAACACCGCCGCCGCCAGGTCGTCCAGCCCCGACACCGGCACGCCGAGCCACTGCCCGATCGAGCGCGTTCTCGGGCCGAGCCGGCAGCGGGCCGCGGGAGCGCCGTCGAGTTCCTCGGTGAGCGCCTCGACCAGATCGGGCACGAGACGTTCGGGCACGGTGCCGAGCGGCCGCAGCTTGACGAGCCACTGCGCGGGCACGGACCACTGCGGGCCCGGCGCCCGGTGCAGCGCACCGAGCACCTCGACGATCTCCGGCGGCGGCCAGACGGCCACGGACAGCCTCACATCACCGATAGTGCCGGACGCGGCATGACTTTCGTAGTGACAGCGGTCCACTGTCGCGTTCAGACAGTCTGCTGTGGACGTTTCCTGGCACGTCTTCACACCCGGCGGGGACAGACACACGTGGAAAACATGACCCGATCGTCTCCTTGTGGTCGTTCTTCACCGCACCTACGGTCGCTGCCGTCGCGGAGGGCGCGTTCTTCGGTTGGTTTGGTGGCCGATGCAGTTGGGTACTCCGCGCCTGAACTGATCAACTGACTCGAGGAGCGGTTTGGCGCACGACCAGACAGCGAGGACGGGGGCGGCGGCCCACCTGCCACTGGGCAGGCAGCGGCCGTCACTGGCGACCGTCCGGCGCTGGGTGCGCCTGGAGCTGACCGGGGAGGACCCCGACTGCGTCGGTGACGTGTTGCTCGTGGTGAACGAATTGGTCAGCAACGCGTACCGCTACACGTCGGAACCCTCGTTCCTGCGCGTCATCGTGGCGGAGAACAAGATCCGCGTAGAGATCACACACGACGCCCGCGCCCGTCCGCCGCTGCGGAAGGTCTCCCGTCCCCAACGCGGATACGGCCTGGTCCTGGTCGCGCGGCTGTCCGAGAGATGGGGCGTGGACCGGGCGCAAGGCGGCACCGTCGTGTGGGCGGACCTCCCGAGAAGTCTGTGATTCCAGTTTTGGTGGGTTTCGGTCGCTGCGCCTCTGGGTACGGAACCTGCTGCCTTGAATTAACAGGGCACGGGGAGAAGCTGATGGGTATTGCAGGACGGTCCAGCGAACACCTGGACCTCGTCCTACCGGAGGGGACGATGCCGCTCGCGAACCTGCGGGCGGAGGTTCGTCGCCTCCTGCTGGGGATGCACGAGAACGTCGTCGTCGACGTGATGGTCGTGGCCACGGAGCTCGTGAGCAACGCGTACCACCACGGAGCTCCGCCGCGGCGCGTCCGCGTGCTGCGGCTGCCAGAACGCGAGGTCGTGCGGGTCGAGGTCGACGACGGCACGCCCGGACTGTTCCCGCAGCTGGGGCGCATGGGGTTCCTGGGGCGGCGGCAGAGAGGATTGTTGCTGGTCAACGGTTTGGCGCAGGTGTGGGGGCACAACCGGTACCCCGACACGAAGACGGTGTGGGCCGACGTGGCGGCGGTGAGATAGGCAGCTACATCTCCGAGATGCGCAGCGAAGGGTCCTCTGTCACGGCTCGCAGCACGTCCTCGAACGCCACGAGCAGGCCTTCTGCCTGCGTGCGCGAGAACAGCAACGAGTTGTAGACGACGTGCCCGCCGGACTCGTGCAGGTGGAAGGTCACCTCCGACTTCACGATGACCGGCCCGCGCTGCCGAGCCTCGAACGCGGTCGCCGTCACCCCGGGCAGGCGCAACTCTGGGACCGGCGGCACGAGCTGGAACGTGAGTCGCAGCGGAATGCCTTCCACCACCTCGTGGAACGGCACCTCCTGGTGCTCGTGCGCCGCGGCGGTGGTCGTCCGCACGCGCCGGACCACCTCGCGGAAGGCCGGATCGCCGGACAGGTCGGTCCGCAGCGCCACGACCTTCGCGAAGAGCCCGATCACCTGCTCGAGCTCCGGCCGCACCCGGTTCGCCATCGGCGTGCCGACCACGACGTCGACCGCGCCGGTGGTCCGTGACAGCAGGACCTTGAACGCCGCCAGCAGCACCTCGTACGTCGTCGCCTCCTCCTGACCCGCCAGTACCGCGACCGCGGACAGCAACGCGGGGGAGGGGGACCACGGCAGCAACTCGCCTGGACCGAGCGGGTTGACGTCCCGGTCGGCCAGTGCGGGCAGCTCGATCGGGCTGATCCCGTCCAGGTGCTGCTGCCAGTACTTCGCGTGCTCGGGAGACAGCGTCTCCTGCTCCCACAACGTGAAGTCGGCGTATTGCACGGTGGGCGCGGCCGCGGTGCCGTTGAGCTCCTCGATCAGCAGGGCCTGCGACCACCCGTCGCTGACCAGGTGATGCATCGTCAGCAGCAACACGTGGTCCTCAGGGGCCAGCCGCAGCACGCGAGCTCGCAGCAACATCCCGCTCGCCAGGTCGAACGGCACGGTCATCTCGTCACCGGCGATGAAGGCCGCCTCGGCCGGCGAAGGCGCGTCGACCACCTTGAGCGGCACCGGCGTGGCGGGCCGGACCTCCTGCACCACCTCGCCGTCTCGTTCGACGAACGCCGTGCGCAACGCCTCGTGCCGCCGCACCACGCGGTCGAGCGCGGCCTGCAACCCGTCGAGATCGAGCGGCCCGTGCAGGCGCAGCGCCAGCGGCACGGTCCAGAACCCCGCGGCAAGCACCGAGCCGAACCACCGGTTGCCCTGGTTCTGCGCGATCGACAACGGAACCGGGCCGTGCGCGCGCGGGGTCACGGGCTTGGTCCACGACCGTTCACCAGCGGACAGCACGCGTGCCAGACGTTCCGGCGTGCGGTGGTGGAACAACGCGGGCAACGGCAGCTCGACGCCGAGTTCGGCGCGGACGCGGGTGATGACGCGGGTGGCGACCAGGGAATGGCCGCCCAGCGCGAAGAAGTCGTCGGTGGCGCCGACGTCCTCGATCCCGAGCACGTCGGCGAACACCTGGCACAGTGCCGCTTCCTCGGACGTGCGCGGCCGGACGTGCGACGAGCGCGGTGACGGCGCGGGCAGGGCACGGCGGTCGATCTTGCCGTTCGCTAGCACCGGGAACGACGTCAGCGGCACGAACACCGACGGCACGAACTGCACCGGCAACAAAGAGGCGCAGTACGAGGTCAGGTCCTCGGCGCTGCCGGAGACATAGGCGATGAGTTGTTTGTCCCTCACCACGACGACGGCCCGCGACACCGAGGGATGGGCGTTGAGCACCGCCTCGACCTCGCCCGGTTCGATCCGGACGCCGCGGATCTTCACCTGGTCGTCGACGCGGCCGTGGAACAGCAGTTGGCCGTCGTCGGTCCACGACGCCAGGTCGCCGGTCAGGTACATCAACTCGCCGGGCTCGTGCGGGTTCGCCACGAACTGCTTCGCGGTGAGCGCGGGGCGGCCGTGGTAGCCGGTGGAGAGTCCGGCGCCCGACACGCACACCTGGCCGGCGACACCGATGGCGACCGGCAGCAGGTCGGCGTCCAGCAGGTGCACGCGGGTGTTGTCGATGGGACGGCCGATCGGGGCGACCGCGGGCCACGCCAGCACGTCGGCGGGCAGTGAGTAGGACGTGATCACGTGCGACTCGGCCGGGCCGTAGTGGTTGTGCACGCGCAGCCACGGCCGGGCGGCGCAGAAGTTGCGCAGCCGCAGGTCGAGCGTCAGCGGTTCACCGGCCTGCGAGAGGTGCCGCATCGAGGTGAACGAGGGCAGCTCGTCGAGCACCGCCCGCAACACGGAGTCCGGCGCGTAGAGCCGGGTGATCTGCTCGGCGTCGAGCCAGGCGGCGAACGCGGCGGGGTCGCGGCGGACCTCGTCGTCCGGGATCACCAGGGTGCCGCCGAACAGCAGCGCGGAGAAGATCTCCTGCACCGACACGTCGAAGGTGGCGGTGGTGAACTGCGCGGTGCGGCTGTCCGGTTCACGCGGAAGCGCCTTCTCCTGCCACCGCAGCAGGTTCACCACGCAGCGGCCGGGCATCAGCACGCCCTTGGGACGCCCGGTCGAGCCGGACGTGTAGATCAGGTAGGCGGGAGCGGCCGGATCCACCCGCGACACGGCCGAATCCGGGCACGAGTCCGCTGTGGACGGACACAGTGGCTGGTGGAACAGGACCCGGTTCCGGCTCACGACCACGGCCAGCCCGGCGTCGTCGACCACGAACTGGATGCGGTCCAGCGGGTGCTCGGGGTCGATCGGCACGTAGGCCGCACCGGCCTTGAGCACGCCCAGGAGGGCGACGATCATCTCGACGCCCCGGTCCAGGCACAGGCCGACGAGGTCGCCGGTGCCGATGTCCCGTGACCGCAACAGATGCGCGAACCGGTTCGACCGGCGGTCCAGTTCGCGATAGGTCACCGCCGCGGAACCGTGCTCGACCGCGATCGCGTCGGGTGTGGTCAGCACCTGCTCGGCGAACAGGTCGGGGAGGCTCACGTCCGGCAGGTACTCGGCGGTCGAGTTCCACCGCGCCAGCTGTACCGCCTCGTCCTGGTTGATCATCGAGATCCGGGAGAGCCGCTGGTCCGAGGACGCGTGCAGCACCCGTTCGAGATGGGTGAGGAACCGGGCGATCCGCGGCCGGTCGAACAACGCCCGGTTGTAGAGCACCCGCCCGTTCTGGATCTCGATGTCGAAGCTGGTGAACGCGATGTCCGGGTCGTAGAGGTCGCGCCGCGGCCGCAGGTCGACCTGCACCTGCACCAGCGGATGGCGGGAAAGGTCCCGTTCCGGCGCCAGCAGGTCGACGACCTGGTCGAACGGCACGAGCTGCGAAGCGGCGGTCACGAGCGACTCGGCCGTCAGCCCGCACAGCTCGCCGAACGCCGGGTCGCCGGACAGATCTCCGCGCAGCACCACCAGTTCGTCGTCGACCACCACACCGATCGGCACGTCGGCCGACCGCGTGTACCGGCCGAGCACGACCTGCAGGGCCGCGAGCAGCGCGTCGGAATCGGCCGAGGTGCTCCACGGCACGACGCCGGCTTCCGGGCGGTGCAACGGTGGCCGCGGCCGATCGGTCGGCAGCTCCAGCACCGGAAGATCCCGCAGCTCCGCGAGCCAGTGGTCGGGCGAACCGCAAGGGGCGGCAGGGGGAGCGCCGCCGAGCACGGTCTCCAGCACCCGGATGTCGCCGAGAATCCCGTGCATCGTCAGCACGAGCAACGACGAGTTGAGCTCCAGAGCCCGCACCAGCGGCCCGGTGCGCAGGTCGAACGGTTGCGTGATCTCCGCGCGCACCGCGGCCCGCACATCGGAGACCTGTGCAGACCGCACGGCGACGGGCGGCCCGCCGGGGACAGGCCGCCCGTCGTCGTCGAACCGGACCAGGAGGGTGTCCGGCACGGTGATGGCAGCGGGGGTGGTGATCAGCGTGACGTGATGGCCGGGGTTGCCGGGGTCGAGCTGATCGAGGAACCACATGCGGCGCCGGGTGTAGTCGATCACGGTTCCTCCCGCTGCGAGTCACTCTCGAAGCTAGCGGGCAGAAACTGGTGGGAACCCTCGAATTCCCTGGTCTAGCCCAACACGCGACCGAGCCGCGTCCCGGATGGCACGCTGATCGCATGCCCGGTGCAGACCGCCCGATCCGCTGTCTCAGGCGGTCGACCGGCGCACGACGTGATCGGCCCGCGGCAGGTGCATCGTGAGGTGCGCACGATCACCCCGCAGGACGACCCACGAGCGTTCGATCGGCACACCGCGAAAGTCGTGGGCCATCCACGAGATCGACAGGACCGGTGTGGCGGGACGGACGTCGAGCAGGCCGGCGAGGCGCGGCGTGGCGAGAGCGGTGGTGCACCACGGGTGCAGCTCGCCGAACCGGATCTTGTACCTGTCGGCGAGGAACCTGCGCAGCGGAGTGTCGCGGTTGTAGAGCTCGGCGAAGCCGGGGAACTGGGAGGCGCGCAGGTACGTCGATCGCACGCCGATCGGCTCGTCCCCTCGGACGAGGACGGACTCGACGTTGATCACGTCCTGCGCGCCGATGGACCGCACCACCACGGATTCGCGGGTGGCGAGGTCCTGTACGAGCGAGTCCAGGCTCAGCCGGTGGACCTGCTGGCGGGGCGCGACGGCTGTGCCCTGCCGGCCCGCTCTGCGGATGAGCTTGCCCTCGAGCACGAGCTCGTCCAGCGCCTTGCGGATCGTGGTGCGCGACATGCCGAACAGGCCGGACAGCTCGCGTTCCGGCGGGAACGGCGTGTTGTCCGGCAGCTCGCCGAGCAGCTCGAGCAGCTTGGTCTTGGCCTGGTAGTAACGCGGGATCGCGGGCACACCCGGACGCTATTTCCGGTCGATAACCAGCGACTCATCGGCGTCGGGAGCCGACCCGATCTCCCTGTATATCCGGAAGGCTTCTTGCCTGTTTCCCTGCAGATAGGCGATCGCGGCGTCCTTCCACCGCGAAGGTGACACCGCGGCCATCGCCTCCGGTCCGTGCCCGGTGGCCGCGAGCACGATCGGCAGGCCGACCCCGATCGGGCCGGTGATGGGCTGTCCCGCCAGCAGCGGGAGCAGTTCGCCGACGACCGCGCCGGCCGGTTCGCCGTCCAGCAACGCGATGCGCGCCGCCAGCACGAGCGGGTGCTGGAGCTCGCCGGGATGGCCTTTCTCCCTGGCCAGCTCGAGCGCTTTCGCCGCGTCGGCACGCGCACCGGTGACATCGCCGGTGAGCAACAGGATGCGGGCGCGAATGGAGTGGAAGTAGGGCTGGCAGGGAGTCTTCGCGATCGACTCGCCGAGGTTCGCCAGCGCCTGTTCGTAGTCGCCCGCCCAGAACAGTTCGACATAGCGCGAGGAATCGAGCCAGGCGATCGTGTAGCTGTCGCCGTGCCGCGACGCGGCCACGCGTGCCTCGGCCCGCGCGGCCAGTCGTGCCGGGCCGTTGCCGAGCAGCGCGTGGATCGAGCCGAGGTTGAACAGGCACAGCGCGGTGGACATGCCGGCGGCGCGCAGTTCGGCGATGGCCTGGAGCATGTCGTCGACCCCGGCGGCGTCACCCATCTTGGCCCTGGTCATGCCCAGCGTCTCCAGCGCGACCGCCCGATCCTCCCCGACAGCACCGCGCAGCGCGGCCCGTGCTGTCGTGATCGCGTCCTCCAGCCGGCCGGCGAGGGTCAGCGCGCGAGCGGTGTGCGCCTGGATTCGGCAGACCCGCTCGTCCGGCTCGGTGCGCGCCAGGAACTCCAGCGTGCGGTCCAGATGCCGCACGGCCTCCCGGTGATCTCCCTTGTGCCGCAACGATCGCCACAGCGCCTGCGAGGCCTCCGCCGCGCCCGCGAAGTCGCCGCGGGCCACGAACAGGTCCACCGCCTCGCTGAGCTCCTCCGCGCCGGTGCCGTGCCATGCGAGGCTCGCCCCGAGCAACGTCAGCAGCGGGGCGCGGTCCTCGTGGCCGGGCGGGCACACCTCCAACGCCGCGCGGTACGAGCGCACCGCGGTGTCGCGGGCGGCCAGCGCGGTCGCCTTGCGGCCTGCCTCCGTCAACGCCTCGCGGGCCTCGCGACCGAGCACGTCGCACGGCTTGCCGGCGGCCTCGGCCAGCCAGACCGCCTCCTGAAAGTGGTACGCCAGCAGCGGAACGTGCTCCAGCGGCAGCGCCCGCACCCACTCCGCCGCGTGGTAGTGCTTCATCGCCTTGGTCGCGCGCGGCACCCGGTCGTACGCGACGTCGCGGACCAGCACGTGGCTGAACGCGTACTCGATCTCGCCGACGACGTTGCTGGTCGTCCTGCGCGTGAGGAAGTCCCGTTGCCGCAACACCTCCAGGCATCGTGCGACCTCGGCGACGTCCCGTTCCGCGACGGCGGCCACCGCACCCGGCCACACCGTCCGGCCCAGCACGGCGGCGTCCTGCAGCACGACCTTCTCCAGCGGTGGCAACGAGTCCAGCCTCGCGCCGATCACCGTCTGCACGGTGTCGGGCAGTTGGTCCGGAGCGCCGTCGCGGAGCATGCGCACGTACTCACCCGCGAACAACGGGTTGCCCGCCGCGCGTTGCAACAACGCCGGCAGGTCCGCGCACACGTCGTGCCGGATCGTCAGCATCTTGAGCAACAGCGTGGTGTCCTCATCGGACAGCGGTCCGAGCGTGATCGCGGCACCGGGGCGTCGCTCCAGCAGTTCCGGCCGCCCGGTCACGATCACCAGCAACGGCACGTCCTCGGCGGTGGCGGCGAACCCGAGCAGGTAGTCCAGCAGCAGGTCGTCGGCCCAGTGCAGGTCCTCCGCGACGACCACGAGCGGTTCCGCCGCGATGTGCTCGACGAGCCGGCGCCACGCCATCAGCACGTCCCCGCCCCGAGGACCGGCGCCGACCAGCGCGCACAGCTGCGTGACCAGCCACGGGTCGTCGCTGATGGCCTGGATCTTCGCGGTGACGACCTCGGGTGGGTCGGAGCCGAACACCCCGGCGTGGCCGCGCACGATCTCCGCCAGCGGCGCGAAGGCGTCGTTGCGGGCGAACGGCGGCGTGCGGCCGGTCAGCACCCGGCGGCCCGCGCCGAACTCGCGCAGGAGCCGGGACTTGCCCGCACCCGGCTCGCCGACGAGCGTGACCACCCGCGGCCGCCTCGACCGCACGACCTCGTCGAACGCCTCGCACAGCCGCGCCATCTCGCGCGACCGGCCGACGAGCGGGGTGTCGTCGCCCGCCGGCGTGAGCGTGCGATCGGTCGTCGGGCACGTCCTCACCTCGCCCTCGGCGGCCTGCGCGACCAGCCGCAGACCCGCGTCGAGCACCGTGCCGCCGACCTCCAGCCGGTCACCGGACGTCACGCGGGCCG
Source organism: Lentzea sp. NPDC051213 (assembly GCF_044455585.1). Taxonomy (NCBI): domain Bacteria; kingdom Bacillati; phylum Actinomycetota; class Actinomycetes; order Pseudonocardiales; family Pseudonocardiaceae; genus Lentzea; species Lentzea sp. NPDC051213. Next base: position 362,813 of record NZ_JBITEX010000002.1, read on the forward strand.
GACCGGTGCACACGGCGGCTGCCGCAGGACGTTCGCCCACGATCTCGAACGCCGCCCGAACCGCCCGTGCCGCGTCGTCCTCGCGGCTGATCGGGGCGCCGAACGCCGCGCAGACCGTCGAACCGAGCGTCGCGACGAGCACGCCGCCGAGGTCCTCGATCTGCCGGCACACCACCGGAACCGCGGCGTCGAGCCGTTCGTCGGCGGCCTCGTCCGTGCCGGGCAGCGCCAGCCGGACCACCAGAACGCTGACCTTCTTGCGTTCCAGCACCGTCGGTGCGTGGGCGGTGGTCATCGCCAGGGCCGGGTCCTGGGTGAGGATCGCCTGTTCCAGCGCCACCAGGTCGCGTCCGGGATCGATGCCGAGCTCCGCGTCGAACCGGTCGCGGGCCGCGCGGAAGACCGCGAGCGCGTCGGCCTGCCGTCCCGAGCGGTACAGGGCGAGCATCAGCTGGCCCTGCACTCGTTCGCGCAACGGGTGGTCGTGCACCAGCGCTTCCAGTTCGGCGGTGATCTCGCGGTGCCGCCCGCACGCCAGCTCGGCGTCGAACCGGTCCTCCACGGCCACGTCGTGCAGGCGCGAGATCTCCACCAGCGCCGGCCACGCGACGCCGTCCGCCACCAGATCCGCGAGCGCCGGGCCGCGCCACAACGAGAGTGCCTCCCGCAGCGCCACGGCGGCCTGCTCGGGGCCCGGCGCGGTGGCGGCACGGGCGATTCCCGCGCGGAACCGGTGCAGATCGACGCGATCCGGTTCCACGCGGAGCAGGTAGCCGGGTTTGCGGGTGACCAGGTCGATGCCGCTCTTGCGCAGCGCGGACACGACGTTGAGCAGGATCCCGCGCGCCGTCGGTGGAGGGCCGTCCGCCCACAACGCCTCGGTCAGCTCGCTGATCGACACCACCCGGCCCGCGTTGAGCAGCAGGAAACCCAGGGCCGCCCGGCGGGTGAACCCACCGAGGAGCAGCTCTCTGCCGTCCACGCGGACCTGCAGCGGGCCGAGGACGTCGAACTCGACAGACATCGGCGCGGACCATAGCGCTGATTTCTGTGAGCCCGCTGTGTCCGCCGGGTCAGTCCACCAGACGGATGCCCGGATGGCGCGGTCGGTCGAACAGCGTGGTGCTCCGGTGCTTCAGGTGCAGATCGAAGAACGCGGCCACGTAGTCGTGCTGCGCCCGCAACGCGTCCCGCGGCTCGATCGTGCCGATCAGACCGGCCCGGCGCTCCGGCGAGATCGCGGCGATCTGCGGCACCGCCCACTGCAGGTCGCTGCTGAACCCGAGGTGCGCGCCGTTGTCGAGGTGCACGTCCCGCTTCCAGCCGCGCTGGTTCGGCCAGAAGTCGGCCCACGTCCTGGTGAGGCTCGTGTCGACGTGCGACAGCTCGCGCTCGTCCGTGTCACCACCGAACAGCAGGAACGGCCGGTCGAGGCCCCGCGTCACGACCTCGCCCGGTGCGTAGGTCCCGCCGTCGCCGGTGTGTTCCATTCCGCCGTCGATGTTGATGCCCGCGTCGAACCGCCGGTCGTGCACCATCGTCTCGCCCGCCGTGTAGCCACCGGACGAGTGCCCGGCGATGCCCACGCGGTTCTTGTCGATCCACCTGTGCAGGCCCGGCAGCCTGTCGAGCACGAACCGCATGTCGGCGACCCGTGCGTCGATGACCTTCTTCATCGTTTCCGGACTGCCGTCGATCCCGCCGTGCACGAGGCGGTTGCCGGGGAACTCCACGAGCAGCGACTCGTAGGTGTGGCTCACGGTCACCACGACGTAGCCGCGGCTCGCCAGGTCGTCCGCGGTCGACGTGTAGAACTCGCGCGGTGCCTGGAGTGCAGGCGAGAACAGCACGACCGGCCACTTGCCCGGCACCGCCGGAGCGTCCACACGGGCCTGTCGGAGCGTTCCGGCCCAGTCGACCGTCCCGGTGGGAACGTCGAGGAACGCCGGGCTCGAGATGATCGGGTCGGCGGCCGCCGCAAAACCGGGAGCGAGCCACGGCGCCCGCGCTCCCGAGCGCTGGGCCGGGTAGCTGACGGTCACCATCAATTCCCGGTTCTTTGACGGTTGGAACGGGTCAGGTCGCGTGGAATCGACCAGGTGAGCGTCGAACGTGCCGACCGGGAAAGGCCCGGTGAGCTGCGGTGACACCAGAGTTGACGCGGCCAGGACAGCCGCCATGAGCAGTTGCACAGTTGATCTACCCCCTCCGCGGGGCAGCCTGCCAGCAGCCCACTGAGAGGGTGCTGAGAGCTTGTGGCCGGGGTGATCAAGTGCCATGTTGGGCCCAGAAGTAAAACGCTGACGTACCAGCTGGTCCTCTGGGTGGGGAGATCACGGATGCGACGGACGACGATGTTCGGGCTGCTGGCGGTGTGCGGGTTGCTCGCGGGCTGTTTGGGGCAGACGCAGGAGGGTGATCAGAAGCAGAACGCCGACGCCAAGGAGATCACCCTGACGATCGTCGCCAACGCGGCGGCCGGCGGGAAGAACGCGCGCGGGGCGAACTGGATCCAGAACTGGGTGATCCCGAAGTTCACCGAGCTGCAGAAGGCCAAGGGCGTCACCGCGACGATCAACTTCGAGCAGAACGGCACCGGCGACGAGGCCTTCAAGACCAAGGTCGCGCTCGACCTCAAGACCGGCGGTGGCGGCGACATCCTCGAGCTCGACGGCATCTGGCTCGGCGAGTTCGCGCAGGCAGGGCAGATCAAGCCGCTGGACGAGGTGGTCGGCAACACCGACTGGGACGGCTGGGACCAGATCCCCAAGGCCGTGCAGGGGCTCGGCGAGTTCGACGGCAAGCGGTACGGCGTCCCGATGGGGACGGACGGGCGCGTGCTGTTCTTCAACAAGAAGCTCTTCGCGCAGGCCGGGCTGCCCGCCGACTGGCAGCCTCGCAGCTGGCAGGACCTGCTGGACGCGGGCGCGAAGTTGAAGGCGTTGCCGGGCGTGACGCCGATCCAGCTCAACGCGGGCTCCGCGATGGGCGAGGCCACCACCATGCAGGGTGTGCTGCCCGCGCTCGTCGGCACCGGCAAGCCGATCTACGAGAACGGGAAGTGGCAAGGGGATTCGGCTCAGGTCAAGGACGTTCTCGGGCTGTACCAGAAGGTCTACGGCGGCGGGCTCGGCGATCCCGTGCTGCAGCAGGAGGCCAAGGGCCGCGACCGGTCGTTCCAGCTGTTCAGCGAGAACAAGATCGGCATCCTGCTGGAGAGCGACTACTTCTGGCGTTCCGTGGTGGAACCGAAGAACGGCGTGACGAAGATGGCCGACCGCGACACCGCCGTCGGCTGGGCGCTGGTGCCGGCTCGTCAAGCAGGCGCGGGCGTGGGCGGCCAGGACTTCGTGAGCATGTCCGGCGGTGGTGTGCGGGTGATCAACCCGAACACCAAGTACCCCAGGCAGGCGTGGGAGTTCATGCAGTTCCTCAACTCCGCCGAGGCCGTGAAGGAGTCGCTCGCGGGCACCGCGCAGCTGACCCAGCGCCAGGACGTCAACGACGAGGTGCTCGAGGGCGACCCGATGCTGACGTTCATCGCGGAGAAGGTCCTGCCGATCACCCGGTACCGGCCGGGGCTCGCGGACTACCCGAAGGTGTCGGCGGCGCTGCAGCAGGCGACCGCGGACGTCGTGTCGGGCAAGAGCCCGGACGAGGTCGCTCGCACGTATCGCGAGGCGCTGGTGAAGGCCGTGGGCGAGGGCAACGTTGGCTAACGGCGTCTGCAAGTACCACCAACTCGCTGTTGGCGGTACTTGTACACACTCGAACAGCAGGCGGGGGCGGGATGGATAGTGCGGGGCTGGGCGTCCGGCGCGCCATCGGGTTCGTCGCGCCGGCGCTGGTGCTGATCGGGGCGTTCCTGGTCTTCCCCGCGCTGTGGACGCTCTACATCGGCATCACGAACTACCAGCTGACCGGACCCGCGGCGGCCAACCCGCGGGTCGTCGGGCTGGACAACTTGATGAACGCGGTGCGCGACCCGTTGTTCACGAACTCGTTGTGGCTGACGGCGATGTTCGTGCTGTTCTCGGCGGTGATCGGGCAGAACGTCCTCGGGTTCGCGCTGGCGTGGCTGCTGCGCACCGTACGGCCGTGGCTGCGCCGGACCGCCGAGGGACTCGTGCTGCTGTCGTGGATCCTGCCCGGCACGGTCGTGGCGTATCTCTGGTACGCCGTGCTGAGCCGCGACACCGGCACACTCGGCATGCTGCTCGGGCAACCGGAGACGGCGTGGCTGGTGCAGTACCCGATGATCAGCCTGATCATCTTCAACATCTGGCGCGGCACGGCGTTCTCGATGCTGCTCTACACCTCGGCGCTGGCCGCGGTGCCGCCGTCGCAGCTCGAAACGGCGCGGCTGGTCGGCGCGTCGGGGTGGCAGACCGTGCGAGACGTGGTGTTCCCGCACATTCGCGGGCACGTGCTGACGAACACGCTGCTGATCAGCCTGTGGACGGCGAACGACTTCACGCCGTTCCTGCTGACGGCGGGCGGACCGAACCACCAGTCCGAGGTGCTGCCGGTGCTGATCTACCGGCAGGCGCTCGAGAGCGGGCAGCTCGGCTACGCGTCCGCGATCTCGCTGTTGCTGCTGCTGGGCAACCTGGCGATCGCGCTGGTGTACCTGCGGCTGCTGAGGAGGCGCGCATGAGTCCTCTGTGGATGATCCGCCGGATCGGCTTCTACGTGCTGGTGGCCGTGGTGCTCGCGTTCTTCGCGGTACCGATGCTGTGGCTCGCCAGTGCGCCGTTCGACAGCAAACCCGGACTCGGGCTGCGGTGGCCGGACTGGACGCTCGGGAACGTCTCGGCGACCTTCGGCCACCCGTACGCGCTGTCGTCGCTGGTGAACTCGATCATCATCACGGTGATCGCGACCGTGGTCACGACGGCGCTGGCGGCGCTGGCCGCGTACGCGTTGTCCAGGGTGCGGATTCCCGGCCGCGACGTGCTGCTGTACCTGCTGCTGTTGCTGTCGAGCGTGGTGACGGGCACGGCGGCGATGGTGCCGATCTTCGTGATGATGCTGCAGCTCGGCCTGATCAACTCGCACTTCGGCACGGCACTGGTGATCGCGGGCGGCATGCTGCCCGCCGCCATTTTCATCCTGAAGGACTTCGTGGACGCCGTGCCGCGTTCCTACGAGGAGTCGGCGCGGGTGTTCGGCGCCTCGCCGCGCCAGGTCCTCGGCCACGTCGTGCTGCCGATCGCGCGGCCCGGCGTGGCGACGATCTTCGTGTGGGCGTTCGTCAACGCCTGGGGCAACTTCTTGCTGCCGTTCCTGCTGCTGCGCGACATCGGCAGGCAGCCGGCGTCGGTGCTGCTGCTCACCCTGTTCGACGAGGGCGGCAGCGCCAACCTGACCGTGATCCCGGTGTTCTCCTTGCTGTACTCGATCCCGGTGGTCGTGCTGTACCTGTTCGTGAGCAAGCGGTACGGGTTCCGATTCCACGGAGGCATCAAGAGCTGATGGCGGGCATCTCGATCGAAAGTCTCTCCACCGTGTACCCCAACGGGGTGCGGGCGGTGGACGCGCTGGACCTGGAGATCTTCGACGGCGAACTGTTCGCCCTGCTGGGCCCTTCGGGCTGCGGCAAGACCACGTTGCTGCGCACCATTGCGGGCCTGGAAGGTGCCTCCGAGGGAGCCGTGTCGATCGGCCCGCGGGACGTCACCCGGCTGCAGCCCGGTGATCGCAAGGTCGCGATGGTGTTCCAGGACTACGCGTTGTTCCCGCACATGACCGTGGCGGAGAACATCGCCTACCCACTGCGGGTGCGCGGCGTCGCGAAGGCGGTGCAGCAGGAGACCGCGGTGCGGACGGCCGGCGGCCTGAGCCTGGGAGCGTTGCTGGACAGGCGACCCGGCCAGCTCTCGGGCGGCCAGCAGCAACGCGTGGCGCTGGCCCGCGCCGTCGCGGCGTCGGCCGAGGTGCTGCTGCTGGACGAGCCACTGTCCAATCTGGACGCACGACTGCGACTGGAAGCACGCACGTTCCTGAAGAAGCTGCAGCGCGAACTGGAACTGACGACCGTGTTCGTGACGCACGACCAGGCCGAGGCGCTGGCGCTGGCCGACCGGATCGCGGTGATGGACGCCGGCCGGATCAGGCAGCTCGGCACACCGCGCGAAGTGTTCCAGCGCCCCTCGGACACGTTCGTCGCGAACTTCATCGGCTCGACGCCCATGAACCTGGTGCCGCGCGGTTCCGAGATCGTCGGTGTGCGACCGGAATACCTGTCTCCTTCGGACGAGGGCCTGTTCACCGGCTCGGTGTCCATTGTGGAGAACCTCGGCGTCACGTCGCTGGTGACGCTGGACTGCGGCGAGGACCAGATCGGCTACATCGTGCCGGAGGACGACGAGCCTTCCGTCGGTGCGGTGGTGACGGTGGATGCTCCGCCCGCCCGCGTGCTGCGCTATGACAAGGAGACCGGCCTACTCGTGAGGTGACCCGATGTTCCAGACCGACGGTTACGAGACGCACTCCAGCGTGCTCGCCCCGGCGAAGTTCGAGGCGCTGGCTGCACACTTCGAGGCCAAGCTCGCGGCCCTGCCGGAAGGCCAGCGCCCCGAGCACATGGACGTGCCGCACCTGACCGATCCGGCGCTGTTCTCGTGGCTGCTGGATCCGGACGTGTTGGACCTCGTCGAGTCGCTGATCGGCCCGGACATCGCCCTGTTCTCCTCGCACTTCATCTGCAAGCCCGCGGGCGACGGCAAACCCGTGCCGTGGCACCAGGACGCGCACTTCTGGCGCGACAGCATCTCGCCCGCCGGCGACGCCATCACCGTGTGGCTGGCCATCGACCCGTCGACCGTCGAGAACGGCTGCCTGCGCGTGATCCCGGGCAGCCACCGTGCCGCGGTCTCTCATCACGGCAACGCCGACTCGTTCTTCAACCAGGAAACGTCGGTCGACGAATCCCGCGCCGTCGACGTGGAGCTGGAGCGCGGCGGGTGCAGCATCCACTCGGCCATGCTGGTGCACGGCAGCCCGCCGAACCGCAGCACGTTGCGGCGCTGCGGTTACACGATGCGGTACATGCCGACGACGGTCCGGTTCCTGAAGGCGGACTCGCACAAGATCTATCTGGCGCGTGGGGCCGACCACGCGGGAAATACCTACGCGCCGGTGCCCTGACCGCTCACCTGAAGTTGGTCGAACCGAGGAACCAATCCTCCATCTGGGCCATCGTCAGCGTCCCACCCACGCTGGCTGCCATGATGTTCAGCCGATCGTAGGTCCAGGCGACCGCAGCTCCCTCGGTCGCGCTGGGGTAACAGGCGTACCGACCCGCATCGGGGCCAGTGGTGGAGGTCCGGTAACCGCTGACTTTCCCAAGCGATGTGCAGTCGCTGCCCTTCGGCAGAGCCGTCCAGTTGTCGAACGCCGCGTTCATAGCAGCCGGCGTGGAGTACTCGTAGACGAAGACGGCGGTCGGTGAGCCGTGCGGTGTGCATCGGACGGCGGCGACGACTCCGGTGTTGATCCGATCCGGCGCCGTGAACGCGGTGCATCCGGTGGCGAGCGCGCTCGGGATGTGCGCGATCAGCAAGTCAGTGGGGGAAGGCGACGGAGTTGTTGTTGTTGTTGTTGTTGTTGTTGGGCTGGAGGGGCTGGACGTCGGCGGCTCACACTTCTTTTGCTGCTGCGCGGCGGTCGCGTTCGGGTCACAAGAGTCCTTGCTCAGGGAATACCAGGTCGTTCCGCCGAGCGCTGCTGCCACGAGGACCGCGACAGCGACGATCCTCTTGGCTTTCGTCCGGTCTTCCGGCACCGCGCTGACCTGTTTGCTGATCTGGGTCAACGCGAACTGAGCCGCGCCGTCCGCGACCGCGGTCGTGGGATCACCGTGGTCGAGCGGAACCTTGGCGGTGCGTGCGCTGACCAGTGATCCGAGCAACGGGAAGCGTGCGCCTCCACCGGCCAGGAAGACACCGGCGAACGGCGGACCAGGAGGTGCGTCGGCGAGTGCTGCCTCCACCAGGTCGACGGCATCGGTGAGTCCCTGGTCGCGGCCTGGGCCGCCGCGCACGAGGTCCTCCAGGGTCGCCTTCGTGACCTGCACGGGTGTGCCGTCGGGCAGGTCGGGCGGGGACTTGGGCAGGTGCGCGGACACGACGGTCTGCCGCGACAGCTGTTCCTTCACGGCACGGGCGTGGCCGCGGATGTCGTTGGCCAGCTCGTTCTGGTCGGGGTCCGTCGATTCGGCGAGTCGCGTGTAGAGGCCGGGCGATCCGGCCTCAGCGGTCATCCAGTTGGCGAGTCGCAGGTCGAAGTCCTCGCCGCCGAGGTCTTCGATCCCGGTGGGCCGGCCGACCACGGTCAGTCGCGGTCCGTCACGGTCGACCACGCTCACGTCGACGGTGCCGCCGCCGAGGTCGAGCACCACGATCCTGGCCTGCGCCGGTACCGAATCCAGATCGAGCACGCGCTGCGCGGCCGCTACGGGCTCGGCCACCGGGAGCGGGTCGGGCCAGCCGCTCAGCTGCGCGGTGGCCGAGCGGGCCGCCGCGACGAGCCGCCCGACTCGTTCCGCCAGCCAGGTGGCCGGGTGCGTCACCACGAAGACGGCGGGAGCGGTGTCTCCGTGCTGCCGCGTGGCCTCTTCGACGATGGGCCGCAGGAGGGCGGTGATCGCGTCGGTGACCCGGACGTCTTTACCACCCAGGAACAGCATCTCGTCGCGGACCCAGTACTTGGGGCACGGTTCGAACCAGCCGCGTTGTCCTCGGGCGAACCGGACGGCAGCGTCGCCGACCGTCCACGACCCGTCCCGGTTCAGCAGGACGGCCGACGGCATCACCGGCCTGCCGTTGATCGTCAACGTGCGCATCGAGGTGGCGTCGGCGACCGAAGCGACGGTGTTGGTGGTGCCGAAATCGACAGCGAGCACCCAGGGTGTGGTCATGGTCGTACCCCTTCTGCGATGCGGTCGGCTCGTGCGGCTAGACCGGTGAGCTGCGCGATGGTGGATTCCAGGCGCAGCTGCGTCTCCACGCGGTGCCGTTCGGTCGCCGCGTGTTCGTCGGTCCGCTCGTGTTCGAGCCGGACGAGTTCGTCACGCCGGGCGCGCAGCAGGTGCGGGACCACCGCGTCGAGGTGGGCTTCGACCGAACGGATGCGGCGGTGGATCTCCGCGTCGAAGCCCTCGACAGCGTCGTCGAGGGCCGTGTCCACCCAGGTACGGAGCTGGGTGCGGCGCTGCTGCTCGGTCTCGCCGCGCAGTCGCCACCAGCCCGCGCTCGCCGCGAGCACGATGCCCGCGGCCACCAGACCGGCGCCGGACAGCACGGACAGCACGGCGGGCACCGCGACGGCCAGACCCACGACGGTCTTGAACACCTCGACCGAGTACGTGGACTGCACTCCCTTGTCGCGGCGGGTGAGATCGGGCGCGGCAAGCTCGAGGTCCAGCACGGCGGGCGGCAGGTCGACGCCGAGGTCGCCCAGCACACCGCGCAGCAGCGCACGGGTATCGACCGCCACCGACTCGAACGTTTCGGTGGCGCACGCGGTGAGGTCCGCGACCATCCGCGGCGCGAGCGTGCTGAGCTGCGTGGCCGGGCCCCGTTCCGCCTCTGTCCGGTAGCCGGCGTGGATCTTGCGGGCGGCCACCCGGAACGAGTGCGGCGAGTCGGTGCGCAGGCCGGCGAGGCGGGCGCGGATCAGGTCCGACACCGCCTGGCCGTCCGCCAGTTCCCGGGAGAGTTGCTCGATTCGGGCGCGCAGGTCGCTGCCACCGTCGCGGTCGGCCAGCGTGGACTCCCGTGCCTGCCACGCCAGCACCTGAGCCGCCGCGCTGATCCGGCGGGCCGCGTTGGCGGTGCGCAGCGCCTCTCCGCCTACCGCCGCGTTCGCCTTGATCGTTCGCACGAGCTGGTCGATCCCGGAGATCTCGGTCAGCTTGGCCGCCACCGCTGGGTCCTCGGTCTCTGCGGCCCGGTCGGCCAGCGGAGCGGCTACGGCGAACACCGGTACGTGCGCCAGCGCGGGGTGCTCGGCCAGCCGTTCCCTGGTCTCCTCGACCACGTCGGCGAAGCCGGGGTTCGCGTCGCACTTCGTCACCGCGACCGCCACCGTCGGCACCCGCACCACGGCGGCCGCGAGGAACTCGACCTCGGGAGCCAGCACCGGCTGGGTGGCGTCGCAGACGAACAGCAGCGCATCGGCGTGCCTGAGCGCGGCGAGCGTGATCGCCGAGTGGCCTGCCCGCAACCCACCGACACCGGGTGTGTCGACCAGGACCAGTCCTTCGAGCAACGGTGACGGCACCCGGATCTCCACGCCCAGCACGGCGTCGGTGGTGTGGTTGACGGACACGTACCGCTCGACCTCACGAACGTCGAACCGCACTCGCCGGGGCGTGCCAGGTGCCGCTGGATCGGCGATCAACGCCACCGCGTCGTCCTTGGGGCCCCAGGCGAACTCCACCCAGCAGGCGGTTGTCACGTCCGTGCCCACCGGGCTCAGCAACGGTCGTCCGATCAGCGTGTTGACCAAAGTGGACTTCCCGCGTTTGGTCTCACCCGCTACGAGCACCCGCACCGGCGCGTCGTTCGGCACGCGGTGGTCGTCGATCGCGGAGAGGATGTCGTCCCGGCCGGACGCAGCGGCAAGTCGTCGTACCTCGGTACGAAGTTCGTCCAGCATCACGACACCACTTCCTCTGCCACGTAGGCGACGACCTTGGGATGCACGACGACCCGGCCGTGGTCCGCGTATCCGGGGCGGACCGTTCGTGCGACGGTCGCGACCCGCACCAGGTCACCGGTGGGCTCGACGCCGACGACGTGGTGATCGGTTGTCACCTGCTGCCCGTCCGGTGAGAACGGCAGCGCGCCGCCCGCGGTGAGCGCGTTCTCCAGCTGCCACGCAACACCTTCCGGCACCAGCGGAACGATCTCGGCGACCGCGCGCACCACGGCGTCGTGCCTGCCGGTGTTCTCGGCCTCGACCCGGCGAACCGCCGGGCGGGGTCTCACGAGCAGCCCGAGACCGCAACCGCCCACCGCGACGCCGATTCCGAGCAGCACCGCGGCCGCCGGCGATGGGCGAGGTACCGCCACGGCCACCCACCACCCGTTGCCGGACGCGCTCGCCACCACGTCCGAGGACGTGACGAGTGAGGCTTCGCTCGCTGCTCGCGGATCTTCGGTCACCACAACCTCGCCGCCGGCCGGCGTGAGGTTGCTGCCCGCGGGTGCCACGACCACCGCTCGCGCTCCGAAGGGCAGCACCGCCGCGACGGCGCCCGCGTCGCCGTTGGTACCTGAGGCGGCGGTCAGCGCCTGGTGTGCGATCGCGTTCGCGTTCACGCCCCATGACACCCACCACTCCAACGTGATGAGCATCAGCAACAAGCCCGCTGCGACAACGCCGAACATCACCTTCTGCTTCACGGTGACCTCTTGCCGTCGACCGCCAGCTGCCAGGCCCGCACCATCACCCTTGCGACAGCGTTGCCCCGCACGTCGGTCAACGCGGCCCAGTTCCGCCACGCCGTCGCGTGCCGCATGGCGTCGGCGGATGCCGTGGCCGGCAGCCCAGTCGTGATCGCCATCCAGGCTTGCGCGGCCAGCTCGTCCGGCGGACGCACCGTCCCCGCCGCCAGCCGTCGCGCCATCTCGATGACCCTCACCGGGAACATCTCGGGCCGGTCGAGCAACTCCTGCGCCTGACCGGACAGCCCGACCTCGCCCGCTCGGCCGGCGTGCAGCTGCAGCTGCTCCAGCGCGGCCGCTGCCTTCAGCACGTCCGACCGCGAGTCGAGTGCGTTGTCGAGAGCCGAGGTGAGTCTGATCAGGCCTGAAGCGTTGCGGGCGACCGCGGTCAGGGCGGCCGCGTGCGCGGGTTGACCGCCCTGCAGCTCCTCGATCAAGACGCCAATGCCGTGCAGCCCAAGGAGGTCCAGGAGCGACCTGCGCGCGTCCGCACTGAGTGGACCGGGATGTGCCTGGAACATCTCGCCGTGCATCAGCGCAGCCGTCACGTCGCCGGCATGCCAGGCCCGCGCCAGCTCGGCGAGATCACGAGCGTGCTGTTCGCGCAACGCACCTGTGTTCGCCGTTTGAGCGAGCAGCCCGATCACCGGCACCACCGTCGCGAAGAGGTCCGTGTGCTGCGACGCCATCGTCTGCGCGAGCTCCTTGGCGTTCTTCCAGGCGTGCCGGCGGTCGAGTCCGATCATGTCCGCCTTGGTGAGCACGCCCAGGGCGGTGCCGCTCGAGAGTCTGCTGCCGCCCGATCCGTGTTTGAAGGCGCTCACGGCGGCGCTCTCGTCGTCCTTGAGCGGACCGTTGAGACAGAACAACACCGCGTCCGCGCGTACCGCCGCATCCGACGTGTCAGAGAGCAGTCGCTCGGTGAGTGCCGACTTGTGCGTCTGTGTCGACGCGAGACCCGGCGTGTCGATGAGGATCGACTGCTCGAGCCGGGGCACCGGCAACACCACGTCGACCCGCCGGATTTCCGTTGCGGGCAGCGGAAGCCCGCTGCCCAGGTTCGTGAAGTCCACTGTCTGAGCGGCAGAGCCGTCGCGCGGCCAGGCCACCGCGGACTCCCAGCGTCCGTGCCGGAACAGGTAGACGACCTCGGTGCACTCGCGACCGTTCGTCGGTGAGATCGCGGTGTCCAGCAGCGCGTTGAGCAATGTGGACTTCCCGGACGACACCCGGCCCACGAGCGCGACGCACAGCGGCTGACGCAGTCGCTCGACGACTTGCTTGCTCACGCGCGCGAGCGCGTTGTCGGGCGAGCGCGCCGCTCGCTCGGCCAACTCGATCACCGCATCGCACAGCGGTCCTGTTCGTCGTCCGGACACAGTCACCCTCCGGCACTCATGGCCTTACAGGGTGTGTGTCGTGCGGACCCGCGCGGTTCGTTATGGGAACAGGACGCGGCCATCCTGGTGAATCACCGTGGTCGATACGGGCGATTACGCTGCGTTGATCGGGGTATCGCCCTGGAGCAACTTAGCAATGCTCATCAGTCCACAGTAGACGTGAGCCCGTCGACCGCGAGCTCACGCACCACGGTGTCGTCCACCTCGACGCCAAGGCCCGGCCCGACCGGCACCTGAGCCATGCCGTCCTTCACGATGATCCCCGTGGCGTAGGGCGAGGAGATGAACTGGCGCCCGTTGAGATCGGCCGGCCCCTTGATGCCGTGAGCGGAGAACAGGTGCAGCGACGCGGCCAGCCCGACGTCCGAGTCGGTGAGGCCGGAGCCGAGGAGCCGCACACCGCAGTCCTCTGCGAGCTGGCACAGCCTGCGGCTGAGGGTGAGCCCGCCGGAGCGCTGCACCTTCGCGACGCCGACATCGATGGCGTCCAGCCTGACGAACGTGGCGAGATCGCTGGGGTGCCGGAGGCTCTCGTCCAGCGCGACGGGCAGGGGAGAGGCGCCGCGGAGTCGTCGTTGGCCGGCCACGTCGTTGGCGGGCAGCGGTTGTTCGAACGCGAACACGTCGAACTCCTCCAGCCTGCGTGCCATCCGGATGGCCTCGTCGCAGGTGTAGGCCTGGTTGGCGTCCACCCACAGCGGCGCGCCGGGGGCGGCCTCGCGGACTGCTCTCACCACGCCCAGGTCGGTGTGCTCGTCGTGCAGGCCGATCTTCACCTTGAAGCTCCGGTAGCCGTTGCCGATGCCTTCCTGCACGCAGTCGGCCACTTCGGCGAGCGTTTGGCCGGACACGATCCACGCCAGTTCGATCTGCTCATGTCTGCGCCGGCCCCACAGCACGCCGAGCGGGATGCCCAGGGCGCGGCCCACGAGGTCGTGCAGCGCCACGTCCACGGCGGCCTTGGCCAGTGGCGCGCCGATCGAGAAGCCGCGGTTGATGGTGCGGTCGAAGATGCGGCTGATGCCGTCCAGCTGCCACACGGGTTGACCGACGATGGCGGGGGCCAGGTAGCGGGTGATGGTGGAGAAGATCGATTCAGTCGTCTCGTACGTCCACGCCGGGATGGGGGTCGCCTCGCCCCAGCCGTGCACGCCGCCGGCGCTGACCTTCGTCAGAATACGAATGCTCGGATGACCTGCGACGGCGACGCTGCCGCCCGCTACGCCGAACGACCTGGTGGTGGGCAGCGCGACCGCGTACACATCGATGCGGTCAACGGTGAGGTCCAGCTTCATCGATCCTCCGTCTTGACCGGTCAGTGGACCGGACATAGCGTACGGGAAAGCGCTTTCCGACCTCGGCGTTCGACCTCAGGGAGCTTCGTGAACAAGGTTCCGGCGGACCGCTGGCGCGGCGTCGTGGAGCAGACGTGGCGGCCGGCCGCGCTGCTCGCCGCCTGCCTCGCGATCTGGCACCTCATCACCGTCACCGGCCTGGTCGAGGCCTACCTCGTGCCATCGCCGGGCAAGACCTTCGGCCTGCTCGTGGACAAGTGGTCCTACCTTTGGGGTCACACCTGGGTGACCACGTACGAGACGATCCTGGGGTTCGTCATCGCGGGCGTCTTCGGCGTGCTGGTCGCCGTCGCGATGGTCTACTCGCGGACCATCGAGAGCACGGCCTACCCGCTCCTGCTGTTCGCGCAGGTCATCCCGAAGATCGCCATCGCGCCGCTGTTCGTGGTGTGGCTCGGCTTCGGCTTCGAGCCCAAGGTGATCGTGGCGGTGCTGATGGCGTTCTTCCCGGTGGTGATCTCCACCGTCACCGGCCTCAAGTCGGTCGACACCGAGATGCTCGAGCTCGCGGCCACGATGGGCGGCGGCCCGGTCAAGACGTTCGTGAAGATCCGTTTCCCCGCCGCGCTGCCGCATCTGTTCGCCGGCCTGAAGGTCGCGGTCACGCTCGCTGTCACCGGTGCCGTCGTCGGCGAGTTCGTCGGCTCCAACGAGGGCCTCGGGTACGTGATCCTGCAGGCCAACGGCAACATGGACACCCCGATGCTGTTCGCAGGCCTGATCGTCACCTCGTTCGTCGGCGTTCTGCTCTTCCTCCTGCTCGACCTCGCCGAACAGCTGATGCTGCCGTGGCACGCCAGCCGGCGAGGCGCCGCCGTCACAACCCTTCTCGCGAAAGGCGGATCATGAAGAAAGTGCTCGCAGGCTTACTTCCCGCGATGCTGCTGCTCGCCGCCTGCGGTGGTGGCGACGGTGGCACGGCAGCGCCAGGCGGTGAAGCCAAGGAAGTCACGCTGACGCTGAACTGGTACCCGTACGGCGAGCACGCGCCGTTCTACTACGGGCTCAAGCAGGGCATCTACGAGAAGCACGGCATCAAGCTGAAGATCCAGGCCGGCCAGGGCTCCGGCAAGACCGTGCAGGCGACCGGCGCCGGGCAGACCGACTTCGGCTGGGCCGACACGTCCGCGCTGGCCACGGCCGTCGAGCAGGGCGTGCCGGCGAAGAGCGTCGGGGTGTTCCTGCAGACCACGCCCGCGTCCGTGCAGTTCTTCACCGAGAAGAACATCAAGAAGCCGGCGGACCTCAAGGGCAAGTCGGTCGCGACCACCGCCGGTGACGCGCTGACGAAGACGTTCCCCGCGTTCCTCAAGCAGAACGGGATGCAGGACTCCGACGTCTCCATCCAGAACATCGACCCGGCGGGCAAGATGGCCGCGGTGATCTCGGGGCGGACCGACGTGCTGCTCGGGTTCGCGTCCGACCAGGGGCCGACGATCAAGGAGAAGTCCGGCAAGGACGTGTCGTACCTGCGGTTCTCCGAGTTCGGGCTGAACTACTTCAGCAACGGGCTGCTGACGTCGAAGACGATGCTGCAGAAGGATCCCGAGCTGGTGAAGAAGATGGTCGCGGCCACGCAGGAGGCGTGGAGCTCGGCCGAGAAGGCGCCGGAGGCGGCGGCCGAGTCGATGAAGGGTGCCGCGGAGCAGCTTCCGTCGCCGGGTGTGGTGCTGGAGCAGTTCAAGACGACGCTGACGTTGCTGCACACGGAGGCGACGAAGGGCAAGGCGCCGGGCGTGAACACGCTCGACGACTGGAAGAAGACCATCGAGACCTTCCAGAAGACCGGCATCATCAGCAAGGCGTCCGAGCCTTCGGCGTACTGGGAAGAAAGCGTGGCTCCGAAGGGATGACCGGAACTTTGGCAACGACGTCCGCCGTCGCGATCAACGATGTCTCCGTGCGCTTCCAGTCGAAGCGCACGGAGGTGACCGCGATCCAGCAGGTCTCGATCGACGTCGCACCGGGCGAGTTCGTGTCGATCGTCGGGCCGTCCGGGTGTGGCAAGTCGACGCTGCTGAAGCTGGTGTCCGGGCTGCTGCACCCCAGCGCGGGCTCGGTGACGCTGCTCGGCGAGCAGGTGCGCGGGCCGCGGCACGACATCGGGTTCGTGTTCCAGCGGGCGGCGTTGCTGGAGTGGCGGTCGGCCAGGAAGAACATCCTGCTGCAGGCCGAGATGCGCGGCATGAACCCGGCCGAGGCGGGCAAACGCGCAGATGAGCTCATTGAAATGACCGGACTCTCAGGGTTCGAGAACGCCCTGCCGCATGAGCTGTCCGGTGGCATGCAGCAGCGCGTGGCGTTGTGCCGCGCGCTGCTGCATCAGCCGCGGGTGCTGCTGATGGACGAGCCGTTCGGCGCGCTGGACGCGTTGACCCGCGAGCAGATGAACGTCGAGCTGCACCGGGTGTGGCGGGAGACCGGCACGACGGTGCTGCTCGTGACGCACTCGATCGCGGAGTCGGTGTACCTGGCGAACCGGGTGATCGTGCTGACGCAACGGCCGGCGGTGGTCAAGGAGGTCATCGAGGTCGATCTGCCGGGCACCAGGGACTACTCCGAGACGATGGCGCGGCAGGAGTTCGCGGCGGCGACCGCGCACATTCGGGACCTGCTGGGGGCCGTGACAGGGCACGATTGATCGTGTGCCGAAGATCTTCGTCAGCTACTCGCGCCAGGACTTCCACGCGGCCGAGGCGCTGACCTCGGTCCTCGCCGGGCACGGCGTGGACGCCTGGCTCGACGTCGAGCGGTTGCGGCCGGGCACCGACTGGGAGATCGCGATCAACGGCGCGATCGACCAGGCGGACGCCGTGGTGGTCGTGGCGTCTCCTGCCGCGATGGCGTCCCGGTGGGTGACCGAGGAGTGGCAACGGGCGCTGCGCCACGGCAAGCGGGTCCACGTGGCGCTGGTGCGCAGGACCGAGCTGCCGCCGGAGTTGTCGGAGATGCACGACCTGCGCGGCAGCTTCTTCCGGCGGGCGCGCGGGCTGGCCGAGGTGCTCCACGGGCGCGCCGCGGCGCAGCGGCGCGCGTTCCCGGTGTCCGTGCAGATGGCACTGCTGTGGCTGGCGCTCGGGTACGGCGCGGTGATCGCGGGCGTGGGCGCCACCCTCGGCTGGGACATCCACCAGGTTTACGACCACGCCGGGATGTCGCGGCTGGGCCTGGCCTTCGCGCTGACCAACGCGGTGGGCGTGGCGATCCTGAGCTACCTGATGGTGCGCCTGTTCCGGCGAACGGTGTCGCCCACGTCGTTGCAGGAAGGGCTCTTCGCGGTCCTGCTGTGCATGGTGTTCTCGCTGATCGGCACCCTGACGGTGAAGGGACGGGGCGACCCGGCCTGGCCCTACCTCCTCGCGGCGGCGTTGGCGGTGCTCGGCCTGCTGCTCCTCTGGCGGTCGCGCACGGTGCACCTGCAGATGCCCACCGGCAAGGGGATCGACCACCTCCGCAAGGGTCAGCGGGTCCGGCGCAGGCTGCGCGGCTTCGGCCCGCTCTGGACGGCGTACCAGCCGAGGTTCGAGGCGCTCAAGCAGGCCATGCCCGGCGTCGGTGCCACCGGTAGCTACCGGTTGTGGTGCCAGCCGGAGGACAAGCCGCTCGCGCACCTGATCACCCACGCCTGCGCCGCCGCCGGGTTCGTCGAGGACGAGGTCGATCCGGGCTGGGTGTTCGTCGTCGTCACCGCCAGGACGCCGGAGCGGGTGATCCGCAACGCTCACGAGGTCTTCGGCGACCGCGTGGTGTTCGTGCTGGCGACGAGCCTGCGACTGGCGGACGACGAACTGCGCCGCCGCCAGTGGCTCGACTTCCGCGAGCAGGACCCGGAGGGGTTGTACGAGTTCCTGCGCGTGGTGGTGACCCGTCAGCCGGCCGAGCGCGGGGTGGTCACCGCGCCCATGGGCGTCGACACGTTCCGTGCGCCGAGCTACGTCACCGGCTACCTGACGTTCGGCCGGATGATGCTCGGGTTCATCGCGGCACCCGCTCTGGGCACGCTCATCGGCGGCCGGTTCGACGTCACGCTGATGCTCGTGACCTCGGCCCTCTGCGCGGCGGTGATCTACCTGATGCGCGGGACGGCGGCCCGCTCGATCGACCAGGTCTGGTGGTTCGGCCGAACGGTGCTGGTGCTCCTGCTGTTCGCCCCGTGGTTGTTCCTGGCGCCGAACCTGCCCATCATCGCGCCGATCAACCGCGCCGCCCTCGGCCTCGTCATGCTGATGGGCCTTTTCTTCCGGAAGAAACCGCTGCTGGCACTGTGGCTGCCGCCGGACGAGGGCGCGAAGGTCGCCGCCCCGGTGCTGCCGCCGGTGTCCGGGTTCTCGCTGCCACTGACGTCGCTGGTGCTGGCGACCGGCTATTTCTGGGCGGTCGCCGCTTGACCTTGTGACCGGGGTCACCCGTAGGTAGAGTCTGGCTCGCCGCCGCGTGGTAAGCGCTTTCCAAAGCCGATCCACGAGGTGGTGCGATGTCCGGAAGATCGCTCTCGGTCCTGCTCGCCGCGCTGGCCCTCTTCGCGGCCTCGTTGGTGCCACAGGCTGCCGCACAACCAGGTCCCGTCGCCGATCCACTTCCGACGCCCGCGCCGTCGGGCATCGGCGTGCGGCTGCAGGAGATCGCGCGGCTGCCGCAGTCCTCGACGACGCCGGCCGCCGGTGACAGCAGGCTCAAGCAGTACAACCGGGTCAACTACCTCGGCGAAATTCCGGACGGCTCCGGCCGGTTCTTCGTGCCGGACATGAACGGCAAGCTCTACACGCTCAGCCGTGACGGCAGCGGGCAGCGCACGTACCTCGACGTGCGGACCACGATCGGCGGGAACTTCCACAACCACCAGGGACTCGGCAGCGGGTTCGGGTTCGTCGCGTTCCACCCGCAGTTCGCCACGAACGGCAAGTTCTACACCGCGCACACCGAGGCCAAGGACGCGCTGAAGAAGCCGACGGACCTGCCGTCACCGTCGAACGCGGTGGTGCACGGCGTGATCACCGAGTGGACCGCGTCGAACCCGAAGGCGGCGACGTTCGCGGGCACGCGCCGTGAGCTGCTGCGCATCGGGTTCGTGATGTACCTGCACGGGTTCCAGGAGATCGGCTTCGGTCCGGACGGGTTGCTGTACCTGGCGGTCGGCGACGGCGGTGTCGGCTACCGCTCGGACGTGCCGCAGGACCTGAAGGTGCCGCAGGGCAAGATCCTGCGCATCGATCCAGCCGGGACCAACAGCGGCAACAGGAAGTACGGCATCCCGCCGTCGAACCCGTTCGTCGGCAGGCCGAACACGCTCGCCGAGATCTACGCGTCGGGCACGCGCGATCCTTACCGGTTCAGCTGGGACTCCGGCGGCACGCACAAGATGTTCCTCGGCCACATCGGCGAGAAGGTCGTCGAGTCCGTCTACGAGGTGAAGCCCGGTGCCAACCTGGGTTGGGGGCAAAGGGAAGGACACCTCACATATCGGCGCAACGACGCGAAGTGCCAGCTCTACCCGTTGCCCGCCGATGACGCGAAGTTCGGCTACACCTACCCGGTCGCGGGCTTCGACCACAACCGCCCCAACGGTGGCTGCGGCGACAGCGGCAACGCGCTGATCGGCGGCTTCGTCTACCGCGGCACGGCCATCCCGGCGTTGCAGGGCAAGTACGTCTACGGCGAGGGCGTGAAGGGCCTGCTGTTCTACGCCGACGAGAAGGACATGCGGGCAGGAGCGCCGATCGCGAAGACCCTGGAGCTCGCGGTGTACGACTCGGCGGGCCGGCGCACGACGATGCGGACTCTCGCGGGGAAGAACCGAGTCGACCTCAGGTTCGGCACGGACGCGGCGGGCGAGCTTTACGTGCTGGCCAAGGCGAACGGCAAGATCTGGAAGGTCACCGGCACCGTCCAGACCCAGGAAGCCTGCGACTCGGGCAGCGACGTCGTCAGCGGTGTCAACGGAAAGGGCGACTGGCGGCCGATCACCCCCTCGCGCTGGCGGTTCCCCGGCAACGAGGTCGTGCTCTCCAGGGCGGGTGCGGTCCGGCCAGGTCCGCGGCGCCCCAACGAGTACGCGGTCGTCACCAAGGGTCCGTCGTTCGGCAACGTCACGATCGACGCACAGGTGCGGCTCG
Source organism: Lentzea sp. NPDC051213 (assembly GCF_044455585.1). Taxonomy (NCBI): domain Bacteria; kingdom Bacillati; phylum Actinomycetota; class Actinomycetes; order Pseudonocardiales; family Pseudonocardiaceae; genus Lentzea; species Lentzea sp. NPDC051213. The sequence goes on from NZ_JBITEX010000002.1 coordinate 383,134, forward strand.
ACACCCCGGTGTCGCAGAAGGACCGCGACGTCGTGATCGTGTTCGGGCACCAGTCGGACACGAAGTTCTACTACGTGCACCTGTCGTCGGACAACAAGATCTACCCGCACAACGGGATCTTCCTCGTCGACAACGCCGACCGGCTGCGCATCGACGACCAGTGGAACGGCTCGACCGGTGCGCCGCCCGCCATCAAAGACATGAACTGGCACCGGATCCGGGTCACGCACTGCGCGGACACCGGCTCCATCGCGGTGTTCGTCGACGGGCAGTCGCAGCCGTTGATGACCGCGACCAACAGCGTGCTGAAGGGCGGCCGGATCGGCTTCGGCTCGTTCGACAACATCGGCCGGATCAGCGACCTGCGGATCACCGGAAAGGCGCAGGTGCAGGCGCTGGCGGCGACGGACGTCTCGCCGGGCATCGCGTCCTCGGTCGTGCACCACTACGACTTCGAGCACCCCGTGGCCGGTGACGCGAAGAAGGAGGACGACATCGGCCGGGCCGACTCCCGCACCCCGATCACGCTGATCAACGGCGGTGCGGCCATGCGGGTGGCCGACGGCGCGTTCCCGGCTTCGAAGACGTCGATGCAGCTCAAGCAGGTGCAGCCGGCCAGAGCGGGCAACGACGACTGGAAGGCCGGGGTCTACAACTCCGGCGGCGTCGCGTCGATGAAGGCGTTCAACAAGGTCCGCGGCGTGTCGATCATGACGTGGGTCAAGGTCACCGGTGAGGCGCCCGCACGTAATTCGAACTCGTCGGGCACGGGCGACTTCTACGGCGCCATCGGGTTCGCCGGACTGTTGAGCGGCAACTCGGACGGCCACGCCGCGCGGGCCCTGTTGGAGACGGAGAACCACAACGGCGCCATGCGGCTGATCGCGCTCGCCCGCCGGGTGGACGGCAGCGACAAGCAGTACTGGGTGTCGAATGCTGACTGGAAGACGCTGATACCGCCTAATAAGTGGGTGTTCCTCACGGGCACGTTCGACTTCGACACCGGCGCGATCGGTCTGTACGTCGACGGGAAGCCGGTCGAGGGCTCCTACGCGGTCAAGGGCGACCCGTGGAAGATCGTCGGGCCTCCCGAGCCCGACCTCTCGTCGGCCACGAACCCGCGCGGTATCAAGATCGGCGGCAGTCATCCGCAGAACAACCGCGAGGTCAACGCCTGCAACTGCCGCATGGACGGGCTGATGTTCCTGGACCGGGCGGTGACCGCCGATGAGGTGCGCGGACAGTACGAGTGGGTGACCAAAGGCCCGAGCTGAGTCTTGTAACCACCCTGTCGGCTAGGTAGATTCCGGTGGCCGCTGCAATGGAAAGCGCTTTCCGCTGCCGTGCTGCTACGGCCTGGCCCACAGGGTGGTGGGGATGTTCAGACGGTTATCTCGTTTGGCTGTAACAACATTCGTACTTTCAGCCTTGTTCGTGCCCATCGCTTCGGCGCAGTCCGAGGCGCCGATCGCCGACCCGTTGCCGACGCCGGGTGCCGCGGGCATCGGCCTGGAGCTCACCGAGATCGCGCAGCTGCCGGAGTCGAAGCCGGTGCCACCACCGACCGACTCGCGACTGCGGCGCTACAACCGCATCAACTACCTGGGGGAGCTGCCGGACGGCTCGGGCCGGCAGTTCGTGCCGGACATGAACGGCAAGCTCTACCTGCTCGACCACGGCACGCAGCACGTGTTCCTGGACCTGGGGGCGGCGGTCGGTCCCGACTTCCACAACCACCGCGGCCTGGGCAGCGGCTTCGGGTTCGCGGCGTTCCACCCGAACTTCAAGCGCAACGGCAAGTTCTACACCGTGCACACCGAAACCGGTTCCGCGCTGACGGAGAAGAAGCCCGACCTGCCGTCTCCCGCCGGCATGGAGGTCCACGGTGTGATCACCGAGTGGACCGCGGCGGATCCTCGCGCCAACCTCTTCTCCGGTGCCCGCCGCGAGGTCATGCGCGTCGGCTACGCGTCGTTCATCCACGGCTTCCAGGAGATCGGCTTCAACCCGACCGCGCACTGGTGGGACGAGGACTACGGACTGCTCTACCTCGCCTCTGGCGACGGTGGCATCGGCACCAACACGACTGTGCCGCAGGACCTGGCGCTGCCGCAGGGCAAGATCCTGCGCATCGACCCGGCGGGCACCAACGGTGCGAACAACCGGTACGGCATTCCGCGGTCGAACCCGTTCGTGCAGAAGGCCGGCGCGCTGGGCGAGATCTACGCGTACGGCATGCGCGACCCGTACCGCTTCAGCTGGGACGGCCACCGGATGTTCCTCGGCCACATCGGCGAGAAGGCCGTCGATTCCGTCTACGAGGTGCGCAAGGGCGCTAACCTCGGCTGGAGCGAACGTGAGGGTCTCTGGGAGTACCGCCGGGGCGACCCGTCCTGCGGTGTGTTCCCGCTGCCGGCCGACGACGCGAAGTTCGGCTACACCTACCCGGTCGCGGCGTTCGACCACAACCGGCTCGCCTCCTCGCGGCCGTGCGCCGACAGCGGCAACGCGTTGATGGGCGGCTTCGTCTACCGCGGCAGGAAGATCCCGTCGTTGCGTGGCAAGTACATCTACGGCGAAGGCGTCAAGGGACTCATCTACTACACCGAGGAACGCGAGATGCGCCTCGGCAGGCCGATGGCGACCACGCGCGAACTGATGGTGTACGCCAACGGCCAGCTGACCACGATGAAGGCGCTCGTCAACGACCCCAACCGCGTCGACCTGCGCTTCGGCCAGGACGCCGAGGGCGAGCTCTACGTGCTGGCGAAGGCCAACGGCAAGGTGTGGAAGGTGACGGGTGCGCGCACCTTCGCCTCGTGCCGCACCGGCCACGATCTCGTCGCCGGCGCGACCTCCGCGCGTTCCTGGCAGCCGGTGACGCCCGCGTTGTGGCAGTTCCCCGGCCGCGAGGTCGTGCTGGCGCAGGCCGGTGCGCCACGTCCTGGCCCGCGCCGCCCGTTCGAGTACGCGGTTCTGTCGAAGGGGCCGGAGTTCCGTTCGGTCCAGGTCGACGCTTCGGTGCGGCTGGACACGCCCGTGTCCGAGTCCAACCGGGACGTGATCATCGTGTTCGGCTACCGCTCGGACACCGAGTTCTACTACGCGCATCTGTCCTCGGACAACAAGATCTACCCGCACAACGGGATCTTCGTGGTGAACAACGCCGATCGCCTGCGCCTGGACCACCAATGGGATGCGGCACGGTCCGTCGGCGCGGCACCGGCCGTCTCGGACACGGCCTGGCATCGCGTGCGGGTCAAGCATTGTGCTGATACGGGGGAGATCGCGGTGTACATGGACGGGTCTCCGCATCCGCTGATGACCGCCGTGGACAAGACCTTCTCCTCCGGCCGCGTCGGGTTCGGCTCGTTCGACAACATCGGCAGACTGCGCGACCTGCGCGTGCTGGGCAAAGGGGTGAGGTCGTGAGGCGACTGCTCGTGGCAGGCCTGGTCGCGGCGTTCTGCGTCGGCCTGGCCGCACCAGCGCAGGCCACGTTCGGCACAGTGCTGCCGACGCTGTCCCGCAACCTGGTGTCGTACTACGACTTCGAGCACCCGGTGCGTGCCGACAAGGCGCTGGAACAGGATCGTGGTCGCTCGAGGACACCGCTGTCGCTGATCAACGGCGGCGCGGACATGCGGGTGCGGGACGGCGCGTTCCGGGGCAGCCGGAACTCGTTGCAGCTCAAGCAGATCAACCCGACCGTCGCCGGCAACGACGACTGGAAGGCCGGTCTGTACAGCGAAACGGGGGTGCCGTCGTTGAAGGCGTTCAACGGCACCCGCCAGGCGTCGATCATGGGCTGGGTGAAGATGACGGGCCAGAACCCGGCCCCGAACTCGAACTCCGCCAACCCGAACGACCTCTACGGCGCGATCGGTCTGGCCGGCGTGCTGTCCGGCGACTCCAACGGTCACGCGGTGCGCGCGTTGCTGGAGCTGATCCAGGTCGACGGCCAGCTCAAGCTCGTCGCGCTGGCGCGGCGCATCGACGGCGGCGATTCGCAGACGTTCGCGGCTGCGGAGGACTGGCAGAAGTTGTTGCCGCAGAACGAATGGGTGTTCCTGTCGGCGACGTTCGACTTCGACACCGGTGCGATGGCGTTGTACCGCAACGGGAAGCCCTTGGCGGGTAAGTACGTGGTCGCCGGTGATCCGTGGAAGCTCGAAGGCGAGCCTGAACCAGACCTGGCGTCGGCCACTGATCCGCGCGGCTTCAAGATCGGCGGTAGTTACCCGCAGAACAACCGCGAGGGCAACGCCTGCAACTGCCGGATGGACAGCCTGATGTTCCTGGACCGCGTCGTGAAGCCGTGGGAGGTACACCTCCAGTACCACTGGATGAAGGGCTGATCTTGGCCGCAGGCCTGATCGCCCGGAGTGGCGATCAGGCCTCCGGCCACAGCGTGACGTGCCAGCGCTCGATGCCTCGCACGTCGTCCCGGTGCTCGAAGTGCCGGGCGGCAAAGGCCTCGTCGCGCCCGGAGCACGTCACCGCGCAGAGCACACGGCCGGGCGGGGGAGCAGGCAGCACCAGTGCCGGCATTCCCTCGAGGTCGGTCAGGGCGATCTTCCTGGCGGAACTGATGAACCAGTGGTGCGGCTCTTGCTCCCGGATGTCGGCCGGCACCTCGGCCGACGAGACGAACACCTCGAGCGTCACGTGCGCGGTGTGGTTGCTGGTGACGCTGTTGAGCCCGATCGCGTCACCGGCCGACACCGCGAGTGACTCGTAGTCGTGCTGGTCGAACGGAGTGTCCTCCAGCGGCATCGGGTGGTTGCCCAGGTTGATGCGGCGGAAGTACACCGGTACAGACACCTCGTACTTCGCCACCGCTAGAGCGTAGCGATCCTGACCGCCTTGGCCATCGCCTCGAACCCCTTGTCGCCGGGGTGCAGGTGGTCGCCCTGGTCGTACTCGGCCTTGATCCGCTGCGGATCCGCCGGGTCGCGGATCACCGCGTCGAAGTCGACGACCGCGTCGAAGTCGCGGCTGGTGCGGATGAACGCGTTCACGTCCTGCCGCACCGCCTCGAGTTCGGCGGTGTAGCTGAACCAGCCCTTGAACGGCGTGATCGTCGCGCCGACCACCCGCAGCCCGCGGTCGTGCGAGCGCTGGGCGATCTGCTTCAGGGCCGCGATGATCTTCTGCGGGTCGGTCTGGTGCGGCGTCTGCTGGATGTCGTTGATGCCCTCGAAGACGATGACCGAGCGGACACCGGACTGGGTCAGGACGTCGCGGTTCAGCCGCGCCAGCGCGTTCGGGCCGGCCCAGTCGCCGTCGAGCAGCAGGCGGTTGCCGCTGATGCCCGCGTTCAGCACGCCCATGCGGGTGTTGATGCGGTCGGCGAGCTGGTCGGGCCAGCGCAGGTTCGCGCCCCACGTCGAGTTCGCGCCGTCGGTGATCGAGTCGCCGAGCGCCACCACGCTGCCCTGCAACGAGGACGAGCGCACGTCGACGCCCGAGACGTAGTGCCAGGCGGTGGTGCGTTCGCGGAACGCGGCCGCGGACTCGTCGGCGCTGTGGTTGCCGTCGCGGGTGAAGTACGAGTTCTGCATGGTCAGCTGGTGGTGCGTGACCGGGCCGCCCGGTCCCGGCGTGTAGACGGTCACCAGGAGGTCCGAGTCGGCCGGGACGTTCAGGGCCACGCCGTCGCTGAGCACGTCGGCACCGGGTGGTGCGGTGATCGACTGGGCGCCGCCGAACGTGAGGGTGCGCATCGTGCCCGGCACCGCGAGAGGCGTGTCCGGACCGGCCGCGCGGGCCACGGTGACCTGGCCGAACACGGTCGGCGTGCGGCCGTAGGCGTTGGACAGGCGGACGCGGATCTCCTTGCCGCCCGCGCTGACGTGCACGATGTTGCGCATGGAGAAGTTCGAATAGCCGTTCTCGGTGCCCGGCACGGCCGAGGACGGTGCTGTCGCCCACGTGCCGATCCACCTCGCGGGTGCGGCCTGCGCGGGCGAGGCGACCGCCACCAACAACGCCACTGCCAGCAGAAAGCGTGTCATGCACTTGACCTTGGCAGCGCTCTCGCACGGACGGTATCCGCCGATCTTCGGGTCTATTCTCACCTCGTGTGGAACGGGGCTGAATACCAGCGCAGGTTCGACTCCCTGGCCGAGTCGGGGATGGACGTGCACGGCGAGGCGACGTTCGTGCGGGCCTACGCGCCGAAGACCGTGCTGGACGCCGGATGCGGCACCGGGCGGGTCGCGATCGAGCTGGCCAGGCACGGCATCGAGGTCGTCGGGGCTGACCGCGACCAGTCGATGCTCGCCTACGCGCGGGAACGTGCGCCGGGCGTCACTTGGGTGCGGTCCGACCTGGCCGAACTCGACCTGGAGCGCACCTTCGACGTGGTCGTCATGGCGGGCAACGTGCCGCTGTTCACCGAGCCCGGCACCCAGGACCGGCTCGTCGCGGGAGTGGCCAGGCACGTCGGTTCCGGCCTGCTGATCGCCGGGTTCAGCCTTGATCGCGGGTACGGCGTCGAGGAGTACGACGAGCACTGCGCGCAGGCCGGGCTGAAGCTCGTCGAGCGGTTCGCCACCTGGAACCGGGAAGAATTCCGGAACGGCGACTACGCCGTGTCGGTCCACGCGCCCGGCCTGTCCTGAATCGGACACTGTCTTGATTCGGCCAGAACCCTGGCCATGCGTCCTCCCTTCGGTGTAGGTCTGTTGATCTACCGCAAGCTGTTTTGGGGGATGCATGCGTCTATTGGGAGCAATCGCCGTCACCGCGCTGGTGCTGAGCGGCCAGACCGCCGTCGCGGCACCGGCCGCGGTGCAGCCGGATCCGCTGCTGGCGTTCCTGGAGGATCCGGGCACGGCCGACGTGGTGAAGGCGGCGCGGGCGCGGGAGGCCAAGACCAGGGCCCGGGTCCTGAGCGCGGCGAAGCCCGGCTACACCTACGCGGAACGTGAGCCGGCGTCCGTGCGCGGACGCAACGACAACCCGTGGGCCGCCGAGTCCACGGACTTCCGCAGGCACCGCAGCGCGGTGTTCACGGGGTCGCTGCTCGCGGACCCGACCATGCCGGTGGTCGGCGAGTTCACCGAACCCAACGACACCCAGCCGACCGCGAGCGACAGCGGCGTCGGCACCGCCCGCCGCGCGATCCGCACGACCGGCCAGATCGCGGGCGCGGACCAGGACTTCTACAAGCTGCGCGGTGCTGGCCTCACGACCATCGCCACCCTCACGGCGGGCAGTGACCTCGACACCGTGCTCACGGTGTTCGACGCGGCCGGCAAGGAGATCGCGGCCAACGACTCGGTCGGCCTGAGCACCGACGCCAGCCTGGAGATCGAGCTCGCGGCCGGGGCGGACTTCTTCGTCCGCGTCACCGGCGCGGGCAACACCGCCGGTGCCTACGAACTGACGCTCGCCGCCGGTGAAGGCAAGGGGGACAAGGACTTCTTCGCCGTCGACCTGAAGGCCGGCGACGTCATCGGCGCGTCCGTCACGGGCGCCGCACGTCGCGTCGTCGTGCACGACATCAGGGCCCGCGAGGTGATGGGCTCCCGGCAGGACTTCTCCGGCGTCTACCCGAAGGAGAGCCCGCTTCCCGGCGGTGGCAACGCGGTCACGGACTACGTGGCACCGTACGACGGTCGCTACTACGTCGGCGTCGAGGACGGCGCGGGCCGCTACGAACTGACGGTGCAGGCGTTCCGGCCGGGCAGCGAGAAGGCCGGTCTGCAGACGGTGTTCGTCGACTTCAACGGCGCGCTCGTCGACACGAGCGTGTGGGGTGTGCCGGGGGAGAAGCAGCTCTCGCCGTTGTCGAAGTTCCTGGAGAACTGGGGCCTGACCGCCGCGGACGAGAACGCGGTCGTGTCGGTCGCGTTCGACACCGTGCGGGAGAACCTGGCGCTGCACGGCAGGTTCGGCGTGAGGTTGCTGAACAGCCGTGACCACGCCGATCCGTGGGGCCAGAAGAACGTCAGCAGGCTCGTCATCGGCGGCACGATCGCCGAGTCCGGCGTGCCGACGGTGGCCATCGCGCAGACCATCGACCCCGGCAACTTCGGTCACGAGGAAACCGCGATGGTGCAGCTCGACCTGCTCAGCGCACCGGCGGGCCCCGGTGTCTCGCTCAACACCTACATCAGGCCGGAGAGCGACAAGGTCAAGTTCGTCGGCCGGGCGCTCGGCAACATCGCGGCGCACGAGCTCGGCCACCTCTCCGGTTCGTGGCACCAGCACCAGTTCAACGCGCACGACACGTTGATGGACCAGGGTGGCAACGCGGCGGCGATGTTCGCGGTCGGCGCGGACGCCATCGGCGGCAACGCCGACGACACCGACATGGACTTCGGCGAGGACCACTTCGTGCCGAACGAGGGCTTCACCGGCATCGAGGACGCGGTCAGCCGCACCCGGTGGGGCTACAGCACGATTCGTTGAATCAGGGAAAGTTTCGGAATCGACCAGCTCGTTACGCTGGTCGGGTGAGCAGCGCACGAACCACGAGCGACCTGGTCCTCCAACTCCTGCAGCTGAGCCGTGACATCGAGCTGATGGCGGCTCAGCGGCTGGAGGGGACGGGGACCTCGTTGCGCGCGGTCAGCGTGCTGATGTGCGCCGACCTGAGCGAGAAGACCCAGGGCGAGATCGCGGAGCAGGCCTGCCTCGACAAGTCCACGATGGTGCACACCGTCGACGACCTGGAACGGGGCGGCCTTGCCGCGCGCAAACCGTCGCAGAAGGACCGCCGTGCGCGCGTCGTCGAGGTGACTGACGCGGGCCGCAAGTTGGTCGCCTCCACCGAGAACGTGCTGGACGGGCTGTACGGCGAGGTGCTCGGCCGGCTGCCGGAAGCGGACCGCGAGCCGTTCCTCCGGTCGCTCGCCACGCTGGTCGACGCTCGTTCGCCTGAGCCGGTCGTGACGGCCGATCGTGCGCCCCGGAGGCGCTCCGCTCGCTGAACAACGCCTTGCCGGTGACTGGCTGATGATGGCGTTCTCAATAGTTTCAGTGTTGACTAAAGATAATCCTCACCGAGGTGCTCGCGGATGACCTTCTTGGGCACGCACATCGTCCAAGCGCCGATGACGAGCTCGGTCATCTCCTCGACGTCGAGCTCGGCCATCGAGGCGTGCACCCACTGGAAGCGCATGTCGGACTCGCTCGGGAACGCGAACTTCACCGGGTCGCTCGCGACCAGGGCTTCCCGTTCCTCGCGCGGGAAACCGAAGCCCAGCACCGTTTCGTCGCGCGACAGCGCCGCGTAGACGATCTGGCCCACGCGGAACTTCACGCGGTCGCGGATGAGGTGTTCGGTGGTGCGCGGCAGCGACAGGGCCACGGCGCGGATGTCGGCGGTGGTGACCATCAGTCGATCCTGTAGTGGGCGTTGGAGTTGTGCAGGAATCTGGCGCGGCCGGTCTCGTCGCGGCCGACGAACGAGTAGACGTGGTGCGAGCCGAAGTCCGGTTCGGCGGTGATGACCGAGGTGTCGTCGAGGCGGACGACCTCGTCGCGGTGGGTGTGGTCGCCGACGAATATCGCGCCGAGCGGAGTGCGCGGAACGTAGCTGAGGAACCCGCGGCCGCCTTCGGCGCTCAGGGTGTAGTCGATGTGGGTGCCGCGGTAGATGCCGCACATCCAGTCGTCGATCGGCGCGGGGGTCGCCGGTGGCGTGGCGCGGGCCGGCGGCTCGATGCCGGCCAGGTCGCGGAGGGTGTGGGTGAAGACCTCGTGGGCCAGTGCCGGGCCGCTGGTGCTGTTCGTCAGCACCGCGACCGCGACGCCCGCGGACGGCACGACGCGCAGGAAGGCCTTCTGGCCGATGGTGGTGCCGGTGTGGCCGACGACGCCGTCGGGGTGCAGCATCCAGCCGAGTCCCCACGCCTCGACGTCGGGGGCGAAGTTCGGCAGGTCGGTGACCTGGGGCTCGCGCAGCGCGGCGAACTCGTCGGTGAGGTGCAGGCGGGCGAACTCCAGCAGGTCGCGGGCGCTCATGGCGAGCTGGGCGCCGGTGGGGGAGTTGGAGTGCGCGAGCGCCCATCTCGTGACCGGGGTGAGCACGCCGTGGACCGGCTCGTGGCCGACGGCGGCGCGGTGCAGGATCGCCTCTTCGGCGGTGGTGGACACGGTCTGCAGGCCCAGTGGCGTCACCAGGTGTGTGCGCAGCACCTCGTGGAACGGCTTGCCGCGCAGCACCTCGATCAGCCGGCCGAGCACGACGAACCCGCTGTTGCTGTAAGAGAACAGCTCGCCGGGCGAAAAGAGCTGGTCGGCGGTGGTCAGCGTGGCGACGAACGCGGCGATCGCGTCGTCGTTGCGGCCGGTGTCGGTCATCAGGTTGCCGTCGATTCCGCTCGTGTGCGTCAGCAGGTGACGGGCGGTGATCGACTCGGTGGCCTCCGGGGTGCTCAATTCGAGTGTCGGCAAATAGGAACGAATCGGACAATCTAGATCAAGAACGCCTTCGTTCACCAATTGCCAGGCCAAAGTCGACGTCCAGATCTTCGTTATCGAGCCGATCTGGAACACCGAGTCGGTGGTTGTCCCGACAACGGTCCGCCGGCTGAGCACGCCCGCCGCGACCTCCTTGAAATCCCCGTTGGCCAGCACCGCGACCTGCGCGCCCGGCACGTCGTGCCGCTGGATCAGTTCAGCGAGGTTCCAGTCCATCACGTAATTCTATTGTGTTAACAAGCCAATTAAGACGCGGGAATACTTTCGTAAGGTGAGAGCGCGACCACACTTCGCTTCCCCATTTCACCCGATCGGGTGAAAAGTGGAGCGATGAACCTGAAACGGTCCCTTCCGGCTCTTGTTCCGCTAGTGCTGGCCGCCTCCTTCCTCGCGGTCGGCACGGCTGAGTCGGGGACACCGAAGCAGAGTCCCGTCAACGTCACGCCCGGCGCGATCAGAATCGACCCGTACGCGCCCAAGCTCGACGTCACCTACGGCGACTCCGCGCTGGAGTTGAAGTACATCCGCAAGGACGCGGACAAGCCGGACGGCTGCACGGTTCGCGACCACGAGGAGACCGAGGAGGCGGAGGTCGAGCCCGGTTCCGGGCACGTCACCGTTGCGGGCACCAGGTACGACCTGGTGCAGTTCCACTTCCACACGCCGTCCGAGCACCAGTTCTCCGGCCACAACTACCCGCTGGAGATGCACCTGGTGCACCGCAGCTCGGCCGGCAAGCTGCTGGTCGTCGGTGTGCCGCTGCGGGTGGGCCCGCACTCGGTCGTGGACGACGTCCTGGCGAAGCTCGCGCCGGAATGCGGGGCGCCGGTGGAGATCGAGCCCATCAACCTCAACCGGTTGCTGCCGCTCGACCACCAGACGCTGCACTACACCGGCTCGCTCACCACGGCGCCGTTCACCGAGGGGGTCGAGTGGTACCTCACGAAGGAGCAGCACGTGACGGCCACCACGATCGCCCGCTTCAAGGGGCTGTTCTCCTCGGGCAACTCCCGGGCGACGCAGCCGCTGAACGGCCGGACCTTCGTCGGGGTCACGCGCATCTGACGGTTGTTCGCTGACGAAGGCCGGTCTCCTGTTCGGGGGCCGGCCTTCGTCGCGTGACGAGCTTCACCGGTTCAGAAGTCGTGAGCAATAGCCCGCGTGTGCAACTATTGCTCACGCGGACAACCTACGACTTCAAGGACTGTGTGACATGCCTGTCGCTCTGCTCGCCCTCGCGATCAGCGCCTTCGCCATCGGCACGACCGAGTTCGTGATCATGGGGCTGCTCCCCGAGGTGGCCACTGACCTGGGTGTTTCCATTCCCTCGGCCGGCCTGCTGATCTCCGGCTACGCACTCGGTGTAGTCGTCGGCGCGCCGTTGCTGACCGTGCTCGGCGGGCGCCTCCCGCGCAAGAAGATGCTCATGGCGCTGATGGTGCTGTTCATCGCGGGCAACTTGGTCTCCGCCTTCGCCGAGACGTATGGCGTGCTGATGAGCGGTCGCGTCGTCGCGGCGCTGGCGCACGGCGCGTTCTTCGGTGTCGGCTCGGTCGTCGCCGCGGATCTCGTTGCGCCCCAACGCAGGGCGAGCGCCATCGCGTTGATGTTCACCGGTCTGACCGTGGCGAACGTCCTCGGCGTGCCGATGGGTACCGCGCTCGGCCAGGCGCTGGGCTGGCGCTCGACGTTCTGGGCGGTGACCGCGCTCGGCGTGATCGGCCTGCTCGGCATCCTGTTCCTGGTGCCGCAGCAGCAGGCACAGGGCGGCAATCTGCGCAGCGAACTTGCCGTGTTCCGCAACCCGCAGGTGTGGCTGGCACTGCTGATGACGGCGCTCGGGTTCGCGGGTGTGTTCGCGTCGTTCACCTACATCGCGCCGATGATGACCGAGGTCGCCGGGTTCTCGTCGGGTGCCGTGACGTGGCTGCTGGTGCTGTTCGGGGTGGGCCTGTTCGTGGGCAACCTGGTGGGCGGCAAGGCCGCGGACCGCTCGGTGATGAAGAGCGTGATGGTCATCCTGGTCGCGCTCGCCGCCGTGCTGGCGGCCTTCGTGTTCACCGCGCACTCGCAGTGGGCCGCCGCGATCACCATCGTGCTGTTCGGCGCGGCCGGGTTCGCCACGGTGGCGCCGCTGCAAATGCGCGTCATGCAGACGGCGGAGGGCGCGCCGGCGCTGGCGTCCGCGGCGAACATCGCGGCGTTCAACCTCGGCAACGCCGGTGGTGCCTGGCTCGGTGGGGTAGCCATCACCAAGGGCCTCGGCTACACCGCGCCGAACTGGATCGGCGCCCTGCTCGCCGTCGGTGGTCTCGCGGTGGCCGTGGTGTCGGTGCTGCTTGATCGCCGTGTGAGCAGTCGCACCGCGCACGAGTCTTCTGAAGCGCGTCAGAAGGACCGTAAGATGGTTCCGGTCGCTAACTAATTCGTCCTGGGTCAGTGCCGACTGCGGACACCTCATCAGGAGCGAATGTGAACACCACCCGCGCCATGACCGCGCTCGCGCTCGGCGGGTTCGGCATCGGTACGACCGAGTTCGCGACGATGGGCCTGCTGCCGCAGATCGCGGAGACCTTCCGGATCCCGGATTACGAGGCCGGTCACGCCATCAGCCTCTACGCCGCCGGTGTCGTCGTCGGTGCGCCGCTGATCGCGGTGCTCGGCGCGAAGCTCCCGCGCAAGGGGATGCTGATCGGCCTGATGCTCGCGGTCGCCCTGGGCAACGGGCTGTCGGCCGCCGCTCAGGACAAGACGTTGCTGCTGGTGGCCCGGTTCGTCGCCGGGCTGCCGCACGGCGCGTTCTTCGGCATCGCGGCCGTGGTGGCGGCGACGCTCGTCGCTCCCGAACGGCGAGGCACAGCGGTCGCGCGCGTGATGGTCGGACTGACCGTCGCGAACCTCGTCGGTGTACCGCTCGCCACCGCCGCGGGCCAGCAGATCGGCTGGCGCACCGCGTACCTCGCGGTCGCGGTGATCGCGCTGGTCACCGCCGTGGCGATCGCGGCGTGGGTGCCGGTGGTGCCGCGCGCGGAGGGTGCGTCGATGAAGGGCGAGGTCCGCGCGTTCGGCCGCCCGACGGTGTGGTTCGCGATCTTCACCGGCATGATCGGCTTCGGCGGCATGTTCGCCGTCTACTCCTACGTCGCCCCGCTGACGACCGAGGTCGCGGGCCTGCCCGCGTCCGTCGTGCCGTGGATGCTCGCGGTGTTCGGGCTCGGCATGACGCTCGGCGCGACGTTCGGCGGCCGGTTCGTGGACCGCTCCTCGATGGGCTCGGTGTTCGGCGGCCTGATCGCGGTGTGCCTGATCCTGGTCCTGTTCGGACTGACCGCGACCGTGCCGGCGTTGATGTTCGTGATGCTGTTCCTGCTGGGCTTCGTCGTGCAGATCCTGGCGGCCGCTCTGCAGATCCGTCTCATGGACGCCTCACCGGACGCCCCGGCGCTGGCGTCCTCGTCCAACCACTCGTCGCTCAACGTCGCGAACGGTGCCGGTGCGTGGCTGGGTGGCCTGGCGATCGCGGCGGGCTGGGGCTACGTGTCGACGGCCTGGGTCGGTGTCGCGTTGTCCCTGGCGGGCCTGGCGATCGCGGTGGCGTCGGTGGTCTACGAACGGCGTGCTTTGACGCGGCTGACCACGAACCAGCCGATGGCGATGGCCAGCGCGGCGAGCACGACCGTCGACACCCAGCCCAGGTAGCGGTCGACCAGCTGGTAGTTCTCGCCGAGCGCGTAGCCGGCGAGGATCAGCGCGGTGTTCCACACCAGACTGCCCGCCGCGGTGTAGGCCGTGAACCTCAGGATCGGCATCCCGGACACCCCGGCCGGGATCGAGATCAGGCTCCGCACCACCGGCACCATTCGTCCTAGGAAGACGGCTTTGGTGCCGTGCCTGTCGAACCACTCATCCGCTTTGTCCACATCGGACGCCGTGACGAATGGCAGCCGGTCGGCGATCTTCCGCATCCGCTCCAGCCCGAGCCACGCGCCCAGGCCGTACAGGACGAGCGCGCCGGCCACGGAACCCGCTGTCGTCCACAGGATCGCCGCGAGCAGCGAGATCCTGCCCTGCCCCGCGGTGAACCCGGCCAGCGGCAGGATCACCTCGCTCGGCACCGGCGGGAAGACGTTCTCCAGCGCCACCGCCAGGCCGGCGCCGGGGGAGCCCAGCGCCTCCATGAGCCGCGTGATCCAGTCCACAGAGACGATTTACCCGTTTTGTCTGGGCGTTCAACCCTCGGGTGGAGACGGATCTCCACCCGAGTTACGTTCCTGACCCGACGCGCCGGCCCGGCTGGATTCCTAGCGTTGCAGCCATGACGGGAACTGTTGAGGTGGTGCTGATCGCCGCGGCGATCATCTACGTGCTGGCGCGCCGGTTGATGGGGGAGCCCGCGGAGGGCAAGCGGCTGCTGATCCTCCCCGCGGTGCTCGGCGTGATCGGGCTGACGCAGGTGTCGGTGACGTCGGCGAGCGCGATCGTGTTCCTCGTGGCCAGCGCCGCGCTCAGCGTGGTGTTCGGTCTGCTGCGCGGACTGACGATCCGCACCTACGAGCAGAACGGCATCGTGATGCTGCGCTACACGGCCATGACGATCGTGCTGTGGGTCGCCAGCATCGCCGCGCGGCTGGCCGCGGGGTTCGTGATGAACCAGATCGACCCGAGTGCGGCGCACGCGGGCAACGGGTTGATGCTCGTGGTGGGCGCGGGCCTGCTCGCCGAGGGACTGGTCGTGCTGAGCAAGGCCGTGCGGGTGCGTGGCCAGGTCGTGTGGTCGAAGGGCCGCCGGGGCGCGCCGCACCGCACGTCGCCGTTCCTGGATTCCTGGCAGCAGAAGTTGCACGGAACCCGGCATGATTCATCTCGATGAGGTTCGCCGACGCGTTGTTCCGGCCGCTGGTCACACTGGTGATCACCGCGATCACGGTGATCCAGCTGGTCGACCGCCCGCCACGCCTGCCTGAGCTGACCTGGACGCTGACCGCCGTGGCCATCGCCGCGGCGGTCGCGTCCGCGTTCGGGCTGGACCGGCTGCCCGAACGGGGGAAGGTCGTGGTGGCCACGGCGTTCGTGGTGGCCGGCGCGCCGCTGTTCGCGCTGACACCGTCCACCGCCGCCGTGGCGTTCATCTTCCTCGCGACCAGCACGGCAGGGCGTCAGCTCGGCTCGAGGCAGATCGCGATCTGGCTCGCGGTCGTGGCTTCGGCGCTCACGACGGTCTCGACGTGGGTGGCGGAGGCGGTCGGAGTGCCGGACATCCCGCCGTGGTGGCTGTGCCTCACCGCCGGGCTGCCGGTCTTCTTCGGCCTGATCCGCCGGGAACGCGCCGCGGCCCAGGTCGCCGCCGAGTACACGGCGGCACTGGAAGAACGCGGCCGGATCGCGCGCGAGATCCACGACGTGGTCGGCCACTCGTTGTCGGGTATCGCGGTGCAACTGGACATGGCCGACGCGCTGCACGCCGCGGGCAAGGAGCGCGAGGCCAACGAGGCCGTGCGTCGTGCACGCGCGTTGGCGGTGTCGGGGTTGAAGGAGACGCGGCGCGCGGTGCACGCGTTGCGGGAGGACACCGTGCCGTTGCCGGAGTCGATCTCCCGCCTGGCTGCCGGCCACGGCGCGTCGTTCCGCGTCTCCGGTGATGCCGGACCGGTGCGCGTCGAGATCTCGCAGGCCGTCATCCGTGCGGCACAGGAAGCCTTGAGCAACGCGCACAAGTACGCGCCTGGTGCTGACGTGACGCTGCTGCTGGAGTACGAGTCCTCGGCGGTGAGGCTGACCGTGACCGACAGCGGCCCCTCGAAGGAGCACGCCGAACCTGGTGGCATGGGCCTGGTCGGGATGCGGGAACGGGCCGCGTTGCTCGGTGGCACGCTGTACGCGGGCCCGGACGGTCCAGGGTGGACGGTCAGGATGGAGTTGCCGCTGTGATCAGGTTGTTGATCGTGGACGACCAGGCCGCCGTCCGCGACGGTCTCGCCGTGATGCTCGACCTCGACCCGGACATCACCGTCGTCGGCACCGCCGCCAATGGCCAGGAAGCCGTTGCCGCCGCGGCGGAACTGACTCCCGAGGTCGTGCTGATGGACCTCAACATGCCGGTCATGGGCGGAGCCGAGGCCACCGGCGTGCTGCGCGCCACGCACCCGGACCTGCCGGTCGTCGTGCTGACCACGTTCGACGACGACGAGTCGATCCTCGCGGCGTTGCGCGCGGGTGCCCGCGGCTACCTGACCAAGGACGCCGACCGGGCCACGATCATCCAGGCCGTGCGCGGTGCCCACGCCGGCAACGCGATCCTCGACCCGCAGGTGCAGTCACGGCTGCTGGACCTCGCCGGCCGCAGGCCCGTCGAGCAGCCCGGCGTCGACCTCACCGCCCGCGAACGCGAGGTGCTCGACCTCATCGGCCAGGGCCTGCGCAACGGCGAGATCGCCCGGCGGCTGTTCATCAGCGAGGCCACCGTGAAGACCCACATCAACAACCTGTTCGCGAAGGCGGACCTGCACTCGCGCGCCGACGCCGTGCGGCTGGCCCTCTCGCTGCGCGGGTGATCCGATGAATCTTGTCAACCAGAGGCAATTCTAGTCACTTTCGTTGACATCGCAGGTCGAGACCTCCTACCTTCGGTCGTGCCGCCAGGAAGGAAGGACGATGAGAATCGCACTGACGGCCGTCGCGTTGATGATCGTCACCGTGAGCCCCGCAGCCGCTGTCGCCCCAGCGTGGAGCCCAAACCCGACTACGGACGGTCTCAAGGCGTTCGAGGGCATCGAGGTCGACCGCGGCAACAAGTTCCCCAGCCGCAAGGGCAAGTACATCGTGGTCGAGGGCGACCACTACCGGTTCAACATCTGGAAGGACGACCGCGACACCACCGGCGGTGGTGACCGCCAGCGGACCGAGTCCAAGGGCATGGTCACCAACGGCAGCAGCATCAAGATGAAGAACGGCGAGACCTGGGTCATCTCGTACGAGATGTACATGCCGTCGTCGCTGCACGGCACGAGCAAGTTCACGCACATATTCCAGACCAAGACGCCCAAGACCAACGGCGGTCCGTGGACGACTTTGTCGCTGAGCCGCAGCGGTAGTACCGAAACGATCCGGGCGCGCGCGTTCAGCACGTCCGGGGCGCCGGACATCGCCGCCACGAACCTGGCCCCGCTGCGCGACAAGTGGGTCACCGTCGAGTGGACGATCACGCCGGGTTCCAGCGGCACGGTCGGCTTCGTGCTGCGCAACGGCACCGGCGCGAGCGCGCCGATCGCGGTGCAGGGCAAGCGTTCCGGTGTGCGGATCCCGGACGAGGGCGACTACGTGCGCCCGAAGTGGGGCATCTACCGGTCGGTCGAGAGCGCCTCGTCCGACATCCTGGACACCTACATCAACTTCCGGAACTACACGGCCACCAAGAAGTGAAGTAACGGGTCGGGTGGCTCGCTGATCGCGAACAGGTCTACCGTTGATGGCCTTCTTCCTTAGGGGAAACACGGAGGTCGACGGTGCGAGGCGCGATCGCGGCGGGCCACCCGCTCACCGCACAGGCGGGCGCGGCGATCCTGCGCGCCGGTGGGAACGCCGTGGACGCGGCCGTTGCGGCCATGTTGACGTCGTGCGTCACCGAGCCGCTGCTCACCGGTCTCGGCGCCGCCGGGTACATGCTCATCGCACCGGCCGGTGAAACCCCAGTGCTGCTGGACTTCTCGGCCGAGGCGCCCGGCCGCGACAGTGGCGGGGTGCGGGCGCCGCTCGACCCGATCATCGTCCACTTCGGTGACGCGGAGCAGGAATTCCACGTCGGACCGTCGTCCGTCGCCGCGTTCGGCATGCCCGCCGGTGCCGCGAAGGCCGCCACCTACGGCACGGCGCCGCTGCACGAACTCGTGGCGATCGCGGCGAAACACGCCCGTGAAGGCCACCGCGTCAACCGGTACCAGGCCTACGTCACGTCACTGCTGCTGCCGGTCGCGCACAGCGCGGGCCTCAACGCCTTCGAGGAAGGCGAACTCCTCGTCCAGCCCGAGCTCGCCGAGGCGCTCGACAGCCTCGGCCGGGACGGCGCGGCGCCGTTCTACACCGGTGACATCGCGGCTGCGATCGCGGACACGATCAGCTCCGGCGGCGGCGATCTCACCCGCGCGGATCTCGCGGCGTACGAGGTGATCGCCAGGGAACCGCTGCACGTGCGGCACCGCGGCCGCGACATCCACACGAACCCGCCACCCGCCGCGGGCGGCGCGCTGCTCACGCAGATGCTGGAGGCGTTGCCGGACAACCCGTCGCAGCAGGACCTCATCCGCGCGCTGGCCACCCCGAAGGCGCACCTGAACCGGCTCGGCTCCACCACGCACATCTCCGTGCTCGACGCGAACGGCACGGCCTGCTCGGTGACGACGACGAACGGTGCGGGCTCCGGCATCTCGATCGCGGGCGTGCACCTCAACAACATGATGGGGGAGGAGGACCTGTCGCCCGACGGGTTCTTCAGCCACGCGCCCGGCGACCGGCTGCCGTCGATGATGGCGCCGACCGTGGTCACCAACCGCAGGGGTGCCGAGCTCGTGCTCGGCAGCGCGGGTTCCAGCCGGATCTGCGGGGCGATCCTGCAGGTGCTCGTGAACGTCATCGACCGCGGCATGCCCGCGCAGGACGCCGTCGACGCGCCCCGAATGCACCTCAGCGGAGATCATCTCAACGTGGAACCGGGAATTAGGCCGGAAAGCGAACTCCCGGTGACCTTATTTCGTGCGCCGAACATGTTCTTCGGCGGTTGTCAGGTGGTCGAAATGACCGGATCCGGCCTGCTCAGGGGTGGTGGAGATCACCGAAGGGACGGCGCCGTCATCATCGTGTGAGACGTTGCCCGCATAATGGGAAATCAGGTTTCCTGATTGACCAGTCAACACGCACGATGTGGTGGTGACGGCACTACGCGAGAGATCCTCCTCGCCGCTCCTTTCCCGGACTTTCCTCCAACTCTCCGTCATCAGCGTCGTCTCCGGCGTGTCGATGGCGTTCGCGATGCCGTTCGGTTCGCTGTTCCTGACCTCCGAGGTCAAGGTCACGCCGTTGCAGCTCGGCGTGTTCCTGATCGCGAGCCCGGCCGCGTCGGTGGTCGCCAGCACGATCATGGGCAAGCTGTCGGACGGCCGGGTGCAGCGCCGGTACCTGCTCGTCGCGGGCGGTGTCGCCGGTGCGATCGGCTACGGCCTGTTCGCCGTGCTGCGGGACTACTGGTTCCTCCTCGGCACGTCCGTGATCTTCGTGGCGATCACGTCGTCGCTGCTCCCGCAGCTCTTCGCGTACGGCCGCCAGGTCACCCAGGGCCCGTCGATGGTCGTCAGCGTGCTGCGCACGCTGCTCTCCGTGGCGTGGGTGGCCGGCCCGCCGGTGGCCGCGCTGCTCGTCGCGAAGACCGGTTGGGTGGGTCTGTTCGCCTCCACCGCCGTGCTCCAGCTCGGTGTCGCGGTGCTCGCACTCACGCTGCCCGTCCCCACCGCGCCACCTGAAGAAGAGGTCGTCGAAGAAGAGGCCGCGTCATCGCGCGGTGGGATGTATGTCGTCTCGGTCGCGTTCACGTTCCTGCAGGGTGCCGTCGCGCTCGCGGTGAGCGGTCTGCCGTTGTTCGTCGTGACCGAGCTCAAGGGCACGGCGGGGGACGCTGGGCTCGCGATGGGCCTGTGTGCGGCCCTGGAGATCCCGATGATGCTGTGGTTCGGGTCGCTGGCGAACCGGATGTCGCAGCACAAGCTCGTGCTGATCGGTGCCGCGCTCTCGTTGAGCTACCACGGCGTGATGCTGCTGACCGACTCCATCTGGCAGGTGATGGCCGCGCAGCTGCTGCACGCCACGGTCATCTCGCTGATCATGGGCGTCGGCATCACCTACTTCCAGAGCCTCGACCCCGACCGCCCCGGCCACGCCACCACGATGTTCAGCAACACCCAGATCGTCGGCGGCATGATCGCCGGCGCGCTGCTCGGCGTCTCCCAGGGGGTCGGCTTCCGCTGGGTCTACGGGTTCAGCCTCACGATGTGCGTGCTGGGGCTTGCCTTGCTGCTCGTCGCGGGCAGGTTCACTGGATCGTCGAGGCGGTGACCTTCGGTTTGCCGCCCGCGCCGAGGTAGAAGATCCCCTTGATGGTCTCGAAGCCGAGGCTGGGGTTGCGGCGCAGCGTGGAGCCCTCCACCGACATGCTGCCCGAGTTGTCGTTGCTGACGAAGAACACCGCGCCGCCGCCCTCGTTGGCCTGGTTGTCCTCGATCAGCGAACCCGCGATCCGCAGCGTGAACGTGTTGCCGTCGTTGTAGATCGCGCCACCGCTGCCGCCACCCGGCGTGCCCGCGCGCGCCGGGTTCGCGCCCCGGCCGATGGCCTTGTTGCCCTTCATCAGGCTGTTGAGCACCACCCACGACGTGCCGATGCTGCTCAACGCACCGCCGTTGGAGCACACACCGCCCTCGAACGTGCTGCTGGTGACGTAGACCGGCACGTTGTCGGCCCAGTCGGTCACGCGGATCGCCGCGCCACCGAGGTCGGGGCCGGTGGCGTCGCACTTGTTGTTCGCGAAGCGGGAGTTCACGACCTTGAGCTGACCGCCGCGCACCATGATCGCGCCGCCGCCCCCGCCGTCGGACGCGTCGCCGATCGAGCTGCCGTCGGCGAGGGTGATGTTCTGGACCACCAGCCTCGGCCCGTTCTGGTCGAGCACCCGGCGCTGTCCCTGACCGCTCAACGTGATCCGGCCGCCGCCGTCGAGAACGGTCTTCGCACGGACCTTCGCGGTCGCGGCCATCGGGATGGTGTGCGCGTTCGGGCCGCAGTTGAACGTGATGATTCCGCCGGCGGCGACCGCGTCGACCACGGCCTGCGACGTGCAGCTCGCGGGTGCGCCGGTGCCGATCACACGGGTGGGCTTGGTGGTGTCCTCGGCGGCGGCCTCTGGTGGCACGGCGGCGGTGCCGTTCGGGTTGCCGAACTTCGCGACCGGCGGTGGCGGCGGCGGGGGAGCGGCCGAGGTCGGGGGCGCTGCACTGCTGCTCGACGGTGTCGGCGTCACGACGGTCACGGTCTGGGACGACGACGTCTGGGGTAACGCGGGGCCTGCGACGGGAGAACCGGGGATCGCCGTGCCGCAGCCCGCCACGAGGGCGGCAAGCAGCACGACGGCCTGTCTGGCGGAAGGCATGGCGGGCACCCTAAGCGCCCCAAGGGAAGTTGGCTACCGCCGGCGCGGAGTTGATCGACGCCCCGTCCCGCAACCGGTTCCGGCGCCGCCAAACGCCGTGAGATCAAGGCGTTCTGCAGGTGTTTCCTGACCGTGACCAGAAACCGGGACAAGATCCGGGTTTTCCGGCCTGGAGCGGTCGGTGTGCGCAGGTGCGGGTCGGTACTTAGCCTGACTCACGAGTCAGGAATGGGCAGGTGCCTGGCCTGCTGGTTGTGACGGAACGTAGACGAAACGGCGCAATGGTCGACACAGCGTGCGGTGAATTGAGTTCAAACGACACGTTCGTGAAAGTGCTACACGTCCGGGTTACCCCCTGTTCCTGGCACACTGCGCTCCGTGCCGACCCAGTTCCCCGACGACTCGACCGAGCGCCACCTCGCGCCGACCTCTGCTCCGGACCCCGCGTTGATGGAGGCCGCCCGAGCCAGGGGCCGCGAACGCTGGGTGACGGCGGGAGTTCTGCCCGAGCCGCAGGAGCAGCCGCCCGGCCGTCGGATCAAGCCCCGCATCGCCGCGATCGCCGCCCTGGC
This sequence comes from Lentzea sp. NPDC051213, assembly GCF_044455585.1. Lineage (NCBI taxonomy): Bacteria > Bacillati > Actinomycetota > Actinomycetes > Pseudonocardiales > Pseudonocardiaceae > Lentzea > Lentzea sp. NPDC051213. The sequence continues at coordinate 405,331 of NZ_JBITEX010000002.1, forward strand.
CGCGCTTCTTGTCCTCGCAGGAGCCGCGGTCGTGATGTTCGGCGGTTCGAGCGACAGCAAGACGGAGGACATCGCGCAGCCCTCGCACAGCTATGTGCCCGGCGTGATCACTCCGCCGGAGGCGCTGCCGGAGGAGTCGGGCGCGACGAAGAGCATGAACCCGACTTTGGCGTCGTCCGCGCTGGGCCTCATCCCGCCGACGACCCAGCCCGTGGCACAGCCACCGGCCAACACCGGGGCTCCCGGCGGCGGCAAGTCACTCACGTCGGGTCCCGGTTGCGGCAGCTACACCAGCGTCGGCTCGTACCGCGACGGCGACAAGGGCTGGGTCGATCACGGCGACGGCAAGTGCGGCTCGACGTTCGTCTCGATCCCGATGTCCGGTGACTCGCGCCGCGACGACACCTCCGCCTACGGCATGTACAAGTTCGCCGCTGCCGGCACGTGCGACGTGTCGGTGCACGTCCCGAACGGCGGCCTGAAGGAGGTCGGGGGTAACCCGACCGTGTACTTCGTCTTCGACCGCGACGGTGTCGGCGGCACCCCGATGGCCTCGTTCGCGATCAAGCAGGTCGACAAGCGCGGTCAGTGGGTCAGCGTGGGCAAGTTCAAGTCCAGCGGAAACCTCACCGTGCAGGTCGCCAGCCGAGGTCAGGACTGGGACGGCAACGGACCGACGTACGCCCATCACGCCGCGAGTGCCATCAAGGCAGACTGCACGGCGTGACGAGAGATCTCCATCTGGTCCGGCACGGCGAGGCGACGAAGGACGAGACCCGGCTGACCGCACGCGGTCGAAAGCAGGCCGAGGCGCTCGCGGAACGGTTGCGCGGCACAGGTTTCGCCGCCGTGCACCACGGTCCGCTGGCGCGTGCGGCCGAGACGGCGTCGATCCTCGCGGACGTGCTGAAAGTGCCCTGCCGCGCCGAGGCCGCCGCTGACGACTTCGTGCCGCACTTCGTCCCCGACCACGACGAGTTCTTCGACCAGTTCCCCGAGTCGGAACGCACCCGCGGCCCGGCTCTGGCGCACGAGGCCGAGACCCGGTTCGCCCGGCCCGGCGACGGTCCGGTGCTGGTGGTGACGCACGCGTTCCTGATCAGCTGGCTGGTGCGGGACGCGCTGGACGCCCCGCCTGAGCGATGGCTGTCGCTGAACCACGACAATGCCGCGCTGACTGTTATCCGGTACGCGACGGGTAGGCCGCCGGCGTTGGTGCGGTTCAACGACGGCGGGCATCTCAGCGGGATTTGAGCCTCAGCTCGGCATCTCAGCCGGATTTGAGCGTCAAGAGCGTGATCTCGCTGGGCGCGAACACCCGCATCGGCGGACCCCAGAACCCGGCACCCCGGCTGGTGTAGAGCTGCGTGCGGTCGCTGTGCCTGCTCAGACCGGCGACCACCGGCTGCTGCAACCGCACGAGGTAGTGGAACGGCCAGATCTGGCCGCCGTGCGTGTGCCCGGACAGCTGCAGGTCCACGCCGGCCTGGACGGCCTTCTTGATCTCCGACGGCTGGTGCGCGAGCAGCACGACCGGCGCGTTCTCGTCGGCACCGCGCAACGCCAGGGCGAGGTCGGCGGCGTGGCCGGGCTCGCCGGAGTGGTCGGCGGTGATGTCGTCGATGCCCGCGAACACCAGGCGGGCGCCGCCGCGTTCCAGCGTCACGTGCTCGTTGTGCAGCGCCTTCCAGCCCAGCCGGGTCATCAGGTCGATCCAGCCCTGCGCGTTCGAGTAGTACTCGTGGTTGCCGGTGATGTAGAACCGGTGGCCCGTGTTCACGTCGCCGAGCGGGGTGGCCTGCTCGAGGCGCTGGTCGGCGGTGCCGTCCGCGATGTCACCGACGTGCACGGCGACGTCGGCGTTGAGTCCGTTGACCGCGTCGACCATGTTCTTCGACCACTTGGCCCGGTTGATCGCGCCGTAGTGGGTGTCGGTGATGACCGCGACGGTCAGGCCGTCGAACGCCGGGTCGAGGCGTGGGATGGCGACGTCCTGGCGCTTGATCCGCGGCACCCGCATGGCCTCGTACACGCCGTAGACCGTGATCGTGACGATGAGAACGGCCAGCATCACCGCGATCAGCCGCGAGCGGAACGGGTTCTCCACGCCGCCCAGCGCGAGGCCCAGCCGCACGAGATCGGTGATCAGCGTCCAGACGAACGCGATCCACACGAACCCGAGCAGGAACTGGGAGATCCGCGCGGCGCGGTCGCTCGTGCGCTGGGTGAACAGCGCGATCATCGTGATGGCGGCGCCGGCGAACACGATCGCGGCGATCGGGCGGACCGGGTCCGGCCACTGGGCGCTCGCGGCGAACAGGCCCTCGAACGGCACCCAGAACAGCAGCGTGGTGACCGTCAGGAGGACGAGCGTGAAGACCACCCGCCGTACCGTGATGCGGGGGCGGGCCGCGGTCGTCGTCATCGTGCATCCTCCAGAAGTTGCTATGTCCTTGGTTCAACGCACGGACGTGTCAGTTTGTTCGCCGAACTGGCCGTAGACGTCCGTCACATGCGCTTTACCGAGGCAACCAGCGGCTTGATCGCGAGTCCTGATATCAAGACCGCCACCGCCAGAACCGCCTGGCCCGACGACATAGAGTGGACTACATGATCTTCTACACCGACGAGGAGAGCCGGACGCTGCGCACCGCCGTGTACGGCGCGATGCTGCTGGTTTCCCACGCCGACCCCGGCCCCGTGCTGGAGGAGCGCTTTGCTGGTCTGCGTGCCCTCACGCACCTGTCGCCGGACCTGCGCACCGTGCTGGGCGGCGCCCGCCCCTCCGTGCCCGCCGGCACGGACGAGGAGATCGAGCCCGTCATCCTCGAGGCCCTGCGCCGCTCGATCAAGGTCCTGTCCGCCCGCTCGCCCGAGGATGCCGCGTCGTTCCCGCGCGCGGTGCTGGCGATCTGCCGCGAGGTCGCGGAGGCCGACGGCGTGGTGGTGGACGCCGAGGACGCGATGGTCGCCCGCATCGAGGGTGCTCTCGTCCTCTAGCAGGACCGGCGGTCCACTGAGTGGACGCTGGGCCGAATGGCCGATAGCGCAAGGCTTTCCAGGTGGCAGGGTGGGATCCAAGGGGATCACCACTGGGGGAGTGCCACACCATGGATCTGTCGCGCCGTGAACTGCTGACCCGCACGGGCCAGGCAGCCGCTGTCGCCACCGCCGCGTCCACGCTCACGATCGGTACGGCGCAGGCCGCTGCCGATGCCGGAGTCCGGTTGACGCAGGGCACGAACATCTCGTTATCTCGTTCCGCTGACGGGAAATGGCTCGCGATCGACCTCGTGACGGCGATCTGGGTGTTGCCGTCGGCCGGTGGCACCGCGCGGAAGCTGACCGATGAGCTGCAGGACGCCACGCTGCCGTCGTTCGGGCCGGGCAACGAGATCGCGTTCCAGTCCTATCGCGACGGCAACTACCACCTGTACGTCATGGGCCTCGACGGCGGCGGTCTGAAGCAGCTCACCAGCGGGAAGTACGACCACCGCGAGCCCGCGTTCTCGCCGGACGGCACGAAGATCGCGTTCGTCAGCGACCGGGCCGGCAGCTACGGCGTGCACCTGCTGGACGTGCGGACGGGTGCGGTCACGCAGCTCACCGGGGTGCCGGACGAGGCGGCGGCGCCGCAGTGGTCCAAGGACGGCAAGCGGATCATCTTCGTCGTCGGCAACAACGCGGTCGACGTGGTCTCCCTGGACGGCAAGCGCGAGCGGCTGATCACGGCGCCCGCGGGGATGCAGCTGTTCGGCGCCGCGTTCGGGCCCGGCGACCAGCCCAGCTACACGCAGATGAAGCCGGGGCAGGCCGACCTGATGCTCGGCACGACGGCGATCACGGCCAAGGAGGACGTGTTCGGGTTCGCGCCGATCTGGGACGGTGACAGTGTTCTCTACACCGCGGACGGCAGGATCCGATCGCGCACCGGCGGATCCACAAAGGACATTCCGTTCGAGGTGACCGTCCCGGTGCGCACCACGAGGCGCCCGCACCGCACGAAGAACCTCACCGGCGGCCCGGTCAAGGGCATCGCCAGCCCGGTCGTGTCACCGGACGGCACGCAGATCGCGTTCCGCGCGCTCAACGCGCTTTACCTGCTGAGCAACGGTAAATCGACGAAGCTGACCGACGGCAAGTACTTCGACTCCGACCCGGACTTCTCGCCCGACGGCACGAAGCTGATCTACGCCAGCGACCGCACCGGCGTCGCGCAGTTACGGGTCCGCGACCTGCGCACAGGCGATGAGCAGGTGTTCGCGCCCGCGCCGCACGCCCAGATCACGCCACGCTTCTCGCCCGACGGGACCAAGGTCGCCTACCTCGACCACGACGGCCAGGTGTGGATCGCGGACCAGCAGGGCCGCCGCCAGGTCACCCCGACGCTGTTCCAGCCGGGCCGTCCGACGTGGTCCGCGGACGGGAACACGGTCGCGCTCGCCGCCGTGAAGCCGTTCTCGCGCCGGTTCCGCGAAGGGACAAGCCAGCTCCTGTTCATCGACCTCGTGGGCGGCACGCTGACCTACACCGAGCCGATGCCGTTCCGCTCCATCGCGACGCGCGGCGACGACGGCCCGGTGTGGTCCCCGGACGGCAAGCACATCGCGTTCGTCGTGGAGAGCGTCGCGTGGGTCGTGGCCGTCGACGCCAAGGGAACCTTCCAGGGCGAACCGCGCCAGGTCACCCGCGAGGTCACCGACTCGCTGGCGTGGCACGGCAACAACGCGCTGGTCCACCTCAACAACGGCCGGCTGCGGAAGTCCACACTGGACGGCAAAGTCACGACCATCCGCCACAACCTCTCCTGGCGCAAGCCGAAGGCCCCCGACCGCAAGGTGATCCACGTCGGCGCCTACTGGGACGGCGAGTCCGAGCAGCTGCGTCCGGACGTCGACATCGTGGTGGAGAACGGCAGCATCAAGGAGATCCGGCCCCACCGGGGTCGCGCGGACGTCGACGCGAGCACGCTGACCGCCATCCCCGGCCTGATCGACGCCCACAACCACTGGCACCTGCGCGGCCGCCAGTGGGGTGCGCGGCAGGGCCTGGCGTGGCTGGCGTACGGGATCACGACGGTCCGTTCGCCCGGCGACCCGGTCTACCAGATGATCGAGACCCGTGAGGCGCTGGCGGCAGGAGCCCTGACGGGACCACGCTTCTACGCCACCGGCGAGGCCGTCGACGGCTCCCGCGTCTACTACAACTTCATGCGCCCCACGCTGTCGCGGGCCCAGCTGGACCTGGAACTCCGCCGCGCGCACGAGCTCGGCTACGACATGATCAAGACCTACGTGCGCCTCCCCGTCGAGCTGCAACGCGTTGCGGTACAACGGTCCCGCGTGCCGCTGTCCTCGCACTACCTGTACCCGGCCGCCAACATCGGCATGGACGGCATGGAACACGTCGGCGCCACCAACCGCCTCGGCTACTCCCACACCATCACCCGGCAGGGCCGCGCCTACCAGGACGTGGTGGCGCTCTTCACCAGTTCCGGCATGTCGATGACGCCCACGCTCTTCCAGTCCCGCGCCCTGTACGCCAAGGACAAGTCGCTCGTCACCGACGAACGCACCCGCGTGCTCTACCCGCCGTGGGAGTACGACCGCTACGTGACCGACGCCAACAACCAAGGCACCCCGGCCGGCACGTCGTCACCGGATCTCCTGCGCGGCTGGGTCGAGTTCGCCCTGAAGGTCCACCGCGGCGGCGGGTTCGTCATCTGCGGCACCGACGCCCCGCTGGACAGCCCGGCCACGGCCACGCACATGAACCTGCGCGCCCTGGTCGAGTACGGCTTCACCCCGCGGGAAGCCCTGATCACCGCGACCCGCAACCCGGCCAGGTGGCTGGGCCTGCCGCTCGGCGCGATCAAGCCGGGAGCGCCGGCCGACATCGCGTTCGTCGAGGGCAACCCACTCGCGGACATCAAGGCCGCCGCGAACGTCAAGCTGGTCATGGTCGGCGGGCAGACCCACGAGATCCCGGATCTTCTTGAGCCGTACCGCAACCAGCAGACCGTCGCCACGTTCGCCGCGGAGTTGCCGGCGCTGCGGTCCGCGGAGAACAAGCACTGGTGGCACGAACCGGAGTGGGCCGAGCGCGTCTGCTGCGACCACTAATGGCGTGACGCGATGATCCCGGGCACGACGGCCGGTTCCACTACCGGCCGTTCTGCCCGGACCGAGGCGATGCCGCCGAGGATCAGCACCCCGCCGGCCAACTGCAGCGGCGTGAGCTCCTCGCCCAGCAGGAGCCAGGCGAACAGGGAGGCGGAGACGACCTCCAGGAGCGCGACGAACGACGCGAGCCGCGACCCGAGGATCCCAGAGGCCGTGATCCCGGACGCGTAGGCCAGCGCCGTGCCGACGACCGCCACGACGAGCAGCGGCACCCACCAGGCGGTCGTGGTGCCCAGCAGGGGCACGTCGCCGAACGTGGCCGTGAACGGCAGCAGGCCCGTCGCCCCGACGATTCCGAGGACGGGCGCGGCCAGCAGGAGTCCTGTCCCGGCGAGCGCGACCGGGGGCAGGCCGTTGTTGGGGCGTGCGGCGATCACGAAGTACACGGCGCACCCGATGGCCGCGCCGAACGCGGCCGCCAGGCCGATCGGGTCCACGGCCTGGATCGCGCCGGGGCCGATCACGAGCACCAGGCCACCGACCGCGAGCACCGATCCGACCAGGACGACGGGCGCGGGCGTGCGTCTGCTGACCGCCCAGGTGAACCCGACCAGGAGCAGCGGCGCGAGGAACTCGATGAGCAGCGCGGTCGCCACCGGGATGCGCTGGATGGCGGCGAAGTAGAGGACCTGGGTGATCGCCACGCCGACGACGCCCATGCCGACCACCGGCCACCGCGCCTGCAACAGCGAGTCCCACCGGCCGCGCAGTGAGACCAGGACGAACGGCAGCAGCACGAGCCCGGCGGTGAGCGCGCGGGCCGTGACGGCGGCGGCGGGGGACCAGCCGGCCTCCAGCAGCGGCTTGACGAACGCTCCGGACGTGCCGAACGAGATGAACGAGACCGCCGCCGCGATCAGGCCGGTGGACGTCGGCGCGACCTTCATGGCTTGCCTCCCCGTTCCTGCTGCTGTCATGGTCTAACGTGGCTTATGCCCCTGACGCTAGGCCGGTCTCGGTAAGGAGTCAACTTGCGTTTTGCCCCTGACACAGAGGAGTCGCTCGTCTTCGTCGTGGTCCTGTGCAACACCGACCCCTCGGCGTCGCGCAGCGGCACCGACGAACTGGCCACGGTCGACCAGCTCGGGGCTCTGCTGGGTCGCTATGCCTTCACGGGGCGCGTCGACCACAACGAGGCGGAACTGCGCGATGTCCAGCGCACGCGTGCGCTGCTCAGGCACGTGTGGACCCTCGGCCGTGACGACGCGGTCGAGGTCGTCAACAAGATGCTCCGCGACGCCAAGGCGCTGCCGTACCTCGTCCGGCACGACTCGCTCGACTGGCACATGCACGCGACCGAGCCCGGCTCCCCGCTCGCCGAACGGCTCCGGGTGGAGGCCGCGCTCGCCCTCATCGACGTGATCCGGATGAACGAGATGGACCGCCTGCGGATCTGCGCGGCCGACGACTGCGAGGGCCTGCTGCTGGACCTGTCGCGCAACGCCCTCAAGCGGTTCTGCAGCGTGCGGTGCGGCAACCGGATGAACATGATCGCCTTCCGCGAGCGGCAGGCGGACGGCGGTAAATGATCTGCGTCGCCGGCAGGGGTTGTGACACGATCGTGCCATGACAGACTTCGCGACCCCCGAAGCCATCGCCGGCCGCACCGCCGCCGCCAGAGACGCTGCGGTGGCAGCAGGTCGCGACCTCGGACTCGAGATCACCGAAGGCAAGGTGCTCTACGAGCTGTTCTCGGTGGTGGTGCATCTGGCGCCTTCACCGGTCGTCGCCCGCATCCCCACCGTCCTGCCGCACACGACGACCCTGCAAGACCTGGCCCGCCGCCAGCAACAGGAACTCGACGTGGCCCAGTGGCTCGCCGACCAGGGCACCCCGGTGATCGCACCGAGCGATCTCGTGCCGCGCAGGCCACACCAGAAGGACGGCTTCTCGATCACGTTCTGGCCGTTCACCGAAGAGGACAAGAGCGCGGAACCGGACTACGTCAAGAACTCCGAGCTCACGGCCGACCTCCACGCCGCGCTCAAGCCGTACCCCGGCGAGCTGGACTTCCTGTCGTCAGCGGAACCCGAGTTCGTGCGCCAGGCCCTCACCAGGCTCGAACAGCACCCGGACATCGTCGCCCCCGAAGACCTCGCCAGGGCCAGGGAAGAGTGGCAGGTGCTGGAGCCGCTCGTCCGCGACCGCGACGCCTTCGAGAAGGCCTTCCCCGGCGTGGAACTGCAGCCCATCCACGGCGACTCGCCGCCCGCGAACATCTTCGCCGGTACCGAGGGCCCGCTGTTCTCCGACTTCGAGATGATCACGTTCGGCCCGGTCGAGTGGGACCTGGCCGCGCTCGGCCCCGATCTCGAAGCCGCCTACAACCGCGGCGCGGCGAAGAACGGCCTGCGGGAACTCGACCCGGACGTGCTCCGGTTCGTCAACGCCGTCGGTGCGATCAGGGTGATCGCTTACCTCGCGTGCGCGGACCAGTTGCCCGCCATGGTCGAGTTCATGAAGCCGTTCATCGACCAGTGGCGGGCCAACGAGCCCTATCAGGCGTGAGCGACGGCGCGATCTCCTAGCCAGGCAACGACTTCCTCGGCGGGCAACGGCTCGCTGAGGAAGTACCCCTGCACCACGTCGCAGCCGGCCTCGGCCAGCGCGGTCCAGGTGTCCTGGTCCTCCACGCCCTCCGCGACGGCCTGCAGGCCGAAGTTGCGGGCCAGGGCCACCAGCGCGTGCACGATCGCGCTGTCACCGGCGTCAGTGCACATGTGCGTGACGAACGACCGGTCCAGCTTCATCTCGTGCACCCGCATGCTGCGCAGGTAGGAGATCGACGAGTAGCCGGTGCCGAAGTCGTCGATGGACAGTCGCACGCCGAGCTCGGTCAAGCCACGCAACACGTCCACCGCGCGGTCCGGGTCCGAGATGATCGCCGACTCGGTGATCTCCAGCGTCAGCAGGCGTGCCGGCAGGCCGTGGCGCTTGATCAGGTCGGCCACGTCGCCGGGGAACTCGGTGTGGTGCAGGCAGGCCGCGCCCACGTTCACCGAGACCGGGACCTCCCAGCCGGCGTCCTGCCACGTGCGGCACTGCCGCAACGCCGCGTCGATCACGTAGCGGGTCAACGGCTCGATGAGCCCGTTCTCCTCGGCGATCGGGATGAACTCGTCGGGCCGCACGAGCCCGCGCGTCGGGTGCTGCCAGCGGGCCAGCGCCTCGACACCGCACACCGCGCCCGTGTCGGCCAGCGCTTTGGGCTGGTAGTGCAGGAAGAGCTCGCCGCGGTCGATCGCGTGCCGCAGCTCCGTTACCGCGGTCAGGTGCGCGGCGCCGCGTTCGTGCAGGCGTGCGTCGTAGACGGCCACACCGGACTTCTCCCGCTTGGCCGCGTACATCGCGATGTCCGCGTGCCGCAACAGCTCGTGGCCGTCACCGGAGTCGGACGGGCACAGCGCGACGCCGATGCTGCCCGCGATCTCCAGTTCCAGACCCTCCAGCGTGACCGGCATCGCCAGCGCCTCGAGGATCTTGTCCGCGACCATGCTGGCGTTCTCCGCCGAGCCGACACCGGGCAGCAGCACCGCGAACTCGTCGCCGCCCAGTCGTGCCACCAGATCCGTGTCCCGCACCGCCCAGGACAGGCGATTCGCCACCTGGCGCAGCAGCAGGTCGCCGGAGTGGTGCCCGAGGGAGTCGTTGACCTCCTTGAACCGGTCGAGGTCCACGATCAGCAACGCCAGCGGCTCGTCCTTCTTGCGCGCCTTGGTGACGGCCACTTCCATCCGGCGCGCGAGCAGCGTCCGGTTCGCCAGACCCGTCAACGCGTCGTGGTGCGCCTCGTGCTCGTTCTTCGCGGCCTGGCGCAGGATCTTGCGGCGGTGGCCGAGCAGCACCATGCCGAACAGTCCCACCAGGAACGCGTCCACCGTGAACGCCACGATCTGCGCGGCCCGCAGGCTCGCGTTCTTCTCGTCGGCCGCGCGCAGGTACTCGGTGGCGTCGAGTCGCTTGGCGCCGATCGTCGAGGTGATCTGGCGGCGCAACGACGAGTGCGCGAACCCGGCCTGGTCGGCCTGCAGCGGGTCCTCGGCGGCGATCACCTTGCGCAGCATGTCCGTGGACTGGTCGTACAGCGGCAGGTACTTGGCCGCTGCCACCTTGTCCGACGCCGTGCCGCTGGTGCGCAACCACTCCAGCTCACCGCGTGCCGAGCCCACCGAGTTCTGCATCGGCTCGATGGTCCGCTCGGTCCGCGCCCGCTGGATGTCGCGCAACGCGTTGTCGGCGACGTTGATGTGCTCCAGCACGCGGCTCCACCGCTCGCTGGTCTCGTTCAGCTCGCGGACCTGTGCGGTCGTGGTCTGCGCGCTGACGCTGCTCCACAGCGCCAGTCCCGCCAGGGCCAGCAGCCCGACCGTCAGCCCTGCCGTCGCCAACCGTGCGGTGGCGCGGCTTTCCCAAAGCTTCACCGTGCCTGCTCCAACGGTCGCACCCAGCTCGGCGGATCCGCGACGAAGCTGTCGATCTGCGGCTGGAAGAACTCCTTGCGCGCCTTCTCGGACTCCTGCCGGTGCAGGATCGAGTCGAGGTTCTCCGTGGTGACCGTCAGGCCCGGTGTCTCGACCCAGCCCTTGGGCAACGGTGCAACTCCGGTCGCGTGGCGTGCGAGCAGCCAGCCCGCGACGGCGCCCTTGAGGTAGTGCTCCGGCGAGATCGTCGCCACCATCGCGCCGTCCCGCACCGCCTGCAACGTTCTCGGGTCGACCCCGAAACCGCCCACCAGCCACCTCGCCGACTTCTCGGTCCTGATCGCTGCGAGGTTGACCCCGTCGCAGTCGCCCGTTCCAACGAACGCCAGTGCGTTCGGGTTCGCTGCCACGAGCCGACGCCACGCGTCGAGGTTCGCCTCGTCGTCGCGCTGTGTGTCGAACGGCCCCAGCACCGCCACTCCCGGTAGCTTTTCGGCGAATCGCCCTCGAATCCCGTCGGCCCGGTCGTCGAACCCGGGGAGTCCCGGCGAGGTGTTTCCGATAACCACTGTTCCGGTCGCGTTCGGGGGCATTCGGCGCATCAACTCGTCAGCCAGCTTTTCGCCGAGTTCGTAGTTGTCGTTACCGATGTACAGTTTCACGCCGGAACTCGCGGTGAGCCGCATGTCGACGCCGACGACGGCCACGTGCTGACTCAGCGCTTCGCCGATGGACGGCGCCATCAGCGCCGGCTCGCTCGTGGCGACGGCGATTCCGCCTTTCGCGGCGAGCGTCAAATCCCGGAACAACTCGACTTCCTTGTGCCCGTCCTGCCCCGGCGGCCCGGTGACCGTGGCGCTGACGCCGCCGATGCGGCCGACGCCCTCGTGGAACCCGCTGGTCATCTCCTGTGCGAACGAACCGCCGGTGCGCTTGACGACGAAACCGACGTGCGGCAGCGCATCCGACTTGGCAGCGCCGCCGCAGCTCGATAACAGCAACAGACCCAGCACCAGCGCCGCAGCTCGCATAGATGACCTCGGGCTCGCTCGACCTACGGGTGATTGATCTCCAGAGCGGCCGATGCTACATCGCTTGGTGCCAAATCGGGATGACGCTCCCCATAACCGGGAAGCGCTTTCATGTTCTGGGCGGATCAGGCAGGTTCGTAACCGAGGTTGGGACGCAACCACTGCTCCACGGTGGCCACCGGCATTCCGCGCCGGACCGCGTAGTCCTCCACCTGGTCACGGCCGAGCCTGCCGACGGTGAAGTACTTCGATTCCGGGTGCTGGAAGATCAGGCCGCTCACGCTCGCGGCCGGGTTCATGGCGAACGACTCGGTGAGGCCGATGCCGAGTTCCTCGGCGCCGAGCAGGTCGAACAGCTCGCGCTTCACGGTGTGGTCAGGGCAGGCGGGGTAGCCCAGCGCGGGCCGGATGCCGCGGAACCGTTCCGCGTGCAGGTCCTGCAGCACCGGCTCGGCGTCCGGCTCGAACCAGTCGCGGCGGGCCCGCAGGTGGATCCACTCGGCGAACGCCTCGGCGAGCCGGTCGGCCAGCGCCTTCACCATGATGGCGCGGTAGTCGTCGTGCTTGGCCTCGTACTTCGCGGCCAGCTTCTCGGCACCCAGGATCGTCACCGCGAAGCCGCCGATGTGGTCGCCTTCCGGTGCCACGTAGTCCGACAGGCACCGGTTCGGGCGCGACAGCGGCTTCTGGGTCTGCTGGCGCAGCATCGGGATCCGCACCCCGTTGTCCAGCAGGATGTCGTCACCATCGGAATGCGCGGGCCAGTATCCGTACACACCGATCGGCTGGAAGAGTTCGCCGGCGATGATTTCGTCGAGCAACGTGGTCGCGTCGTCGTAGAGTTCGCGCGCCACCGGCTGGTCGAGGATCGCCGGGAACTTGCCTTTGAGCTCCCAGGCGAGGAACAGGAACGTCCAGTCGATGAACTCGCGCAGTTCGCTCAGAGATGGCGTCATCGTGCGGGTACCGGTGAACGCGGGCGTCGGCAATTCGGAGAAATCGACCTGCTCGCGATTCGCCTGCGCGGCCTCGAGCTTGAGCAGCGGCACCTTCTTGCGGTTCTCGTGCTGTTCGCGCAACCGCGCCTGCTCGATCCGGTTCGCCACGTTCAGCTCGTGCCCGCGCCGGTCGTCGAGCAGGTCGGACACCACGCCGACGACCCGGGACGCGTCGAGCACGTGCACGACCGGCTCGTCGTAGACCGGGGCGATCTTCACGGCGGTGTGCTGCTTCGACGTGGTGGCGCCACCGATCAGCAGCGGCAGCTTCATGCCACGCCGCTGCATCTCCTCGCCGACCGCGACCATCTCGTCCAGCGACGGCGTGATCAGCCCGGACAGGCCGATCACGTCCGCGTGCTCGCGGATCGCCGTGTCGAGGATCTTCGCCGCCGGGACCATCACGCCGAGGTCGATCACCTCGTAGTTGTTGCAGCCCAGGACGACGCCGACGATGTTCTTGCCGATGTCGTGCACGTCGCCCTTCACCGTGGCGAGCACGACCTTGCCGTTGCCGCCGGCCTGCGACTTCGGCTCCGCGTCCATGAACGGCTCCAGGTAGGCGACCGCGCGCTTCATCACGCGGGCGCTCTTCACCACCTGCGGCAGGAACATCTTGCCCGCGCCGAACAGGTCGCCGACGATCTTCATGCCGTCCATCAGCGGACCTTCGATCACGTCCAGCGGACGCGGCAGAGCCTGGCGGGCCTCCTCGGTGTCGTCCTCGATGAAGTCGACGACGCCGTGCAGGATCGCGTGCTCGAGCCGCTTGCCGACCGGGGCCTCGCGCCACGACAGGTCGACGACGCGCTTCTTGCCGGGGCCCTTGACGGTGTCGGCGTGCGCGACGAGGCGGTCCGTCGCGTCCTCGCGGCGGTCGAAGATGACGTCCTCGACCAGTTCGAGCAGGTCGGCGGGGATGTCCTGGTAGACGACGAGCTGGCCGGCGTTGACGATGCCCATGTCCAGGCCCGCGCGCACGGCGTGCAGCAGGAACGCCGAGTGCATGGCCTCGCGGACCACGTCGTTGCCGCGGAAGGAGAACGACAGGTTCGAGATGCCACCGCTGGTGCGCACGCCAGGACATCGCTGCTTGATCCGCGGCAGGGCGTCGATGAACGCCTTGGCGTAGCCGTTGTGCTCCTCGATGCCGGTCGCGACGGCCAGCACGTTCGGGTCGAAGATGATGTCCTCGGCCGGGAAGCCGACCTGCTGCGTGAGCAGGTCGTAGGCGCGGCCGCAGATCTCCACCTTGCGGTCGGCCGTGTCGGCCTGGCCCTGCTCGTCGAACGCCATCACGACGACACCGGCGCCGTAGTCGCGGATCGTGCGCGCCTGCTGGAGGAACGGGCCCTCGCCCTCCTTGAGGCTGATCGAGTTGACCACGCCCTTGCCCTGCACACAGCGCAGACCGGCCTGTAGCACGCCCCAGCGGGAGCTGTCGATCATCACCGGGATGCGGGCGATCTCCGGCTCGGTCGCGATCAGGTTGAGGAACGTCGTCATCGCCTGCTCGCCGTCGAGCAGATCGGCGTCCATGTTGACGTCCAGCAGGTTCGCGCCACCACGGACCTGGTCCAGCGCCACCGCGAGCGCGGCCTGGTGGTCGTCGGCCTCGATCAGCCTGCGGAACTTCGCCGAGCCCGTCACGTTGGTGCGCTCGCCGATCATCACGAAGCCGGTGTCCGCGCCGATCTCGAACGACTCGAGGCCGCTGTACCTGGTGGTGTTGCGGGGTTGGGGGACCACACGCGGCGTCTCGGTCCTGACGGCTTCCGCGATGGCCTTGATGTGCGCGGGGGAGGTGCCGCAGCAGCCGCCGACGACGTTGACGATGCCCTTGCCGGCGAAGTCCTTCAGCAGGGCCGCGGTCTCGTCCGGGGTCTCGTCGTAGCCGCCGAACGCGTTGGGCAGGCCGGCGTTCGGGTGGCACGCGACGTAGGTGTCGGCGAGCCGCGCGAGGTCGGTGACGTGCGGGCGCATCTCCTCGGCGCCCAGCGAGCAGTTCACGCCGACGACCAGCGGCTTCGCGTGCGCCACCGAGTCCCAGAACGCCTCGACGGTCTGGCCCGACAGCGTGCGGCCGGACAGGTCGACGATCGTCACCGAGATCCACAACGGCAGGTCGGGGGCGACCTCGCGGGCGGCCGTGATGGCGGCCTTGGCGTTGAGCGTGTCGAAGATCGTCTCGATCAGCAGCAGGTCGACGCCACCCTCGTGCAGCGCCGCGATCTGCTCCGCGTAGGAGGCCTTGACCTGCTCGAACGTGACGGCGCGGAACGCCGGGTCCTCGACCTTCGGCGACAGGCTGAGCGTGACGTTGAGCGGTCCGACCGAACCGGCGACGAACTTGTTCGGGTGCTCGTCCGCGGCCTGCCGGGCGATCCGGGCGCCGGCGATGTTCATCTCGCGCACGCGGTCCTGGAGGCCGTAGTCGGCCTGGCCGATGGAGGTGGCGGTGAACGTGTTGGTGGTCGTGATGTCCGCGCCCGCCGCGAGGTACTGCCGGTGCACGTCGAGCACCAGGTCCGGGCGCGTCAGGTTGAGCAGGTCCGGGTCGCCGACGACGTCCATGTGGTGGTCGCCGAACTCGGTGCCGTGGTAGTCGGAGGGGGAGAGCTTGGCCTCCTGGAACATGGTGCCCCAGGCGCCGTCGAGCACGGCGATCCGCTGGTTCAGCAGTGAGTTGAGGCCACCCATGCGCGCTCCCGAAAAGTCGGAAGCGCCCTTGTTTCGGTGGTACGAGGCCGAGCGTGGCGAGCGTTGTGAGCCCGTTGCAGCGCTTCTCGGCTTCGCCGTCGAGGTTACCAAGGTCGACCATGGAGCAGGAAGCCGTCCCACTCTCTAGGATGGCCGCTGTGACAGGACAACGAGCGTTGGTGCTGGGCGGCGGCGGAGTCACCGGAATCGCTTGGGAGGCAGGGATCCTGCACGGACTCGCGGACGCGGGCGTCGACCTGGCGCAGGCGGATCTGTTCGTGGGGACGTCCGCCGGGTCCGTGGTGGCCACGCAGTTGGCGGGCGGTGTGGCGACGGCCGAGATGTACGCGAGCCAGCTCGTGCCGCCGGACGGGGAGATCCCGGCCCGCCTGACCGGGATGATGATCGCCAGGTACGCGCTGAGCTACGTGATGCCAGGGACTCCCGCGCAGAAGCGGGCACGTTTGGGGCGTGCCGCGGTGCGTGCCCGCACGCCGTCCGAGGCCTCGCGGCGCGAGGTGTTTCGCAGTCGTCTGTCCATTCAGGACTGGCCGGAGTCTGCGCTGAAGGTGACCGCGGTGGACACCGCGGACGGGAAGTTCGTGGCGTTCGACCGGGACAGCGGTGTGCCGCTGGTGGACGCGGTGGCCGCGAGCTGCGCGGTACCGCTGGTGTGGCCGCCGGTCACGATCAACGGCCGCCGCTTCATGGACGGCGGCATGCGGTCGGTCGCCAACGCGGACCTCGCCGCCGGGTACTCGCGCGTGGTGGTCGTGGCGCCGTTGACGCGTTCGGTGAGTCCGGTGGCGACTCCTGGCGCGCAGGTCGCGCGGCTGGGGGTGCCGTCGATCGTGGTGAGCCCGGACAGTTCGGCGCTGGCCGCGATCGGGTCGAACCTGCTGGATCCGGCGCGGCGCAAGCCCGCGGCAGAGGCGGGGTACGCGCAGGCGGCGACCGTCTTGGAGGCCGTGCGCGAGGTCTGGTGCTAGACCTGTAACCGTTTTCGCGCTCGATGACTGGTTCGTACCTCTTGTCCCACGGCGGTTCGCCGCTTAGTGTCGCCAACCACTCGCGCTATAGACAGGTTTGTTAACTAATTCCTGGAGGCGTTCGTGGGCAGGAGATCGGCGGTCGGCGCGTTGGGGCTCGTACTGGGCCTGTTAGTGGTGGGGACGACCAGCGCTTCGGCGGCGGATCCGCTGGTGTCCCAAGGCAAGGCGGTCACGGCGTCCTCCGTCGAGGGTGCCGGGTTCGAGGCGGCGAAGGCCGTGGACGGCAGCGCGTCTTCGCGGTGGGCGTCGGCGGAAGGACACGATCCGGAGTGGATCCAGGTCGACCTCGGCTCGACCCACACGATCAGCCGGGTGCGGCTGAACTGGGAGACCGCGTACGGCAGGGCCTACCAGGTGCAGACCTCTCCGGACGGCTCCGCGTGGTCCGACGTGTACTCGACCGGTGCCGGTGACGGCGGTGTCGACGACCTGACCGTGTCCGGCTCGGGTCGTTACGTGCGGGTCCTCGGTACGGCGCGCGGTACGGCGTGGGGCTATTCGTTGTGGGAGTTCGAGGTCTACGGCGTCGGCAGTGGTACCCCGCCGGTGCCCGGCGTCGGTTATCCGTTCGGCAGCAGGCAGCAGTCGTACGCGGCGGGCAT
The DNA here is from genome assembly GCF_044455585.1 of Lentzea sp. NPDC051213. Classification (NCBI taxonomy): domain Bacteria; kingdom Bacillati; phylum Actinomycetota; class Actinomycetes; order Pseudonocardiales; family Pseudonocardiaceae; genus Lentzea; species Lentzea sp. NPDC051213. The sequence goes on from NZ_JBITEX010000002.1 coordinate 422,317, forward strand.
GCTGCGGCCGTCCGGCAGCACGTCCACTGTGGACGCCGCGGTGGTGGACTACTACCAGCGCTGGAAGTCCGCGTTCGTGCGGCAGAACTGCGGCAACGGCTGGTACCAGGTGATCTCGCCGGACGCCGACCACCCGTACGTCGCCGAGGCGCAGGGGTACGGCATGGTCGTGGCCGCCACGATGGCGGGCGCGGACCCGGACGCCAGGAAGATCTTCGACGGCCTGGTGAAGTGGAAGATCGACCACCCGTCGTCGATCAACCCGGACCTGCTCGCGGCCGAGCAGGACGTGAACTGCCGCAGCGTCAACGGCGGTGACGGCGCGACGGACGGCGACATGGACGTGGCGTACGGGCTGCTGCTCGCCGACCGGCAGTGGGGCAGCACCGGCACGCACAACTACAAGCAGCTCGCGGTCCGGCACATCAACGCGATCAAGGCCAGCGAGATCAACCCGTCGACGAACCTGCTCAAGCTGGGCGACTGGACCAGTTCCGGCGACCAGTACTACTACCTCTCGCGGTCGTCGGACTGGATGATCGACCACTTCCGGGCGTTCCGGAAGGCGACGGGCGACGCGGCGTGGGACACGATCCGCACCGCTCACCAGAACCTGATCACGTCGTTGCAGCAGAACTTCGCTCCCGGCACCGGGTTGCTGCCGGACTTCGTGGAGAACACGAACTCCTCGCCGCGGCCGCCGGCCGGTCAGGTGCTGGAGGACCCGAACGACGGCAAGTACTGGTGGAACGCGTGCCGGGTGCCGTGGCGGATCGGTGCGGATGCGGTGACCAGCGGTGACTCCAGGTCCCTTGACGCGGCTCGCAAGCTCAACACGTGGGTGAAGGCCAAGGCGGGCAACAACCCGGGCAACATCGGTATGGGTTATCAGCTCAACGGGACGCAGATCTCGGCAGGCAGTGCGCCGGCGTTCTTCGCGCCGTTCGCGGTGGTGGCCGCGACCGATCCCGGTAGTCAGGCGTGGCTGGATTCCTTGTGGAACAAGATGATTCAGACGCCGATCGATGGGAGCAGCTACTTCTCGGCGAGCATCCAGCTCCAGGTGATGATCACGGTCTCCGGAAATCACTGGATTCCGTAGATCTTCGGAGTTCAATGTAGGGATGGGGATCGCTAGAGCGCGCCGGATCGCTAGACGGGTGCACCAGGGGCAGCTGTACAACGGTGAGCTGCTCCTGGACCGTCTGGAACGGGTCGCGCGCGCGGTGGGGGAGCGGGGCGGCGACTGGGTGGCCCAGCAGGCGGTGTGGTTGCACGCCGTTCCGGTGTCCGTTGAGGACCTGGTGCGTGAGGGTGTTTCCTCGCGGGTTCTCCAGGTGGTGGAGGCGTTCCGGTCGAGGTCACGCTCGGCGCCTGCCAGAGTCAAGGTCTGCGTGGAGCTGGTGCGTGAAGCGCTGTGGACGGACCAGCGCGATGTGTCGCCCACGCCCGAGGAGCCGCCGGATGTGCGCACGCTGCCGGAGTTGGTCGCCGAGTATCAGGAGACGCGCGACTACCGGCTCCAGTGGGCGATCAGCAAGCTGCTCGGCGAGCCGAACGACCTGAACACCCCGGGGATGGCTGAGCTGGCCGAACAGTGGTGGGACTCCGACGACGACTGGGAGGCCCAGATGGCGGTGCTGGCGGCTCGCGGAGCAGGTCTCCTGGACAGGGAACGCCTGCTGCGCAAGGTGGCCGACGGGGGAATCTACGCCGCCGGCGCAGCGATCAGCGTTCTGAGTGGTGAGGGTGATCAGCGCGAGATCGAGCTGCTGCGCACGGTTGTGGCCAGGCCGGAGCCCGAGTGGCTGTTTGTTCGGGGTGCCGTGAAGCAACGGTTGGCGGCGATCGGGGGACCTGACGCGGAAGCCCTGTTGCAGGAGTTGGCCTTTGATCTGTACGACCTGCCGTGGCGCCACGACCGGGCCTGGTTGCACCGGAACGCGGCGAGCGTGACTCCTCGGCTGATCGCGGCGTTGTCCGATCCCGACTGGTGGCACGAGGCGCCCGTCGCGCTGGCCTCGTTGCGGGCCACCGAAGCGGTCGGGCCGCTGTGCGAGAGCGTGCGCGTCGCGGAGGTCCCGATTCCGACGATCCAGGCTCTGGGCTGCATCGGTTCCGCCGAAGCGGGGCCGACGCTGGTGTGGTTGCTCGGGCATGACGGCGCGGACGTGCGTGCCGAAGCCTTGCAGGCGCTCAGCAGGACCGGGGGCGCGGACGTGATCGAAGTGGCGATGGCGGCTTGTGACGATCCGGATGTTCGGGTGCGTGACAGGGCGGCAACAGTGCTCGCCCGGCATGCGGACGGTCGCGCGGTGACGATGCTGATCCGCCTCAGCGACACCCGGCACGCGGCCGCGGCGGCGGGCGCACTGGCCCGCATCGGCGATCCTCGCGCGTTGCCGACGCTGTGGCACCTGTTCGTGAACCACTACGACAGGGCGGTTCGCCACGCGGCGGGGCGGGGCCTGGTGCGCATCGAAGGCGATCAGCGGGGGGTTTGGTCGAGTGACCCGCACGTCGAGCGGGCGTACATGTGGGTGCTCGGCCACAAGCCGGAGTGGCACCGCGGCCTCCTGGTCGACGGGACCAGGCACACCGACCCGATGGTGCGGACCCGTGCCGTGGAGGCGTTCGGCCGCCTGCGCGACTCCGCGGGCGCCGAGCACGTTCGTCCGCTGCTCGCCGACCCCGATCCGCGGGTCAGGTCGGCCGCGCGGGGCGTGATGTGGGTTCTCGACCACCTGGGTTGACCTTGCCCTAGGGTCAAGGTTGGAGAGTCCTCGGCATGGACAACTTCGTTTCTGAAACCGCCCGCCACTTCGACATCCCCGGCGCCGCCGTGGGCGTCTTCCACGACGGGCAGGAGCACTTCTTCTGCCACGGCGTGACGAGCATCGAGAACCCGTTGCCGGTCAACGAGGACACGCTCTTCCTGCTCGGCTCGGTCACCAAGACCTACACCGCGACCGCGATCATGCGCCTGGTCGCCGATGGCCGTGTCTCGCTGGACGCACCGGTGCGCGAGTACGTGCCGGAACTCCGGTTGCTGGACGACCGCGAGTTCACCGTTCGCCAGCTGCTCAACCACACGTCCGGGCTCGACTGGGGCACGATGGTCGACACCGGCGAGGGCGACGACGCGCTTGCCAGGCACGTCGACGAGCTCGCGACGCTGAAGCTGATCGGGGCGGTCGGGGAGAGGCCCTCCTACAGCCAGTCCGGCTTCAACCTGGCCGGCCGGATCATCGAGAACGTCACCGGGCAGACCTACGAACAGGCGATCATGACGTTGCTGCTCGAACCGCTCGGCCTGGGCAACACGCACTTCGACCGGGACGCGGTGATGACGCGCCGGTTCGCGGTGGGCCACGACAAGGGGCAGGAGCTGACGATCTCCCGGCCGTGGCGGCATTGGCGCGCCAACAACCCCGGCGGTGGGATCGCTGCCTCCATCGCGGATCTGTTGGCGTGGGCCCGGTTCCACCTTGGGGATGGCGCGGACCTCGCCGAGATGCGGAGGCCGACGGCGTTGTTGCGCGGCAGCAACCTCGGTGACGCCATCGGGGTCGGCTGGTTCCTGCGCGAGATCGACGGCGTGCGGACGATCGGGCACGGCGGTTCGTCCAACGGGCAGTTCGCCGAGCTGCTGATCGTGCCATCGCGGAACTTCGCGGTGGTCTCGGTCGCGAACCAGGGGCCGGACGGCATTCCGTTCAACCAGGCGGTGGTGCGGCGTGCGTTGGAGGATTACCTCGGAGTGCTGGACCGTGACCCCGAGCCGTTGCCGTACAACGCTTCTGCTGCTGCGGAGGTCGCGGGCGCCTACGACAACGATGCAATGGTGATGACCATTCTTGATGCCGGTGACGGCCTGGTGCTGGAAGTGCTGATCCGGCCGGAGATCAGGGAGTCCGCGGAGATGGAACTGCCGGCCGACCACGCGCCGTTCCCGATGGGGCTGTTGAATTCGGACGAGTACGTGATCACCAGTGGCGCATTCACCGGACAGCGCGGGTTCTTCACGCGGGACGCTGACGGAGCGATCGTCGGGGTCGATCTCGCCGGTCGGATGTTCGGCCGAGTGCGATGATGGCGCGATGATCACGATCGGCCAGCTCGCCCGGTACGCGGGCGTGACGATCAAGGCGGTGCGGCACTACCACAAGGTCGGGCTGCTGGTGGAGCCGCAGCGCGACGCCTCCGGGTACCGGCGCTACACCGCGCAGGACGCGATCGACCTGGTCAAGATCCGCACGCTCGCTGAGGCCGGGGTGCCGCTCGCTCGGGTTCGGGAGCTGCTTGGTGCGGGGGAAGAAGAGTTCGCCTCGTCGATCGTTGAGATCGACGAGGCGCTTCGGCGGCGCTCGGAGGAGATCCGGCTGGCTCGGGAACGGGTTGGGCGGTTGCGTGCGGGCAATGGGTTGTTCGTGTCGTCGGAAGCTGCTGCGTTGCTGGATCTGTTGCGGGACATCGGTGTCAGCGAGCGGGGCATCCGGATTGAGCGGGACGTCTGGATGCTCATGCAGACGGTTGCTCCTGTGGCGGCGCAGGTTTGGTTGGACGACAAGACTTCGGCGCTTGCTGATCCTGAGTTTCGGGCGATTTATCTTTCGTACGATGCGGCGTTCGAGTGGGCGGCGGATGATCCTCGGTTGCCTGGGTTGGCGGCGCGGGCTGCGGCTTGGTTTGTTGGACGGCCTGCTGATCTGCCGGTGGGGGATCCGGAGGTTGCCCGGTTGGCTATGGAGGCTGCCGGGGCCTCGTCGCCTGCTTGGGATCGGATGGCTCGCCTGGTCTGAGTGTTTTCGCCTGCGGCGAGCCGGCACATGCCCTCCTTCGTCGGGCGTGTGCCGGAACGAATTTCTGTGGTTGCGTTGCGTGGGCGGTTGCGGGGCGTGGTCCATTTGCATAGTTCGGGTGCCGGTTGCGTAGGTGGTTGCTAGTGGTTGTGTCTAGAGAGAAGAACACGCACGAGCCATATGACATGGCGGGCTTGACCTGCGGGTTCACCTGATCGTGTGGTGCTGTTTGGTAATTCAATCTTCGCGACCGTAATAGGCTCGTGATGTGGAAGTCATCGAGTTCCTGGACGCTCTCTCATATCACGACAAACAGATCGCCTGTCACCAAGCGCAGCTCATGCGTGCCCTCGCCGATTACGCCATCGCGTGTGAGGGTGAAGAGTTTTTCGATGCCGAGATCGCTGCTGCGATGCGGTGGACGTCACGCTGGACCGCGGATCAGGTGGCGATGGCCCTGGACCTCGCCAGCAAGCTGCCTTCGACGTTGGATGCCCTGGAGAAGGGTGAGATCGACTTCTACAAGGCCCGCGTGCTCTACGACAAAACGATGCCGCTGACCGCCGATTTGGCGGCGCAGGTTGAGGAGCGGGTGCTGGCGAAGGCGCCGGATCTGACCGGTGCGCAGATGCGTCAGCTCACCAACCGTGTGGTGATGCGGGTCGATCCGGAGGGGCAGAGGGAGCGGGCCGAGCAGCGCAAAGCCCAGCGGTGCATGGGAATCGACGCGCTCGAGGATGACGTGGCACGGGTGTGGGCGTTCCTGCCCGCGCACCTGGCCACGGCCTGCTACGCCCGTGTCGACGCGATCGCTCGTCAGGTGAAGACGCCGGCCGATCCTCGGACGCTGGACCAGATCCGCGCCGACGTGTTCGCCGACCTGCTGCTGGCGACTCCGGACGGGGCCAGCGCGGTGAAGGTCGAGCTGTACGTCGCCATCTCCGCCGCGACGGTGATGGGCCTGTCCGAACAGCCCGGTGAACTCGCCGGATATGGCCCGATCACCGCCGACCTGGCGCGTGAGTTGGCGGGGGATTCGACGTGGCGACGGCTGTTGACCGAGCCGGTGACTGGGGCGGCGTTGGAGTTCGGCACCAGCACCTACCGGCCGCCGAAGGCGCTGCGCAGGTTCATCTGGGCCCGCGACCGCACCTGCCGCCACCCTGGCTGCATGCGCCCGGCCCAGAAGTCCGAGCTGGACCACACCGAGCCGTTCCCACTCGGCGACACCTCCGAAGCCAACATGGGCCCCTTCTGCAAACGACACCACCGGGTCAAGCACCGCACCGCCTGGGAAGTCACCCAGCCGACACCCGGCACGTTCTGCTTCCGCAGCCCAGCAGGAAGGACCTACCGACGCGACCCCGAACCAGTCCTCGGCGACCTGCCACCGTTCTGAAACCACCTGATTCCGGTACGCCGCCCGAGATGAGCCGGCTGCCTTCACAAGACACGCACCTGCTCCGCGGCGGGATCTCAGATCACCAGCAACGACTTGCCCAGCGTGGTGCGTTCTTCGAGCGACCGGTGGGCCTTCTCGGCCTGGGCCAACGGGTACGTCGCGCCGATGACCGGGCGGATCCGGTCCTGAGCGGTGAGGGCGAGCGCCTCCGTGAGGAGTTCGTGCACGGTCGCCGGGTCGAGAGGTCCGGCCCCCAACGCGTTGTGCACGTCGACCTGCCGCTGCTTCGCCACCGCAGGATCGATGTCGGTGAACCCGTCCGAGGTGCCGTAGGTGACGAAGCGGCCGCCGCTGGCCACGGTCTCGAACACGGCCTTGCCGAGCGGTCCTCCCGCGCCGTCGAAGGCCAGGTCGACGCCGCCGCCGACGGCGTTCCGGACCTGGTCCTGCCAGCCGTCGAGCGAGTAGTCGACGGCCACCTCCGCGCCCAGGTCGCGGGCCAGCGCGAGTTTGCGCTCACCTCGAGCCGCGGCGACGACCCGTGCGCCGGCGTCGCGCACCAGTTGCACCAGCAGGGAACCCGCCCCGCCGGTGGCCGCCGCTATCAGCACCCACTCGCCCTGCCCGATCTTCGCCTGACGGGCGAGGCTCACGGCCGTGACCCCGTCGTGCACCACGGCCGTCGCCTCGGCCGAGCCCAGTCCGTCCGGCACCGCGACGATCTCCGCGGCCGGCAGGACCATCCGCTCCGCGTAGCCCCCGGACCCGCGGCCGGCGACGTGACGTCCGAGCCAGGCCGGGTCCACGCCCTCGCCCACCGACAGCACCTGTCCCGCGCCGCCTCCGCCTGGCACGTAAGGAAGTTGGTGAGGGAAGAACTCGCTGCCCCAGCCGCTGCGCAGCAGCGTGTCGAGGAAGATCACGTCGGCGACGTTCAGCCCGACCACGACCTGCCCCGGACCGGCGACCGGCTCCGCGATCTCCTCCGCGACGAGCACCTCAGGCCCACCGAACTCGTGTACTCGAACAGCACGCACCACGACCACATCCTCGCCTCGATCACCTCGACCTGGCCGACGCTAATAGCTCCAGCAAGGTGGAGATCAAGATCTAGAACAGGGTGCGGAGGAATTCCGGCCCGCCCTCCTCGGCGTTGAGCCCCTTCTCGACGAATGCGATGTTGTGGTGGAACGAGATCCCGCTGATGTTGCGCTCGACGTAGGAACCTTCGCCGCGCGGATCGCGGACCTCGGCCTGGTTGAGTCCGTCTACAAAGGACTTCAACATGCCCATCGAGGTGCCGTCCGCAGCCGAGGGATGCCCGCCCCACCGCGGCCAGTATGCGGTCTGCAGGTCCTCGACCACGTAGAGCCCGCCGGGCCGGACGTGCGGGAACAGTGCGTGGAAGGAGATCTGCACGTGGTCGTTGAGGTGGCTGCCGTCGTCGATGATCACGTCGAACGGGCCGAGTTCCCTGCCCAGCCGGTCGAGGAACTCGGCATCGGACTGGTCGCCCTGGATCGTCGTGATCCGCGGGCCGGTGACGGTCTTGGGCGTGATGTCGAGACCGTGCACCAGGCCGCGCCGGAAGTACCGCTGCCACATCCGCAACGAGCCGCCGCCGCGGTCCGGATCGTCATAGCCGCCGATGCCGATCTCCAGCAGCCGCACCGGTTCGGTGCGCAGCCGGGCGAAGTGGCGCTCGTAGTGTTGCGTGTACCAGTGCAGGTCGCCCCACTTGTCCGAACCGAGCGCCACGGAGAGCGAGCCGAGGTCGGCTTCGGCGGGCTTGAGTGCTGACAGCACCGCGTCGACCGCTTGTCCGATGCCGTGCCTCCGGCCGAACCACGCTCTGGGGTCGGTCGTGTCCTCATCGGCCGGGGTGCGGACCGCGAGGCTCGGCCACGGCCGTTCGTCGGTGCCGTAGAGGCCGCGGACCGCGTCGGCGAGGCTGAGCGTGATCACCAGCTCCGCGGCCGTCTGCAGGTGGCTGGTGGTCTCGCCGTCGAAGTGCAGGTCCAGCCGGACGTCGTGCTCGACCTTGCCGATCTCGGCGAGCACGATCTCGGTCACGGCGGCCGGTGTGAGCTTGCGGATCGTGTCGTCCAGCAGGTCGCGGCCGGCGGTGGCGGCCTGGAGCAGTGTGGTGAGAACCGGCCGACGATCGAACACTAGATCTCCCTCGGCTGACTTGAGTCCGGCTTGAGCGCCCTGGTCCTACGATCGAATCATGGGGATCCGACGGACGGTGTGCACGATCTTGGCTCTCCTGCTCGCGGTGGCGGCCGCAGGACCGGCGCAGGCAGGGGAACGGCAGTTGTTGTACTACAACCACGCATGGGGAACGCTCGACCGCGAGACTGCGGACGCGATCGAACATTCCGCGTACCTGAAGGAGTTCGCGGACTTCGAGGTCCGCACGACGACCGGCGCCGGTGGTGAGGTCTGGACCGGCCGGTACCTGCGCGGGCGCGAGACGTACCTGGAGATCTTCGGCATCGGTGACGTCGGCGGCCAGGACGGCGAGCTCGGCGCGGCCGGCCTCGGGCTCTCGACCGAGCGCGATGGTGACATCGAGACGGTGAAGTCCCGGCTGACTGCCGCCGGCCAGACACCTCACGAGTTCCTGCAGACCCGCGACTTCGGCGACCACAAGCCCGTGCCGTGGTTCGACGCGGTGTACCTCGCCGACAGCTACGACCGGTTCGGCGCGTGGGTGATGGAGTACCGCGACGAGTACTTCGCCGACCCGCGCGGCAAGACGGGACCGGCCCAGTTCCCCGGAGACGTCAGCCGCCTGCGGTACCTGCCAGAGCGGTACCAGGACCGGTTGATGCGCGACGTCACCTTCATCAACCTCGCCGTGACGGCCAGGGACCTCGCGAGCACCATGCCGTTGCTGCGCGTCGGCGGGTTCAAGCTGAGGAACGTGTCTGGCGGCGTGGAGGCTTCGCGCGGCGGCACGACCATTCGGTTCTCCGAGGTGCCGATGGGGCAGACCGGCCTCAAGCGGGTCGAGTTCGAGCTGAACTGCGCCGTCGCCAAGCACGTGGAACGGCTCGGCAACTCCACGCTGGTCGTGGGTCCGGGCAAGCGGGCGGTCTGGACTTTCTGACACTCTTGGTCCATCCGGATCAACGAGCGGGGTGTCGCGCGGGTGCAGCTGGTCGGGCGGGAGCGAGAACTGGAACGGCTGGCCGCGGCCGGTTCGCTGCAGATCGTGGGCGAGCCCGGCGTGGGCAAGTCCGCGCTGCTCCGGTCCCTGTCCGGGCCGCTGGTCGTGGGCGTGGAGGCGGAGCAACACCTGCCGTACGCGGGCCTGCACCAGGTCCTGCACCCGTTGCTCGCTGATCTGCCCGGGTTGTCTTCTGTGCGGCGCGAGGCGCTGTCGGTCGTCTTCGGACTGTCCGACGGGCCCGCGCCGCCGTTGCAGCTCGTCGGGTTGGCTGCTTTGGAGCTGCTGCGCGGTGCAGTGGTCCTGGTGGACGACGCGCACTGGCTGGACCAGGCGAGCCAGGACGTCCTCGGGTTCGTGGCGCGCCGGGCCCCGGTCGTGGTGACCGCGCGAACTCCGGTGTTCGCGGGCGTGCCCGTGCTGTGCCTGGAACCTCTGGGGCCGTCCGCCGCCGCGGTGCTGCTGTCCGAGGTCGCGCCATCGTTGTCCCGCGAACGCCGCGAGTGGGTGCTGGCCGAGGCGGCCGGGAACCCGTTGGCGCTCACCGAACTACCGTTCGGCGGCGGGTCCTTGGTGGAGACGTTCGCGGCGCGGGCTGCTGCGTTGCCCGCCGAGGTGCGGACGGCGCTCCTGGACCTTGCCCTCGGCGGGGCGGCCGACGTGGATCTGGCGCCCGCCGTCGAGGCCAGGCTGGTCGACGGGAACGGCGGGTTCCGGCATCCGTTGATCAGGTCGGCTCTGGTGCGGGCCGCGGAGGCTGCGGAACGCCGGGATGCCCACCTTCGGCTGGCTGAGGTGTCGGAGGAGCCCGATCGGCGGGCCTGGCACCTGGCCGGTGCCGCTGCCGGTACCGACGAGGACGTAGCCGCGCTGCTGGAACAGACGGCCTCGCGCGCTTTGCGTCGTGGCGGTGCGGCGGCCGCGGTGAGCGCGCTGGAACGGGCCGCGTGCCTGGGCGCCGGTTCACAGCGGGCGCGGAGGTTGCTGCGGGCGGCCGAGCTGGCGGCGGAAGCCGGGCGGCGCGCCGAGGTGGAGCGGATCCTGCTGGAGGTCCGCGGGTTGGACCTCACGCGGCGCGAACAGGCGTTGGTGACGTGGCTGCCGACTGCGTTCGACGACGGGGTCAGCGAGGGCGCCGCGGGACCCGGTGAACTGGCGGCGCTGGCCGAGGCCGTGGTGGCCGACGGCGAGGTCGAGCTCGGGATGCGGATCTTCTGGAGCGTCGCGATGAGGTGCTTCTGGGTGGAGCCGGGAGCCGCGGTCCGGGAGCGGATCAGCTCGGTCGCGCGCCGGTTGCCGATCGACGCCGGTGACCCGCGGATGCTCGCGATGGCCGCGTACGTGAGTCCGGTGGAGCAGGGGAACGCGGTGGTGGCCGGGCTGCGCGCGGCGCGGACCGGTCTGGGTGAGCGCGGCGGCCTGGCCGGTGCTGCCGGCGGGACCGGCCCTGCCTCCTGCCCGCTCGACGCCCCGGCTGGGCCGCCCGCCAGCGGCCCCGACGGCGACTCCGCCAGCGATCCCGCCAGCGACTCCGCCAGCGGCCCCGCCAGCGATCCCGACGGCGACTCCGCCAGCGGCCCCGCCAGCAATCCCGCTTGCGACCCCGCCACCCTTCGCCTGCTCGGCAGCGCCGCCCTCCAGGTGGGCGCCTTCGCCGAGTCCGTGCGGTTCTCCGTTGCCGCGCAACGAAGTTTCCGCGCCCAAGGCCAGTTCGGTCTCCTCGCCAGAGCCCTCGCCGTCGAGGGCTGGAGCCGCACCCGCCTCGGTGACATCGCCACCGCCGAACCCGCCGCCCAGGAAGCCGCCAGGCTGGCCGAAGAAACCCGGCAGCCCTTCATGCACGGCCTGGCCGCGGCCGTACTCGCCGAGATCGCGGCCCTGCGCGGCGACCACGACAACGCCGCCGAACTGGCCGCCGAGGCCGAACGGATCGGCCTAGCCGCAGGGGCCCGGCCCGTGCTGGCCACCGTCCAGCTCGCGCGCGGGCTCGCCGCACTCGGCGAAGGCCGGTACGCGGACGCCTACGCGGCCATCAGGCGCATCCACGACCCGGCAGACCCGGCGTACCAGCTCGCGCTGCGCCGGTACGTGCTGCCGGAGCTGGTCGAGGCGGCGACCCGCAGCGGCAACGCCGACGAGGCAGGCAAGATCGTGGAGGAACTGAACGCCGCCACCGATTCGCCGGCGCTCGCCACGGGACTGAGGTACGCGCGGGCGTTGCTGGCCAGGGATGACCAGGCCGAGGCGTTGTTCCTGGCCGCGCTCGATGCCGAGAGTTCGCCGTGGGAACGGGCGCGGGTGCAGGTGGCGTTCGGGGCGTGGTTGCGCCGGCAGCGGCGGGCCACGCATGCGCGGCCCCATCTCAAGGCTGCGGCGGAGGCGTTCGAGGCGTTCGGCACGAAGGACTGGGCGGAACGGGCTCGCGAGGAGTTGCGGGCGTCGGGGGAGTCGCGCGGCGGCAACGGGGAGCTGACCGAGCACGAGCTGACCATCGCGCGGATGGCGGCGGACGGGCTGACGAACCGGGAGATCGGGGAGCGGCTGCACCTGTCGCACCGGACGGTCAGCACGCACCTGCACCGGATCTTCCCGAAGCTCGGGGTGACGGCGCGGGCCGAGCTCAAGCAGGCACTCGTGGAGTACGCGGCCGGGTGACGGGGCGGGGCACGGCGGCGAGCGATGACGTATGCCGCCGCGGCCGGGTGACGGGCGCGGGCACGGCGGCGAGCGATGACGTATGCCGCCGCGGCCGGGTGACGGGAGCGGGCACGGCGGCGAGCAATGAGGTACGCCGCCGCAGCCGAGTGACGGGGCGGGCACCACAGCGAGCAGTGACGTACGCCGCCGCGGCCGGGTGGCGGGCGCAGGCACCACGGCGAGCAATGACGTACGTCAACGCCGTCACCTGACGCTCGCGAGCCCCAACCGCCAACCCCTACGGTCCGAAGAATGATCAGCAGGCGACAGTTCTCGCAGGTACTGGCGGCGGCCGGCCTGGCGACCCCGCTCGTCACCGCGACCTCGACAGCGACCGCCACAGCGGCCACCGCACCGGCCTGGGGCCCGATCAAGCAGGTCAGGGCCGGACTGCTGAACATCGGATACGCCGAGCTAGGCCCCGCCGACGGCCCGGTCACGATCCTGCTGCACGGCTGGCCGTACGACATCCACAGCTACGTCGACGTCGCCCCCGCCCTCGCCGCCAAGGGCCACCGCGTGCTCGTCCCGTACCTGCGCGGCTACGGCTCCACGCGGTTCCTGCACGCGCACACGATGCGCAACGGCCAGCAGTCCGCGATCGCCGCGGACGTGATCGCGTTCATGGACGCCCTCAAGATCCGCAAGGCCACCATCGCGGGGTTCGACTGGGGCGCGCGGACGGCGTGCATCACCGCGGCGCTCTGGCCGGAGCGGGTCAAAGCCCTTGTATCGGTGAGTGGGTACCTGATCGTCAACCTCAAGGCGAACCAGGAGCCGCTGAGCCCGCAGGCCGAGCTCGGCTGGTGGTACCAGTACTACTTCGCCACCGAGCGCGGCGTGAAGGGCTACACGCAGAACGCCTACGAGTTCAACAAGCTGATCTGGAAGATCGCCTCGCCCAAGTGGGACTTCGACGAGAAGACGTACGGCCAGAGCGCCACGGCCTGGAACAACCCCGACCACGTCGCGATCGTCATCCACAACTACCGCTGGCGGCTCCAGCTCGCAAAGGGTGAGCACCGGTACGACGCGCTCGAGCGCAAGCTGCAGGCCAAGCCGGTGATCAGCGTTCCGACGATCACGATCGCCAGCGACTTCGACGGGCCGAACGCGGACGGCGCGGGCTACCGCAAGCAGTTCAGCGGGCCGTACGAGCACCGGATCCTCAAGGACATCGGGCACAACGTGCCGCAGGAGGCGCCGGAGGCGTTCGCCCGAGCGGTGCTCGACGTCGGTCGCTGAACGCCGAGCACCGCACCGGTCTCAGTTCGCGGGTGGCGTCAGGATCCCGCCTGCCGCGGTGCGGATGCGCAGTGAGGAAGTCTTCGCATCACGCACGATCCGGTCGACGTCGAACCCCGCCAACCGGCCGCCGCGCTTGATGATCCGGCCGTCCGAGAACACCGTGTCGACGTTGGCCGGAGTGGCCGCTTGCACGAGCGTGGTCTCGAACAGGCCGCCCGGCGCGAGGTTGATGTCGTTGGTGCGCACCAGGATCAGGTCCGCGCGCTTGCCGGGGGTGATCGACCCGGTGAGTGCGCCGAGCCCCAGGGCGTGGGCGCCGTTGATGGTCGCCATCGCCAGCGCGCCCTGGAAACCGGCCTCCGGCACCAGCCGCATCGTCTCGAACATGTCCGACGGCGCGATGGACGTGGCGTCCGAGGACAGCGACACCAGCACGCCGGCTCTGCGGAACCGCAGCAAGGTGTCCTGCTTGTCTCCCACGCCCAGCCGGAATTCCGAATGCGGCGACCAGCTCAACGGCGTGCCGGTCCGCGCCAGGATCTCCATGTCGCTGTCCAGTGCGGTCATGTAGTGGCACAGCAACGTTTTCGGCCCGAGCCACCCGCGTCGTTCGTAGTCGGCGGCGTCCACGATCCGCGGTGGCGCCTGACCCGCGTGGATCGCGACCGGCAGGCCGCGCTGCAGGGCGGCCTCCATGTCCGCGACGAACGCCGGCTCGGCGCTCTGCGACAACCCGCGCAGGTTGATGCCGAGGTGCACCAGCCCGTCGAACGCCGTGCCGCCCGCGAAGTACTGCTGCCGCACGCGATCCACGTCCGTCAGGTCCATCGGTACGTCGCGCGGCATCTGGTCCACGTGACCGTAGGAGAACCGGGCACGCAGCAGGCCGTCGCGGTGGGCGCGCAGCTCAGCGTCGGCGTGGGCGGGTGAGCGGGTGTTGTTCGACCAGTTGTGCACCGTGGTCACACCTGCGTTCGCCAGTTCCGCCAACCCCAGCAGCACACTGCGGTAGACGTCCTTCGCGTCGTACAGCGTGGACGTCGCCCGCTTGGCCGCGAAGTACGGGAAGCCGTCGGCCACGAAGTTGCGGCCCAGCGCACTCCACATGTGGTGGTGGGTGTTGACGAAGCCGGGCATGACGATCATGTCGGTCGCGTCGACGATCTTCGCGCCGCGGGCGTTCAGGTCACGCCCGACAGCCTCGATCTTGCCGTTGTCGACGAGGACGTCCGCGCGGGGCAGCACCCCGAGCGTCTGGTCGACGGTGACGACCGCGCCACCCCGGATCAGGTAGCGGCCGCGACGCTGGTCGGGTTCGGCGGCGGCGGTGACACCGGACGTGGCCGACAAAGCTATTGCGGCGCCTAAGGATTTTGTGAGTGTTCGTCGGTTGATCATGCGTCCTCCAAGGCAGGGACAGGACGCCTCCTACCTTGCCTGGTCCAGCGGACGCAGGTACCGCTCAGGGGCCGAGGTCAGTTCGTCCATTCCCGGACGCGCGGCGTCGAGCCGGTTCGCCTCACTCGATTGGCGACGGATGATGTCGTCCACGTTGGACGATTCGACGACGAGGCTCGGCGCGACGAACCAGCCCTCCGGCAGCTTCCTGCCGTGCTTGGCGTGTTCGGCGAGGAACCACCCGGCCACCGCGCCCTTCAGGAAGTGTTCCGCCGACACCGTGGCGAACAGGTGGCCCTCCTTTACGCCCTGCAACGCCTTGGGGTCCAGGCTGAACCCCGCCGCCAGCCACTTGCCGCCCTTCGCCGCGTGCACTGCGGCAAGGTTGATCGCGTCGATGTCACCGGTGCCGAGCAACGCCAGCGCGTCGGCGTTCGCGTCCGCTAGCCGCTGCCAGGTCGCGAGGTTCGCCGTCGCGTCCCGGCCGGTGTCGAGCGGGCCGATGACCTGCAGCTTCGGCAGTCGTTCGACCAGCCGCGCCCGCAGTCCGGCGCCGCGCTGGTCGAGCGCGGGCATGCCGGGCGAGTTGCTGCCGATGACGATCTTGCCGGCGGCGTCGGGCGGCAACCGGTCGGCGGCGGCGTCCGCGAGGAGCCTGCCCATCTCCCAGGTGTCGTTCTCGATCATCAGCTTGACCCCGGTGCCCGGCGCGACCTGGCCGCCCGCGACCGCGATCAGCGGGATGCCCTGCCCGACGACCTGGGCCATCGGCTCGGCCACCAGCTCCGGTGCCACCGCGGACAGCCCGATCCCGCCCTTGGCCCGCGTGGCGAGGTCGCGCAGCAGTTCGACCTGCTTGAGTCCGTCGTGCGTGTCCGGGCCGACGACCTCGGCCTTCACCCCGCCCGCGATGGCCGCGCCCGCCCGGAAGCCCTCGCTCATCTCCCTGGAGAAGTCGCGGCTGTTGTTCTGGGCGACGAAACCAATCGTGAGCGGGTCATCGGACGAATTTCCGACGTCGCATCCGCTCACTCCTGCCAACAGCAGCAAAACAGCAGGTAGGACCGCGCGCGAGAGGGGAATCATGGCCTGCCCATCCAAGTTGATGTTCAGCAGTGCCACAGGCTAGCCGACAGCACGCGATGTGTCGGCTTGCGTGCCATCCTTTGGCTGCGTACCAATAGGCACTTCGCTGGAAAGCGATATCCACGTTGTGAGGCTGGAGACGCTTGATGCTGTCCAATTGGGTCGAGGCTCGCGTCACCGCGCGCACGGTCGTCGTCAGCCTGACGATCGGCCTTGCCGTGCTGGCGGGCGTCGCGATGTGGACCAGCCGCAGCATGCAGCGCGCCGCCACCCACCTGCACGAGCTCAACGAGATCAGCGACCACTGGGGTCTGGTCGTGCAGAACGCCGACGTCGCCGACCACGCCCTCGCCGACTACCTGCGCTCCGGCACCGCCGTGATGGGCCAGCCGGTCGCGAACGCGGCGGGCCCGGCTGACGAGAGCCTGCGGTGGCTGCGCGAGAACGGCGGCCCGGCCGACGTCCGGGCCGCGACGATCGTCAGCGACCTCTACGGCGACTTCACGACGCTGCTGCGCGAGACCGTCGCGGCCGGCGACCGCGGTGACACCAAGACCTCCTCGCAGAAGGCGGACCAGGCCGAGCTGACCCTGGTGTCGATGCGCAAGCAGTTGTCCACGGTCGTGCAGCTCAAACGGCTGGAGACCACCGACTACCTGAAGTCGGCCGAGCAGAAGAACGCACGGCTGCGCCTGGCCGCGGCCGTGGCGTTCGGGATCGACCTGGGCCTCGTCGCTCTGTGCGGCGTCGTGCTGCTCGGGCACCGCCGCAAGATCCTGCGCCAGGCAGCCAAGAGCGAGCACGAGGCGTCGCACGACGCGTTGACGGGCCTCGCGAACCGCACGCTGCTCACCCAGCGCACCGAGCAGGCCATCAAGCGCGCCAACAACTCCGGCGAGCCGCTCGGCCTGTTCCTGATCGACCTCAACCGCTTCAAGCCTATCAACGACACGCTCGGCCACGCGTTCGGCGATCGGCTGCTGCAACACGTCGCGCACCGCCTGACCGGCGCCGTCCGCGACCTCGACACCGTGGCCAGGCTCGGTGGCGACGAGTTCGCCGTGCTGCTGCCCGCGGTCGGCACCGCGGCGAACGCCCTCGTCGTCGCCAACCGCGTGCATCGAGCGCTCGAAGAGGCCGTGGACCTCGAGGGGCTGGCCGTCGACGTCGGCTGCAGCATCGGCGTCGCGCTCTATCCCACCGACTCCGCGGATGCCCACGAGCTGCTCAAGCACGCCGACATCGCGATGTACGCGGCGAAACGCGCCCGCCTCGGCACCTCCGTGTACGAGCCCGGTCTCGACGAGCACAGCGCCGCGCAGCTCACCGTGATCAGCGACCTGCGCCATGCCATCGACCACGGCGAACTCGTCCTGCACTACCAGCCCAAGGCCGACGTCCGCAGCGGCAAGGTCTGTGGCGCCGAGGTCCTGTGCCGCTGGCAGCATCCCCGCCTTGGCCTGCTAGGCCCCGACCGGTTCATCCCGGCCGCCGAGGAGACCGGCCTGATCGAACCGCTCACCCAGTACGTCCTCGACCACGCGCTGGCGCAATGCCTCGCCTGGCACACCCACGGCTGGGACATGCCGATCTCGGTCAACGTCGGCGCCCAGTGCCTGCACGACCCGACCTTCCCCGAACAGGTCGACCGGGTCCTGCGCAAGCACGGCCGCCCCGCCGACGTGCTGACGCTGGAGATCACCGAGTCGGCGATCATCGCCGACCCGCACCGGGCGACCGACGTGCTGGTCCGGCTCCGCGAGCTCGGCGTCCGGCTGTCCATCGACGACTTCGGCACCGGGTACTCGTCCATCGCCTACCTGCGCACCATGCCCGTGCACGAGATGAAGATCGACCGCTCCTTCACGACCAACATGCGGACGGACTCGTCGAGCGGCGCGATCACGCGGTCGTTGCTGGGGCTGGCGCACAACCTCGAGCTGGAGGTCGTGGCCGAGGGCGTGGAGGACGAGGAGACCTGGACGGCGCTGGCCGCACTCGGGTGCGACATCGTGCAGGGGTACGCGTTGAGCAAACCGTTGCCCGCGGACGAGTTCGCTGCGTGGGTGCGGGACCGCGCGCTCAACGTACTGACCGCGCCCAAGGCCTAGTCGTCGGTCCGCAAACGCGCGTGCTTGTGCATGTCGTGCCAGCCATCCGCATGGCGCGCGGCGCCCCGCAGGGTGCCTTCGAGATCGAACCCGAGCTTGGCTGCGACCCGGCACGACGCCACGTTGGCCGTCGAGTGATCCAGCGAAACCCTGTGCAGGCCGAGAACATCGAAGGTCCACCGCGTCAGGGCCTGCGCGGCGCGCACTGCGACCCCTGTTCCGCGGGCGGCGGGCAGCACCCAGTAGGACAGGTTCGCCGAGGCCTCGAACAGCGAGATGGCGCGCAGCCCGACCTGGCCGATCGGTTGATCATCGCGAGGGTCGACGACCGCCCAGCTGGCGTCTGACTCGTCGTCCCAGCGCGTCGCCCAGCCCGCGATCCAGGCAAGGGCTTCAGCCGGGGTGTCCATGCGCCGCAGGTGCCACCGCTGGATGTCGGGGCACTCGAACGCCGCCATCACGGTCTTGGCGTCACTCTCCCGCCACGGCCGCAACGCCAGACGATCGTCAACGCCGAGGTGCGGTTGCCGGAGGGCTCGCAGCGAACCGGCGGGCTGGCACGGGCCGACGAGGAGAGGCACCCGTTCATGATCGCACCGGGCGCCCGCTCACCGAACGTGATCGCGAACGGTCCTATCGGATGAGACCCAGATCTCTCCGGCGTCAAGAACGCGTAAGGGCTGCCCCCAACCCCGTAAGGAGGTTGTCAGGCACCCCCTGATCAGGCATTTCGTGATGCACGCTGCCGAGTGTCATCAAGAAACCTTGTCGTGTGAAGGGAGCGCGCCATGGCCGACCTGGCCTACGCGTTGCTGCTGATCGGGAGTTTCGTCGTGCTCGGCCTGACGGTGCGCGGACTGGAGAAGTTGTGAGCGGCACGGGTCTCGTCGCGAACGCCGTCGCGGGCGTGCTCGCGCTCTCACTGATCGTCT
Organism: Lentzea sp. NPDC051213; assembly: GCF_044455585.1. Taxonomy (NCBI): domain Bacteria; kingdom Bacillati; phylum Actinomycetota; class Actinomycetes; order Pseudonocardiales; family Pseudonocardiaceae; genus Lentzea; species Lentzea sp. NPDC051213. Next base: position 441,168 of record NZ_JBITEX010000002.1, read on the forward strand.
ACCTGTTCGTCGCACTCATCAGGCCGGAGAAGTTCTGATGTCACCTCTCGTGTCCGGCCTGATCCAGGTCGGCATCCTCGTCGCAGTCCTCGCGGTCGCGTATCGGCCCCTCGGCGACTACATGGCGCGCGTGTTCAAGGGAGGGAAGCACTCCCGGTTGGAACTCGCGATCTACCGCTTCGCCAGGATCGACCCGAACGCCGAGCAGAAGTGGAGCACCTACGCCTACGGTGTGCTGGGCTTCTCGTTCGTCGGCATCGTGTTCCTCTACGCGGTCCAACGGATCCAGTCCGTCCTGCCGTTCAACTTCGACCGCGGCAACGTTCCGCCCGGCATGGCGTTCAACACCGCCATCAGCTTCGTGACCAACACGAACTGGCAGTCGTACGTGCCGGAAGCCGTCATGGGCCACACGGTCCAGATGATCGGCCTGACCGTGCAGAACTTCGTGTCGGCGGCGGTGGGCCTTGCCGTTGCCGTCGCGCTGATCCGCGGTTTCGTGCGGCACCAGACCGACCGGCTCGGCAACTTCTGGGTCGACCTCGTCCGCGGCACGCTGCGGATTCTGCTGCCGATCGCGTTCGTGGCGGCGATCGTGCTGATCGCGCTCGGCGTCACGATGAGCCTCAAGTCCGGTGTGGACGTTGACGGCCAGACGGTGGCGAACGCGCCGGTCGCGGCGCAGGAGGCCATCAAGGAGCTGGGCACCAACGGCGGCGGCATCCTCAATGCGAACTCGGCGCACCCGTTCGAGAACCCGAGTGAGTGGTCGAACCTGCTGGAGATCTTCCTCCTCCTGGTGATCCCGGTCGCGCTGACCCGCACGTTCGGTCAGCTGGTGGGGGAGAAGAAGCAGGGGTACGTGCTGCTGAGCGTGATGGCCGGCATCTGGACCGCGATGCTCGCGGTGATCTGGGGTGCCGAAGCCGGTGGCCTCAGGCCGTTGGAAGGCAAGGAACTCCGGTTCGGCATCCCCGGCAGCGCCCTCTTCGCGGACTCCACCACCGGCACGTCGACCGGCGCGATCAACTCGCTGCACGACAGCTACACCGGGCTCGGTGGCGGCGGCACGCTGCTGAACATGCTGTTCGGTGAGATGACGCCGGGCGGTGTCGGCACCGGCATCTACAGCATCCTGGTGATGGCGATCATCGCGATGTTCCTGGCGGGCCTGATGGTCGGCCGCACGCCGGAGTACCTGGGCAAGAAGCTCGGCCGCCGCGAGGTCACCGCCGCCGCGGTGACGATCCTCGCGATGCCGACCGTGCTGCTGATCGGCGCGGGCATCGCCGCGGTCCTGCCGGGCACCCAGGGGGCGCTGAACAACCCCGGCGAGCACGGCCTGTCGGAGATCCTTTACGCGTACGCGTCGGCCTCCAACAACAACGGGTCGGCCTTCGCCGGCATCACGGTGACGAACGACTGGTTCCAGTCCTCGCTCGGGCTGTGCATGCTGTTCGGCCGGTTCATCCCGATCATCGCGGTGCTGTCGCTGGCCGGATCCCTTGCGGCGCAGAAGAAGGTGCCCGTCACGGCGGGCACGCTGCCCACCACCGGACCGTTGTTCGCCACGTTGCTGACCGGCGCCATCGTCCTGGTCGCCGCGCTGACGTTCGTTCCCGCACTCGCACTTGGTCCCATCGCGGAGGCTTTGCTGTGACCACCACACTTCAGCAACCCGTGCAGCAGAAGCCGAAGGCGGCCGTCACGGCACATCTGGCCGACGCCGTGCCGGAGGCGTTCCGCAAGCTCCACCCGCGGCACCAGCTGCGCAACCCGGTCATGTTCGTCGTCTGGGCCGGTTCCGTGCTGGTCACGGTCTTCGCCGTCACCGACCCGAGCGTGTTCACCATCGCGGTGGCGCTGTGGCTCTGGTTCACCGCGCTCTTCGCGAACTTCGCCGAGGCGGTCGCCGAGGGCAGGGGCAAGGCGCAGGCCGACTCGTTGCGCAAGACCAAGACCGATGCCGTGGCGCGGCTGGTCAGCGGTGACGTCGTCGCCGGTACCGACCTCAAGATCGGCGACCTGGTGGTCGTCGAGGCGGGCGAGATCATCCCCGGCGACGGTGACGTCGTCGAAGGCATCGCGACCGTCGACGAGTCGGCCATCACCGGCGAGTCGGCGCCGGTCATCCGCGAGTCCGGCGGTGACCGGAGCGCGGTGACAGGCGGTACGACCGTGCTGTCCGACCGGATCGTCGTCCGCATCACCACCAGGCCCGGCGAGTCCTTCGTGGACCGGATGATCGCGCTGGTCGAGGGCGCGGAACGGCGCAAGACGCCGAACGAGGTCGCGCTGACGATCCTGCTGGCCACGCTCACGATCATCTTCCTGCTGGCAGTGGTGGCGTTGCAGCCCTTCGCGATCTACTCGGGCGGCGAGCAGTCGGTCGTCGTGCTGACCGCGCTGCTGGTGTGCCTGATCCCCACCACGATCGGCGCACTCCTCAGCGCCATCGGCATCGCCGGTATGGACCGGCTGGTGCAGCGCAACGTGCTCGCCCTGTCCGGCAAGGCGGTCGAGGCCGCCGGCGACATCGACACCTTGCTGCTGGACAAGACCGGCACCATCACCTGGGGCAACCGCCGTGCCACCGAGTTCATCGCGGTCAACGGCACGTCCCACGACGAGCTGGTGGCGGCCGCGCGGCTGGCGAGCCTCGCCGACGGCACCCCGGAAGGGCGCAGCATCCTCGAACTGGCCGGAGGCGCACCCGCGACCGACCACGAGAAGACCGGCGACTTCGTGCCCTTCACCGCGCAGACCAGGATGAGCGGCATCGACCTCGGTGACCGCAGCATCCGCAAGGGTGCGGCCAGCGCGTTCGAGCTGAGCGACACGGCCCGCGAGGTCGTGGACGAGATCAGCGCCCAGGGCGGCACGCCACTGGTCGTGGCGGAGAACGGCAAGGTGCTCGGCATCATCCGGCTTTCCGACGTGGTGAAGCCCGGCATGAAGGAACGCTTCGCCGAGCTGCGCGCGATGGGCATCCGCACGGTCATGGTCACCGGCGACAACCCGTTGACCGCCAAGGCGATCGCGGCCGAGGCCGGCGTCGACGACTTCCTCGCCGAGGCCAAGCCAGAGGACAAGATGGCCCTCATCCGCAAGGAACAGGAGGGCGGCAGGCTGGTCGCGATGACCGGTGACGGCACGAACGACGCGCCCGCGCTGGCGCAGTCGGACGTCGGTGTCGCGATGAACACCGGCACGTCGGCCGCGAAGGAGGCCGGCAACATGGTCGACCTCGACTCGGACCCGACCAAGCTCATCGAGATCGTGGAGATCGGCAAGCAGCTGCTGATCACCCGTGGCGCGCTCACCACCTTCAGCGTCGCGAACGACCTGGCGAAGTACTTCGCGATCCTGCCCGCCATGTTCGCGGCCATCTACCCGGCGCTGAACCAGCTCAACATCATGCGGCTGGCCACCCCGCAGTCGGCGATCCTGTCGGCGGTGATCTTCAACGCGCTGATCATCGTGGCGCTGATCCCGCTGGCGTTGAAGGGTGTCCGCTACCGGCCGTCCAGCGCCTCGGCGCTGCTGCGGCGCAACCTGCTGATCTACGGCCTCGGCGGCATCGTGACGCCGTTCGCCGGGATCTGGCTGATCGACCTGCTCGTGCGACTCATCCCCGGGATCGGCTGACAATGGCGAACTTTCTGAAGCAGTCGTGGGCAGGACTTCGCATCCTGCTGGCGCTGACGGTGTTGCTGGGCGTGCTGTACCCGCTGGCGGTGTGGGGTGTGTCCCGCCTGCCTGGGTTGCACGCCAACGCCGAGGCCCAGGACACCACTCTCGTTGCTGTGACGAGGGAAGGTGACAAGTACTTCGTGCCGCGGCCGTCCGCCGCGACGCTGCCCGCGTCCGGTGGCTCGAACAAGGGCGAGCGCAACGAGGACTACACCAAGGTGATCGACGAGCGCCGCACCGCCGTGGCGCAACGCGAGGGCGTGCCGGAGAACCAGGTGCCAGAGGACGCCGTCACCGCGTCGGCGTCCGGTCTCGACCCGCACATCAGCCCGGAGTACGCGGCGTTGCAGGTGCCCCGTGTGGCGCGCGCGTCCGGGCTTTCCGTGGAGAAGGTGCGCGAACTGGTCGCGGCGAACACCGGTGGCACCTTCACCACCACCGTCAACGTGACGGCGTTGAACCGTGCCATCGACGCCTCCAGTTGACGGTCGCCGGGGTGAGCTGAGGATCTACCTCGGCGCCGCTCCCGGCGTCGGCAAGACCTTCGCCATGCTGGGCGAGGCTCGCCGGCGCCGGGAGCGCGGCACCGACGTGGTCGCGGGCCTCGTCGAGACCCACGGCCGGGAGAAGACGGCCGCCCTGCTCGAAGGCCTGGAAGTGGTGCCGCGCAAGGTGATGCGGCACCGCGACCTCGACGTCACCGAGATGGACGTGGACGCGATCCTCGCGCGTGAACCCGAGGTCGCGGTGATCGACGAGCTCGCGCACACCAACGTGCCGGGCTCGCGCAACGAGAAGCGCTGGCAGGACGTCGAGGAGCTGCTCGACGCGGGCATCGACGTCCTGTCCACCGTGAACGTCCAGCACCTCGAGTCGCTGAACGACGTGGTGGAACGGATCACCGGTGTGCGGCAACGGGAAACCGTGCCGGACGAGGTGGTCCGCCGCGCCGAGCAGGTCGAGCTGGTCGACCTCACGCCCGAGGCACTGCGACGGAGGCTGGCGCACGGCAACGTCTACCAGGCGCACCGCATCGATGCCGCGCTGGGCAACTACTTCCGGCTCGGCAACCTGACGGCGTTGCGCGAGCTGGCGCTGCTGTGGGTGGCGGACCAGGTCGACGTGGCGTTGCAGCGGTACCGCAGTGAGAAGGAGATCACCGACACCTGGGAGACCAGGGAACGGGTCGTCGCCGCGATCACCGGCGGACCGGAGAGCGAGACGTTGATCCGCAGGGCCCGTCGGATCGCGGTGCGGGCCGGTGCGGAGCTCCTCGTCGTGCACGTGATGCGCGGCGACGGGCTGACCGGTGTGACACCCGAGCACATCGCGCGGTCGCGCAAGACCACCGAGGACGTCGGTGCCTCCTTCCATTCGGTCGTCGGAGACGACGTGCCGACGGCGTTGCTGGAGTTCGCCCGCGGGGTGAACGCGACCCAGCTGGTCCTGGGCACGTCGCGCAGGTCGCGGATGGCCCGGGCGTTCGACGAGGGCATCGGCGCGGCCGTGGTGCAGGAGTCCGGTGCGATCGACGTGCACATGGTCACGCACGACGAGGCGCGGCGCGGCCTGCGGTGGAAGGTCGGCACCGACCCGTTGTCGTTGCGGCGCAGGCTGACCGGCTGGGGGCTCGCGCTGGTGCTGCCGGTGGTCGTGACGGCGCTGGGCATGCTGTGGCGGGACGAGGTCGACTACTCGACGGACCTGGTCGCGTTCCTGCTGGTGACGTGCGTGGTGGCGATCGCGGGCGGGCTGGGGCCGGCGTTGGTCTGCGCGTTCTTCGGTGCGGGGCTGCTGAACTACTTCTTCACCGAGCCGTACTACAGCCTGGCCGTGAACAGCCCGGAGAACGTGATCACGCTGGCGGCAATGGTGGTGGTCGCGACCGCGGTGGCGCTGACGGTCGACCGGGCGGCGCGGCTGGGCGAGCAGGGCGCACGGGCCCGCACGGAGGCGGCGTTGCTGGCCTCGTACGCGCGGACGGTGCTGACCTCGCCGTACCCGCTGGCGCGGTTGCTGGAGAAGATCCGGGAGAACTTCGGCCTGGAGTCCGTGGCGCTGCTGGAACGCCGGGGCGGGGCCTGGGAACGCGTCGCCTGCGTCGGGCCGCGGCCGTGCGACGAACCGGACGAGGCCGACGCGGACGTGCCGGTCACGTCCGACATCCACCTGGCCCTGCGCGGCCGGGTGCTGCCCGCGAGCGACCAGCGGGTGCTGGAGGCGGCTGCCGGGCAGGCGCTGATGGCGTTGCGGCAGCAGCGAATGGCCGACGAGGCGCGGTCGGCCCAGCGCAAGGTGGAGACGACCGAGCTGCGGACGGCGCTGCTGTCCGCGGTGGGGCACGACCTGCGGACGCCGTTGACCTCGATCAAGGCCGCGATCGGCAGCCTGCGGGATGCTTCGCTGCCGCTGTCCTCTCAGGACGTTGCCGAGCTCATGGCGACGGTGGAGGAATCGGCGGACCGGCTGACCGGGCTGGTCGACAACCTGCTGGACTCCTCGCGGCTCGCCACCGGTTCGGTGGAACCCGTGCTGCGGCCGGTCAGCTACTACGAGGCCGTCGCGAAAGCGTTGGCAGGACTGGACGAACGGCACGCCGTCTCGGTGGCGGTCGACGAACACCTGCCACCGGTGCTGGCCGATCTGGGTCTGCTGGAACGGGTCGTGGCCAACGTCGTGGACAACGCGTTGCGGCACGGCAGATCCGATGAGCAGGTCGCGATCCGGGCCAGCGCGTACGGATCGCAGGTCGAGCTGCGGATCGTCGATCACGGCCGCGGCCTGCCGAAGAAGTCCGGGAGCAAGGTTTTCACGCCCTTCCAACGACTTGGTGACCGCGACGCCACTCCCGGCGTCGGGCTGGGGCTGAGCGTCGCGAAGGGTTTCACCGCCGCGATGGGCGGTGAGATCAGCGCGGAGGACACCCCGGGCGGCGGACTCACCGTTGTCATTTCGCTGCCCGCATACGAAGAGAGCACCCGATGACGTCAGTCCTGGTGGTCGATGACGAACCGCAGATCGTCCGCGCGTTGAGGATCAACCTCAGCGCGCGGGGATACGACGTGATGACGGCCTACGACGGCAGATCCGCGCTGGGCGTGGCGGTCGAGGGCAAGCCGGACGTGGTCGTGCTGGACCTCGGGCTGCCCGACATCGACGGCGTGGACGTGATCGCCGGCCTGCGCGGCTGGTCGACGATCCCGATCATCGTGCTGTCCGCCCGCACCGACTCGGCCGCGAAGGTCGAGGCGCTCGACGCGGGCGCCGACGACTACGTGACCAAACCGTTCGGCATGGACGAGCTGCTGGCCCGGCTGCGCGCGGCGGTGCGGCGGGGCCTGACGCGGGACGTGGGCGATCCGATCGTCGAGACGTCGTCGTTCGTCGTGGATCTGGCGACGAAGAAGGTGCGGCGCGGGCTGGGGGAGGTCCACCTGACGCCGACCGAGTGGGGTCTGGTGGAGATCCTGGCGCGCAATCCTGGGCGGCTCGTGTCGCAGAAACAGCTGCTCCAGGAGGTGTGGGGGCCGATGCACGTCAACGAGTCGCAGTACCTGCGGGTGTACTTCGCGCAGCTGCGGCGCAAGCTGGAGGACGACCCCGCACACCCCCGGCACCTGATCACCGAGCCCGGCATGGGGTACCGCCTGGAGCTCTGAGGCGTTGACGAAAGTGCCATGAGAGCGCTTCCATAGACCTCTGTCGCCGCACTGGACCTGGCCGAGCACACGCCCTGGTGCCTCCGGCGGAACGCCCTGCATGAACCGTTTGCGCGCTCACGACACTGACAGAGAGGTCAACATCGTGGCTCGAAAACTCCGGTATGCCCTGCTGGGATTGTTGCTGGTCATCCCACTGTCCGGCGTCGCGCAGGCCGCGGTGCCGCCGACCCCGCCAGGCTGGACGCTCGCCTGGTCGGACGACTTCAACGGCGCCAACAACACCGCGCCCAACGCGAACAACTGGATCGTCGACACCGGCCACAGCTACCCCGGCGGCCCCGGCAACTGGGGCACGGGCGAGATCCAGCGCTACACCAACGACCGCAACAACCTGCGCCTCGACGGCACCGGCAACCTGCGGATCATCCCGTGGCGCGCGGCCAACGGCGAGTGGACGTCGGGTCGCATCGAGACCCGCCGGTCGAACTTCAAGGCACCCGCGGGCGGCGTGCTGCGCATCGAGGGCCGCATCCAGATGCCGAACATCACCGGCTCCGGCGCGCTGGGCTACTGGCCGGCGTTCTGGGCGCTGGGCTCGCCCTACCGCGGCAACTACTGGAACTGGCCGAGCATCGGTGAGTTCGACATCATGGAGAACGTCAACGGCATCAACAGCGTCTGGGGTGTGCTGCACTGCGGCGTGAACCCCGGCGGCCCGTGCAACGAGACGAACGGCATCGGCGCCTCGCGGGCGTGTCCCGGCAGCCAGTGCCCCGGCAACTTCCACACCTACCGCTTCGAGTGGGACCGCTCGGTCAGCCCGAACCAGCTGCGCTGGTACGTCGACGGCCAGCAGTACCACACGGTGCGGCAGAACCAGATGGACGCGACGAGCTGGAACAACATGACGTCGCACCAGGGCTACTTCATCCTGCTGAACGTGGCGATGGGTGGCGCGTTCCCCAACGCGCTGGCCGGTCGGGGCACTCCGGTGCCGGAGACGACGCCGGGCCGGTCGATGGCCGTCGACTACGTGGCGGTGTGGACCCGGCCCTGAGGCTGTCCCCACTGCTTCACCTCTCCCAAGTCGTTAGTGTCGAGATCAGACACACTTCGGGGGAAGGTGGAGCAGTGGGGGATCTGGCGCGCCGGGACGTGTTGTCCTGGCTGGGGAAAGGTGCTCTCGGGGCGGTCGCGCTGGGTGCCGCCGGGCCGACCGCCGCAGAGGCTGCGGGGGAGGTGGCCGCGGAGCAACCAGCCCCTGCGGCCGGCATCACGGCGTTGGTGGGCGCGACGCTCATCGACGGCACGGGCAGGCCGCCTGTTCACAACGCCACGGTGGTCCTCGCCGGTGACCGCATCATCGCCGCCGGCCGCCACCGCGAGATTCCGCGAGGCGTGCGCGTGATCGACGTCGCCGGGAAGTACGTGATCCCGGGCCTGTGGGACCTGCACACCCACTCGACTTTCTTCGAGTCGACCATGCCGGCGTTGCACGTCGTGCAGGGCGTCACCGGCATCCGCGAGATGTGGGGCCTGCCCGAGACGCACGACACGCGGCGGCGCATCGAGTCCGGCGAGGTGCTGGGCCCGCGGATGGTGATCGCGAGCGCGGTCGTCGACGGGCCCGCCGCGATCTGGCCCGGCGCGGACATCGTGCGCTCGCCCGCGGAGGCCCGTGCCGCGGTCCGCAGAGCCAGGGACGAGGGTGCGGACTTCGTCAAGGTCTACTCGTTCCTGTCACCGGAGTGCCACGCGGCCATCGCCGACGAGTCACGCCGGCTGCGGATCCCGTTCGCCGGACACGTTCCCGCGCGGGTGCCGCTGCAGGACGCACTGGCGCAGCACACCCACGAACACCTCTACAACATCTTCACGTCCACTTCGGACAACGCCGACGAGCTGTACGCGCGGCTGCGGAGCCTGCCCGACGACCCGGCCGACCCGAACTGGTGGGGCAGGCACGCCGGTCGCATCGAACGAGCCGCCGTCGCCACGCACTCACCGGCTCGTGCCGAGGCGTTGTTCGCCGAGATGGTCAAGCGCGGGACGTGGCAGTCGCCGACGCTGTTCGTCGAACGGAACCTGTCCCGCTCGCCCGTGGACGTCCAGAACGACCCGGTGGCGCTCGACCGGCTCCGCTACATCCCGGTCGACCTGCGCGAGCAGTGGCAGGCGATCATGTCGGGCCGACCGGCACGCACACCGGAGGAAGTGGCAGAGGCGCTGAAGTTCGGCGACGCGCGCATGCGTTTGCTCCGCGAGATGCACGAGGCGGGCGTCGGCATCGTGGCGGGAACCGACGCGGGTTTCGCTTACGTGTTCCCGGGCTTTTCGCTGCACGACGAGCTCGCACTGCTCGTGCGCGCCGGGTTGTCACCGATGGCGGCCCTGCGGTCGGCGACCATCGAGGCGGCGCGGTGCGTCGGTCTCGCCCACGAGTCGGGCACGGTCACGCCGGGCAAGCAGGCGGACCTGGTCGTGCTGGACGCGGACCCGTTGGCGGACATCAGGAACGTCAGCCGCATCCACGCCGTCGTCACCCGCGGCCGTTATCTCGGGCCCGCCGACCGGACCAGGGTGCTCGCGGAGATCGAGGAGGCCGCACAGGAACCGGTCGAGGCACCGGCGACCCCGCTGGGGTGTTGCGCGCACTGAGGTTCTACTCCCAGACGGGTGACCTGAACGGTGATGGTGGTGCCGTCCAGCACGGAGGTTCTACTCCCACACGGTGACCTGGCCCGTGATCGTGGTGCCGTCCAGCGCGACGACCTCGATCAGGAAGATCCGGCCGCCGGGCGTCTTCCCGCACACCCGGCTGCCGATGATCAGGTGCTCCGCGTCCCTCGTCGCCCGCTTCACGAGGTCGGCGGCGCACTCGGCCTGTCCCGGCGCGCCGTCACCGATCCACTCCGCCAGCTCGTAGGTGTCGTCGCCGTGCAGGCGGTTCTGGGGCATCCGCCAGACGTTCATGCCGGGCATGTCGCGTGGCTGCGCGAGATCCAGGTGAAAGCTGCCGAACTGCAACGCACCGCTGAACCGGACACCGGCGCCCGAGGGCGGGGGAGTGGCCGCGGCGCGGACCGTCGTCGGCTGCGGAGGCGGGGGAGGGATCACGACCGTGGCATTGCCGGACGGGCGCGGGGTCGGGGCGCCCGGCACCGGACGGGTGACACCGGGGACCGCCGGCCGGATCGGTGTGCCGGCCGAGGAGACGGGTGACGACGGTGTGCCGGTCTCCGCGGGTGCCGACGAGGCCACCGCCGCGGGCGTCTGGTTCACCGGCTCGTCCGGTGACGGTGACATCAGCACCACCGCGGCCGGCGTCAGGGCGCCGACCACGGCAGCCGCGGAGATGGCCAGATACACCTTGCGCGACAAGGGCTTCCGGGGCGGGTTCAGGTGGAACTCGCCGATCGATCCCGCCTGGATCGAGGTGCCGCTGACGTCGCCGTCGATGTCGTTGTCGGTCGTCTGGTCCTCTCCAGACGGCACGGCGGTGCGATCCGAGTGCTTCAAGACTGGCCCCTGTTTGCCGGCTGCGGTGTGTTGGTACGTGGCAGATCGGCGGGCCGTGGATCGATGTTACGGGTACGAACGAATTGTGTTGTTCAGCGGCGCTTGGCGAGATAGACCGTGTTGGTGGAGTCGATGTCCTGCAGGGGGTTGGCAAAGCTGACCACTTCGGCCCTGACGTCGGCGAAGACCGACGCGAGCGTGGCGGTGAACTCCTCGTCCGGCGGGTCGTTGGACCACAGTGCGAACACGCCGCCCGGACTCAGCAGCCCGGCCAGCCGCTGCAGCCCCTCGAGCTCGTAGAAGTCGGCGTTCGTGGGGTGCAGCAGGTGCCTCGGCGAGTGGTCGATGTCGACGATGATGGCGTCGAAGTGCCTGCCAGGGGTCTCCGCGTCGAAGCCCTGCCCGGAGCGGACCATGGCGAAGAAGTCACCGTGGACCAGGCGGCACCGCGGGTCGGCCGCCAGTGCCTTCCCCGCGGGGATGAGGCCCTGCTGGTGCCACTCGATCACCTCGCCGAGGGCGTCCACGACCAGCAACGACTCGATGTCCGGGTCCTCCAGCACGGTGTGCGCCGTGTACCCGAGCCCGAGGCCGCCGACGACCACGTGCAGAGGGCCCCGCGGCACCTCCGCGAGCGCGAGGCGGGCCAGTTCGACCTCGGCGACGGTGAACATGCTCGACATCAGGAACTCGTCGTTGAGCTTGATCTCGTGGATTTCCTTGCCGCTGCTGGGATCGAGCCGCCGGCGCAGGGTGAGTTCACCCAGCGGCGTCTGACGCCAGTCGAGCTCCTGGAAACGGGCACTCATGTGTTGGTCAGCTCCGCGGCGGTGGTGGGGACGGCGAGGTCACAGTGTGCCCGTGTTGGCGCGCCGCTGCTGCAAACGCATCACACGTCCGTGAGCCATGCACCATGATGGCGGCGTGAACGGCTTCCAAGTGGTCCCCGACTCGATACTCAGCCTGGCCCTGCTGGTGGGGCGGGCGGACAAGGCGGCCGACCTCTTCATAGGGCAGTTCAACCACGACCTGAAGTCCGGCGGGGGCGCGTTCGGCCTGATCAGCGAGCCGCTCGGGAAGCTGCGCGAGCAGGCTCTCACGAACACCACGAAGGCACGGGACCTCGCGCACTCCTCGTCGCTGGAGCTGTTCGCGACCTACCACTGGTACCGCGGCAAGGAGCAGGAGGTGCTGGCCGACCTGGACAGCAAGCTCCCGGAGGTCGTCGCGAAGTACCAGGACGAGTACGGACTGCCCGACCGGATCGCCACCGAGAGCTACGACGACGTGCAGGACGCCTCCGACCCGCTCGGCACCGGGAACCTGTACCGAGGTCCGGGGTCTCCGGACTTCGACGAGGCACTGCGTCGTGACCAGTGGCCGGTGGACTGGGAGAACAAGCTCGGCGAGATGGGCGACAAGATCGCGATCAGCGGCATCGCGCGGGCCATCATGAACAAGCTGGCCGGGTTCGACCTGCTGGCGAAGCTGGGGCTGCTCATCAGCGGCGACTGGCCGGGGATCTACCGGGAAAGCTTGGTGTTCACGCACACCGCGAAGGCGTTCGAGCACATCAACCTCAACATCCGCCGCGGCCGGTTCGCGATCCAGGACGAGTGGGAGGGCAACGCGGCGGCCGGAGCGAAGAACTGGCTGGAGGCGTACGCAAAGTCCTGCGCCGCGCACAGCGAGTTCCTCGAGGACGTGGCGCGGAAGACCGAGCGGCTGGCGAAGGCGGCCTACCACCAGTTCTCCGTGATCGACACGGTGCTCGACACGTTGATCGACTCGCTCGCGGACGCGCCGGTCGTGCTGCAGCTGCCGCTCTTCGGCAACCTGTTCGACAGTGCCGAAGGCGCAGGCGACATCTTCCGGGCGATCCTCGCGGTGATCAACGAGCTCACCGGCCTGATCGACCTGTTCTGGGCGCTGGCCCACGAGTTCTCCGCCACCATGGCGGTCCTCATGGGCCAGGGCTCCCTGGTGGCCGGCTCATGGCCGAGCCTCGCCTACGACCACCCGCAGGCGTCATGAACCCCTACGACACCCCCGCGGCGCAGCAGGCACGGCTGCGGATGTACGAGCACCTGGCCACGCACGGCACCGGCCCGCTGGCCGACTTCGCCAAGGAGGTCGTGGCCGGGCGCCGCCGACCGGCGGACGTCCTGAAGGAGAACTGGATCCTCGAGCAGGACGTGGACGCGCTGTCCGCCGAGATCGACCGGTTCCACGCGCTGCCCGAGGAGGAGCGGACGGTCACCTACGACGAGGCGATGGCGCAGCTGGAAGCCCTCTTCGCCCGGATCAACGCGGCTGAGGACACGACGCCGGAACCGCGCTCGCGGCCATCAGATGACAATGGCGATGACGAGCGCGGTCCCTTCCTCTCCGACGCCTGGTGATCACGCGTAAATCACCATGTTCCAGTCACCCGTGGTGCGTTCGGGGATCACGGTGATCTTGACGAGCTGTCCCTTCGAGAGCTGGAGCCCGTCGATGCCCTTCTCCCACTCGTAGCGCCCGACCTGCCCACCGAGCACGTTGTAGCCCCAGTGCGTCACGTCGATGACCACGACGTCGTTGACGAGAACTCGTAGCCTGCCGGGCGTGTTCATGTGCGCCAGCATCCAGTTGGTGCCAGGCCACTCCGCGGTGATCTCCTTCTTCCCGGCCGGGTCCGAGGGTTCGGACCGCAGTTCGATCACCGGGTCCCCCATGTTCGGGGGCAACGGAGCCAGCGTCTGCGGGCGCGGCGGGAACGGGTACTCGCTCACCGGCACCGCCTCGCCGACACCAAGGGCGAACGTGCCGCTCGCTGGCAGCGGAAGCACGGACGGGGGGCCGGACTGGGACTCGCCCTGCTCGCCGGGCACGGTCAGCGTGATGACGGACAGCTGTCCCGGCACGATGTCGTACGCGTGCCAGTCCGTGCTGGTCCCGCCACCACCGCCGCCGCAGGTGTTGTTCTCCACGAACGGCTTGCCGTTGACCGTGATGGTCATGAGCAGCTGCCGGTACTTCCCCGGCACTGTGACGTCGCACTTGGTGAACAGCACGAGGTCCAACGACTTCGGCACGAACCGCACGGTGACGCTGGTCGACGGCAGATCGCCCCAGGCCTGGGTGATGAGCCGGGTGCCCTGCTGGTACTCCGGCAGGCTGCGCGTCGGCACCGCGGGTTCGGGCAGCCGGTCCGGGCGGGGGAGCACCGCGTAGACGATGCCGACGAGCGCGAGCACCACGCAGGCGGCGCCTACGACCGCACGCCGCCGCCGGACGGCCGACACCCTCGCCCGCACGCCCGCCATCCGTGCCTCGTGGGAGGAATCGGCGAGCTCGGCGCGGTCGCGCAGCACCTCGGTGAGGTCGGTCAGGTTCATCGCCGCACCCCTTCGAACGTGGTGATCGTGTCGTCGAGCCGCAGCTTGGCGAGCGCCTTGCTCGCCTGGCTCTTGACCGTGCCAACGGAACAGCCGAGCAGCTCGGCCACCTGTGGCTCGGTGAGGTCCTCGTAGAACCGCAGCACCAGCACGGTGCGCTGCTTGCGCGGCAACCGGCCGAGCGCCTGCCAGAGCCACTCGCGCTCGTCCACCGCGTTCTGCGGGGACTCGCCCGGTCGTTCCGGCAGCTCACCGGTCTGTTCCTCACCTCTCCACCGGCGCCGCCACCAGGTGGCGTGGGTGTTCACGATGATCCGCCGCACGTACGGTTCCGGATCGCCCACGACGCGATGCCAGGCCCGCCAGGCCCGCGCCAAGGCCGTTTGCAGCAGGTCTTCCGCGTGCCCCGCGTCCCGCGTGAGCAGAAAAGCCGTCCGCAGCAGCCGTGGCGACGCCTCCGCCACGAACTCCTCGAACCCCTCAGGTGAACGCACCACTTCACGGCCTTTCGACTCAGTCCGTCACTGCATCTACCAGTCGGGGTGCACGAATGGTTGCCTGTCCGCGGAAATTCGCCGACCGGGAAAACCGGACCTCCGCACGTCCTCTTTGGACCCCTTGGCAGGATGAGCGGATGAACTCGCTGCTGCTGGCCGCCGCGTTCGCCATGCTCGTCCGCTCGCTGGGTGCGGCCAGGCTGGACCGGTGGCTCCTCGGCGCGCCGCTGGTGATGGTGCTGGCGGGCGTCGTGGTCGGGCTGTTCAACGAGAACGCCATCGCCGAAGGCCTGAACACCGAGTCGGTGCAGCTCGCCGCGGAGATCATCCTCGCGGTCCTGCTGTTCGTCGACGCCACCGAGGTGCGCGCGGGCCGGCTGTGGGGTGCCTACCCCGGTCTCGTCGCCAGGGTGCTGCTCATCGCCATGCCGCTGAGTCTCGGGCTGGCCGCGGTGCTGGGCTGGCTGCTGTTCCCCACCCTGCCGTGGGCGGTGCTGGTGCTGGTCGCGTGCGTGACCGTGCCGACCGACTTCGCCCCGGCGGAACGGGTGGTCCGCGACCCGGTGCTGTCGGTGCGGGTGCGCGGCACGCTGAACGTCGAGAGCGGCTACAACGACGGACTCGTCTCGCCACTGTTCCTCTTCGCGCTGATCCTGGCCGGTGACCACTCCCAGGACCGCACGCCGCTCGAGGCGCTGGGGACGGTGCTGCCGTTCGCGGTCAAGGCCCTCGTCGCCGGCGTCGTGATCGGCACCCTGCTCGGGTGGCTGATGGACCGCGCGCACCAGGCGGGCTGGGTGACCGACCAGTCCGCCCGCGTCGCCGTGCTGCTGGCGCCACTGCTGACCTACACGGCGACCGTCGCCATCGACGGCAACGGCTTCGTCGCCTCCTTCGTCTGCGGCATCGCGTTCCGCTACGTGCACCGGCTTCTCAAGGCCCGCCGGGTCCACAAGGGACGGGCCGAGGCGCGCACCGACGCGTTGAACACGGATCTTCACCTGCTGGAGGACGTCACCGGCCTGCTGACGATGACCATGTGGTTCGTCGTCGGCATCGCCGCCGTCCTCATCTTCTACCTGGGCGTCTCCTGGCAGGAGGTGCTCTTCTGCGCCGCGGTCCTCACCGTCGTCCGGCTCGTGCCGGTGCTGCTCGCCCTGCTCGGCTCCAGGACGTCGGGCCGTGAACGCCTGCTCGTCGGCGCGCTGGGACCGCGGGGCACGACCACGATCGTGTTCGGGCTGCTGGCCTTCAACCGGCTGCCGGAAGGGACCGCCGCCGACACGATCCTGACCATCACCGTGGTCTGCGTGCTGGGCAGCGTGGCGTTGCACGGCGTAGGCGCCGGCCCGGTGGCGACGCTGCTGAGCAGGCGGAACGAGGCGTCACGGTAGCCGCTTGCCGAAGTGGAACGCGGGGATGACGTAGCCGGAGCTCAGGTAGAGCCGGTGCGCGTCGTGCCGGTGCGTGCCGGAGTCCAGGTGGACCTCCCCGCAGCCGAGCCGGCGGGCTTCCTCGTCGACCCACTTCAGCAGGGCACCGGCGTGGCCCTGCTGACGCGCCGACGGGAGCGTGCTCAGGTCGTCGATGTAGAGGTGCGGCCCGGTGTAGAGGTTCGTGATGTGGCGGAATCCCGCCACCGCGGCGACTCGTCCGGTCGCGTCGAAGGAGGCGACCAGGCGGTAGCCCTCCTTGCGCTGGGTGCGCACCGCCTCGACGAAGGCCTGCTCCGAGGTGAGGTGCGGGCGGAGTTCGCGGACCGCGTCGTAGGCCAGCGCGGTGTTCTCGTCGTCCAGTTCGGTGATGGTCATGCCGATGATGTTCGACGACCAAGTGGCCTCTAAGAAGGCCCAGTTCACGCCTAATCCAAGAGGCCACTTGCGGCCGCTGCAAGCGCATTGAAAGGCCTCCTGGCTAGCTTCCGCCCAATGGTCGCCAGCACCTTGGAGGGGTAAGTGTCTGGGCGGAGATCGCAACACTGGGGGAAACGTTCTGGCTGGTCCCGGCATCTGGCCGGGGCATTGGCGCTGACACTCGCCGTGTCGCTCGCGGAGCCGATGACGGCCCTCGCGGCGGCGGCGGGGGCAGCGCCGGCGGGCAGCGGTGAGACGGCGCTGATGCGCCCGGACGAGGCGGCCGCGCGGATCACGGCGCGCGTGACCGGCAAGCGGGTCGAGGTCGTGAACGCGCGGGAGGAGACGTCGCAGACGTTCGCGAACCCGGACGGCACGCTGACGAACGAGGTGTCCGCGCGGCCCGCACGGGTGCGCAGGCCGGACGGCTCGTGGGTGGTGGCCGATCCCGGGCTGGAGGTAGGCGACGACGGCGTGCTGGCGCCGCGCGCGACCACGGTGGGAATGCGGTTCTCCACCGGGACCGGGCCACTGGCCACGATCAGCGACGGCGACCGGTCGGTGTCGGTGTCCTGGCCGCACGCGTTGCCGAAGCCGAAGATCGACGGCAACACCGCGACCTACCCGGAGGTGCTGCCAGGGGTCGACCTGCGCGTCCTCGCCGACGTGGACGGGTACTCGCAGGTGCTCGTCGTCAAGACCAGGGACGCCGCGAAGAACCCGAAGCTGGCGGCGTTGCGGTTCGCCGTCGCGCAGAAGGGTGTGACGACGAAGGCGGACGAGCAGGGCAATCTCCAGGCGGTGGACGCGCAGGGCACTGCAGTGTTCACCGGCGCCGCGCCGTCGATGTGGGACTCGTCGGCCACCGCGGCCACCGAGGACCGGTCGGTCGCCACGCGGTCGAAGGGGCCGGGGACCGCGCGCAAGCAGGCGAAGATGCGCACGACCGTGACGAAGGACGCGCTGGAGGTCGTGCCGGACGCCGGTGTGATCGCTGATCCGGCCACGGAGTTCCCGCTCTTCATCGACCCTGGGTTCACCTCGTCGAAGGCGGGCTGGACGCTGATCTGGAACGGCAACGCCGACCAGTCGTACTGGAACTCCGCGGACGTGGCGAAGGTCGGTACGCCCAACGCCGGCACCTACAAGATGCGCTCGTTCTTCCTGATGAACACGAACGGGTTGCAGCGCAAGCAGATCCTGTCGGCGACCTTCACCGCGCAGCAGCTGAGCGCCACCTCGTGCACGCCCACCCCGGTCGAGCTGTGGGCCACCGGCGGCGTCGGGCCCGGCACGACGTGGAACAACTCGCCCTTCATGCAGACGCTGATCACCACGCAGAACACGGCGAAGGGGTTCTCCTCCGCCTGCCCGGCGGGCGCCGTCTCGTTCCCGGTGACCACGGCACTGCAGACCGCGGTCAACGGCAACGCGTCCGTGTTCTACCTCGGCCTGAAGGCGCAGAACGAAACGCTTACGCCGCAGTGGAAGACGTTCGCCAACAACCCGACCATGTCGGTCACCTACAACACGATCCCCAGCCAGCCCAACTACTTCTCGATCAACCCGTGCTACACGGCGTGCGGGGTGCACCCGTCCCCGATCGGGGACGCGCGCCCGACCTTCAAGGCGCGTTCCGTCGATCCTGACGCGGGGCAGAAGCTCCGGCTGGACTTCGAGGTCCTCTCGGGCTCGACGGTCGTGCAGCGCGGCTCGACGGGCTGGGGTACGACGGGCCAGATCCTGTCCTGGCGGGCGAATGCCGGCCTGACGGCGGGCGCCACCTACGGCGTGCACGTGCGTGCGTTCGACGGCACGAGCTACGGCCCCTGGTCCTCGGCTCCGACCTTCGTCATCGACACCGCGAAACCCGCCAACGCGGTGGTGTCCTCGACCGACTACCCGGCGGGCCAGTGGTCGAAGTCCGGTGGTGAGGCGGGCACGTTCACGTTCACCGCACCCTCCGCCGATCTGGGCGGGTTCGCGTACGGGCTCGACCAGCCGGTGCCGACCGGTGACGTGAAGTCGGCGAACGGCTCCGCCTCGGTGAGCCTGTCGCCCGCAGAGGGACCGCACACGCTCTACGTGCGCGCGAAAGACAAGGCGGGCAACGCCAGCGCCGTCGTGACCGAGTACAAGTTCTCGGTCGGCAAGGGTGCCGTCACCAACCCGTCGCCCGGCGACGTGACCGCGGGCGGTACCGGCGTCGAACTGAGTGCACCGACGGACATCACGGGTGTCACGCCGCAGTGGCGCCGGGGTGACGCCGACACCTGGACCGACATTCCCGCGGGCGACGTGTCACGGGCGGAAGGTGGCGGCACCGTCACCTGGCCGGTGGCGCGTTCGGGCGCGGACTTCCCGAAGCTCAACTGGGACCTCGCGAAGACCCTGAACAACGCCGAGGAGGGCGACGAACCGCTGGACGGGCCCACGCAGTTCCGTGCGGCGTTCAGCGGCGGGCAGGGCGGCTTCTCCGGACCGGTGCGGTTCACCCTGGACCGCGATCTGGGCTCGGCCGCGGACGAGGGTGTCGGACCGGGTTCGGTCAACCTCGTCACCGGCAACCTGTCCCTGTCGAACACCGACGTCTCGGCCAAGGCCTACGGGTCGGATCTGACGGTGTCGCGCTCCTTTGCCACCCGTGACGCGGGACGGTCCGACGGCACCGGCATGTTCGGTGCCGGCTGGACGTCGGGCATCACGGTCGAGGACGTCGGCGGTGTCTACACAGGACTGACCGCCACCGGTTCCCTGGTGCAGGTCGCCACCGTCGACGCTGGGACGATCGGGTTCACCAAGAACGCCAACGGGAGCTATACGCCCGAACCGGGCGCCGAGGACCTGAAGCTGACGTACCAGGCGAGTTCGTCCACCTATGCGCTCGCCGACGACGAGGGCACGGTGGTGACCTTCGCCAAGTCGACGGGTTCGGCGGTGTTCCGGCCCGCCTCGGTGACGACGCCCGGCAACGACCAGGCGACCACGTACGCGTGGGAAACCGTTGTGGTGAACGGCAAGCAGGTCACCCGGCCGACCAGGGTGCTCGCCCCGGTCCCGGCGGGCGTCACGTGCACCGCGCTGGTGCGTGGTTGCCGTGCGCTGACTATCCAGTACGCCGGTGCCGGCACGACCCTGCCCGGTGAGGGTGCGACCGGGGACTACCCGAACCGGGTCAGGTCCGTCTCGTTCACCGCGTGGGATCCCGACGCGACGCCGCCGGCGATGCGGACGATCGAGCTCGCGCGATACGCCTACGACCGCGACGGCAGGCTCCGCGAGGCGTGGGAGCCGCGACTGGACCGCACCGAGAACGGCGTGGTCAAGCACTTCGGCGTCGCCTACCAGTACAACGGCGACGGGATCGTCAGCGAGATCCGGCCCGGCGGGCAGGAACCGTGGCAGCTGTCGTACACGACCGTGCCCGGTGACTCCGGCACGGGCAGGCTCGCGCAGGTGAGCCGCTCCGCGCTGGCCGCGGGCACGGCCCGGACCACCGTGGTCTACCGCGTGCCGGCCTCGGGCAACGGTGCCCCGTACGACCTGTCGGACGGGCAGACCAGGCGCTGGGCGCAGAACGAGGCGCCGGTCGGTGCCACGGCGGTGTTCCCGGCGAGCCAGGTGCCGGACGGCAACCAGGCCACTGGCACGCTGCCGTCCGGCTGGGGCCATGCGTCGGTGATCTACTTCGACGCCAACGGCCGTGCGGTGAACAACGCCGAGCCGGGCGGTGCGATCGACGCGACGGAGTACGACCGGTTCGGCAACACCGTCCGAACCCTGACCGCGTCGAACAGGGTGCGGGCCCTGGACTCCGGTGACAGCGACGACGCCGCCACCGAGGCGGGTCTCGCCCGGGCGTTGTCCACTGTGGACGTCGCGTCCGCGGACGGCTCCACCGCGCTGGAGACGTTCGGTCCCGAGCAGGAGATCGCGCTGCGGGACGGTTCCCACGTCACCGGCCGTGCGCACACCAGGTTCACCTACGACGAGGGCGCTCCGGCATCGGCCGAGCCGTTCGGCCTGGTGACCACCCAGATCGAGTCGGTGCGGCTGACCGATGGCACCGACACCGACGCGCGAACCACCAAGACGACCTACGACTGGACGTTGCGCGCGCCGCTCACGGTCACCGAGGACGCGGGCGGGCTGAACCTGACCACCCGCACCGGGTACGACCCGGCCACGGGACTGGTGGTCGCCACAACGACTCCTGGTGGTGGCTCAGCCGACAACACCCCGTCGACGAGGACGACGGCCTACTACTCGGCCGGCGCGCACGCCACGTTCGCGGAGTGCGGCAACCGCCCGGAGTGGGCGAACCTGCCCTGCCGGACCGGTCACGGCGGTCAGCCCGCGGCAGGGCAGCCCCTGCTCGCGACGGTGATGACCTACGACATCCACCACCGGGCCCGGACGGCCGTGGAGAAGAACCCGGCGGGCGCGGTGCAGCGCACGCGGACGGTCAACTACGACTCGGCGGGACGTCCGGAGACCGTGACCGTCACCGGTGCGTCCGGTGAGCCGGTTCCTGTCACGAAGTTCGTCTACGACAAGGACTCCGGGAATCCGGTGGAGACCCAGAGCCTGGCCGCGGACGGCTCGGTGACGGCACGGATCAAGCGCACCTTCGACCAGCTGGGCAGGCTGACCTCGTACACCGACGCGGACGGCGTCGTCGCGACCGCCACCTACGACCTGCTCTCGCGGCCCGCGACCACCGACGACGGAAAGGGCAACCGCACCAACACCTACGACGCCCGCGGCCTGCTCACCAAGGTGGTCGACTCGCAGGCGGGCACGTTCACCGCCGCCTACGATCCCGACGGCGAACTGGTGAAGCAGACGCTGCCGAACGGGATCGAGGCGCTGACGTCCGTCGACGCCGGCGGCACACCCACCGGCCTGACCTACCTCAAGCCGGGGTGCGGCCAGGACGACTGCACGCTGCTGTCCGACGTAGCTGTGCGGACCGTGCACGGTCAGGTGGCGGAACGCGACTCGTCGTTGTCCGCCCAGGACTACACCTACGACGGTGCGGGCCGGCTGACGTCGGTCCAGGACGAGGTGGAGGGCCAGTGCACCACGCGGCAGTACGCGTTCTCGGCCGCCACCAACAGGACCGGGCTCAGCAGTTTCGCGCCGGGCGATGAAGGGGCCTGCCAGGCCACGTCCGGTGCGTCGACGAAGAACTGGACCTACGACGCCGCCGACCGCGTCACCACCGCGGGCTACGTGCACGACGTGCTCGGCCGGGCCACCACCGTGCCCGCCGCCGACACGGACTCTCCGGCGGCAGGCGACCTGACCGCGACCTACCACGTCAGCGACCTGGTCCGTTCGCTCAGCCAGGGCGGCCAGACCACGACGTACACGCTCGACGTCAACCCACGCCGCGTGCGGTCGTGGACCGGCGGGACCGGCACCGTGCGCAGGCACCACTACTCGGGCGACACCGACAACCCGTCGTGGACCGACGAGGGCGGCGGCCTGCACACCCGCAACATCGCCGGCATCGACGGCACGCTGGGTGCGGTCTACCGCAGCGAGGTCGCCCAGGCGGTGTTCCAGCTGGCCAACCTGCACGGTGACGTCGTGGCGACCGCCGCGGCGAACATGACCGCGGAGCCCGGGCTGCTGTCCACCCAGGATTACACCGAGTACGGCGTGGAGCGGGAGCAGAACGGGCAGCGGTACGGCTGGCTGGGCGGGCACCAGCGGGCGTCTGACACCCCTGGTGGGGTGAGTTTGATGGGCGTTCGGCTCTACAACCCGGCCACTGCGCGGTTCCTGCAGGTCGATCCCGTTTACGGCGGCAACGCCAACGATTACGAGTACTGCGCGGGCGACGGTGTGAACTGCACCGACCTGTCCGGTGAGGCGAATGACTTCAGCTGCTGGCGGAACTACCGCTATTACAAGAAGACGTGGCTGTACCGCCAGTGGAAGAGCAAGATCACCTGCAAGCTCACTCACCGCCTCGTGGAGCGGATCAGCAGGTCGGTGGCGTTCATGGGGGCGGTGGCCGGATTCGTCTCCACGGTCTTGACCGCGGGACTCGGGATCATCCTCGCGGCGACTGTGACACTCGTGTTCGCCGCCATCGCGTTCAAGATCGATGACTCTTACAAGTGGAACTGCTCGAGGCAGAAGGGCGTGTACATCTACTACTGGTCGACCATCCGCCGCTGGAGGAGCGGCATCTGGACGAACGTGTCCTGGGGCCGGTTCGGGTGCGTTTGATGAAGTGAGCATCGGTGCCCGGTCCCGCTCGGCGGGGCCGGGCACCGGCGCACGTGACGACACTCACCGCCGCTACCGGGCAAAACCCGCTACCGTGCCCCGAACATCACAGATGCAAAGGCCTCCGCAAAACGCAACCGCCGCTCGAAGCCGGACGTTCAGGGGGCGTGACATCTGGCGAGGGGGAGCGGTGAGCGGGGCTCGTTTCGGGGTGCTTGGCCCGGTGACCGTCTGGCGGAACGACGAGATCGTGACGCCGACATCGTTGACACAGCGCGCCTTGCTCGCCGTGCTGCTGCTGGCGGAGAACCGGCCGCTGTCCGCCGAACGCATGGCCGCCCTGCTGCGACCGGACGACGCGGTCAGCGACACCAGGGCGTGGGGGCAGGTCGTGGTGTCACGGCTGCGGACCTGGCTCGCCGCTGCCACCGGCGGGGAGGTCACCGTGGTGCGGCGCACCGACGGCTATCTGCTCGAGGTACCGGGGGAGTGCGTCGACCTGGGCAGGTTCCGCAGGCTGCACGCGGCGGCGGTCGTGGCTGAGCCGCACCGGCGGGTCGACCTCTGGGACGAGGCGCTGGGCCTGTGGCGGGGGCCCGTGGTGGCCGACGTGACGGCAGCCCTGAGCGACCACACGCTCGTCGTGCGGATCGAGGAGCTGCGGGTGATCGCCGCACTCGGGTTCGCCGAGGCCGCGCTCGCGGCCGGGGTGCCACAACGAGCGTTGGCGTGCCTGACCGAGATGATTCAGCTGTACCCGTTGCACGAGCGGCTGCACGCGGTGTGCGCGTTGCTGCTGGCCGGCAGCGGACGGCAGAGCGAGGCGCTGCGGCTGATCGAAAGCGTTCGCGCGCGGCTCGTCGACGAACTGGGCGTCGATCTTGGCGAGCACCTGCGGGACGCGCAACTGCGTGTGCTCCGGCAGCAGGCGATGCCCGCCGCGCGGGCCGAGGCCGAGGTGCCGCCTCCGGTGCGGTGGCGCGGTCCGCAGCCCGGCACCGCGGTGCTGATCGGGCGGGATCGCGACCGGGTGGCGCTGGAAGACGCGCTCGGCGGCCGGGGCCTGGTCACGATCGTCGGCGCGGGCGGATGCGGCAAGACGACGCTGGCCCTGCACGTGGCGAGAAAGATCGAACCTCGGTTCGGCGACGGTGTGGTGGTCGTCGGCCTCGCCTCGCTCGCCTCGTTCGGCGAGATGGTCACCGCGCTCGCAGCGCTGCTGGAGGTGTCCGCGCCGACGATCGACCAGACGCTGGTGGCGTTGACCCACGCGTTCGCCGAGCTCCACCTCCTGGTGGTGCTGGACAACTGCGAGCACCTGGCCGAAGAGTGCGCGCGGCTGGTGCGGACGATCATCGAGCACGCGCCGCAGGTCGTCGTGCTCGCCACGTCCCGCATGCCGCTGGGCGTGGTGGAGGAGTGGGTGTGGCCGCTCGGCACGCTGGAGCCGGCGCCCGCGGTGGAGCTCTTCCTGCGGCGTGCCGTCGAGGCACGGCCCACGCTGGACGCCACCCGCGTCGACGCCGGCCTGGCCGACCGGCTGTGCCGCAGGCTGGACGGTCTGCCGCTGGCCATCGAGCTCGCGGCCGCCAAGCTGCGGGCGTTGTCGATCGCTCAGCTGGACCACCGGCTGGCGGCCGATCTATCCATTCTGGACAGTCCTAAGGGGACTCTGAGCGCGACCATCGACTGGTCCTACCGGTTGTTGACCGAGACCGAGCGGCGGTTGCTCAGCCGGCTGTCGGTGTTCCGCGGGACCTTCTCGCTGGAGACGGTGGAATCGGTCTGCGGTGCCTCTGCGGAGGACGTGCTGCCTGCCCTCATCTCGTTGGTGGAGCAGTCGCTGGTGCTGGCGCAGGACATCGGGGCGGAACGTCGTTACGCGCTGCTCGCCACCGTGCGCGAGTTCGCGGCCGAGAGGCTGGCCGACCCCGATCTCGTGCGGGACCGGCTGCTCGACCACTGGCTCGCGGTGGGGCGGGAGATCGACGCGGTGCCGCATTACCGCGACCGCATGGCGAGGGCGCGGGACCTGGTTCCCGACGGGGAGAACATCAGGGCCGCGCTGGACCACGGGTTCGGCGGCGCACGTGCGGGCGACGCGGCGGAGATCGTGGTCCGGCTCGCGTCGTTCTGGCTGGCCAACCGCTCCTACCTGGGCAGCAGCGAGCTGCGGATGCGTCAGGCGGCGCAACACGTCGAGCTGTGCACGCCGGAGGTGCGCACCCTGCTGCTCTTCCAGTCAGCGGTGCGGCGGGCGTTGCGGGAGGACTACGTCGGGGCACGCGACGAGATGGCCGTGGTCCTGCCGCGGATCGCGGGCCACCGCCGGCGCGAGTACCGCGAAGGTGTCGTGTCGCTGGTGACGAACGGCCGGTTCGTGCTGAACCCCGTTGTGCTCGGCCAAATTCCCCAGACCCTCGCCGCAGTGCCCGAACACGACGAGGGCGACGAGCCGTCGACCGCGCTGACCGCGTGCGCGGGCGCGTACGGCACCTGGGGCCGTTTCGACGACGCGGTCGAACTGTGCGCCCGGTACGCGGCACGCGCGGCACGACGCGGCACCGCGTTCTCGGTCAGCCACCAGGTGGTGCGGGCCGAGGTCGCGATGGGCACTGGTGCCCTCGACGAGGCGATCTCGTGGTCACGCTTGCTGACCGAGCAGCTCACCGCCGCGGGCAGCCCGCTCGAGCAGGAGCCCGCACGCCGTGCCATCGCCCTGGTCCTGCTCACCACCGGGCAAGACGAGGCCGCGACCTGCTTCCTCACCGAGTCGGTCGCCGAACTGGACGACTCGTACCCCGTCGAGTTCTCGCGGGGCAGCGCCCACCTCGGCGTCCTGCTGGCGCAGGCACTGCGCCGGTCCGGCGACCCGAAGCAGGCACGCGAGGCGCTCGCGCACTCCCTGTCCCAGGCCGTGCGCCGGACGCATCTGCGGGTCGGGTTCACCGGCGTGCTGGCCGCGGCGCTCATCGCGGCCGACCTCGGCGAGACCGAGGCGAGCCGTGACCTTCTGCGCGGCTGGAACGCGCTGCGCCACCGGATCGGGCTGCCCGTGCCGCTGGGGTTCGCCGACGCGCCCGCGATCCTCGGGTTCGAGCCCGGCCTTGCGGGCACGCCGGATCCGTCCTGGGTCTGGTGTGCGGCGGAACTGCAGCAGGTCATCGATCGGGCCCACCGGTGGTCCGTCGGCCTTCAAGCCTTGCGCTGACGGCCGCCTGGCTACGGTGGAGATCATGAGCAGCCCCGCGATGCCGCGCCTTGAAATCAACGGCCGGGCGGCCGGCGTTGACACGCTGTGGTTCCCCGCGTTGTCCAACTACGGCCACTACACCGCGATGCAGATCCGAAACGGCAGGACCCGTGGTCTCGAACTCCATCTCGACCGTCTGAGGGCGGCCACGCGCGAGCTCTTCGATGCCGACCTGGACGACGATCGGGTCCGCGCGTACATCCGGCACGCTCTCGGCGACGACACCGGGGAAGCGTCGGTGTTCGTGACCGTCTTTCGGCAGGGTGCGCACGCCGATCCGTCCATCATGGTCACCGTCGGCAGGCCATCAGAGGTCTCGGCCGCTCCGCAACGGCTCCAGTCCGTCGGATACCAACGCCCTCTCGCGCACATCAAGCACGTCGGCACTTTCGCGCAGACCCACTACGGAGCGGTCGCGCGACGCAACGGTTTCGACGAGGCACTCCTCACCGGGCCCGACGGCGCAGTGTCCGAGGCCGCCGCGGCCAACATCGGCTTCTTCGACGGAGTCTCCGTGGTGTGGCCGAGCGCACCGGCGTTGCACGGGATCACCATGCAGATCCTGGAGTCGACGCTGGCGGACGTCGGCGTGCTGTCACAGCGCCGGCCGGTGCGGCTCGACGATCTGGCTTCCTTCAGCGCCGCCTTCGTGTCCAGTTCCATCGGGATCACCCCGGTCGGTCAGATCGACGGCCACACGTTCTCCGTCGACGCGGACCTCATGACCGTGCTGGTACGGGCCTACGAGTCCGTCGCCTGGGACGCCGTCTAGCTAGTCCATCAAACTGGTTTGATGTATTCTGCTGGACATGGTGGCTTCGGGTGAGGTCGTGGCCCCGCCGGCGTTCGTCCGGCTGGCCGGCCACCCGCTGCGCTGGCAGCTGCTCACCGCGCTGTCCGGGAGCGACCGGCGGGTCCGCGAACTGGTGGCGCTGGTCGGCCAGCCGCAGAACCTGGTCTCCTACCACCTGCGGCTGCTGCGCGACGCCGGTCTGGTCACCACCACGCGCAGCACGTTCGACGGGCGCGACACCTACTACCACCTGGATCTCGGTCGCTGCGCCGAGGCTTTGGCCGCGGCAGGCGCCGCGTTGCACCCGGCGCTCGGAGTGCCGGCCCGTCCGTCCGGCTCGCGGATCACCGTGTTGTTCGTGTGCACCGGCAACAGCGCTCGGTCGCCCATCGCCGAAGCGCTGCTGCGCCACCACGCCGGTGGCCGCGTGGAGGCGGCCAGTGCTGGGACTCGGCCCCAGTCGCAGTTCCACCCGGACGCCGTGCGGGTGTTGAAGGAGTCGTACGGCATCGACGTAGCAGACCGGCGGCCGCGGCAGGTCGGCACGATGGCCGGGCGTCGGTTCGACCATCTGATCACGTTGTGCGACAAGGCTCGTGAGGTTCGGTTCGAGTTCGCCCGGCCTCCGCGGCGCGCGCATTGGAGCATTCCCGAACCGGCAGGGGGTGGCGATCTCGCGTTCCAGCGCATCGCGGCAGAGCTCGACACCCGCGTCCGCTACCTGCTGCCCACCCTCACTCGGCACGAGGAGGCTCCGGCATGACCGACTACGCCAGCGTCCGCTACTTGCTGCCCGCCCCTCACCAAGCACGAGGAGGTTCTGTCATGACCGAGTACGCCAGCGTCCGCTACCTCGTCGACGACGTGCAGGCCGCCGTCGACTTCTACACCACCCACCTGGGCTTCACCCTGAACACGAACGCCGCCCCCGCGTTCGCCGACGTCGTGCGCGGCCCGCTGCGACTCCTGCTGTCCGGCCCGGCCAGCTCGGGTGCCCGCGCGACCCCTGACGACGCGACTGCCGCCGGCCGCAACCGGATCCACCTCGTCGTCGCCGATCTCGACACCGAGATCACCCGGCTGAACGGCGCGGGCCTGCCCCTGCGCAGCGGACCGGTGGCCGGCCCCGGCGGCCGGCAGATCCTGCTCGCCGACCCGGCCGGCAACCTCGTCGAACTATTTCAACCCGCCGGTTGAGCGGGCGCGGGCCAGCCCCAGCCCGCCGAGCGCCGCGGCGATGAGTCCGATCACGACGGCCACGAAGCCGCCGACGATGCCGTAGCCGGTGCCGGGGCCACCCTCGGCGGCGGCCACCACCAACCCGCCGACGGCCACGCCGATCAGCCCTGCCACAAGCCCGGCGACGGATCCGCGCCTGCCCAGGCGGCGGGCGAGCGCGAGACCGCCGAGGACCACGCCGGCCAGCGCCACCAGGGCGGCCACACTGCCCAGAAGTCGCCCGGTGGTGAGGGCATAAGCATCGACGGCGAGCACGTAGTGGTTGGACATGACGATCTCCTTCTCCGGCAACGGGACAAAGCTGATCCTGTTCGCCGGAGCCGTTCCGGTCGTCGTGCCGGCGTGGACACTTCGCGCTGCCGCAGGAGCCGCAGAAGCCGTCCAACTACTACGAGCGCGGTAGTCGGATGATCGTCTGCGCGTAGGAGTCGCCCGCGCGGATATCTGGTTAGGGTGCGCGTGTGAGCAGGGAACGGATCGGTGTCTGGGACTGGGTGATCGCCGTCGGTGTGGCGGCCGCCCTGCTGGTCGCCGGCCTGTCTCAGGCCACGGGTTTCGACCTGCTGGGCTACCCGTTGCTGGTGGTGGGCGGTCTGGCGCTGGTCGCGCGCCGCCGGGCACCGGTCGTCGTCCTGGCCGTGACCGGGTTGTGCGCGCTGGGTTATCAGGCCGCCGGATTCGACGTGCCGGTCGTGGCGTTCCTCTTCGCGGTGTACGCCACCGTCCGGGCGGGACACCGCGTGGTGGCGGTGGCGGGTTCGGTGCTCATGCTGATCGCCCTTCCGCTGGTGATCCTCGCCTTGCACCTCGACTGGCCGGTGAGCGAGGTGTTCACGAGGTCGCGGGACGTCCTGCAACTGGCCTGGCTGATCGCCGCGGGTGCGGCGGGTGAGGCGCTGCGGCAGGCCGAGCGGCGAGCGGACGAGGCCGAGCGCACCCGTGAGGAGACCGCGCGCCGCCGCGCCGACGAGGAACGCCTGCACATCGCGCGGGAACTGCACGACTCGCTCACCCACCAGATCTCCGTCATCAAGGTGCAGGCCGAGGTCGCGGTTCACCTGGCCCAGAAGCGGGGCGAGCAGGTGCCGGATGCCCTGCTGGCGATCCGGGAGGCCGGTCGTGAGGCGGCCAGGGAACTGCGCGCGACGCTGGAGGCGCTGCGCGACGATCACGAGAACCCGCCGCACGGACTCGAGCAGATCCCGGAACTGGTGCAGCGGGCCAGGACGGCCGGCCTGGACGCGACGCTGACGATCGAGGGGGACAGGACCGGCGTTCCGTCCACAGTGGATCGCACCGCCTACCGGATCGTGCAGGAGTCGCTGACCAACATCGCCCGGCACGCCGCAGCCGCCAGCGCGTCGATCCGGATCGACTACCGCACTGACGCGTTGGTCATCAACGTCGACGACGACGGCAAGGCCACCTCCGGCGCGTCACCGGTTCCGGGCGTCGGGCTGATCGGGATGCGCGAACGGGTTACGGCTCTCGGCGGGCACCTGCTGGCCGCACCGCGCAGCGAGGGCGGGTTCACCGTCCACGCCGAACTTCCCGTGGATCGCACGTCGTGATCCGCGTCCTGCTGGCCGACGACCAGCCGTTGATCCGCAGCGGATTCCGCGCACTCCTCGACGTCGAGGACGACATCGAGGTGGTGGCCGAGGCAGCCAACGGCGAGGAAGCCGTGGCGCTGGCCCGGCAGCACCTGCCCGACATCGCCGTCATCGACATCCAGATGCCGGTCCTGGACGGGATCGAGGCGACCCGGCGCATCGCCGCGGACCCGGCGCTGGCCTCGGTGCACGTCGTCATCCTCACCAACTACGGCCTGGACGAGCACGTCTTCAACGCACTGCGCGCGGGCGCGGCGGGGTTCCTGGTCAAGGACATCGAGCCGGAAGACTTCCTGCACGCCATGCGCGTGGCCGCACGTGGCGACGCCCTCCTCGCGCCCTCGATCACGCGCAAGCTGATCGACCGGTACGTCACCCAGCCGCTCAGCACCGGCGTCGGGCTGACCGACCTGACCAACCGCGAGCGAGAGGCCGTCGCTCTGGTCGCGCAGGGCCTTTCCAACGACGAGATCGCCGATCGCATGGTGATCAGCCCGCTCACCGCGAAGACCCACGTCAACCGCGCCATGACCAAGCTGCACGCTCGCGACCGCGCCCAGCTCGTCGTCCTCGCCTACGAATCCGGGCTGGTCACCCCGCGCGAGCCGTGAAATCAGACGTCGCGCAGCGCGGTGACCGCCCAGGCCGCCGTCCCCGCCACCACCAGCCAGACCGCCAGCAGCACCGCACCGAGGTCCGCGGGCAGCAGTCCGGGCTCGGCCGACACGACCGACATCGTCGCGCCGAACGGCAGCAGCTGACCGACGTCGGGCCAGGACGAGAGCACCAGCGCGGATCCTATGTGGACGGCGAACAGCACCGTGGGCGCCAGGAAGTAGTTGCGCACAACGACTCCGACGAACAACCCCCACACCGCCCCCGCAGCCCCCAGCGGCACGGCCGTCAGGTCGACCGGCGTCCACAACACCGCGGCGGCACCGGCGCCGATCACCGCGCCGCCCAGCGCCGTGACGGCCGCGGACGACAACAACACCGGAACCCGGTGCCCGAACAGGATCGACCGGGTCACGACACCGTTGCGGTGCGCGAGAACGTGCCTGATGGTGCCGTACAGACTGGACAACAGGCTGACCTGGATCAGCACCGCGTCGGGCGAGGATCGTTGCCACACCAGGGCAACGGAGGCCGCGGCGGTGAGGACCACGAGGCCGAGCAGAACCAGGTCGGACCGGACCCGCATCAGCTCGGCGCGCAAGGCGGTCACAGCACCTCCCGGCGGAGGAAGAGGCGCAGCCCGGCGAACGACGTCACACCGACCCACGCCACCGCGATCAGCAGGCTGAGCCACACCGGAAGAAGTGAGGGCAGCGGCGCCTGGATCAGTCCGGCGAAGACGTCGTTCGGCAGGAACCGGCCGATCGAGGGGCGCAGGAACAGCAGCGGCAGCTCGATCGCGAACGGCAGCAGGAACGAGACTCCCGCGGCGAAGTAGTAGTCGCGCAGGATCCAGCCGATCGCCACGCCGAAGACGCCGGCGAGCGTGCAGGCGAGCAGGCAGCCGAGCAACGTTGCCCAGGTCGACCAGCCGGTGTCGAAACCGGAGCGCAGCACCAGCCACGTCACCAGTGACCAGCCCAGCGCGCCCACCAGGCCCGTGACCAGTCCGCTCACCGCTCCGGCGATGAGCTTCGCGAGGTAGAGGTGCGACTTGCGGTGCAGCAGCACACCTCGTTCGATGGAGCGGTAGTAGTAGTCGCGGGTGACCAGGTAGCCGCCCAGGAACGTCGCGGCCACCGGGCACGCGGCCAGACATCCCAGCATCAAACGGGTGTCGGAGAGCTCGACACCGGAGAAGCGCCAGACGCCCAACGGCAGCAGGACGGCGTAGGCCAGCACGGCCAGCAGCCAGAAACCGCTGCGCGCCTTGAGGATCTCGGCTCGGATCGCGTCACGCACGGACGGCCTCCCCGGAGACGAGGTCGAAGTAGCTGTCTTCCAGGCTGCGGCCGCCGGAGACCAGGTCGGTGAGCGGGCCGGCGAACAGGGTGCCGCGGTTGATCACGACCACCTCGTCGACGGTCTGCGCGAGCTCGGCCAGCTGGTGGCTGGAGAGCAGGACGGTGCCGCCCTCGTCGGCGAACGCGCGCAGGAAGTGGCGCAGCCAGCGGATTCCTTCCGGATCGAGGCCGTTGGCGGGTTCGTCGAGCACGAGCAGATCGGGGTCGCCGATCAGGGCGGTGGCGAGGCCCAGGCGTTGCTTCATGCCGGTGGAGTACTTGCCGAGGCGCCGATGCGCGGCGTCGGCGAGGCCCACTTCGGCGAGGACCGAGTCCACCCGGCTGCGAGACACACCTGCCGCGACGGCGCAGATCTCCAGGTGGCGCCTGCCGGTGATGCCCGTCTCGAAGCCGAGGCCGTCCATGTGCACGCCGACGGCCTGCGCGGGCCGGTCCAGCCGGTCGTAGGGCACACCGAACACGGCCGCGTGGCCGGAGGTCGGGCGCAGCAGGCCCAGCAGGCCGCGCAGGGACGTGCTCTTGCCGGCACCGTTGGGGCCGAGCAGGCCGACGATTCGGCCTGCCTGCACGGAGAAGCTGAGGTCCTCCACGGCGACGAGGTCGCGGTAGTGCTTGGTGAACCCGTCGAATTCGATCACTGGGGTCATGTGGTCCTCCTATCCGAAGATCTGCTGCCACACGGGCATCAGGTAGTTGTGCGCCAGCCACTGCCCGGCGGGCATCGGCGCCCCCTCGACGCGCGCGACTCCGCTGTTGTCGAGCGAGCCCGTGACGCCGGTCAGCGGCACGGTCATCCCAGAGGTGGTGAGGTCGGTGCGGAACGGCGTCAGCGCACTGAGCGGAACCGTTGCCGCCGAGGGTGAAGACGAGCCGATCCGGGCACTGCCGAGCTCTGTGCTGAACACCAGGCCGCCGCGTTGGAGCACGACATGGGAGTTCGCGGCCACCTGCATGCCAGGTGGGAGCACGAAGTGGACGCCCGTGGCGTCACGCACGTAGCCGCCGCGGATGTCGTTGTCCACCTTCAGGAACGTCAGCAGCGCACCGAGAGTGGCCAGGGCCACGCAGGCCGTGAGCGCTAGGCGCAGCGAGCTGACACCGAGGCGATGTGCGTTGCGCAGCAACGACCACACGCCGCGGACCAGCAGGTAGGCGAGGTAGCCGAACAGCACTAGCACCAGCAGGCCGCCCAGTAGGCCCATGCCGAGCAGGACGTGGCTCCACCGGCTGGCCGCGATCGTGAGCACCACCACCGGGAAACCCAGGCACGCCAGGCCGAACGGCACGGTCCACGTGGGCAGCGAGCGCGTGAAGCGAACGCCGAACAGCCACCGGACGAGCCAGCCACGTGCCTCGGCCATGGACCGGTCGCGCAGGTGCGGGATGTCGACGTACGCCATCAGGGCCAGATAGCCGTCGAGCTTCACGAACGGGATGAGGTTCACCAGCGCGCTGAGGTAGCAGACGACCGCGAACCCGAGCAGAGCCTCGTCAGGTACCAGCAACGCCGCCGTCGCTGCGCAGCCCGCGATCGCCGCCTGCGTCGCCACCCCGGCCATCGCCACGCTCACGCGCTGCCGGGGCTTCGCCAGCCGCCAGCCGTCGGTGACCTCGCAGAAGCACGCCGGGGTGAGGTAGAAGAGCATCACGCCGAACCAGCCGGGACGGCCGCGGAAATGCGTCAGCGTCGCGCCGTGACCGAACTCGTGGAACACGGTGGTGACGGCGATGCCCGCCCAGATGAGAGCGAACGTCGAAAACGGCAGCGGTGAACCGAGCGCGGTGCCGACAGCGGAGTGCTGGACCGCCAGCGCGACCAAGCCGCCGATCGAAAGCACGAGCGCCACGGCCAGGACGGCGTTGCCGGACAGCCGGACGAGCAGCGGGCGCAACGGCGCCAGCAGGCGATCCGCCCGCACGATCCGCAGCTGCCAGGTGGTGGGGGAGACGACGACGAAACGGCGTTCGGGCTGCGGCTCGGTGGCGTTCGGGCCGGCGATCAGGCCGAGCCGGTCGAGACGTTCGACGGCGTGCGCGACGAGCTCGGGTGTCCAGGGCTGACCCAGCGACGACGCCAGCGAAGCCGCGTCACGTCCATCCAATGTGGACAGGAGTGTGCCGATGTCGGCGCTCACCCGCAACGGGTTGGCGTCCGGGCGTTCGACGATCCAGTGCGCGTCCTCGGTCATCGGCTCGTGCACCGTGATCCACGGCGCGCGGCGGGGTGCTGCGACGATCATGGTCACCTCAGATCAACGGGTGCGGGAAGTGGGAAACAGGACCTGCGGCCTCGATGCGGTCACTCTGCCAGCCGAACTCATGTCGTTCGTCCATCCGCAACGGCTGGTAGCCGGGCACAACGACCTTGACCGCGCGCCACCCCATGGCGCGATGGGTGTCGGGCAGCCGCGGGGTCAGGTCGACCACGAGCGGCTCGCCGCCGTCCGCCCGCACCGCCGCCACCAGGTCGGCGGCCGAGCGCCGGGTGAAGCTCGGAGACCCCGGAGGTTCGAGTGGCAGACCGTGCAGACGTCGTTCCAGCTCCGCCACCGCCCCGGAGGTCAGCCAGAGCCGGGCCCGGTCGATGTCGTCGCGCACGACATCGGGTGCCGCGACCGAACCCCACTGGCCGCGCAGCACCGTCAGCATCTCGTGAACCTGCAAGGACTCCTGGAGCGCGATCAGCAGGGCGCGATCCCACTCCTCGTGCGCCTTCGCGCCGCACGCCGCCAGGTCCCCGTCCACGACGGTCGAGAGCACGCAGTGCAGACCGGGCAGCACGGGCACGCGCACCATCCGCACTCGCAGGCCCTGCGCCTTGCGGTACAACGCGGCCAGCCGCCGCCACTGCGCGGTCGGGGGTGCCAGCGCGATCTCGACCTCGACGTCGATCTCGGCCGCGAAGGCACCGGCCGCCCATGAGACACCGACGGCGTCCCGTTCGACCAGTTCCAGCAACGCTCCGCGCACCGCGAACTCGAGGTCCGGCCCCGCCGCCGCACCGGACGGCGACGGGTCGAACCCCGGGACGTCGACCGGGTAGTCGACCAGCCCGGCCGGCACCCACACCGGCGCACCGGAGTGCAGCCACGTTCCCTCGTACCAGCGCATCGGAGCCGTGACGGGGGCACCGAGCCCGGCCGCCACGTAGTCCAGTGCGGCGGAACCCGGTGCGGTGATCGCGCGCGGACCCCGGTCGCCGGGGAACAGGGCGAACCGTTCGACGGCTTCCCCGGCGGCCCTGGCCATGGTGTCGGTACGGCTGGTGCCGTACGCGCCGACCAGGTGCAGCGGGTAGTCGCCGACCGAGGCGCCCCGTGCGGAGAGCCCGCCGATGTCGACGGCGACACTCCACATCGGATGGTCGGCCGACGGCGGCCGCATCTGCCAGCCTCGGGTGAGTCCGTTGGCCGGATCGAGGGTCTTGATCAGGTCGAACACGACGCGTAGACCTCCTCGACGTCGTCGGCGGACAGGCCCGCGAGCATCGGCAACCGGCCGCCCCACGACCGTTCCGCGCGCTGGGCCGCCTCCGCACGTTGCCCGGACGTCGTCAGCAGCTCGTGCTCGAGATCCCACCTGCGCAGCAATGCATGCAGTCCGCTGACCGGCGCCGAGTCCGCGATCCAGCTCCACGCCACGGCCAGACGCTCGCGGGAGCCGAACCGGTGATCGCCCGCCATGATCCGCGTCCACACCGCGGGCAGCACGTGCGCGGTGGCGACCATCTTGCGCACACCGGCCACAGTGGACAGTTCGTTCGCCAGGTACCAGTGCTTGGCGCCGTAGGTGCTCCTGCCGACGAGTGCCCAGCCGGTGTGCGTCGCGGCGCTCAACGTGGCCGCGGCGAGCCGGGTCTCGGACCCGGTGTCACCGCGGGCCAGCCGATCGCCGACGGCGACGAGCCGGCGCACCAGCATCTCCGCCTCCGCGTCGGGCAGTCCGCCGACGGGTGGGCTGCCCGCGAACGGGCCGATGATCCGCAGCAACGCCTCCAGCACGCCTTCGCGCAACAGCAACGGCGGCAGGCCGCGGGTGAACTCCGGGTCGAGCACCGCGACCTCGGGCGCCAGCCCGTTGCCGATCGCGAGCCGCCTGTGCGCGCCGACCCGCACGCAGGCGACCGGGCTGACCTCGACGCCGGTGCCGACGGTGGTGGGCACGAAGACCCGGCGGAAGCCAGGAGCCGTGTCCGGCAGGCCGACCACGCCCGCGCGTTCTCCGCGCGCCTGCACGACGTCCGCGAGCAGCGGAGCACCGGCGAGCTTGACCACGTCGAGCACGCTGCCGCCGCCGACGCCGACCAGCACGTCCGGTGCGTGCTCGACGATCTGGCCGGCCAAGGTGCGCACGGTGCCGAGGTCCGCGTCAGCGGCGTCGAGCCGGATCGTCGGCGCGTCGAAGTCGAACGTCAGGTTCGCGTCGGTGATGATCAGCGGCCGCTTGCCGAGGCTGACCGAGCGCCAGGCCCGCGCACCCGCGTGCACCGTCGTGGGGCAGGCGCGGCGCAACATCATGACGCCACCTCGTCCAGCGCGGCCAGCAACGCGGTCTCCAACTCGGCGAACTCCCCGGCGCCGAAGGTCAATGCCGGCACCAGCTGAACGCAGTCCGGGCCGGGCTGGACGATCACGCCGGCCCGCCGTGCCGCGACGACCACGTCGGCCGACACACCGGGTTCCAGCGTGATCGCACGGAAGCAGCCGGTACCGCGATGCCCGCGAACCAATGGGTGCGCGGAAATCCGTTCCAGCAACCCGTCCAGCAATACGCTGTTGCGCGCGGCCGACGCCAAGGCGTCCAACGACCGCATTTCGTCGATGGTGGCGAGAATCGCGGCACAACTGCTCGGCGCACCCGCCTGGGTCTCGCCGTGCACCAGCACCGAGTCCGCCCGCTCGAACACCTCGCAGATCTCGTGCGACACCACGACCGCCGACGCGGCACAGGTGCCGTTCGTCAGCCCCTTGGACGTGATCAGCACGTCCGGCGTGACCGGCCAGCCGTGCGAGGCGAAGTACTCGCCGGTGCGGCCGAACCCGGTCGCGACCTCGTCCGCCACCAGCAGAAACCCGTGCTCCTCGCGCAACCGGCCGACCGCGGCGACGAAGCTCTCCGGCACCGGATGCGCCCCGGACCCGAGCACGGGCTCCAGCACAACCGCGGCGACGCGGTGACCTTCGCGCGCCAGCAGGGATGCGAGCTCGGCCTCGTCGATCCCGACGTGCCGGACCGCGCGCTGGTCGACGCCGTACAGCTCCTGGCCGAGATGTTCGCCGGTCAGGCTGAAGCTGCCGTACGTCAGGCCGTGGTAGCTGCCTTTCAGGCCGACGACGACGCGGCGCCGTTCCTCCCCGCGCAGCGCCTGGAAGTGCCGGACCAGCTTCATCATCACGTCGTTCGCGGCGCCACCCGAGGTCGAGAACAGCACCCGCCCGAACTGTGGCCCGCAGACCTCGAGCAACGCCGAAGCGGCGCGCACGGCGAGGTCGTGCCCGCCGCGGAACAACGTCAGGTACGACGAGTGGGTCAACGCGTCCGCGACCGCGTCGGCGACTTTCTTGTTGCCGTAGCCCAGGTTGCAGTTCCACAGGCCGCTCGTCGCGCACAACGCCCACGACCCGTCCGCGAACCGGATGCGGGTGCCCTCGGCCGCGACGGCCTGCCGAGCCGGAAGTCCGTACTGGCTGGGCGGGACGAGTGACTCCCACACCGGGTGTCTAGTCATCGTGCCTCCCGCAGATCAGCTGCACCTGCACCTGCTCGGAATCGAGGCCGCGGCGTCGTTCCAGGATCTTGAACCCCGCGGCGGCCAGCTCCTCGGCGAGCTGCTCGGAGCTGACCATCCGCACCTCGCTCGTGTAGAGCGCACGATGGTCCGCCGACTCCTGCAGAAGGCTGGTCGTCCGCACTCCGCGACGTCCGTCGAAGTGCTGGAACAACGTGATCATCGACTGGTCCTGAACGACCACGGTCGACCGTTCGGCCTGGCGCGCGAGCAGCAGACCGGCGAAGTCGAGGACGCTGACGTAGAACACGCCGGCGAGATGCCTGCGCACGCAGGCGAACAGCTCCGCGCGCTGGGACGTGTCGAGCAAACACACTGAAGACGTGCCCAGCACGACGAGCCCGAACCTGCGGTGGAGTTCGAACGCCGTCATGTCGCCCTCGACCAGCCGGACGTCCGCGCCGGCAGGCAGCCGGTCGGCGAGCATCCCGAGCAGTGCGGCCGAGTTGTCGAGCGCGACGACCTCGTGACCACGGGCGGCCAGCGGCACCGTCAGCCGCCCCGAGCCGCACGCGAGCTCCAGCACGGGGCCACGGGCCAGCCGCAGCACGTCGCGGATCTCGCTCGGGTCGTGCCGGGCGATCGCGTCGTACACCGGCGCGCCCTCCTTGCCGTACAACGGCTTTGCCGGCAGGCCGAACAACGCGGCGACCTGCCCGGCGGTGCCGGGGATGTTGCTCCTGTTCACTTAACTTCCCCCAGAACGTCGTGCCGCACGGTGCCGAGCGACATCAGCAAGAACTCCAGCTCCCGCACGGCGGCGTGCTCACCCCGCTCGTACGCGACGCCGCTGAGGTTGAGCACGATCTCGTCCACCCCTGCGGCCCGGTACGCGTTCAGTCCCTCGACCAGATCTGGCATACCGCCGTGCAGAAACACCCCGGCGTCAACGAGTGCCCGTGCACCGGATTCCGGATCGGAAGCAGACACGGACACACCCGCCCGGCCGAGCATGTCGATGTAGTGAGGAGACTGAAGGTGCCCGCGGCTGACACCGAGCGCGAGCTGCACCGGGTCGCGGCGGGGTTTGCGTTGTGCCAGATGGACAACCGACACGACTCGTGGCATCGGCCGACCAGCGGCCGCGGCGGCCGCACGGATCTCCGGCACCAGCACGTCCCGCAGGTAGTCCGGCGGGCACAGCCAGGTGATCGCGACGTCCGCGATCTCCCCGGCCAGCCGTGCCATCGCGGGCCTCAGCACACCCAGCCCCAGATCCACCCGGGGATGGGGAATCGGCGGAAGACCACCGTCCACAAACGACCGAACAGCCGTGAGGTACTCCCGTGCGGCCGTGAGCGGACTGGGGTAGCGGGAGCCGAGCAACGCCCGTTGGAAATCGGCGGAACCCGGACCGTAGCCCGCCACCAGCGGATGACCGGTGATCTGCGCGAGCGACCTGGCCTGGGACGCGGCTTCGAGTGGATGACGCAACGGCATCAGCGTCACGCTGGTGCCGACCGGCACCCGCAGACCGCTGCCCGCGAGATAGGCGAACAACTGGTGCGGCTCGAGGGTCAGCGACTGGCCCAGCCACAGCCGGCAGTCCTCGGCGCGGCTCACCAGCTGACCCACCGGCAGCACCTGCTCGCAGCGGATCGGCATGAAAGGCATGTGCACGGAGTAGGTCATGTGATGTTCCGCGCCGGGTGCAGCGGGTCGATGCCCGCGTCGAGGAACGCCCGTGCGATCACGGGTTCGCGCGTCTCACCGCGGTTCGCGGCGTCGAGCAGCGCATGTGCCAGCACGAGGCAGCGGTGCTGGCCGAAGCTCAGCCCGGACCTGCCCGGCCGTGGGTCGGCCGGTTCGTGTGCCGTGGCGACCCCGGCGGCGAGCCGTTCGGTGAACACCGAGGTCTCGTGCGGAATCCCCCGCAGTCCCCGCACGGCGTCCGCGACCAGTGGAGCGGCCTCGGCCGATGGCAGGTAGACCACGATCGCGTCCCGTCGTGGGTACTGGCGGGCCCGCGACAGCACTTTTGCTTGGTATGCAACGGATGCGGACTCCAGCGCGTGGAGCACCGCTCGCCACGCGCCGACCGCGCTGTCCGGATCGGACACGTGCACGTACACGCGCAGCGCGCCGGATGTCAGGTCGACCGGACGGGACCCGTCGACGAACAGGAAACCCGGTGACAGGGCGGGCCGGGCAGGCGGCACGAGCAGGTCGATGGGCTCACCGACGGAGGGAAGCTGAGCAGTCTGGCCGGGCAGGCCGACAGGCTCACCCGAGGAGCGCATCAAAACAGCGCGGTCACGGGGCACCCGCACCAGCACGCCGTCCCACTCCACCAGCAACAGCTCGTCGGCCGACCGCAGCACGGCACGAACCGGCGCGGCGGCATGCGGGACCACCTCGGTGAAAGCCCGCTCCAGCCACCGGTCGCGCTTGGACAGCGCCAGAGAGAGGTTGCGATCCGCCATGCCCGCGTGCAGCTCCGCGTAGAGCCACTCGGTGAGCCGCGCGACGAGCTGAGGGCGGCTGTCCGCGTCGAGCTGGTGTCCGTTGACGGTCGCTTTCGTCGCTCCGGCGCGGATCTCCGGGA
Source organism: Lentzea sp. NPDC051213 (assembly GCF_044455585.1). Taxonomy (NCBI): domain Bacteria; kingdom Bacillati; phylum Actinomycetota; class Actinomycetes; order Pseudonocardiales; family Pseudonocardiaceae; genus Lentzea; species Lentzea sp. NPDC051213. The sequence goes on from NZ_JBITEX010000002.1 coordinate 481,225, forward strand.
GCGCTGCGGCCAGCTGTGCGGCTAGCACGACGACAACCCGAGGACGGAGACGAAGTGCTCGGGGCGCAGCAGGATCGTGCGCGCCATCCGGAACAGGGTGAGCGCGGTGCCGTCGAGCCTGGTGCGCGGCTGGGCGTCGATGAGCATCCGCTCGACCAGGTGCCAGGCCACGTACAGGGGTGTGCGCGCCGCGACTTCGGCGGAGTGCTGCGGCCGGGCCGCTGCATACGCCTGCCAGAACGAGGCGATCGCGGGACGCGCCTCCCGCCACGGCGGCCGATCGGGAGCCAGCACCACGGTCGGTGGCGGGAGAAGCCGGCCGGCGGTGCGCGTGCGTTCCTGGAGCAGGTCGACGACGGCGTGGTAGAGCCACTCGCCGACGAAGCCGCCGACGTCGCGCGCGGGGTCGGCGAGCTGGAACATCTCCCAGTCGGTGAGGTACAGGCGGTCCCGCGAGACCAGGAACTGGTCGAGCCTCAGGTCGCCGTGGATCGGCACCTTGACGGTGCTGTCGCCGATCTTCCCCAGCACGTCGGCGATCACGGTGTCCTGCTGCACCATGCGCCACGCTTCGAGCTGGCCGAGGCTCGAGTCGTAGAACAGCTCCTCGGTGAGCCCGTGCACCGGGTTGTGCTGCGGCAGCGCGGGTAGCGACGGCTCCAGTTCGGCCAGCCGACCGGGCCCGACCGAGTGCAACGCGCCGAGCGCCGCGCCCGCCTCAGCGGCCAGTGCGTGACCGAAGTCCTTGTCCGCCACCACCTGCTGGCCGGTGCGCGCCTGCGGCAGGCAGTCGAACACCTGGACGCCCGCGTGCTCGTCCTGCCCGATCAGGGTGGTGGTGCGCAGCGCCCCAGGGCGTTCGGTGCGGTAGAACGCCTCGGTGCGCCGCAAGCCGTGCGCCGTCTCGTCGGCGGTGCCGACGAGACGTTTGACGAAGACCCGCCTGCCGCCGGTGGTGTCGCCCAGCCAGTTGTCGTTCCGGCCGCTCATCGGCGTGGCGGTGGCCCAGTCGAGCCTGCCGAGGCCCAGATCGTCCAGAACGGCGTCTATCCGGCTGGACTCGGTCACACCCGGCATGTGGAGGTCCTAACGGAGTCAGTCTCCGTTCGCCTGGCGACGCTTGATGTTGCGGAGCAGGAAGAACGAGACAGTGAAAATACCCAGAATCGCCACCACGAGGAGCGTGATTCGCAGCCATTCCGCCGACACGACGGCGGACACCGGAATCAAACCGATTGCGACGACCAGAAACGCCACGAGTGCGCCGTTGTTCGTCTCGGAATTGTTGTTCGTCATGGTGGAGATGATAGAGCAGAACTGCCGGGTGCCTGGATTGGTTTGCCACGATGATTGGCGTGTCGCCGCCCACAGGCACCCGGCCGGCCGATCTACGTGATCGTGATCGCGCCGATGACGAGCGCGCTGACGCCCGCGCCGGCACCGACGCTGGCGAGGAAGTCGCCGACGTCCGGCGTCGCCGCGACCTCGAGCTCCACGAAGCTCAGGTCGGGGCCCTTCAGCGCCATCTCGGTGACGGCGAGGTCGAGCGCCTTGATGTCCTGCATGTGTTCACCCCCTTGGCACAGCAGCAGGTCAGCGGGCAGGTTCACCGGATCAGGTGACGGCGATCGCGATCGCCGAGAAGGCCACCGCGAGGCTGACGGCACCGCCGAGAGACGCGTCACAGGCGCGCGGGTCCATGCCGGCCTGCGAGCAGCCGCTCATGCCGACCATGTCCTCGAGCTCGGTGACCGAAAGGTCCAGAGTCGTGTCGTTCATGTAATTCACCTCCCCCCGAAGGTGTGCGCCGAAAATGAGGGCGACTTGTGGTGACGGGCGCCGCCGGACATGGCTCGCCGAATCACGCTTTCCCCCAAGCGAGGCAACTCTGACATCCGGTCACGCGGCGCGGCAATACTGCGCTGGTTGTACTTCCGCATTACTGCGCTGGATGGACGCCGCCGGGGGGACCCGGCAGGTAGCGTCGAAACCCGTTGTATGTGAAGTTCGTGTGTTCTGGGGGATTCAAGTGACGGACGATCGTTCGCGCGCACGTGAGGCGTTCACCGCGGTGGTGCAGCTGGTCAGCGGCAACGCCACGGGCACGGGCAGGGTGGTGCTGGTGGAGTCCGCCGGCCACGAGGACAGAGCGCTGGGGTGGGACGCGCTCGTGTTCAGCCCCGGCGGATCCGAGGCCGCCGTGGGGTACGAGGGCGGGCTGGTCGAGCCGGGGGACGAGTTCCTGGTGGGGGACGACCTGTTCGTGCACACCCAGGACTACCTGGCGACGCCGTTCCTCGCGGTGGCCGGTCCGACGATCGTGCGCGTGGGCGGCCAGCAGGACTACGAGGCGTTCCTCCAGGACGCCGACCTGGCTCGGGACAAGGGCGTGTTCGTCGAGCAGCTCACCACGCCCGGCGTGTTCCTCGCCGACCAGTGCGCTTTGGGCTCAACGCATCCGTGCACGGGCGCGCGCCGGCTGCACGTGGACGCGTCGGGGGACGTGCGGACCGCGCCGGGCGGTGAGGTGCTCGGCTCGATCGAGTCCGACGTGGACTCGATCGCCCTGAGGGCGGCCGTGCTGAGCACCATCGGTGACGTGTGCCTGAACGCCGTGGTGAGCGCGGACGCGATCGACCAGGCACGAACGGCTCGCCCGTGGTTGTCCCGCTACCTGCGCGTGCTCGCCGTGCTGCGCGGTCTGCGTGCCGAGGGGCGAACGGGCCTGAAGGTGTCCGGGTTCGGCGGCAGGTTCGTCGAAGGACTGCCCGCGGACCTCGTCGAGCACGTGGACGCGCCGATCCTCGTGCACGGCAACGGCGAACAGCTGCTCTGCGACACCACGCAGGACCGCGTGTTCCAGGTCGGGGCGGACGCGGCCAGGCTCATCGAGCTGCTGCTCGTTGCCGACGACACCGACCACGCCGTGGAGCTGGCGACCGTCCACTTGGGACTCGCCGCCGACGTCGCGCGGGACGCGGCCGGCCAGGTGATCGACAGCCTTCAGTCGGTGCTGCGCGTGGGGATCACGAGCCCGGCTTCGTAGGCGGCCGCGACGACCTGGGCGCGGGAGGTCAGGGCGAGCTTGGCCATCAGCCGGTTCACGTGCGTCTTCACCGTGGTCGGGGAGAGGTACAGCTTCTCCGCGATCTGGTTGTTCGACATGCCGCGCGCGACCAGCACCATGATCTCGTTCTCGCGCTTGGTCAGCTCCTCGAGGTGCGCGGTGCTGACGGGCGCGCCGGTGAACTCGCGGATGAGCCGCTTGGTCACCGTCGGCGCGAGCAGCGCCTCACCGCTCGCGATCACGCGCACGGCCGCGACGAGGTCCTCCGGGCTGGTGTCCTTGAGCAGGAAGCCGGACGCCCCCGCGCGCAGTGCCGCGTAGACGTACTCGTCGAGGTCGAACGTGGTGAGGATCAGCACCGCCACCTCACCGCCGAACGCCTCAGTGATCTGCCTGGTCGCCTCGATGCCGTCGGCCTCGGGCATCCGGATGTCCATCAGCACGACGTCCGGCCGGTGTTCGGTCGCGGCGGCGACGGCGGAGATGCCGTCCGCGGCCTCCGCGACCACCTCGATGTCCGGCTGGGCCCGCAGGAAGGCGGCGAAACCGGCCCGCACGAGTGCCTGGTCGTCCGCGACCACCACCGCGATGCTCATGCCGCCAGCTCCCTGGGCAGCGTCGCGACCATCCGGAACCTGCCGCCCGGCAACGGTCCCGCGTCGAGCGTCCCTCCACACACGACTGCCCGCTCCCGCATGCCGACCAGACCGTGCCCGTGCCCGTCGGCGTGGGGGAGCACGTGGTCGTTGAGCACCTCGACGCTCATGTGGTCGTCGAGATAACGCAGGCGCACCTGCACTTCGGCGTGGGCGGCGTGCTTCAGCACGTTCGTGAGCGCTTCCTGGATGATCCGGTACACGGTCAGCTCGCGCCCGGCCGTGAGCGGATAGGGCTCACCCTCGGTCTGCACGGTGAGCGAGAGCCCGACATCGCGCATCGTCTGGAACAGATCTTCGAGCTGGCCCAGCGTCGGCTGCGGCCGCAGCTCGGCGTCCAGCGCCTCCGGCACGCGCAACGCGCCGAGCAGGTGCCGCATCTCCGACAACGCGTCCTTGCTCGTCGCCTCGATCACCTGCAACGCCTCGCGCGCCTGCTGCTGATCGTCCGGCATGGCTCTGGCGACACCGGCCTGCACCGCGATCACGCCGAGGCTGTGCGTCACGATGTCGTGCAGCTCGCGGGCGATGCGGGTGCGTTCCAGCAGCGCCGCTTCCTCCTTGAGCTGCTCGCGCGCCTGTTCGAGCTGACTCACCACCTCGCGCAGCTGCGCCGACCGCTGCCTGCTGCGCCGCGTCACCATGCCCAGCCCGATCGACCCGCCGAGCAGCACCACGTCCAGCACCGCCACCACGGGGTGGAAGTCGGCGTTCGACACGTAGCTCGTCACGGCCGCCACCAGCGTCAGCGCCGCTGCCACCACCGTGCTGACCAGCGACGAGTTCACCGCGACCGTGTACAGCGCGACCTGCAGACCCAGCCCGGCACCGCCGCTGGGATAGCCGCCGAGCACGAGCGTCAACGACGCCACGAGCACGACCAGGAACACCGTGCGGGTCCACCGGCGGCGCACCAGCAACGTCGAGATGCCCACGACCCCGACCACGGCCGCGGCCCAATTAGGCAGCCACCCGGTTGCCTTGTCGCCGAACTCGCGCACCAGCAGCAGGTGTACCGCTAGGAGCGCGACCACGATCAGCGAGTCGACGACGAGCGGGCGTTTGACGGTCACGACCAGTGATTATTCCTGTTACGCACCGCCGCCGCTCGGGATCCGCTGAGGCACTCACCACAGCGGACACACGCGGGCACGCCCGTTTTGTGGCCGTGAGCGGCGGGTTCGGGCCAAGCGCCCGATTACCGCGCGGACGTGAATCGCTGTGTAGTGGCGTGGCTCAGAACGATGCCCCGACTTCCCCAGCCCACGTTCTGAGCCACGCCGCTAGTGTCGGGCGGCATGGATGATGGCCCGCTGTTCCCCACCCAGTGGTGGTGGACGTTGCTGGACGTGGCGGTCGCGGCGGTCGTCGCGTCGCTGGCGCTCCAGGCTCCGACGTCCGAACCGAAGGCCATGGTCATCGGGCTCGTCATGGCGGTGGTGCTCATCGAGCGGCGCCGCAGACCGGTACTGGTCATGGGCGTGGTGTCCGCGCTGTCTGTGGTGCAGCTGCTGCTGGTGCGCGATCTGTCCGTGCACGACGTCGCGGTGCTCGTCGCGATGGCCGCCGTCGTCACACACGGCAAGTCGATGCGGTCCGCCTACGTGGCGGGTGGTGTGGTCGCGGTCGGCCTCCTGTTCGCCTTGCTGGTCGTCGGGGACACGATCCGGGACGCCGTGCTGTTCGGCGCTGTCGTCGCGTTGTGCGTGGTCGTCTGGCTGGTGAGCGTGGTGCTGAGGCTGCGCAAGGACGCGGCGGCGGCCTACGCGGACCGGGCGGCCACCGCCGAACGGGAGCGCGACCACCTCGTCGCGCTCGCCGCCGCCGCTGAACGGGCCGCCATCGCGCGCGAGTTGCACGACATCGTGGCGCACAGCCTCGCCGTGATGATCGTGCAGGCCGATGGGGCGACCTACGTGGTGGACAAGGATCCCGCCGGTGCTCGCAAGGCGTTGCGCACGGTCGCCGATGTCGGCAGAGACGCGCTGGAGGACATGCACCGGATCGTCGCCGTGCTGCGCGGCGGTTCCGACGAACCACCACCTACCCGCCGGGTCGGCCTGGACCAGCTCGAAGTGCTCGCCGAACGGGCGCGAGTCGCCGATGTGGCGGTCGAGCTGCGGGTGACCGGCGACTCCGCCGGGATCGACGCGGCGGAGGAGCTGACCGTGGTCCGGCTGGTCCAGGAAGGGCTCACGAACGTGCTGCGGCACGCCGGTCCTGGCGCGTCGGTCGAGATCGCGGTGGATCTGCTGGACGACACCGTCGAGGTCTCGGTGGCCGATGACGGCGCCGGACGGACACCTGTGGGTGGCACCAGCGGCGGCAACGGGTTGGTGGGCATGCGCGAGCGGGTGTTGCTGCACAATGGGCGATTCGCCGCGGGACCACGAGCGGGATCGGGCTGGCGAGTGCATGCCGTGCTACCGAGGAAGGCGAACTCCGCATGACGATCCGGATCGTCCTGGTCGACGACCAGGAGCTGGTGCGCGCCGGGTTCATCATGATGGTGTCCGCGCAGGACGACATGGAGGTGGTCGGCGAGGCCGGCAACGGCCGGCAGGCGCTCACCGTGCTCGACCAGGTCGAGGCCGACGTCGTGGTGATGGACATCAGGATGCCGGTGATGGACGGCATCGAGGCCACCCGCACCCTGCAGTCCAAAGTGGACCCACCGCGGGTGCTCGCACTGACGACGTTCGACACCGACGAGGACGCGTTCGCCGCGCTGCAGGCCGGCGCGAGTGCGTTCCTGCTCAAGAACTCCCCGCCCCAGCAGCTGCTCGAGGCGATCCGCATCGTGGCCGCCGGCGAGTCCGTCGTCGCGCCGCGGGTCACCCGGAAACTGCTGGACCGGTTCGCCGGGCGGCTCTCGGCCGAGAAGAGGGTGGACGAGCGGCTCGCGGGGCTCACCGAGCGCGAGCGAGAGGTGCTGGAGCTCGTCGCGGAGGGATTGTCCAACCAGGAGGTCGCCGGGCGGCTGTTCGTCTCCGAGTCGACGGTGAAGAGCCACTTCGGCAAGGTGCTGATGAAACTCGGGCTCCGCGACCGGGTGCACGCCGTGGTGTTCGCCTACGAGACGGGGCTCGTGCGCCCGTCGGGCTGACTCGGCCGGATGACCGGGGCGCCGGCCGCCGTCTAGTACCCAGGTACCGGTCGAGGGCGGTGTGAATCTTCGACTCGGGTCCGATGTGCCGGTGGCATTGCGTTGGCAGGATTCTGGCCATCGCAATTCAACGCATTCCCGGAGGACAATTCTCGATGAGCACGCCACAGCAGAAGAAAACCGTGCGACTGATCGCCTTCACGTTCGCCGCGATCGTGGTGGTCGGTGCTGTCGGCTTTGGCGTGACCTACGCCTGGCAGATCTGGCGGGGCCCGACGCAGGCGTCGAAGGCCGACTGCGACCTCGCCCAGCAGCTGCTCGACAAGGTCGTCCAGGTGCCGGCCGAGCCGGACAAGGCCAAGGCGCTCGAGGTGGAGATCCGCAACGTCCGGTACACGCAGTTCGAGGACCCGAAGAGCAGCGGCATCAGCACCGAGGTCGGCAGGTACATCGCCTGGCGGGTCAACACGGTCACCAAGCAGTCCCCAGCGCCCACCAGGGAGCAGTACGACGAGGTGGTGAAGAACGCGAACGGGCATTGCCGCGGCCATCGCGTGCTGAACATTCCCGCCTACGACTTCTGAGCCGTGAGGAACGAGGACATGAGTTTCTCGCGATCGGATTTCGCCGTCGAGGCGCACGATCTGGTGAAGATCTACGGTGATGACGTCACCGGGGTGCGTGCACTCGACGGGGTGAGCGTGGGATTTGCCCGCGGTGAGTTCACCGCGATCATGGGTCCGTCCGGATCCGGCAAGTCGACGTTGCTGCACTGCCTGGCCGGCCTCGACGCGCCGACGTCCGGCCGGGTCGTCGTGGGCGGCACGGACATCACCGCGCTGTCGGACCGACAGCTGACCGCGGTGCGCCGCGACCGGATCGGGTTCGTCTTCCAGGCCTTCAACCTGCTGCCGCAGCTCACCGCCGAGCGCAACATCACCCTGCCGCTCGACCTCGCGGGCAGGCCGGTCGACCGGGAGCGCTTCGCTCACGTCGTGGGCGTGCTCGGGCTCGGTGACCGGCTCAGCCACCGGCCGGGTGAGCTCTCCGGCGGCCAGCAGCAGCGCGTGGCGCTCGCCAGGGCACTGGTGTCCCGGCCAGAAGTGGTGTTCGCCGACGAACCGACCGGCAACCTGGACTCCCGCTCCGGCGACGAGGTGCTGCGGTTCCTGCGCACCTCAGTGCGCGAGCTCGGGCAGACGGTCGTCATGGTCACCCACGACCCCGAGGCCGCCGCACGCGCCGATCGAGTCGTGATGGTCGGGGACGGCCGGATCGTCGCGGACCTCTACGAACCGCGGCCCGACGCTCTGCGCGCCCACCGGTCACAGGTGGGTGTGCGATGAAGCTCGTCAACGCGACCGTGGTGCGCACGCAGCTCAGCGGTATCGCCCGCAGGCCGGGCAGGCTCCTGCTGACCGGGTTGTCCGTGCTCATCGCGTGCTTCCTGGTGTTCGGGGCGTTCCTGGCCCAGGACGTCGCGCTGCGGGCCACCGCCGACGCCCTGAGCACGACGCCGCCCGCGACCGACGTCGTGGTGACGACCGTCGGCGTGAACGGGCTGACCGCCGAGGAACTGGCCAGGATCCGCGCGACGCCGGGCGTCGTGGAGGCCGTCGGCCGGGTCGAGGCCAGCCTCCGGATCAAGGCGGCCGACCGCAGCAACCTCACAGTCGTCGCTGACCCCGGATCAGGCCCCCTGTCCCGGATCCGGCTGGTCAGCGGCTCTTATCCGACCGGTCCCGGGCAGGTCGCCGTCGACAGCCGGACCGCGGGCAGGCTCGCGGTCAGGGCAGGCGACCGGATCACCCTCGACAAGGGCGCGGTGGTGGTGACCGGCGTCGTGGACGGACCGGCCGATCCGGGTGAACGCGCGTACGCCCCGGACGTGGTGGCGGCCGGGCTGAGCTTCAACCCGGGGGAGTACCCCAGGATCGACATCAGGACCACGAATGCCCAGAGCCTGATCAGTGACCTCGGGGCGAGTTTCGCCCGCGAGGGGACCAGGGCGCTGAGCGTGCGGTCGGGGCAGGCCATGCGGTCGATGGAGGTGCGCGAGGCCGCCAAGCCCGTCGAACGGGTCTTCGCGCTGATCGCGATGTTCGTCGTGGTCTCGGTGGGAGCTGCCGCTCTCGTCGCGACCGCCACGTTCCGCATCGTCTTCGCGCAACGAATGCGGCAGCTGGCTCTGCTGCGCACGATCGGTGCCCAGCCCGGCCAGCTGACCCGCGCGTTGCTCGTCGAGGGCGCCGTCGTCGGCCTGGTCGCCGGTGCGATCGGTGTGCTGGCGGCGCAGGGCGCGAGCTATGCCGCGTCCGTCGGCGCGAGGTATCTGGGCACCGCGCTGCCGGCCCCCGAGTTCCAGACCGGGACGGCGATCGGTGTTGTGATCGGCGCCGTGCTGCTGACCGTTTGCGCGGTGACCGCGCCTGCGTTCAAGGCCTCGCGTGCCGCGCCACTGCAGGCGTTCCGCGCTTCCAGCACGCTGTCGGCGGAAGGGCGCATCAGTGCGCCGCGGCTGGTGGTGGGCTTGCTGCTCACCGTCGCCGCGGTGGGTCTCATCGCGTACCTCGTGGCCACCCGGCCCGAACCAGGACAGGCCGACTTCGACTCCGACGGTGCGCTGATCCAGCTCGTGCTCGCGGCCACCGCGGCGTTCGGCGCGCTGATCGCGCTGGGCCCGGTGGTGGTGGGTCCGGTGCTGGCCGCGGTGAGCTGGCCGCTGCGCAGGTACAGCGCGACCGGGCGGCTGGCCGTGGGCGGTGTCGGTGGCGCGCCACGACGAGCGGCGGGCGTGGCCGTGGTCGTCGCGCTCGGGGTGGCGCTGATCGTCGCCACGGTCGTCGGAACCAGCGGGCTGATGTCCTATTTGGACGGCAAGCTCGCCACCAGGGCACCCGCCGACCTGATCGTGTCGGGGCAGGACGACCGGTCGGGCATCAGTGCGTCGGCGGTCACCGCACTCCGCAAGGACCCTGCGCTGGCCGACGTCACCACGTTCCGCACCACGCACGTGAGGCTCGGTCAGCAGGACGCGACCGCGCTGGACCTCGACCTGACCGCCCTTCCCGCTCTGCGCGCGATCCTGCCCGCGCAGGGAGCGCCGCAGCCGGGTGAGGTGGTGCTCGCCGAGTGGGCCGCGTCCGCGCTGCAGGTCGGCAGGGGCGACCGGACCACCCTGCGGTCGGAGACGGGCGAGGTCTCCGTGACCGTGCGGGCGATCCTGCCCCTGAACGGCCCGTTCTCCAGCGGAGTGGTGCTGACTCCCGGCGATCTCGACCGGCTCGGTGCCTCGGGTCCCGCGGTGCTCGCCAACGCCGCTGCCTCAGGCGAAAAGGGCCTCAACGCGGCCCGCGATGCTGTCAAGCGCGCTGTCGCCGACGCCGAGGTCAGCACACTGGCCGACCTCCGCACCCAGGCCACGGGACAGGTGTCGGCTCTCCTGGCGGTGGCTCTGGGCCTGCTCGGTCTGACCGTGCTGATCGCGGTGGTCGGGATCGGCACGACCACGGTCCTGTCGGTGCACGAACGCACCAGCGAGATCGGCCTGCTCCGTGCGCTCGGCCTCGGCCGGGGCGGGGTGCGCGTGATGATCACCAGCGAGGCGGGTCTGTACGGCGCCATCGGCGCGGCACTGGGACTGCTGCTCGGCGTGCCGTTCGCGTGGCTGGCCATCTCGGCGCTGAACATCGGTGTGCCGCTCACGTTGCCGCTCGGGCAGTTGGGCGTGGTGGTCGGGGCGTTGGTCGTGATCGCCGCGGTGGCGGGTTTCGTGCCCGCGCGGCGGGCGGCGCGGGTGAGTCCGGTGGCGGCGCTGGCGACGACCGACTGACCGGCTGTCCGTGCTGGTTCGAGACCGCGACGGGCGTGCTGTCGCGGTCTCTTTCCGTGCCATGAAAGGACATCCGGGCAGCGTGAGGGGACCAAAGGGCGCACCCGGCCCGGCGGTGTCGATGGTTCGCGGTGGTTCCGGCCTACTGGAGTGGTGATTTGCTGGGATCGTTTCGGCGAGGAGTTCATCGGCGTCTTCGACGAGTACGAGGTCGAGGTGCTGCGGGGGTACGCCGAGGCGTTGCTCGAACTGCTCGACCACCGTGCTGGTTCGTACACGTCGATGATGCTGGGAGAGCAGGTGGTTCAGCTTCCCGGCGCGGCCACGACCGACAACCGGCTGATCGCCATCCTGCGGGAGCGTCTCGGTACGTCGGAGCCGAGCTGGATGCTCGCGTGGAGCGAGGCGCGCTGCCTGGCCGAGGTCCGGGAGGCGGTGACACACGTGCTGTCCACCTTGCCGTCCAGGGGCGGCCGGGTCCGGCTCGCCGGTCGTGCCGACGCGGTGATCTGGCTTCAGGTCACCAAGCTGTACATCGCCGCTCTCACCGCCAAGACCGACCACGCGGGAGTGACCTTCGGGCGGGACGTCGAGCCGACGACCGCCTGGCTCGAGAGCATCGCCGTGGGCCTGGCGGAGGCGGTGCGCACTGACTCGGCTGGGACGGTCGACAACGGGCGCTGAGACCGGTGTGCGGCCTTGCCCCGGACCCGCCGGGTCCGGGGCAGGGCGACAGGGGTCAGCCGATCGGCCGGGCGAGCATCAGCTCGGTGATCTCGTAACGCGGGTCCCACGTGGACCGACTCACTGGTGCAGGTCCTTGCGTGGTGAGGAACAACTATGCGCACCAGAAAATCCGACGGTCCGTTGAGCGTCCACGCGATCGCGGGTACCTACGTCGTGTTGCTGGGCCTGGACCTGGCGAAGCGGAGCTCCCGCGGACTGCTCGGATTCGCGATCGAGCGGTGGGACCCGGTCGAGAAGGAACGCTACTGGCTGCGTGGCATGAAGGTGTTCGAGGAGACCTCAGTCGGTGTCCCGCGCGGCATCCCGGTCAGCCTGCGGGAGCATCCGGTGCAGTCGTTCCAGTGGGGCGACTACACCGCCAAACCCGGTCGTCGCTACAGCTACCGCGTCGTCGCGTTGTACGGCAAGCCGAAGAACCTCGAGGAACGGCACGAGGTCACGGTCGACGTGCAGACGGAGCCGGTCGACCAGGGAACGCACGCGATCCACTTCAACCGCGGCGTGGCGGCGAGCCAGGCGTACGAGCGGGAGTTCCCGGACCACAGGCCGCGGGAGAACGACCGGACCGATCCGGCCTACGACTGGCTGTCCAGAGGGCTGGAGGAAGCCCTGCTGGCGTTCATCGGTTCCGCCGAGGGCCCCGGCTTCGCACTGCGGGGATCGGTCTACGAGTTCAACTACCCGCCCGTGCTGGAAGCCCTCAAAGCGGCGATGGACCGCGGCGTCGACGTCCGGATCGTCTACGACCGGCGCGGCAAGGAGAGCGTCGATCCGAAGAAGGTCTGGCAGAGCACCGAACCCGCGGTGACGGCAGCGGGTTTCGTGCCGCCACACATGATTCCGCGCAAGACGAACAGTTCCATCTCCCACAACAAGTTCTTCGTGCTGCTGCACAACGACGTGCCGCAGGCGGTCTGGACCGGGTCGACGAACATCACCTGGGGAGGCCTGTTCGGACAGTCCAATGTGGGCCATCTGCTGCGCGATCCGGCGGTCGCGGCCGCCTACCTCGACTTCTGGACGCGGCTCGCCGACGATCCCGCCTACCCGGCCCTTCGTCCCGCCAACACCGCTGCCGGCCCGACACCGTCCACGCCGCCCGCGACGGGAATCGGGTGCGTTTTCAGCCCTCGCACCACGCTGGACCTGATCGACTGGTACGCCGCGCAGGTGGCGAGCGCGCGCCGGTCCTTCTTCCTGACCGCGGCGTTCGGGGTGCACGAGAAGCTCGCCGAGGCGCTCCGGCCCGAGTCGGACGTGCTGCGCTATCTCGTGGTGGAGAAGCCACCGGGCGACGACGACGTCGATTTCCGCCTCGACCACGACGTGAAGGTCGCCGTCGGGTCACTGCTCACCACCGAGATCCTGGACCGGTGGACGAAGGAGCACCTGACCGGTCTCAACACCCACGTCCGGTACAGCCACACGAAGTTCATGCTCATCGATCCGCTCGGCGACACCCCGCTGGTCATCACCGGGTCGGGCAACTTCAGCGACCCGTCGGTGCGGGAGAACGACGAGAACATGCTCGTGATCCAGGGCGACACCAGGGTGGCGGACGTCTACCTCGGCGAGTTCATGCGGATCTTCAACCACTACTACTTCCGCTACCTGCACCAGAAACTCGGCAAGTCCGACGAGGTCGCGTTCCTGCGCGCCGACGACAGCTGGGTGGGGCGCTACTACGACCGCACCACACCGAGCTGCCGCCAGCGTCTCCTGTTCCGCTGAACCACAGCTCACTCAGCCGCTGACCCCGGCCGGTTCGGGCGCGGGTGCGGTGCGCTGCCGCTTGCGCACCAGCGGGGCGAGGGTCTTGTGGATGATGAAGTACTCGGCGACGACCGCACACACGGCGATCGAGCCCCAGACGGACGCGTTGTAGATCTCGTGGAACGGCAGGGAGGGCCAGACGCCCTGCAGAGCCAGGCCGATGGCGAGGAAGATGCGGAGCGCGACCGCGGCGAAGCTCAAGGCGTAGTTGCGGATCATCCAGATGCGGTGCAGCTGGATCTGTCCCGCCCGGATGGAGCGGTAGCCCTGGAAGATCGTGTACAGCCAGGCGGCGGTCAGCAGGTAGAACCCGAACTGCACAGAGGCGCCGCTGACGGAGAACGTTGCGGCCACGAGAGCCGCGACCGCCGCGAAGATCATGCTCACCACGTAGACGCGGCCGAGTACGCGGTGCAGCTTCGGGTTGCGGGCACGCAGTTTGGCGGCGAACTGGAACGGCCCGATGAACAGCACCAGGCACGCGGGCATGCCGTGCACCACGACCGACAGGTAGTGGTACGCGACGCCGTCGTTGAGCGGGATCCTGCTCTGCGCCGGGTCACCGCCGAGGTAGGGGAACGCCGCGAACACGGCGATGCCGATGGCGGAGACGGCGACCGCGGCCCAGGCGATCTGCCGCCGGACGCGACCTGAAACGGGTGAGGTCATCACAAGTACTCCTGCTCGGCTGGGTCAACGCGGGGAGAATTACACGGGCTCCGGCGATGCCGCGTCCGTGAGAACTACGTAGATCGGCTGCTACGCAACGTTCATCGCGCTCCGCTGGGCGCGCGCTCCCGCTTGCGCACCAGCGGGGCGAGGGTCTTCTGGATGATGAAGTACTCGGCGAAGACCGCGCACAGGGTGATCGAGCCCCAGACGGCCGCGTTGTAGATCTCGTGGAACGCCAGCGAGGGGAACGGGATCTGCAGGACGAAGCCGCCGAGGATGAGAAGGCGGAGTACGACGGCGGCGAAGGTCAACGCGTAGTTGCGGATCATCCAGATGCGGTGCAGCTGGATCTGTCCGTTGCGGATGGAGCGGTAGCCCTGGAAAAGGGTGTACAGCCAGGCGAAGGTCAGCAGGAAGAACCCGACCTGCACGGAAGCGCCGCCCTCGGAGAACACCGCGGGCACGGTCGCCGCGACCGCGGCGAAGATCATGCTCACCACGTAGACGCGGCCGAGTACGCGGTGCAGCTTCGGGTTGCGGGCGCGCAGCTTGGCGGAGAACTGGAACGGCCCGATGAACAGCACCAGGCTCGCGGGCATCGCGTGAATCACGGTCGAGACGTAGTACGGGACCCCGAGGTTGTTCAGCAGCTCGGCATCACCGCGGATGTATCTCTGCGCGGAGAACACGGCGATGCCGATGGCGGAGACCGCGACCGCGGCCCAGCCGATCTGCCGCCGCACGCGACCGGTGGTGGGAGAGGTCATCACAAGGCTCCTGCTCGACTGGGGTCAACGCAGGGAGAGTTCCACGGGCGCGCACGCGGTCGCGTCGGTGACAACTACGTAGGTCAGCTGCCTACGCAACGCTCAGAGCGGGAGTTCGCGCAGCTGGCGGCGGGAGGAGACGCCGAGTTTGCGGTAGATGTTGCGCAGGTGGGTGTCGACCGTGCGCGGGCTGAGGAACAGCGTCGCGGCGACCTCTTTGGACGTCGCGCCGGCGGCGACCTTGCCGACGATCAGCCGTTCCCTGGCGGTGAGCAGATCGAGCGGGTTCGTCCCGTCCCGGCGCGGGCGTTGCCCGGTGGCGAGCAGCTCGCGGGCCGCCCGTTCGGCGAACGCGCTCGCCTCGGCCGCGGTCAGCGCGTCACACGCCGCCTCCAGCTCGACGCGGGCCTCGGCGCGCCGGCCTTCGCGGCGCAACCACTCGCCGTAGTTCAGGCGCGCACGGCCGTAGTACACCCGTGCTTCGCTCAGTGCGAGCACGTCGATGGCTTCGCGGTAGTGCTTTTCGGTGTCCTCCGACACCGGATCGAGCAGTGCCTGCGAGACCAGGTACGCACCGACCGCCCTGAGGCTGCGCCCGACGCGTGCCACGGCTTCGAGCCGGACCATGGCCGCGGCGGCCACCTCCGGACGACCGGTGCGTGCTGCCGCCTCCACGAGCTCCTGGTCGAGGCCCCAGACCACGTAGGAACCGCGTTGTTCCTGCGCCTGGGCGGTGAGCAGGGCCTCCAGCGCCGCGGCGTAGTCGCCGAGTCCGTTGCGCAGCACCGCGGTCGCGTAGAGCTCGGCGACCACCTCGGCGCGGCCGACGCGTTCGACCAGCGAGTTCCGCAGCTCCTCGACCAGGCCGGCGTCACCGCGCCAGGCGGCGAGGATGAGTTCGCCGAACGCGAGGCTGACGGTGCCCACCGCCTCGTCGACCGCGCAGGCTTCCTCGATGTGCGCGGCCGCCTCGCAGTACCGCCCGAGCATGATCTTGGCGAGCGCCTGGAACCGCAGGGCCTGGGACAGCACGGCGTAGGCACCCTGTTCGTGCGCCAGCCGCACCTGGAGGGCCGAGATCGCCTGGGCGGACTCGTCGTCCTTCAGGTCGAGCGCCATCATGCAGGCGAGCTCCATCCACCGCGGGCACGAGACCGTGCGGAACGCGGCCACCGCGCGCCGCATGGCCGGCACCGCTTCCTCGACCGGCAGCAGCACCTGGGCGAGCAACGCGTCGAGCAGCAGGTCGACCGGGCGTGGCTCGGTCGGCGGCGGTGCCTGGTCGCGGATGCGGGCGCCGAGCCGCCGCAGGCGCCCCGGCAGGCGGTCGATGAACATGGCCGACGAGAAGGCTTCGATGTAGGCCTTCCTCGCACTGTCCGGCGGCAGGTCGGCGGCGGCGTCGACGAGCGCGACGGTGGCCTCCGGGCTGCGGGCGACGTGGAGGTCGATCAGGGCGTACTGCAGGCGCACCTCGGCGCGGTCCCGTGGTCGCAGCGGTCGGCGTTCGGCCTCCGCGAGCAGTTCGCGGGCCCGTGCGGGTGCCCCCGACTGCAGCCTGCCCTTGGCCGCCGAGAGCAGCCGCCTGCCCTGGTCACCGGGGTCGGGGGTCAGTTCCGCCGCGCGCTCGACCAACGCCGAGGCCGCGGCGAACCCGCTGCGCCGCTGCGTCCGCGCGGAGGCGCGGACCAGTTCCTCCGCGACCTCCTCGTCGGTGTCGTCCACCGAGTGCGCCCGGTGCCAGGCGCGGCGGTCGGGATCGGTGTCCTGGTCGGTGGCTTCGGCGAGCGCGGCGTGGACGCGCCTGCGGGTGCCGGGGGTGGCCGAGTTGTAGGCGCTCGACCGCACGAGCGGATGGCGGAAGCGCAGCCGGGGCCCGAAGGTGAGCAGGCCCTCGTCCTCCGCGGCGGTCAGGCCGGCCGGGTCGAGATCGAGCAGGTGCGCCGCGCGGCGCACCAGGCCGATGTCGCCGACCGGTTCCGCGGCGGCGAGCACCACCAGCGACCGGACGGCGGGCGGCAGCGCCTGCACCCGCCGGGCGAACTGCGCCTCCAGCGCGTCCACCACGGTGGCCCGCGACCGGTCGTCCCCGCCGGGCAGGCCCAGCGGCCCGGTCGACCGGCGGAACTCCAGCAGCGCCAGCGGGTTGCCACCGGCCTCGGCCAGGATCCGGGCGAGCACCTCGTCGCCCAGGCCGGAGCTCGGGGTCGAGTGCAGCAGCACCCGTGCGTCCGCGTCGTCCAGGCCGGACAGCCACAGGTGCGGCAGATCGGTGACCCTGGGCTCAGTGGCCTGGCTCCGCTCGGCGAGCACCAGCGCGATCCGTTCGGCGGCGACGCGGCGCGCGACGAAGCACAGCACCTGCCGGCTCCCCGCGTCGATCCACTGGATGTCGTCCACCACGCAGCACACCGGCCGGCTCTGGGCCAGCTCGTGCAACAGCCCCAGCACGGCCAGGCCGATCATCAGCGGGTTCGGCGCCGTCTCGCCGCCGAGACCGAACACCGACTCGAGCGCCTGCCGTTGCACCAGGGGAAGGTCGGTGCGGTGCCCGAGCACCGGCGTGCAGAGCTGGTGCAGAGCGGCGTACGGGAGGTCGCGCTCGAACTCGGTGCCGCTCGCACGCAGGACCAGCCAGTCGTCGAGGTCGCTGGTCGCGGTGTCGATCAGCGCGGACTTGCCCATCCCCGGTTCACCGGCCACCACCAGGGCGCCACCGCACCCGTCCGCTGCCGCACGGAGCAGGTCCTCGATCGCGCGCAGCTCCGCCTTCCGGGCGACGAACGACATGGCGCCGGCTTCCCTCCCCGCTCGGGTGACGAGTCGCCGTCACACTAACGGAGTAACAGCCGCCGACCCAGGTTCACGACCGGAACATCCGCCAGCTGATACGCAGTGATCAGCCGGCGGCCGGTTGTGGGTCACCGACTGGCCGGCCGGTGGCCGCGTAGTGGGCGATGGCGATCGCTCCCGCGATCGCCAGGGCGAACCCCGCGGCCGCCGGGACGGCGAAGCCCACGCGGACCCGGTCGTCGAGGTAGGTCAGTCCGACGAGCGAGGACACGGCCGTGTTGGTGGTGAACATGATCGCGGTGACCGTGGTGGCACCGCCCTTCTGCAGGGCCATGGCGAACAACACGGCGGCGGCGAATCCGTTGAGGACGATGGTCCAGGCCGTCGGTTCCAGCACGAGTCGCCATACATCGTCCGGGACAGTCAGTGTCCGCGCCGAGATGCCGACGACGCAGTAGCCCAGACCGGAGCCGAACGCCAGCGCCGGTGCCGCCCACTTCTCGTTGCGGTGCCTGGAAAATGCGGCGATGGCCGCGATCGGGACCACGGCACCGGCCAGGATCCACCGCCACTGCGGCGGCAGGTCCCTGGCCGGACCGGGCTCAGCGGAGACGCCGAGCAGGACCAGGCCGGCCGCGCCGATGCTCAGCGCACCCCATCCCGCCGCCACCAGGCGGGTGCCCAGGAAGGCGGAGATCGTGGCGGTCACCCCGATGCTGAACGCGAGCAACGACTGAACCAGGAACAACGGCAGCCGGTGCAGTGCCGCGGCCGCGAAGACGAAGCCCAGCACGTCCACGCCGAGACCGAGGAAGTAGATCCACTGGTGCCGCAGCGCGATCAGGTCGACGGACGCGCCGCCGTACACACCGGCCCGCCGGACACCTATGGACTCCAGGATCGAGCCACTGCCGGACGCCAGCGTCGCCAGCACAGCGAACACGTATCCCAGTGCCATCGGGCAAGTGTGTCAAAGCCGTTCTTCCGGCAGCGGTTCGGCGTGCGTGATCCAGTCGTCCACGGTGGACATGACGAGCTCGGGGGCGTCCCACATCGGGACGTGGCCGGTGCCGGGCAGCAGCCGGAACTCGGCCCCGGGAACCTCACGGCGGTAGCGGGTCGCGGCGGAGGCGTGCGGGAGGACCCAGTCGCGTTCGGCCCACGCCAGCAGGACGGGCACGGTGATCTTGTCCAGGTGCTGCGGCAGCGCGTCCTCGCTGGTGCGCAACGCGCGGGTCAGGTCGGACAGGTGGGTGAAGCGCGCGGCGGCGCGCAGGATGTGCACGGCCTCGGCCGGGGTGGTCCGTTCCCCGTGGCGGGCGATGTGCCGCAACGCGTTCCGGCGGGTGGCCGCGGCGCGGAAAGCCAATGGTGCGAGAGGAAGCGCCAGGCGGGCGCGCTGCACGGTCTTCTCGAAGAACCGGGCAACGTGCTCCGAGAGGGGATCGCCCGGATCCCACCCACATGCCGGGGACAGGGCGACGACGCTGCGCGCCCGGCCACGCGTGGCGAGCACGATGCCGAGCGCCCCGCCCAGTGAGTTCCCGGCGATGTCGACGGCCCCGATCCCGAGCTCGTCCAGCTGCCGTTCGAGGGCGTCGGCGATGTCGGCGAGGGTGCGTACACCGCCGGGCAGCGGCGGGCCGCCGTAGTGCCCGGCAAGCGTCGGGGCGATGACCTCGTAGCGCTCACTCAGGCCCGGTAGCACCGGATTCCAGTGCTGCCACGTGCCTGTGGCGCCGTGGAGCAGCAGCAAGGGAGCGCCTTCTCCCGCGCGGTACAGGGCGGGAGAACCGTTGCTATGTGCCATCTGGGTAAGTTACCGTGTGGTCATATCGGTTGGGAAGGACGACATGGCCGCGGTCGCAGGCACGAAAGGAATGCCCCGCGCCGAACGTGAGGCGCTGATCCTCGACGCCGCCACGAGCCTGTTCGCCGAGCGCGGGTTCGTCGCGACGTCGCTGTCGGACGTCGCCGCCGCGGCCGGCATCACCAAGCCCCTCGTCTACAGCTACTTCGGCCCCAAGGACGACCTGTTCGCCGCGTGCCTCGCCCGCGCGAGCGCCAACATCGTGACCCACGTCGAAGCCGCGCTCGTCGACGTCGCGCCGGGGGTCGACGCGGCGTTCGTCGTCCTCGAGGCGATGTTCACCGCGCTGGCGCCGCGCCCGCAGGACTGGTCACTGCTCTACGACACCACCGTCCCGTCCGGCACCGCCGTCGCCGCCAAGCTCCGCGATCACCGGCGACTGGTGGCCGCGCCCGCGATCATCGGTGTTCGCCAGGGCGCCCTGGCCAACGGCCTCACCGACGCCGACGACATCACCGCGGCGACCGAGGTCTGGCTCAGCGTCCTCTCCGCCCTGGTGCGCTGGTGGCTCGCGCACCCCGACCAGACCGTTCAGGACATGCTCGCCCGCTGCCATCGAATGTTCACCGCGATCACGGGGCAGGAACGATGACCGAACCCATGCCGCACACGCTCTGCGCCGCGTTCCAGAACACGTCAGTCGCGCACCCCGGCAAGGTCGCGCTGCGCACCGCGGACGACGCCGTCGCCATCACCTGGGCGGGCTACGCGGAGCGGGTCCGCCGCATCGCCGAAGGCCTGCACGCACTCGGCGTCCGCCGCGGCGACGCCGTCGCGATCATGATGACCAACCGCCCGGAGTTCCACCTCGTGGACTGCGCCGCCCTGCACCTGGGCGCCACGCCGTTCTCGATCTACAACACCCTGGCACCCGGCCAGATCGCCCACCTGCTGGGCAACGCGCGGAACAGGATCGCGATCTGCGAGGCGCAGTTCGCCGGTCGGCTCCGGGCCGCGGATCCGGACGAGCAGGTCGAGCACCTGATCTGCGTCGACGGCGCCGTCGAGGACGCCGTCACCCTGGACCAGGTGGCGGCGCTGACGTCCGAGGGCTTCGACTTCGACGCCGCGTGGCAGGCGGTCGAGCCGGGTGACATCGCGACGATCATCTACACGTCCGGGACGACCGGTCCGCCGAAAGGGGTCGAGCTGACCCACGCGAACCTGCTCGCCGAACTCGGCGCGGTCGCGAGCATCGTGCGGGCCGGTTTCGACGACAGCATCGTGTCCTACCTGCCCGACGCCCACATCGCGAACCGGTGGGGCGCCCACTACACCAACCTCGCGCACGGCACGCAGATCATCACGATCCCCGACCACAAGCAGCTCGTCGGTACGTTGCCGGTGGTGCGGCCGACGGTCTTCGGTGCCGTTCCGCTGGTCTGGTACAAGATCAAGGCCGGGGTCGAAGCGGCTCTCGCGGCCGAGCCCAGCAAGGTGAAGAGCGGCCTCGCCACCTGGGCGATCAGCACCGGGATCAAGGTCGCGCGCCTCAGGTCCGACCGCAAGCCGGTGCCCCCGCTGCTCACCGCCCAGCACGCGCTCGCCGAGCGGCTCGTCCTGAGCAAGCTCCGGCACCGGATGGGCCTCGACCGCGTCCGGATCGCGGTCAGCGGAGCCGCGGGAATCGCACCGGACGCGCTCGCCTTCATGCTCGGCCTCGGCGTCCCGGTCTGCGAACTCTGGGGCATGTCCGAGACGTCCTGCGCCGCGATCGCGAACCCGCCGGACGCGATCCGCATCGGCACCGTGGGCACGGTCGTCCCCGGCGGCACCGAGATCAGGGTCGCTGAAGACGGCGAACTGCTCGTCCGCGGACCGCTGGTGATGCGCGGCTACCGCAACGATCCCGAGAGGACGGCGGAGGCCGTCGATCACGACGGCTGGTTGCACACCGGCGACGTCGCCACGATCGACGCCGACGGCTACGTCCGCATCGTCGACCGCAAGAAAGAACTGATCATCAACGCCGCGGGCAAGAACATGAGCCCGTCCAACATCGAAGGCGCCATCAAGGTCGCCGTGCCGCTCGCCCAGGCGGTCGTCGTCATCGGCGACGACAGGCCCTACGTGACCGCGCTGCTCACCCTGGACCCGGACGCCTGCGCCGCCTACGCCACCAAGGCCGGCCTGCCCGACTCCTCCCCGGCCGCCCTGGCCCGGCACCCCGAGGTCCACGCGCTGATCGAGGCAGGTATCAAGCAGGCCAACGAAAAGCTGTCCCGCGTCGAGCAGGTCAAGAACTTCACCGTCCTGCCCGCGAGCTGGGAGCCGGGCGGCGACGAGCTCACCCCGACCATGAAGCTCAAGCGGCGGCCGATCACCGAGAAGTACGCCGAGGAGATCGACGAGCTCTACCGGCGGTCCTGAATCTCGAACCCGACCCGCGGCACGGCCGGGCCGGGTGCCGTCCGCACCCGGCCCTGCCGCGACGAGCAGGACTCAGCCGATGTTGAGCCGGAACTGCTGCTCCGCCTTGCCGGGGATGCAGTCCCAGATGTTCATGACCACCCGGTCGTCGGTGTTGCCCCACGGCACGTTGACGCAGCGGCCGCTGAACCGGCTGACGAAGTTGTAGTAGCCGTTGCCGAGGTCCACCAGCCGGTACTGCTGGGTGAAGCTGCCGTTGCAGTTGAACTGCTGGGTGCGGGCCCCGTTCCAGTAGCCGCCGTGCTCGATGTCGATGCACTTGCGGCTGCTCTGGTTCGAGATCTCGTAGTAGCCGTCGGCGTTGGAGAGGAACAGGAACTTCGCGGCGGGCGTGCGGTCGCAGCGGTACTGCTGGATCCACGCGCCGTTGTCGCTCGAGCCGCCCGCCACGTTGACGCACTTGCCGCTGTTGCGGATGATCGCCTCGGCGTAGAAGGCGCCGGGCAGGGCCGCGGCCGCAACGGTGTTCGGCACCGAGCCCGCCGCCGGTGCGGCGACGGCCGGTGCGGAGATGCCCGCCAGCGCCGTGATCGCCAGGCCGGCGGCGACGGCGAGACCGCGGACGAGTCTGTTGTGCATTGGTGGTGCTCCCAACTGGTGTGGAGTGTTCCCCGACTGGGGTGTGGCCACGTTAGGCAGCGGATTCCGTGCTGCGTAAGGGAACGAGCGGCCAATGGCCGCTACCGGCCAGCGGCGGTGACCGGGTTCGGTCATTGGCCGGATCCGGTCGTTCCGCGGTGTTCTTTCTCCGGGCTGGTCTGCGTAGGTTGTGCGCGCTGCCTACGTTTTCGAGGGAAACTCCATGGGATTGCGGAAAGTCGTGCTCGCCGTCGTGGTGGGCCTGGCCACGTTGTTCATCAGACCCGCGGTGGCCGATCCGGGCGAGCCGTGCTCGTTGTGGGAGCGTCAGGTCTACGCCATCACGACCACGGGCGGACTCGTCGAGCACGGGTTCTGCCTCGAGGCCAACCGCACCGTGTCGCGCTGGGCCGGCGAACGGGTCGTGGCGACCTCTGGCTGGGGCGAGGTCTCCCAGGCGTTCTGGTCCGGCACCGTGCACGGAACCGGTGTCTACTACCGGGTCGACGCCGGTGTCCTGCAGTGGTCGAGTGATCTCCAGTCGTGGCAGCGGATCGGTGCCTGGATCGACTGGAGCACGGTCACCTCGCTGACCTCCGCGGAGCCGGGCGTCATCTACGGCACGGAACCGTCCGGGAAGGTGCGCAAGTGGGTGCACCTGGGCTGGCAGGACGGCACGGACACCTGGGGCCGCACCAGCGTGGTGGGAACGCTCCCACCGGCGAGTGCGCTGCTCGGCCAGACCCGTGACGGGTTCATCGGCATCGACGGCACCGGCCTCGGCGACGTCGTGCACGTCTGGCCGGAGGGCTTTGCCACCACCAGCTTCCGCATCTCCGTGCCGCCGGGCGTCGAGCGGGGCCGGCTCGTGCCGTTCGACCTGCAGCAGCGGTACCCGAACTCCGCCTTCGCGCTCACGTCCGCCGGCCGGCTGGCGTTGTTGCTCCCGGTCAAGTGCGAGAAGCTCGACCGCGCCTGGCGTGCCGACGACGAGACCGGCGGTGGGTACCGGCAGATCTTCGCCGGCGGCTACGTCGAACACGGCACCGGTCCGGTCGAATGGCAGTGCACCGGACCGGGCAAACCTGGCAACTAGTAGTCGAGCCAGCCGTCACGCACGATCATCGCGGTCGCCGTGATCCGGTTGTCGACCCCGAGAAGATCGAGGGCGGCGGAGATGTGCCGGCGCACGGTCCGTTCGCTCACGTCGAGGTGGCGGGCGATCGCGGCGTCGGTCATGCCGCCGATCATGAGCCGCAGCACCGTGCGCTGGTTGGCCGAGAACTTGCTCTCCACCCCGTTGTCCTGCAACGGAAGCGCCTGGTTCCACAGCATCTCGAAGTACCCGCGCAGCGCGGCCACGATGACGGGTGCCCTGACCAGCACGGCACCCTCCATCCCCGTGCGGTCGAGGGGGAGCAGCGCCGCGCGGTCGTCGACGAGGACCATCTTCATCGGCAGTTCGGGGGCCACGCGCAGCTGCCAGCCGCCCTCCGTGCAGCGGCGGACCATCTCGCCGGCGAACGGCAGGTCCAGCACCGGCCGCGCGTAGATGTTGCGGAACCTGACCCCGCGTTCGAGCACGACGGCCGGCGGCACCTTCGCCGACCGGCCGTCGGGCGGGTTGCGGTAGTGCTCCGTCTCCAGGTTGGAGAACTCGCGTTCGGCCGAGAGGCACAGCTCCACCGACAGCGCGCCGATCTCCGCCGGGTCGGTGTAGACGCGGACCGCGGAGTCGTCGCGATCCGCGCCGGCGACGTATTCCTTTTGCAGCACCTGCATCTGCTCGCGCACGCGCACGATCATGCGGTGCTGCTCGAGCACCTGCCGTTGCACGCTGATCAACGCCTGGTCGACCGCCCGCGACGGCTCGACCGGTACGATCACCGGTTCGCCGACGAACCTGCGGCGCGCGAACCCAGCCTCCACCAACTCGTCCATTTCGGGCGACGAGGCCACTTCTGGATCGTCCGAGACGCGCAACTCGCCCGTTCGCAGCAACCGCTGGTAGAGCTCGGCCGCCGGACCGCGCAGCAGTCCGGCCAGCAACTCCGACATTCGCGTCTCCTCCCCGAACACGCGTCAAGGCGGAGAACCTAGCGGATCACCCACGTTGCACGCGCTCGACCACGGCCCTAGCAACTTCTGCTGAAGTTGCTGAATTACTGACTGATGACCCGAATCGAGAAGCAATGGACAAGGCATCCGTCGCCCGCTTCCTGCTGCTGGCGCTGCTGTGGGGCAGCAGCTTCACCTTCATCAAGGTGTCCCTCGAAGGTCTGACACCGGGGCAACTCGTGCTCAGCAGACTCATTCTGGGCGCGGCCGTGCTGCTCTCGATCGCGGCCATCCGCAAGGTCGCCCTGCCGCGGTCCGTCGAAGTCTGGGGCCACATCGCCGCCGCCGGCCTGTTCGGGAACGTGATCCCGTTCCTGCTGCTGTCCTACGGGGAGAAGACCACCGGCGCCGGGATCGCGGGAGTCCTGATCGGCGCCACCCCGCTGCTGACGCTCGCGCTCGCCACGGCCGCCCTGCCGACCGAGCGCGCGACCCCGCGCAAGGGGATCGGCCTGGCGCTCGGCTTCATCGGCGTGGTGCTGCTGATCGGCCCGTGGCACGAGTCGCTCGGTTCGCTCAGCGGGCGGCTGGCCTGCTTCGGCGCGGCCGTGAGCTACGCGATCGGGTTCGTGTACGTCCGGAAGTTCCTCTCGCCGCTCGGCCTGGCCCCGCTGTCACTGGCCGCGTCGCAGCTCGTCTCGGCGGCGGTGCTGCAGGCGGTGGTCACCCCGTTCCTCGGCTGGCGCACCCCCGACGTCACCGTCCCGGTGCTGTTCAGCATCGTGCTCCTCGGGCTGCTCAGCACCGGCCTGGCCTACGTCCTCTACTTCCGCCTGATCGGCGACGTCGGTGCCACCACCGCGTCGGCGGTCAACTACGTGGTGCCGGTGTTCGCGGTGCTCCTCAGCGTGCTGTTCCTCGGTGAGCCCGTCACGTGGAACCTCCTGGCCGGCGGCCTGGTCGTGCTCGTCGGCGTGGCCTACGCGGAGAACAGGCTCGGACAGCTCCGCAAGGAGAACGCGGGAGCGGTCAGGTGAGCCCACGGGCGTTGCTCCGCGCGATCACCGCGGACCTCGACATGGTGCTGGACCGGGACCCGTCCATCGAGTCGCGCAGCGAGGCGTTGCTGCACCCGACGGTGATCGCGATCTGGGGGTATCGCGTGTCGCACTGGTTGCACCTGCGGGGTCACCGGCGCGGCGCCCGGTTGGTCATGGTCATCGCCAGGCTGCT
The DNA here is from genome assembly GCF_044455585.1 of Lentzea sp. NPDC051213. NCBI lineage: Bacteria > Bacillati > Actinomycetota > Actinomycetes > Pseudonocardiales > Pseudonocardiaceae > Lentzea > Lentzea sp. NPDC051213. Next base: position 506,808 of record NZ_JBITEX010000002.1, read on the forward strand.
GACCGGTGGCATCGAGATCCACCCCGGTGCGCAGATCGGCCGCGGTTTCTTCATCGACCACGGCGCGGGTGTGGTGATCGGCGAGACGGTCATCATCGGCGACGACGTCACGATCTTCCACCAGGTGACGCTCGGCGCGGTCGGGTGGTGGCACGACAACCAGCGGCCGGAGGGCTCACGCCGGCACCCGAAGCTCGGCGACCGGGTCGTCGTCGGCGCCAACGCGACGCTGCTCGGCCCGATCACCATCGGCCACGACTCCGTGGTGGGCGCTCAGGCGCTCGTCATCCGCGACGTTCCCGCGGACTCGCGCGTCCTGGCGCCGTTCTCCGTGCCGGCCTTGAGGTCGACCCGCGGCGTGGTGAAGGCGGCCAGGGCACGTCACCCCGTCGCGACCACGGCGCTGCGGCACAAGGGCGCGCCGGCCGTCTTCCCCACCTGGTGACACCCAACCGATCGGAGCACCCGTGGACACCCTCACCAGACGGCCACCGGCCCAGACGATCGCGGACCTGATCGGCGGCACGCCCACCGTCCGGCTCGATCTCGGCGTGACCAGCGCGACCCTCTACGCCAAGCTGGAGATGGCCAACCCCCTGTCCAGCGTGAAAGACCGTGCCGCGCTCTACATGGTCAACGGCGCGGAACAGCGCGGTGAGCTGACCAGGGGCTCGGGCACCATCGTCGAGGCGACCTCGGGCAACACCGGCATCTCGCTCGCCGCGATCGCCGCCGCCCGCGGGTACAGGTGCGTGATCGTCCTGCCGGACAGCGCGACCAGCGAACGCCTCCAACTGCTGCGCGCGTTCGGCGCGGAGATCGTGCTGACCCCGTACCAGGAGGGGTACGTCGCGGCGATCGCCAAGGCCGAGGAGATCCACCGCGAGCGGCCGGGGTCGTGGTTCGCCTGCCAGCACGAGAACTCGGACAACGTGGCGGCGCACTACGCCACGACCGGGCCGGAGATCTGGAACGACACCGACGGCGAGGTGGACGTCTTCGTCTGCGGTGTCGGCACCGGCGGCACGCTCAGCGGCACCGCGCGCTACCTGAAGGAACGCAACCCCGCGGTTCGCGTGGTCGCGGTGGAGCCTGAGGGTTCCCCGGTCCTCAGCCAGGGGTGGGGCGGTCTGCACCGCATCCCCGGCCTCAACGGCGGTTTCGTCGCGCCGACGACCGACGTCGACCTGATCGACGACGTCCTGACGGTGTCCAACGAGGACGCCTACAGCACGGCGCGGGAACTCGCCCGGACGGCGGGGCTGCTCGTCGGCGTCTCCTCCGGCGCGGCGGCGCACGCCTGCCGGGTGCTCTCCTCGCGGCCCGAGTACGCGGGCAAGAACTTGGTGACCGTCTTCCCCGACACGGGCGAGCGGTACCTCTCGTGGTTCAACCAGGACAACTCCAACACCGACTCCAACACCGACTCCAGCACCGACAGCGGCGAGACGCACGCAGCCATCAACGAGGAGTGAACTGACATGACGCAGTTGTCCCGCATCCTGCTGCCCGGCGAGGGCGAGTCGGTGCAGATCGGCACGACCACCCACACCACCTTCAAGGCCCAGGGCAGCGAGACGGACGGGAAGCTCGGCCTGTACGAGCACCGGATGGACCCAGGAGCACCCGGCGCCTCGCCGCACGTCCACAACGAACAGCTGGAGGCGTTCTACGTCCTGCACGGCATGGTGGAGCTCCACCTCGACGGCAAGTCGTTCGCCGCACCGCCGGGGACCTACGTGAACGTCCCGATGGGGGTGTCGCACGGGTTCCACAATCCCTACAAGGACCAGGCGACGATGCTCATCATCTTCACCCCCGCGCTCAACCGCGAGGAGTACTTCCGGGGCCTCGCCGAGATGTACGCGGACGGCAACAAGCCCACCGAGGACGAGCTGCTGACCCTGATGGCGAAGTACGACCAGTTCGAGGTGACGGTGGACGGCACCGTGCCGGGCTGGGGCAGGCACTGAGAGGAGGCGGGCGCCCCAGGTTGGGGCGCCCGCGTCACGCCGTGCGTCCGATCGGTCACGTACAGGAGTGCTTTCAGGGCAACGGATAGGGCCGAAAGGCCCCGTCTGTGTAACGCCCGAACGGCGTAGCGTCGCTCTGGTCTTGCGTCGACCACGCACGTGCCGGAGGAACGCAATGAAGCGGTCCGCGACTTTCCTGTCAGCATTGGCCCTCGTCATCGGCGGCGTGGTGGTGTCGCCCGCCGTGGCCGCGCCGAGCAACGATCCGCTGGACGTCTACGTCGCCCAGGTGACCGGAGAACAGGCCGGTGAGCTTTCCAGACAGGGCTTCGACATCACCGAGAGCAAGGCCAGCGGTGACAAGGTCGAGGTGGAGCTGGTGCTCGCCGGCAGCCAGCAGAAGGAGCTCAGCCGGCGCGGCATCGACGCGAAGGTCAAGAAGAACAAGGACGGCAAGAGCGCCAAGCAGCTCGCGACCGAGCAGGCCGCCAACGGGTTCACCGTCTGGCGGTCCTTCGACGAGGCCGGCGGGATTCGCGACCAGCTCTACGCCTTGGCGCGCAACAACCGCAACCTGGTCAAGCTCGAGGTGCTCGGCAAGACCGGGCAGGGGCGCGAGATCATCGCGGTCAAGGTGACGCAGGGCGCCAACGGGCAGCAGGACGGGAGCAGGCCCGCGGTTCTCTACTCGTCGACGCAGCACGCGCGTGAGTGGATCAGCACCGAGGTGAACCGACGGTTGCTGAACCACGTCGTGAACAGGTTCAAGGCGAACGACCCGGAGATGAAGAACCTCCTCAAGGACACCGAGCTGTGGTTCGTGCTCGTCGCGAACCCGGACGGCTACGAGTACACGTTCGACGCGGAACGCTTGTGGCGCAAGAACCTGCGCGACAACGACGGCAACGGGCAGGTCAACCTCGGCGACGGCGTCGACCCGAACCGCAACTTCGACGAGCACTTCAACTACGACAACGAGGGCTCGTCCTCGGCGACCGCGAGCGACACCTACCGCGGGCCGAGCGCGGCTTCCGAGCCGGAGACCAAGGCGATGCAGGGACTGCTGAACCGGATCAAGCCGAAGTTCCAGTCCAACTGGCACTCCGCCGGTCAGTGGATCCTCTACCCGCAGGGCTGGCAGACCGGATCGCCCGAGGCCGACAACCCGATCTACGTCGCGCTCGCCGGCACCGACGCCAAGCCCGCGATCGCCGGGTTCGACCCCGGGATCAGCTCCGACGAGCTGTACGTGACGAACGGCGAGACCACCGACTACGCTGACGCCCGCAACGGAACCGTGGCGTTCGTCCCCGAGCTCAGCGAAGGCTGCGAGGGCTGCGGCTTCGTCTTCCCCGACGACGAGGCGCTCGTCGAGGCGGAGTTCCAGAAGACGCTGCCGTTCTCGATGTCGCTCGCCAGGTCCGCGCTCGACCCGGCCAACCCGAAGTCCGCGGTCGGCGTCGAGGTCAAGCCGTTCTACCTCGACCAGGCCGAACTGGACCAGGAGAACGGCCCACTGTCCATGTTGGACTTCACGTTCGACGTGTCCTACGGCGATCCGCAGGAAGTCCGCGTGCTGGCCAAGAAGTCGCTCGGCGCGGTCACCGCGAAGTGGCAGATCGGCAACGGGCCGGTGCAGAGCGCGCCGACGACCGAGTGGACCGGCGGTGAGCGCTACGGCACCGGCAACGCGAACTACTACCACGTTGTCCGCGGCACGGTGACCGGAACGAGCCCCGGTGACCAGGTCAAGGTGTGGTTCGAGGGTGGCGGCCAGACAAGCGGTTCGTTCACCTACAGCGCCGTCTCCGAGACCGGTGACGACGTGCTCGTCCTCGCCGCCGAGGACTACACCGGCGCATCGCCCGCGATGCCCGGCGTGACGGCACCGAAGTACCTGTCGTACTACACCGACGCCCTCACGGCCAACAACGTCAGCCACGACGTCTACGACGTGGATGCCAACGGCCGCAAGGCACCCGACGCGCTCGGCGTGCTCAGCCACTACCGCGCCGTCGTCTGGTACACCGGCGACGACATCATCACGCGGGAACCCGGCTGGGGCGGCGGCAACGCGTCCAGCCTGGCGCAGACCGAGCTGCTCGAGGTCCGCGACTACCTGAACGAGGGCGGAAAGGTGCTCTACACCGGCAAGTTCGCCGGGCACCAGTACGCCACCGGGCACGGCACGCAGCTCTACGACCCGTTCGAGAACAAGCAGTGCAGCACGCTGCCCGACGTCGCGCTGCGCTGCCGTCCGCTCTCCGGTTCCGGCGACAACGTGAACGACGTCATCGAGTACTGGTTCGGTGCGTCGATCATCAACGAGGGCACGGGCCAGGACGACAACGGCGACACGTTCGGCGTCAACGGGGTCGCGACTCCGTACACCGGACTCACGTGGGACCTCAACGGGCTGGCAAGCGCGCAGAACCAGGACCACACGGCGTCGTTCCTGACGACGAGCGGCCTGCTGCCGGTCAACCAGTACCCGCAGTTCACCAGCAACGTCGCCGCCGCGTGGGATCGCCCGGGCGGGCCGTTCGCGCCGCACACCGGCGAGTTCTACATGTACTCGCAGATCAGCGACGTGACGTACAAGCGGCTGACGCGCACGATCACCGTTCCCGCGGGCGGCGCCCAGATGTCGTTCTGGACGTCCTTCGACACCGAACCCGCGTGGGACCACGTGTTCGTCGAGGCCCGCACCGCCGGTGGCACCAACTGGACGACGCTGCCCGACATCAACGGGCACACCACGTCGGCTCCCGGCGACAGCTGCCTGGCGGGCTGGCGGGACCTGCATCCGCAGCTCGACCACTACCAGACCCTCAACGCCGACGGCACCTGCTCACCCACCGGTTCCAGCGGCGTCTGGAACGCGGCGTCCGGCGGCTCCGGCGGCTGGCAGCAGTGGAACGTCGACCTTGCCGCCTACGCGGGTGGCCAGGTGGAGGTCTCCATCGCCTACGCGAGCGACTGGGCCGTGCAGGGGCTGGGTGTGTTCATCGACGACATCACCGTGTCGACCAGTGAGGGCTCGACGTCGTTCGAGTCCGGTTTGGACGGTTGGGTCGTCTCGGGTTCGCCCTCTGGGAGTGCCCCGAACGGCAACGACTTCACCCGCACGACCGCTGCCGGCTTCCCGGAAGGTGCTGTGGTGAAGACCGCCGACACGCTGTACTTCGGGTTCGGTTTCGAGGGCATCAGCAGTGTTGCGGCGCGGAACGAGGTGATGAACCGGTCGATGAGTCATCTGCTCGGGTGAGCGGGGAGGGCCCGGCGGACGTTCAGCGCCGCCGGGCCCCATCGCGGTTGCACTGACTCAGGCTCGTGCGGGCATCGCGTGGATTTCGGCGTTGTCGAGGAGCAGCGGCTGCCAGCTGGTGGCGCCTGTACGGCCGTGGCCGGGGTCGACGCCGATGAACATCCGTCCGCCGACGCGCACCCGGACGTGGCGTGCGTGCCAGTCGGCGGTGGCGCGCTGACGGATCCGGCCGTCGCAGCGCCAGCGTTGCTGGCCGAAGTGCACGATCGTGGAGTGGCCGTGGATCTGGCCGAACTGGACGATGCCCTCGTAGCGCATCCACGGTTCGTGCAGTGCGGCACCGGACTCCGCCCACAGCGGGCCTGCTTCTTCGTCGCGGGCGTGCGCACCGACGTGCCAGATCAGCTCAGGGCGTTCGTTGAGCAGGTCTGCCGCTCTTGCGACCGATGCCGGCTCGCCCAGCTGCTGCCAGGCCGCGAGCGTCAGCCCTGCGTGGGTCAGCAAGTATTCGTCGCCATTTGCCGTGACGGCTGCGGCGACCTGCATTCGTCCGTCGGCCCACCACTCGCGCAGCGTTTCCACGCCACGGTGGGGGAGGGGCTCGGGCCAGAAGACGGTCGAGCCGGGCAGGTACTGCGACTCGTGGTTGCCTGCGAGTTGCACCCAGCGTCCGGTGAGAAGTGGTGCGACGGTGTCGAGGACGCCGAGGCTGTCCGGGCCGCGGTCGACCAGGTCGCCGACCTGGATCACGGTCAGATCGGGCGGCAGCTGCCCGTTCCCGGCTTTCAGCTCCTGCAGCACCTGTCGTAGCTGGTCCGCGTGCCCTCCGACGTCACCGATGACAGCAATTCTGGCCATGACCACCCCCATCACATGAACGCCACACTACGGAACATCGAGGCGGGGAGCGTTCGGAGTAAGTACTTACGCGGCAAGGCTTGTTGCCCACACGTCACCGCAGCTGGATACTGGGAACCTTCGTGGGAACCGGCACTGATCAGCCACTGGGGGATTCCATGACAAGTCGTATTCGCGAGCCCGGAAAATTCCGCGGATTGTGCGCAGCAGCTTTCCTGACCGTGCTTTCCGCGACCGTGCCAGTGACCGCCACCGCGGCACAGGCCGAAGAGGCCGCCCCGAACGCCGTGATCACCTGGAACATCCACGCCCAGACGGCCATCTTCGAGGTCGCAAGGCAGTCGCCGACCGCGTCCGCGCGCAGCTTCGCGATAGCCCAGGGCGCGGTGTACGACGCGGTCAACGCGATCGCCGGCACCCCGTACAAGCCGTACCTGATCGCCCCGCGCAGCCGGCCCGGCGACTCGACTCCGGCGGCCGTCGCCACCGCGGCCTACCGCACGCTCGTCTGGCTGTTCCCCGCCCAGGCCGACGCCCTGCGCAAGCAGTACGACGAGGCGCTCGCCGCGATCCCCGACGGCCCCTCCGAGCGCGGCGGCATCGCCGTAGGCCAGGCCACGGCCACCGCCATGATCAACGCCCGGCGCAACGACGGCGCGTTCTCCGACGCGACCTGGCCCGTCGGCAGCGCGCCGGGCCAGTGGCGGCCGACGCCGCCGGGCTTCCTCCAGGTCGGCGCCTGGTACGCCACGCTGAAGCCGTTCGTCATCGAACCCGGCCGCTACCGCACCCCTGGGCAGCCCGCCCTGACCAGCGCCGCCTACGCCCGCGACCTGAACGAGGTCAAGGCCCTCGGCTCGGCCACCAGCACGACGCGCACCCCAGACCAGACCGAGGCGGCGATCTGGTGGGACGACCCGCGGTTGGTGGAGTGGTCGATCAAACGGCAACTCGCCACGACCCACCGGCTCGGCACGCTGCAGACGGCCCGCATGTTCGCGATGGTGGACCTCGCCGCCGCCGACACGCTCATCGCCTGCTACCAGGAGAAGAAGCGCTGGAGCTTCTGGCGTCCGGTGACGGCGATCCCGCTCGCCGACACCGACGGCAACCCGGCCACCGTCGCCGATCCGGCCTGGACCCCGCTGCGGACCACCGCGCCGTCACCGGAGTACCCCTCCGGGCACGCCTGCTTCACCGCGGCCACCACGACCGCCCTCCGCACGTACTTCGGCCGCGACGACCTGTCCTTCAGCGCCCACAGCGCCGACTCCGGCACCACCCGCCACTACCGCAGCCTCTCCCAGGCCATGGCCGAACTGGACCAGGCGAGGATCTGGGCCGGGGTGCACTACCGCTTCGCCACCACGGACGGGCATCGGCTCGGCACCGCCGTTTCCCGCGACGTCCTCGATCGCGCTTTCGGGCACCACATCTAGACGGAGAGTGAGGCACAGGGACCAACGGCATCTTCCGAATGCCGCAATCCGGACGTAGGGTGCGCCCGCTGGGGGAACGCCCTACTCCCGGAGGCAACCCATGCGGAGTCAACGAAGACAACGCATTTCCCTGCTCAGCGTGACCACGCTGGTACTCAGCGGGTTCGCTGTGGGGCTCGCGACGGCCCATCCCGACCACGGTGGTGGCCGCGAGGACTTTCCCGGCGAAGGCGTCGCCGACGGCGTCTACAAGCAGCACAACGGCGACGAGGGCCATCTCCCGCCGGTCAACCGCAACGTCACGCTCGTCGGCAGGGGCGAGGTGACCAACCCGTCCGGGGCTGGCAACACCGGGCGCCTCGCGGACGTCACCGCGTTCGGCGACTACGCCTACCTGACCGCGTTCCGCGAGCCGACGTGCGAGAAGACCGGTGTGCACGTCATGGACATCTCCGACCCGGCGCACCCGGCCGAGGTCACCAGCGCGTTCATCCCCACCAGTGACGGCTCGTACGCCGGTGAGGGCATTCAGGTCGAGCGCATCGACAACGGCTTCTTCAAGGGCGATCTGCTCGCCCACCAGAACGAGACCTGCCCCGGCGCGACGCCGGCGGAGCCGAATCTGGGCGGCATCTCCCTCTGGGACGTCACCGACCCGCGGCACCCGAAGCCGGTCGCGCTGCACACCGGCGACTTCACCGCGCCTGACGGCGCACTCGAGGGGTCGCCGAACCAGACGCACAGCATGCGGATGTGGACCAACAACTTCGACAAGCGCACTTACGTGGTCCTGGTCGACGACGAAGAGCTCGTCGACGTGGACATCATGGACATCACCGACCCGTACCACCCGGTGATGGTCAACGACGAACTCGACCTCACCGCGCTGTTCGGCGTCGACCAGGCGGCACCGAACAACCTGACGGCCGTCTTCAGCCACGACATGATGATCACGAAGGTCGGCCAGCGGTACGTGATGAACATGAACTACTGGGACGGCGGCTACGTCCTGCTGGACGTCACCGACCCGCGGCCGGGCAAGGTCACGCTGATCGCCGAGAGCGACTACGCCGTGCTGGACGAGGAACAGCAGGCGCGGGGCCACCAGATCGCCCCGGAGGGCAACGCCCACCAGTCCGAGCTCTCGCCGAACAGGAAGTTCCTGCTCGGCACCGACGAGGACTTCAACCCGTTCACCGTGCAAGCGAAGATCGACTCCGGGCCGTACGCGGGAACCGCGTACACGGCGACACCGGCCGTCGACACCAAGCCGGTCGACGAGAACACCACGATCAGCGGCCCGGTCACGTTCGTCGGGGACGCCTGCGATCCCGCGACCATCGCGGCCGGCACCGGCACGGCGCTCGTCGAGCGCGGCACCTGCACGTTCCAGGTCAAGCTCGACAACATCGTCGCCAAGGGTTACACGGCGGGCATCGTGTTCCAGAACCACCGGGACGACTGCATGGAACAGCTCACCATGCTCGCCTCCGGTGACATCCCGTACTTCTTCGCCAACCGGGCCGCGGGCTTGAAGCTGCTCGGCGTCGCGGGTGTGACCGACGCGAACGCCTGCACGACCGGGACACCGGCGGGAGCGTCCGCCACCAGCACGACGATCAAGGCCGTCTTCGACGGCTGGGGCTACGTCCGGCTCTTCGGTGTGGACATTCCCAGCCAGCGCGGCAAGAGCGGGTCGATCAAGCAGATCGACACCTACTCGATCCCCGAGGCGCAGGACCCGGCCTACGCCCGCGGCTTCGGTGACCTGTCGGTGCACGAGGTCGCGATGGACCCGGACGACAGCAAGATCGCCTACATCTCCTACTACTCGGGCGGATTCCGCGTGGTGGAGTACGGCAAGAACGGCATCCGCGAGGTCGGCGCCTTCATCGACCAGGGAGGCAACAACTTCTGGGGTGTCGAGGTGTGGAAGGACGAGCACGGGCAGAAGTACGTGCTCGGGAGTGACCGCGACTTCGGTCTGTACGTGTTCCGCTACAACGGATGACTGTTCCGCGGTGGGCAATCGACTCGGTTGCCCACCGCGGTTCCGACCACGAACGGCGGCAGGCGCTCAGCCGCGTTTGCGAGCCACACCCGCGAACGTGGACGCCCGCCGCGGGTCACCGATCTCGTCGCCGGGATCCGGACGCCACTCCGGCAGGTAGACCACACCCGGATCGATCAGGTCCAGCCCGTCGAACAGACCGGTGATCTCGGCGCGCGTGCGCATCGAGAACTCGGTGACGCTGCGCCGGAACTGCTGCGTGGCCTCCTGCGCCTTCTCCGGCTCCGAACCCTCCAGGCTGGCGTGCGAGATGGCCAGGTAGCTGCCGGGCACCGTCGCGTCGAGGTACTGGCGAATGATGCCGGCCGGGTCGTCCTCGTCCGGCACGAAGTGCAGCACCGCGAACATCAGCACCGCGATCGGCTGCGAGAAGTCCAGCAGCCGCTGCGTTTCCGGGTTGGAGAGAATGTCCTTCGGCCGGCGCAGATCGCCCCGCAACGCCGTGGCCTGGCCGATGCCGCCGAGGATCGCGCGGCTGTGCGACACAGCGACCGGATCGAGGTCGACGTAGACGATCCGGCAGTCGGGATTCGCCTTCCAGGCGATCTCGTGCACGTTGCCCACCGTCGGGATGCCCGAGCCGAGATCGAGGAACTGCGTGACGCCCAGATCGATCAGCTCGCGGACCGCCCGGCGCAGGAACGACCGGTTGGCCCGCAGGATGTCGGGCAGCTCCGGCATGAACGCGGCGATCTTCGCGGCGGCTTCGCGGTCGACCTGGAAGTTGTGAAACCCGCCCAGGTGGGCGTCGTAGATCCGGGCCGCGCTCGGCCTGTCCAGGTCGATCTCCGGACCCGCCCACACCGGTCGTTCCACCCTGACCACCCTCGTCGTCGAGTACCAGCCGTGACTGATGCGGCACCACCTTAACCCCATCGGGCGAGGCGTTGCGGCTGGACGGTACCCGAGGCCGAGATCGGCGGGTGGTCGCCGAAGATGAGATCCCACTCCAGCTCCGGCTCGGGCACCGGGCGTGGTTCGGGGAGGTGGCCGTGTGTCGAGATGATCGAGCCGTTGAGGAACTGCCACACCTCGTCACCCCTGCGCTGCTGCGCCACGACGGCGGCATTCCTCGGTTGCGGGATACCGGTCGGAATCGTTGCCACGAAACGGATTCCGCGGAATCCGTCGGCGTCGGTGGCCTCGAGCGTGCCGTGGTGCCTGGTGGCGATGCGGCGGGCGATCGCGAGCCCGAGACCGGCGCCGCCCGCGGCGCGGGTGCGGGCCTCGTCGAGCCTGGTGAACCGGTCGAAGACGCGCTCGCGGTCCGCCTCGGGGATGCCGGGACCGTCGTCGATGACCTCGAGCGTCGCGCAAGGCCCGCCGCGCAGGCGCACGATCACCGCGGTGCCCGCGTGGCACTCGGCGTTGTCCAGCAGGTTGCCGAGCAGCCGCGACAGCTGGGCCCGCCGCCCCGGAACGAGCACGTGGTCGTCGGCCTCCAGGGTGACCATCCCCCGGCGGGAGACTTCCCGCCGCACCACGGAGGTGAGGTCGATGGTGTCCTGTTTGTCCAGTGCGTCGGCGTCCAACCTGGCCAGCAGCAACAGGTCCGTGGTGAGCTCCTGCAGCCGTTCGGCGTCCTCCAGCGCCGCCTTCACCACGGTGGGCCAGTCCGCCAGGTGCGGATGTGACAGCGCGATCTCCAGCTCGGCCCGCAGCGCGGCCAGCGGGCTGCGCAGCTCGTGCGACGCGTCCGCGACGAACCGGCGGGTGTCCTCGACGGTGCGGTGCATCCGGTCGAGGGTCTCGTTCAGCGTGGCGCCCAGCCGGGCGATCTCGTTGTCGGAGGACGGCACCGGGACGCGCCGGGTGAGGTTGTGCTCGTTGATCTCGGCCACCTCGGCCCGCATCGCCTCCACCGGCTGCAGCACCCGGCTGGCCGCGGCCAGCACCGTGACCGACACCAGCACGGTGATCGAGACGAGCACGCCGAACAGGGTCAGCGTCGCGCTGTTCAGCTGCCGCTGTGCCTGGAAGACGATCGCCTGCGCCTCCTCGGTGTTGAGTGGCGGCCCTTCTCCGACCACCTGGTAGGGGGTCGCGCCGAGGTAGGTGAACGGCCACAGCGACAGGTCCGGCTGCAGCTCGGTGCTCGCGTACCGGACCGACACGCCCGGCGTGACGACCGCCGTCCGCGTGTCCAGCTGGACGCACCTGCCGCTGGAACACATGTAGTGCACCCGCGAGCTGTCCGCGGTCTGGGTGGCGATCTGCTGGCGTTGTGACACCAGCATCAGTGCCCCGGCGAGGCCGATCAGCACCGCGGTGATCACCGTGGCCAGCACGGTCACTTTGACCTGCAAGGATTTCATCGATCCACCAGCCGGTAGCCGACGCCGCGCACCGTGGTGATGCTCCGCCGGTCGAACGGGGTGTCGATCTTGCGGCGGAGCGCGCTGATGTAGACCTCGACCAGGTTGGGGTCGGGGTCGTGCGCCGCGTCCCACACCCCGTCGATGATCTCCGACTTGGTGACGACCTCGCCCGCGTGCCTGAGCAGGAAGTTCAGCACCGAGAACTCCTTCGCCTTCAGGTCGATCCGCGTGGTCCCGCGGTGGCATTCCCGGCTGACCGGATCGAGCACCAGGTCGCCGGCCCGCAGCAACACCGGCTGGGCGGTGCGCGACCGCCGGGCGAGCGCCCTCAGCCGGGCCACGAGCACCACGTAGGAGAACGGCTTGGTGAGGTAGTCGTCCGCGCCGGTGTCGAGGCCCTCGGCCTCGTCGAACTCGCCGTCTTTCGCGGTGAGCATCAGGATGGGCGTCCACACGCCCGCGCCGCGGAGCTCCTGGCAGACCCGGTAACCGTTGAGACCGGGCAGCATGATGTCCAGGACGATCACGTCGTACGGGTGTTCCCTCGCCCGCCACAGCCCGTCCGTGCCGGTGCGCTCCACGTCGACGGCGAACCCCTCGGCGGTCAGGCCGCGGGTGAGCAGGTCGGCGAGACGGGGATCATCCTCCACCACGAGCACGCGCATGGGGGCAGCCTGCCGCATCGATCATGATCGCGTCCTGAAATTCGGTTCAGGATCGTTCAGCGTCCCTTCAGGTTCACCCTGGCAAGCTCTGCGCCGTGGACGAGGGGGATCCACGATCGGGGGGAAGGTGGCGGCGCCGTTCGGGGGAGCAGCGCTGCCACCTTCAATTCCACTTCGGACGGTCTGTCCGCATGTTCCAGGGGCCGGAACTGTTCTTTGACCTGCGCACGAGATGGAGACAGGCTCCGAATCGGCTCACCGCGCAGAGGAAAGCGAGACGGCCCCATGACCACTGCTCCGGCGTTGCAAATTCCCCCTTTGTACTGCCCCATTCCGTCAGCCCTGCACCCTGATGTCGAGGACCTGAACCGCGAGGGTCTGTCGTGGATCTCCCGGTTCGTGGCGTTCGCCGACGGCTCGGGCTGGGATCGGTACGCCGCCATGAATCCCGGCTATCTGCCGGGCTACGTCATGCCGCGGGCACCGAAAGGGCCCGCGTTGCAGGCAGCCAGCAACCTGCTGTTCTGGCTCTGGGCCTACGACGACATGGAGTGCGACGAGGTCGAAGGTCGCCAGCGGGTCGACCAGCACATCCTTCAGCTGTCCGACCTGACCCGGGTCGCGGAGGCCTCGTCGTCCGAGCCGTGGGACAACCCGTTCCTGGCATCGCTTTCGGACCTTCGCGAGCAGTTGCTGGCGAACGCGTCCCCTCTTCAGGTCACCCGCTGGGCGTCGTCCATGCAGCTCTACTTCATGGCCAACGCCGCGGCCGCGGTCCAGCGACTGCAGGGTGCCGTTCCCGACCTCGACACCTATGTCGCGCAACGGATCCACAGCGGCGCCGTCAAACCGTGCCTGATGCTGATGGACGTGGCGGACGGCTACGAGCTGCCGACCGACGAGTTGGAGCACCCGGATGTCTGGGCGCTCAACGAGATGGTGTGCACGCTGGTCGGCTGGGACAACGACCTGCTGACGTACCACAAGGAGGTCATGCGCGGCGGTGCCGACCACAACCTGGTCACCGTGCTCGTGCACGATCGCGGCCTGTCCCTCGACGAGGCGGTGGCCGCCGCGGTGGACATGCGCGAGCGGGTGCTGTGGCTGTACATGAGGTTGCACCGCCAGGTCCACGCGACCGCCAGCCCGGAACTGCGGATGTACCTCGCCGGTCTGTCCTCCTGGATCCGCGGGCACCTCGACTGGGGCCTGACCACGGTGCGCTACCGCGATCTCGAGGCCGGCGCCGACTTCCCCGACGAACTGGGCCCCGAACCGGTGGCCCTCGATCCCGCTCCGCTGCCGATCGCGTCCGTCGCCTGGTGGTGGGACCGGCTCGGCTCAGCCTCCTCCTGACGAAATCGAGGTTGCAATGACAGCAACGGCCATCGCCACCGCCACCGCTGATGCGGTGCCGGTGGCGCCGGGGCGGCTGCCGGTGATCGGGCACGCGTTGGCGTTCCGCAAGGACCCCATCGGTTTTCTGACCTCGTTGTCCGAGATCGGCGAACTGGTGAAGGTGTACCTGGGCCCGGTGCAGACCTTCGTCGTCACCAGTCCCCGGCTCGCGCACCAGATGCTCGTGACGGACTCGGCGGGCTACGACAAGGGCAGGCTCTTCGACATGCTGCGCCGGACCGTCGGCAACGGCCTGCTGACGTCGGAAGGTGCGTTCAACCGGCGCCAGCGCCGGCTGATGCAGCCGGGCTTCAGCAGCAAGAGGATCGCGGACTACGTCGGGATCATGCGGCGCAGGACCGAGGACATGATGGCCGGGTGGCAGTCGGGCGACGTCATCGACGTGCAGCGGATGACCGATGAGCTGTCACTGGGCATCGGCGTGGAGACCCTGTTCAACACGGATCTCTGTGCCACTGCCGTCGACACCGTGCGGGAGTGCCTGCCGATCATCCTGAAGGGCGTGGTCGCCCGCACGGTGCTGCCGGACGTCGTCTGCAAGCTGCCGGTGCCGGCCCTGCGCCGCATTACCCGCGCCGAACAGCGGATCCGCGACGCGATCGGGACGATCATCGAGGCGTACCGGGCCGACGACACCGACCGCGGAGACATGCTGACCGCCCTGCTCGCCGCCCGTGACGAGAACGGTCAGGGCATGACCGACGAGCAGGTGCGCGACGAACTGGTGACACTGGTCCTCGCCGCCGCGGAGACGACGAGCAGTGTGCTGGCATCGGTGTTCTACCGGATCTCCGAGAACCCGGAGGTGGACCGGAAGGTGGCCGCCGAGATCGACGGCCACCTCGCCGGGAGGCCCATCGAGTACGACGACATGAAGAAGCTCCCGTACACGCTCAACATGTTGAGCGAGGTGCTGCGGCTCGACATCCCGGCGGACTGGTTCAGCCGGCGCACGACCAAGGAGATGGTGCTGGGAGAGACCGAACTTCCGGCACGTACGGAGCTCATGTACAGCATTCCGGCGTTGCACCGGAACCCGGAGGTCTACCCCGACCCCGAGCGGTTCGACCCCGACCGGTGGGTGAGCAGGCCGGCCAGGGATCTGCCGAAGGGTTCGTACATCCCGTTCGGTTCCGGCAGTCGCATCTGCATCGGCAACGCCTTCGCGTGGAGTGAACTGACCACCGTCACGGCCACGGTGCTGTCGAAGTGGAAGCTGACCGTGGCGCCCGGTGCGAAGCCTGAGCGCCTGCACCGGATCACCACCCACTTCGCGGACCTGCCCATGACCATCACCGCCAGGTAGGACTCCGTCAGCTGAGGGTCGTGAGTGGTTCGCCACTCACGACCCTCAGCTCTTCTCGTTGTGCCACAAAGCATGTGCCACAAAAGCATCGAGAGCCTTCCCGTGGAGGAAGGCTCTCGATGCAGGCAACAGCTGTCAGGCGACCAGCGCCGTCGCCGCAGGGGTCTTGATGACCATGTTCACGGCTCGGGACACCACGGCACGCATGTAACCGAGGAGCGCGTCCGGTTCGACGGTGCCCGCCTTGCCCTTGAGCGTGAAGGCCACGTTCGGCATGTCCGGGCGGCGGTGCAGCGGCACGGCGACGCACAGGCCACCGTTGTCGGTGGTGTTCATCGCGAAGTGCTGCCGCCTGATCGCCAGCAGCTGCAGGGTCAGGCGCGACTCCTTCTCGGTGGCCGCCCCCCAGGCGTCGATCAGGTGTCGCGCCGTCTGGCTGTCGTACGCCAGCAGCAGTTGTCCGGCGGAGGTGCGGTACGCGGGCGCACGACCGGTGTCGTCCGTCGGGGTCCGCACACCCTGATGGCCGTACACCCGGTGGGTGAAGACGACGTCCGTCCCGTGCAGGACGGCCAGGCTCGCCGTGAGGCCGGTCCGCGCCGCCAGGTCCACCAGGAACGGGGCGAGGTCGTTCAGCAGATTCCGCCGTTCGGCATCGACGCTGGAACAGCTGCCCTGACAGGACGTGGCCGCCTGGTAGATGTTCCCGTTGCGGGACACCAGACCGAAGTCCACCAGGGCGCCGAGCAGCCGGTGGACCGTGGACTTCGCCAGTCCGGTTCGCCTGGTCAGCTCCGAGAGCCGAGCACCACAGTGCATGTCCTGGAGCCCGACCAACACCATCAAGGCCTTGTCGATAGACCGCTGCAGCTCAGGCTGGTGAGC
Organism: Lentzea sp. NPDC051213; assembly: GCF_044455585.1. NCBI lineage: Bacteria > Bacillati > Actinomycetota > Actinomycetes > Pseudonocardiales > Pseudonocardiaceae > Lentzea > Lentzea sp. NPDC051213. Next base: position 523,010 of record NZ_JBITEX010000002.1, read on the forward strand.
CATTCCTTACTCCTTCTTGGCGCGACGGACCGAGGCTCACTTCCGAACGTGTCCTCGTTCCTCCACCACAATGCGGCTTCTGAAAACCGGGCCACAATCGAGGAACATACGTAGACCGGCGGTGCACAAAACTCCATTACCAGCGAGGGGACTCCGCACGCCACCCACATGGAGTAAGTACAAACTCGGCAGTAAAGGACAATCAGTTACGCGCTGAGCAGCTCGCCGTACCCGTATTGGTGAGAATGCCCCCAACGGCTGACTTCCAGACTCCGCTGGCACACGCGGCGCAACTGCTCGTTCAGTCCGTCGTCGAGATGGCACCCGCACCGGGAGCAGGAGACGACAACCGTGCAGCTCAGGTGGTCCACCGTCACGGTCGCGGCCGCCGCGCAGCCGTCACACCACCGGGAACCCGCGACCGCGACGACATGCGCCGGCGAAGCGACGCAGTCGTGCATCCAGCGGCGGTGCAGCCGGCAGGTGATCCGGTCGAACGGGGACAGGCCCTCACCCTCCGCCCTGTCCTCGATCTCGAGCGCCGTGGCCAGCGACAGCACGGCTTCGGTCCGGAGTTCGAATACGACGCGACTGGTCATGATGGCCTGCTTCCTGGTCCGGGAGGGACTGTGGTCAGGAGAGAACCATCTGCCGCGGACGCATTACCGCACAATCCGGGTTTGTACGTAGCCGAAGGCTGTAGGACGCATGTCGGTATCGGTAATTCGAACCCGGAACGTCAGGCGGGCCGGTACCGGTTGTCGGCGATCCACACCGCGATCTGCGTTCGTGAGGAGAATCCGAGCTTGGTGAGGATGTGATCGACGTGGGCCTCGACCGTGCGCCGCGAGATCTGCAGTTCCGACGCGATCGCCTTGTTGGTCGCGCCCTCCGCCACCAAGGTCGCGACCTGCGCCTCACGCCTGGTCAGCACGCTCGCGTGTGCCTCCGGCCGCACGTCGGTCGCTTCTGCGCCGAGCACGAACTCGATCGCGTGCGGGAGGTCGATCATCAACGCGACGCCCTTGTCGAACGCGGCGGTGAACGCCTTGTCGCCCAACGCGGCCCGAGCCTGCTTCTCGCACTCGCGGTGCGGTTGCTGCCACGTCTCCGAGTCGAGCATCGGTGCCCCGCCGACCCGGAACCAGATCCGGTCGGCGATGCCGAGCAGGGTCGCGGCAAGGGGGTTGTCTCCGATGGTTCCCACGATCCAGGCGCAGAGTTCCACCAGGAGGGCCTGACCCAGTATGTCGGCGAACTGGTGCTTTATGGCCAGCCCCGCGCGTGCGTGCTGCAACGCCGCGGGCAGCCGCTCCGTCCTCCATTCCGCCAGGGCCAACGTGTACAGGGCGTAGGACTTGACGCACCGCTCGCCGTGCGCCTCGGCCAGCTCGATCGCCCGCAGCGCCATCTCTTCGGCGATGTCGGCCTGATGCCTGAATCCGGCCGCCATCCCCTTGGCCAGATAGGTGAGGATCACGTTGCAGCTGACGTGCCCGGCGCTCGCGTAGCTCTCCAGGCACTCCGAGTAGATCTCCTCCGCGCGCAGGTAGTCCCCTTGCGCCAGCGCGGATCCGCCCTGCCCGGCCAGGGCGTTGCCCAGCAACACCGGATCGCCGTGGGTTCGTGCCAACGCCACCGCGTCCACCGACGTGGCGGCGGCCTTGTCCATGTAGCCCAGTGCCGTGGCTCCGTAGACGCTGATCCACAGCACGCGCAGCCGCAGATCGGTGGGCAACTGGTGTCGCAGCAGCCTGTCCATCCAGGTGGCGGATTCGCCGAAGTGGCCGCAGTTCACCCAGTAGTACTCCAGGTTGGCGGCGAGGGTGGCGCCCGCCGTCACCCTGGTCCCGTCGGCCAGGCTGAACTCCAGTGCGGCGCGCAGGTTGGCGTGCTCGCGCCGCGTGCGCGCGGCGATGTTCAGCTGGTTGGGTCCCAGCCACTCCTGGTCCGCTTCCTCGGCCATCCGCGTGAAGTAGTCGAGGTGGCGCTGGCGGGCCAGCGTCTCCTCACCGAGGAGGGTGAGTTCGTGCAACCCGTACTGGCGGATCATCTCGAGCATGCGGTACCGCGTCGTGACGCTGTCGCCGTCCCTGACCAGTATCGACTTGTCCACCAGGCTCGCGACCAGATCCAGCACGTCCTCGGTGCCGTCGGCGTCGGGAAAGGTCCCGACCTGCTCGGCGGCGTCCAGCGTGAACCCGCCCGCGAACACCGAGAGCCACGCCCACAGGCGCGCCTCGCTCGGCGTGCACAGGTCGTAGCTCCATCCGACGGCCGCCCTGAGCGTCTGGTGCCGTGACGGCGTGGCCGGGCGTCCTCTGCTCAGCAGGCTGAAGCGATCATCCAGTCTGTCCAGCAGCGACCGCAGGGTCAGCGTTCGCACCCACACCGCGGCGAGCTCGACCGCCAGTGGCATCCCGTCCAGACGTGTGCAGATGCGGGTGACGAGTTCGTGGTTCTGCGCGTCCACCTCGAAGCTGGGCAACACCGCTTTCGCGCGGTCCTCGAACAGCTTCACGGCGTCACCGCGGTCCTCCGGCCGGACGACGTGGATGCCCCGCACCGCGATCGGGTCGACGGTCAGCAGGCTTTCGCCGGGGACACCGAGGGTGTGCCGGCTGGTGGCCAGGATCCGGACGTTCGGCGCCGACGACAGCACCTCGGACGCGAACAGGCCGCATGCCTCACCCAGCTGCTCGCAATTGTCCAGGACGAGGAGAAGCTCCTTGTCCCGGAGAAAGGACAGCACCTGTTCCATCGCATCCGGCGCACTGTCGTGCAACCCCAGGGCAACGACCACTGTCGGGGCCAGCAACACGGAATCCCGAAGGGCGTCCAACGGAACCAGACACACACCGTCACGGAAGTCGTCATGTGAAAGCCGCGCCGTCCGCAGCGCGAGTCTTGTCTTACCGACCCCGCCAGGTCCGGTCAGGGTCAGCAACCGTTCACTTGACAGCAAACGGCGGACCTCAGCCAGCTCCTCCTGACGGCCAACGAAGCTCGTTACCTCGGCAGGAAGGTCGTACACCTCGTATGTCTCCGTCACTGTGCGTCATCGATCTGAAACTCCTCGCACAGTACTGGGTGAGGCGTTCAAAAGCATCGCCTACGCCCCAAAATGGTGACGGGAACGATCAGACGCTCATGCGGGCACGATTGTTTGGAACGGTTTGACTTTTCGGGTGGCAAAGCCGGTGTCGCGTGCTGCGGAAATCAATCCTCTGTACGGGTGACGCTGGCTCCCGGTGCATTGTGTCCGTGCCGGAGCAAGTAGATCTCCCGGAGGTTATGGCCCGCCCGCAAAAGTGAGCGCGAGTCTGTCCCAATGATTGTCCGCCAGTGGAACAACCTCGTGAGCACCTGGTGGCCAAGTGCTCACGAGGTTGGTCGGTGGGTGTGCTTCAGCGGTCGCGTGAGGTGATCAGCATCGCCAGCTCGCGCAGTTCCGCGTCGGCACGGGGATCGCAGCCGGCCGCGCCGAGGTCGGCCATCGCCAGGTCGATCTCCTGGTCGGCCCTGGTACGAGCCCATTCCCGCGCGCCGGTCTGATCGACGAGCGCCGCCGCCCGCTCGAGCTGGGCTTCGTCGAGCCGGCCGGGTTGCCGGTACAGCTCGGCGAGCTCGCGCGCCGCCGCGGACTTCGTGGCGAGTGCGGCCACGACCGGCAGGGACTTCTTGCGGTTGGCCAGGTCCGAGTGCACGGGCTTGCCCGTCACCGCCGGATCACCCCAGATGCCCAGCAGATCGTCGATCAGCTGGAACGCCAGGCCGATGTGGCGGCCGAACGAGCCGAAAAGCCTCGTGCGCTCGCTGTCCGCGCCCGCGACGATCGCGCCGAGCATGCACGCGCAGCCCAGCAACGAGCCGGTCTTGCCGGCGACCATCTCGCAGCACTCCTCCAGCCCGACCTCGGCCCGCTGCTCGAACTCGACGTCGGACGACTGTCCCTGGCAGAGCTCGATCACGCACCGGTTGAGCACCTCGACCGCGAGGGCACCGTTCGGGGCCAGCATCTGCGACGCCAGCGCCTGCAGGGCGTCACCGGCGAGGACCGCGTCGGCGACGCCGAACACCGTCCACGCCGTCGGCCGGTGCCTGCGCACCGGGTCGTTGTCCATCACGTCGTCGTGCAGCAACGAGAAGTTGTGCACGAGTTCGACCGCGACCGCGGCAGGCACGGCGACCTCTGCCGCACCGCCCACCGCCTGTGCGGCCAGCAGGACCAGGGCCGGACGGACCGCCTTGCCCGGATCGGTGCCGGGTGTCGGCTCGCCGTCCGCGTCCCACCACCCGAAGTGATATCCGGCGATCCGCCGCATCGATCTCGGCAGCTGTGCGACGCCGGCACGCAACTCGGAGTCCGTGATCCTCCGGCTCCACGCCAGGATCTCCTTGGCCGAGCGGGTGGTCGTGCCGGTCTGCACCACGTGCTGTGCTGCGATCTGCGCTGTCATCTGGCGACCTCCGCGGACACGTCTTCGACTTGGTTCTCAACTCCGATTACGACCGGTGCGAGTGTGTCGAGACGACGACGGAATGGTCCACGGACTGTTCTGTCGGGTGGAACTCTCCGCAAAGTTCCTTCACGTGGAACAACTGCTACCTGCCCTGTTCGAAGCTGGGTATGAATGAGCCCGAACAGGCTGAGCGGTTCGCGTTGAGGGCAAAGCCCGCATTTTCGTAGACCGATCCTGCATTACGTCTGCTTACCGGTGAGGTGGGACCGCTTATGAAACTCTCCACTCCGCAACGCGGGACGACGACCGCGACAACAGCACATGTCGCGTCGGGAACCGGCAGTGCCCACGCCAAGGTCATCCTGCTCGGTGAGCACGCTGTCCTGCACGGCTCCCCGGCACTCGCCGTTCCGGTGCCGCAGTTGACGGTGACCGCGCTCGCCACGCGGTTCGCGGAACCAGGCGTGACCTCGTTCCTGATGGAAGGGCAGCACGGGACAACGCCCTGCCTCAGCGTGGGGCTGCAGCGGATCGCCACGGCGCTGACCGATGGCGATGATGGCCGGCGCATCGAGGTGGTGCTGCGATCGGGGATCCCGGCGGGCCGGGGCCTCGGTTCCAGTGCCGCGTGTGCACGGGCGGCCGTGCTCGCGCTGGCCGACCTGCTCGGCCACGAGCTGGACCAGCGGGAAGTGTACGAGCTGGTGCAGATCGCCGAGAACGTCACGCACGGGCGGGCCAGCGGTGTGGATGCGATCACCACGGGCGCCGATTCCCCGCTGCTCTTCGACAACGGTGCCGCGGAACCGGTGCGCATCGGGTTCGACGGTCTGTTCGTCGTCGCGGACAGCGGTGTGGCGGGACAGACCAAGGACGCGGTCCGCTTGGTGCGCAACGCCTTCGAAGTACTGCCGGGTGAGCGCGAGCGGTTCGTGGGCACGGTTTCCGCATTGGTCCGCTCTGCTGTGTGGGAGCTCGCGGAAGGCACCGCGACCGGGTTCGGCAAGTGCATGACCGAGTGCCACTCCGCGCTGCGCGATCTGGGCGTGAGCACGTCGTTGATCGACGGGATGGCTGACGCGGCGGTGTCGGCGGGAGCGCTCGGCGCCAAGATCAGCGGCGGCGGGCTCGGCGGCTGCATCGTCACGCTGGTGGACCGGCCGGAAGTCGCGTGGAGCGTGAGCCGGGCGCTGTGCGACGCAGGCGCCGTGCGCACCTGGACCGTGCCCGTGGGGAGGTTCGCCCGCGATGACCGATGAGGTGCAGGCGACCGCGATCGCCCACGTGAACGTCGCCCTGGTGAAGTACTGGGGAAAGCGCGACGCCGAGCTGGTGCTGCCGTGGACCAGCAGCCTGTCGATGACCCTCGATGCCTTCTGGACCAACACCACGGTCCGCTTCTGCGCCGAGGCGGGCGAGGACGAGGTGATGCTCGACGGCGTGCCGATCACCGGCGTACCACGCCGGCGCGTCACCGGATTTCTCGACCTCGTTCGCTCCCGCGCAGGTCGTACCGGCCGAGCCGTGGTGCACAGCGTGAACACGGTGCCGACCGGTGCCGGGCTCGCGTCGTCGTCCAGCGGGTTCGCCGCGCTGGCGATGGCGGCGTCGGCCGCCTGCGGACTCTCTCTGGACGCGACCGTGTTGTCACGGCTGGCGCGTCGAGGGTCGGGGTCGGCGTCGAGGTCGATCTTCGGCGGTTTCGCGCTCTGGCACGCGGGGCACGACGACGAGAGCTCTTACGCGGAACCGGTGCCGTCGGTCGGGTTCGACCCGGTCATGGTGGTCGCGCTGGTCGACACCGCGCACAAAGCGGTGAACAGCCGGGACGCCATGCTGCGCACGGTCGAGACTTCACCGCTGTTCCGGCCGTGGGTCGACTCGGCGGCGGCTGATCTCAAAGAGATGCGGGACGCCGTGGCGCGCGCGGATCTCGACACGGTCGGCGAGGTCGCTGAGCGCAACGCGTTGGGAATGCACGCCACGATGCTGGCGGCACGGCCGGCGGTGCGGTATTTCGCGCCCGCGACGGTCGCCGTGCTCGACGCTGTGCTGGAGCTGCGGCGAGCAGGTGTGTCCGCCTACGCGACGATGGACGCCGGGCCGAACGTCAAAATCCTTTGCCACCGCGCGGATGCCGCCCTCGTCGCTGAGGCGGTGGACGCGGCAGCGGGCTGCCCGACCATGGTGGCGGGCGTCGGTCCCGCTGCCAGGCTGGTGGTGGAGCTGTGACCAGGACCGTCGTCCGGCACGCTCCGGGGAAGCTGTTCGTCGCGGGCGAGTACGCGGTGCTCGAACCGGGATCGTCCGCGGTCCTGGCCGCGGTCGACCGGCAGGTCACCGTCACCGTCACGGCCGCATCGGCCGGTGACGGCCTGACGATCGTCTCGGACCTGATGAACCGGCCCATGCCCCATGTGGTGGCCGCGGTCGAGATCGTGAGCGAACTGCTGGCCGAGTGGGACCTCACCATGCCTCCGGTCCAGCTCTCGATCCACAGTGGACTGCACGAACGCGGCGTGAAGTTCGGGCTGGGCTCCAGCGGTGCGGTCACGGTGGCGACGATCGACGCGCTGCTCGCGTACTGCCACGTGTCGCTCTGCACCGAGGAGCGCTTTCGGCTGGCGCTGCTGGCTTCGATCCGCCTCGACGCGCGTGCCTCCGGTGGTGACCTCGCGCTGAGCACTTGGGGCGGTTGGATCGTCTACAGCGCACCGGACCGCGCTGCTGTGGCCGACCTCGCCCAGCGGAAAGGTCTCAGGCACGCGCTTCAGGCGCCGTGGCCGGGTTTCAGCGTCCGGCCGCTGCCCCCACCGCGCGGTCTCGCGGTGCAGGTCGGCTGGACCGGTAATCCGGCGTCCACTTCGGACAAGGTCGCGAGCGGCACGGTGCGGAACTGGCGCGGAAGCCCCGCTCACCGCGAGTTCGTGCGCCGCAGCAACGGTTGCGTGACCGCGTTGGTGGACGCGCTGGAACGAGGCGATGACACCTCGGTGCTCGACGCCATCCGACGGGCGCGTCGACTGCTGGCAGGAGCTGACAGTCACGGAGACCTGGGCATCTTCACCGACGGCCTGACCGCGATGTGCGACGCGGCAGAGGACGCGGGAGGGGCCGCCAAACCGTCCGGCGCGGGCGGCGGTGACTGCGGAATCGCTCTGCTGGAACCAGGCCAGCTCGTGATCGACCGCATGCGGGCTCGATGGCTCACCGCAGGTGTGGTGCAACTACCGATCCAGGTGTCCGAACCAGCGAGGGAGATGCAGACCAGTGATCTCTGACCGCAAGAACGACCACGTCCGGCTCGCCGCCGAACAACACCGGCCCGACCGCGGCAACGACTTCGACGACGTGACGTTCATCCACCACGCGCTGGCCGGCATCGACCAGGAAGACGTGTCGCTCACCACCCAGTTCGCGGGCATAGAGTGGGGAACTCCGCTCTACATCAACGCGATGACCGGCGGAAGCGCCAAAACCGGTGACATCAACCGGGATCTGGCCATCGCCGCGCGGGAGACCGGAATCCCGGTCGCGAGCGGCTCGATGAGCGCGTACTTGAAAGACCCGTCCACCGCGCCCACGTTCAAGGTGCTGCGTGACGAGAACCCGGCCGGGTTCATCATGGCCAACGTCAACGCGAACGCGACCGTGGAGCAGGCGCGGCAGGCGGTCGAGCTGCTGGCGGCCGATGCGCTGCAGATCCACCTCAACGCCGTCCAGGAGATCGTGATGCCCGAGGGCGATCGGTCGTTCGCGGCGTGGGGACCGAGGATCGAGGAGATCGTCGAAGGCGTTGGTGTGCCTGTCTTCGTGAAGGAGGTCGGCTTCGGGCTCAGCCGGGACACCGTGCTGACCCTGCGCAAGGCCGGCGTCACCGTCGCGGACGTCGGTGGCCGTGGTGGCACGAACTTCGCACGTATCGAGAACGGCAGGCGCGTGGCCGGTGACTACGCCTACGTCGACGACTGGGGCCAGTCCACGCCCGCCTGCCTGCTGGACGCGTCCGATGTCGGCCTGCCGCTGTTCGCCTCCGGCGGTGTGCGGCATCCACTCGACGTCGTGCGCGCGCTGGCACTCGGTGCGAGCGCGGTCGGCGTGGCCGGCACGTTCCTCAAGACGGTGCTCGAGGGCGGGCCGGATGCCCTCATCACGCAGATCTCGGCGTGGCTCGACCAGATCAAGTCGATCATGACGGTGCTCGGCGCTGCGACGCCCGCCGGTCTTTCCCACTGCGAGGTGCGCATCTGCGGCGAACTCCGCGAGTTCTGCGCCGACCGCGGCATCGACGTCCGCCGTTTCGCACGGCCTTTCCCCACCGTGCCGTAGGAACAGGAGATCTACGAACATGACTGAAGAACACGCGATCGCAAGCGTTCCGATGAAGTGGGTAGGCCCCCTGCGCATCACCGGCAACGTCGCCCACGTCGAGACGGAAGTCCCGCTCGCCACCTATGAGTCACCGCTGTGGCCGTCGGTCGGGCGCGGCGCCAAGATCTCGAGGCTGGCGCCGGAGGGGATCGTCGCGACGCTGGTCGATGAAAGGATGACCCGTTCCGTTCTCGTGGAGGCCATCAACGCGCAGACCGCACTCTCGACGGCCAGGCGAATCGACTCGCAGTTCGCCGAGCTGCGGTCGGTGGTGCGGTCGTGCAGCCGGTTCGCCGACCTGATCGCCGTGCGTCACGAGATCACGGCCAATTTGTTGTTCCTGCGGTTCGAGTTCACGACCGGGGACGCCTCGGGGCACAACATGGCGACGCTGGCGGCGGACCGGCTCCTGTCCTATCTGCTGGAGACCCTGCCTGGCATCAGCTACGGGTCGATCTCGGCGAACTACTGCACGGACAAGAAGGCGACCGCGATCAACGGCATTCTCGGCCGGGGCAAGAACGTGGTCACGGAGTTGACGGTGCCGCGTGATGTGGTGCGGGATCGGCTGCACACCACGGCCGCGAAGATCGCCGAACTGAACGTGCGCAAGAACCTGATCGGCACGCTGCTGGCCGGCGGTATCCGTTCGGCGAACGCCCATTACGCGAACATGCTGCTCGGCTTCTACCTGGCGACCGGTCAGGACGCGGCGAACATCGTCGAGGGCTCGCAGGGTGTCACCGTGGCCGAGGACCGCGACGGAGACCTCTACTTCTCCTGCACCATCCCGAATCTCATCGTCGGGTCCGTCGGCAACGGCAAGGGGTTGCCGTTCGTCGAGACCAACCTGACCCGGCTGGGCTGCCGGGTCGAGCGGGAACCCGGCGAGAACGCGCGCCGCCTCGCGGTGCTCGCGGCCGCGACCGTGCTGTGCGGCGAACTCTCCCTCATGGCAGCACAAACGAACCCCGGCGAGCTGATGGCCGCCCACGTCCACTTGGAACGCTCGACCGAGAAGATCGGGAGCCAGTCATGACCACGTCCGTCGGGATTCACGACCTGTCCTTCGCCACGACGGAGTTCGTGCTGCCGCACACCGAACTCGCCGCGCACACGGGTGTCGACATCGGCAAGTACCACATCGGCATCGGCCAGCGGTCGATGAGCATCCCCGCGCTGGACGAGGACATCGTCACCATGGCGGCGACCGCGGCTGCCCCCATCGTGGAGCGGTGGGGTGCGGACCGGATCCGGACCGTGGTGCTGGCGACCGAGACGTCGATCGACCAGTCGAAGGCGGCCGGAATCTACGTGCACTCCCTGCTGAACCTGCCGCCGTCGACCAGGGTCGTCGAGCTGAAGCAGGCCTGTTACGCGGGTACCGCGGGGCTGCAGTTCGCCATGGGCCTGGTCCACCGCGACCCCACCCAGCAGGTCCTCGTGATCGCCACCGACGTGTCGCGCTACGACCTCGACAGCGCAGGCGAATCCACCCAAGGTGCGGCGGCCGTGGCCATGCTCGTCAGTGCGGATCCCGCGCTGATCCGCATCGAACCGCAGTCCGGCCTGCACACGTCTGACGTCATGGACTTCTGGCGCCCCAACTACCGCAGCACCGCGCTCGTCGCCGGCCAGGAGTCCATCTCCGCCTACCTGCAGGCACTGGAAGGCGTGTGGAAGGACTACACGGAGCAGGGAGGACGGCCGCTGCCCGAGTTCGCCGCCTTCTGCTACCACCAGCCGTTCACGAAGATGGCCACCAAAGCCCATCGGCACCTGTTCAACACCACGGGACACGATCTGGACGAAGACCAGATGACGGCGATGCTCCGGCTGACGACCGCCTACAACGAGGTGCTGGGCAACTCGTACACGGCGTCGATGTACCTGGCGCTCGCCTCGTTGCTCGACCACGCGGGCGACCTCACCGACCAGCCGATCGCCTTCGCCAGCTACGGATCCGGCTGCGTGGCCGAGTTCTTCGGCGGCACCGTCGTCCCCGGCTATCTGGAACACCTGCGCACCGACGGCCATCAAGCGGTCGTCGAACGGCGGCGGTCGATCGACCACCACACCTACCGCACGTTGCACGGTCGGTCGCTGCCGGAAGACGGCGGACACCACCTGACGCCGAAGCAGACCACTGGCCCGTTCCGCTTCGCGGGCCTGTCCGGGCACAAGCGCCTTTACGAACACAGCTGATCGGCCGCTTCGAGAAAGGCGAGAACACCATGCGCCACCCCATCGGCGTCATCGGGACCGGAAGCTATCTGCCCGCCCACTCCGTCAGCAACGCCGAAGTCGCCGCGGAGGCCGGTGTCACCGACGAGTGGATCACGCGCAAGACCAAGATCCGGTCCCGGCGACACGCAGCACCCCACGAGGCGACATCGGACCTGGCCGCGGCAGCCGCGCGGGCCGCACTGGCCCAGGCCGGCATCACCGCGGACCAGGTGTCCTACCTCGTGCTGGCAACGTCCACTCCGGACCACCCGCAACCGGCCACGGCCAGCATCGTCCAGCACCTGATCGGCGCCTCCAACGCGGCGGCGTTCGACGTGAACTCGGTGTGCAGTGGTTTCGTCTTCGCCATGTCCATCGCGAACGGCCTGCTGCACGACCAAAGCGACGGGTACGCGCTCGTCATCGGCGCCGACGTGTACTCGCGCATCCTCAACCGCTCGGACCGGAAGACCGCGATCCTCTTCGGTGACGGAGCGGGCGCCGTGCTGCTCGGCCCCGTGGCGGCGGGGCAGGGCCTGCTGAGCACCAGGCTCACCACGCGGGGAGACCAGCACGAACTGATCAGCGTCCCCGCGGGAGGCAGCAGGACACCGGCCTCAGCCGACACGGTGGCCAGCGGCCAGCACTACTTCACGATGGACGGACGCGCGGTCCGCAGCTTCGTCAACGACAGCCTCAGTCATGAGGTGACAGCACTGCTGCGGGACGCTTCTGTGGCACCACAGGACATCAAGCACTTCGTTCCACACCAGGCCAACGGCGCCATGCTCTCCGACGTGTGGCCCACTCTCGGACTGCACAGCGCCACGTGCCACCTCGCGCTCGAGCACTACGGGAACACCGGCGCCGCTTCCATCCCCATCACGCTGGACCTGGTGCACCGCAAGAGATTGCTCGCCGAGAACGACCTCCTTCTGTTGTGCGGGTTCGGCGGGGGCATGTCCGTGGGGACGACCCTGCTCACCTGGGCGCGCACTCGGCACGCCAGGACGGCCGCCACTTTCAGGCCCGAACGCGGCAAGTTCGGCGCGGCAGCGCTTGCGGGGCTTCACTGACGTAGCCCGCACCAGCGGCCCGACCCCCCGGGTTGGGCCGCTTTGCCGTGTCCTGAACAAGAATCGCCGAACGAGCGGCTGGGCGAGAGGCATGTTCCGGCCCATGGAACGAGGAGATGAGCGTCACAGGCGACGCGTCTAGCCTCGTCACATGCCAATCAGCGAGCCATAGGAGATGGTCATGAGCGTTCAGGAACAACTGTCGCGTGAGGAACTCGCCACCGTCGACTTCCCGACCCTGTGCAGCATTCCCTTGCGCGCGGAGTGGTTCGACGACCCCGAGAAGCTCGACGCGGTCATCGTGCGCGGCACGGACTGATGTTCCGCGACTGACGCGGGAACGAAGTGTTCCAGTCCGCAGAACGCGACGGGCTTTGTCAGCGAAGAACACCCACCATTGCTCGCATGTACACCGTCGGCGACAAGGCCCAGGGCGACGTCCCGCTTCGTGATTCGGTGAGTTCGGGTCAGGTGCAGCTCGACCCGACCGCGGGGGAGGAGCTGCGCAAGCAGCTGCAGACCCAGCTCGACAAGGTCGACTCGTGGCTGGAACGCGCGAACAACAGCATTGCCCGTCCCGCACCGCTGGGCGCGAACCCGGTCGGTGCCGCGATGCGCGACAAGTTCACCCAGCGAGCCGAGGGCGAGCCGGGATCGTTCGTCAGCGTCATGACCGCGTATCGCACGGTGCTGGAACAGACGAAGAACTCGATCGTGACCGCGATCGCGAACTTCACCCGCCTCGACGAGGACCAGCAGGCCGAACTGAAGAAGATCATGAACGGCTGATTCCACCGACGCGAGAGGCGAACCGGTCATGCCAACCGAGACGGACCCGATCGAGAACGTCCCGGTCCTCACGGACCCGCAGAACTGGGCGTCACGCTCGCACCAGGAGCTCTACGCCGCCGTGCACAACGGCAACGACCCCGGCCAGGCCGGCGAGATCAGCTCCGAGTGGGGCAGGTACGGCACCGAGCTGACCGAGGCGGCGCACACCCTCACCGGTGTCATCACCGCCTCGGAGTCCAAGTGGACGGGCGCGGCCGCCGAGGCCGCGCGTGACGCGATGAAGAAGCTCGCGGACTGGGTCGACGAGACCGCCCGCACCGCCGTGAACCTCGGTGACAAGGTGCTCGATCAGGGCCAGATCATGTCGAACGCGCGGGCGCAGATGCCGGCGCCCGTCGAGTTCGACTGGAACAAGGCCGCGGCCGCGCTCTCCCAGCCGGGTACCGCCGCCTTCGCGGTGGCCGCCATCGACGTGGCCCTGGCGAACGTGAAGTCGCGCGCGGCGCACGAGCAGGCGGTCTCCGTGATGACCAGCATGGAGAACAGCTCCCGGCAGATCGACTCGTCGGTGCCGACCTTCAAGCCACCGTTCAACCCGAACACCGGCCAGGTCGAGGAGCCGGTGATGGTGATCCCGCGGGCGGCCGGCGCGCCGACGCTCGCCGGCGCCGAGGGGCTCATGTCCACGCAGACGCAGAGTGCCGGTCCAGGCACCGCGCCCGCGCCGAGCCCTGGACCGGCGGGCAACGGCTCCTACGCACCTGCTGCCTCGATGCCGAACGGCGGTCCCGGTGGCGGACCGGGTGGTGGGGGACCGGGTGCGGGTGGACCGGGTGCGGGCGGACCGGGTTCGAGCAACTGGGTGTCGCCGCCTCCTGTGCCGGTCCGGCCGGACACCACGGCCTTGGCGGCCGCGTCCTACACGCCGCCGCCCTCGTCCTCGTACACGCCGCAGTTCCCCCCAGGCGGTGGCAACAACACCTACACCGGTGGCAGTGACTACAAGCCGCAGATCCCCGGTGGTGGCGTGCCCTATCCCAGCGGGGGATCGCCCGGTGGGCCTGGCTCGACACCGCGGTCGAACACGCCGATGCCCAAGCCGGCGATCCCACCCAACCTGCTCAACCCGAACACCTACCTGCCCAAGGAGACGAACCTGCCCAAGGGCATGCCCGGCGGCGGTGGCGGCGGGGCCGGCGGTGGTGGGGCCGGAGGTGGCGGCGGCGGGGCTGCAGCAGCCGCGGCGGCTGCGGCGGCGATGAAGGGCGGCGGTGGGGGGTTCGGCGGTGGCGCACTCGGTGGTGGTGTCCTCGGCGGTGCCGCGGGTGCCGGCCCGACCCAGTCCGGTGGGGCGGCGGGGGTGGCGCCGGGTACCGGCCGGCCCGCGATGCCCACGGGCGTGACGGCGCCGGGTGGCGCCACCGCGGCCGGTGGCACGCCGGGGGCAGGAGCGCCGGGTGCCGGTGCCGGTGCTCGCGGTGGCGAGGACAAGGAACGCAAGTCCGCCAGCTACATCATGGGCGGCGATCTGTTCGACGTGCCGGGCGAGCACCTGCCGCCGTCGGTGATCGGTGCCGCGAAGCAGAAGAAGCAGAGGGGACCCGAGCAGTCATGATCACGCCCGAGTACCTGCTGTCGCCGCGCGAGTTCGACGTGTTGTGGCACGAACTGCGGCTGGGCCGGATGCCCTACCCGCTCGACCTCCCGACCGAGGGGGCCACCGAGTCGGAGCGCACGGCGCTGGTGCAGGAAACGTTGGCCGGGCTGCGTGGGCGCGGCCTGGCCAACGACCAGCGACTCCACCACTTCCTGCGCGTGCTGGACGACCACGAGGTGTCCGTGGACGCCGTCGCGGGCCTGGACCGGACCGTCCGGGCGCTCGCCGCGTCGGACGGCACCCTGGCCGTCCTGGCGATCATCGACGACGACCGCATCGGCCTGGTGGGCATCAGGCCGACCGGGCTGGCGCGGGAGATCGTCGAGGTGCTGCCCGAGGGCGAGCCCGGTCCCGGTACCGCGCTGTCGGTGCGGCTGCAGTCGTTGCAAGAAGCCGTGGCGCTGCAGGACTCCGAGGAGGAGGAGTCCGACGACCCGTGGGGCTCCGCCGACGACGAGCTCGACGACAAGCAGGCGTTGCAGCGCGCCGGTCTGTCCACTCAGGACGCGGCACAGATCGGTGAGCTCACGGCGAACCGCGTCGCGGGCGGACAGTTCGGTGTGACGCAAGGACGGCAGCGTTCCGGCGTGGTCATCAACTGGTTCGACACCGACCGGGGCCGATATCTGATGGTGAACTCGGACGGCTGGCTGAGCCTGTCTCCGACCGACAACGACCGCATCGCCACCCGAATCAACGCTGTGCTGGCATGAGAGGGAATTCCATGGGCCCGTTGGGACCGATTGACGCGCAGCGGATGGCCGGGGTCGACCCGGACCGCTGGATGCAGGACATGCAGGCGAAGGTCGCCGACCTCTCGGTGAAAACGGCTGAGCTGCAGGAGAATCTCGCGCACTCCTCGGCGACCGCGAAGTCGAAGGACCACGCGGTCCAGGTGACGATCGCGCCCACGGGCGCACTGCAGAGCCTCGAGCTCACCGACCGCGCCGCCGGCATGAGCCCGCAGCGGCTCCAGGCGTCGATCATGGAGGCCGTCGGCAGGGCACAACGCGCCGCCTCCGAGAAGATGATCGAGGCGTTCCAGCCGCTCGGCGCCGGCACCGAGTCGATGAACATGGTGCTGTCCTTCCTCCCACCCGCCGTGGACGACGAGGACGACGAGCGCGACCCCTACGCCGACGCGGTGGACGAGTACGAACCACCTGCCCCGCCCGTGCGGCCCGAGGCACCCGCGCCACCTCCCGCCAGGCGACCCCGTCCGGTGAACGACGACATGGATGAGGACAACAACCCGTGGTGACCACGATTGACCGAGGGAGGCGCGAATGACCAGCGGTGGGCAGTTCACGGTCTCACCAGAGGATCTCATGACGTTCGCGGCCAACGTGCAGTCGATCTCCGACCAGATCGGAACGTCCAAGGGCGTCATCGACAGCGTCAAGTACACCCCGACGGTGTGGGGCATTGTCGGCGGACTCTTCTACATCGCCGTCGACAAGAAGTTGAAGAACGCCTCGACGTGCATCGGGCAGTACGAGGCGGGTATGCGGGAGGCGGCGAAGAACATCAAGCTGACCGCGGACACCTACTCCGGTACCGACGAGGGCAACGCCAACGCGTTCAGCGGGGGGTACTGATGGTCCGGGGACTCGACCTGACGCCGGGATTCGGCGAGGGTACGGAGTGGACGGACGGCTTCTCCGGCGCCGGCATGGTCGACACCGTGGCCGGCCTGACGAAAGCCGTGCACGACAAGAACAACGGCGCGATCGCCGCGTTCAGCGTCGGTCTCGGCTTCGACGTCGTCGGCGCCGCGCTGAACCCGCTGGGCGCGGTCATCGGCGCCGGCGTCGGCTGGCTGATCGACCACATCTTCTTCCTGCGCGAACCGCTCGACCTGCTGATGGGCGACAACATCGCCATCCGGCAGGAGACCGCGAAGATCGCGGAGGAAGCCAAGAAGTACGACGAGTTCGCCACCATCCACGTGGCGGCGCTCAAGAAGCTCGACGGCTGGGCAGGCGAGGCCGCCGACAAGTTCCGCCAGATGATGTTGCAGGTGGGCAAGGAGCTCGAGGCCCTCGGCGGAGCGCTCGAAGCCGCCGGCAAGATCATGGGCACGATGGGTGCCTGCGTGACCGCGACCAGGTCCCTGGTCCGCGACATCATCGCCATGGTGATCGGCAACCTCATCGGCGGCGCGCTGACCGCCGCGGGCCTCGCACCGTTCACGTTCGGCGCGTCGATCGTCGCGTTCATCGGCGTCGCGGTCGCCACCGCCACGCAGGCGGTCGGCCGCATCATGAGCCACATCACCAAGCTCAAGGGATTCCTGACCGGCGCCGCGAAGTCCACCGACGACCTCGGCGAGGCGCTGGCGAAGATGGGCGGCACCGCCTCCGCCTTCGGCAAGGGCGGTGTTCCGACCAACGTGCCGACGCCGCCTGCGGTCAGGTCGCCGGGGCCGGGCACGACGAGTACGTCTGGGGTGCAGCCGCCGCCTCTCAACACGAACGTTCCCAAGCCGCCGCAGGATGTTCCACTGCCGCCGTCGCCTACGGGCGGGCCCAGGCCGCAGGATGTTCCGTTGCCGCCGTCTCCGACGGGTGGGCCCAGGCCGCAGGACGTGCCGTCGCCGACTGCGGGTCCGAAGCCTCCGCCAGGGCCGGGTACTACGAGTACGTCGGGGGTGCAGCCGCCGCCGATCAACACCAACGTTCCGAAGCCGCCGCAGGATGTTCCGCTGCCGCCGTCGCCCACGGGTGGGCCCAGGCCGCAGGACGTTCCGTTGCCGCCGTCGCCGACTGCGGGGCCGAAGCCGCCGCCGGGTCCTGGTACGACGAGTACGTCGGGGGTGCAGCCGCCACCGATCAACACCAACGTTCCCAAGCCCCCGCAGAACGTTCCGCTGCCGCCGTCCCCCACGGGTGGACCCAAGCCGCAGGACGTCCCGCTGCCGCCGTCGCCGACCGCGGGGCCCAAGCCACCGCCGGCCGGTACGGGTCCTGCCGCGCCGAAGCCGCCGGACCCGAACGCACCTCCCGCGGGCGGTCCAGGGCAGAACCCCCCGGCCACGAACGTGCCTCCCGCGGCCGGTCCCGGCCAGAAACCGCCGTTCTCGTGGGCCGAGGTCAAGAATCACGCGGACGACCTCGCCAAGTACAGCAAGGAACACCTGGACAGCGTGCTCGTCACGAAGTTCGGCAAGACTCCGGAAGAGGCTGCCGAGACCAGCAAGTGGATCAAGAACTTCGAGGAGCTCGCCGCACCGGGTGGTCAGTTCCGCTGGAAGGACGCGGCGTTCCAGACCGGTACGGGCATGCACCTGCTGCACGAGTTGTGGAAGGAGTTGGAGGGCGATGGCCCGGCTCGCACGGCGCAGGGCTACATGGGTGATCTGAAGGAGTACAACGCACGCTGAGCAGAGGGCCCTCCAAAGGGGGCCTCTGCCGTGCCTTCCGCGGTGCCTGCTGCCGGGTTCTGCGCGGTGCCCGCTGTCGGGTTCTGCGCCGTGCCCGGTGCCGGGTTCTCTGCGGTGCTCGCCGCCGTGCCGTCCGCGGTGCCCGCTACCGGGTTCTGCGCCGTGCCCGCTGCCGGGCTCTCCGCGGTGCCCGCTGCCGGGCTCTCCGCGGTGCTCGCCGCCGAGTCCTCCACAATGCCCGCCGCCGCGAGATCCTCCAGGGCTGTGAAACGTTTCAACCGGTGCTAGGGTTCGCTTGTGGCTCGGATCAGGAGGGCGAACGGGTCGGTAGGCATCAAGGATGTCGCGCAGAAGGCAGGCGTGTCGATCGGCACCGTGTCGAATGTCGTGAACCGGCCACACGTGGTCGCCGCCGGGACCCGCAACCGCGTTCAGGCGGCGATAGAAGAGCTCGGCTACGTGCGCGACGAGTCGGCGCGCCAGCTCCGGGCCGGCAGCAGCAGGGCACTCGGGCTGCTGGTGCTCGATCTCGGCAACCCGTTCTTCGTCGACGTGGCGCGTGGCGCCGAGCAGGCCGCGCACGACGCGGGGCTGAACATGATCACGTGCAACAGCGGCCAGCGCGTCGATCGTGAGGTCTCGTACCTGGCGATGCTGGCCGAGCTGCGGGTGCGCGGTGTGCTCGTCAGTCCGGTCGGCACGGCGGCGGACAGTCTCGCGTTGTTCCGGCGCGGCGCGATCCCTTATGTACTGGTCGATCGGCGTTCGCCGGACGGCACGTCCTGCTCGGTGTCGGTGGACGACGTCGCCGGCGGTGCGCTGGCCGCGCGGCACCTGGTCGAGACCGGTCACCGGAACATCGCGTTCGTCAACGGGCCCGCCGTGCTCGTGCAGTGTCGCGAACGTGAGCAGGGATTCTGCTCGGAGATCGGTGATGCCGACCTCTCGATCCTGGAGGTGGAGGCGCTCACCGTCGAGTCCGGCCGTGACGCGGGCTCGCGGATCCTTGGCATCAGCCCGCGGCCGACCGCGGTGTTCTGCGCCAACGATCTGCTCGCGCTCGGTGTGCTGCAAACGATGGTGGGTGCGGGCGTGCGGGTGCCGGAGGACATCTCGATCGTCGGGTACGACGACATCGAGTTCGCTTCGGCCGCTGCCGTTCCGCTGACGTCGGTGCGCCAGCCTGCCGCGCGCATCGGCCAGAAGGCGGCCGAGTTGCTGATCGAGGAGACGTCCGGCGCCGGCGCGCACCGGCATCAGACGGTGGTCTACACACCAGAACTCGTCGTGCGGGCATCGACGCGGGTCTCTCGGGGAGCGAGGGCTTCGAAATGAAGCTTTAGTTACCAGCTAAGGAGACGTGGTCGTAGAAGGCCTTGCACGGACTGGTCGAAGTGGCGAACAGCGGTATGGTTCTCGGGCTGTGCCAAAAGATCCACTTCGGCGGACATCGGGCCGCTGAGTGCGGTGCCCCGCGTTGAGGTTGGAGGAGCCGTGACCAACTGGTCGAAGTTCGTGGAAGAAGCCCCGGTTCTGGCAGCTGCTGCCCAGGAACGGATCAGGGATCTGCACATCGCGTATCTCGCGACCACGGCACCCAACGGTGCCCCGAGGGTGCATCCCGTGTCGCCGATCATCACCGAGCAAGGCATTTTCGTGTTCATGGAACCCAGTTCGCCCAAGGGACACGATCTGCGCAGGGGCGGGCGCTTCGCCTTGCATCCCCCGGTGGACGCGCCGATTCCGACGGTGTCCCAGGTGTTCCTCGCCGGACGCGGCCGGGTGATCGAGGACCCGGAAGAGCGCGAGGCCGTGCTGCAAGCGGCTCCGTACGACGTGCTCGATCGGATGGTGCTGTTCGAATTGGACGTCGACAACGTGATGTCCACCAGCCCAGGAGATCCCGACCCGTACGAGGTGGTCCGTGAGTTCTGGCCGCCCCGGTGACGGTGGTGTGCACCGGGTCAGCTGACCGGCGCCGCGATCAGTCCTAACTGGACAGGTCCGCCCAGCGGGGCGATCCAGTCGACGAGCACCGGATCGCCGGGCTGTCCGTTGCCGGGCAACGTGAAGCTGATCGACTTCACGGGCTCGGGCTTGGCGTCCTTGGGCGCCTTGAGGTACACGACGGCAGGGTGCGCGGGGTCCACCGTGATGGCCAGGGAGGCGTCCTGCTGACCGCCTGCGATCGGAACGTCGAGTTCGGTACCGCTGCTCGACAGGAACCGCACGTCGCTGAGCGTGCCCCCGATGGTGCAGGCTGATCCCTTGGCCGACTCCAGGTTGATCGTGAACGACCGGTAGATGTCGGACGGGCCGGCGCCCTCGCTGGTGCTGATCTTCAGGTCGCCGGCCCTGCACCAACCGGACGAGGTCGTCGGCGCGGTCGGACTGCTCGGGGTGGCCGGGCTACTCGGCACCGTTTTCGTGGCCGGCGCTTCGCCGGCCTGGCCGCAGGCCGCCAGTGCGAGCACGCAAGCGATCACCGTGCCGATTTGCGCGGAGGTCGTCATCGTCCGCCTCTCCTTTCAGTCGACTTCTCGGCATCCACATTGCATTGATTTGCGCGCGCGGTCTACGCTGGCAACTCCGATGTGCCCTTTTGTGAAGAAGTGACCATCGGGCAGCGTGGTTGCCTGGAAGGGCAGTCGAGAAAGCGTAAACAGCACAGTTGTTCTAGAACTGGTGTTGAATTCGACTGTGCAATCTACGAACCTGAAGCTCGTGATCATCGGCGGTGTCGGCCTGCTGGCCGTCGTCGGCTGGTGGGTCCTGACCGCTCTCCTCGGGGGCGGGCCGACCGCGTGTGACCTGGGAGATCGATCGATCTTCGGGCAGGCCTCGTGGGGCTGGTTCCCGCCTGGTTACACGTGCACCTGGGATGGTCCGGCGGTGACCGGCGATCCGGCTTTCCCGGACATCGTGCGCGGGCCGAGTCTCGTTCCGGTCGTACTCGCCGTGCTGGCGGTGCTCTGGCCGCTCTCCATTGCCGCGGTGCTGAGGAATCGGCGTCAACGATAGCTCTCTTTGATAACCCTGTATTTGTCGCGAGGGAGAATCTGCTGTGCGAAGAGGATTTTGGTTAGGTCTTGTCGCTTTGACGACCGCGGCCGTAGTAATGCCTGCCGGGTCGGCTCAGGGATCGGTCGGGACGATTCTCGGTGCCGACCGTCCCGGCCGCGTCGAAGGCAGCTACATCGTGGTGCTCAAGGAGCAGTCGAAGTCGGCGGCCGCCCTGCCAGACCTGGTGGACAGGTACGGCGGCGAGGTGCGCACCGTCTGGCAGCACGCGATGAACGGCTACCTGGTGAGGATGCCCGCCGCCAAGGCCGCGCGCCTGGCCGCGGACCCGCGCGTCGCGTACGTCGAGCAGGACGGCGAGGTCCGCGCGCAGGACGTGCAGCCGAACCCGCCGTCCTGGGGCCTCGACCGGATCGACCAGCGCAACCTGCCGCTGAACTCCAGCTACACCTACAACACGACCGCGTCGAACGTGACCGCCTACGTCATCGACACCGGGGTGAGCCTCACGCACTCGACGTTCGGCGGCCGAGTCACCTGGGCCATCAACACCACCTTCGACAACAACAACAGCGACTGCAACGGCCACGGCACCCACGTCGCGGGCATCCTCGCGGGTGCGGAGCACGGCGTCGCGAAGGCCGCGAACATCGTGGCGGTGAAGGTGCTGAACTGCTGGGCCACCGGCCTCGTCTCGGGGATCATCACCGGGGTCGACTGGGTGACGGCGAACGCGGTGAAACCCGCCGTGGCCAACATGTCGCTCGGCGCCTACGGCGGATCGGACATGTCACTCGACCAGGCTGTGCGCAACTCGATCGCGTCCGGCATCACTTACGTGGTCGCGTCGGGCAACGCGAACTCCAACGCGTGCAGCACGACTCCGGCCCGCGTACCCGAGGCGATCACCGTCAACGCGTCCACGACCACCGATCGGCGCGCCGAGTTCTCCAACTACGGCAACTGCACGGACATCTGGGCACCGGGCGAGAACATCTTCTCCGCGTGGCACCAGAACGACTCCTACTTCATCACCAAGAGCGGTACTTCCGCGGCAGCACCCCATGTCGCGGGCGCGGCGGCGCTGTGGCTGGCCTCGCATCCGACCGACAGTCCCGCCGCGGTGGCGAACGCGCTGCTGACGAGGGCCACCACGAACAAGATCACCGACGTCGTCGGCTCGCCGAACCGGCTGCTGTACGTCGGCGGAATGACGTGATGCCGCGGATCGGTGCGACACCACAGGTTTGGCTCATCACCGGTAGTTCCCGCGGCATCGGCCGCAAGACCGCGGAGGCGGTGCTCGCCGCCGGCCACCAGCTGGTCGCCACCTCCCGCAAGCCGTACGACCTCGAGGCTCTCGTGCAGGAACACGGCGACCGAGTCAGAACTGTGGCGCTGGACGTGCGCGACGCGGTGCAGGCGCGCAACGCCGTGCGGGCGGCTGTCGAGGCGTTCGGCAGGCTCGACGTCGTGATGAACAACGCGGGCGTCGGGCACGTGATGTCGGTGGAAGAGGGCGCGGACGCCGACTTCCGCGAGCAGCTCGAGGTGAACTTCTGGGGCGCTGTCAACGTCACCCGTGCGGCGCTGCCGGTGTTCCGCGCCCAGCGTACGGGCCACTTCCTGCAGATCGGGTCGCTGTCCGGCCGCCTGGCGGTCGGTCCCGGCCTCGTCTCGTACTCGACCGCCAAGTTCGCGTTGCACGGCTTCTCGCTGGCGCTCGCGCAGGAGATGGCACCGCTCGGCGTGAAGGTGACGCTCGTCGAGCCCGGTGGCTTCCGCACCGACTGGCTCGGCTGTTCCCTGCTGGTGACCGAGCCGGGCGAGGACTACCGGGCGACCGTCGGCGCGATGGCGGAGGGCATCCGTGCGGCGGGCGATTTGATGACCGGTGATCCGGCGAAGGCGGCGCGGGTGCTGGTCGAGATCGCGGCGTCGGAGGACCCGCCACTGCGTCTGCTGCTGGGCAGCGACGCTCTGCAGATGGCGAGGATGGCGGACCAGGCCAGGAACGCCGAGATCGACAAGTGGGAACACGTGAGCCGCTCGACCGACTTCGACCCGGTGTGACGCGTGCCGAACAGGGACCGGTGCCTCAGGAGGCACCGGTTCTGCTGGTCAGTTCGGCGGCACGGACGATGAGCGACCGTGCGGCCGGATTGCCGTGGTGCGGCCGAATCCGCGCGCGCATGGTGCGCAGAGCGGTGTTCGCACGACGGCAGTTGACGAGCGGGTAGTCGTCGAGGAACAGGTGCCAGGTCTGCCACGACTGTTCCATGCGCCCGATCGCCGCCTGGTGCTCCGCGAGCGTGGCCAGCGTGATCAGTCGCGAGCGCCGCTCGTTGGTGGGGCGCCGCCGCAACGACGTCTCCAGCAGCCGGATGGCGGTGATCTTGTCGCCGAAGCTCGCGGTGGTGGCGGCTTGCTGGTGGGCAAGGGAAGCCGAGTGGTAGACGCCGACACTCGACTCGTACTTCTCCGCCTGAGCGAGTTGTCGTTCCGCGGCGGTCAGCGCCATCAGCGCGGTGCGCCGGTCGCCCCGCGCCGCCCTCGCCACCGAAAGCTGGCCGAGCAGGAACGCGCGGACGTTGGGCGGTATCTGTTTCGGCGCCGTCCACACGGCCATCTCGGCGAGGTCGACGGCCTCCGAGTGATGGCCGAGTTGCCCGGCCTGCACGCTCAGAGCACGCAGTGCGAGCACGTAGCCGACGGAGTCGCCGGCCTCGGCGGCCAGCCGGAGACTCGTCAGGTAGTACCGCTGGGCGGTTCCGTGCAGCTCGTCGTCGAAGAACACGAAGCCGCACAGGTAACTCAGCTGGGCGGCGGTAGCCAGCAGCTCCCGCCGCACGGCGGGACGGCTGTCGGCGCCGAGCCACGGTGCGATCGTGGACCTGAGGTAGGCCGTGAGGGCTTGCCTGACCCGGCCGCCACCGAACATCAGGTCGGCGTCGGAGAACAACCGCAGCATCGTGCCGGCGTCCTGGACGTCGGCCCTGGACACCGACGGGGGAGCGGAGAGCGCGGTCCGGTCGCGGAGACTGAGGCTCGAGACCTCCGCCCAGTACGGCACCGCCAGCGCCGCCACGCTGTACGCCCGGCGTCCGTCCGCGGCAGGTGGCTGGGCTGCCGGAAGGGTCACGTCGAGTAGCGTGGCGGCGGCTTCCAGCGTCCAGCACGGTGCGCTCGGCGGCATCCCGGCCAGGGTGGACTCCAGTCCGAGGTCCGTCACGGTGACGGGCCTGCCGAGATGCCGGGAGAAGGCCTCGGCGATGAGGTGGGGGACAGGCGGCCGCGGGCGCATCCCGGCCAGCCACTGAGCGACCGACGCACGCTGGTACCTCAGCGCGATGCCCGCCTCGCCGCCCAGGTCGTTGATCGCACGCGCGAGTTGGTCACCCGTCCACCCGGCCCTGTCGAGCCATGATCGGAGCTTCGCGTTCGGCGTGCGATGCGTCGGCATGAGGGTGTGCTCCAGCCGTCGGTTCGAGGGTGTCCATCGTGGTGACGCCGGTGCTGACACGACGGCGTACCAGTGACATCGGGCCCAAGCCCGACAACGCGCCGACGACGTCGTTCACCAGCCGGGTGCCGAAGTGGCCCACTGCCGCCACACCAACGGATTCGGTCCCGGCCATCCAGCTGGGAAGGATGTCGTCGACTCGCCGGACGACGTGGGCGGGTCTGCCCGTCGAGGCCACGAGCCGCACCAGCCGGGCCGCCTCGTCCGGTGCGCCCGAGTCGCAGACGAGCAGGCGGTCCGTGGTCATCGCCACGACGAGGACGGCCGCCATCCTGTCGGACGTGGCGTAGCAGAGGTTGTCCGGATGAGCGCCCCGCAGCCGCGGATACCGGGCCCGCAGCGCGGTGATGACCGGAACCGCGTCCTCCACCACCAGGCCGGGCTGCACCAGGTACGAGACATGATCGGGATCGAGGTCCAGTGCGGCGACGTCGGCAGGTGACTCGGCCACCACAGCCGCGTCGCCGGTCCCCGTCAGCACGGCCGCCAGCTCGCTGTCGCGGATGCCGATGATCACCGTTCGATCGCCCCGGTCAGCGAACTTCTTCAGTTCCGCCAACGCTTTTCCGACCGCGGGGCAGTCGTCAGCCGTGCACTCCTGCGCGGTGGCGAGCACGACCCGCCGAGTGCGCCACACGGCCGACCACGCGTGGACCGCCTCCCTGGCCGCGCAGACCGCCTGCTCGTCGGCGTGATGAGCGGCGGCGCCGAAACCGACGACCGCTCCTGATCTGTCCACATAGGACGCGGTGAACAACACGCCGTCCGTCGCGTCGCTCGACAGCGTGAACCCGGACACCTCGCGAACCTGATGACCGAGCCGTCGCAGCGTCCCGGCGACGAGGGGAGAGGCGGAGGAACGCACCCGGCCGCGGACGGGATGCGTGAACGAACCCACGCAGATTTCGCCCAGGCGCACACCTTCGGTGAAGAAACGCTGCCGTTCGACGGACCTGTTCATCCGAAGGGTTCTCCCCCCTTGCCCGGGACGGTTAGTGAGAGTAGGAGCACGTGCACCGTGCCAGAAGTGGCGCGCCGGGATCGTCACACGCAGAGCAGGCACATGCAACCGTATGGCGTAACGCCACTTCGGGCGATGTCACTCATGGTGTGCCGGCCTCTTCGGTCAGCGCGAGGGCTTCCTCGATCAAGGCTTCGACGATCTGGTGTTCCGGTACGGTCCGAACGACCTTGCCCTTGACGAAGATCTGGCCCTTCCCGTTGCCGGACGACACACCGAGATCGGCTTCCCTGGCCTCGCCGGGGCCGTTCACCACGCACCCCATCACGGCCACCCGCAACGGGATGGGGAACCCGTCGAAGGCGGCCGTGACCTGCTCGGCGAGTGTGTACACGTCCACCTGGGCGCGTCCGCAGGACGGGCAGGAGACGATCTCGAGCTGACGCGGCCGCAGGCCGAGCGAGGCGAGAATCTGGTTGCCTGCCTTGACTTCCTCGACCGGCGGCGCGGACAGCGAGACGCGGATCGTGTCGCCGATGCCTTCGCCGAGCAGGACGCCGAACGCGACCGCCGACTTGATCGTGCCCTGCGGCGGGGGCCCTGCCTCGGTGACTCCGAGGTGGAGTGCGTAGTCGCACCGCTCGGCCAGCTGCCGGTAGGCGGCCATCATGATGAGCGGGTCGTGGTGCTTCACCGAGATCTTGAGGTCCCGGAAACCGTGGTCCTCGAACAAGGAGCACTCCCACAGCGCCGACTCGACGAGTGCCTCGGGGCTCACCCGGCCGTGCTTGGCCAGCAGGCGGCTGTCCAGGGATCCCGCGTTGACCCCGATGCGGATGGGCACGCCTGCGTCGCCGGCCGCGAGGGCGATCTCCTTCACCCGGTCGTCGAATTTCTTGATGTTGCCGGGATTGACGCGCACGGCCGCGCATCCCGCGTCGATCGCGGCGAAGACGTACCGGGGCTGGAAGTGGATGTCCGCGATCACCGGCAGCGGTGACTTCGCCACGATGGCGGGCAGCGCGTCGGCGTCGTCCTGGGAAGGCACGGCGACGCGGACGATGTCACAGCCTGCGGCATTGAGCTCCGCGATCTGCTGCAGCGTCGCGTCGACGTTCGCGGTAGGTGTCGTGGTCATCGACTGCACCGAGACCGGTGCGTCACCACCCACCATCACCTTGCCCACCCTGATCTGCCGGGCGTACCTGCGCTTCTGCGCGGGCGGCGCGGGCATGCCGAGGTTGATCGTCGTCACGAGCGTGCCTCCGATTCGGTCGACGCGCCGGTACGGGCCCGCATCGTGGCGAGTCGTTTGAGCACGGTCGTCGTGATGCCCGCGGTGTCGAGACCGTGCGCACGCAGGATCTCGGCGCGGGTGCCGTGGATCAGGAACTGGGCGGGCAGGGCGAAGGTGACCGCGCACGCGGTGGACCCGATCGCGGCGAGCGCCTGGCCGAGCCGGGTGCCCAGCGCGGAGGTGCTCGTGGTGTCCTCCACGACGAGCACCAGACGGTGGCCGTGGGCGAGTTTGACGAGCTCCGGGTCGAGCGGTGCGATCCACCGCGGGTCGACCACCGTCACCGGCACGTCGTGCGCGGCCGAGAGCTCCTCGGCGGCCGCGAGGCACGGCTCGGCGAACGGGCCTGCCGCGACCAGGAGGACCTCTGCCTCCGCGTCGTCCCTGAGCACCTCGGCACAGCCGACCTCACGAACGGCCGGGATGTCGGCTCCGACGCTTGCCTTGGGATAGCGGAGCACTGTCGGGCCGTCGGCGCCGACCGCTTCGTGCAGCAGCCGCCGCAGCTGCGTGGCGTCTCGCGGCGCGGCCAGGCGGAGGCCGGGGATGATCGGCAGGATCGAGGCGTCCCACATGCCGTGGTGACTGGGACCGTCCGGACCGGTGACGCCCGCGCGGTCGAGCACGAAGGTGACCGGCAGACGGTGCAGGGCGACGTCCATGAGCACCTGGTCGAAAGCACGGTTGAGGAACGTGGCGTAGATCGCGACGACTGGGTGGAGCCCGCCGAGGGCGAGGCCTGCGGCCGAGGTGACGGCGTGCTGCTCGGCCAGTCCCACGTCGAACACGCGGTCGGGGAACCGTGTCGCGAACGTGCCCAGGCCGGTCGGTTCCAGCATCGCCGCGGTGATGCACACGACGTCCGGGCGCTGCGCGCCGATCTCCGCGATCTCCTCCGCGAAGACCGAGGTCCACGTCTTGCCGCCGGAGGATCGCGGTTGTGCGGTGACCGGATCGACGACGCCGACGGCGTGCAGGCAGTCCTCCTGGTGTTGTTCGGCGGGCAGATAGCCCTTGCCCTTGACCGTGAGGGTGTGCACGACGACTGGCCGGTGCAGCGCGGCTGCTTCGGCGAACGCGGTCTCCAGCGCGGCGATGTCGTGGCCGTCCACCGGGCCGATGTAGGCGAGGCCCAGGTCCTCGAACAGGTTGCCGGGCTCGGTCCCCGTCTTGAGCCTGGCGAGGTGCGCTGCCAGTCCGCCCGTGGTGGGGGCGTAGGAGCGGCCGTTGTCGTTCAGCACGATGATCACTGGCTGATCCTGTGCGGGCCCCAGGTTGTTGAGGGCCTCCCACCACATGCCACCGGTCGTCGCACCGTCTCCCACGATCGCCACCACGTGCCGGTCGTGTTCCTCGCGCAACGCGAAGGCCTTGGCCAGACCGTCCGCATAGGACAGTGCGGTGGAGGCGTGCGAGTTCTCGATGAAGTCGTGCGGTGACTCGGACCGCGACGGGTAGCCGGACAGCCCGCCGGACTGGCGCAGCACCACGAAGTCGGCCTGACGACCGGTGAGGATCTTGTGCACGTACG
The DNA here is from genome assembly GCF_044455585.1 of Lentzea sp. NPDC051213. Classification (NCBI taxonomy): domain Bacteria; kingdom Bacillati; phylum Actinomycetota; class Actinomycetes; order Pseudonocardiales; family Pseudonocardiaceae; genus Lentzea; species Lentzea sp. NPDC051213. The sequence goes on from NZ_JBITEX010000002.1 coordinate 551,310, forward strand.
CCTGGTGACCGGTGTCGAACAGGAGAACGTCGTGCGGTGACCGGAAAACGCGATGCGCGGCGATCGTCAGTTCGACCACACCGAGGTTCGGGCCGAGGTGGCCACCGGTGACGCACACCTGCTCCACGAGGAACCGGCGGATGTCCTGGGCGAGTTCCGGCAGTCTCGCCGCGGGGAGCTCCCGAAGGCGTTCCGGGCTGGTGATGGAGGTGAGAAGTTCGCTCGTCATGACGACCTCAAGGCGGATGGCAGCTGGAAGCTGATGTCTTCACGGGTGTGTTCGTGTTCGGTCACGGTCACCGGTCCGAGCCCGGCCAGGGCGGACACGACGTCGTGCACCAGTTGCGGCGGCGCGGAGGCTCCCGCGCTGAGGCCGACAGAAGTCACGCCTGCCAGCCATTCGGGCCGGATGTCACCCGCGTCGTCGATGAGGTGAGCGGGTGTGCCGAGCCGTTCGGCGAGCTCCACCAGCCGCAGCGAGTTCGACGAGTTGCGCGATCCGACCACGAGCACGAGATCCGACTGCGTTGCGACGGCGCGCAACGCCTCCTGGCGGTTCGTGGTGGCGTAACAGATGTCCTCGACGCCTTGCCCGCGCACCGCGGGGAGGTTCCTGCGCAGCGCGTCGCTCACCTCGGTGGTCTCCTCCACCGACAGCGTCGTCTGGGTCACGTACGACACGCGCTCCGGATCTTCGACCACCAGGCGTTCGGCGTCCTCGGGAGTTTCGACGAGGACGATGCGGTCCGGCGCCTCACCGAGGGTGCCTTCGACCTCCTCGTGTCCCGCGTGTCCGATGAGGACGACCGTGTCGCCCCGTGCGACGTAGCGCAGGGCCTCCGCGTGGACCTTGGTGACCAGCGGACAGGTCGCGTCGACCACGTCGAGCAGGCGGTGCGCGGCATCGGCGCGAACCGCCGGAGAGACGCCGTGTGCCGAGAACACCGTGACAGCACCGTTCGGCACCTCGTCGAGCTCGTCGACGAAGACCGCGCCGCGCGCTTCGAGCTCGGCGACGACGTGTTTGTTGTGGACGATCTGCTTGCGCACGTAGACCCTGCCGCCGTGCTCGTCGAGGAGTCGTTCCACCACCTCGATCGCGCGCTCGACACCCGCGCAGAACGACCTCGGCGAGGCGAGCAGCACCCGCCGCGGGCCGGTCACGGCGAGCCACCCGGCGAGACTGGCGCGGGCAACTGCTTGCGCGTGGTGGTCCTCGCCCTGGGTGACCAGGCCGATCCCCGACGGCCCCGAGCTGCCGGGAATCGTCGCGGCGAACACCTTGACGTCCTGTGCCGTGTCCGGAAACCGCACCGGCCCTGTCGTCGCGGCGATGCCCTGGCGCCGAAGATCGCCGGCCACCAGGGAGGCAGCGGGACAGTCGACGGCGAGTCGGTCGTCGTGGAAGAGAAGTACGTCGGCGACGAGCATCGGCTCCGCCTTCCTTAGGTGGTCAGGAATCGCGACGGGTGATGAAGCGGGCGAGGCCGGCCAGCTCCTCGTGGGCACGCGGCCGCAGGTCGATCGACCGGAGATCGGCCAGGGCGCTCGACAGCAGCGAGGCGGCCCGGTGCTCGCAGGACTTCCGCGCACCCGACTCCTCGATCAGTTCCGCGGCGTGCCGCAGTTCCACATCGGACAGCCGGGTGCGGCGTTCGTACAGTTCCAGCAGGGCCGCGCCCGCGGAGGTGCCGGAACTGAGGGCGGCGGCGACCGGCATGGAGTTCTTGTAGGACCGGAGATCCGAGTGCCTGGGTTTGCCCGTCACCGCCGGATCGCCCCAGATGCCGAGCAGGTCGTCGACGATCTGGTAGGCGACGCCGAGCCTCGTGCCGAATCTCTGCATCCTGACGATGCCGTGGTGATCGGCGCCGCCGTAGAGCGCGCCCAGCGCACACGCCACGCCCATCCCGGCACCTGTCTTGCCCTCGATCATCGTGGTGCAGTCGGACAGGCTCACATCCGTCCGGTACTCGAACTCGAGATCGCTGTTCTGCCCGTGGATCATCTGCAGCACGGCGCCGCCGAGCATGCGGATGGCCGGCACTCCCTTGGCATCCCCGCTCCCGGCGAGGACCCTGGTCGCCAGCGTGAGCAGCGCGTCGCCGGCCAGGATCGCCGCGCTGGTCCCGAACTCGGTCCACGCCGTCGGCTGGTGACGCCGAGTGGGATCGTGGTCCATCACGTCGTCGTGCAGCAACGAGAAGTTGTGCACCAGTTCGATCGCCACCCCGGCCGGCACGGCAAGTGCGGGCTCTCCGCCCACCGCCGCGGCCGTGAGCAAAGCCAGTGCGGGCCTGATGAACTTGCCGTGGGCGTCATCGGCTTCCGTGCCGTCGACCTTCCACCAGCCGAGGTGGTATCCGGCGACGTGCCGGACCGGCGCGGGCAGTTCGTAGACCGCGGAACGCATCGCGGCTTCGATCGAGGCGCGGCTCCACTCGAGCACCTCGGCGACCGGACGTGCCGCTGTGGTCTCCTCGACAGCCACCACGATGACCGCCTCCTGAACGTCGCTGGGGCTCCGTGCAACCGACCTGACACTCTCAGTAAGCACGAGGCTCGACCCGTGATGAAGGCGCTGGGAACGGCCGAGGCGTTAAGAATTCGGCGCTGTTAAGCAGCACCGGCGGCCCGGTTGGTGGCCCGCGGCGGCGTGAGGATGCCCGAACGGGCAATAGCGTCCCACTAAAGTCTGGTGGGCTGTCGTACCCGAGTGCTGAATTCATTCTCGTGGCAACCTCCTCTCGCCGGAGGCGTCTTCTGTGTGTAAGGGAAATCCAATCGAGACAATTCGGGGAGAACACGTGAACACGTTCCGGAAGACGATGACCGCTGCGGGCCTGGCCGGTGTTGCTCTATTGGCCGTCGTGGGTACGTCGGCAGCCCTTGGTGGCGACACGGGGCAGAAGAAGGGCGACGTCCCGTGGTGCACGGGCAGCGATCTCGACGTCAACGCCTACGACGCCCACGCGCCGAACGACGCCAGCAAGTTGTTCCGCATCGCGTTCACCGCGAAGGACGGGGTGAACTGCAAGATCGGCGGCACGCTGAGCAACGTGCAGTTCATCGACGACGCAGGTCAGGACATCGGCGCCGACCTGACCGTGCCCCCGCCCGGTGAGTACGTCGAGCTGCCGGTCGACGCCGACCACGAGGCCGCGATCTACGTGAGCACGCAGCTGCACGGCCCGCGCCTCAACCCCGCGTCGATCCGGTTCGACCTGCCCGGCCAGGGCAGCCTGGGCGACTCGGTGACCGTCGCGTGGCCGTCCGGCCTCGGTGCCCTCGTCACGGTGACCGATTTCATGGCGCCGGTCAGCTGACAATTCGAAGAATGAACTGAGCGGTGGTTCCGCGAGTCGGCCGGACGCGCGGAACCACCGCTTTTGTGTGTCGTTGAAGAATGTCGGCCTGGTGTTTGTCTGTCAGTGCGCTGCCAGGGGCAGTTCTATTCGCTCATTCGGTGGACGCCAGCGCGAAGTACAGCAGTCCGGTCGCGGTGAAGTCGTCGGCGGGCTCGACGCTCTGCCAGGCTCCGACGTCGTCGACGTAGCGGGCGTCGTGCCCGTCGAAGGCGGCGAAGTCCGGGACAGCGCAGGCGCGCATCGTCGGGAAGCGGTTGAGCTCGGCGAACTTGTCGGCCTGGTTCGGGCCGTTCACCGCGGCGCCGATGAGGGGTTCGCCGGTCAGGTTGGCGGCCTGGTGTTCCGGGCAGCGCGGGTAGACGGAACCGGCGCCGATGACGAACGACGATCCCCACGCGTTTGCGCCGAGCACCCAATTCCGTTGCTGGGTGGAGAAGGCGGCGTAGGTGCCGGTGGTGGTGACGCGCTCGTGGAGCCGTGCCGTCGTGGCGAGGCCGAACGTGTGCGGGACGGAGTCGAAGTCCGTGTAGCTCGCTCCGGCGCGGAAAGGATCTTTCGCGGCACGGTCGCGGCCGGCGTCGAGCTGGCGGGTGAGATCGCGGACCACGTCGTCGCGGCTGACTTCGGCGACAGACTGTCCCTCGTCCATGAGGCGAACGAGATCCGCGTGCGCGAGGGCGCTGACATCACCCACGCCGAGCGTGCCTTTGGTGTCCGAGGCGAAGTACGCGGCAGCCCAGCGCCCGGCGTCGCGCGCCCAGTCGCCGGTGCGCGGGTCGCCGAGAGCCTTGCCCGCCAGGGCGAGTTCCGCCGCCGCGAACTCGAGGTCGTCCTGCCAGGAGTCCTCCGGGTAGAAGTTGTGCGAGAACGCGGTGGTCAGTTCGCCGGAAGGTGCACGATCTGCCTGGGCGTACAGCTTCGCGGCCTGGTCGAGCTTGCGCCGGGCGGCTTCGCCGGTGTCCAGCTGGGCGTCGAGGGCGAACGCGGCCGCGACCTTGCCGGCGAGGTTCGGGCTGATCGGCGCTCCGGGCTCGGCGGCGCGGAACACCGGCCGGTCGGTGAGCTCGTCGGTCTCCGCGAGACGCCAGATGTCGTGGTCCGAGCGGACGGCGTCGTTGCCCGCGCCGATGCCGACCTGGGCGTAGAGCGTGCCGGTGGCGTCGTCCCACATCCGATCCAGCCAGGCCATGCCGTGCCGGTTCTCGGCGGCGAGTTCGGCACCGCCGACGCGGGAATCCCGTTGTGCCAGCAGCATTGCCGAGACGGAGTACGCGGCGGTGTGCGTGAATTTGAGGAAGTCACCCGCGTCGGCCCAGCCGCCGGACACGTCGACAGGGCCGCCCACCGGCGTGAGCCGCTCGTCGACCAGGACCGTGCCCTCGTCGTTGTAGCGCGGTGTCTGGTAGACCGTCGCCTGGCGGTCGTTCAGGTGCGCCGGGCCGCGCCGCAGTCCTGATTGGACGAACTCGGCGCCGTCGCGCTGGGCCTGGAAGAACTTGAGGTTCGACGCCACGATCGGTCCGAACAGGTCAGCGGCCGGTGCTACCCGAAACGGTGGTGACTGCGGGGCGCCGGGCACCTCGATCCGATAGCTGCCAGGGGTTTTCACCGCCGAGAGGTCCAGCACCCTGACCGCGGCGAAGGAGTCGTTCCAGCCTCCGGTCATCGCTCCCGCGGTGCCGGAGAGCACCGTTTCCCCGGTGGTGCCGACGACCTTGAACTCGACGTCGCCGGGATCCTGCCGGCCGAGCAGGTAGGCGTGCTTGGTCTCCCCGGACGCGTAGCCGACCTGGTCCAGCCGGACGAACCCGCTGGTGTCCGACGGGGCGGCGGTGCAGCCGGCGAGGAGCGTGGTGATGACTGCGGCGGCGGCCAGAGCGGACTTCCAGTGACGCATCAGGAGATCATCGCGCGGGTTCTATGAGGATTTGATGAGGCGTGCCGACTCTCAGGAATCTGGCTGCCTCCGCTCGTTCGAACCTTCCCTCTCTAGCCGATATTGCCTGGTCAGACAAGGGGTTGACGCCGTCGACCCCGCGAGTTCATATTCGTGAACTAAGAAATTTTCCTTACAAACCCGCCGCCAGACGGGAGAACGATCATGCGTACAACCTTGGCGCGGTTCGGCGTCCTGCTCGCCACCGCGACCATGCTGCTGCCCGGCTTCACGGTCGGTGCCACGGCCAAGCCAGCCGCCTGGGAGCTGACGTGGCAGGACGAGTTCGACGGGTCGGCGGGCTCCGCTCCCGACTCCGGTCGGTGGCGTCACGAGGTCGGCGGTGACGGCTGGGGCAACAAGGAGCTCCAGTACTACACGCCGGGCAACCGCAACGCCGCGCACAACGGCCAGGGACAGCTGGAGATCACCGCTCGAGAGGAGTCCGGAGAGGACTGTTGGTACGGCTCCTGCCGGTACACCTCGGCCCGCCTGATCACCAACGGCAAGTTCACCCAGCAGTACGGCCGGTTCGAGGCGCGGATCAAGGTGCCGACCGGCAAGGGCATGTGGCCCGCGTTCTGGATGCTGGGCCACGACTACGAGCAGGTCGGCCACCCGCAGTGCGGCGAGATCGACATCATGGAGAACCTCGGCAAGGAGCCGTACACCGTGCACGGCACGATCCACGGCCAGGGCTACTCCGACGACGAGAGCATCACCGGGAAGACGAACAGCCCCGACGGCCGGCCGCTGGCGGAGAACTTCCACACCTTCTCCGTCGAGTGGGGACCCGGTGAGATCCACTGGTACGTCGACGGCCAGCACTTCCACCAGGCGACGCCGAACGACATCCCGCCCGGCACCACGTGGGCGTTCGACAAGCCGTTCTTCATGTTGCTGAACCTCGCCGTCGGTGGCACGTGGCCGGGCGACCCGGACTCGTCCACCAGCTTCCCGCAGAAGCTGGTGGTGGACCACGTTCGCGTCTACCGCTGGACGGGGGACAAGGCTCCTGGCCTGGCGTGAACGAGCCTGACACCGCGCGGGCGACGCCGCACCTGGCGTCGCCCGCGCTAGTTCCTGGTGGAGTTCGACGGCAGGCCGGGTTCAGCACCGTCCACACGGGAGCGTGGGTTGCGGGCGATTTCACGCAACGCCACCACGTCCTGGGACAACTTCCTCGACCACGCGGTGTCGGCGGAGCGCTCGACGACGATCGGTGCGCTGAGATCGGCCGCGGACAAGACGGCATGTACCAGGTCCACATCGCCGGGCGTGCTGTCCGCTGAAGGCGAGGACGCGTACTCGGATCCGACGTTGATCTGGGCCAGGCGGTCGGCGTAGCGCCGTGCCAACGCCGTCAGCAGGGGGTGACCACCTGCTGCGAACGCCGCTGAGGCGTCGAGACAGAAGCCGGCTTCCGGCAGGGCGTCGAACAGTTCGTCGAGCAGCTCGCCGAGGGCGTGCGGCCGGCCGGCGTGCGTGGGGTTGGCGATGAGCAGCCGGTTTTCGCAGGAGCGCCAGGCATAGCGGTCGCGGACGCAGTCGGCTCGAACGACGACCGGCACCGCGAGCCTCGCGAGGATCGTCTCCGTCTCGAGTTCGGCGCCGGCTTCGAAGTGCCCCGCTCGCAGTGACAGCCGGTCGAGACCGGCCAGGTCGAGCCGGGGGATGACCTGCTCGAGGTCCCGCAGCGGCCCGCCGGTGGAACAAGCGACTTCCACCGCGTTGGCGTGGTGCGCGCGTGCCGCCAGTACGGCCAAGTGGTAGGCGGTAGACCCGAAGCAGGTGCTCGAGAGTCCGACCACGGTCGACGACGGCATGTGTGGCTCCTCGACGAGGATCAGGAGATCAGATCAGCCCGGTGCGCATCGCGTAGGCGACGGCGTGCGGCCGGTTGCGGAGGTTGAGCCGCGTGGTCAGGCCGTGCACCACGTTCTTCACGGTTCGTTCTGAATAAGCCAGTTGCTCGGCGATCTCCAGGGTGTCCAGGCCCTCCGCGACCAGTCGCAGCACCTTCACCTCGCGCGCGGTCAACTTGGCGTGCGTGGAGCCGCCGGACTGCAGCACCTCCTGCATCAGCCGCTCGACCTGCTTGATCAGCTCACTGATCAGCGACGGGGGCAGGACGCCGCCACCGGTGGCCGCGGTCAGCACGCCGTGGCGCAACCGTTCCGCGGTCACCGCCGCCCTCGGGATCACGCCGACCACCCGGCACTGCACCGCGTTGAGGATCTCGCTCTGGTCGATCTCGTCCACCACCAGCACGACCGGCGCCCCGCCCGCGGACGCGGCCCGGCGCAGGCTGCTCAGCAACTGAGGGGTGAGCCGCTCCGCCGCGACCACGACGACGTCGGCCTCGGTGCAGCGGTCCTGCGGAATGACCTCCAGCACCGGGTCGTCGTCGCCGGCCGGCGGTAGCTGCAGCCAGCTGGTGAGACCGGCACCGATCATGTTGTCCGCCGCTCGGATGACCACTCGTGTGCGTTTCATGCCGACCCCTCTTCAGACGTTCGCCTACTCGACCGGGCCGAGTCTTGGAGGCTCGTCTAAACAGCGTCTACGGAGGATCTACAGAAGGTTCGGGCACGCACGTCCTCACCTGGGCTTCGCGTAAGGGCACGTTCGGCGGACCTTCCGGCACGCCGGCCCTCTCCCCGTTGCCGTGGCCGGTCGCCAGGCGCAGGGTCGACCGTGGGTCGGGCCCTGCCTGCCGTACCAGTTCGTGTTGGGAGCGAAACGTCATGGACTTCATACCCGCGCAAAAAACCGGAACCGACGACACGGTATTCGCCGGAGACGCGTTCTTGGAATTGGCGGCGTCGGGTGCGCTCGTACTTGATCCAGCGAGCGCTGACAGGCTCATCGAGGAGCTTCGAGCCACGCTTGATCTGGTCCGGGCGCGAATCACGGTCAACGAGATGTTCGCGACGCGGCCTCGTTTCTCGCTGGACGGCCTGTCCCCGGAGGCCGCCGATGCCGTCGCCGACGCGGTGTTCGCCGGGCAGGTCGTGCCGGGGCGCATGGAGGCGTCGCTGACGGAACTTCCGAAATACATCAGGGCGCTCGAGATGGCGAAGCGGACGTGGCTTCACCCAGTCGAGTGAACGGCGTCTCCTGTAGATCGCATGTAGAGGTAGTAGAGACGTCCTCCGGAGACTTGGTCGCAGTTCGCTCCACCAAGATCCGTTGTTCCACGCGGTCCCCGGAGGTCGGCATGGAGGGTTTTCGAATGTTGTTTCTGCACGCAACTCCGCTGGTCGAGGTGGAGTTGATCACTCCGCCGAGGGAAGCGGGCAGGCGTCCGGCCCGGGCAATCGGGTGGTGTGCCGATGAGGTGGCAGACACTGCGAGTGAGACCCCTGAGCCCGTCTGGGCGATGTCCGAAGGCGGCGTGATTGAAGCCGTGGATCTTATTGCCTGACATGTTTGCGTTTTCATAGCGTTGGCAATCTTGGGCTTCAATCGTGCGGCCAGGTGAACGCACGAGGACTTTCGGTCACTCGGTCGGCGTAGCGACCGTGGCGCGCACCCACGCATGTGGGCATGGCTCGCTCTGCCGCTGTCCCCTAGTATTCCGGCCGATGCGGCAAGCCGTGGAATTGAAATTTCAATACGTGCTCGGGTAAGAGGCGCATCGGCATCGAGATGGAGTGCAGGCGGTGAAGGTGATCACGGCGGCGGCTGATCCCGTTCTTCGTACGGAACTGCTCGGAGCGGTGCGCGTCTGGTCCGGCCGGCAACAGATCAACCTGGGTTCCTCGCTGCCGCGCGCCGTCTTCGCGATGCTGGCCATGCGGGCCAACTCCGTCGTCTCGCGCGACGAGCTCATCGACGGGGTGTGGGGCGAAGCCCCGCCCGCCACCGTGGGCGCCAGCCTGTACACCTACATCTCCTCGCTGCGGAAGGCGCTGGAGCCGGAGCGGTCGAGGCGCGAGTCGTCCACGGCCCTGGCTTCCGACGGAGGCGGATACCGCCTGCAGCTGGATCCGGAGAACCTGGACGTCGTGGTGTTCGACCGGCTCAGGGAGCGTGCCCAGCGTCAGTTCGCCGCCGACGACCTCGCGGGCGCGCTGGACTCCCTGGACGAGGGATTGGGCCTGTGGCAAGGAGAACCGCTCGCCGGCATCGCGGGTCCGTTCGCCCAGACCCAGCGCAGCCGGCTCGCGGAACTGCGGGCCATCACGAGGGAGCTGTGGGCAGAGGTCGCGCTGGAGAACGGCCTGCACTCCGACGTGGTCACCGACATCTCCGCGCTCGTCGACGAGTACCCGACCAGGGAACGCCCGCGGTCGCTGCTGATGCTCGCGTTGTACAGGTGCGGGCGCAACGCCGAGGCGCTCGACACCTTTCGCGCGGCGCGGCACACCATGATCGAGCAGCTGGGCGTCGAACCCGGACCGCTGCTGCAGGAGATGCACCAGCGGATCCTGGCCAACGACCCGGCACTGCTCGACTTCGCACTGCGCAAGCGTTCCGCGGTGAATGTCGCGCCCGTGGCCGAGGTGGTGAAGAAGCGGCCACCCGCGATCAGGCTCGTGGGCCGCGACGCGGAAGTGGGTGTCCTGCGCTCGGCGATCGACGACGTCGTCTCCGGCTCCGGCCGGGTGGTGTGGATCGAGGGCGAGATGGGCATCGGCAAGTCCGCCGTGCTCGCGGCGGGCTGCTCGTACGCCGAGTGGGCGGGCTGTCAGGTGGCTCGGGGCGGTGCCGACAGCCTCGGCCGGAGCTTCCCTCTTCGCGTCGTGCTGGACTGCCTCGGCGTCAACCCGCAGTCGTCCGACGCCCGCCGGACCGAGCTCGCCCGCGCGTTGCGGGACGAGCAGTCGGTTCACTCGGTCATCGACGGCGGTGACCCGGTCTTCGCCGCGATCGACAAGTTGATCGTGCTGGTCGAGGAGCTCTGCGCGGACCAGCCGCTGGCGTTGCTGGTCGACGATCTGCAATGGGCCGACGAAGCCAGTCTCGAGGTCTGGCGCCGGTTGTGCGATCTCGTGGACAGGCTTCCGCTGCTGCTCGTCGGCGTCACCCGCCCGGTGCAGCCCGGCGGTCAGGTGGACCAGCTCCGCAGGGCCGTCGAAGCCCGCGACGGCACCGTGATGCACCTGAAACCGTTGGCAGAGCAGGATGTTGCCGCGATGGTCGGCGCACTGGTGGGCGCGTCACCGGGGCCAGGACTGCGTGACATCACCGCCCGCACGTGCGGCAATCCCTTGTACATCCGGGAGATGGCCGATGCGCTCGTGCGTGAGGACGTCCTCCACGTCGGCGGTGACGTCGCGGACGTCGCGCCGGACGCCCTGGATCGGGCGCCGCGCTCGCTGGTGTCCGCCGTCACCGGCAGGCTCGGCTTCCTGTCCGAGTCCACCCAGGACGTACTGCGCTGGGCGGCGCTGCTCGGCAGTGAGTTCGCGGTCGTCGACCTGTCCGTCGTGCTCGGGAGACCGGTGTCGGACCTGGTCGCACCGTTCGAGGAGGCCATCACCGCCGGCGTGCTGCGCGATGCGGGTCTGCGGCTGGCCTTCCGGCATCCACTGATCCGGCAGGCGCTGTACGAGGGAACTCCGGAAGCCGTGCGCGTGGGGCTGCACCACCAGGCCGCCGAGGCGCTGGCACGGGCGAGCGCGCCTGCCGAGCACGTGGCGGCCCAGTTGCTCGAGGCGGCGGGTGCCGGTGGCGGCTGGGTGCTGGACTGGCTGATGAACTCGGCCTGGACGTTGATCCACCGCGCGCCGCAGATCGCGGTGGAGTTGCTGCAACGCACGCTGGCGCATGTGCCGACGGCCGATGAACGCCACGCGGTGCTGATGGCGCACCTGAGCCGGGTCCTCTTCCGGACGGGCCGGGACGCCGAAGCGCAGACGTGGGCGGAAAGAGCCCTGCCCGGGCTGTCCGACCGGAACCAGCTCGCGGAGATGCGGTGGATCCTGGCCTACGTCCCTTATAGGGCGTCACGGCCACAGGTTGCCCTGAGCGCGCTCGACGAGGCGCTGAGAGACCGGGGGTTGCCCGATCTCTGGCGCGCCAGGCTGGTCTCGTTGCGCGCGCTGGTGCAACGCGCCGGCCTCGGCGAGGTCGAGGAGTCCGTCCGTACCGCGAACGAGGCAATAGAGCTGGGTGAGCGGGTGGGAGACGCCTTCGCGGTCGGCCAGGGTCTGGAGGTGCTGTGGCAAGTGGACACGGTGCGCCGTGACCACGGTCGGGCGGTGATGCATCTGGACAGAGCGCTTTCCTTGACAGGCAACGACATCACGCTCACCGATCTGCGACTTGTCTTGCTGGACAAAAGGATGTTCACGTTGCAGTGCCTCGATCGGTTGCCTGAGGCGGGGGATGACCTCCGCCGGGCGCTGGAGATCTCGTCGGGCACGCCGGTCGCCGGTGTCCACGTCGCCGCCGGGGTGCATCAGTTCTGGCTCGGCAAGTGGGATGAAGCGGTCGAGGAACTCGGTTCGGCCCAAGGTTGCACAGCGGACGTCACGAGCCTCGGCTTGCGTGAGAGACGGCCGCTGCTGTTGTTGCACGGTGTCGGCGCACTGATCGCCGCGCACCGCGATGAAGCCGCCGTGATGGCGGCACACCTGGACGCGGGGGAGACCCTCCCGCTGACGACGACCGCCGACCGGGAGAACAGCGGCTTCCTGGTGGCGGCCCGTGCGGTGGCCGCGGCACGGGAGTCACGCTGGACGGACGCGATCGAGGTGTTGGGCACGATCCTCGACACCAGGTACGCGCCGATGATGGTGCGTCATCAATGGCTTCCCGACCTGGTGCGGTTCGCCTTGGCGGGAGGAGACGTCGCCACCGCGCAGGAGGCGGTGGCGGCGTGCGAGGCCGAGGCCGGGCTGGAGGTCACCGCATCGGGTGCCGGCGCGGCCGCACAACGCTGCCGCAGCGTGTTCGACCGAGATCCGGACGGACTTCATCAAGTCGCAGAGCACTACCGCCGGGCCGGCCGGACCTTCGAGCTGGCGCAGACCCTGGAAGACACCGCCGTGCTGCTCACCCGTGCCAAATCGGGGGTTCAGGCGGCCCCGCTCATAGCTGCCTGCGTCGACCTCTATCGCGGCATGGGCGCCGTGTGGGATCTCCGGCGCGTGCGTGCGGCTGCACGGGAAAGGTGAGCGACGCTTCAAACGGCACCACCGCTTCATGATGGTGCGTTGCTTTCGTATGCCCGTTTTGTCGTGAAAGTAGCTTGACTGGCCTCCTGCCGTTCGAGTCTTCATGGATGCAGAATGACGCATGTATTAACTCTTCACACCGGCTTCACTCGCCGGCTCCTTTGTGTTGACCACATTCTTGTTTGTCTTCAAATAGTTACGACGTGGAGGGGTGGAGTCAAAACTCCTCCGATTGGGTGAAGCTGGCCTGACATCACGGCAGTCCGACTTGTTTTTTTCGCACAAGCGTGCACTCTTAACGACATGAGACGCGTGGAAGCGGACCGAGAACCGGTCTGGGGCCTTCCTCAGCGTTAGACGCGATCTGCCATCAGACCTTCGGAGCGCTGCAGTGAAACAGATGTCAAGGCGGCTGACTCAGTTCCCGTTGCTTCAACTCACGAATGGCTTCATCAGCTTCAAGACCTATGCTGCTGCGGTCGATCTCGACGTATTCACACGTCTCGCCGGGGGGCGATCGGTCACGGTCGAGGAGTTCGCTGAAGAGTTCGATCTGCAACCGCGGCCCGCTGATCTTCTGCTTGCCGCGCTCACGTCCCTCGATCTTCTGGAGAAGACCGACATCGGCTACCGCAACACCGCGATCGCCGAGGAGTTCCTGGTCGCCGGCAAGCCGTACTACTTCGGCGGCTACGTGAAGTTCTACAACCACAAGCTGTACGAGGGCTGGCACCACGTCGTCGACGCGTTGAAATCCGACCGTCCGGTTTTGTGGAATCCAGATGAACAAGAGACGTTGTTCACCGCGGAAGACGCTGTGGTCATGGAGTTGTTCTGGGAGGCGATGCACGCGCTGGCGGGTTTCACCGCCCGTTCGCTCGCCGATGTCTACGACTTCACCGGCCACCGGCGCCTGCTCGACGTGGGTGGCGGCTCAGGCGGCTTCCCGATCGAGCTGTGCAGCAAGTTTCCGCACCTCACGGCCACTGTGTACGAGTTGCCGCACGTGTGTCCGATCGTCACCGCGAAGGTCAAGGCGGCGGGGCTGGACCACGCGATCGACACCGCGCCTGGCAACTACTCGAAGGACGCGACCCTTCCTGAGGGGTATGACGTCGTCCTGCTGAGCCAGATCTTCCACAATTACGACGAAGAGTACAACCGCGCGCTGCTGGACAAGGTCTGGGCCGCATTGCCGCCCGGTGGCGTGGTCATCATCTGCGAGCACCTGTTGAATCCTGATCGCACAGGCCCGGCCGAGGCCGCGCTCATGGGTATGAACATGCTCGTCGCGCAGTCCGGTGGAAAGAACTACTCCGAGACCGAGTACCGGTCGTGGCTCGGCGACGCCGGGTTCGTCAACTCGGAAATTGTCAGGTTCGAGGCCGGCGGCGCCAACGGTGCCGTGATCGCACGGAAGCCTCAGAACGTTCGTTAGTGCTGCCGCCGTCATTGTTCGTGCGGCGCCCTCGGTGAGCTACCTGTAGAAGCCACTGCCCTTCAGTGGCTCCCCTGATGCTGGGCTGGTCCGATGAGTGAGCGAATACTCCCTGCGCGCTCCGATGAAACGGCTTTCGAGATGAGTTGTTCCTCGTCCGATGATCGCATCGCCATTGTTGGTATGGCCTGTCGGTACCCAGGAGGAATTTCCTCGCCCGAGGACCTCTGGGCGCTGTTGCTCGCCGAGAAATGTGTTGTCTCCGACCTGCCGTCCGACCGGGGCTGGGATCTCGAGCGGTTGGGGGCGGGTGATCCGAACGCGGTTGGCTCGTCACCTGCCGCCCGCGGCGGATTTCTTGAAGGCGGAGCGGACTTCGACGCCGAGTTCTTCCGGATCTCGCCGCGGGAAGCCGCGGCGATGCATCCGGAGCAGCGTCTCGTGCTGGAAACGGGATGGGAGGCCCTCGAGCGTGCGGGCCTTTCCTCCGGAAAGCTCCAGAACGAACGAGTAGGTGTATTCGTCGGCGCTATGTCCACCGCTTATGGCCCGCCGATGCACGAAGCGCCGGCGGACGTGAAGGGCAGTGTTCTCACCGGCACCGCCGCGAGCCTCACGGCAGGGCGGCTGAGCTACTTCTTCGGATTCACCGGACCGGTGCTGACCGTGGACACCGCACAGTCCGGATCGTTGGTGGCCATGCATCTGGCCGCACAAGCCTTGCGGACCGGCGAGTGCGGCCTGGCGCTGGCGGGCGGAGTGACGTTCGCGGCGAGTCCGGGAATGTTCACGGAGTTCAGCAAGCACGGCGGTCTGGCATCGGACGGCAGGTGCAAACCCTTCGCTGCCGGAGCCGACGGCACCGTGTGGAGTGAAGGCGCCGGCATGGTCGTGCTGGCTCGGTTGTCCGACGCTCGGCGCCTCGGTTGCCCGGTGCTCGCGTGCCTGCGGAGCTCCGCGGTCAACCACGACGGAGCGAGCAGCAGCTTGATCGCTCCGAACGGCGCCGCTCAGGAGGAGTTGATCCGGCGGGCGCTCGCGCACGCCGGGTTGACCGCCGCGGACGTCGACGCGGTCGAGGCACACGGCACCGGTACCAGGCTCGGAGATCCAGCCGAGGCCGGTGCGATCCTCGCGACCTACGGCCAGGACAGACACGAGTCCAGGCCGCTCTGGCTCGGCTCGGTCAAGTCGAACCTGGGGCACACCCAGGCCGCTGCCGGCGTTGCCGGCGTCATCAAGATGGTCATGGCCATGCGCAGCGGACTTCTGCCCAAGACGCTGCACGTCGACGAGCCCGCCGGCGAGATCGACTGGTCGGCGGGCTCGGTGCGGATCCTCACCGAGCACACCCGGTGGCCTGCCACGGATCGCCCGCGCCGGTCGGCGGTCTCGTCGTTCGGGATCAGCGGCACCAACGCGCACCTGGTGCTCGAACAGGCCCCTGCGGAAGGCGACGAGGTGACGGCGGAAACCCTGCCGTTCGTCATCTCCGGCACGAACGACCGCGCTCTGCGAGCTCAGGCGAACCAGCTGCGGCAGCACGTCCAGAGCCGGCCCGACCAGGACATCGGTCAGGTCGCGTGGTCACTGGCCACCCGCCGGGAACGACTGGCCTGCCGGGCAGTCGTGCTGGCGCAGAACCGCGACCAGCTCGTCGCCGGCCTGGGCGCGGTCGCCGACGGCACCGAGGCGCCGGATGTCCTGCGAGGCGCGGAACAACCGACCGGCGCCGTGGTGTTCCTGATGACCAGTCCCTGCCACGGCCTGGTGGAGCTGGCACAGGAACTGATGAGCGAGTCTCCCGCGTTCGCCGCGCGGGTGGCCGAGTGCGCGGACGTTTTCCCTCCCCACTGCGACTTCGTGGTGGGGGAGGCGGTGCGACGCGGTGCGGATGTGGCGTGGTTGCGCCAGGCGGGTGCGCTGGACGCCGCCGTCTTCGGCATGACGGTGGCACTGGCGGAGTTGTGGACGTCCTGCGGCGTGCGGCCGGACTTCGTGATCGGTGCCAGCCGGCACCAACTGGCGGCGGCGCATCTCTCCGGCGTCCTGTCGATCGAGGACGCGGCCAGACTCGCGGTACAGCGCGGTGAGGACGCCACTGGGGCACCCGATCTCGCTTACTGCGGCGCGGTGACCGGCGATCGTCCTGAAGGGACGGTGCTCGACGCCGATCACTGGTACGACAACGCCCGCGGGACCGCGAGGTTCGGCGACACCGTGCGTGCATTGGTGGCGGGCGGGGAACCGGTCACCTTCATCGAGATCGGCCCGCGGTCGGCGTTGCTCGACTCGGTCCAGGAAATCGCGCGCGACGAGGGAAACCCGGATGTGGCCGTGCACGCCGTGCAGCCCGGCACGAGCGGGCGTTCGTTGCCCGTCCTCGGCCTGTCGCACGCCTATCTGCGTGGCGCTACACCGCGGTGGGAGACCGTGTTCGAAGAGCACCTCCGACGCGGGGTGGACCTCCCCACCTACGCCTTCCAGCGACAGCGGTACTGGCTGGACCCCGGGCAGGCGGCGCCGGTCGCCGACCGCGTCGAGGAGGTCGTCGCCGTCGCGCCGCGGTCGAGTGCACACGACGAACCGTCCGACGACCGAGCAGCGCTGATCGCGTCGGTCCGCGCGCACGTCGCGGCGGTGCTCGGGTACGGCTCCGCCGACGCGGTTCCGATCAACCGCCCGTTCAAGGAACTCGGCCTGGACTCGATCGGCACGCAGGCGCTGAGCGTCCGGATCAGCGAGGACATGCACCGGACGCTGGCCACGTCGTCGATCTACGACTACGCCACGGTGACGAAGCTCGCGGACTACCTGCAGGTGTGGGAGGCGCCCCGGATTTCCCGGCGCACGGGTGCGGTGGAGGTCGAGACGATGGACGCGGGCAGCCTCATCAAGCTGGTCATGGGGGAGGACTAACGATGACGGACTCCTCCGGCCTGCTCGACGCGCTGCGCACGTCCATCAAGGAAACCCAGCGGCTGAGGCAGGAGAACGCTGAGCTGCGTGCGGGCAACCGCGGCCCCATCGCGATCGTGTCGATGGCGTGCCGCCTCCCCGGCGCTGTGTCCACACCGGACTCCCTGTGGCAGATGCTGGCGGAAGGACGGGAAGCGCGGTCAGGCCTGCCCGCCGACCGGGGATGGGACCTGGACGCGCTGTACGACCCCGAGCCCGGCCGGCCGGGCCGGATCTGCACGCGCACGGGCGGATTCCTGGATCAGGCAGCGGACTTCGACGCCTCCTTCTTCGACATCGGGTCACGTGAAGCCACCACGATGGACCCGCAGCAGCGACTGCTGCTCGAGATCAGCTGGGAGGCGCTGGAACGTGCCGGCGTGATTCCGGAGACCTTGCAGGAGAGCAGGACCGGCGTGTTCGCCGGTGTCCTGCACCAGGACTACCTGCCCGGCCTGGACAGGATTCCGCACGATCAGGCGAGTTTCGCGATGACCGGCGGCCTCACCAGCGTGGTGTCGGGGCGCGTCGCCTACGCACTGGGACTGCGCGGCCCGGCGGTCACGGTCGACACCGCGTGCTCGGCGTCCCTGGTCGCGGTGCATCTCGCCGTGCAGTCGCTGCGTGCGGGCGAATGCGACCTGGCGCTGGCCGGTGGTGCCACGGTGATGGCGACACCGGGCATGCTGATGGCGTTCAACCTGCAACGCGCACTGGCCCCCGACGGCAGGTGCAAACCGTTCTCGGCCAACGCCGACGGCATCGCCATGGCCGAGGGCGCGGGCGTGCTCGTGCTGGCGAGGCTGTCCGACGCGCGCCGCCTGGGGTACCCCGTGCTGGCCGTGATCCGCGGATCCGCCGTGAACTCCGACGGGGCCAGCAACGGCCTCACCGCGCCCAGCGGCCGAGCCCAGCAGCAGGTGATCGAGGACGCGCTGCACAACGCGGGTCTCCAGCCCGCCGACGTCGACGCGGTCGAGGCGCACGGCACCGGCACGGTGCTCGGTGACCCGATCGAGGCCGCGGCGCTGCAGGCGGTCTACGGCGAGCGCAGGCCACCGGCGAGTCCGTTGTGGCTCGGCTCGCTGAAGTCCAACACCGGGCACACGAACGCCGCCGCCGGGGTCGCCGGGCTGATGAAGATGGTGCTGGCCCTGCGTTCCGAGGTGCTGCCGCAAACGTTGCACGTGCAGGCGCCGACCCCGCACGTCGACTGGGACCCGGCCAAGATGCGGCTGCTGACCGAGCCGCGGCCGTGGCAGCGGGGAAGCCGGACGCGCCGGGCAGCCGTGTCCTCGTTCGGCATCAGCGGAACGAACGCCCACCTGATCCTCGAAGAGGGCGACCCCATCGGCAGCAGCACCGGCGCCGTGGAACCTCGGGTGCTCCCTTTCGTGGTGTCGGCCAAGAACGAGAGCGCACTGCGGCGGCAGGCCGCGCGGCTGCGCGAGCACGTTCTGGCGAACCCGGACGTGCGGCTGATCGACCTGGCGTACTCGCTGGCCACCACGCGCACGGCGTTCGGCGAGCGTGCGGCGGTGATCGCGGCGACCGCGCCCGAGCTGGTCGACCGGCTCGCGGAACTCGCCCGGGGTGACCGGCCCGTGCGGGCGGAACTCGCCCGGGGTGACCGGCCCGCGCGGGCGGAACTCGCCCGGGGTGACCGCCCTGTGCGGGAGGAACTCGCCCGGGGTGACCGCTCCGCGCAGGCGGAACTCGCCTGCGGCGACCGCCCAGCACAGAAGGAACGAGGTGAGGCCGCCGAACTCGCGGCGAAGTACGTCGAAGGGGAACCGGTCGACTGGCGCCCGTTCTTCCGCGGGAGTTCGCCCCAGCGCGTCGACCTGCCCACCTACGCGTTCGCCCGCGAGCGGTTCTGGATCACGAGGCCCGGCCTGGTGGAAGCCGATCAGCGCCGCCAGGAGGTCCGCCTCGACGAGGCCGGGATCTGGGAAGTGGTGCGGGCACAGCTCGCGAAGTCGATCGGTGGCAGCGACGGGGCCGACATCGACCCGGCCGCGACCTTCCTCGATCTCGGCCTCACGTCGGTGGGTGTACTCGACCTGCACCGGAGCCTGACGGACGCGCTGGGCGTGCAGTTGCCCAGCACCATCATGTTCGACCACCCCACACCCCAAGCGCTGGTGTCGTACCTGCACGCGCAGAGCTCCACGCTCCCGCCGGCGTCCACGCCGACCCGACAACGAGACCTGGACGCGCAGAGTTCCACGCTCCCGCCGGCGTCCACGCCGACGCGGCAACGAGACCTGCACACGCAGAGTTCCACGCTCCCGCCGGCGTCCACGCCGACACGGCAACGAGACCTGGACGCGGATCCGGTCGTGATCGTCGGGATGGCGTGCCGGTTGCCGGGCGGTGTGGCGTGCCCCGACGACCTGTGGCGGCTGGTGACCACGGGAGTCGACGCCATCTCGCCCTTCCCCGACGACCGGGGCTGGGACATCGGCAAGATCTACCACCCCGACCGCACCCGTCCCGGCACCACCTACTCGCGTCTCGGCGGCTTTCTGGACGACGTCGCCGGCTTCGACGCGGCGCTGTTCGGGATCGGGTCACGCGAGGCGCTGGCCATGGATCCCCAGCAACGCCTGATGCTGGAACTGACGTGGGAGGCGCTGGAACGGGCCGCGATCGACCCGATGAGCCTGCGCGGCAGCGACACCGGGGTGTTCGCCGGGATCGCCATCCAGGACTACGGCGCCGATCTGCCGGACGGCCAGGGCGATCTCGAGGGCTACCAGATGACAGGGCGCGCCCCGAGTCTCGTGTCCGGGCGAGTCGCCTACTCGTTCGGGTTCGAGGGCCCCGCTCTCACCATCGACACCGCGTGCTCCTCGTCGCTCGTGGCACTGCACGTCGCGAGCCAGTCGCTGCGCAGCGGCGAGTGCTCACTCGCGCTGGCCGCGGGGGCGACGGTGATGGCGAGTCCGGAGGCGTTCGTCCAGTTCAGCCGCCAGGGCGGGCTGGCTCCGGACGGCAGGTGCAAGTCGTTCTCGGCCGACGCCGACGGGACCACCTGGAGCGAAGGCGCCGGCGTGCTGGTGCTCGAGCGCCTGTCCGACGCGCGCAAGAACGGGCATCCGGTGCTGGCACTGGTCAACGGCACCGCGGTGAACTCCGACGGCGCCAGCAACGGCCTCACGGCGCCGAGCGGATCGGCACAGCAGCGCGTGATCAGCCAGGCGCTCGTCAACGCGGGCCTGAGTGCGGACGACGTCGACCTCGTCGAGGCACACGGCACCGGCACCGCGCTGGGCGATCCGATTGAGGCACAGGCACTTCTGTCCACCTACGGCAGGGGCCGGCGGGCCGATCAGCCTCTGCTGCTGGGGTCGTTGAAGTCGAACATCGGGCACACCATGGCGGCGGCGGGAATCGCGGGCGTCATCAAGGTCGTGCAGGCGTTGCGGCACGGCGTCGCACCGAAGACGTTGCACGCCGAAACGCCGACCCCGCACGTCGACTGGACCGCCGGAGGGCTCGAACTGCTCACCGACACCAGGCCCTGGCCGCGGCAGGGGAGGCCGAGACGCGCGGCGGTGTCGTCGTTCGGGATGAGCGGCACCAACGCGCACGCCATTCTCGAGCAGGCTCCCCGGCTGCCGGATCACCCTGCGGGCGACGGCGTGACTGGTGCGTTGGTCTTCCCGTTGTCCGGGGCCAGCGCCGAGGCGGTTCAGGCGCAGGCCGCTCGCTTGCACGAATTCGTTGTGGCACAACATGATCGCGTGCGGCTCTGTGACGTCTCGTGGTCGTTGGCGACCACGAGAGCCGCGCTGCGTCATCGTGCGGCCGTGGTCGCGTCCACTCGCGACGAACTCATCGCGGGCCTGGAAACGTTGTCCCGCGGCGAGACTTCGCCCGCCGTGGTGCGTGGCGTGGCGGTCGCGGCTAAACCGGGTGCCGCCGTCCTGGCCCCGGCCCTGGTGGAATCGGGAGACGGGCGCGGTGTCGCCGAGGCGTACGTGGCGGGCTCGCCCGTCGACTGGACCGCGGTCTTCGGTGCGACGTGCCGCCAGGTCGAGCTGCCCACCTACGCGTTCCAGCACCGCCGGTTCTGGATGGCTCCTGTCGCCGTCATCCCCGAACAACGGTCGGCCGTGGCCGCCCAGAGCGACACCGTCACGAGCGCGCCCACACGCCCAGCCGATCCGGAGGAACTGCTCGAGCGGATCTGCGCGGAGACGGCGGAGCTGCTCGACCTGACCGTCGACGAGGTGGCACCCGACATCGGGTTCTTCCAGCTCGGCATGGACTCCCTGCGCGCGATCACCCTGCGGGACCGCCTCGAAGCGATCATCGACCGCAGGCTCTCCGCGACGGTGTTGTTCGACCACCCCACTCCCGCGGAGCTGGCCGCCCACCTGTCGAAGATCACCCGGCCGGCTCCGCCCCCGCCGGTGGTCGTGCCGCGCCCGCGGGTGATTCCCCCGCCGCCGGTACCCGCCGTTCACCTCGGCACAGCGTCGGAAGAGGAACTGATCCGGCTGCTCAGCCTCGAAATTGTTGCCGCCAAAGCGACCAGGGCCAGCGATAGGACGTGGACGTGATCTCAACGCAGAGCAGGGAGATCCTGGGGCAGGCGCTCGCCGAGATCCAAGAGCTGCGCGGTGCCCTGGAGAACTCGGAGCGAACCCGCAACGACCCGATCGCCATCGTGGGCATGGCCTGCCGGATGCCGGGGGCCAGGTCCCTCGGCGAGTTCTGGGAGCTCATGCGCGACGGCCGTGACGCGGTGACCGACGTGCCCCCGGACCGGTTCGACGTCGACGAGCACTACGACCCCGATCCCGCGGCGCCGGGGAAATCGGCGACCAGGCGTGGTGCCTTCCTCGACGACATCGACCAGTTCGACGCCGCGTTCTTCGGCATCTCGCCGCGCGAGGCCGCGCAGATGGACCCGCAGCAACGCCTCTTCCTCGAGGTGGGCTGGGAGGCGCTCGAACACGCCGGCCAGCCGGTCGGCAAGCTGACCGGCAGCAAGACCGGTGTTTTCATGGGGGTCACCACCGCGGACTACAGCCAGACCGTCATCCAGCAGAGCACGACCTCCGATCTCGACGGGTACAGCCTGACCGGTGGACTCGCCTCCGCCTTCGCGCCCGGCCGCCTCGCCTACTGGCTCGGGTTGCAGGGGCCGAGCCTCTCCGTCGACACCGCCTGCTCGTCCTCCCTGGTCGCGGTGCACCTGGCCGCGCAGAGCCTGCGCGCGGGTGACTGCGACATGGCGCTGGCCGGTGGGGTGAACGTGCTGCTGTCGCCGGAGTGGTTCGTGATCCTGTCCAAGGCGGGCATGATGGCCCCCGACGGACGGTGCAAGACCTTCGACCGCAACGCGGACGGCTACGTGCGCGGCGAAGGCTGTGGCGTCGTCGTCCTCAAGCGACTGTCGGCCGCCCAGGCGGATGGCGATCAGGTCCTCGCCGTCCTGCGGGGTTCGGCGGTCAACCAGGACGGCCGCAGCAGCGGCATCACCGTGCCGAACGGCTCGGCGCAGCGCGCGGTCGTGCGCGAGGCGTTGCAGCGGGCGGGAATCAACGGATCCGACGTCGGCTACGTCGAGGCGCACGGCACCGGAACGTCGCTGGGCGACCCGATCGAGGTGAACGCTCTCTGCGATGTGCTGGGGGAGAACCGCGATCCCGCCACGCCTTTCGCGCTCGGTTCGGTGAAGACGAACATCGGCCATCTGGAGTCCGCCGCCGGCATCGCGGGGCTGATCAAGTGCGTGCTGGTGCTGCAGCACGAGCAGTTGCCCCCGCTGCTGCACCTCACCGAGTTCAACCCGGAGATCCGCGTCGGCGAGCTGCCGATCACCGTGCCCACGACGCTCACGCCGTGGCCGCGGCAGGAGCGGCCCCGGTACGCCGGTGTCAGCTCGTTCGGCGCCAGCGGCACCAACTCCCACGTCGTGCTCGAGGAAGCACCACAGCTCGAGCGGCCGAGCACCGGCACCGATCGGCCCGCCCACCTGCTGTGCCTGTCCGCGCGCAGCGACGAGGCACTCACCCAGCTCGCGGGCGGCTACCTCGACGAGCTGGCCGAAGCCTCGGAGAAGTCACTGGGGGACATGGCTTTCACCGCGAACTGCGGCCGGGCGCACTTCAACCACCGGCTGGCCGTGCGCGCCGATCATCCCGATGATCTGCGGCGCCGTCTTGCCCACCACGCGACCGGCGAGAAGAGCTCCGGCCTGCATCACGGCGTCGTCGGCTCCGGACGCCGGCCCAAGATCGCGTTCCTCTTCACGGGACAGGGCTCGCAGCACCGGCGCATGGGCCAGCAGTTGTTCGAGACCCACGCCGGGTTCCGGCGAGATCTCGAGCTGTGCGACGAAATTCTGCGCGCGCACCTCGACCAGCCGTTGCTGTCCGTGCTCTTCTCCGACGACATCCCCGACGAGCTGATCGACCAGACCTGTTACAGCCAGCCGGTCCTGTTCTCGCTGCAGTACGCGCTCGCCCGGCTGTGGCAGAGCTTCGGCGTCGAGCCGGCGGCGGTGCTCGGGCACAGCGTCGGCGAGTTCGCCGCTGCCTGCGTCGCCGGGGTGTTCAGCCTGGAGGAGGGTCTGTCGCTGATCGCCACCCGCGGCCGGCTCATGCAGGAACTGCCTTCCGGCGGCGGGATGGCAGCACTGTCGGCGGACGCCGGCCGGGTCACCGAGGCGATCCGGCCCTACGGGGGCAAGCTGTCCATCGCGGCGATCAACGGTCCGCAGGACGTCGTGGTGTCCGGCCTGAAGTCCGCGCTCGACGAGCTCGTCCAGACGCTGACCGCGGACGGCATCCGGGCCGTGCCGCTGCGGGTGTCGCACGCGTTCCACTCGGAACTGATCGAGCCGATGCTGGACGGCTTCGAAAGCCGTGCCGCCGCGACGTCCTTCGCGGCGCCGGCCATTCCACTGGTGTCGGGCCTGACCGGGCGCATGGCCGACGGGGACACGTTCAGCGCGCCGTACGTCCGCAAGCACGCCAGGCAGCCGGTGAACTTCTCGGCAGGCGTGTGGCAACTCGCCGAGCTCGGCTGCCGCACGTTCGTCGAAATCGGGCCGTCGCCGGTGTTGTGCGGTCTCGCCCGGCGCACGCTGACCGATGAGGACATCGCCTGGCTGCCCTCGTTGCAGCCGGGACAACCCAACTGGCACAGCGTGCTGGACGCGCTCGGCGAACTGTACGTCCGCGGAGCCGACGTCGACTGGGCCGGTGTCGACAGCGGCCGGGCCCGGCGGCGCGTGGAGCTTCCCACCTATCCGTTCCAGCGCAAGCGCCACTGGTTCCACACGACCAAGAAGGCCGTCCCGGCCGTTGCCGCCGATGCCGTGCCGCCGCGCGTGGCGGTCGAGACACCCGTCACCGGCCCGGTCACGCCGGTGAGCGCGCCGGCGGAGGTCAGGTTGCCGGTGCAGGGCCGCCGGCTGCCGTCGCCGCTCGAGATCGTGCAGTACCAGGGTTCGCTGACCGCGGCCCAGTACCCCGGGCTCGACGAGAACGTGGTGGAGCAGGCCGCGGTCGTCAACGCCGGGTTCTACCTGGAGGCGGTGACGGGTGCCGCCGCCGAGATCCTCGGCGACGACCGGGTGTGCGTGGAGCAACTCATGCTGCCCCAGGCGATGCTCATCGAGCAGGGCGGCCGCGCGGTCACCCAGCTCGTCGTGACTCCCACCGGACCGACGTCCTCGAGCTTCCAGTACCTCGCGAGCCCGGCGGGCGAGCAGGGGACGTGGTCGCTGTACGCACGGGGTGGGTTCCGCACCGCGGACGGTGTTCGGCCTGCGGTGGGGGAAAGCGCTTTCAGCGACATCGAGCGACGGTGCGACCACGAGCTGTCAGGTGGCCGTTTCTACCGCGACCTGTGGCGGCGCGGCCTGCGGCTCGGCCCGTCGTCGCGGTGGCTCGACCGGATCAAGTACGGGCGTGGTGAGGCGATCGCCTGGATGCGCACCATGGACGACGACGAGGCGAACCTGCCCTACCGGCTGCATCCCGGCATCCTCGACGCGGTGCTGCAGATGATCTTCCCCTGCGCCGCCGACAGGGTCGGGCCGGACACGTTGGCCATGCTCGTCGAGCTGGGGGAGTACCACTTCTACGGCCATGCCGGAGAACCGCTCGTGTGCCACGCACGACTGCAGGAGGGTTCGACGTCCGGCGAGTTGCTGACGGCGGACATGACCCTCATGACCGAACGCGGCCAGGTGGTCGCCCAGCTGAGCTCCGTCCACATGCGACTGATGCGGCGCGAGGAGCTCGTGCAGGCGATCACGGCGCCTCCCAGGCAGACGACGGTGAGCCTGGGCCGCAGGCAGCCCGACGCCGAGCGGACGCCCGCCGCGACCGTCGACCTCGGTGGCGAGGACGCCGCCACGCGGGTGCGGCACGCACTGGTGCGGCACACGGCCGACGTGCTCGGCAGCGCGCCCGACGAGATCGAGGTCGACGAGCCGCTGCAGAACCTCGGCCTGAACTCGATGATGGCGCTCGAGCTGCGCGACATGATCAGCCGTGAGTTCGGGGTCACCCTGGCGGCGACGGAGTTCCTCGACAACCCGAGCGTAGCTGCGCTGGAGTCCGTACTGCTCGCCAAGGTGGCCCCAGCCGGTCAGGCGCCTGACTCCCCTGAACCACAACGGATCGAGCGCACCGGGCCGGGCGGGATGCACGTGGTCGAGATCGGCGGCGGTGAGCCGGTGATCTTCGTGCACGGTGGCGCGTTCGGCGGCATGGACGCCTGGCAGGCGCAGGAACCGCTGGCGCGGCGCTGGCGGCTGATCGTGCCTTCCCGGTTGAACTACGGCAAGAGCGCGACGAGCGTCCGGGAGGACTTCGAGGAGGACGCGAAGCTCATCGCGGAACTCCTCGGCGACGGCGCGCATCTCGTGGCCCAGTCCTACGGAACCGTCGGCGCCATGCTCGCCGCGGTGGAACGGCCGGACGTCGTGTGGTCGCTCACGCTGATCGAGAGCGCGGCGAGCAGCGTGGCCAGGGGAGTGCCGGTCGTCGACGAGTACGAGCGCGGCATGCAGGACCTGCTGGCCGCTCCGCCGGGTGATGAGGAGGAGTTGCTCGGCGCGGTGTTCTCCTACATCGAACCGACGCTGAAGTTCCCGTCGCCGCTGCCCGCCGACGTGCGCGACTTCGCCGGACGGCTCACCGCCATGCGGTGGCCGTGGGAGGCGAACATCCCCACGGCCGCACTGCGCGCGGCCACCTTCCCGAAGCTCGTCGTCACCGGCGGTCAGCGGCCGCTCTTCGAGGAGATCGGCAACGCGCTCGCCGCCCAGATCGGCGGTGAGCGGCTGACGATCAACGGTGGGCACGGCACGCAGAACGCGGGCACGCCGTTCAACCAGGCGCTCGAGGAGTTCCTCGGACGAGCGGGCGAGAACGGAGCGCGGCCATGACCTTTCCCACCGAGACCGAAGTGCTGATCCTGGGCGGCGGCCCCAGCGGTCTGTCCGCCGCGATGGAACTGGGCCTGCGCGGTGTGCGCTGCGTCCTGGTCGAGCCGCGCGAAACCGTGACCACCGACCGGCCGCGGGCCAAGACGACCAGCGTCCGGACGATGGAGCACTTCCGGCGCTGGGGTCTGGCGGGCGACATCCGGGCCGCTGCACCGATTCCGGTGGCCTGGTCCCAGGACGCGGTCTTCTGCACCAGCCTGCTGGGCGCGGAGATCACCCGCTTCACCGGTTGCTTCGGCCTGACGCCCCAGCGGACGGACCTGTTCGCCGAGTCGGGCCAGCAGATCGCGCAACCGCTCGTGGAGCGCGTGCTGAGGAACGCGGTGGCACAGCTGGACACCGTGACGACGTCGTTCGGCGCCCTGTGCGGCCTGCTCGTGGAGACGGGGTCGTACGTCGAGGCGAGCGTGCTCGACAGCCGCGACGACATGCACGTGTTGCGGGCGCAGTACGTGCTCGGATGCGACGGTCCGACGGGCTTGTCCCGCGACTCCATCGGCGCTCTCTACGAGGGTTCAGCCGACTCCAGGCGCAACCTCAACATCGTGTTCCGCGCACCTGGTCTGGCACAACGGGTTCCGCACGGGTCGGCCGTGCACTACTGGGTCGTCAACGGGAAGACCTCCGGGCTCGTCGGCCGGTTGGACCTCGACGACACGTGGTTCGTGGTGGGCGTCGACGACTCGTCAGGCACGCTCGATCCGTCCGAAGTGGTGCGTGCGCTCGTGGGCCAGGACGTACCAATGTCGATCGTGTCGACCGACCGCTGGTCCGCGCGGATGCTGGTCGCGGACAGGTTCGCGAGCGACCGGATCTTCCTGGTCGGTGACGCGGCGCACCTGACTCCGCCGTGGGGCGGGCACGGGTTCAACACCGGGGTCGGCGACGCGGTCAACATCGGGTGGAAGCTGGCCGCGGTGCTCGACGGGTGGGGCGGGCCGGGCCTGCTCGAGACCTACGAGCTCGAACGCAGGGTGGTGGCGGAGCGGACCATCGCGACCGCGAGCAGCCACCTGCGCCGCACTCCCGCGGATCTGGCCACCTTCCCCGTCAGCGCGCCGGGTGAGCGAGGTCGGGCCGCACGCGTCGCCGCGGCCGCCGCGATCCAGGACTGCAAGCGCAGCGAGTTCCACGGACTCGGACTGGTGCTGGGCTACCACTACCACGGGTCGCCGATCATCGCGGCCGATCCCGGACCCGAGCCCGTGCAAGAGGTCACCACCTACCGGCCCACCGCACAGGCCGGTGCACGACTGCCGCACGCGTGGTTGCCCGACGGCACCTCGTTGTACGACCGGCTCGCCCAGAACCACACCCTGCTCTGCCTCGACCCCTTGGCCGACCTGGAGCCGATCCGGGAGGCGGCGAGGCGCAGCGGTGTGCCTCTCACCGTGCTGCGGGCCGGCGACTGGTTCGAAACAGACACCTGTGGCGCGTCGCTGGTCCTGGTCCGCCCGGACCAGCACGTCGCCTGGCGTGGCGAACCGGACGATCTGCGGATCCCCGACCTGTTCGAGGTCGTCCGCGGCGCCACGCCGAAGTTGAACGCGTTCGACAACCGACAGCCAGTGCAACAGATAGCTGCTGAAGTGAGGTGATCGTGTGTTTCCAGAGGAAGGGAAGCGCCCCCACGTGGCCAACGTGGGAGACGGTCCTGAGTTCGACTACTACGCGACGAGTTTCGAACAGGTCCTGCCGGAGGACGCCACCGGCGGTGCGCTCACGGTTATTCGCAACACGGTGCTTCCCGGGAACGCCCCGCCCATCCACGTGCACACCCGCGAGGACGAGTTCTGGGTTGTGCTGGAAGGCGTTGTCCGCATCTGGATCGGCGGGACGACGCTCGAAGAGTGCGAGTCGTGGGACGTGGAGGCGGGCGGTTTCGCCTTCGCTCCCCGCGGCCTGCCGCACACGTTCGACACCGTCACCGACTCCGCGAAGGTCCTGATCGGCGCACTGCCCGGTGCGCTGGAGAAGTACTTCCAGTCGGTGGGCAGGGCCGAGGGGCGCAAGGACGAGGAGAACCTCGCGCTGCTCACCAGCTTCGGTGCCGCCGCGGTCGGCGCGCCGCCCAATCTCCACGCCGCCCAAGTGGTCGAGCTCGCCAGGGACTGAGCCCACCTACTGCGAGAACGGAGTACCCCCTTGCTGCCCGACACCAAGACAGACCTGGTCCAGCTGCACACGGACCTGCGGAAGTACGCGGAGATCGCCGAGGTCGACTTCAACGACCGGGCGGTCTCGGAGATGATCGACACCTTCAACGAGCAGTACGCCACGGGCACCATCACGGTCCGGACCACCACGCAGAACGCGGCCAAGCGGACTGTCAACTTCCGTTACATGACACCGGAACTGCCGCACAACCCCGTTGCCACGGCTCGGCAGAAGGGCCTGCTGAAGTCCAGCGGTCACCCCGTGGAGAGCATGGTGGACGAGGTGATCGACCGTCTCCCGCTGTGGTGGGGGGTCGATGCCTCGGTGGCCCGCGGTATGGAGAAGGCGTGGGCCTTCTTCGAGGAACCGCCGACGTTCGACGAACTCCTCGAGCTGAAGTACCTCCCCGAGTCGGTGCGCAACCACCGCGAGCGGTTCGCGAAGGTCCGGCTCGAACGGTTCTGCATCATGGCTTTCGACTTCCACAACGGGAGCATGAACCTCTACTCGGAGATGCTCACGCCCGGCTCGTTCACCCGCGCCGAGGTGGCGATGATGATCCAGGAGATGGACGCCGCGCTGCCGTCCGACGAGGAGATCGGGCGCGACACCGAAGCGGTCAACGCCTACTACACGTTCGACTGGGACGTGCCGCAGGCGCGCAGGCTCTGCTTCGCGATGACCGCGAGCGAGGAGAACTTCCCCAAGCACTGGCATCCGCTGGCCGAGAGGTTCGCGGTCGAGGCTCCCTTCCAGGCCGAGCAGCGCGGATTGATCTTCAACCCGACCTACGGTCCGACGGGCGGCTACCTCAAGGTCGAGGCGGACTACACCGGAGACGCCGGTCCGCGCGTCTTCAGCTACTGGAACAGGTGAGTTGCAACCGCTATGGCTACCATTCTTGTCACTGGAGCAACGCGAGGGCTGGGCAGGGAAACCGCTCGGCGGTTGGCTGCCGGAGGTCACGACGTCTACCTGGGCGCGCGTGATCTCGATCGGGGCAAGGAAGTCGCGGAGGAGATCGGCTGCGACGCGGTTCAGCTCGACGTCGACGACGACGGTTCCGTGGCCAGGGCGCTGGCAGCCGTCGGTGAACGCGCCGGCCGGCTCGACGTGCTGATCAACAACGCCGGTGTCAGCGGGCCGTACAAGCCCGTGGACGAGGTGACCGCGGACGAGATGCAGGCGGTCTTCAACACCAACGTCTTCGGCGTCGTGCGGGTGATGCAGAACTCCTTGCCGTTGCTGGAGTTGAGCGACAACCCGGTGGTCGTGAACGTGAGCAGCGGCCTGGGCTCGATAGGCCTCGGCCTGGCTCCGACGAGCTTCGAGTTCACGGTGCCGGGCCTCGCCTACCACTCGTCCAAGACGGCGCTGAACATGGTGACGGTCCAGTACGCCAAGACGCATCCGAACATGCGGATCAACGCGGTGGACCCCGGCTTCACGGCCACGGACATGACCCATCACCAAGGCACGCAGACGATCGAGGAGGGGATCGAAGTGATCCTTCGCCTCGCCCAGATCGGGCAGTCCGGTCCCACCGGTGGGTTCTTCCACGCGCGTGGCCCGGTTCCCTGGTGAGTGGTGGTGTCGTTTCAGCGGGACCACTGGCACCGTGGTCCCGCTGAAACCCTGCTGGTGCTCCGAACTCCTCGTGGAAGGCAGTGGAACGAGCTCATGAACATCGACGAGGAACGCGTCGTCTTCGTTACCGCGGACGGCGTGCCGACCGGCGAGACCGGCAACAAGCTGGCCAGCCATCACGCGAACACCCGGCTGCACCTGGCTTTTTCGTGTTACGTGTTCCGGCGTTCTGACAACGCGTTTCTGATCACCCGGCGCGCGCTGAGCAAGAAGGTGTGGCCCGGCGTGTGGACGAACAGCGTGTGCGGCCATCCGGCGCCCGGTGAGCCGATCGAGGACGCGGTGCGGCGGCGCGCGGACTACGAACTGGGCCTGCCCAAGCTGTTCGACGTGCGGTGCGTACTTCCCCGGTACACCTACAAGAGCCCGGAGTTCGACGGTGTGATCGAGCACGAGTTCTGCCCGGTCTTCACCGCGGTCGTCGACGACGAACCGGCTCCGAACCCGGAGGAGGTCGACTCCTTCCGGTGGGTCTCCTGGGCGCAGTACGTGGAACTGCTCGGCCGTGACGACTCGAACATGAGCTACTGGGCGAAGGACCAGTTCCAGCAACTCAAGGAGGTGGATCCGTTCGTCACGATGCCCACGTGACCGTGGTGCGGTGGTTCAGCCGGGGAGCACTGGTCCGATCTGGTTGCCGGGTGCGATCTGGTCTCCCTTGAGGACGAACGGTCCGTGCGGCCACGTCACCGGCACGGCCTTCGTGCCGTTCGGCGGCGTGACGTTCATCTTGCTGACGTGCCAGCCGGTCGCGTTGTCGCCCAGCTTCGTGACCAGTTCGCTGTGCCCGGTGGCGCCGGGTGACAGTCGCACCTGCTGGTACGAAGCCGCGGACCTCGGCACGTCGAGGACCCGTCCGTCCGCGCCGGCGAAGCTGACACCGGGGAACCCGGACAGCAGGCAGTCCGTGGCGGCCGAGTTCCGCAGCCGCAGCTCGAACTTGAACGTTTGCTGGTCGCCTGCAACAGGTGTGGCGCTGCCGACGGTCACCTCGACGTCGGCGCAGGCCGCAAGCGGCGGCGTGGCCGGCGTGGCCGCCGGCGCGGTGGATCCTGACGGCGGTGCCGCGGCCGGCAAGGCACCTCCGGATTCCACGCGCGCACATCCGCCGGTCGCGGTGACCAGGCCGATGAGTGCGGCGGACACGATGCAACTGACCGGACGGATTCGTCCTCCCATGGTGCGACCTACTCCTTCTGCAGATGGGGCAAGAGTTCCGTTGAGGAAGTCGACAGCCCCCGCCCCGCTCGAGCAGCGCCGGCGGGGGCTGGAGCAGTGCGCCTCCGAGGGGGGACGAAGGCTTGCTGCTAAAGGAAAAGTACTGAATTTCCGGGTCGGCGCACCACGCCGGCCACCAGGCTCTGCACGATCAGGCAGGCGCACGGCCCGAATCTGCCAGGTCGTCAACCACGTGGGGTCAGGGCAGCCGAAAGGTGCACCTTACGTGCCTGGAAGGGCTTGATGGCTTGAATGCGTGCCGCCGCCGCGCGATCCTCACGTATCACTGAGCCATGTTGCGGTCGGACGACCCGATCAACGCGAATCGCGTGAGACGGGTTCTGCTGGAAGTGTCCGAGCAGCTCGACGACGAGTTCGTCGTCTGGATCCAGGGCCTGCTGGCCGACGACCGGGTCGCGGAGGCGGCCCTCGAGCTCTTCCTCGCCGGCACGGACGGAACCTTGTCGTTGCAGGCCAAGGAGATCGGTCTGCTGGCCCCGATGGTGATGGGAAGCCACACCGGCCGGGCCCTGCTGAAGGTCATCCCGGTGGCCACGTCCAGGCCGATACCCCTGCGTTTCGCGATACCGATCGCGGAATCCCTGTGCACGATCTCCGACAGCCTGATGGACGCGGCCGCGTTGCTGGTGGTGGCGAACACGCCCGGCGCGCTGAGCCTTCGCGTCGGCTGTCGCCTGGCGGCCAGTGACGACCTGCCCCAGGCGTGGCACTACGTGATCGAGTTCGCCCCGGCGACGCATCCGCGTTCCCTGATGCGCGTGACGGAGGAGGTTCGCCTGGCTGTCGAGGCGGTGCCACACCGTCTGTTCATGGTGGACTCTTACGCGTCCAACGACATGCTGCCGCCGTACTTCCGCGACCTCGTCAAACTGGGGCGCATCATCTGGTGCCGATGAGCTACAGGCCGCTAGGCGCCGGTCGGCTCGGTGGAGCTCCTCCTGGGTGCGAGCCTGCGCGGCGGTGATCCCCAAGAAGCCTCGGCAAGAGGCATGAGAGGCGTGGGTCGCGCGGTGTCCGGCCACTGCCGGCCGGGCGGCCGGGGCGCGTTGGCGATGTCGTTGTAGGTCGCGGTCAGGAAGTCCCGGCGGAACGGTGACACGTTGGGTCCCGAGCCGTGGACCAGTTCGGGGTGGAGGAACACCACCGACCCGGCCGCGCCCTGCAGGCTCGCCATGCCGTGGCGGCTCACCAGTCCGGTCATCTGCGTGATCGTCATCGAGCGGTCGTCGCACAGGCGCCCGTCACGATGCGAACCCGGCAGAGCGGTGAACGACCCGTTGAGCTCCGTCACGTCGCCGAGGAACAATCCGACGCTGACCAGATCAGGCGAGTCCAGGTGGTCCATCTGCCGCCGCCAGGCCGGGAACTTCCGGTGCCAGACCCAGCTGCCACGGCTGAAGGCCTGGCTGCAGTTGATCTTCAACTGGTGCAGGTAGACGTCGGAGGCCAGCAGTTGCCGGACCGGGTTGAGCAGGCGCGGCGATCGGATCAGTGCGGCGAACTCGCATCTGCGCGTGTGTGAGGAGTACACGGCTCGGATGTCGTCGGAACGCCCGTCCAGGATGCGATGTGGACCGGGCACCTCGCAGTCCAGCTCGAAAGCCTGGCGCAGCCGTTGCACCTCATCGCCGGAGAACAGCGAATCGAACTGCAGGTATCCACTCTCGTGGTACTCGTCGATCTCGTCGTCGCTCAGGAACATCTCACACCCGCCCCATGAGCCAGCTGCCGGGAGTCAGCGCGTCCGTGCTGAAGCAGAAGTTCATCGCAAGATCGGCGTACCTCGCCTTCGACAGCACCCTGCCGTCGCGCAGGCCGATCCGGTTCATGGTCTCGGCCAGTTCGGCCTCGCGTACGCCGTAGGCACGCAACAAGGCCACGAACTCCTGGCGGTTGAGGTGCCCGTCGGCGTCGCGGTCGCACAGGACGAAGACGGCATCGGCGTGGTCGAGAACCAGGTCCGCACAAGCCGACGGAGGTGTCTCGCAGAAGTAGGACACGTACTCACCCCGGGTCAGTTTGTGGTCGTCCTGCCCTTGAACGCTTCTTGTCACGGCCTGCCATCGGCGGCGCACCGACTCGTGCAACCGCAGTCCCGCCGGCGAACCGGAGTCGACGTCGAACTGGGAGCACATGTAGTCCACGAACTCGTCCCAGTCCTCGAGGGAGGTGATGTTGTCCCGATCCGTGTCGACGTGGTCGAACTCTTTGCCGATCTTCACCGCACGCACGTCGCGGGTGGGCTCCAACGAGGGCACCTCCGTCACAGTGTTCGAGCCGGTCATCGTCCTCATGCCGCCGCTTCGTGTTCGTCCCGAGCCGCGACGGCGGTGCGGAGAGCGATGTGCCGGACGACACCGGCGACCGGGGCACCGCTCTCGCGGCGTCGGCGCAGCCGGGTAAGGGCCGCCGCGAGCAGGTCGCGGTCCTCGTCGGTCAGCGAGGAGTGGTCGAAGGCGTCCTGCAACAGGCGAAGAGCCGCCTCGGGGGCGACGGTCTCGATCTTCCTGACGTTGCCGACGAGCCAGGTGACCATCCACGAGGCGGTGGCCGATCCGGTGGCGGCGAGTTGCTCGACCACGCGGCCGACCGGTGCGCACGCGGTCGCGAGCGCTTGCGCGGCCTGCAGGTGCAGCGCCGCGCGGATCGACGCCGGCATGCCGGCGTAGAGCGCCTGGCGGACCAGCGGATGCCGGAACACGAGCACCGCGCCCGCGTCCGTCAGCAGTCCGGTCGTCGTCGCTTCCTCCACGACCCGCGCGAGTGACTCGGCCGGGCGGTCCAGGACGGCCGCGAGGTCGCCGAGCGCGAACTCGTCGCCCAGCAACGCCGCGCACCGCAGCGCTTCGGTGGTCGCTGGGGACAAGTGGCGCAGCCGTCCGATCAGCGCGGCAGCCAGCCGTGGCGGGATCCCGGCGTCCGCGTCTTCGTCCACTTCGGCCACACCGCCGCGGATCTGCACGGCGCGGTCCCGGACCAGTGCGCTGATCGTTTCCTTGAGGTACAGGGGATTGCCGCCGGCGCGGGCGGCGACCTGACGCAACCGGGGGCTGGGCGCCGCTCCGACGAGTGAGGTGAGCAGCGCGTGCGCCGCGTTCTCCGGCAGCGGGTCGATGGTGATCACCTCGCCGCGCGACCCCCGCACGGTTCGACGCAGCCGCTCCAGTTCCACCCGGCGTGCCGCGAACCGGGAAACGCCGATCAGCAGCAAGGGCATCCTGTGGGTCAGCGCCGCCAAGCGCCGCCACACGAGGCTGCTCGCCTCGTCGATCCACTGCGCGTCGTCCACCACGAGCACGAGCGGGCCCTCCGCGCAGAGCTGGCTGACAAAGCCCACGAAGTGCTCCACCACGGCCACCGTCGAGTCCTCGAAGGTCCATCCCGAATCGGTGGATCCCTCGTCCCGCAGGGCGTTCGCCAAGGCCGTCCGGCGCGGATCACGCGCCGAGCGGTGCACGCCGAGACAGTCCGCGAGCACTCCGAAGGGGAGCCGTTGCCTCAGTTCGTCGCACGAGGCCTGGACGACCCGGCAGCCGTCGGCAGCGGCGAGACCAGCGGCTACGATCGCCGATTTGCCTGCGCCCTGCTCACCTTCCAGCCAGAGGTACCCGCCGCGACCTTCCGCGACGTCGGTCACCGCTCGCTGGACGACGGCCAGTTCGTCGTCGCGGCCGACCAGCGTCGGCGGAGTTTCGTGGACGGTGGAATGCCGCAGCGACGTCACCTGCGCGGTGCGCGGGGCCGGCCGGGCGGTCAGTGCCGGGTCGTTGGCGCGGACTCGCTGGTGCAACCGTTGCAGCGCAAGGCCGGGCTCGGTGCCGAACTCCGCGGCCAGGAGGCGGCGGATGTCGTGGAACACCTCGAGCGCCTCCGTGCTCCGGCCGCTGCGGCACAAGGCGTTCATCAGCACCGCACGCAGTCCCTCGCGCAACGGGTGCTCGCAGACCAGTCCACGCAACTCCGCGACGACCTCGGCGTGGCCACCCATCGCGAGCCGGAGCGCCGCACGCCGTTCGAGCGTGTCGAGACGCAACTCGTCGAGCCGCACGCGCTGCGCCTCGGCGAACGGGCCGTCGATGCCGGAGAACGCGGTGCCGCGCCACAACGCGACCGCCGCGTCGAGCTCGGCCAGCGCGGCTGCCGGGTCGCTGTCCGCCACCCGCGCGGCGCGGGTGCGGCGCTGCTCGAAGACGTGCACGTCCAGTGCGTCCGAACCGAGCAGCAGCGAGTAACCGGATCCCGCCGAAGTGAGCACCCCGGCCTCGGATCGCTTGGTGCGCTGGGGTTCCAGCGCGCCGCGCAGACCGGAGACGTAGGTGTAGAGACTGGCGACCGCGTTGGTGGGCAGCGCCTCGCCCCACACGCCGCCGATGAGCTCGGCCTTCGACACGGCCCGGTTCGAGCGAATGGCCAGAATGGACAGAATGGCACGTCGATGGGCCGAGCCCAGTGCGATCTCCTGGTCGTCGCGCCACGCGCGCACCGGTCCGAGCAGCCGGACCTCGATCGAACCAGCGGTCACGACGACTCCTCGTCTCAGCGCGGCGGTCCGCCGCGTCGGGTGCGCTCTCCTGCTCGTGTTCCAAGATCGAGCACCGCACTCCGTGAGACATCTGTCAGTCGCGCACACCCGTAAGTCATGACGCGTACCAATTGGCGGGAAATGTACGTCAAAGTGGCTCTGAGCTGCGCGAACGTGGAGGCTCCCGCGCGCCTCTCACCCATCCGCTCCGCACGTCGGGGACGTACGGCTGTGCACAGCTGACGGATGTCTCAAGTGGTGAGGCTCGCCAGGTTGTGTCTCAGTTGAGACGAGGAGTTCGTCATGGCCGAATCGAAGACGTTCAACGCCATCATCGAGCTGACCGCGCTGTTCTACCACCGGCCCGGCGCAGGGGCCGCCGACGAGGAGGTCGCCGCCTGGTACCAGGCCAAGGGGCGGTTGTACGAGCGGCTCGCCGACCACGGCGGCCCCGAGGCGGCGCAGGAACGTGCGTGCGCGGCGGCCAGCTACGAGCACGCCCGGCGGCTCTTCGCCTCCTGACGCGGAACCGGTTACGTCGCGGAACCCTGGCTCAGCGCCACCCGTGCGATCTCCACCCGGCTTCGCACGCCGAGTTTGGTGATGATGCGCGAGATGTGGGTCTGCACAGTGCGCCGGGACAGGTACATGTCCTTGGCGATGCTCGGTGTGGAGTTGCCTTCCACGACCAGACCCGCGACCTTGAGCTCGGTCGGCGTGAGCGAACCCCACCCGTGGGCGGCGCGCTGCACGCGAGGACCGCGGACGCCACGACGGACGCCGAGTGCGCGGAGTCGGCGCTCGGCGCGGTGGATGTCCCACGCGGCGTTGACGCAACCGTAGAGGCACATCGCCTGGTCGAGAACGTCCCTCGCCTCGGCGTTCTCGCCCTTGCCCGCGAGGACGACGGCCAGGTCCTCCAGCGCGCTCGCCAGATCCACCTTCGGACCGAGCTCCTGGTAGTGCGCGACCGCCTCCCGCAAGGGTGCCGGATCGCCGTGGAAGAGACCCCGGCACCGGTTGCTGGCAGCCGCCGCCCTCGCCGGCTGGGTCTCGACCGCGGCTTCCGCCTGGCAGGCCTCGAGTGCGGCACCGGCGGTGGCGTGATCGTCGACGGACAGCGCGAGCCGGACGAGTTCCGGCAGCCACTGGTGGGTCAGCGTCATCTCGCCAGGCCGCCGCTGCAGCACCGCGGACAGGATCGACACGGCCTGCTGCGGATCCCCGTCCTGCTCGGCGGCGAGCGCTTGCGCGGCGAGCAGGAAGTCGAGGTTCTCCTGGTCCGAGACGGTCAGGACGGGAATGGCCAGTCCGGCCTGGAGTTGCTCCGCCGCGGTCGCGCGGTCGTTGCGGCGCCCGGCGATCAGTGAGGCGGCACCACGCCAGATCAGCAGCGGCCCGCGGTCGAGGCGGCCGGCGTAGGTGACGGTCGAGACGTCCTGCTCGACGGAGCTCAGTTCGGCCAGCGCGTCGTCCCAGCTGCCGAGCCAGTACAGCAGCACCGCCGCGGACAGACTCGACGTGGCGCGGCCGGGATCGTTGAGGTGGGCCAGTTCCTGCGCTTCGTGCAGGGTCTCCTCGGCCTCCGGCCAGCGGGCGAGGTTCTGCAGGGTGAAGATGCGGGCGTCGAAGACGAACGACCGGAGATTGGCGTGGTCGGGACCGTCGCTGAGCACGGTCAGCGCGCGGTCGAGGTAGCTCAGGGCGCCGAGATGATCACGCTGAACGGAGTGGCTCAGCCAGAGGTGGCTCAGCGCATAGGACGCCGCGAAGGTGTCACCTGCCTGTTCGCCGACCTTCAACGCCTGGTGCGCGGTGGCGTCCGCGGCGTCGAGATCTCCCACCACGGCGCGCTGGAACATCGCGAGCGCCGCCAGCAACCGGGCGCGCCACGCGCCGGGGACGTCCGGTTGCCCGAGCGCACGCTCGACGGTGGTGACGCCCTCGTCGTTGTGGCCGGCGCTGAAAAGCGCGCGTGCCAGCACCCAGTACAGCTCGGCGCGGCCGTCGGGATCGGCGGTCACCGTCAGAGCCTGACGGGCTCGCGTCGCGGCTTCCTCGTGGCGGCCCATGCCGAGCAGGACCCTGGCGAGCTCGATCGCGAGCGTCTGGCCCTCGTCGTCGTGCGATACCACCTGGTCGAGCTCGCGTTGCAGCAGCTCGGCGGCGATGTCCGGCGCCCGTGCGGCGAGCACCGGTGCCGCCTCGACGAGCCAGCCGCGAGCCCAGCCGCCGCCTGGTTCCTCGGCCGCCAGCAGTTGCTGCGCCACCCCCATCGGTTCCACCCCGGCGGCCAGAAGTGCTTGCGCCGCTTCAAGATGTAGCGCCGAACGCAGCGCGGCCGGAGTGGTGTCGTACAGGGCTTGGCGGATCAACGGATGCCGGAACGCCAGGTACGAGTCGGCGCCGGTGAGAATTCCGGCCGCCATCGCGTCCTGGAGTCCGGAGGTCAGTTCCGACACGGGCCGGTCGAGCACCACCGCCAGGTGACTGACGGAGAACCGGCCGCCGAGCATCGCCGCGGCGCGCAGCACCTCCACCGTGGCCTCCGGCACGAGACTCAACCGGTCGCCCAGCGCCGCGGCGAACGAGGCGGGGACACCGGCGATCATGCCGCGGTTCATGGCATCGACCAGTTCCCGCAGGTACAGCGGATTGCCCATGGCCTGAGCCGCGAGCTGGCTCACCTCCTGCCCCGGCGCTTCGATCATGCTCGTGATCAGTGCGTCGACCTCGGTGTCGTCCAGCGCGCCGAGGGTGAGCACGGTGCCGCCGCGGCGGCGCACCGACGCTCGGATCTTCTGCAGTTCCTGCTGGCGCGGGCCGGGGCGCGAGGCGCCGATCAGCAACAGCGGCAGTTGCTCCGCCGCGAGCGTCAAACGGTGCCACACCATCAACGACGCCTCGTCGGTCCAGTGCAGGTCATCGAGGACGATCACGGTGGGGGACGCGGTGCAGAGCTCGTCCACCAGTGACACCAGCATCTCGGCCGCGGCGTACACGATCTCGTCGCCGGCCAGCAGCCCCGGCCGGCGGTCGCGCAGGAAGGTGGCGATCTCCGCCCGCCGCGGGTCGGGTGAGTTGGTGCGAACCTGGAGGCAGTCGCAGATGGCGCGCAGGGGAAACCGCTGGGAGAGTTGGTCGGCCATACCCCACAGCACGTCGTACCCGGCCTCACGCGCGGTGTCCGCGCCCGCCGCGATCAACGCGGACTTGCCGATGCCGGGTTCGCCTTCCACCCAGAGCACGGTTCCTTCGCCGCGGGTCAGCGCATCGACAGCGGTGTCGAGCACGGCTGTCTCCTCCTGGCGTCCTACCCACGCAACGGGCCGGTCAACGGGCCATGCACGAGCATCACGGGGGAGGTCCACGGGCTGGATTGTAACGTTTCATTTCAATCGGCGCGAGAGGGGGTGTGGCGTTGGCGGTGTGTGGTCGTTAGTTCCGACGTTCAGGCCGTTCGGCACGTTGTGTCACCTGTTTCGGGTATTGACCGATGATGGATCGAGCCGTAGTCGGGCACCAATTGAAACGTTATAAGACGCTGGTCGACCACCGCGTCGTCAGCAAGGGCGCCCCTCTGGGACGCGCCGATGCCTGAACGGGCGAGTGGTGTGCCTGAAGTCTTGAGGTGCGAACACTTCAGGGGTGCCACACTTCCGGCATGCTCCACTTTGGACTTTCAGTTCTGTTGGCGGTAGGGGGATCCCCGGCAGTGACCCCCGCGGCGCCCGAGGAGGCTGTGATCGAGACCGTCTCAATTGAGACAGGGCTGGACACAGATCGCGACGGCGTCCTGGACCGGGTCTGGGCGGACATCATGCGCCCCGGGACCAGCGAGAAGGTGCCCGTGGTGATGGAGGCGAGCCCGTACCACGAGGGGTTCAAGGACAGAGTGGCCGATCCGGCGGCCGGGCCCGGCTTCACCGGTGAGGTTCGCTACCACTGGCCGGCGTTCCGGATGGCGGCTCGCGGGTACGCGTACATCTGGGTGCAGGTCCAGGGCACCGGCCGGTCCACGGGCTGCACCGATGTCGGTGGTCCGGACGACCTCCGGTCGATGGCCGGGGTGATCTCCTGGCTGACCGGCGGTGGCAAGGCGTGGAACCGGGCGGGAGAACCGGTCACGGCGTCCTGGAGTTCCGGGTCGGTGGGCATGATCGGCCACTCCTACGACGGCACACTGGCGATCGGGCTGGCGTCGGCAGGCGTGCGAGGGCTCAAGGCCATCGTGCCGACCTCGGCCATCTCCCGCTGGTACGGCTGGACGAGGATCAACGGTCTGCTCAAGATCGGGCGAATCGACAGCATGTCGAAGCTCGCGGCGAAGGTGGCCGGTCCTGACGCCCGTGCCCGCTGCGCGTGGAAGCGCGACGAGATCCGAGTGGCCGAGGACAGCGAAAACGCGGACATGAACGCGTTCTGGGACGCCCGCGACTACGTCCGGGACACCAGCAGGTACACCGCAGCCACGCTGACCATGACCGGGCAGCGAGACTTCAACGTGCCGATCACCCAGTTCACCCCGCTGTGGGAAGCGCTCGGTGCTACGGGCGTGCCACGCCGCGCGTGGATCACCGAGGCCGACCACAACTACGTTCCCGGCAAGGGCCGCTTCGACGACTGGAACGACCTCGTCGACCGCTGGTTCGACCGCTGGCTGCGTGGTGAACGCAACGGGGTCGACCGCGAACCTGCCGTCGACGTCCAGGACGTCGACCAGGAGAACTGGGTGCAGCAGGCACGCTGGCCCCAGTCACGACACGTGCGTTTCTTCGCAGGGCAGCCGGTGTCCGGACGCGCGCCTCTCCGGCTGGCTCCGGCCAGCGGGACCTTCGACATCGTGCCGACTGGCGAGAACAAGCCGCTGTTCGACACCGCGGGAGGCGCACCGATCCGGCTCTTCGCGGCCGGTCCCGTCCGCGCGGCGAGCACCCGGATCGCCGGCACACCCGTGGTGACGGCGTCGGTGACCCCCACGACATCGAGCACGCCGCTGTCGGCCTACCTCGTCTCCTTCGCCGACGGAGACCAGTACGTGACGGCCCTCGCCAGGGGCGTGATCGACCTCAAGAACCGCCAGTCGTTGCGCACTGCCACACCGCTGACGCCAGGTCAGCCGGTGTCGGTGCGGTTCGCACTGGGCGCGGTGGACCGGGTCGTTCCCGCGGGACACCGGCTGGGTCTGGTGCTGATCGGCGACAACTTCAACATGGACACGCACGCCGACCCTCTCGCCGGGCCGTTCACCGTCAACCTGGCGGGTACGAGCATCTCCGTGCCGATCGCCTGACGCAGAACTTCGGTTGCCGCCCAGGAAGTTCCTGAGCGGCAACCGAAGTGCGTCACGCGGCTGCCGACTGGCCCAGTGCCACGAAGTCCCCGATCGACGAGGTGACGTAGTCGATCATCTCCTCGGTCAGCCGCGGGTGCGTGCCGAGCCAGAACGTCCGCTCGGTGATCAGGTCGCTGTTCCTGAGCTCCCCGGACACCCGGTGCTCGATGGAGCGGTAGGCGGGCTGCCGGAGCAGGTTCCCGCCGAACAGCAGCCGGGTGGCGATCTTGCGGTCGTCCAGGTATTGCACGAGTTCGTTGCGGGAGAACGGCAACGACGGGTCCAACGTGATCAGGAACCCGAACCACGACGGCTCACTTCCCGCGGTGGCCTCCGGCAGCACCAGCCCCGGCACACCGGCGAGACCGTCCCGCAGCAGCTGCCAGTTGCGTCGCCTGGCGGCCGTGAACCGGTCGAGCTTGCGCAGCTGCGTCACGCCGAGAGCGGCGTTGAGGTCGGTGGACTTCAGGTTGTAGCCGATGTGCGTGTAGATGTACTTGTGGTCGTAGCCGGCCGGGAGCGTGCCCATCTGCCACTCGAACCGCTTGAAGCACGTGTTGTCCTTCGCCGGCTCGCACCAGCAGTCACGGCCCCAGTCGCGCATCGACTCCATCACCCGCGCCAGCTTCAGGTTGCTGGTGGCGACCGCACCGCCT
The DNA here is from genome assembly GCF_044455585.1 of Lentzea sp. NPDC051213. NCBI lineage: Bacteria > Bacillati > Actinomycetota > Actinomycetes > Pseudonocardiales > Pseudonocardiaceae > Lentzea > Lentzea sp. NPDC051213. The sequence continues at coordinate 593,174 of NZ_JBITEX010000002.1, forward strand.
TCGCCGGTGGTGATGTGGTGGGCCGGGTAGAAGCTCAGCGTCGACACGTCGCCGAACGTGCCGGTCAGCTTGCCGTTCAGGGTGGAACCGAAGCCGTCGCAGTTGTCCTCGACCAGCCACAGGCCGTGCTCGCGGGCGATCCGGCTGATCTCGGCGGCGTCGTAAGGATTCCCGAGCGTGTGCGCCAGCGCGATCGCCTTGGTGCGCGGGCCGATCGCCGCCTCGACGGCCGCCGGGGTGACGTTGTAGGTGCCGAGCTCGACATCGACGAAGACGGGCACCATGCCGTTCTGGATGATCGGGTTGACCGTGGTCGGGAAGCCCGTCGCCGCGGTGATCACCTCGTCGCCCGGCCGCAGTGCCCTGGCTCCCAGCGCGGGTGAGGTGAGCGCACTGATCGCGACCAGATTGGCGCTGGAGCCCGAGTTCACCATGAGCGACTTGCGAAGTCCCAGCGTGCGCGCGATGCCGGACTCGAACTCGCGGGTGTGCTGGCCCGACACGATGCGCATGTTCAGCGCTGCCTCGGCCAGTGCGACGCGGTCGTCCAGGTCGAACACCGCGCCACCGGTCAGCACCGGTGTCTTGCCGGGCACGAAGTCGTACTCCGCCTCCTGGTGGTGCGCCCGCACGGCTGCAAGCACCGCGTCTTCTTTGAGCTCTGCGGCTTCGGCGGTCATGCGGCGACTCCCAGCAGTTGTGCGGCGACTTCGGAAGGGGACAGCAGGCCCTCGTTCTCCGCGCGCAACCGGGCGGCGACCTCGCGGGCGTTCGGGTTGCGCAGCAGACCGAGCACGGCCTCGCGCAGGTTCTCGACGCTGGTTTCGCCTGGGTGCAAACAGATGCCCGCGCCAGCCGCCGCAACGCGATCACCGTGTTCGAAGTGGACGCACATCTGCGGCAGCATCAGCTGTGGCACGCCGTTGGCCAACGCCCCCAACACGCTGCCAGCTCCGCCGTGCGTGATCGCCAGATCGCAGGTCGGCAGCAGATCGAACATCGGGATGCCGCGCACTACTCGCACGTTCGGCGGCACGTCCGCACAGCCGAGTCCGGAGCCTGCGCCCACGATCACCTCGACGTCCACATCGGACAGTGCCGTGAGCACGCGCCGCAACACGGAGTCGTGGTCGCCCGAGATGGGCACATTGCCCAGCGTCACAGCGATCCGTGGCCGGGTGCCGCGCTCCAGCGCCCACTGCGGCAACACGGCCGAGCCGTTGAACGGCGTCCACGTCATCGCGAGCGACGAGCACTCAGGCGCACCGGTCTGCAGGCTGGGCGGACACACGTCCACCCACCGCGAGGGTGCCGCAGGCCGTCCCCACTCGCGGTACAGCGGTTCCAACCGGCGGTGCGCCTCGGCATCGACGGACGGCGGCAGCATCAGGCCCCAGCCGTGCTTGATGGTCGGGATCCCGTGCCGCGCCGCGACCACCGGACCCGCGTACTCCCACGACGTGTGGATGAGCACGTCCGGCTGCCACCGCTGCACGACGTCGTCGACGGCCTCGATCATCTTGTGCGCCAACGGAACGTAGTAAGACGCGACGTGGTCGGCGAGCGACGCCGGACCCGGCTCCTGCGGCGGCCGGGACCCGTGGTCGGGCGCCAGGTCGGACAACACCACGTCCGCGCCGAGCGACACCGAACACAACCCGGTGCGGGAGACGACTTCCGTCATCGTGTCCGGCATCGCCACCAGCACATGATGACCAGCGCTGCGCAACGCCCAGAGCAGCGGGATCATCGGATAGAAATGGCCCTGATTGGGGGCGCTTGTCACCATCGCCTTCACGGTGCAAGAACGTAGTTCCGGATGGCGTTACGACCGGATGGCAGACGGACGTCTCTGCACCTTCGACTAGCCGCGTGCACCTTCGGCCTGCCGGCGTCCAGGCCGGGCGTCAACTGCCGTAGCGGAAAGTCTCGCTCGCGACCCACCTGAGCGTTCCGTCCTCGACCGCTGGTTCGTAGGTCGCCGCGGTGAAGAACCGCGCGGCCGCCTGTTCCGCGTGCCATCGCAGAGCCGGCCGGTCGTGGACGAGGGCGTCGGCGACGTCGGCCAGCATCTCGGCGACGCCCTGCCACCGCGTCACGCCGAGGCTGCCGTCGTCCCTGGCCCAGTCGCGCACGCAGCCTCGCGCGTCGCCGGTTCTGAGGTCGACGAAGAGGAAGTCGCCCGTGCCCGCGGCGGCGATGGGGAGGAACTCCGGGAGGAAGACCCCGGATCGGCTGCCCGCTTCCTCTTCCTCGTCCAGCACGGGATCGGTGCGCAGGCCCTCGTACGCGGCAAGCGCCTCCTCGGCAGACAGCGGCGCGTAGAACGGCGGCAGGAGGTCAGAGTGGCCGGCCCCGCCGGTCAGTCGCCACCAGATGGCCAGGCTGTGGGGCAACGGCAAGGGGAACCGGGTGAGCTGATCGTCCACTTCGGACGAAGGTGCGGCGACGGAAGCGCGGGTGCGCGGTGCGTTCATGCGCAGCCACGTGGAAATCCGTTCCCAGGAAACCTCGACGGGCTCGGTCATGCCTACATCCTGGACCACGGGGCGGGTCGTTGGTCCGGAAGGCGGTACTTCGTTCTTGGTCTTCCCCTCACCATCGAGTTGGGGAGAAATCACATTTGAACAACTGGGGGTTACTTGTGTCTTCAGACACGAGCGTTTTCGTGCTGCGATTACACCGAAGAGTCAAGGCGTTGCTCGCCGGCCTCACGATCGTCGGAAGCACGCTTGCCGCCGCGCCGTTCACCGCGGCCGGCGCTCCTGATGTCGTGGCGGCGACTCAGGTTTCGCTGCCACCTCTCGTCATCACCACATCCGACGACAGGTTGGCCTACATCACTCGCAAGCCCGGCAGGTTCCGGCACGTCGAGCTGCGGGGCGTCGGAGGTGAGTCCGCTTACCACGCCGTCCCGGTGAGCCCCGAGGTCGACGTCCGCAACGCCGCCGTCGTCGAGACGAACGACGGTGGGCTGCAGCTGTTCTCCAACAAGGACGGCACGATCTGGACCACGAAGCAACAGGGCCGTGACGGCGCGTGGTCGGCGTGGGTTTCGCTGGGAGGTAAGAATCTCTACGCCCTACCGCCCGCGGTGGCGCGCGGCCGCGGTGGTGCCCTGTGGCTGTTCGCCACCGGCACCGACGGTGCCGTGTGGGCACGATCTCAGCGTGGTGCTGACTGGTCACCGTGGTTCTCGTTGGGCGGTAAGAAGCTCGACACATCACCATCGGCCGCTCGTGGCGTCGGCGACGCCCTGGAAGTCGTCGCGTCGGCGAGCAACGGCGCGGTCTGGAAGGCGGCGCAACGTCCGGGCGGCGACACCTTCGCACCGTGGGAACGCATCAGCGAGGCCGGCTTCGCGAACAACAAGTCCACGGATCCGCAGGTGATCACCCGCCCCGACCGCAGCCTGGAGGTCGTGGTGCGTCGCGCCGACGGCCATGTCGCGGCCAAGCGGCAGGCAGCGCCAGGAGGCTCGTGGAGCGCCTGGACCACCTTCGACGGCCACGCGGGTGTCGGCCAGCCCGCGGTGATCCTGGAGCCGGACGGCGCGCTCACCGTGCTGTCGGCCACCAACGAGCGGAAGATCTTCCGCGGCAGGTTCGGCGTCGACCCGGCCTCCGGTGCCAGGACGACCGGCAACACCTGGCAGGACTTCAGCCGCGAAGGCGCTCCGCCCATCGGTGACAGCAAGAACATCACCGGCACCGCCCTGGCGAACGGCTCGTGGGTGGCCGCCTACATCGACACCGACCGGGCGCTGGCCGAGATCAACTCGGGCGGCGTCGGCGAACCCGCTGCCACCCCCGCCGCGCCCGCGCCACCACTGCGCGACCTGGCCGCCGTGCGCGCGGACCAGGGCAGCAGGTTCTCCGAGGGCTACCCGACGGCGGCCCCACCGGCGACCGCGGCCGGCTGGACCCCGCCACCGTTGAAGTACGAGCACTTCACCTTCGAGCAGTGCCGCGACACGGCGGACGGCCCGCCGGCCAAGGAAGGCATCACCAAGAACCACTACTCGTTCTGCTGGGCGGGCACCGCCGCGATCCACTTCAAGACGAACTGCTGGCTGGGCGGGCTGATCTGCGTCGGCCGCCGAATCGTCTACACCGCCACAACGATCGCGGACGGCTCCACCCACTTCCGCCAGGCCCATTACAGCGTCCACCTCACGAACTTCGAGGACGACACCCCTGTCGACGCTGTGATGCGAATCCGCGTCGACATGCGGTGTGATCCGGTGGTGCACGCCGACGACTGCAACCCGGACAACTCGATGCGGTCGGTCGAGCGCTCGATCGCCGAGTGGAAGGTCGGCGAGGAGGCGCGCATGAGGGTGGTCGGCGACGAGCCGCCGCGCACACCGTCCAATCCGGACGCTCTGGGCTTCGGCAACGCGTGGATCTTCATCGAGGCCACCGCACCCGGCAACAGCAAGCGGAGCATCAGCACACCGAAGAACCGCGTCCGCTTCGACTCCGCCGAGTACCTGAAGTTCACCGCTTACACCGGCGGCCAGGGCGGCATCTTCCCGGACGCCAAACCGGTGCTGAACTTCCCGGTGAACACCCCGGAGTTCGCCGCCATGAAGGAGTCCGCAGCGCACTACAAGCAGGCTACCGAACACCCGGAGACCACCATCCCGAGCGTGGTGGGCAAGAGCATCCCGGGCATCGAGGGCAAGGGGGCCCTGCACCGGCTGTTCTACGACCAGCAGTGGCGCACCGAGAACGCCGACGAGGCGCGCCGCACCTGCCGGGGTCCGGAGTTCCCGCCGGGTTCGTACCCGAAGCCGGACCACGACTGCGACGAGTACCCGTTCCAGACCACTCAGGAGGGAGCGTCGCCGAACCACAACCCGCTGCGCAACTTCTCGGTGAAGGTGATCCCGTCGGCGGACAACCAGGCGGCCGGTACGTGGATCGGCGCGTGGTACGCCTATGACCGGATCGTCGACGGCGACGCGTTCCACATCCGCGTCACCATGTGATCCAGATGCGTCAACGGCCTGGTCGGCGTGTGAGCGCCGGCCAGGCCGCAGTCATCGTTCACGACATGCTGCTGAGCGGCACGCCGAACACGACGCGTTTGTCGATCACCTCACCGGACCCGTTGTAGGCGTGCTCGGTCGCGGTCCACAGCAGGCCGCTGCCGTGCTCGTAGTACAGATCCTCCCCGCCCACGGCCCAGCTGTAGGTGGTCATGGGCGCGTTGGCGTTGCCGGCGAACAGGAAGCTGTGCTTGTCCGCGGAACTGCGGCCGAGGTAGTAGCGGCCGTTCCAGGTCTGCACGCCCTGGACGTTAGTCTTCGGCGTGGTGACGGTGGTGCGCGGCACGGCCTTGCCGCCGGACAGGGTCAGCTTCCGCGTGGTGGCGTCGACCGGGTAGTGCACGACTCGGCCACCGTCGACGGCGGGATCGGTGCTGCGGCCGTCGCGGTACTCACCGACCACCAGGGAGTCCGGGGTCGTGCTGCGGTCGAGCGCGAGCGAGGAGAAGCACAGCGCGCCGGCCTGCGGCGAACACGGTGACGCGGGTACGACGGCCTGCTTGTACGTCGCGACCTGGGGCAGCACGTACCGGTAGCCGTAGGCGTAGTAGGAGCCGCCGGACAACCCCATGACGTCGTCACGCGAGGTCGAGACCTCGAGGATGCGTTCCACGTCGAACACGCGGATCCCGCGCGAGGTGTCGGCGACGTAGAGGTAGCGGCCGAGCCAGGCCATGCCGCCGGCGTGGATCGGGACGGGCTTGAAATCGGTGCCGCTCACCGGTTCCGCGAGCAGCACGTGGCGGTACTTGCCGGTGTTCCTGTCGACGAACGAGATCCGCACGCCGTGGCTCTCCGGCGTGCCCGCCTTGCCCTTGTCGTGGTACCAGGCCACCAGCAGCACGCGGTCCGAGCCCCAGAGCTCGTCGTCGTCCGCGTCGGACGACCCGCTGACGCCCTGCGGAACCCAGTAGGACACCAGGCTGTCGCCTTCGTCCCAGCAGAACCTGGCGCTGCTGTGCAGGATCTTGTCCTGGGGGAGCGGGAGGTCCGTGCGGTCGTAGTGCTCCGGCTGCGCCTGCTTGCGGCTGTCGGAGCACGAGTTGGTGCTGCGGTTGGCGGAGCCGAGCACCTCCGGCACCGGGCGGCGGGTGCCCAGTTCAGTGGTCAGCGCGGCCGCTTTGGCGTCGAGCGACCAGTCCGCGGTGAGTGCGAACGCGCTGCCGTCGCGTTCGGTGATCTGGTCCGGCGCGGCGACCGCGGGTGTTGATGTCAACGAAACGGCTACCAGCACGGGCAACCAAAACCTGCGCATGTCGATCTCCTCTGTTCGGAGAGGTTTCTATTCGGCCGGGAGTTGTCCAGCAGCCCTGATCAGCACTGGACAATCAACGGCCCTGTCTGGGGAGGAACCTGGTGGGACGGCCAGAGCGCAAGATCGATCCCGACGCCGGGCCGGTGCAGCGGTTCGCGTGGGACCTGAGACAGCTGCGGGAGAAGGCGGGCTCGCCGAGCTACCGCGAGTTGTCCAGCCGCGCGCACTTCGGCTCGACCGCGTTGTCGGAGGCGGCGGGAGGAAGCCAGTTCCCGTCGCTGGAGGTGACGCTCGGCTACGTGCGGGCGTGTGAGGGCGACGTCGACGCGTGGACCGGCTACTGGCGTGAGATCGCGGAGGAACTGGAAGCTCCCGGCTGGGACGAGCACATCGCGCCCTACCTGGGACTCGCGGCGTTCCAGGCCGAGGACGCGGCGCGGTTCCACGGCAGGGAAGCGGTGGTCGCGGGCCTGGTGGCCAAACTGGCCGACACCCGTTTCCTCGGTGTTTTCGGGCCTTCGGGGTGCGGCAAGTCCTCGTTGCTGCGCGCGGGTCTGGTGCCGGCGTTGGGAATCAGGTCGGTCGTGCTGACGCCCACCGCCCATCCCGTGGCGGAACTGCGGGCACGCACCAGCGACCAGGAACTGATCGTGGTCGACCAGTTCGAGGAGATCTTCACGCTGTGCCGCGACGAGGCCGAGCGGGATGAGTTCGTCAGCGCGTTGCTGGCACGCCGGGCGCGAGTGGTGGTGGCCGGGCGGGTCGACTTCCTCGGCCGTTGTGCGGCGATGCCTGCCCTGGTGGACGCGTTGCGCGATGCCCAGTTGCTGGTCGGGCCGATGAACGCGGACGAGTTGCGCCGGGCGATCGAGGTGCCCGCGGCGACCGCCGGCCTGGCGCTCGAACCCGAGATGGTGACCGCCGCGCTGACCGACGCGCACGGCAGACCCGGCGCGCTACCGCTGCTCTCCCACGCGTTGCTGGAGACGTGGCGGCGGCGCGAGAACGCAACGCTGACGCTCAACGGATACCGGGAGGCCGGCGGGGTCAGCGGTGCCATCGCGGCCACCGCCGAGGACGTCTACACGCGGCTGGACGAGCAGAGCCGGGACGCCGTCCGCGGGGTGTTGCTGCGCCTGGTCTCCAGCGAGGACGACCGGGTCGGCGTGCGGAGCCGCGCCGCGTTGGAGGAGATCCTCGGCGCCGGTGACCGCGACGCGACGGCGGCCGCCCTCGACGCGCTGACGACGGCCAGGCTGGTGGTGGTGACCGAGGGCGGCGCCGAGCTGGCCCACGAGGCGATGATCGAGGCGTGGCCCCGGTTACGAGGCTGGACCGACGAGAACCGCGAACGCCTGCGCCGGCACCGTGATCTCACCGCGGCCGCCCACGCGTGGGTCTGCGTCGGCCGCGATCCGGGCGCGCTCTACCGGGGAGTTCGCCTGGCCACGGCACGTGCGATCGCGGAGACACCCGACTGGCCGGCGCTGTCCACCGAGCTGGAACGCGAGTTCCTCGAGGCCAGCTCGGCACAGGAGAACTCCGAGCTCGCGACGTCCGCACGTCACACGCGCCGGTTGCGCACGCTGGTCAGGACTCTCGCCGTGCTGCTGGTCGTGTGCGCGGTCGTCGCCGTGGCCGCGGTGGTCCAGCGCCGTGCCGCCGTCGCCGAACAGCACGTCGCCCAGTCTCGTCAGCTCGCCCTGCAGGCCCAGGACCTCAGTGAGTCGTGGCCGGACGCGGCCAGAACCCTTGCTGTGTCGGCCTATCGGACCGCGCCGACCGCAGAGGCGCTCGGCGCGTTGCTCAGCACCGCCGCGTACAAGCCGGCCCGCACGGTCTTCAAGGACCACCGGGGTGCGGTCCGCGCGGTGGCGTTGAGCGGCAACGGAAAGCTCGCGTCCGCCGGCGACGACAGGTCGGTGCTGGTCCGCGATCCGGGTTCGGCGCCGGTCGCGCTCACCGGGCACCAGGCGTCCGTGCACGCACTGGCGTTCCACCCCAGCGCTCCGGTCGTCGTCTCGGGTTCCGACGACGGGCAGATCATCGTCTGGGATCTGCGCAACCGCACGCCCGTGCAGCAGATCTCGTTGCCGCACAGCAGGATCACCGGTCTGGAGTTCAGCGCCGACGGCCGGTGGCTAGCATCGGTCTCGCAGGACGGCACCGCGCTGCTCTGGGAGAAACCGGACGCGCAGTGGCGGGAGTCGGCGCGGATTCCGCACGATCTCGGCGCGCTCAACGGCGTCACGCTGAGCGGCAACGGTGATCTCGTCGCGCTGGCCGGCAAGCACGGCGCGCTGGTCTACGACCGGAACGCGAAAACCGGGCGCACGCATCGTGATCACGACGGCGCGGTGCGCACGATCGCGCTCAGCCCGGACGGCACCGTGATCGCCACCGGCGGTGAGGACAGCCAGGTCGTGCTGCGCGCCGGTGACGCAGCACCCGAGTTCCTACGCCGGCACACCGCGAGCCTCCGGTCCGTCAGGTTCACGCCCGACGGTGGCAAGCTGATGTCCGCGAGCGATGACGGCAGCATCCGCTGGTGGTCAGTGCCCGACGGCGGCTGGCTAACCGGACTGATCGGCCGCACAGGCGCGTTCTTCGCGGCCGCACTGAGTCCGGACGGCACCCGCATCGCCGCAGGTGGTGACGACAGCGTCAGCCTGTGGCCCGAAGCGCTTCCGCCGTTCACCGGACACGCCGTCCCACCGTTCGCCGTAGCCACGACCGCTGACGGCACCGTCGCGACCGGCGGGGCGGACCGGGCGATCATGGTGTGGGGAGCGGACGGCGCACGCCGTCACGTGCTCACGGCGCCGGCCACCGTGAAGTCCCTGCTGTTCCACCCCGACGGCACGCTGCTGTCCGCGGGGGAGGACGGCCCGGTCACCGTGTGGGACATCGCCGCTCGCACACCCGTCCGCACCTTCGCGGGACACCAAGGCCCCGTCACCGGGCTTTCGTTGAACCCCAAGGGAGATCTCGCGGCCTCCGGCGGCGCGGACCGCACGATCCGGCTCTTCGATCCCCGCACGCCCGCACCCGCGCGGGTCCTGCCAGCCGCACACACCGCCGAGGTGGACGCCCTGCAGTTCAGCCCGGACGGCAACCTGCTCGCCTCAGGAGGAGAGGACGGCCGGCTCGTGCTGTGGGACGTAGAGCACGACCGCCGGCTGGCCGTGCTGAGCGAGCGCAACACGGCGTTGCGCGACATCGCGTTCACCCCCGACGGCGCCACGCTGATCACCGGTGACGCGAGCGGGACGATCACGCTCTGGGACGTGGCCGAGCGTCGCGAGATCGGCACGCTGCCCGGTCAGCGCGGGGCAGTGCGGGAGATCGCCGTCAGCGAGAACCTCCTCGCGGTGGCCGGCAGCGACACGACGATCACGTTGTGGGACACAGCAACCCGCACGCAGATCGCGTCCCTCACCGGTCACGCCGGACCCGCCAACGCCCTCGCGTTCGGCGGCCAGGACGGCAGAACGCTCGCCTCCACGGGCGCCGACCCGCGCGTGATCCTGTGGGACCTCACACCGGACGCCGTCGCCGGCCGCATCTGTGAGCAGGGCGAACGCTGCCGTGGTTGACCGGGTTGGTTGTCCTGCGGCGCAGCCCGCTGCTGGACAACCCGCCCGGCACTACGAACAGAGGTGATCGCGACCGAGGGGTCTGCGACATCCCGCAAGGAGATACGGATGAAAGCCAAGTCCTTCGCCATCGGTGCGCTCGTGGCGGTCGGCGCCCTGCTCGGCACCGGCACCGCGTCCGCCGAGACCGACATCCCGTGGACCTACACCACGGACGACAACCCCGGTGGCAAGGCCAAGTTCACCGCGCACGGCGACCGCGTCACGGTGTGCGACGAGCAGGCCGACGGCTGGGGCGTCGTCGCGAAGATCCGCCGTGCGAGCAACAACGAGGTCTTCTTCGAGATCAACGACTCCAACGCCTCCGACGGCTGCAAGGAGAAGACCAAGAACATCCCGGACGGCGTCGACGTCGAGCTGCACGTCTGCCTGTACAAGGACGGCCAGGTGTGGTTCTGCGAGACCAAGAGCGGTGTCGCCTGATCAGCCCGGCCTGATCCCTCTGGGTCGTAGACGGCTGTTGCCCAGGTGACCGAACGGGGCCGCTTCCGGAGGATTTCCCGGAAGCGGCCCCGTTGAGGACTTGTCAGGCCTGGCTCGACCACCCCGTCTTGCCGGCCTCGCCAAGGGTGGAGATCGGGTCGTAGTACGGGTAGCGCCGGTCCAACGCCTCCGGGTCCTCGAGCTCGATCCCGGTCCGGTAGTTCTTGGTCCAGTTGGAAATCCCGAGCTCCCGGTCGTACTCGATCCGAGGAGTCGCGTACCGGGCAGGTAGCTTGAGGCGGATGCCTGCACGCGCCAGGCGGCCGCGCGTGGACGTTCACTCAGGTTTGGTGCATTCGAGGACGAGGAACAGCGGATGATCGAGATAGACCTGCCAGCGCTGTGAGTCGGAGCCGCCACGGAACTCAGGTGGAAGCACGGGCTCGTGCCAGGCGACGTCCCGAAGTCCAGCTGCTGCCAACTCGTGCTCGTAGGTCTGTCTCGTGTAGTAGAAGAGCTGCAGGGGGATGCGAACTCCCGCCCAGTCGATCAACGACGGCACTGGTGCCCCGTCGTGCAGAGGCCCGTCGGATACACCGACCCGAACGGGTAGTCGTTCCAACGACTGGTGTTGTGCCAGGTCGTCGGGTCCACCACGTTCATGTTGCAGGTGGTGAAACGCCCTCCTGGCCGGAGGTTGCGCGCGATGTTCTGGACCATCGAGGCCAGGGCTTCCCGCGACGGCGCGTAGTGCAGCAGCGCGAACGCCGTGATGAGGTCGAACTGCCCGATGTCGCCCATGTCGGCGACATCCGCCAAGCGGTACTCGATGCCGAGCGGGTCCCGTTCCTCGTCGCGGTTGGCGTACGCGAGCATCGCCTCCGAGACGTCGACCCCGACCACCCGCTTGGCGCCGCGCTTCTTCAGCGCGCGGGTGAACACCCCGTTGCCGCAGGCCAGGTCCAGTACGTTCTGGCCGGCGATCTCGCCTTCGACGACCTCGAGGCTGTACCCGAACAAACGGCGTTCCGGAAGGCTTTCGATGATGCTGGAGAAGTCATCCGCGAGCGCATCGTATTCCGACATCCTGCACCCTTTCTCCCTGCACGCGGTGGCATGCGCGCGGGTCACCGCGCATGCCACCGCGGCTCATCCAGTGGGCACGTGAAACCCAGGTGACTTGGTTCCCGCGGAAGGCGCCCGGTGATGGAGGGACCGAGCCGGAACCCAACCGCCCTTGATCCGAGTACGACGAGTGTCGACGTTGGAGCGGACCGGAAGGCGGGCACTGTGGGCTTCTCCGTTGTGATGAGCCCAGGTGCGCTTCCGACGAGGTTCGGTGAAGCGTACGCCGAGTTCGACGGTTGGTCACCGGCTTTGGCTTGCTGCCGTTGGCGAACCGGCCGCCCGGCAGCGCGTCGTGCATGTCGGCGGGACAGGTAGAGGCCTGCCTTCATGCCGTACTTGTGGGCGGAGTCGGCGAACTCCTTGACTCCCGGTCCTGACAGGTGTTCACGCCGAAGGGGATGAACGCGGTTGCTACATGCGTGGCCACGCGAGCCGGCGAGGCGACCGGGTGACAGAGGCGGCCTTGTCCAGGCGCTGCGCTGGGGTATCGGTCGGTGAGATCGGTACGACCGGGGGTGGCGAGTGTGACGGGCCGCCAGCGCCAGAACCGGTGATGGTTCAGCGCGCTTCCTTCGAGCAAAGAATGGAAGGGATACCTCCGATGTATGTGCGTCGACTGAGTTGAGCAGGACCCTTTCCGGTTCGTCCGTCAATGCGGGACTTTTTCACAATCGACATTTGGTTGACCGTCGGCGCGGGTGGATACATCGGACGACTGCTGCTCGCGTGTAAATGTCGGTATTTGTGTCCACGGTGCGCGCGTATGGACCATTCGGGTGGCAAGTCATCGGCGCTTGACCGTGTGGGGTTGCCTGGTGGATCCTGGGCAGGTTCGAACACAATCCGACACAGAATAAACAAGTCTATGTTCGAACCTGTTTGATGCGTCTGTGTATTTCCCTGTGTTCCCTGCCGCTCACGGAGTGCCGACGACGATGAATCCATCCTGCCCAAGCCGATTTCGGCTGCTCACCCTGCTGCTCGCCGCCGTGCTGGCCTTCGCTTCGGTGGTGCCGCCGCCCAATGCGTCCGCCGTTCCCCCGCCGAGTCCGCACAGCGTGACCTACGACGGGTACTCGTTCATGATCGACGGGAAGCGCACCTACCTGTGGTCGGGCGAGTTCCACTACTACCGGCTGCCCAGCGTCGATCTCTGGCGTGACGTCCTGCAGAAGATGAAGGCCGGCGGCTTCAACGCGGTGTCGCTGTACTTCGACTGGGGTTACCACTCCCCGCGTGAAGGCGTGTACGACTTCACCGGCGTCCGCGATGTGAACAAGCTGCTCGACATCGCCGCGGAGGTGGGTGTCTACGTGATAGCGCGGCCGGGGCCGTACATCGCCGCCGAGATCGACGGCGGCGGTTTCCCGACCTGGCTGACCACCAAACCCGGCGCGGTCAGGTCAGCCGATCCGGCCTATCTCAAGTACGCCGACGAGTGGCTGACGCGGATCGATCGCATACTGGCCGGGCGCCAGTGGGTCGACGGGCGCGGGCCGGTGATCGCCTACCAGGTCGAGAACGAGTTCTATGAGGCCACCCCACAGGGGCACGCCTACATCAGGCACCTGGCCGACAAGGCACGCGCGGATGGGATCAGGGTTCCCCTGCTCGGGAACCATCAGGGCCTGTTCAACACCGGGGAAGGGGCGCTCGACGTCGACGGGTTCGACCACTATCCGCTGTGGTTCAACTGCGCCAACCCGCAGGAATGGGACCAGGTTCCCGACGTCGAGGCGGAGCACCCGGCCGGGAAGCCGCTCTACCTGGCTGAATACCAGGGTGGCGCGTTCGACGCGTGGGGTGGCCCCGGTTACGACAAATGCGCACATCGGATGAACGACCAGTTCGCGAACGTGTTCTACAAGCACAACATCGCCGGCGGTGCGACCGCACAGAACTTCTACATGCTCTACGGCGGCACATCCTGGGGCTGGAGCTCGATTCCCCAGAACTACACCTCCTACGACTACGGTGCGGCGATCAGTGAAACCCGTCAGCTCGCCCCGAAGTACTACGAGAACAAGCTGATCGGTTACTTCACCCAGGCCGTCGCTCCGCTCACCAAAACGGATCGGCTGGCCGCGGCGGCCCCCTCCGCTCCGGATGTCATCGACACCGCGCGGGTCAACCCGGACACCGGCACCCAGTTCCACGTGCTGCGCCACCGGGACGCCACGTCGACCGCAACGTCCGACACGAGACTGGACCTGGATCTCGGCGCTGCCGGTCGGTACTCGCTGCCGCAGCAGCCAGGTACCTCGATCCGGCTGAACGGCCGCCAGTCGAAGATCCTGCTCGCCGGTTATGACCTCGGCGCGACGTCGATGCGGTACTCGACGTCGGAGCTGATGACCAACGCCACCATCGGCGGTCGGGACGTCGCCGTGCTGTACGGCGACGCGAACCAGGCAGGCGAGACGGTACTGCGCTACGCGGCCCAGCCGAAGGTGACAGTGCTCTCCGGCAGCGTGGAGTCCACTTGGGACGGTTCCCGGGGTGATCTCCGGCTGAACTACCTCCACAACGGGCTGGCCAGGGTGCTCGTCACCGGGGGCGAGCGACCGCTGCTGCTCCTGCTCGGTGACAAGGAAACCGCGAAGACCTTCTGGCGCCAGGACACCCCGGGCGGGCCAGTGCTCGTGCGCGGTACCCACCTCCTGCGTACCGCGGCGGACGGTCCCCGGCTCGCGCTCACCGGCGATGTCGGGACAGACGGCGCCATCGAGGTCTTCAGCGGTGCGCGGGCGTTCAGCTGGAACGGCCGCCCGATTGCGGCGATGCCAACCCCCAGTGGCAGTGTCGCCGGGGTCTTGCCGACCGCGAAACCGGTCAGTCTGCCCGAACTCACCGGGTGGCGGCAGCACCAGGAGGCGCCTGAGGCGCAGCCGGGGTTCGACGACTCGACGTGGCCGGTCGCGACGAAGATGTCCACCGAAAGCAGCACGCCGCCCGTGACGCTTCCTGTGCTTTTCTCCGACGACTACGGGTTCCACACCGGGAACACCTGGTACCGGGGGCACTTCACGGCGAGCGGCAAGGAGACCGGGATCGGCTTGACCAGCCTCAGCGGCGGCCGGGCCGGTCAGATCTCGGTCTGGCTCAACGGAATGTTCCTCGGCTCGGCCGACGACGGGCGGCACGACTTCACCTTCCCGGCCGGCTCGATCAAGTCCGGGGACAACGTGCTTTCCGTGCTCACCGTGAACATGGGCCACGAGGCAACCTCGCCGAGAGCCAACCGGAACAAGCTCGGGCGCGGGCTCATCGGCGCCCGGCTCACCGGCGCGCCGACGTCGGTGACCTGGCGGCTGCAGGGCGTCCGCGGAGGTGAGAACGGTATCGACCCGGTTCGTGGCCCGCTGAGCACCGGCGGGCTGTACGGGGAGCGCGCCGGTTGGTCACTGCCGAGATTCCCGGACCAGGACTGGAAACCGGTGACACTGCCCGCGAGTGTGCCGGAAGCCGGTGTCACGTGGTACCGCACCACGTCCACTTTGGACCTTCCGAAAGGCCAGGACACCTCGCTCGGAATCGAGTTCACCGACAACCCGGACCGCCGGTATCGCGCCCTGCTGTTCGTCAACGGCTGGCAGATCGGCCACTACATCAATCATGTAGGACCGCAGCACTCGTTCCCGGTGCCGAACGGCGTGCTGAATCCGAACGGCACCAACACGATCGCGCTCGCCGTGTGGAACCTCGACGCCACCACTGGAGGGCTCGGCCAGGTCAAGCTGGTGAACTACGGCAGCCATGCGTCAGCCTTGACCGTGCGGCAGAACGCGAGTCCTGCTTACGATCCGCGACGGCACGAGATGCCGGAGTCCCCGCTGCGCATGTCGCTGTCGATGCCGGACAACGTCGCGGACGGACAGCGGTTCACCGCATCCGCGACGGTGACCGCGTTGGAATCCGTCGTCAATCTCAGTCCGGAACTATCGGTTCCGGAGGGTTGGCAGGTAGGCGTGCCCACCCCGGCAACGGTCGGCCGCCTCGATGCCGGGCAGTCGGTGACCTTCACCTGGCCGGTGACCGTCAGCAAGGCGGCCAAAGTCAGCCCAGTCACCGCGAAGGTCTCCTACAGGCACGCCGGGCGCACACGATCCACAGAGGACACGAGAGTGGTGGCAACCTTGCCATCGCGACCTCCGGCAGGAGAGAACCCGATAAGCGCACTGGAGTTCCTGGCCGCGAGCAACGGCTGGGGCCCTGTTGAACGCGACAGGAGCAACGGCGAAGCCGAACTCGGCGACGGTCGTCCCATCAGCCTGCGGGGCAACGTGTTCCCACGCGGCCTGGGTGCGCACGCACTGTCGGAGATCGAACTTTACCTGGCCGGCGCCTGCGACCGATTCGTCGCGACGGTCGGCGTCGACGACGAAACGAAAGGCGGCGGTTCGGTGGCCTTCCGCGTACTGCTGGACGGCAGAACCGTGGCGACCACGCCAGTCCTGACCGGCACTTCGGCGCCGGTACCACTCGACGTCCCGGTGTCCGGCGGCCAAGTCCTCAGCCTGGTCGTCGACGACGCCGGTAACGGCAACGCTTCGGACCACGCCGACTGGGCCATGGCGTCCCTGACCTGCCGCTGAAGCACGGGCGCAGCAGGCGGACCCACAGGTCGCGGGTCTGCCTGCTGCGCCGACTGGTCCGCTGGCTCTCGTCGAAGGTCTACGGCGCTACTCGGACGAACACGTGGTGCGACCCGTCGGGCCTCACGCCGTAGAGGGTGTACCACCACTTGGGATCATCGTACTTGCACTCCTTGAACTCGTTCCGGCTGAATTGTCCGGACTTCAAGTCCGGTCCGACGTCAGCGAACACCTGGCAAGAGAAGTTGTTCGCATCGTTGAACCGCACGTTGTAGACCGTGGACTTGCCCATCGCAATGCGGCCGCTGCACTGCGTTTCCCGGTCGGTGTAGACACAGATCTTCACAACTTGAGGAGCGAAGTTGCTCAGCCGGAAGCCCCAGGTCTGATCGGCCTGGGCAACGCCAGGGCTGACCAACGTCCCGAGCATCAAGGCAGCGGCTCCTGCCGCCGCGGTCGCGGAAAGTTTCCCAATCATTATCTTGATCCCCTTTGTCTTCGACTCCGACTTTCGCCGGCATCGAAATCCTAGGCAGACACCAACTATCCAATCCATAGCGATTCGACCAATACTCTCCGACATTCGGTTCCCACGCCTCAATCAAGACGGAATCAGCACCTTTACGGATGTGCGATGTCTCAGGATGAGACAGGATTCGTGGCTCATCGAAGGTAAGCGGGTTGAGGCATCCGCGTCCTCGTCGGTCGGTGCCCTCGGATCCGGCGTTGGTGATGCCGGTGTCGATGAAGGCGAGGATTTCGGGCCACCAGGTCGACGCCGTGGTGGCGAGATGCTCCAGCTCGGACAGGCCGGAGGCGGCGCACCGCTCGTAGAACTGGGACAACCGGGCCCAGATCACGCTGCGATCGGGGGTGCGGGCCAGCGCGACACGGCCGCCTCGCGGTCACCTGCGGCCTTCCGGCGCGTAGGGAAAGCCGATGTCGTCGAACTGCTCGGAACAGCCGAACAGGCCCGGCAGTGGGACTCTCGCTACGGGGGTGGCAACCGGCGAACGTCACAGCTCACCGTCTGTCTCAAAGGGCGGGCGGCCCCGCTGCTACACGGCTCCTGCAGCGACGCTGTCGGGCGCCGGCTGTTCACCGCCACGGCGCTCAGCAAGGCGGCCAAAGTCAGCCCAGTCACCGCGAAGGTCTCCTACAGGCATGCCAGGCGCACACGATCCGCAGAGGACACGAGAGTGGCGGCAACCTTGCCATCGAGACCTCCGGCAGGCGAGAACCCGATAAGCGCATTGGAGTTCCCTGGCCGCGAGCAACGGCTGGGGCTCTGTCGAACGCGACACGAGCAATGGCGAAGCCGAACTCGGCGACGGTCGTCCCATCAGCCTGCGGGGCACCGGATTCCCACGCGGCCTGGGCACACACGCAAGGTCGGAGATCGAACTTACCTGGCCGGCGCCTGCCCTGGCTGGGCCCGGACACCGCCGCCAACTTCCACAGCGCCATGACCCGTGTCGCCGCCGACCTGCACGGCCGCGGATGTCTGGTCGCTGACCGCGGCACCCCGCCCGCACCCCGGCCCCGCCGAGCTGTGGGAACGGTGGCCGCCCCTGGGCCTGGGCGGCCACCGTTCCCACAGCTCTGATGCGTTACGAGACTGGCTGGGCCATCAGCGCTTCGCTTTGCTTCTTGATGTCGGCGGCGAATGCGCTGACCTCGGTAAAGACGCCAGGCCAGTTCATCGGCCTGCCGCAGGCGCCACCCCAGCTCACGATGCCGACCTGGATCCAGCCGCCGTACGCGTCGCGGTGCAACAGCGGTCCGCCAGAGTCGCCGGGGCATTGATCGTGGCCGTTCTCCGTCCGGGTGCAGATGTTGGCACTCGGCTTCATCTGGGAGCCCATGATGGCGAGGCAGCTGGCGTCGTCCACGGCCGGCGCTTCGGTCCTGGTCTTCAGCAGGTACCGCTGCTGCGGGCCGCCCCTCTCGGTCGCGCCCCAGCCGGCGAGGATGAACCGGCCGTTGTTGAACTCGGCCGTCGTGGCGGTCGGCAGGGTCGGGGTCGTGAGCGGCTTGTCGAGCCGGACGAGGCCCCAATCCTCGTCGTACCAGAACCCGTCTGGGCGGTAGATGTGGGTTGACCGGGTGATCGTGCGGTCTGGGCTTTCCAGGTCGACGGCTCCGGTCACCGCCGTGAGCGTCGTGTTGCGACCCGATTCTTCGGGCAGGCAGTGTGCGGCGGTCAGCACGATCTGCGGGGCGATCAGCGTTCCGGCGCAATTGGCCGGAAGTAGCCGCACCATCCACGGCATTTCCTTCTGCGCGACCGGGATGCCATTGGGGATCGCTTCCGCCGAACCGACGATAAGCGACGTGAGGACGGCAGCCGCGGCGGCCGTGACGAGTAGTTTGCGATGTAAGCGCACGATGCGTCTCCCCGAGCGTCATGTCGTTGATCTGATCCAGCAGTGGCCTGAAGCGGATGATCTCGTTGGTCTTGCCGTGTACAACGGGCGCAATCTCGACACCGCGTCCCGGGCCTGCTCTCAGCGCGTTACAGGTGACCCGCGGAACCTCGGCTTGATCTTCTTTCGGCAGCGTCAGCGTGGAGTTGGACTCCGGCGGTTGCCAGGATGGCCAAACCGGCGGCCAACGTTTCCGCTCGTCGAGCACTACTTATGTTCGTGGACAGCTTTCCTGGACGATGTAATATTCACCATTGCTGTGGTTGCGCCATCGTTTCAGCCTTCATCGAGGATGGTCGTGGATCCCCACTTTCATGATCGACGCTTGGGTGCTTTCTGGGAATTGACCGGTGACCACCAGTCATACCGAGTCCCCTTGCTGGAATTCCCTGAATGCCGGATTCGCCGATTCACGTTGGTGATCATGCTACGACCCGTAGCGCTGTCCGAAAAGCTCTTCTGTGGGTCGTTGGACCGAAGGGTATCGATCGTGGGTGTTAAGGCACGTTTGTTGCTGCCAATGCAACCGAGGCCCCCGATGTGCGTCTGTCCCCAACATTCACACTTGGTCCGGGGCTGGGGCCCGACTGGATGAGGTACGTCTGCCGTTCACCGCAGCTGTGGGCCGGAGTGAAGACAAGGGCGTCGAGTCGGAGGGTCTGCTGCCGATCGCCGCGACCGGCACGCTCGTCGTCTCCTCGGAAGCGGACGCGGATGGCGACCGCAAAGGCATCGCCGCACACAAGGGCAGTGGCTACTGGATCGCGGTGGGAGGCCGACGGCAAGAAGTTGCCGAACCTGCTCCTGGAAGTCCATTGTGGATGGTAGAGACGATCCACAATGGACTTCCTGGGGCATTCAGGGGCATTTGACGTCGGGACCCAATGAGGCCCCATGGGGTCTGACCAGGCAAACAAACATGCCAATGGGGCCGCCTTCGGGAGATGTCCCGAAAACGGCCCCATCGTGACCCGTCAGCTCTGGTTCGACCACCACGTCTTGCCGGCCTCGCCAAGGGTGGAGATCGGGTCGTAGTACGGGTAACGGCGGTCCAACGCCTCCGGGTCCTCGAGCTCGATCCCGGTCCGGTAGTTCTTGGTCCAGTACGAAATCCCGAGCTCCCGGTCGTACTCCGCGAGCTGGTGCACCCACCGCTTACCGACGTACGGCACGTCGCACACGATGCGAGGAGTGGCGTACCCAGGCAGGTAGCCCATGATCGCGTGCTGCAGCTCCTGCGCCTCCCACACCGACACCCGCCAGTGCTCGGCGTTGGGGATCATGTCGCACATGTAGAAGTAGTACGGCAGGATGTTCGCTTCCCCTTGCAGCGCAAAGCAAAGGTCCAGCAGGTCGTCCGAGGTGGCGTTGACGCCCTTCATCAACACACCCTGGTTGCGCACGTCGCGAACGCCGACCTCCAACGCGGTCCGCGCCGCCTCGGCGACGAGAGGCGTCACCGACTGGGCGTGGTTCACGTGGGTGTGGATCGCGAGGTTGACGCCGCGGCGCGACGCCGTGCGGGCGACGCGCTCCAGGCCCTCGACGACGCGCGGCTGGAGCCAGTGCTGGGGGAGACCGGCCAGGGCCTTGGTGGCCAGCCGGATGTCGCGGACGGTCTCGATGTCGAGCAGCCGCATGAGGAACGACTCGAGTTGCGGCCACGGCACGTTCGCCACGTCGCCGCCCGACACCACCACGTCGCGGACGCCGGGGGTCTTCTTCAGGTAGTCGATCATCTGGTCCTGGCGGTCGACCGGCTTCAGCGACAGCTTGTGCTTGTCGATCAACGGCGTGGAGTTGCCGACCAGGTCCATGCGGGTGCAGTGACCGCAGTACTGCGGGCAGGTCGACACCATCTCGGCGAGGACCTTGGTCGGGTAGCGGTGGGTCAACCCCTCGACGACCCACATCTCGGCCTCGTGCAGCGAGTCGCGCTGGGAGTGCGGGTGCGACGGCCACTGCGGGTCGCGGTCGGAGGACACCGGCAGCATGTAGCGGCGCACCGGGTCGTTCAGGAACGCGTCGGTGAACTCGTCCGGCGTCAGTGCCGCGTCGACCGCCATCGTGTTGAACATCTGCGGCGGGATCAGCATCGACATCGTCGCGAAGGCTTCCATGTCCTTCGCGAGATCGTCGTAGAACCGGTCGGTCAGCAGGTCGCCCGCGACCTTGCGGAGCTGCTTCACGTTCTTCACGCAGTTCACTCGTTGCCACTGCGCGTCCCGCCACTGCGCCTCGGTCACGTGGGCCCAGCCGGGGAAGCGCCGCCAGTCAGGTTCGACCAGCTCACGGCGGACGTACGTGTACGGCTGGCGGTCCAGCCGTTCCAACGCCGTCGGGGCGTCGTGCAGCGCAGTCATCCGTACTCCTCAGCGTCGAGGTCGCGTAAAGATATCCTGTCACATCGCAAGCTTGCCGTAAATATTTCAGCTCAAGACCTGGTTGAGGGCGGTTCGGGAGCATTTGGGCGCCCCCGTACGTTCTTCTGACATGCCCCTCTTCGCGCTGCTGCTGCTCGGGATGTTCGCCGAGATCGCGGTCATGATCGCCGTCGGCAACGCCATCGGCGGGCTCTGGATGATCGCGTTGTTGCTGGTCGGCACCCTCGTCGGCCTGTCACTTGTGCGCCGGCAGGGCGCGCAGACGATGGCCGCGTTCTCCGAGGCCGTGTGGAAGCGCCAGCAGCCGCATCAGGAGATGGCGGACGGCGTGCTGATCGCGGCGGCCGGTGCGCTGATCATGGTGCCCGGCTTCATCAGCGACGTGGCGGCGCTGTTCCTGCTGTTCCCGCCTACGCGCAAGCTCGTGAGCCGCAGGATCGCGCGCAAGGCGGAGGCGGCCGCGCTGAAGTTCGAGCACGAGCGCCGGTTCGGCGCCGGTCAGGTCGTCGAGGGTGAAGTCATCGACGTCGAGGCCGACCACGTGGTGATCAACGAACGGCGCGAGCTGACGTGATCCGTGCGTACCGGCCCGCGGACCTGGACGCGCTCTACGACATCTGCCTCGACACCGGCAACGGTGGCCTGGGCGTGCGCCACCTGTTCGACGACCCTCGCCTGATGGGCCACGCCTACGTCGGCCCGTACGTCGCGTTCGAACCGGACCTGGCGTTCGTGGTGGAGGACGACTTCGGGGTCTGCGGCTACGCGATCGCGGCGTCCGACACCGAGGCGTTCGAGGACCGGATGGAGCGCGACTGGTGGCCTGACCTGCGCGTTCGCTACCCGATGGTGGCAAGCCCGAACCGGGTCGTGCAGCAGATCCACGAGCCGGCGCGGGTCGACCCGTTGCTGATCAAGGACTATCCGGCGCACATGCACGCGAACCTGCTGCCCCGTGCGAAGGGCAAGGGGTTCGGCGGCACGTTGGTGCGCACGGTGCTCGAACGTCTGGAGAAGGGCGTCCACGTGCACGTGCGGCACCACAACACACACGCGGTCGGCTTCTGGGAGCACCTCGGCTTCCGCGTCGTCGACTCCGCCGAGAAGCTCGTCCTGGGGCTGCGCCTCTAGCCGTTACGCGAGCAGGTCCTTCAGCAGCGAGTCGAAGTCGAGGACCTCACGCCCGGCCGGCACGACCGCGTAGGTCGACTCCAGGAACCGGTGCAGCTCGTCGGCCGACAGGTGGAACACGGCGTGCGATTCCTCGGTGAACAGCTCCAGCACGAGTACGTCCCCGTGGTCCGGCCGCAGCCGCACGTCCCCGACGCCCGCCGGCGCCAGCAGCCCGTCGGACAGCAGGTCCCGCCCCACGAGCCAGGTCGACTCCTGGTCCCTGGTGTGAAAACGCAAGGTCACGGCATGCGGATCGTCCGTGCGGTACTGGAGGTCGACGTCCATCGGCTCGACTGAGCCGTCCGGCCGAATGAACTCAACGACGGTCGCGGTACCGACCCGAGTCTCGTTGAACATCGCCGTTCCTCCTCCGGTGCGAGGGTGCTGATGTCCACACGGATGCTCTCTCGGATCGGTTCAACCCTCCGCGGAAGAAATTTTCGGCCGGTGTTCAGCGCCTGCAGATGTCGGAGGCGGGCGCCTGGTCCTTGCACCAGCCGGCTTCGCTTGCGGCGGAGGCCGCCGGGCTGAGGAACGCGACGAGGGCGACGGCGGAGGCGAGCAGTGCTGCGATTCGGATCTTCATGCCCTGTCCACGCCAGAACCGCGACAAAGGTTGCCTCACTCCCCGCCTCGGGTACCTGAAGTGCCATGACCCTCTACGGGATCCACGCCTCGCACGAACAGATACACCCCTCCAGCCTGCTGACGGCCGTGCGCAGAGCCGAGGAAGCCGGGTTCGCCGCGGCGATGAGCTCCGACCACTTCTCACCCTGGAGCGCCCGCCAGGGCGAGTCGGGGTTCGCCTGGTCCTGGCTCGGCGCCGCGCTGCAGGCCACCAGCCTCCCGTTCGGCGTCGTCACGGCCCCCGGCCAGCGCTACCACCCGGCCATCACCGCGCAGGCGATCGGCACCCTCGCCGCGATGTATCCGGGCCGCTTCTGGGCCGCGTTGGGCACCGGTGAGGCCAGCAACGAGCACATCACCGGTGACGG
Organism: Lentzea sp. NPDC051213; assembly: GCF_044455585.1. NCBI lineage: Bacteria > Bacillati > Actinomycetota > Actinomycetes > Pseudonocardiales > Pseudonocardiaceae > Lentzea > Lentzea sp. NPDC051213. Next base: position 616,262 of record NZ_JBITEX010000002.1, read on the forward strand.
CTGGCCGCGCAAGGACCTCCGCACGGCCAGGCTGCGCGAGTGCGTCGACGTGATCCGCGCGCTGCTCGCCGGCGAGGAGGTCAGCCACGACGGCCTCGTCCGGGTCGACCGCGCCCGGCTCTGGACGCTCCCGGACGAGGTGCCGCTGCTGATCGGCGCCGCCGTGAGCCCGCAGACCGCTCGGTGGTGCGCCTCGTGGGCCGACGGACTGATCACGGTGAACGCCCCGCCCGAGCGGTTGCGCGAGGTGGCCGACGCGTACCGGGACGCGGGTGGCCGGGGCAAGCTCCACCTGCAGGTGCACCTCAGCTGGGCCGAGGACGACGAGACCGCCCTGGCCATCGCGCACGAACAGTGGCGCAGCAACGTCTTCCGCCCACCCGTGTGCTGGGACCTGGAACTCCCCGAGCACTTCGACGTGATCGCCGAGCACGTCACGCCCGAGCAGGTCGCCCAGGTCGTCGACGTCTCCTCAGACCTGAAGTGGCACGCCGAGCAGCTGCACACCTACGCGTCACTGGGCTTCGAGGAGATCTACCTGCACCACGTCGGCCAGGACCTGATCCCGTTCGTCGACGCGTTCGGCGAGCACGTCCTGCCGGAGGTGACGTCATGATCCGCACGTCAGATGTGTGGTGGAAGAACGCCGTCATGTACTGCCTGGACGCGGAAACCTTCTCCGCCAACGGCTTCCGCGGGCTCACCGAGCACGTCGACCACCTCCACGCACTCGGCGTCACCTGCGTGTGGCTGATGCCGTTCTACCCGACGCCCGAACGCGACGACGGCTACGACATCACCGACTTCTACGCCGTCGACCCGCGGCTGGGCTCGCTCGGCGACTTCGTGGAGTTCGTGCGCGCGGCCCGCGACCGGGGGATGCGGGTGATCGCCGACCTCGTCGTGAACCACACCTCCGACCAGCACCCGTGGTTCCACGACCCGTCGAAACGCGACTGGTACGTCTGGGCCGACGAGCCGCCGGCGGACGGTCCCCAGGGCGTCACGTTCCCGGACGAGGAGAACAGCCTCTGGGAGTACTCCGAGGAGGTCGGCAAGTACTACCTGCACCGCTTCTACAAGCACCAGCCCGACCTGAACGTGGCCAACCCCGAGGTGCGCGACGAGATCGCCCGGATCATGGGCTTCTGGATGGAACTCGGGCTCAGCGGCTTCCGCGTCGACGCCGTGCCGTTCCTGCTGGAGCCCTCCGGCCGCCTCGACGCGCTGTCGTTGCCCGACCCGCACGACTACCTCACCGACCTGCGGGCGTTCCTGAACCGCCGCAACGGCGAAGGCGTCCTGCTGGGCGAGGTGAACCTGCCGTACAAGGACACGATGGCCTTTTACGGTCAGGGCGTCGGCGACGAGCTGACCATGTGCTTCGACTTCGTCGGCATGCAGGCGATGTACCTTGCCCTCGCCCGCAAGTCCTCGGGTCCTCTGCAGACGGCCTTGCAGGAACGCCCTCACCCTCCACGCGACGGCCACTGGGCGACGTTCGTCCGCAACCACGACGAACTGACGCTGGACAAGCTGCCTGCGGACGAACGCCAGGAGGTCTTCGACGCCTTCGGTCCAGATCCGTCGATGCAGCTCTACGGCCGCGGCCTGCGCCGGCGGCTGCCGTCGATGCTCGGCGGCGACCAGCGCCGCATCCGCATGGTCTACAGCCTGCTGTTCACGTTGCCCGGCACGCCGGTGCTGTTCTACGGCGAGGAGATCGGCCTGGTCGAGGACCTGTCGCTGGAGGGCAGGCTCGCCGTGCGGGTGCCGATGGACTGGCAGGCCGCGGGGGAGCAGCGCCGTGACCCCGACTCGCTGCTGGCCTGGCTGCGGCTGCTGGTCGAGCGCTACCGCGAGTGCCCGGAGCTGGCGTGGGGCACCGTCGAGGTGCTCGACGCAGGTGATCCGGCCGTGTTCGCGCATCGGGCCGACTGCGACGGCGGCACGGTGATCGCCGTGCACAACTTCTCCGATCAGGAGATCACCGTGCGGGTCCCGGCCACCGGGGTGCTCGACGATCTGCTGACCGGCGGCCGGGTGAAGCCGGCGAAGAGCGGCGCCAAGGTGGATCTCGGACCGTACGACTGCCGGTGGTACCGCATGGCGTAGCGAAAAGAGGATCACGGGCGACAACCGAGTGTGTCCGTGTCCGATCAGCCTGCCACGAAAGACGAACTCGGCTTCGACCGGTTCACCGAGCCGCTCGCGCGGACGATCGCCGAAATCGACCGCCGCAGCACGCCGTGGACGGTCGGCGTCTACGGCGAGTGGGGCAGCGGCAAGACGACGTTCCTGCGGTTGGTCGAGACGAAGCTCCGAGAGGAGGGCGTGCGGCCGATCTGGTTCAACGCGTGGAAGTACTCCCGCGACGACAACCTGTGGGCCGCCCTGATCGAGAAGATCGTCGTCGACGCCCGCCGCTCGGTGCCCTGGTATCGCGTCCCGGACGTGCGCCTGCGCATCTGGCTGCGCTCGATCGACCTGCGTGCGGGCTTCTTCGAGCTCTTCCGCAAGCTCCTCGCGATCGCGTTCAAGGTCGCGATGCTGGCCGCGCTGATCCTCGTCGCGGTCAGCCTGGTCCCGGTCACCGGCAACCCGGTCACCGGCTGGTTCGCGAACAAGCCCTTGCTCGCCGATCCGCTGGTCCGGGTGCTGGTCGGGGTCGTGGCGGCACTGGGAACGAAGCCGGAAGCGCTGCTGAAGCTGTTCGACGTGCGGCTGGGCGCCGACCTCGGCGCGTTCCGGCGGCGCCGGGCGCACCGGTCGCAGACGGCGCTGATCGACGACTTCACGGCCGAGTTCCAGGGCGTGCTGAAGATCGTCTACCCGAAGAAACCCCTCGTCGTGATCATCGACGATCTGGACCGCTGTCTGCCAGAGCAGACCTTGCAGATCATCGAGACGATCAAGCTCTTCCTCGACGAGGAGGGCTGCGTGTTCCTGCTCGCGGTCGACAGGGAGGTCATCGAGCACGCGATCCGGGTGAAGTACCAGGACCTGCCCGCGGTCGGTGAGCTGGGGGAGACCTTCTTCGAGAAGATCGTGCAGCTGCCGTACTCGCTGCCACCGCCGGCCGCCGGCAAGGTCGACTCGTACATCCGCACGATGTCTCCGGACCCGGATGTGCTGGCCTGTCTGCCGATCCTGCGCGGCACCGCGCCGTACAACCCGCGCCGGATCAAACGCAACGTGCAGGCGTGCGACTGCCAGCAGACCGACCGGGACTCGAGCGCGCGCGACCGAACCTGGACGCGTTGATCGAACATGCCGAGGCGATCGTGCCCGCAGGTGTCGCGCGCCTGCAGGTGAAGCTGGCACGCACCTGGCTCGCGGCCGGCGCGTGGCGCGAAGCGCAGGTGTATGCGCAGAGGGCGCAATGGTGGGACAAGGGCAGCTCGGAGCCGCCCGAACTGCTTGCCGCGATTCGCGGGTACACGGTCGTGCTGCTGGGCAGGCTCGACGACGGCAGGGCCGAGCTGGCGCCGCAACTGCAGGTCGCGTTCGGCAAGGCGCCGTACGAGGTGGTGAACCGCGAGAACCCGATCTCCGAAATGATCAGCTCGCCGCACCGGGTCGACTGTGCGGTGGCGGTCGTGGCGGCCGACGTCGGGGTGACGGCCGAGCTGCGCGACCAGTTCGCTGTCGCACTCGCCATCGGTGCGAGCATCGGGATCGCGTTGACCCGGATCAGCCATGCGGTTCGTGAGGTCGAGCTCGACCTGGGGCCGGACTTTCCTGATGTGCCTGTCGTGCGCGCGGGGTCCGGCGACGAGATCTACGAACTGGCCGACCGCATCCCCGGATGGATCAAGAGTCAAGGCGCCGAGACCGAGTGCACGCAGTTCCGCGCCCTGCTCATGACGCCTGAGGACCACTCCCCACCGTCCACGATGATCGACTTCGGCGAGCACCGGCGCACGGCCTCGGTGCTCGCCGAACTCCCCGGTGCCGCCGAAGACACCGTGCTCGTGCTGTTCGAGGTGAGCGAAGCCGTGTCCGTGATGGCTGGCGCCCGGTTCGTCTGCGAGCTCGGAAGCGGGGTCGTGACCAGGATCGTCAAGTGAAGCTTGCGGGATCTTGACGTGCTACGTGAAGATATTGTCGAGACAGCGTCGTCGACCGAAGGATTTTCAGGTGAGCGCGTACGGACTGCACCGCGTCCTCGAACCAGAGGGTGTCCTGCCCCAGCAGGCGTGGCGCCTCGACGCGGAACCCGTGCCCGCCGCCGACGAGGTGATCGTCGCGGTCGAGCGGCTCAACCTGGACGCGGCGTCGTTCCGGCAGCTCAGGGAGCAGCACGGCACCGGCGACAGGATCCGGCAGGCCGTGCTGGAGATCGTCCAGGAACGCGGCAAGATGCAGAACCCGGTCACCGGCTCCGGCGGCATGCTGCTCGGCACCGTGCTGGAGGTCGGGCCGGAGTCGCCGCTCGGGCTGAAGGCCGGCGACCGGATCGCGACGCTGGTCAGCCTCACGCTGACGCCGTTGAGGATCAACGACGGGCTGCAGGACTGGTCCGGCGAGGACGAGCAGGTGCCGTGCCGGGGGACCGCGGTGCTGTTCGGGCGGTCGATCGCGGCCGTGCTGCCCGGCGACATGTCCAACGAGCTGGCGCTGTCCGTGCTGGACGTGTGCGGTGCGCCGGCGCTCACCGACCGGGTCGTCCGCAAGCACCCCGGTGGGTCGGTGCTGGTGCTCGGCGGTGGCGGCAAGTCCGGGTCGCTCTCTCTCGCGGCCGCACGTCAGGCCGGTGCGACGCGCCTGGTGGCCCTCGTTCCCACCGAGAAGGAAGCCGACGACGTCCGCAGGGCAGGCCTCGCGGACGAGGTCGTGATCGCGGACGCGCGCAACCCGGTCGCCGTCGCCGAAGCGGTCGGCAAGCAGGTCGACGTCACGGTCGTGTGCGTGGACGTGCCGGGGTGCGAGCACGGCGCCATCCTTGCGACCGCCGACGGCGGCACCGTGATCTTCTTCTCGATGGCGACCTCGTTCAGCGCCGCCGCGTTGGGCGCGGAGGGTCTGGCTGCCGACGTGGAGATGCTGGTCGGCAACGGGTATGTGCCTGGTCACGCCGAGTTCGCGTTGGACCTGGTCCGGACGCAGCCGGGTGTGCGGGCGCTGTTCGAGCAACGGCAGACTGCGTGACGTGAGTACGCAACTTTTGGTCGGCGGCCGCATCTACGCACCGGATGCGTCGGCCATGGCCGTCACGGACGGCGTCGTCGTGTGGATCGGGCAGGACTCGGTCGGCCGCGCGCTGCACCCCGGCGCGGAGGTCATCGAGCTGAACGGCGCGTTCGTCGCGCCCGCGTTCGTCGACGCGCACGTGCACGCCACCTCGGCAGGCCTGCTGCTGACCGGACTCGACCTGACCAGGACGTCCTCTGTGGACGAACTGCTCCGGCTGGTGCGTGCCGCCGACGGTCCTCTGGTGTGGGGGCACGGGTGGGACGAGACGCGCTGGCAGGAGAACCGGCCGCCGACGCGTGCCGAGATCGACGAGGCGGCCCAGGGCAAGACTGTCTACCTGTCGCGCATCGACGTGCACTCGGCCCTCGTCTCGTCGAACCTGATCACCGATGAGACCAGGGAAGCCGACGGGTATTCCGACGAAGGTCCGCTCGCGCGCGCGGCACACCACCACGTACGTGGCGTCGCCAAGGCCGCCATCACCCCGGAGCAGCGTCAGGCCGCTCAGCTGGCGTTCCTGCGCCACGCGGCCTCCAAGGGCATCGCGAGCGTGCACGAGTGCGCCGGCCCGGACATCTCCGGCGAGGACGACCTGCGCGAGTTGCTGGCGCACACCGAAGGCCCCGAGGTGGCGGCCTACTGGGGCGCCCACGAGCTGCCGGACGTGCCGGTGCGCGGCCTGGCCGGCGACCACTTCGTCGACGGCGCGATCGGCTCCCGCACGGCCGCCCTCACCGAGCCCTACGCCGACGCGGACACGAGCGGCGCCCTCTACCTGGACGGCCGGCAGATCGCCGACCACCTGATCAAGTGCACCGAGCTGGACGTCCAGGCGGGCTTCCACGTGATCGGCGACGCGGGCATGGCGGCCGTGATCGAGGGCTTCGCGATCGCGGAGAAGACGCTCGGCACGCCCGCTCTGGCGAGTGCGCGCCACCGTCTGGAGCACGTCGAGATGGTCTCCCCGGAGCAGGCGGAGAAATTGGCCGGGTGGGGCGTCATCGCCTCCGTGCAGCCTCTTTTCGATGCTGAGTGGGGCGGATCGGCCGGAATGTACGTTCAGCGCCTCGGGGCCGAACGCGGAGTGGGGCTCAACCCCTTCTCGCGTCTTGCCGCGGCTGGCGTCGTTCTGGCGTTCGGATCGGACACTCCGGTGACCGCGATCGACCCGTGGGCCGCGGTCAAGGCCGCGGTGCACCACAGGACCGACGGCCACGGCATCTCCCCGCGCGCGGCTTTCACCGCTCACACCCGCGGCGGCTGGCGCGCGGCGGGTGTCGACGACGGCCTGACCGGCACGCTCCAGCCCGGCGCCCCCGCGACGTACGCGGTGTGGGAGACCGGCGATCTGGTCGTGGCCGGCAGTGACGCACGGGTGCAGCGCTGGTCCACCGACCCGCGCTCCGGCGTGCCAGGACTGCCCGATCTCACCGGTCCCGCGCCCGTCTGCGTGCGGACCGTGCTGAACGGCCGCACTATCTACGAGAGGAAGTGACTTCATGGCGTTGCTCGACCTCGACCCGAAGGTGGTCGCCACCGCGCGCAAACTCGCGGCGCGGGCGGCCGAACCGGTGGTGTCCATCGCGAAGGCGCACACCACCGTCGCCGTCGAGCGCGCCACACTCCGCCTCGCAGGCATCACCGGCGCGGACTCCACGCACCGCGCCGGTGACGTGCCGTGGGTGAACCGCGTGATCGACACGGTGCGCGAGCAGTGCGGCCTGGAGCACGGTGTGGTGCTCCCGGCGTTCCACGCACTGCGGAAGTACAACCTCGGGTCACTCACGGAACTCGCCGAGGCCACGGCCGCGGGCCAGATCCAGTTCGAGATCCCCACCGGCAGGGACCTCACGGCCGCTCGCAAGGCCAGCGCCTCCGCGGTCGCCAAGGGTCTCAAGACGGTGGACCGCAACCGGGTCCAGCGCGACAAGCTCGTCGCCAAGTGGGGTGATCCCGCGCAGCGCCCGTGGATCTACCTGATCGTCGCGACCGGCGACATCGACGAGGACGTGATCCAGGCCCAGAACGCGGCCCGCGCGGGTGCCGACATCATCGCGGTGATCCGCTCGACCGGTCAGAGCCTCTTGGACTACGTGCCGGAAGGCGCCACGCACCACGGGTTCGCGGGCACGTACGCCACGCAGGAGAACTTCCGGATCATGCGGGCGGCGCTCGACGACGTGTCCAAGGAGGTCGGCCGGTACGTGCGGCTGACCAACTACGCGTCCGGCCTGTGCATGCCGGAGATCGCGGTGCTGGCGGGCCTGCAGCGGCTCGACATGATGTTGAACGACTCGATGTACGGCATCCTGTTCCGCGACATCAACCCGATCCGCACGTTCGTCGACCAGCGCTTCTCCCGCCAGGTCCACGCCCGCGCGGGCATCATCATCAACACCGGCGAGGACAACTACCTCACCACCGCGGACGCCGTCGACGCCGCGCACACCGTCACCGTCTCGCAGTTGCTGAACGAGCACTTTGCCCACGAGGCGGGACTGCCCGACCACCTGCTGGGCCTCGGCCACGCCTTCGAGATCAACCCGAAGGTGCCCGACTCGTTCCGGCTCGAGCTCGCGCACGCGTTGCTGGCGCGCGAACTCTTCCCGGACGCGCCGCTGAAGTGGATGCCGCCGACCAAGCACATGACCGGCGACGTCTTCAACGGCTATCTGCTGGACGGGTTCTTCAACCTCGCGGGTGTCCTGACAGGACAGTCCATTCTGCTGGTCGGAATGATGACCGAGGCGGTCGTGACGCCGTTCCTGTCCGACCGCGACCTCGCCCTGCAGAACGTCCGGTACGTGCTCAACGCGGCGGGCAGCCTCGCCGAGGACTTCCGCCCCGCGCCGGACGGCCTGATCGTCAAGCGCGCCCACCAGGTGCTCGGCGAAGCGGTGGATCTGTTGGAGCGCATCGTCGACGACGGCCTGCTGAACGCGATCGCGGACGGCACGTTCGGCCTGATGAAGCGGCCGGCCGACAAGGGCAAGGGCGCGGACGGCGTGATCGAGAAGACCGACGGCTACTTCAACCCGGCTTCGGAGCTGCTGGAGGCCTCTGATGACTGACGCCAAGAGGTACGTGCGGCCGTATGGCGACACCACCGGCGACGGCATGATCCAGACGTCGTTCACGCTGCCGATTCCCTTCGGCCCCAAGGCGGACGGCGCGGCGCAGCAGCTCGCGAACAAGATGGGCATGGACCCCGCGATGGTGGTCCACTCCCACCCCATCGGCGACGACTTCACGTTCTTCGTCGTCTACGGCTCGGTGAAGCATCTCGTGGACCTCGACGAGGTGAAGGTCGTCGAGCGCGAATACCCGTTGCTCAGCCCGGCCGAAGTCAACACCACGCTGAAGAAGGTGTTGCGGCGCAAGCTGGTCGTCGTCGGCGGCTGCATCGGCACGGACGCGCACACCGTCGGCATCGACGCGATCCTCAACATCAAGGGCTTCGCCGGCGAGAAGGGCCTGGAGTACTACCGCGAGCTGAAGGTCGTGAATCTCGGCGCGCAGGTCTCGGTACCGGAGCTGGTGCGCAGCGCCCGCACGGAGAAGGCTGACGCGGTGCTGATCTCCCAGGTCGTGACCCAGCGGGACGCGCACATCCTGAACACGCAGGAGATGTCCGCGGCGTTCCGCGAGGCGATGGGGGACAGGCGGCCGTTGCTGGTCGCGGGCGGCCCTCGGTTCGACCCGCTGATGGCAGGCGAGCTCGGGGTCGATCGGGTGTTCAGCCGGGGTACCACTCCGGGTGAGGTCGCGAGCTACCTGGTGCACGCGATGCAGGAGAAGAAGGGGGTCGCCGCGTGAGCGGGGCTTTGGTCGAAGGCTTTTCCGTGACGCACCGCCGTTACGTACCGCACTCGCACGCGCACTACGGCGGCAACCTCGTCGACGGTGCCTACGGGCTGGGCATGTTCGGTGACGTCGCCACCGAGCTGCTGATCCACACGGACTCCGACGAAGGGCTGTTCGCGGGGTACAGCTCGGTCGAGTTCGTGGCACCGATCCAGGCCGGCGACGTCATCGAGGCGTCGGCGACGTTGGTGCGCATCGGGAAACGCTCGCGTGAGATCGAGTTCGAGGCCCGCGTGGTGTGCCGGTCGGCGCCCGATCGCGGACCCTCCGCGGCGGATCTGCTCGCTGAGCCGATCGTCGTAACCCGTGCCCGCGGAACGGTCGTCGCGCCGAAAACCGCCGAATAAGTCCGAACCGGAAGGCGTCCTGCTCCGAATCCCCGCCGTGGGAAGGGAGCAGGACAATGTCAACTAGCAAGAGAACCCGATTACGGCGCGGCGTGATCGCCGCGGCCGTGGTCGCGGTGGCCGCGGCGGTGCCCACTGTTGCAATAACAGACGCAGGAGCCTCCAGCCACCGCGAAGCACCGCTCATCGCCGCGGACCCGTTGGTGGACAACACCGACGTGTACGCCTTCACCAGTCCTGACAAGCCGGACACGGTCACGCTCATCGCGAACTGGTTCGGGTTGCAGGAACCCAATGGTGGCCCCAACTTCTACCCGTGGGCCACCGACGCCAGGTACGACATCAACATCGACGCCGACGGCGACGCGGTGCCGGACAAGACCTTCCGGGTCACGTTCACCACCGACGATCGGCGTGGCGGCAAGTCACCGACCTTCCTCTACAACAACGGGCCGGTCACGTCGATCAACGACGACAACCTGTTGTTCCGACAGAACTACAACCTCGAGCTCATCGAGCCCGGCAAGGCCCCAACGCCACTCGTGCGCAACGGTCGTGCGGCACCGTCGAACACCGGACCCGCGTCGTTCCCGAACTTCGCGGCGATCAGGGACCAGGCGACGGTGAAGGTCCCCGGTGGTGGCCAGGTCTACGTCGGACCGGCGGAGGACTCGTTCTTCCTGGACCTGCGGGTGTTCGACCTGCTGTACGGCGGAAACCTGAAGGAGGTCAACCAGGACACCTTGATGGGCTACAACGTCAACACCATCGCCATCCAGGTGCCCAAGACGATGCTCGCGCTCAAGAACGACCCGAAGCGCAATCCGGTGATCGGCGTGTGGAGCGACACCGAGCGCAGGTCGCTCAAGCTCGAGCCGGGCAAGGCGACCCCGCAGGGCGACTTCGTCCAGGTGTCGCGGCTGGGCAACCCGCTGGTCAACGAGGTGGTCGCGTCGGCGCCCCTCAAGGACGCGTTCAACGGGCTGCAACCCGTGCAGGACGCGAAGGTTCAGGCGTTGCTGGACCGGGTGACCGACCCGGAGCTGGCCAGGCTGATCCAGTCGATCTACGGCATCCCGGCGCCGAAGACGCCGCGCAACGACCTCGTGGAGATCTTCCTGACCGGGATCACCACGAAGGCCGGCGGCCCGATCAAGGTCGACCTCAACTCGCAGCTGAACAACGCCGACGTGGATCCGAAGAAGTTCGCCCCGTCGGAGATGCTGCGGCTCAACATGTCCACGCCGGTGACGAAGAACCCGAACCGGCTCGGCGTCCTCGGCGGTGACCTGCAAGGGTTCCCGAACGGCCGCAGGCTCGCCGACGACGTGGTGGACATCGAGATCCAGGCGGTTGTTGGTGCGGCGCTGACCGGCAAGCTCGTGCCGGCGCTCGCCAAGGGAGACCGGGTGAACGGCAACGACGTTCGCTTCGGTGACAAGTTCCCGTACGTCGGACTGCCGAGCAACCAGGCAGTCAACTACCGCTGAGTGAGCCCCTGGGGACGCGTGCCGCCCCCCGACACCCCCGCACGCGTCCCCAGGCCCTCGAAGGGTGCGTTCAAATGTGGAAAGTCATTGCGCTGGTTGCTGCCGTCTTCACCTTGAGCGCCTGCGCCCAGCCCTCCGATCCGCCGATGTCGTCCCGTTCTTCCTTGCAGAACACCGCGGAGTCTCTGCAAGCCAAGCTGCGCCGCACCCCCGAGGACTCCGCCGCGTGGGCCCAGCTCGGTGCCACGCACGTCGAGATCGCCCGCGTCTCGTTCGATCCCTCGCACTACTCCCGCGCCGAGAAGGCGCTGACGGAATCGTTGCGGCTCAAGCCGGAAGGCAACGGCGAGGCCTTCATCGGCCGCGGTGCGCTCGCGAACGCCAAGCACGACTTCGCTGTCGCCCGCGACTGGGGTCAGCGCGCGGTGTCGGCGCTGCCGGACTCCGCTCCGGCTCAGGGCGTGCTGGTCGACGCGCTGACCCAGCTCGGTGACGCCGAGGGTGCATCCGTTGCGCTGCAACGCATGCTGGACCTGCGGCCGGGTGTCGCTTCGTTCACCCGGGCCGCCTACCACTTCGAGCTGCGTGGCCGGCTGGACGAGGCGCGTGGGGCGCTGAACCGGGCGTTGGAGTCGGCGTCGTCCGCCGAGGAGGCCGCGTTCTGCCGGTTCCAGCTGGGCGAGCTGGCGTTCAACGAGGGCAAGTTCGACGAGGCTTTGACCTACTTCACGGACTCCGCGCCGGGCAAGGCGAAGGTGGCCCTGCGGCAGGGGCGCACCGACGAGGCGGTGGAGGCGTACCGCACGCTGGTGTCGAAGGTGCCGTCGCCGGAGTACCTCGTCCGGTACGGCGAGGCGTTGGAGAAGACGGGCAAGTCCGGTGAGGCTCGGGCGCAGTACGACCTCGCGCTGCAGCAACTGCGCGCTTTGGGTGGAGACGATCTCACCGCCGCGTTGATCGCCGCCGATCACGGTGACCCGGCCGAGGCGTTGCGGTTCGCGGAGAAGGAATGGGCGAAGCGGCAGAGCGTCTTCACCGCCGACGCGATGGCGTGGGCCCTGCACGTCAACAAGCGGTCCGCGGAAGCGTTGCCCTACGCGGACAAGGCGGTCGCGCTCGGGTGGCGTGACCCTGAGGTCCTGCGGCACCGCGAGGCGATTCTGAGGAGTCTGCGATGAAGGCGTTCCTGCTGGTCCTGTTCGGACTGTTCGGCGTGCTGCTGATGGGCGGGGTGGCGCAGGCGCACCCGTTGAGCAACCTCAGCGTGAACCACTACGACGGCCTGCGGGTGTTCCCCGACCGGATCGAGCTGCGGTCCGTTGTGGACAGTGCGGAGATCCCGACCCTGCAGGACCGCGACTTCGTCGACGCACGCAAGCGCTGCGCGGAACGGGCGAAGTCGCTGGACGCGATGGCGGACGAACGCCGGCTGCAGTGGGAGGTCCGCGAGGCGGACGTCGTGCGCCCGCCGGGTGAGGCGGGCCTCCCGACGATGCGGTTGACCTGCGACTACGTCGCGCTGCTGCCGGTGCGCGGCGAGGTCGAGGTGACCTTCAGCGACTCGTACCTCAACGAGAAGCCGGGCTGGCGCGAGATCACCGTCGTCGGTGTCGACGTCGCGGTGTCCGGCGCGCCGGCCGAGTCGATCAGCAACGAGCTCCGCGACTACCCGGAGGACCTGCTCTCGTCGCCGTTGGACGTGCGCGCGGTCCGGTTCGTCGCGGAACCAGGCGAGGGAACGGTCATCACCCCGCCTGGGGCATTGGGTAAAGCCACGAAGGCGGCCGTCGGCCTGGTGGGTGATCTCACCCCGGTGGTCGGAATCGGTGCGGTCCTGCTGTCTCTGGTGCTGGGCGCGTCCCATGCGGCGCTGCCCGGCCACGGCAAGACCGTGATGGCCGCCTACCTGGCGGGTTCGAGGGGAACCCGCCGCGACGCATTCCTCGTTGGGGCCACGGTCACCATCACCCACACGGCGGGGGTCTTGGTGCTCGGGCTGCTGCTCAGCGTGTCCAGCGTGATCGCGGGCGAGTCGGTGTTGCGCTGGCTCGGCGTTGCGAGCGGTCTGCTGGTCGCGGTGATCGGAGGAGTGCTGCTCCGCTCGGCGGTGCTGGGTCGTCGTCGTAAGCGGCACGGCGACGACTCCGGCCATGGGCACGGACATGGGCACGGACACGCCCATGGGCACGGTCATGGTCATGGGCACCGCCGAGCGGGGCTTGTCGGAATGGGAATCGCGGGCGGCCTCGTGCCGTCGCCGTCCGCACTGGTGGTCCTGCTGGGCGCGATCGCGCTGGGCCGCACGTGGTTCGGCGTGGTGCTGGTGCTCGCCTACGGGCTGGGCATGGCGGCGACGCTGACCGCCGCCGGCCTGCTGCTGGTCTCACTGCGGGACCGCTTCGGGCCGCGCCTGGCCCGCTTCCGCAAGTACGCGGACTTCACGCCGCTGGGCACAGCGGCGCTGGTGATGATCGTCGGAGTCGGTCTGGCCACGCGTGCGCTGGCCGGTTAGTAGGGAGAAAATGGTCATGAAGAAGCTCGTCGTGTTCGTGTTCGCCGCGTTCGCCCTGACCGCGTGCTCGACAGGAGGGGACGTCGCCACTGCCAAGTTCGACGACGAACAGCAGTCCGACATCTCCTGCATGAAGCACCAGGAGCAGACACCGGGGGAGGAGTACTTCGACGAAGGCAACTGGGACACGGTCGTGTCGTTGTCCCTCCTGCGCTACTACACCTCGAACGGGTCAAAGCCCTACTGCGACGGCAAGGCGGCCACGCCGGCCGACGAGGGATGGCGCAAGCTCTACCTGCAGATGGGTGCGGACCAGACCAATCTCCGATGAATCGACCGCAACCTCCGCCCCGTTGACCCGTTGGTCAATACAGAGGTAGTTACATGCGGGGAGGATGGGGCGCAGTGAAGATCGACCACCACGGGGAGATGCCCCCGTACGAGCAGGTGCGTGTGCACTACGCGCACGCGATCTCGAACCGAGACTTGCCGGTGGGCGCCAAACTGCCTACGGTGCGCGCTCTGGCCAAAGACCTGGGATTAGCGGTCAACACGGTCGCCCGCGCGTACCGCGAACTGGAGGAGGCCGGCCTCGTCGAAACGCGAGGCCGGGCCGGCACGGTGGTCAGCGCGAACGGTGACAGCAACCGGGAGAAGGTGCGGTCGGCGGCGGCCAACTACGCGGCCATGTCCGCGGAGTTGGGCCTCGCCGCGGAGGAAGCCCTGGAGATCGTCCGCGCGGCCTTGCGCTCCTGAGCCATGGGGCCGGGTCAGACCGCTTCGGCCGTGACGAGGGTGATCGGTCCGGCGAGCGGCCGGTGTCCGGTGAAGGCCCAACCGGTGTCAGCCAGCCATGCGGTGCCTTCCTCGACGCTGTAGACGTCGCCGTCGTTGACGTGGATCGCGAACTCCCCGGCCATGAGCGCCGCGGGCAACGGCTGGGTGTGGGTGGGGTCGGTCCAGAAGTCCGCGACCAGCAACAACCCGCCCGGCTTCGCGGCCGCGCGGACCTTCCGCAGGATCGCCTGGTTCGTCTCGGGCGTGAAGTAGTGGATGACGTTGGCCAGCAGGAAGGCGTCGTAACCGGTCGGGAGGTCGTCGGTCAGGACGTTCCCCGCGCGGACATCGATCCGCGTGGTGGTGCGCAGCCCCTGCTCGGCGACGGCGGCGACCTCGGGCAGTTCGAACACGGTCGCGGTGAGTTCGGGGTCGGACTCCGCGAGGGCCCGAGCCCACGAACCGGTCCCGCCGCCGATGTCCAGCACCCGGCTCCCCACCGGGAGCCCGGCCACGCCGGGGAGTGCACGGCAGGCACCGGCGGTGGCGGCGTCGATGCCGGCCGACATGACGGGCACGAGCTCGTCGTCGATCTCGAAGATCTCGTGGGAGGGCCGGCCGCGTCCGAGCGCCCCGGCCAGGTCGGTCCACGCCGGATAGCTGAGTCTGTCCCAGAACCTCAGCAGCGGTCTGAAGTCCGCGGGCGTGGTCCCCGCCAGGAAGGTGGCGGCCACCGGTGTGTTCGCGTACCGGTCGCCGTGCCGCTCGAGGAGCCCGAGCGCGACCATGGCATCGGCGCTGATGCGCGCCGTGCGCTGGGGGAGACCGGTGCGGGCCGCCAGTCCGGCCAGATCGGCCGGTCCTTCGCCGAGAGCCTCGAAGAGGCCCAGCTCGTTGGCGGCGAACAGGTGCTTGCTGGCCATGAACCCCTGGGCGAGCTGGAAGATCTGATCCGGGGTCACGGCGTCGTGTGTAGTGGTCATGGCTCCAGCCTGCGGAGCACGTGGCCGCGTCCACCATCCCAGAACGCTGGGCGATCACCGCTGGTAGGGCCCAGATTTCTGGGGGTGTCGCCTTCGGCGCTCCGGCGTAGTCTCCGATCATGGCCCTGGTAGCTCGAGTGCGGGCCGACATCGCGCGCATCGACGCGAGCCGGCTGACCTGGGCGGACTTCACCGCGGGCGTGGCGGAGGCGGTCCGGCCGTTCATCCCGTTCGACGCCTACTGCTGGCACACCGTCGACCCCGGCACGATCCTGTTCACCGGCAGCGTCAACCGGAACGTCGGCTGCTCCGGCTCCTGGCTGGCTCACCACGAGTACGTCGTCGACGACGTCAACAAGTGGTCCTTCCTCGCCAACAGCGGCCGGATCGCCGGGGCGACCAGCATCGACACCCACGGCGACCCCACCCGTTCGGCCAGGCACCGATCGCAGGAGGCCTACGGCTTCGGAGACGAACTGCGCGTCTCGCTCGTCGTCGACGGCGTCTACTGGGGAGCGGCGGCCTTCCTGCGGAACGCGGACCAACCGTGGTTCACCGAGGCCGAGGTGACGGCGATGTGCGCGCTGTCCCCGTCCATCGCCACCGGCCTGCGGCGGACCTTCGCCGCCAGGGCATCGGGCGAGCCCCGCGTGGACTGGGGGCCGGGCGTCGTGGTGTTCGACGAGGAGAGCAGGCCGGAGTCGACCTCGGCAGCCGCGGAACGGTGGATCAGCGAACTCGTCGAGGACCCGGCACCCGACCACCCGAGCGAGTCAAAGATCGTGCAGTCGATCGCCGCGCGAGCCAGAGCCATCCCACCCGGCACGGACCCGCTGGAACTGGCCGCCCGAGCACGCGTCCGCACGCGCGGCGGAACCTGGCTGCTCCTCTACGGAACGCGCCTGGGCCTCGACGGCCGGACCGCGGTGATCATCCACCCCGCCACCCCGCACGACGTCGTTCCCGTCGTGGCGCTGGCCTACGGGCTCACCGATCGCGAGGCGCGGGTGGCGATGCACTGCATCCAGGGCTGTCCCACCAAGGAGATCTCCAAGGCGCTGTCCATGTCGCCCTACACCGTGCAGGACCATCTCAAGTCGATTTTCGACAAGACCGGCGTGCGGACCCGGGGCGAACTGGTCGGGCAGATCTTCCTCGACCACTACGCGACCCGCTGGGAGAAGCCGTCCACCGAGACGCCGGGGGTGTTCGTGCGAGGGATCCGCGGCACCTGAACCGGCCGTTCCGCATTGGTCGGGATTGCTCAGCGGGCGGCGAACATCGCGTGCAGGTCGGCGGCCAGACGACGCATGTCCTCACCGGCGTGAACCCAGGTCGTCACGGTCGCTGACCACGCGGGTGCTTCGAGCTCCAGCCGCCACCGCAGCTCGACGTGGCCGCGGGAGTGGAACGCCGCTGTGACGACCAGTTCGTCCTGGAACGCCCGCCAGACCCGTTCGCCCTGCCAGCCCGCGTAGTCGTCCGCGAGCTCTTCGAAGAAGCGTGCCAGCCCGTCGTGGTCGATCACCTCGATCCCGAGTGACGCTTCCATTCCCGGCGTGCGCAAGGATGCGCCGATCATCGTGATGTCCGCGTCGATCGATGCGCAGTCGTCGAGCAGCACCTTTGTTTCCGGGTGCTTCACGCAGGTGATCACCATGTCGTCGTCCTAGAGGGGGAGCAGGTCCGCGGCGAGCCGGCGCTTCGTTCGCCACTCGCCTTCCGCGCCCGTGGCCCAGGGGAAGCCGCCTTCGCTGAACACCCAGTTCAGGTAGGCGACGAAAGGCATCGTCGTGCCCTCCCCGGAGAACAGCCCGTCCACGCAGCCATCGGGCAGCACGATCCCGTACGGCGCGCCCCCGCTGGTGTTGTCCTTGTGGAGTCTGTCGGGGGCGAGCGGAAGCACGAACAGACCGGCGTCCTCGGGATCCTCCTGCCATTGCGTGAACTCGTCGTCCAGGTAGTCGCGAATCGACTCGCCGGGGTAGCGCGACCCCTCCACCTCGATCACGAGCGGGTCGGACGCCGTGGAGGTGGGCCACTCAGGGTGCGTGCCCACGAGCCACACGTCCCCGACGATCCGCACCCACGACGACAGCGTCATGGGTACGGGGCCGAACCGCTCCTCCAGCCACTGGAGATGCTCGGCCGCCTGTTCGGTGGGCGGCGCGTGGGGCATCGTCGCCGTCTGGGCGTCGTCGTTGGTGTGGAACCTGTAGCCCTCGTTCGTCAGCCGCTCGACGATCAGCTCGATGTTGTGCCGTGCCCGGCGCGCCATCTCGTCGCAGACCGCCTGCGCTTCCTCGGCCCACTCGGAGTCGCGGACGCTGTTGCCGAGCTGACGCAGTTCGTGCCACACCTGGTCGCGCTGCCCGTTCTGGTAGCGACTGAGCCACTGCGGTTGAGAGCTCATGACGCTGCCGCGGTCGGGAGCAGCGCGCGTAGCTCGGCCGCCAGCCGCCGCACCTCGTCGACGGATTCCAGCCAGATCTCGACCGACGCCGTCGAGCGCCCGAGATGCCCGTCCGTCTCCTCGAACCGCCAGTCCAGGGCGACCGCGCCGGCCTCGTTCGTCCGCGCCGACACGACCAGCTCGTGGTGGGGCGACCGCCACTCGCCGACGGGCGATTCGAGGAAGTCCGGCAGGTCGGCGTAGATCTGGATGCCGTCGATCGTTGCCACGACACGGGTGCTGCGCAGCTCGACGGAGACGGTGACGCAGGCGAGCCCGTCCTCGTAGGCGCAGTCGAAGAAGCGGACCCGCGAGCCCCCATGGGCCACGCAGGTGATGATCACGTCCACTCCGGTGAAGGTACAGGTCTGCGGGGCAGTTCAGCCCCACCCCCGGTGCGTCTTCCGCGGCCCGCCGATCACCCGTTCGCGCACCTCCGGAGGTGTCTTGACAGAGCTAGGCTTCCGCGTGGATCGTGAATAACTGATTCGTCAGTCAACTTAGGAGCGCGAGATGGGGCGGACCGTCCGGGACGGCCTGCGGCTCACCGCCGAACAGGAGCAGTTCGTCGACCTGGCGAGGGATTTCGCCGCCAGGGAGATCCGCCCGCGAGGCCGCGCCGTCGACGAGGCGGACACCGAGTCGCCGCTCGATGTCTGGGAGAAGGCGTCCGAGCTCGGGCTGACCACGTTCATGATCCCCGAGAAGTTCGGTGGCGGCGGCGTCACCGACCTGCTCACCCAGGTGCTGATCCAGCAGGAGCTGTGCCACGGAGACATCGGCATCGGCAACCTGATCACCTCCAACGGCTTCTTCAGCGCGCCCGTCGAGCACCTCGGCTCGCCCGAGCAGCAGGAGCGGTTCCTCAGTCCGCTGGGCACCGGCCGGCCGCCGCTCACGGCCGTCGCGGTCACCGAGCCGGGCAGCGGGTCGGACGCGGCGAGCATCCAGACGTCGGCCAGGCGCGAGGGCGACGAGTACGTCCTCAACGGACAGAAGACCTGGATCTCCAACGCCCCCTACGCCGAGTACTTCGTCATCTTCGCGACGGTCGACCCCGCGCTGAGGTCCCGCGGCGTCACGGCGTTCGTGGTGCCGCGCGACACGCCGGGGCTGAAGGTCGGGCCGCCGTTCCAGAAGATGGGGCAGCGCGCGATCGTCAACGCCGAGGTGTTCCTCGATGACGTGCGCGTGCCCGCGGAGAACCGGCTCGGCGAGGAAGGCCAGGCGTTCGCCGGGCTGATGCGGACGTTCGACGCCTCGCGCATCCTCATCGGCGCGGCCACGACCGGGCTCGCGCGCGCCGCGCTCGACTACGCGTCCGACTACGCGCGGGAACGGGTGCAGTTCGGGGTGCCGATCATCCAGCACCAGGCGGTGGCGTTCCGGCTCGCGGACATGGCCACCCGCGTCGACACCTCGCACCTGCTGACCGTGCGCGCGGCGGCGCTGTACGACGCGGGGCACGCGGTGGTGCAGGAGTCGGCGATGGCGAAGCTCGTCGGTTCGGAGAACGCCATGTGGTGCACGCACGCGGCTGTGCAGACGTTGGGCGGATACGGCTACTCCCGCGAATATCCCGTCGAACGCTGGATGCGGGACGCCAAGCTCGAGGAGATCGAGGAAGGCACCTCGGACATCCAGCGCCTCATCATCTCCCGCGGTCTCGGTGCGAGATGATCTTCTCCGATCCCGCGTCCGTCGCGGTCGTGGGTGCCAGCGACGACCCCGCGAAGTGGGGCCACTGGCTCGCGCGCGGAGCGTTGGCCGGGCGTGACCGCCGGGCCGTGCACCTCGTCAACCGCGGCGGCGGTGACGTGCTCTCGGAACCGACCGTCCGCTCCCTTTCCGAACTGGCGGAGGCCCCCGAACTGGTCGTCCTGGCCGTGCCGGCGGCGCACGTCCCCGCGGTGGTGGACGAGGCGCTTGCGTTGGGAACACGAGGTTTCGTCGGCATCACGTCGGGGATCGAGGACGGGGTCGTCGCCCGCATCCGTTCGGCGGGAGCGCGCCTGCTCGGGCCGAACTGCCTGGGTGTGTTCGACGCGGCGACGTCGCTGCACCTGGCCTGGGGACGGTTCCAGCCGGGGTCGCTCGGGGTGGTGTCGCAGAGCGGGCAGGTCGGGCTGGAGATCGCCGGCCTCGCGGCCGAGGCGGGGATCGGGGTCTCGCGGTTCGTCTCGGTCGGCAACCAGGTGGACGTGACGGCCGCGGAAGCGTTGCTGGACCTGGTGTCCCACGAGATGACCTCTGTCGTGGGGGTGTACCTGGAGAGCTTCGGCCCCGGGATCGTCACGGCGATGTCGGAGTTGCGCGCGGCCGGGAAACCGGTGGTGCTGCTGACGGTCGGATCCTCTGCGGCAGCGCAGGAAGCGGCGCGCTCGCACACCGGCGCGCTGACGTCCTCTTTGGACGTTGTGGACGCGGCCTGCCGCCGTGCCGGAGCGATTCGGGTGGCGACACCTGCCGCGCTGGTCGACCTGGCGGCGGTGCTGTCGTCGGGGGTGCCGCGCGGGGACAGGGTCGGGGTCATCTCCGACTCCGGTGGCCAGGGCGCGATCGCGGCGGATCTCGCGGTCGGGGCTGGGTTGTCGGTTCCCGCTCTGTCCGCTGTGGACGGGCTGCCCGCGGGTGCGTCTGAGCGGAACCCGATCGACCTCGCCGGGGCGGGGGAGCAGGATCTGTCGAACTACGCTCGCGCGGTCGAGGTGCTGGCGCGCGGGGGCGAGGTCGACGCGATCGTGTTGTCCGGGTACTTCGGCAGCTACGGAACGGACACGCCGTCGTTGGCCTCTGCGGAGGTGGCGGTTGCGTCCCGGATTTGCTTGCTGGCCAGGGAAACCGGTGTGCCTGTGGTGGTGCACAGCATGTGCGTGGAGTCCGCAGCTGTGCGGGCGCTTCGGGCCGGTGGGGTGCCGGTGCAGCACACTATCGAGCGGGCGGTGGCTGCTCTGGGTGATGCGGCTCGGCTTGGCGTGCTTGATCAACGGTCCGTTCGCGTTTGGGGTGGGCCGGAACTGTCGGTGCTGCCTGGAAGAATTGAATCAGGGGACCCCTTCGGAGGGGACCCCTGCGTGAGCCTGCCGGGCGAGGCGTGGGCGGGTGGGGCAACGGCAGGCACGCCGCCCCTACAACCAGGCTATCTGGCAGCCCGAGAACTGCTGCCCTTCATAACCTTCCCCAAAGCACAACCCATCACCTCAACCGCCGAAGCCAAGGCAACCACCCTAAAAGCCCCATTCGCCCTAAAAGCCGACTGGCTAGCCCACAAAACCGAACAAGGCGGCGTCCGCCTAAACGTCACCGACCCAGCAGCAGCCTTCGACGAGATGCGAGCCAGGCTAGGCCCCGGCACCTACGTGCTGGAAGAGATGGACACGCGAGAGAACACCGTAGAGCTGATCATCGGCGCCAAACGGCATCACTCGTTCGGCCCAGTGGTCCTGGTGGGAGCCGGCGGCATCCACGCAGAGTTGTTCAAGGACACC
Organism: Lentzea sp. NPDC051213; assembly: GCF_044455585.1. Taxonomy (NCBI): domain Bacteria; kingdom Bacillati; phylum Actinomycetota; class Actinomycetes; order Pseudonocardiales; family Pseudonocardiaceae; genus Lentzea; species Lentzea sp. NPDC051213. The sequence continues at coordinate 637,371 of NZ_JBITEX010000002.1, forward strand.
GCGGTCGAGCTCGCGCCAGTGACTCCCGCCACAGCGGCGGAAATGCTGGCACGCCTCATCTCTGCCCCGCTCCTGTCAGGGTGGCGTGGCGCTCCCGCACCCGACGTGGCAGCGTTGTCCCAGGTGATCGCACAGGTCTCCGAGACGCTCGTGGCCAGAACCGACGTGGCCGAGATCGAGCTCAACCCCGTGCGCGTGGGGCCCGACGGCGTGCTGGCCGTGGACGCGCTGATCATCCCTTTGGGGGACACGTTGAACGATTCGAGTGGACGACGCGTGGCATGAGCATGACCGTTCCTCGCATCAGCGGGGGTGACGCGCTGGTGCGCGCACTCGTCGCGCACGGGACCGAGCTCGTGTTCGGCATCCCCGGCACCCACAACCTCGGCATCTACCGCTACCTGGCCGAGCACGACGTCAAGCACGTCACACCTCGCCACGAGCAGGGTGCCGGGTTCGCCGCCGATGGCTATGCGCGGGTCACCGGCAAACCCGGTGTCTGCCTCACCACCAGCGGGCCGGCCGTGCTGAACGCGATGACCGCGGTGACCCAGGCGTACTCGGACTCCGTGCCGGTGCTGCTCATCTCGCCGGGCATGCCCCTCAGGCATCCGGGCCGTGGCAACGGAACCCTGCACGAGGTGCGTCACCAGAGCGCCGCGCTGGAAGCCGTGATCGGGTACTCGAACCGGGTGCACAGCGTCGCCGAGATTCCGCTGGCGGTGGCACAAGCGTTCGCGCACATGACATCCGGGCGTCCCCGGCCGGCGCACCTGGAGATTCCGCTCGACCTCATCGACGCCGTGGAGAAGGTCAGCGAGGTGGCGCCGGTCCTGGTCGCGCACCCGCCGGCCGACGCCGTCACGATCGCCGCGGCCGCCGGGCGGCTCAACCTCGCCACCAGGCCTGGGTTGATCGTCGGCGGCGGTGCTAAGGGTGCGGTCGAGGAGATCACCGCTCTGGCCGAACGGCTTGGCGCGCCGGTCGTCGCCACCGCCAACGGCAAAGGCACCTTTTCCGAGTACCACCAGCTCTCCGTCGGCGCGGGCCTGCACCACAAGGCGGTCGCGGAGTTCGTGGCCGAGTGCGACGTCGTGCTCGCCATCGGCACCGAGCTCGCCTCCACCGACCTCTGGAACGGGCCGCTGCGCTTCCCCGGCGACCTCATCCGCATCGACGTCGACCCGGCTCAGATGATCACCAACGCCCTTCCGGACTACCGACTGGTCGGCGACGCCCAGGCCACCGTGACGGCTCTGAACCAACGTCTGGGCAACGGCAAGACCAGTGAGGAAGCCACCAAGCGCGCCGAACGGTGGCAGAAGCTCTTCCGCAAGCACGCACGCGCGCAAGGGGCCACCTGGCTCCCGCTCGTCGAGGCCATGCAGGAAGTCCTGTCCCCGGGCGCGATCGTGGCCGCGGACAGCGCAATGGCTTGCTACTACGGCACTTTGTCGAACCTGTCGATGGAGGGCCCGGCCAGCTTCCTGTACCCCACGGGTTTCGGCACCCTCGGCTACGGTCTCCCGGCCGCGATCGGCGCCAAGATGGGCGCGCCCGATCGGCAGGTCGTGGCTCTGCACGGCGACGGCGGCGTGATGTTCACCCTGCCCGAACTGGCCACCGCGGCTCAGGAACGCCTGCCGCTGCCCGTGATCATCGCCGACAACGGCGGCTACGGGGAGATCCGCCGCGAGATGGTGGATCGCAGCGAACCGGTCCACGGCGTGAACCTTCCCGGTGTCGACTTCGCCAGGGTTGCCAAGGGTCTCAACTGCCACGGCCTCACGGTCGAGGACCAGGACAAGTTCGCTGTCGCGCTGCGCAAGGCGTTCGTGGCCGATCGGCCGACCGTGATCCACGTCGTCGGCGATCTGGCCGGCGCCTGAGCCGTTCGGTGGATTGCCAGGCTCGATAGGTTCTCCCACAACGATGTGAGGAGGCCTCATGCTGACCGTGGTGGCGTTGGTGGCGGCGATGCTCGTACCGCCGCCCGGACCGGTCGGAGTCGAGGTCCTGAGCGTCAGCGGTACGGGATGTCAGCCCGGCACGACGAGCATCGCGATGTCGGGCGACAACACGGCGTTCACCGTGACGTACAGCGATTTCGTCGTGCAGGCCAAGGGTGCGGAGGCCAAGAAGAGCTGCACCATCACGCTCAAGCTCACCCATCCGGAGGGATTCACGTACGGCATCGCCGCGACGGACTATCGCGGGTTCGCCCACCTGACCGATGGGGCGAAGGGCGTTGAGCGCAACACTTACCGCTTCCCGGGATTCCCCACGCAGCACAGCACGCACACCTACGGCGGGCCGATCAGCGACAACTGGCAGGCCACCGACGTGCCGGGCGCGGTGCAGCACGGGCCGTGCAAGGACCGCAAGCCGCTCACCATCGAGGCCGAGCTGAAGGTGAACGGCAAAGGCAGCGCCACCAGCTTCATGACGATGGACTCGACGGATTCCAGTGTCAGCACGACGTTCAGGTTGGCGTGGAAGAAGTGTTAGCGCGGAGGCGATGCATGACGGAGTTGCCGCCGCGCCCGAAGTAGTCGTGCAGAACCACATACTCGTCGTACAGCCGCGAGTACGCGGAATGCCTTGAAGCGTCAGGGATGTAGACGTCACGCCGGACGGAACCCATGGCCGTCGAAGCTTCGGAGAGCGAAGGATAGGCGCCTGCCGCGACAGCGCCGTGGATCGCGGCACCCAGCGCGGCGCCCTCAGACGACCCGATCAACGACACCGGCATGCCCAGCACGTCGGCGTAGATCTGCATCAGCACCGGATTCTGGGTCAGCCCACCGGCAGCCACGAACGACTCGACCTCCAGGCCCGAAGAACGAAACGCCGAGACGATCGACAATGTCCCGAACGCCGTTGCCTCCATCAAAGCCCGGTAGACGTCCTCCGCGCGCGTCGCCAGCGTCTGGCCCACCACGACCCCGGACAGGGCGTGGTCAACCAGCACCGAGCGGTTGCCGTCGTGCCAGTCCAGGGCGACCAGACCGTGCGAGCCGACCGGGCGACCGTCACCCAGCCGCGAGAGCAGCGTGTGGACCGAGATGTCTTCAGCGGAAGCGCGGGTGGAATAAGAAGCGGGCACCTGGTGTTCCACGTACCAGGCGAGGATCGAACCGGCACCGCTCTGGCCGGCCTCATAGCCCCAGTGACCGGGGACGATGCCGCCCTGCACCACCCCGCACATGCCGGGTACCGGGCGCAACGACGACCCCACCATCATGTGGCACGTCGACGTTCCCATCACGGCCACCAGCTGACCGGGTGAAGCGGCCCCAGCCGCGGCAACGGTGGCGTGGGCGTCGATCACCCCGCAGGCGACCGGTGTCCCCGGCAGCAAACCGGTCAGCGCGGCACCGGAAGCGGACAGCCCGCCGACCCGTGTGCCCAACGGCACGATGGGCGCGGACAGCTTCTGAGCTGCGAAATCAGCGAAGTCCGGATGCAACTGGGCCAAAAGCGATGGCGAAGGGTAGCCGGACTGGTACAGTCCTTTGTAACCGGCGGTGCACGCGTTCCGCACATAGGTTCCGGTCAGCTGCCAGACGATCCAGTCCGCAGCTTCTGCCCAGTGTCCAGTGCTGGCGTAGACGTCGGGTGCCTCTTCGAGCACCTGCAGCGCTTTGGGGAACTCCCACTCCGCTGACGTCAAGCCTCCATACCTCTCCATCCACGCCTCACCTGCGCAGACGGCGTTCAAACGTGCCGCCTGCGAAGAAGCCGCGTGATGGCGCCACAGCTTCACCAGAGCATGGGGTGACGAGGAGATCGACGAGAGCGGCGTGCCGTCCTCGAGCACCGGAAGCACGGTGCTGGCGGTGAAGTCGGTGCCTATGCCGATCACGTCAGATGCGACAGCACCTGCCTCGCGCAGCGCCAAAGGCACTGCTCGCAAGGCTTCCAGGTAGTCGGACGGCACCTGGAGGGCCCACTGCGGCTCTGGTTCCAGCACGCCGTGTGCGTAGTCCACGGACGCGCTGCCCAGCTCGGCACCATCGGAAACCCGGACCACCACGGCCCGCGCGGACAGGGTGCCGAAATCAATCCCCACCACCAGCAACGCAAAACCTCCTGAAAGGACAGTCAGATGCACATCGGTGTACTCGACATCCAGAACAACAAGGCCTTCCTCGTCGACGGTCCAGTCGTACCGCAAAACCTCGTCAAGCAACACGATCTGCGCCGAGGTGACCAGATCAGCGGACAGGCCGAAAGCGGCAAGCTGATCGGCGTCGACACCGTCAACGGGCGCAAGCCGCACAAAAGGCCCAGGTTCGAGGACCTGACGCCGCTCTACCCCAACGAACGGCTCCGGCTCGAACACGACCCCGAAGAGCTCACCGGCCGGGCGATCGACCTGGTCATGCCCATCGGCAAGGGGCAGCGGGCGCTCATCGTGGCGCCGCCCAAGGCCGGCAAGACGATGGTGCTGCAGCAGATCGCGCAGGCCGTCGCCAAGAACAACCCGGAATGCCACCTGATCGTCACGCTCGTCGGCGAACGGCCGGAAGAGGTCACCGACCTCACGAGCACGATCCCCGGCGAGATGTTCGCCTCGACGTTCGACGAGCACCCCAGGCAGCACATCGCCCAGGCGGAACTCGCCGTCGAACGGGCCAAGAGGCTCGTCGAGGACGGCCAGGACGTGGTGCTCCTGCTCGACTCGCTCACCAGGCTCGGCCGCGCCTACAACCTGGCCGCGCCGAACGGCGGCCGCATCCTCAGCGGCGGCGTCGACTCCAGCGCGCTCACGCCGCCGAAGCGGTTCCTCGGCGCGGCACGGAACATCGAGGACGGCGGCAGTCTCACGATCTTCGCCACCGCCCTCGTCGAGACCGGGTCGCTCGCGGACACGGTGATCTTCGAGGAGCTCAAGAGCACCGGCAACGCCGAGCTGAAGCTCGACCGCAAGGCCGCCCAGAAGCGGATCTACCCCGCGATCGACCTCCAGCAGTCCAGCACCCGCAAGTCGGAACTCCTGGTCTCACCGCAGGAACTCGTCATCACGGACAAGCTGCGCAGGGCGATGGCCGACCGCGAGATCGACACGCTGCTCGAAGGCCTGCGCAAGACCCAGACCAACGCGGAGTTCCTCATGCAGATGTCGAGGTGAAGTCCTGCCTCACTTCCCGGTCCAACGCACGCGTGGGTGCACCCAGCGCGTAGAAGAGAAACCCGATGCCGATCACGATCAGCAGCGGCACCACCTGTGACACCGTGTACTGCGTCCGCTCGCTGGCAAAAGCGGACGGCAGGTCCAGCGGCCAGATCAGCACGACGACGGTGAACGCCACCAGGCCCGTGGTCACCACGGTCGTCAGCACCGCGAACGGCGCCCGGAAAGGCCGTGCCACATCAGGCATCCGGCGACGCAGCACCAGCATCGACGGGAACGTCAGCAGGTAGCTGATGAACGTCGTCGAGATCACCAGCGCGAGCCCGGCGGTGAAGTACTTCTCGGAGTTCCCGCCCGTCAGGTTCAACGCCGTCACCAGCACGACCGACGCCAGCAGTCCGGAAAGGACGTTCACCCGGACCGGCGTGCCGTGCCGGGACGAAAGCCGCCCGAGATAAGCAGGCCCAGCGCCGTCGGCACATGCCACCGCCTGCGCCCGGTGCGCCCCGATCGCCCAGGAGACGCCGGAGGTCAGCACGCCGATGATCAGCCCGGCCGCGCACACGGTGCCCAGCACCGCGCCCGCGCCGGTCAGCGTCACGGTCCCGTCCGCGGCCACGGATCCGCCGTACACGGTGAGAACCTGCTTGGCCGCGTCGATGAACCCGCCCAGCCCCTGGATCTGCGCGGCCGGAACCACGAGCAGAATTCCGAGAATCGGCCCGCCGTACAACAGGAACGCCGCGAGCCCGGCCCGCAGGATCGCGAACGGCACGGTGCGCTGCGGGTCCTGCATCTCCTCGGTCGCGGTCGACGGCAGCTCGAAGCCGACGTAGTTGAAGATCAGCACGGGCACCAACGCGACGAACCCCGCCCACGTGGGCACGAAATCCGCGCCGGCCAACGGTTGCACGCCGTTCTTCACCGCGTACACCACGACGGAGATCGTGAAGAAGCCGAGCAGCACGATCCGGGCGAACGCGCCCGCGATCGGCACCCACTTCCCGATCCGCAGTGAAGCCGCGACCGCGAGAACGCCGATCCAGATGAACGCCAGCCCCGCGATGTGCTTGCCCGCGAGACCCAGCTCCAGGAAGAACGTCTCGAACGTCGTCACGGCGATGATCGCGAGCGTGCCGCCCATCCACAGCGGGTTGGACAGCCAGTAGAGGACCTGGTTCACGCCGGCCGCCATCCGCCCGAACGCGAGCTTGGTCCACACGTACGGCCCGCCCTCGATCGGGAACGCCGTGCCCAGTTCGGTGGTCAGGAACCCGTACGGCAGGAAGAACACCACCGCGAGGATCACCATCCACACGAGGCCCTGGGGCCCGTTGGCGGCGACGCTGCCGATCGTGTCGAGGCCGACGAGGGTGCAGAGCAGGTAGAACGTCACGTCGACCCGGCGGAGCGACTTGCGCAGGTGGGTGCGTTCGTTCAGCCAGTTGCCGCTGAGAGGCTGTACCTCGCTCAAGGGTCCCTCCAGATGGTTAACTGATCCATCAGTCAGTTATTGGACGGACCATGTGACCGCGGTCATACGCTGAAGTCAAGGGGTGTGTTCGATGAGTTATCTCCAGGTCACCTGGACCGATCCGGCCACGAACGCGCGCGGCTACCTCGTGATCGACCGGCTCGTGCGCGGGGTCAGCAGCGGGGGCCTGCGGATGCGCGCGGGCTGCACCCTGGACGAGGTCCGCGGGCTGGCGGAGGGGATGACGGCCAAGGAGGCCCTCAACTACGACCCCGAGGCGCGCTACGTGCCGCTCGGGGGCGCGAAGGGCGGCATCGACTTCGACCCGTACGACCCGCGCGCCACCGACGTCCTCACCGCGTACCTGTTCGCGATGTCCCCGTACATCGAACGGTTCTGGACGATGGGGGAGGACCTCGGGCTGCGGCAGTCCACCATCGACGTCGCCATCGAGAAGATCGGGCTGCAGTCGTCGATCCAGGCCGTGTACCCGTTGCTGGACGACGAGCAGAAGGCCCGCCAACGCCTCGCGGACGCCTTCGCGGTCACCGTCGACGGCGTGAGCCTCGACGAACTGGTCGGCGGCTACGGCGTTGCCGAGGCCGCGCTCGCCGGCATCGAGCACCTCCAGCTCGAGAACCCCACGGCGTTCGTGCAGGGCTTCGGCTCGATGGGCGGCGCCACCGCACGTTATCTCGCGAAACAAGGCGTCAGGATCGTCGGACTCGCGGATGTCCACGGTGTCGTAGCCAACCCTGCCGGGCTCGACGTGGAAACCCTTTTGCTGTCCCGGGATGCGCACGGCGCCATCGACCGCGCGAAACTCCGCGCCACCGACGTCCAGCTCGACCGCGACAAGTGGCTCGACGTCGAGGCCGACGTCCTGGTCCCCGCCGCCACGAGCTACGCGATCAACGAGGACAACGCGCAGAGCGTCAGGGCCAGGCTGATCGTCGAGGCCGCGAACATGCCGGTCACCGCGGCGGCGGAAGCCCGGATCGACGCGTTGATCATCCCCGACGTCGTCGCGAACTCCGCCACGAACTCCTGGTGGTGGTGGACGTTGTTCGGCGACATCGAGCCCACCGCGGCGTCGGCGTTCCAGAAGATCGGCACGAACATGCGCCGTCTCGTGGCCAAGATCGTCAACGCGCCTTCACCGCGAGCGGCCGCCGCCGGGATCGCGGCCGCCGCGGTGACGGAGATCGAGCAGAGGTTCTAGAACTCAGTCCAGTGGGCCGAGCAGCCACGCTCCCGGCCCCTCCGGGTCCTCCGAGAAGTAGTAGGCCCTGATCGCGGCCAGCAGGTCCTCCGTGCCGACCAGGCCGTCGCCGTCATGATCAAGCCGGGCGTGCACGGCACGCGCGTCGGCTTCGGACACGTTCATCAACGCCCTGCTCCACCGCACGTGGTCGCCCACGCCGAGCTGGCCGTCGCCGTCGTGGTCGGCGACGGCCATCAGCGCGTCGAGGTACGGCACGTACACGTCGTCGAACGCCTCGGGGCGCCCCAGCACTCCGCGCGCGAACCCCTTCTTGTACTCGGCGAGGCTGATCCGGCCGTCGTCGTTGGAGTCCGTCACGGCGGACAGGTGGTCCCACACGCCCAGCAGCTGCTCCTGGAACCGCTTCGCCCTCAGGTCGTCGTCGCTCAGCCCGAACGCCGCGGTGGTCCGGGAAGCGGCCTGTTCGAAGTCCGAGCGGTCGATGTACCCGTCCTGGTCGCGGTCGTAGGTCTCGAACCTGCGGCTGAGCTTGCGGTCCAGGAACACCGTGATTTCCATGAGCCCTTAGTACCTGCTCAGCGCTTCTTGCGACGAGCCGGGGCACCCACGTAGTCCGCCAGGTGCTCGCCGGTCAGCGTCGACCGGTCGGCCACCAGGTCGGCAGGCGTGCCCTCGAAGACGATCTTGCCGCCGTCGTGACCCGCGCCAGGGCCGAGGTCGATGATCCAGTCGGCGTGCGCCATCACGGCCTGGTGGTGCTCGATCACGATCACCGACTTGCCCGAGTCGACCAGCCGGTCCAGCAACGCCAGCAGCTGCTCCACGTCGGCCAGGTGCAGACCGGTCGTGGGCTCGTCCAGCACGTAGATGCCGCCCTTGTCCGCCATGTGCGTGGCCAGCTTCAGGCGCTGGCGCTCACCGCCGGACAGCGTGGTCAGCGGCTGTCCCAGGGAGATGTAGCCGAGGCCGACGTCGTTGAGGCGCTGCAGGATCGCGTGCGCGGCCGGCGTGCGGGCCTCGCCGGAACCGAAGAACTCGACGGCCTCGGCCACCGGCATCGCGAGCACCTCGGAGATGTCGCGGCCGCCGAACTTGAACTCCAGCACCGCCTGGTCGAACCGCTTGCCCTCGCAGACGTCGCACGGCGACTCGATCGTCGCCATGATCCCGAGGTCGGTGAAGACGACACCGGCGCCGTTGCAGTTCGGGCACGCACCCTCGGAGTTCGCGCTGAACAACGCGGGCTTCACGCCGTTGGCCTTGGCGAACGCCTTGCGGATCGGCTCCAGCAGCCCGGTGTAGGTGGCGGGGTTCGACCGCCGCGAGCCCTTGATCGGGGTCTGGTCGACCATGATCGCGCCGGCGTCGCGCGGCATCGACTGGTGGATCAGCGAGCTCTTACCCGAGCCGGCCACGCCGGTCACCACGGTCAGCACGCCGAGCGGGATGTCGACGTCGACGTCGCGCAGGTTGTTCTTCGCGGCCCCGCGGATCTCCAGAACCCCGGATGCCTTGCGCACAGCCGACTTCAGCGACGCGCGGTCGTCCAAGTGCCGCCCGGTCACCGTGTCGCTGGCACGCAGCCCGGACAGCGACCCCTCGTAGCAGATCGTGCCGCCACCACGACCGGCGCCGGGACCGAGGTCGACGATGTGGTCCGCGATCGCGATCGTCTCCGGCTTGTGCTCGACGACGAGAACCGTGTTCCCCTTGTCCCGCAGGCGAAGCAGCAGGTTGTTCATCCGCTGGATGTCGTGCGGGTGCAGCCCGATCGTCGGCTCGTCGAACACGTACGTCACGTCCGTCAGGGCCGATCCGAGGTGCCGGATCATCTTCACGCGCTGCGCCTCACCGCCGGACAGCGTGCCCGCCGGCCGGTTCAGCGACAGGTAGCCGAGTCCGATCTCGACGAACGAGTCCAGCGTGTGCGCGAGCTTGTCCAGCAAGGGCTGGACGGACTTCTCCTTCAGCCCGCGGATCCAGTCCGCCAGATCGGTGATCTGCATGTCGCACAGGTCCGCGATCGACACGCCCTTGATCTTCGACGACCGCGCCGCCTCGGTCAGGCGGGTGCCGGCGCAGTCGGGGCACGTGCCGAACGTGGCCGCGCGGTCCACGAACGCCCGGATGTGCGGCTGCAGCGCCTCCCGGTCCTTGGACAGCATGGACTTCTGCAGCTTGGGGATCAGGCCCTCGTAGGTCAGGTTGATGCCGTTGACCTTGACCTTGACCGGGTCCTTGTACAGGAAGTCGTGCAGTTCCTTCTTGGTGTACTTGCGAATCGGCTTGGCCGGGTCGATGAATCCGGACTGCGCGAAGGTCTGCACGGTCCACTGGTTGTCGACGTTGTAGCCGGGCACCTTGATCGCGCCCTCGAGGATCGACTTCGACTCGTCGTAGACCTCGGTGAGGTCGATGTCGGAGACCTGGCCGCGGCCCTCACACCGCGGGCACATGCCGCCCGTGATGCTGAACTCGCGCCGCTCCTTGACCTTCTGGCCGCCCTTCTCGATCGTCACGGCACCCGCGCCGGAGATCGAGGCGACGTTGAACGAGAACGCCTGCGGCCCGCCGATGTGCGGTGCGCCGACCCGGCTGAACAGGATTCGCAGCATCGCGTTCACGTCGGTCGCGGTGCCGACGGTCGAACGCGGGTCGGCGCCCATCCGCTGCTGGTCGACGAGGATCGCCGTGGTGATCCCCTCCAGGAGGTACACCTCGGGACGCGGCAGCGTCGGCATGAAGCCCTGGATGAACGCGCTGTAGGTCTCGTTGATCAGCCGCTGCGACTCCGCGGCGATCGTGCCGAACACCAGCGAGCTCTTGCCGGAACCGGAGACACCGGTGAAGACGGTCAGCCGTCGCTTCGGGATCTCGACGTCGACGTCTTTCAGGTTGTTCACGCGCGCGCCCTGCACGCGGATCAGATCGTGGGTGTCGGCCTCAGTCGCCGCGGCTGTCCTGGTCATGGCGCAAAGCTAACTCGGGGACCTCGGCTCTGCCTTCTTGATTCCTGATTGGTTACGCACGAATCCGGTAGTGGTACGTGCACACCTCGCGGAACCCCGTCCGCTCGTACAGCCGGAACGCGCTGCTGCTCGCCTTCTCCATCTGCAGGTACATCCGGTCGGCCTCCCGTGCGGCCGCCCACGACGCCAGCGCCGCGAGCACCGACCGCGCCGCGCCCTGGCCGCGGGCCTGCGGCAACGTCGCCATGCCGAACACCCCGGCCCACCCCTGCTCCGCCACGGCCCGGCCCACGGCCACCACCCGGCCGTCCACCTCGGCGTGCGCGTAGGCGCTGGGCAGCTCGACCCGGCCGAGCAGGTCGCGCTCGGCGCTGACGTCCCGCGTGGTCACCGCCTGCCACGCGGCGAGCCACGCGTCGGTCGGTCTGGCCGTCACCGCGCCCGCGTCGGCGTCCGTGTGCCGCAGCACCTCCGCTGTGGACGCGATCTGCAGCGACATGTCGTGCCCGCGCGCATAGCCCCGGCCGGCGAGCCGGGTGTCGAGGTCCTCAGCGCACACGCCGGGCGTGAGCTGGAACCGCACCCCGGACCCGCGTTCGGCGCAGAACGACTCGGCCTGCGCGACCCGGTCCTCCCGGTCGTGCGGCAGCACCGCGCTCACCCACCAGGCGTCGCCGGGGGAGTGCCGCAGCCACCAGCCGCCGGCCTCCTCGACGTGCGCGGCGGGCTGGGCCCGTGCCGCGTGCTCCTGCAGCGTCTTCAGCAGCACGTCAGTCCAACGACCCCAAAAGCCAGTTGCCGGCGGCGGCCGGATCCTCGGAGAAGTAGAACTCGCGGATCGCCTCGAGCAGGGCCTGAGTGGACAGCAAGCCGTCCTCGTCCGAGAGCAGGTCGTGAATTCCGCGAGCGTCCGCCTCGGACAGTTCCATGAGGGCGCCCGTCCACTTCACGTGCTCCTCGACGGTCAGCTTGCCGTCGTTGTCCTCGTCCGCGATCGACATCACCGCGTCCAGGAACGGGATGTAGCCCGCGTCGAACGACTCGGGCGTCTCCAGCAGCCCGTTCGCGAACGCCTTCTTGTACTCGTCGAGGCTGATGCGCCCGCGGTGGTCAGGGTCGGTGACGGAGTGCAGCTGCTCCCACAGCCCGATCAACGTGTGCTGGAACCTGACGGCCTTCGGGTCGTCGTCGGCCAGACCGAACGCTTTCGTGGTGCGTGCACCCGCCGTCGTGAAGTCCTCGCGCGCGATGAACCCGTCCCCGTCCGAGTCGTACGTCCGGAACCGGCGGGCCAGCTTGCGGTTGAGGAAGGCGGTGATCTCCATGGGGTCCTTCTACCGCATTCCGGGCTAGAGGAACACGCCTGTCTCGATACCGATGGCGGGAACGTTTACGCAGAATTTCAACCCCGTGGTCAGCGGCGACCCACCCCGGACACCACGCTGGCGACGAGCATCATGCCCACCACACCGATGATCGCGGCCACTCCGCCGACGGCCGGTTTCGAGACCGGTTGGACGTGCGCGACGGGCCGCGGAGGTGGTGGCATGTCCGGGGCCGGTTCCGGCGTCTGCGCAGGCAGCGGTGCCGACGCGGAGTCGATCCGCACGACCGCGCTCTCGCTCACCGCCGCGCCCGCGCCCGCTCCGGAGACGGTCAGTTTCGAGTTGACCGGTGCGGCGACCTGGCAGGTGTAGGTGATGCGCTCGCGGGGTTGCAGCCTCGGGAAGGTCCGGCGGCACGCGGCGGGTTCGCCGTCCACGCGGACCTCGTCGACGGCCAGGTCCGAAGGGTTGCCGACGGTGATGGTGACCCTGACGAGCTCGCCGTCCTCCGCTCGGTCCTTCGACCAGAGCGCGGTGATGGTCAGTCGCGGATGGACCACCCTGACCTGCGCGGACGCGCTCGCCTCGACCTTGCCGCCGATCTTGTCGGCGGCGGTGACGGTGGAGGTCAGCGGCCCGGATTCGTCACCGGCGGTGGCGGTGCAGTCCACTGTGGCCGTCGCACCGGGATCGAGCTGCCCCTGCATCGGGCCGCAGCCGTTGGCGCCGGTGCGAGCGCCGAGCTCGAACAGCGGGGTGTCGCCGGTGTTGGTGGCGGTGGTCGTGAACTTCACGGACTGGCCCGGCAGAGCGGTCAGCGGATCGGTCGAGGTGGTGGCGCGCAACGCCGGGTGCAGCACGTCGACCGTCGCGGTGCGGTGGGTCGCCAGCGGATCGCCCGCCAGGCTGTTGCCACTGGCCGTGACGGTGGCCGGGTAGTCGTCGTCGGCCGCGACCGTGATGCAGGTGCGGGTGATCTTCGCGTGCGGCGCGAGGGCACCGATCTTCTGGTTGCACACGGACACGTCGGCGGCGGGCGCATCACCCTCGTTGGTGACGGTCGCCGTCTGGGCCACCTGATCCTTCGGGTGTGCGGAAGGGTGTTCAGGGGCAAGTGCCAGTGTCAGTTCGGGCAGCGGGAACGACCACGCGATGTTCTGCACCAGGAACGCGTCCTCGGCCCGGCGGAACGTCAGCTCGGCGCTCTTCGCGCCGGCTTTCAGCACGTTCTCCTCGACGGTGACCGTGCGGGCGTCGACGCTCATGTTGTTGAGGGAGCTGGGCTGCACGGCGCCCTGGGCGGACGACACGAACGCGTTGCGGCCCGCGATCGACGAGTCGTTGACCAGCACCTGGTCGCCGTCGGTGGCCCAGTCGCCCTCGTACGCGGTGATGCCCACGCGTACCGGCCCACCCGCGGCGTGCATCGGTGCGATGGGGGTGCGCAGAGTCGGCAGTTTCGTGGGCAGGCGAACGTGACCGCCGTGCACCGACACGTGCCGCCGCGCCGTGGTCGTCGCCGTCGGGCCCGCGAACTTCCACACGACGGTGAGCGACCAGCCGCCGAAGCAGTCGAACCCTTGCGGCGCCCAGACGTTGCCGACCGTGACGTCGGCGCCCTTCAGCTCGCGGGTCACGTCGGCTTCGGCGCTGTAGAAGGCGTTGTCGGTGTGGGAGAGCTCGTCCGGCGAGTCGATGACGAACCGGCCGGGGCTCACGCGGACGCCGTTGAAGGTGACCGGGTCCTGGGGCTTGCCGGGCGGTGCGGTCTCGTCGTGGCAGTCCGCGCTGCCCGCCCAGCCCAGCTTGGCGTACGCGACGGTCGCCCCCGGCGGGATGGTGACCCGCGCGCTGGAGGAGTTGTACGTCGCCGGGTCGTTGTCGACGTCGGTCCACGACATGCGGTGGCCGTTGTTCAGGGCGGACGGACCGTCGCCGTTGCGGTTCTGCGCGTCCACACAGGACTGCGGCAGATACTTGGGTTTTGGCCCTGCCTGTCCGGGGCTGGGGCAGGTCAGCACGGCGTTGCCGACGACCGTGACGTCTCCGTACACCGCCTCGTCGAACTGGGTGCGCCACACCTCGGCCGCGGCGACCGGCGGTCCGGGGGTGAGCAGCGGCACCAGCAGGACGACGGCGATGAGGATCGGTACACGCATGCGACGCCTTCCGGTCGGGTCGGCGCACAGGTTGGCACGCCTGGCCCTGCTTGTCACCGCCGTTGATCACCGCGTCCTCACTCTCCGTTGAGGACTCTCGTGCCTCGGTTTCCCTGTTCGTGTCAACGGCTTTGTTCCGGGCGGTCCGATGTGGACGCGCAGTGGGCTTGATCAACGCCCACTGCTCTTGATGGGCGCACACGACCGCCGAGAAGCGTGGAGTTGATGGTCAAACGGTGGCGGCTGTGGGGAGATGGACCCCATGTGGACCGCGGTAGTCGTTGTCATCGCGTCGGTGGTCGTCACCGCCGTCGCCTGTGTGCTGTTCGGCCGCTCGCGCGCCCACGACCAGGCTGACGATCGCGACGCGGACTCCCGCGGTTTCCTCGGCGCCGTCATCAGCGGCCTGTTCATCGTCGCGCTCGCGTTCTACATGGTGATCGTCTGGGAGGAGAGCGGCGCCGCCGGGGACAACGCCGCCCGCGAGGCCGCGGCCGTCGCGGACGCCTACTGGCAGACCGCCGTGATGCCGCAGCCGCAGCGCGATCACATCCGCGGGTTGCTCGTGGAGTACCCGAAGCTGGTGGCGGACAAGGAATGGGCCCGGCTCGCGGTGGGGCAGGCGGACGAGCGCACGACCGATGCGTTGAACTCGCTGCACTCCGAGATCCTGAGCCTGCCGTCCTCGCCGGACCAGGTGAAGAGCGCGCGGGAACGGTCGCTGGAGCGGTTGCGGGAGATCACCGACCTGCGGCGGGACCGGCTCGATCAGGCCGGCGGGCTGGACAACACCGGCAAGTTGATGTTGTTCGGGACGATCGCCGGTGCCATCGGGATGGTCGTGTTCCCGTTGCTGATCGGATTCACGGCTCGTGCCCGGCACGTCGTGCAGTTGAGTCTGACGGCGGCGGTGATGGCGTTCGTGTGCGTGTTGTGCGTGGGGATGACACAGCCGTTCACCGGCATGTTGCGGGTCGAGCCGGAGGCGTTCACGACCGTGACGGAGGAGCTTGCCGGCATACCCGCCGAACAGAGTCGCTGAGGGGCTTGATCGGAGCGCTATGTTGAGAGCCAGCCGCCGCACGACCGAAGGGACATCCTTTGATGAGGCGGCCCTGGCTCTTCACCCTCCTCGCAGCCGTGCTGGCGATCTCCGGCGTGGTAGCGCTCTCTTCAACCCAGGCCGAGGCGCAGCAGTCGCCGCGGTCGGCGATCTACGGCGGCGGCCCGTTCTACCAGGACGGGCAGGCGGTGATGAACACCCTGCGCGCGTCCGGGTTCACGACGGTGATCCTCTGGAGCATCCACGTGCACGGCAACGGCGACCTTTACTACAACGACATCCTGATCGTGCAGAACGGGCGCTACGTCGGCGACGCCGGCTGGCCCGCCCGCCTGCGCACCCTCAAGCAGGCACCCACGAGCGTCAACCGGATCGAGGTGTCGATCGGCGCGTGGGGCGTCCGGGACTGGGAGACCATCGCCGCGCTGATCAGCTCCGGCGGCACCGGTCCGTCGAGCATCCTCTACCGCAACTTCCAGGCGCTGAAGGCAGCGACCGGCGCCGACGCGATCAACAACGACGACGAGTCCTTCTACCAGGTGAGCCCGACCGCGGCGTTCGCCAGGATGGCGGCCGGGCTCGGGTACTCGAAGTTCACGTTCGCGCCGTACACCAACCAGTCGTTCTGGGTGAACCTCAAGAACAACCTCGGCGGCGCGATGGTCGACCGCTTGTACCTCCAGGGGTACGCGGGCGGTACGGGCAACAACCCCGCCACGTGGAGGCAGGCGCTCGGCATGACCGTGGATCCGGGTCTGTGGAGCCGGCACGGGTCGGGCTGCTCGGCCGGTGACTCACCGGCGACCGTGGAGAGCAAGATGCGGTCCTGGCGCGGCTCCGCCGGCATCGTCGGCGGCTTCATGTGGCTCTACGACGACATGAAGGCGTGCGCGTCACAAGGGAACGCGGCGGCATACGCGCGCGCGATCCGCAACGGCACCAGTTAGTCGAGCAGCTTGCGGAGCTCGGCCTCGAAGTCGACGTAGTCGTCCTCGCGTCCCGGGGCGACTACGTCGTAGGTCGAGTTCAGGAACTCCTGCAGCTCGGACGAGCGCACGTGGAACACGGCCTGCGAGACGTCGGAGCGCAGTTCGAGCACGGCGGTCGTCGAGTTGTGCGGGCGCAGCCGCACGTCGCCGGCACCGCTGGTGGTGATGAGGCCGTCGGCGAGCAGGTCGCGGCTGACCAGCCACACCGTCTCCTGGCGTCCCATCCGGAACGTCATGGTCACGGCGTGCGGGTCGTCGGCGCGGTACCCGAGCTCGACCTCGACCGGCATGGGGCGCCCGGAAGGAGCGATGAAGGCGAAGACGGACTCGGCGCCCACTCGTGTCACGTTCGTCATGCCCCCTTAGACGCGTGGCAACCTTCGTGGATGCCTCGCTCAGGAAAAGCGATCAGAACGTGATTTACAAGGCCGCGGAACTATGACATTTGACAACAGTTACGCGGGGTTGCCGCGCGGACGCAGACGGCCACCGGGCAGGGGTGGCGCAGGCAGGCGGGAGCCGGGATAGCCCTCGACGCGGCCGAATCTTTCTGTCTCGATTTCCCATTCGTCTCGATAGGCGACGATCTCGTCGTGGGTGCGTCCCACGAAATTCCACCACATGACGATCTCCTCGCCGAACGGTTCGCCGCCCAGCAGCACGACCCGCGCGCCGTCCTGGGAGGAGAGCGTCAGGGACGAGCGGCCGGTGCCGGCGTAGCCGAGCGAACCGGCCCGGAGCGCGGTTCCCTCGACGGTCACGTCGCCGGTGTCGACCAGCACGCCGTGCTCGAACCCGGACGCCACCTCCAGGGACAGGGACGCGCCGGCGGGCAGCACGATCTCCGCGCCCAGCAGCGGGGTGAACGTGCGGACCGGGGAGGTGGAGCCGGCCAGTGAGCCGAGGAAGACGCGGACCGAGGCGCCGGACACCGCCACCGTCGGTGGTGCGTAGTGCTGGAAGTCGCGTGGGGCGTCGCGGTGAGCGTCGGGGAGCGCGAGCCACAGCTGGACGCCGTGCAGGACCGAGGAAGCCTCCGTCGACACCTCGGAGTGCGCGATGCCGCGGCCACCGGTCATCAGGTTCAGCTCGCCTGGCCGGACGAACGCGTGCACGCCGAGGCTGTCGCGGTGCTCGATCTCGCCGCTGAAGAGCCAGCTCACCGTCTGCAAGCCCGTGTGGGGGTGCGGCGCGACATCCATGTGCACGGAGTCCGGGCCGTAGTGGTCGCAGAAGCACCAGGCACCGATCAACGACCGCTGCTTCTGCGGCAACGTGCGGCGCACCGACATGGCGCGCGGACCGCCCAGCGGTACGTCCCGCGGCTCCAGGACCTCGACACCACCCGGCGTGGAGGCGCACGTCACTTCTGCGGGATCGGCCTCGACATTGCTCACGGGTCCGATCGTAAGCTGGCGCGGGGGTACTTGTGGATCTTCGCAGCACGCTGCTGGCACACGTGTCGAGCAGCGGATACGACCTGGACGACGCGCAGCTCGAGGCCATCGGGCGGCTCGGTGGGCTGGGGGAGCGGCGGCGGGGCGTCTACCTGCACGGGCCGGTCGGCAGGGGCAAGAGCTTCCTCGCGGACGCGTTCTTCGACGTCCTGCCGGTCAGGAGGAAGCGCCGGGTGCACTTCCACTCGTTCTTCCAGGAGCTGCACGGCCGCATCTCGGCCAGGCTGCACGAGCGCGGCGCGGTCAAGAAGGCCGTCGACGAGCTGATCGGACAGGCCGAGGTGCTGGCTTTCGACGAGTTCCACCTGCACGACGTCGGCGACGCGATGCTGATGACCAGGCTGCTGGAAGCGCTCAAGACGCGGAAGGTGATGGTCATCGCGACGTCCAACTACCCGCCGGACGGGTTGCTGCCGAACCCGCTGTACCACGACCACTTCCTGCCGGGCATCGCGCTGGTCAAGGAGCTCGTGGACGTCGTGGAGATCGAGGGCGGCACCGACTACCGGTACCTGCACGGCCGGCCGAGGTCGCGGTTCGAGACCGGCGAGATCCTCACCGAGGCCCCGCCTCGGGACACCACGGGCAGGCAGGTCTGGTTCGACTTCGGGGACCTGTGCGAGAAACCGACCTCCACGCAGGACTACCTCGTGCTCGCCGACCGCTACGACGAGTGGGTGATCACCGCCGTGCCGCGGATCGAGACGTGCGATCGTGAGGCGCAGCAACGGTTCGCGAACGTCGTGGACGTGTTGGTCGACAAGGACGTCCGGCTGACACTGGTGAGTGATCACCCGCTGAGTGAGATCGTGGGCGGTCAGGCCCTTGACCTCGCTCGCACCGCCAGCCGGTTGGAGCTGATCAACTCGACCGGGTGAACAGTTCCGCTGTCTCCGCCGCCGATAGTCACCACAACCCCTGTGCGTAGGAGCAGTGAGTGAAGATGGTGCGCGCCCGAATCGGCGAACTGGTGGAGAGCACCCGGTTCCAGATGTTCATCGTCGGCGTGATCGTGGTCAACGCGATCACCCTCGGCGCCGAGACGTCCACCGTGCTGCACGCGAACTTCGGTGCCGCGCTGACGGTGATCGACCACGTCGCGCTCGCGATCTTCGCGCTCGAACTGGCCGCGCGGCTCTACGCGTTCGGCTGGCGGTTCTTCAAGGACCCGTGGAACATCTTCGACTTCGTGATCGTGGCGATCGCCCTGATCCCGACGGCCGGCCCGCTGTCGGTGCTGCGCAGCCTCCGGATCCTGCGCGCACTGCGGCTCGTGGCGATGGTGCCGAGCATGCGCCGGGTCGTCACGGCGCTGGTGAAGTCGATTCCCGGGCTGGTGTCGCTGTCCGGTCTGCTGGTGCTGCTCGTGTACGTCGGCGGTGTGATCGCGAGCAACCTGTTCGGTGACACCGGTGATCCGCGCTTCTCTGGCCTCGGCCCGACCCTGCTCACGCTGTTCCAGATCACCACCGGTGACGGCTGGTCGGACGTCATGCGCGACCTGATGGAGCAGAAACCGCTCGCGTGGATCTTCTTCCTGATCTACCTGATGGTCGGGTCGTTCACGATGCTGAACCTGTTCATCGCGGTGGTGTGCAGCGCGATGCAGGAGGAGATCACGCTGCCCGCGCCGCGCACCGCGTCGCACGACGACCTGGTGTTGCAGGAGGTTCGGGCGTTGCGGGAAGAGGTGCGGGCGTTGAAGGCGAACGCTTGAACTGGTGGGGACTGAGGAACAGGAGTCCCGATCGGAGACGCCGCCGTACACCGATCGGGACCCTGCGACCCCCGCTTGTTACGGGGTGACCGGGACGTTCGTCAGGCCCTTCTTGGCACGGGAGACCGTGTTGGAGGCGTGGACGACGTTGGGGTTGTCCTTGCACTTCGACGTGGACACGACGTAGACCGCGTACTCACCGACGGTGCCGAGGTCCGACCTGTTGTCGCGCCACACGTTGCCGCAGCCGTTGGCGAACGACGGCGTGGTGCTGGGGTTGTGCGTCTCGTAGCCGTTCTTGAACGTGCCGGGCGAGGCGAAGGTGCCGGTGTTGCCCTCGATCAGGTAGCCGGTGCCCTTCACGTCGATCCACGAGTCGGCGGAGTTCGCGCCGCTGATCCCGGTGCCGTTGAACGTGTTCCCGCGGATCACGCCGCCCTGCGTGCCCTCCTTGACGTCGATGTGCTCGGCGGAGACGTTGGGGCCGATCTTGTTGCCGAGCACCTGGACGCGGTCGGACCTGTCGACGCCGCCGGAGTTGCCGTGGCACTTCCAGTTGGAGTTCGCGGAGCCGAGGTAGACGCCCTCGCCGTAGTCCTTCGTGACGACGCCCGCGTCGGTGATCGTCGAGTTCTTGATCACGCCGTCCGCG
The DNA here is from genome assembly GCF_044455585.1 of Lentzea sp. NPDC051213. Lineage (NCBI taxonomy): Bacteria > Bacillati > Actinomycetota > Actinomycetes > Pseudonocardiales > Pseudonocardiaceae > Lentzea > Lentzea sp. NPDC051213. Next base: position 657,538 of record NZ_JBITEX010000002.1, read on the forward strand.
GAGGAACGCCGGAAGTGCACGCCTTCCTCGTCCGTCCTGCGCACGGTCACACCGTCGATCGTGACGTGGTGGGAGTTGTCGAGGATGATGCCCTTCTTGGACTCCGCGACGGTGATTCCGCTGATGTTCCAGTAGGGCGCGTTGTACAGCCACAGGCCGTAGCCGGGGTCCCAGCCCGCGGTCGGCACCGGGCAGGTCGGTGCCGTGCCGGACGGGCCGTCGTTGATCAGCACCGCCGAGGGCGGGCCGGTGAGCGTGATCGGGTTGCTCGCCGTGCCGGCCTTCTGCGTGCTGAACGAACCGCGGTAGGTGCCGGGCGCGAGCTGGATGGTGTCGCCCGGGTTGGCGTTGCCCAGCGCGGTTTTCAGCTGGTCGGCGGTGGAGACCGGAATCGTCCCGACGGGACCCTCGCCCGGCTCCTCGGGCTCGCTGGACGTCGGCACCGACTTCAGGAAAAGCGACTTCGCGGAGTCGGTCTTCGTGGCGTCGACGCCGTGGCCGCCGGTGTAGTCGCGCTGCTCGTTCTTCGCCCAGTCCGCGATCGCCGCGCCGGTCACGTCGAGGTGCTGGTACGCGCTGCCGTTCCAGCCGAACTGGTAGATCCGCTGCCGGTCGTTGTAGTAGGGCTCGAAAGCACCACTGGTCGACACCTGCTTGGTCATGGCGTTGTTGAAGAAGACGTTGCGCGGCCCGGTGCCACCTGACCACTTCACGGCCTTCTTGCCCGCGCCCCACCAGATCGGGAACCAGTTCGAGTCGTCCGGCCCGCCGCCGCCCTCCTCGCCGCAGTTCGCGCGGCAGTTGCCGGAGCGGTGCGCGTAGGAGACGCGAACGGTGTTGAGCTCGAACAGGTTGTTGCGCTCCCAGCCGCCGTGCAGGTTCAGGTCGGAGTCGAAGTCGTTGCCCACCACGACGTTGCCCGACGCGGACCACTGGAAGGTGAAGTGCCGCAGGTTGCGCGAGGTGTTGCCGGCGTAGAGCGAGTCCCACACCCGCGAGCCGCGGAAGTAACCGTTGCCGCCCTTGCCCTTGTTCCACGAGCCGTCGAGGTGGTTGTCGACGATCTGGAGGTTCTTCGCCTCCTCGGTGACGATCGGGTGCGAGCCGGTCATCTCCGCGCGGATGCCGCGCACCCACGAGTTCGCCGCCCACTTGAAGACGATGCCGTGCATCTCGTCGGCCGGCGCCATGTTGCCGTAGTTGTTGACGGCCTCGGCGGGGCTGAGGTTCGGCATCGCCTGCGTGAAGCCGAAGTTCTCGAACCCGACGCCGAGGACCGGGTCCACCAGCGGCGACACCTTGGAGTCGTAGGCCGCCCCGCCGATGGCCGGTGAACCGTCCGAGGTGGAGTTGACCGGGACGTCGAACTCCAGCGGTTTGTCCAGCGTGACGGTGTTGGACGAGACCGAGGCGACGGTGAAGATCTGCTGGCGCATGTGCATGTTCAGCAAGGGGTACGGGGTTCCGGTGGCGAACTGCTGCTCGTAGAACTTGACGGAGTTCGCGGCCCGGACGTTGACGAGCATGCCCGCCTTGATCGTGCTCGCGGACTGGACCTGGATCGTGCGGTCACCGGCCTTCGCGGCGGTCCGGACCTTGGCGCCCGCCTTCCAGTGCACGTTGATCGTGCCCTCGAAGATGTCCTTGCGGTTCTCGGGCGCCGACGCGTGATCGCCGGCGTAGCTCGAGTGCACACCGCGCGACTGGACCCGGAAGAGCCCGCGTCCCGGCCACAGCCAGCCTCCCTTGCCCTGCCCGAACGTCATCCCGTCCTCGTCCCAGTCCGACCCGTCCGGGGTGAGCGCGTCATACCGGGTGTTCGCGTCCGGGGTGTAGACGACCTTGGTAGCGGTTGCGCCGGCTCCCCTGATGATCAGGTAGTCGGCGTCGACGTGCAGCTCCTTCGACACCCTCAGCTCACCGGCGGGCAGCGTGATGAGGCTCAGCTTCGAATAGCTCGCGCTCGGTGAACACGACGTCCTGATGGCGTCGATCGCCGCCTGCAGTCCGGCGGTGTCGTCGGCCGCGTCATTCGGGCGCACGTTGTGCTGGGAAGCGAGTTCGGCCGCCGTGATCTGACAGGTCGCGTTCGGGTTCACGTCATTGTTTCCGGGTAGCACGCCATTGCCGCGATACCCTGTCTTCGACCAGTCGTACAGGCCGGAAATAGGGGAACGCCGGTTGCCTGACGAGACGTCCAGGCCGGTCAGTGCAGGTACTGCGGTCGCAGTCGTCACCGGTACGGCGAGTGAACCGATTAAGAGCAGTGTGAGCAGGGGTATGGAGGTTCTCGTCATTGATAACCCTCTTCGGCAGGGCGGGGGCTATTTCTTTGTAGTCGATAGTTGCGATAAATGTCAAACATTCACATTCTTGAATTAGGTAATGCTGAAATGGTTTTCAATGACGGCTGATTGACTGGTCACTCAGTTCCCCTGGCAGCTCACAGGTCTGAATCGTGCGAGCCGATTGGGCTGATCGCGACCCGAGTTGGGCCGAGGCGGCCGCTGACGCGGTACCGGGACTTCTTCCCTGGTGGGATGGAATACCGGCCTCGCGGTCATCCGGATGGGGGCCGGGAGCCCACGAAAGTGGGGATGCTGGAACGGTTTCATGGGTTAGGGGGCCCACTGAGACGCACAGTCCGGCATACCCGTTCGTGACCGAACCATCCCTGAACGGCGGATCGTCGCCTGGGCCTTCAGGTGCAAAGGTCGGTTGCTGTTCGGCAGCGAGCGTTCCAACGAACAGGAGCACCAGAGGACATGGCGAGCCCCACTGTGAAGCCGGTTCTGCGTACCGACTACCAGCGTTCCGTCGCGGACTACTGGAACAAGGAGAAGGACCCGGTCAACATCAAGCTCGGCGAGGTGGACGGGCTCTACCACCACCACTACGGCCTCGGCGCGTACGACCCCGCCGTGCTGGAAATGGGCGACGACGCGATCATCGGCGAGATGCACCGCCTGGAGACCGCGCAGGCCGAGGTGCTGCTCGACGCGTTCGGCGACGTCCCCGTCGGCGGCCACCTGATGGACGGCGGCTCCGGCCGCGGCGGCACGAGCTTCATGGCCAACGCCCGGTTCGGCGCTCGGGTCGACGGCGTCAGCATCTCCGAGCAGCAGGTAGCGTTCGCCAACGCCCAGGCGGCCGAGCGCGGGGTCGCGGACCAGGTGCGGTTCCACTTCAAGAACATGCTCGACACCGGCTTCGAAACCGGCTCCCTCAACGGGATCTGGACCAACGAGACCACGATGTACGTGGACCTCCAGCAGCTGTACGGCGAGTTCGCGCGGCTGATCGCGCCCGGCGGCCGGTACGTCTGCATCACCGGCTGCTACAACGACCTGACGGGCGGCCGCTCGCGGGCGGTGAGCCAGATCGACCAGCACTACATCTGCAACATCCACCCGCGCAGCGAGTACTTCAAGGCGTTGGCGGACAACGGTTTCGTGCCGATCAGCGTGGTGGACCTGACGCCGGACACCATCCCGTACTGGGAGCTGCGGGCGAAGTCATCGGTCGCGACCGGCATCGAGGACCCGTTCCTCACCGCCTACAAGGAAGGCAGCTTCCACTACCTGCTGATCGCGGCGGACCGCGTCTGATGAGGGATCTCCTCTCCGGGCCGTCCGGGCTGGGCACTTCTGCTGCCCGGCTCGGACGGCCCGAGGCCGTTGTGGTGCCACCGGAACCCGGTTACGCGGAACGCCCGTGGGGTGACGGCACGGCGCCGCCGCTGTACGTGCCGGTGGTGGAGCGGGAGGACGATCTGCTCGCGGCCGCCGTGGACGAGCGGCTCATCGCGTGGGCCGGAGACTGCGGCTTCGAGGAGCCGGAACAGTTCCTGGGCGGCCAGTTCGGCCGGCTCGCCGTGCTCACCCACGTCGACACCGACGACGTCGAGCAGCTGCTGATCGCCGCGAAGCTGAACGCGGCGTGGTGGGCGGCCGACGACCTCTACGCCGACAGCACCGAGATGGGCGCGATCCCGGCCGAGCTGCCGCCACGCCTGGCGCTGGCGATGGCCGCGATGGACCCGGTCGCCCCGGCGGCGGAGTTCACGGTGGAGCTGGAGGAAACGCTCGCCGCCGACCCGGTGCTGGTGGGCCTGCGGTCGGGCATCGCCCACCTGTCGTCACGCAGCACTCACACCGTGGTGCAACGGGTCTGCTACTCGACGTTCGCGATGTTCGTGTCGTGGAGCGCCTACGCGGCGTGGCGGCACACCGGCAACTACCCGCCGGCGTGGCAGTACCTCGCGACAAGGCAGCACGACACCTTCTACACGTCGATGACGCTGATCGACGCGGTCGGCGGCTACGAGCTGCCGGCGCCGTTGTACTACGACCCGCGCGTGCGGCAGCTGCTGACCTCGGCGGGCACCGCGTCGGTGATGGTCAACGACCTGGTGTCGGTGGAGAAGGACGCCGCTGACGAGAAGCCGGTGTGCAACATGGTGCTGCAGATCGCGGCCGACCGGGAGTGCTCGATCGCCGAGGCGACCGCACGGACCGTGGAGCTGCACAACCAGTTGGTGCGCGACTTCGAGGCGGGCCACAAGGCGTTGCTGGCCGTGCCTTCGCTGGAGCTGCACCGGTTCCTGAAGGGCACCAAGGCCTGGATGGCCGGCGGCTTCGAATGGCACACCACCCACCCCAGGTATTCCTAGACCGGAGGGTCCCGCGCGGTGCCACGCGGCGGGACCCTCCACTTAGGACTGTCCTTTCACTCTTTTGCAGCAGCGATGCCGTGCATGGTCGTGCTGTTCACGGGGTATTCGGTGATTCCAAACCCCCTTTTGGCCCTGCCGCTCACACGCGAGGGAGTGGTCGCGATGGCACACGTGCGTCGTCTGGTGGACGTCCACACGGGAGACGAGTTCGATCAACCCGTTCCCTTCGGCCTGGTGTATCCGGTGTGCACCGCGGACGGTTCCGCGCCGCCGAGCCAGCGCGGCCGGACGTGGGAGCACCTGGTGGCGAGCGATCGCGAGTTGCGCCAGGTGGGCTGAAAGCCGGTTGGCAGGTCGTGATCGCGGGTAGCCGCAGCGGGTGGAAATCGAACAGAACGTGACCGGGTCGAAGCTCCTGGCGACCTTCGCCGACTACCTCGACGCGCAGCGGCTCGTCGACCGGATGTCGGACGACGGGTTCCCGGTCGAGAGCGTGCGGATCGTCGGCGAGGGCGTGCGAACCGTCGAGCAGGTGACCGGGCGGATGACGCGCGGCAGGGCGGCCGCCGCGGGCGCGGCGAGCGGTGCCTGGTTCGGTGTGCTGATCGGGTTGCTGCTCGGGCTGTTCACCGCCGACGGCGGGTGGGCGTGGCTGCTGCTCATCAGCCTCGTGATCGGTGCCTTCTGGGGTGCGGTCTTCGGCTTCGTCGCGCACTGGAGCACGCGCGGCCGGCGGGACTTCTCCAGCGTCATGACCTTGCAGGCCAAGCGGTACGAGGTGCACGTCGACTCGGCGCAGGCTGCGCGGGCGGCGCGGTACGTCCTCGACCAGAGCTAGGCGGTGCCGCCCACACTCACCCGGATCGTGAAGCCCTCGTCGTCGCGAGCCATCGACACGTAGTCGCAGGTGCGGTGCAGGACCCACAGCCCGAGCCCGGCCGAGCGGGTCTCCGTCGTCGGCATCAGGCCGGCGAGCGGGTCCGACGGGCCGGAGCCCCGGTCGGTCACCGACACCACCACGCGGGTCTCGTCCGCCCACAGCCGGAACCGCACCGGCGCGACGCCGTGGGTCAGGCCGTTGGTGACGATCTCGCTCGCCGCGTAGATGACGTCGTGCGCGCTGTCCTCGGTGAGCCGGGTCGTGCTGATGGCCGCGTTGACGGCGGCACGCACCGCGCCCGCCGTCGGGTCGACGAGCTCGATCAGGGCAGGTCCCTGTTCCAGCAGGTCAGGGGTGGGTGTGGTGCTGAGGACGCCTTCGTGGAAAGCGGGGTTGGCATCGTGCGTGCCGACGGTGGAGGCGATGTGCGGGTGGGTGCGCACCACGTCGGTGAGCACGTCAGCGGGGGTCGTCCTGATGTCGTAGGGGCACAGGGCCCACGCCGGGAACTCCGCGAAGGCGCGGTTCGCCGCGGCCTCGTAGCGCGCCCACCAGTCCCACGGGGAGCCGGTGCCGGGGTGCGGCACCTGGCCGACGACGCGCATCTGTCTCGTGCCAGCGGCGGTGTGCTCGTGGAAGAGGTCGCGGTACTGGGTGATCGCGTCGGCGGGGCGGGCGTACTGGTCGCTGCCCGGCAGGTACATCACGGCATCGGTGCGGCTCAGGGCGCCGCGCAGCAGCGCGGTGTTCTGGGCCGTGCACGCCACCAGCGTCGGCTCGCCCGCGCGCAGGCCGCCCTCGACGAACGGCACGACGTACGCGAGGAAGTCGTCGTCGGAACCGTAGAAGGCGGCCTCGTGCTGGAAGCCCGTCATCGGACGCCCTTCGGCCCGACGACGTCGGAGACACCGGACGTGCGCATGGCCACCGATCCTACGCTCGCTCTCGGTGCTCCATCCGAGCGAACCTCTGCTCCGTTCGGCTCTTTGCCACGGCGTTCGCCGAGGTCTGGGCTACCGTCGAGCCGGGTTGAGCATGCAGCCCTCGTGATGGTCGTGCCGTTCCATCTGGAGGTTGCCGCGTGCACACCGACTCCGTTCCGTTCCACATCACCAGCGAGAGAGTGGGCGACACCGTTGTCGTGCACGTCGCCGGCGAGCTGGACTGCTCCACCGCGGACGAGCTGACCGAGGCCCTGGTCCTGGCAGAGCTCGAGGTCGTCCCGCCCGCGCCGGTCGTGGTGGACCTCACCGAGCTGCGGTTCCTCGGCGCGGCCGGGATCGGGGTCCTGCTGGACCACCAGGACCTGTGTCTGCGTCGCGGCGGCGTGCTGCTCGTCGTCGCGAACTCCACCGCCGTGCTGCGGCCGATCCGGGCGCTGGAGCTGGCGGACGTGCTGTGCCTGCGAGCGTCCACATCGGATGCGTGCGCCTACAGCATGGGCGGCATCAGGCGGTAGCTCTCGTTGTAGTAGTCGTTTGCACGCGCGCGGTAGTCGTCGTGGTCGTCCGGGTTGTACTCCGGCGCGTTCTTGATCTGCTCCTTGGTGCGGTCGACGTACACCTTGCGCTCGGCGTGGTCCACCCGCTGCACGGTGCCCACCGGCAGGACGACCTTGTGACCGAAGATCCACGGGCCGGTGTCGACCATCAGGCAGTCGTGCGGCACCTTCGCGTTGTCGTCGTCGATCTTGCCGATACCACCGTCGGTGGCCTCGACCTCGTAGCCGATCAGGCCGGTGTCCGGGCGCCGGGCCAGTTCGGCCTCGTCGTGTTCGGGGCCGGTGGCCCAGGAGGGATCGCGCCACACCCACGGGACGAACGGGACTGGTTGCATGTCGGCCTCCTTTTGTCACCGACCGGGTACCCGTCAGACCCTGGTGAGGAACTTCTTCATCATCTCGATCTGCGCGGAACGGGACTTCTCGATCCGGCCCGCCAGATCCTTCACCTCCTTGTGCGCGCCGCTGCCGTGCTCCCACCTGGCCATCTGCACGGCGTCGTCCTGGTGCGCGATCATGACGTTGAGCAGCCGCTGATCGAACTCGTTGCCGCGCAACGCCTGCAGTCTCGCGATCTCCTCGGGGTCGCTGCGGCGCATGCCTCCGTGGCCGGCGTGCGAGTCGGGTGGTGCCGTCAGCGGTTCGCCCCACGAGTTCAGCCAGCCCTTCATGGCGTCGAGCTCGGTCGCCTGGGTCGACTCGATCGCGGCGGCCAGCATGCGCACGTCCTCGTCCTGGGCGCGCGACGACGCCAGAGCCACCATCGAGACGCCCTGCTCGTGGTGCGGAATCATCATCTGCAGGAACATCACGTCCAGCGGATCGCCGCGCAGCACCCCGTCCGGCTGCGGCGGGGAACCGCAGCCGGACAGCGCGAAAACGAGCAACAGCAGGAGAACCCGCATCAGAGGCGTATCCACAGAGCGGGCGTGTTCGGCGGTTCCCAGCCGGCGATCGCGGTGTGCGCGAGCTGGCACTGGTAGGAGATGCCGTTGTAGGTGACCCGGTTGCCGACCTGGTAGGTCGTGCCCGCCGCCCAGGTGCCGCTCGGCGGGGGAGGCGTCGTGGTCGTCGTGGGCGGTGGAGTCGGGGGACTGGTCGTCGTCGGAGGCGGGTTGGTGCCGCCGCCGAAGTCGACGTCCGAGCAGGTGTAGAAGGCCTCGTTGCTGCCTACCACGCGCTGCCAGATCGAGTAGATGATGTGCCGGCCGGAACGCTGCGGGATCTGCAGCGTCCAGTTCGTGAACGTGGTCGGGTTCTGGTTGTTGAACGTCTGCAGGTGCACGAGATCCGACCAGCGCAGCGGCTGCGTCGGGCTCCAGCCCTGGCGGGTGATGTAGAACTCGAAGTTGCTGTTCGAGTGCGGCGCGGACGCGTGGTAGGTGACGGTCAGCGACCCGGCCGAGATGCGCTTGGCCGGCCAGTCGGCGCGTTGCAGGTCGAGGCCGCGGTACTTGTCGCGACCGGCGCTGCACAGCTTGCCGTCCGGGATGAGCTGGCGATGCCTGCCGCCCGCTTCGAGCAGCGACACCTCGTTCCAGTCGTAAAACGCCTGCGTGCCGCCCGCGGCCACGGCCGCCTTGCACGCCTCGGACTTCGGGTTCTCGGGGTTCTCCTGTTTGCACGTGTAGACCCGGCTGGCGGGATCGGACAACGTGCCGTGGGCGCTGGCGGTCGTCAGGGGGACGAGGACCGCGGCGGCCAGAGCGGTGGATGCGGTGAGACTCGCGAGGGCGAGCCGATGCCGTGCCTTCATGGCTCCTCCTGGCAGGCGGAGGTGGCGAACACCGGGGTGCTCGCGTGGCGGGTTCGGCGGCCCGGTTCACAAGTGTAAACAATTGGTCCGACCATTTCGAGTGCCAACCGGGTTGCGATCGCCCCTGGACCTGGCGCGATCATTAGGCTTCAACCATGTCCGCCGCCCCGACACCTGACGACGTGCAGGCGCTCGATGAACTCATCGCCGCGCTGCGCTCGCTGAAGGTGTGGGCGGGCAACCCGTCGCTGCGGCAGATGGAGAAGCTGTCCGGGCTCGCGCGCAGCACGCTCGCCGACGCGCTGAGCCCGCGCAGGAAGACCGCGCCGGCGCTGGAGGTGGTGCGCGGGCTGCTCAAGGCGTTCAGCGTGCCGCCCGGCGAGACCGAGCCGTGGCTCGCCGCGTGGCGCCGGGTGCAGGCGGAACCGGCCCGGCCGGTGTCCGGTGCGATGTCCGGCGCGGTGCCGCGGCAGCTGCCCGCGGTCGTGCCCGGCTTCACCGGGCGTGGCAAGGCGTTCAAGGAGCTGACCGCGCTGCTGGAGAGCGGCAGCAGGCTCGCGGTGGTGTGCGGGATTCCCGGCGTGGGCAAGACGGCGCTGGCCGTGCAGTGGGCGCACCAGGTGGCGAACCGGTTCCCGGACGGGCAGGTGTACCTGGATCTGCGCGGGTACTCGGCGGGGCCGCCGGTCACCGCGGACCAGGCGCTCGCGCTGGCGATCCGCGCGTTCGGCGTGCCCGGCGAGGACATCCCGCTGCAGCAGGACGCGATGATCGGCATGTACCGGTCGATCACGTCCGACAAGCGCGTGCTGGTCGTGGTGGACAACGCGCCGAGCGCCGCGCACGTGCGACCGCTGGTGCCCGGCGGCCCCGGCTGCATGACGGTCGTGACCAGCCGCGACCGCCTGGGTGGCCTCGTGGCCAAGGAGGGCGCGCACCGGCTGGAACTCGGCGTGCTCAGCCCCGAGGAGGCGCCGGCGGTGGTGATCAGCGTGCTGGGCCCGGAACGGGTGCTGCGCGAGGAAAACGCCGTCCAGGAGCTCGTGCGGCTGTGCGGCTACCTCCCGCTCGCGCTGCGGATCACCGCGGCCAACCTCGCGGACCGTCCACATCAGACGATCGCGGAGCTGATGGCCGAGCTGACGGCGGGCGACCGCCTCACCGCGCTGGAGGTCGAGGGGGACGCCGACGCCGCGGTGCGGACGACGTTCGGTCACTCCTACGCGGCGCTCGATCCGCTGGCGCGGACCTTGTTCCGCCGCATGGGAACCGCACCGGGTCCTGAGCTGCCCACCCGTGCCGCCGCAGCGCTGGCGGGCACCGGAGGCGAAGTCGCGCTGCGCACCCTGGTCGCGGCACACCTGGTCGAGGTGAAGGCCGCGGGCCGGTACGGACTGCACGACCTCCTTCGCTTGTACGCCCGCGAAAGGTGCGCGGCGGAGGAGAGTCAGGCGGAGACCGACGTGGCGATCGGCCGGCTGTACGAGCAGTACCTCGACCTCGCTGTCGCGGCGGCACGCGGTGTGCGGCCGGACTTCTCGGTGCTCGCGACCGTGACGCCGCGGCACGCGTTCGGTGGCGCGACCGAGGCTTTGCAGTGGTTCGACGCGGAACGGTCCACGTTGGTCGCCCTGGTCGAACGGGCCGAGGTGCTCGGGCAGGCGCCGATGGCCTGGCTGCTCACCGACGCGTTGCGCGGCTGCTACTGGCTGCGCCGCCACACCGCGGAATGGCTGGCCGTCGCCCGCGTGGGACTGGCCGCCGCCCAGGAGCGGTCCGACGCGAGCGCATCCGCGGCGATGCACCTCTCACTGGGCACCGCGCACTGGGGCGCGGGCGACCACCGCGCCGCGGCCGACCACTTCGAGCAGGCCGTCGAGTTCAGCCGGGCGGCGGGGGACCGTTTCCGCGAGTTCAGCACGCTCGGCAACCTGGGCGGCGTCTACGCGGATCTGGGTGCGCTGGAGTCGGCGGCGGACTGCTTCCGGCGGGAGCACGCCTTCTACACCGAGATCGGGGACACGGCCCGGCAGGCCCGCGCGCTCGGCAACCTGGGACTCGCCGAGATCCGGCTCGGGCGGCTCGTCGAGGCCGCCGCCAACCTGGAGGCCGCCGTCGAGCTCCGCGAGGAGATCGGCGAGACGCGCTCGGCGGCCAACTCGCTGGGCGCGCTCGGCGTCGTGCACCGCTACCTCGGCGACCTGGACCACGCCGCCCACTTCCTGCGCCGGGCCCAGCAGCTCAACCACGACCACGAGGACCGGGTCAGCGAGGCGGCCGCGCTCGACGACCTCGCCCGCGTGCACCGCGACGCGGGCCGGCCGGACGAGGCACTGCGGTGTGCCGAGCAGGCGCTCTCGCTCGCGAAGGGCTCCGGCCGGGTCGAGATCGACGCGCTCATCACGGTCGCCGCGGTCCGCGGCCGCCGCGACGACCTGCGCCGGGCGTGGCGGATGGCGGCCGCCATCGGGTACGGCACCGGCGTGGCGGACGCACTGCTGGAACTGGCCTGGCTGGACCTCGCCGCCGGCGAACACGCCGCCGCGCTGCGGGACGCGTCCGAAGCGCAGGAGCGCGCGGTGGCGACCGGTCAGCGCATCCTGGAAGGCCTGGCCCTCACCGTCCTGACCAGCGTGCACGAGGCGAACGGCGATCCGATCGCGGCCGCGGACACCGGGCGCAGGGCAGCGGAGGTGCTCGAGAGCGCCGGATATCGGGGTGTCCGGAATCGTCCGAACAGCTTGTGAGCCGGCGCGGGACTTGATAGATCCGTGGTTGAAGGGGGAAATCATGAAGAAGCTGTCTTTTGTCCTGCCCGCAGCATTGGCTCTCGCGCTGTGCGCGGCGCCGTCCGCCCAGGCTGGTGTGTGTCACAACCCCGGCGATCCTGTTTTCGATCCCGGTTCCAACTGCAAGGTGGACTTCTCGATCAGCCCGGCGATGACCGGTGCCAGCGCACTGGTGAAGGGCTACCGCCAGAACGGGACGGTCTACGTCGAGGCGCCGTCGTACCTCAAGGACTCCGCCGACGACGGCTTGGCCGCCCACCTGTGGTTGCGCTACAGCTACGTGGACATCCCGGGTAGCGATCACCAGGGCTCGATCGCCAACGTCTCCGGAAACGGCGCGACGAAGGACGTTGAGTGGGTTGAGTCGTCAATCCAGTCACTCCAGGCGCGGGTCTGCCTCGGGGAGGGCACCGCGCAGTGCTCCCCGTGGCGGGGCTGACCGGCCTGTCCGGATCTGTCCGGGGTCGTCCGAACGTCTTTCCTGGTGGAGGGGCCGGGAGCGACGCTCGGTGAGTGCTGAACGAACTGATCACGAAGACGCGCTGCCGGCCACTCCGGGGGGTGTGGACCGGCAGCGCGTCCGGCGATGTCCCTCTGACGAACGTCATCCTGCCGAGGAGCAGCGGCTGAGGCCGCGGTGACCGCCCGGCCCCGACCAGCGAGATGCGCACCTGCCGGCGGTTCGTCGTAGAGTCGGAAAACGTCAGCCGCTTCGAGACGGGACAGGCGTAGATGAGCGACGAGAACGTGCTGGGCCGCATCAACGAACTGGTCGACGAGGAGCACGAGCTGCGTCAGCAACTCGCCGCCGGTGAGATCACCAGCGACGAGGAACACGCCCGGCTGCGCGCCCTGGAGGAAGCTCTCGACCAGTGCTGGGACCTCCTGCGGCGCCGCCGGTCCGCGCGGTCGCTCGGCGGGGACGCGGACGACGTCCCGGCGCGCCCGGTCGGCGAGGTCGAGGGGTACCTGCAGTAGCTACTTGCTGTCGCGGAAGATGATCCAGCGCATCACGCTGTACATGAAGGCGGCCTCGCAGGCGCCCGCGATGATCCGCGACAGGTGGTACTGGGTGCCGAGCGCGGCCAGCGCGCTGCCGACGCCGAGGATGAACGCCAGGTAGTTGATCAGGATCGCGATCGCGTACAGGCCGGCCTGCGGGCCGACGGGCGCGTGCGAGCGGAAGTTCAGGGCGCGGTTGAGCACGAAGCTCAGCCCGAACGCGAGCACGTAGGCCACGGTGAAGGCGACCGGCACCGGCCAGCCCAGGGCGCCGCGGAACAGCGTGAGCAGCAGCAGGTCGATGCCGAACGTGCAGCCGTTGATCAGCGCGAAGCCGAGCAGGCTGGGGGCGATCACGCGGGACAGGCCGAACGGCAACTGCCTGACGACGACCTCCATCAGGGCGTGAAACCGTTGCCCCAGGTCGGTTCTGGGCTCGCTCAAGGTGGTGCTCTCCCCGCCGGTCATGGCACCGACACTGCCATGATCACCAGGGGCGAACCCGACGAATCGGCCGCGGCTCGTCAGGCTGTCCGCAGGAGTTCAGCTCACGTTCACGCTCCGCCAGCGCGTCGGGCTCATGCCGTGCAACTTGCCGAACGTGCGGGCGAAGTAGCCGGCGTCCGGGAAACCGACCTGCCGGCCGATGTCGCCGATCGGCAGTTCCGTCACGGCGAGCAGGCGCCGTGCCTGCACCATGCGCCGCTCGGTGATCCACTCCTGCACCGTCCTGCCGGTCCGCCTGCGCACTGTGGAGGTCAGGTGGCCGGGGGAGATGCTGACCGCGGCGGCCACTTCGCGCAGCGACAGCGGTTCCGGGTAACGGCGCTCGATGACGTCGAACACCTCGGCCAGCAGCGGTTCGGCGTTCTCGCGCAGGTCGCCCACCACGTCCGCGGCCAGCCGGGACACCCCGACGAGCAGCAGCACCAGGTGCGCGGACACGGCCTCCCGGTAGCCCTCACGGCGTTGCTGGAGCTCGTCGTGCAGCGCCGTGATCCGGGTGGTCCACTCGTCCCGCTCCGGCTCGGGCACCTTGAGCCGCAACGCACCGATGGCGCCGCCGCGGACGAACGGGAACAGCAGCGGATGGGTGCGCCACGCCAGATGCGCGCCGGGGGTGTCCGTGCCGAGCGCGTCGGCGGTGAAGAACACGCCCCAGCCCTGCGCGCCGACGAGGTCGTCGCTGCGGGCCTGCCCCATGACGTCGCCGGGCGCGATGACGAACAGGTCGCCGGCCTCGACGTGCCGGACCTGCCTCCCGGTGCGGACCACCCCGCCGGCCGCGGAGAAGTAGGTCAGACCGGGGAAGTCGTGGGAGTGCGCCTCGTGCGAGCCGTCGACGTCGATGCCGTGGCCCAGGGGCATCGCGGCGACCGCCAGTTCGCCGGGCGCGGGTTGCCAGGCGTAGGAGACCGGCTCGTCGTCCTGGAGCGGCCGCCGTCGGATTCGCATCGTCAGATCGTCCCATTCAAACCGCCGATCGGTACAGGACTCCAGCTCCAGACCTCGCCAGAATGGAGTCATGACCGACAAATCGTCCCAGCTGCCGGCGGAACGCGACTATCTGCCCGGCATGGGCAGGCACTTCCTGCTGCCGCTGTACGACCTGCTGCACGTGGTGTCCGGGCTGCACGCGATCCACCAGGAGATGGTGACGCTGGCCGGGCTGCGTGCGGGCCACCGCGTGCTGGACGTCGGTTGCGGCACCGGGAACCTGTTGCGCGCCACCGGAAAGCGGTATCGCGACGTGGAGCTGTCCGGCGTGGACCCGGACGTGAAGATGCTGGCGAGGGCCGAGCGCAAGTTCCGGCGGGCCGGGCTCCCGGTGCGGCTGGACCGCGGGTTCGCGCAGGAGCTGGCCTATCCCGACGGCTCGTTCGACCGCGTCTTCTCCAGCCTGATGCTGCACCACCTGGACACCCCGTCGAAGGACGAGATGCTCGCCGAGGTGCGCCGCGTGCTGCGGCCGGGCGGCCTGCTGGTGCTGGCCGACGCCGTGCACGGTCACGGCCACGGTCATGCGCACCTGCAGGACAACGTCGGCGACGCGGTGACGAAGCGGATTGAGGCAGCGGGGTTCACCGTGGAGCCGACCAGGTTGCGCAAGCTGCGGGTGCTGGGACAGGTCGGCATCGAGGTCGCGAGCGTCCACTAGCGACCGGTCCATTGTCGACCGATTGAATCCGCACAATGTTGCTTGGCTGCCAACGGGTCCGGTATTCCACGAACTTGAGGGATACCCGCGAACGGGAGCGCTCTCCCATCTAAGCTGCGCGCCGTGACGGATGCGACAGGAAGCCTGGTTGCCCAGCGGTACCGGCTCCTCCAGGTGATCGGCGCCGGCGGCATGGGCCGCGTGTGGCTGGGCCGCGACGAGCTCATCGGGCGCGAGGTGGCCATCAAGGAACTGCTGCTGCCCGCCGGGCTCGACGAGCAGCAGCGGGCGCTGCTGTGCCAGCGCGCCATGCGCGAGGCCCAGCTCGCGGGCCACCTCAACCACCCCGGCATCGTCACCGTGCACGACGTCGTCGAGTACAACGGCGCTCCGATGATCGTGATGGAGTTCGTCAGGGGCGGCTCGCTGTCCGACGCCATCCGGTCGCAGGGCGCGCTGCCCGTCGACCAGGTCGCCTACATCGCCAACGCGATGCTGAGCGCGGTGCGGGTGGCGCACCAGGCCGGCATCGTGCATCGCGATCTCAAGCCCGCCAACGTGTTGCTGTCCGGGGACCGGGTGGTGATCACGGACTTCGGCATCGCCAGGCTGACCGGTGACGTCGCGCTGACCACGGACGGCTCCATCGTGGGCACGCCCGCGTACATGGCGCCGGAGCAGGGCACCGGCGCGCCGATCACGCCCGCGACCGACATGTGGTCGCTCGGCGCCACGCTCTACGCGGCGGTCGAGGGCCGGCCCCCGTACCAGGGCCAGGACTTCATGACGACCCTGTCGATGCTGCTCACCCAGGAGCCGCCGCCGCCCGCGCGCGCCGGGCAGCTCTCGTCGTTGCTGGGCGGGTTGCTGCGCAAGAACCCGGCCGAACGCGCGACCGTCGACCAGGCGCTGGCGCTGCTGGCCGGCGCACCCGTCCTGCTCCCGCAAGCCAGTAGACCCGGAGTCAGCAGACGCACCCTGCTCCTGGCCGGTGGCGGCGCGCTCGCGGTGATCGGCGGCGGTACCGCGTGGTGGCTCACCTCGAAGAAGGACACCTCCGGCGACGCGGCGGAACTGCCGACCACCCCGGGCAACAAGGACCTCTCGGTCAAGGAGGGCGGGGCCGAGCAGACGTCGACCTCCGTGTCGGCCGGGCCGAACCAGCCGGTGGAGATCACCGAGCACATCCAGTTGTCCGGTCACAAGGACGCGGTCACGTCGATCGCGTGGAGCCCGGACGGCAAGATCCTCGCCAGCGCCGACGACAACGGCGACGACGAGGAAGGCCGCATCGTCAGGCTGTGGGACACCGAGACCGGCAAGCTGATCGGCACCGTCCAGAACCCGGACGGGCCGGGTGGCGGCTCGGCGTGCGCGGTGGCGATCAGCCCCGACGGCAAGATCCTCGCGGCCGGCGGCAACGTCACCACCGACAGCACCACCTACCTGTGGAACATCGCCGACCGCAAGATGATCGGCGCGCTGGACGACGCCAGGTCCATCATGAAGACCCTGCGCTTCCACCCGGACGGCAAGACGATCGTCGGCCTGACCCACACCGGTGGCCTCAAGGTGTGGGACGTGGCGACCCGCAAGGTCAAGATCGGCCTGACCGAGGCCAACGGCAGCTCCGAGCTCGCGTTCACCAAGGACGGTTCGATGCTGGCCTACGCCAGCACCAAGTTCCAGGAGATCAAGCTGGTCGACCCGGCGACCGGCAAGACCATCCGCACCATCAACGACTCGACCGGCGACGGCGTGTCGTTCTCGCCGGACGGCAAGACCATCGCGGTGCCGGACGACGACGGCACGAACAGCATGCAGCTCTTCGACGTGGCGACCGGGCAGAGCAAGGCGGTCTTCGACCGCACCGAGGGCGACGAACCCATCACGAAGGCGCTGTTCCACCCGGACGGCAAGACCATCGCGACCTGGGGCCACGGCAACGCGGTGCACCTGTGGGACGTGGCGTCCAAGAGCGTGCGCGCCATGGTCATCGGCGCCGGTGCCCAGATCGAGGACGTGGCGTTCGACCCCAAGGGTGAGCGGATCGCCTGCGGTGGCAGGGACAAGTCGGTCCGCATCTGGAAGCTCAAGTCATAGTTCTTCCAGCTCGGTGACGTCGATGCCCTGGCGGTCCAGGGCGTCGGCGAACGCCTCGACGGCGTTGTCGAGAATCCACTCGCAGCGCGCCATCAGCGCGGCGCCCTCCGCCGTGCGGAAGGCCGGGATCGTCGCGGTGAGCCGGGCGGACATCGGCCACTCGTTGTCGTACTGCCACAGCTCACCGCTCGGGGTGAGCAGGATCCCGGCGTCCTTGAGCACGCCGGGATGCGCCGCGCTCGGCGTCCTCGTGCTGAGCACCAGCCAGCCGGACGCGATCCGGACCTTCTGCTCGCCGACCCGGTCGTAGAGGGTCTGCTCGGCCGGGACCTGGCGGCGGGTCAGCAGCGTCGCCACCTTGTGCGCCCACGCCGTGATGGTCGCCGACCGCGCCGCCCAGGCCGCGGCGGCGGCTTCGTCGGTGCGCCTGCGTTCCTTCATGAACGCCACGAGATCGTCCACCGGAGCCCCCCTCGTCACCGTGATCGTAAACACGCCCGTCACACGTGGGGTGATCGGCTGAAACCCGGGATTCGTAGCGTCGCGGACCATGACCGTCGACAACGTCGTGGAGCGCGCGCCGGCGCCGGCTCTCGGAGCGTCCGAAGAGACGCTGGAGGACTACACCCTGCGGTTCGCTCCGCGCACGTACCGGCGCTGGTCTCCTGCCGTGGTCGGGGCGTCCGCGCTGGGCGGGATCGCCTACATGGCGGACTTCTCGATCGGTGCCGGCATCGGGCTCACGCACGGCACCGGCAACGCCCTGCTCGCCATCGGGTTCGCGGCGATCGTGATCTTCGCGACCGGGTTCCCGCTCGCGTACTACGCGGCGCGGTACAACATCGACCTCGACCTGATCACGCGTGGCTCCGGGTTCGGCTACTACGGGTCGGTCATCACGAGCGTGATCTTCGCGAGCTTCACGTTCATCTTCTTCGCACTCGAGGGCTCGATCATGGCGCAGGGCCTGCGCTACGCGTTGGACCTGCCGCTGTGGCTGGGGTATCTCGTGTCCACGCTGGTGATCATCCCGCTGGTGATCTACGGGATGAAGGTGCTCGCGAAGCTGCAGAGCTGGACGAACCCGCTGTGGTTGCTGCTGATGGTCGCGCCGCTGCTGTACCTGGTCGTCGCGCAGCCGGAGTCGATCTCCAAGTTCCTCGCGCACGGGGACACGGCGGTCAACACCGCTTCGGTGATGCTCGGCGCCGGCGTGTGCCTGTCGTTGATGGGGCAGATCGGCGAGCAGATCGACTACCTGCGGTTCATGCCGCCGCGCACGGCGCAGAACCGCAGGGCGTGGTGGACCGCGACGATCCTGGCCGGGCCAGGCTGGGTGGTGTTCGGCGCGCTCAAGCAGGCGATCGGCGTGTTCATGGCGGTCTACGTGCTCGACGCCGTCGGCGCGGTGGCCGCGGTCGAGCCGATCGAGCAGTTCACCGGGGTGTTCAAGCAGTTCATGCCGCCATGGCTGGTGGTGCCGCTGGCGCTGCTGCTGGTGGTGCTCAGCCAGGTGAAGATCAACGTCACCAACGCCTACTCCGGCTCGCTGGCCTGGACGAACTCGTTCACGCGCGTGACCAAGCGGTATCCGGGGCGGCTCGTGTTCGTGCTGGTGAACCTCGCGATCGCGTTGGTGCTGATGGAGGCGGACATGTTCAGCTTCCTGAACAAGGTGCTGAGCTTCTACTCCAACTGCGCCATGGCGTGGGTCGTCACGGTCGCGACCGACATCGCGATCAACAAGTACGTGCTGAAGCTGTCGCCGAAGCAGCCGGAGTTCCGCCGCGGCATGCTGTACGCGGTCAACCCGGTCGGCGTCGGGTCGTTCCTGGCCTCCTCGCTGCTGTCCATCTCCGTCTACTTCGGACTGTTCGACGCCGGGATCCAGCCCTACTCGCCGCTGGTCGCGGTCGGCGTCCCGATCGTGCTGACGCCGTTGCTCGCGGTGCTCACTCGAGGCCGGTTCTACCTGCGCCGCACCGATGACGGCATCGCCGAGCCGGTGCTGGACGAGGACGGCAACCCCAGCGGCACGCAGTACGAGTGCGTGGTGTGCGGTGAGCCGTACGAGCGGCCGGACATGACGGCGAGCGCGCTGGGCGGGACGATCTGCTCGCTCTGCCTGAGCACCGACAGGGACGGGCGGCACGTGCTCACCACCTGATCGGGCAAGATCCGGCACCGTCCGACAAACTGCACGTCATGCAGGAACTGGCGTTGCTCGCCGTCGCGGCGGTGCTGATCATCGTGGCGGTGTCGTACGCCGCGCCGAAGCTGGGCGTCGCGGCACCTGTGCTGCTCGTGATCGTCGGGATGGGCTGCAGCCAGCTGCCCGGCGCGCCGCAGATCTTCGTGGAGCCGGACTGGATCCTGGTCGTCGTGCTGCCGCCGATCCTCTACTCGGCGGCGGTGAACGTGCCGGTCGTGGACTTCCGGCGCAACCTCAAGACGATCGGGTCGCTGTCGGTGCTGCTGGTCGCCGGGTCGGCGTTCGGCACCGGGCTGCTGATCTGGTGGCTGCTGCCGGACATCGGGTTCGCGACCGCGCTGGCGCTCGGCGCGGTGATCAGTCCGCCGGACGCGGTCGCCGCCACCGCCATCGGCAAGCGGCTCGGGCTGCCGCCGCGGCTCGTCACCATCCTCGAGGGTGAGGGTCTGGTCAACGACGCCACGGCGCTCGTGCTGATGCGCACGGCCATCACCGCGATCGCGGCCAGCGTGACCTTCGCCGGCGCGCTGGGCAACTTCGCGTTCGCCGTCGTGGTGGGCGTGGTGGTCGGTGCCGTGGTCGGCGCCGGGTCGGTGTGGGCGCGGTCGAAGATCCAGGGGCAGCCGGTGCTCACGACCGCGATCTCGTTCGTGGTGCCGTTCCTCGCGTTCATCCCGGCCGAGGAGCTGCACGCGTCCGGGGTCATCGCCGTCGTCACCGCCGGGCTGATCACCGGGCACCAGAGCACGAAGCGGTTCACCGCCCACGACCGCATCTCCGAACGCACCAACTGGCGCACGATCCAGCTGCTGCTGGAGAACGGCGTCTTCCTGCTCATGGGCTTCGAGCTGACGACGGTGGTCGGTGCCGTGGCGGACGACGGCCTGGGCCGGGCGCTCGTCATCGGCCTGCTGGCGACGGTGACGTTGATCGTGCTGCGGGTGGTGTTCGTGGTGCCGCTGGTCGCGGCGCTGCGCTACCAGCAACGCCGGGCGGACCAGATCACCGGCACGATCGGGACGATGCTCGACCGCTTCACCGAGCGAGGACCCCGGCCCGGCAAGCAGGAGCGGTTCGATCGGGCGACCAGAGCCCTGCAACGCAAGCAGGCGGACGTCGCCTTCTACGCGAGCGAAGGCCTCGGCTGGCGCGGCGGCGCCGTGATCGCGTGGTCGGGCATGCGCGGCGTCGTCACGCTCGCCGCCGCCCAGTCGTTGCCGACCGACGTGCCGCACCGCGCCGAGCTGATCCTGATCGCGTTCACCGTCGCGATCCTGACCCTGGTCGTGCAAGGGGGCTCGTTGCCGTTGGTGATCCGGTGGCTGGGCATCCGCGGCAACGACGCCGAGCACGAACGCCGCGAGTACGTCCGGCTGGCGGGGGAGCTGATCGCCGCCACGCAGGCGTTGCTGGAGAGCCCCGCGCTCGCCCGCGAGAACGGCAAGCCGTTCGAGCCGAAGCTCCTGGAACAGGCCCGCAAACGCAGCGCCGTCATGTCCGAGGCGGTCGACAAGTTGTTCACCGACCAGGACCCCGACAGCACGCTGCACCAACGCCGCGAGCTGCAACGCCTCATGATGGACGCGCAGCAGAACGCCCTGCTCGACGCCCGCGCCGGCGGGACCTACGGCTCGCACACCCTGGAGCGGGCGCAGTCCTTCATCGACAGTGAGGCCGCCCGCTTCACCGCCTGAGACGTGTAGGGAACGTGTAGAGCGGGTTGTTAGGCATGACGGCATGAGAAGAGCGCTGTCTGTCCTGGCCTCCCTGGCCATCGTGCTGCTGGCACTACACGTCCCGACCGCCACCGCGGCCACGAGTGTCAACTTCGAGCCGAGAACCGTGCTGGGGCCCGGCATTCCCCGCGATGGTTCGCCCTCCGAACAGAACGTCGTCGAGCTCGGCCAGGTCTCGCTGCGGATGACCAGCACCCAGACCGCCTACGTGGTCGCGGTGATGCGGGTGAACTCGGCGACGATCCGCACGTTGTTCGACAACGAGATCGTCTGCCGGTGGCCCGGCGGCAGCAAGAACATGGTGCTGGGACAGAACGTCTACCACAAGGGCAGCGGATCGCCGCAGTGGGAGGACGTCTCGCTGACCACGCGCTACCTCGTACAACCCGGTGTCGACGCGACGGTCACCTGCACGGCCTACCTGCGGACGGCGTCGCTCGGGTGGGACGACTCGACGGTCGCCCTCGTCGGCGGTTCGCTGAAGTTCGCCGACACCTCGGTCGCCAACGACACCTCCGGTGCGGAGATCCAGAAGAGCGTGTCCCAGGGCGTGATCCACCTCAACGCGGACAACGCCGACGCCCGCGAGCCCGCGCTGCCGACGTTCGACCTCGCACCGGGGTTCAAGGGGCTGAGTGTGTTCGGGGACAACGAGTACCTGATCTGTCACCCCGGCAGCGCCTGCGACAAGTCGAAGACGTCCAAGGCGAGGTTCACGCTCTTCGTCAACCAGTGGAAGGCTGATGGGACGGTGTGTCATTCGGACTCGTCCACCAGCGCCACCGTCGATGTGCCCTACTACGTGCACCATCTCGTTGTGCCGCTGCACAAGCAGAACTTCGAGGTGCGCACCGGATCTGGCTGCATCCCGCGGTTCAACGCCTACGTGCTGGTGCAGTGGCTGGGCGGGGAGACCGGCGGCATCCAGGGAACCGCGCACAACCTCACCGACTCGCGCGGCTCGGCTTCGCGCCACGTCTCGGACATGAGCCACGTCTTCGCGGTGCCCTACAAGTAAGTCAGAACAGGCCGTTGCCGAAGTGGGCCTGAACGTCGACCGTGTTGCGCGGCTGTGCGCCCAGCGTCAGCCGCGACACGATCCGATAGCG
The DNA here is from genome assembly GCF_044455585.1 of Lentzea sp. NPDC051213. NCBI lineage: Bacteria > Bacillati > Actinomycetota > Actinomycetes > Pseudonocardiales > Pseudonocardiaceae > Lentzea > Lentzea sp. NPDC051213. The sequence goes on from NZ_JBITEX010000002.1 coordinate 679,459, forward strand.
GTCGCCACGGTAGATCGAGTGCACGTACTCGACGTGGCGGCCTTCGGTGTCGGTGGTGAGCCGCTCGAACAGCAGGGCGGGCGCGAGCACCGGCACGGCCAGCAGTGAGGCCTCGGACTCGTTGGTCACGGTCGGCTCGATCGACTGGACGGCTTCGCTCACGTGCACGCCGTGTTCGCGCAGCCGTTCGTAGAAGTCCCCGGACTCCATGTCGTGCACCGTCAGCGCAGGGGCGACGGCGGTGGGGACGTGCAGGTACTCGAGGGCCATCGGCTCGCCGTCGACCAGGCGCAGGCGGGCGATGTAGTGGATCTCGGCGGCGGGGGAGAGGTTCAGGCGGCGGCCCACTCTGGCGCCCGCCGGGATCCTGGCGTGTTCGAGCACGCGCGAGTCCCACGTGCCGCCGGCCTGGGGCAGGGTCATGGAGTTGTGGTCCGACACCAGTTCCTGGGTGATCTTGGCTCTCGCCACGAACGTGCCGCGGCCGTGCTGGCGGATCAGCAGACCGGTGTTGACGAGTTCCTCCACGGCCGAGCGCACGGTGGGGCGGGACACCGAGAGTTGCTGGCACAGCACCCGTTCGGCCGGGATCGGAGCCCCCGCCGGGTGCGTCTCGATGAGTTCGAGCAGGTAGTCGCGGACCCGCTCGCGTTTGAGGATCGCCTCGCCCATGCCTCTCCGCTTCGTCGTCGGCCAAGTATGTCATACCAGTGGTAAGTAACCACTCCGAAGTTGATCGAGAGCGCTCGCACGCCTCTGAACTGGCTATTGACGCCGGTTAGTGGTCTATGCCACTTTCGACACCGCTCAGCTAGGCATGACCAATTGGTCATATCGGTTCTCTGAGAGGTGAGTCGTGTCGCGCTTCGCCGCCCTGCTCGTCCTGGCGCTGACGTTGTCCGCCTGCGGTACCGACGCGGGTGGAGGAGGTGAGCGGCAGGAGATCACCGTGTGGCTGATGAAGGACACGGCCACGGACGACTTCGTGAAGAAGTTCGAGAGCGAGTTCGAACGTGAGCACGCGAACCTCGACCTGAACATCCAGATCCAGGAGTGGAACGGCATCACGCAGAAGGTGACCAGTGCGCTCGCCAGCACCGATCCGCCGGACGTGATCGAGGTCGGCAACACCCAGGTCGCCCAGTACGTCGCCAGCAAAGGTGTCACGGACCTGTCCGGCAAGGTCGCCGAGCTCAAGGGCGAGGACTGGATCCCCGGTCTCGCGGAACCCGGTGCGGTGGACGGCAAGCAGTTCGGCGTCCCGTTCTACGCGGCCAACCGCGTGGTGATCTACCGGACGGACCTGTTCGCCGCCGCCGGGATCACCTCGCCGCCGAAGACGCGCGACGAGTGGATCGCCGCCACCGCCAAGCTCGACCAGGGCGACGTGCAGGGCATCTACCTGCCCGGCCAGAACTGGTACACGCTCTCCGGCTTCGTCTGGGACGAGGGCGGTGACCTCGCCGCCCGCGACGGCGACAAGTGGAAGGGCTCGCTGAACACGCCGAAAGCGTTGGCGGGCATGGACTTCTACAAGAAGCTGCAGGCGCTCGGCGACGGCCCGAAGGACTCCGACGAGGCCAAACCGCAGCAGACCGACGTGGTGGCTGCCGGCAAGGTCGCGCAGTTCATCGCGGTGCCCGGTGCGGCGAAGCTCGTGACCAAGGCCAACCCGGAGCTGGCGGGCAAGATCGGCTTCTTCCCGATCCCCGGCAAGACGGCCGACAAGCCGGGTGCGGTGTTCACCGGCGGTTCCGACCTGATCATCCCGCTCTCCTCGGCCAGGCAGGACGGCGCCTACGAGGTCGTCAAGGCGCTGGCCAGCGAGAAGTGGCAGGTCGAGCTCGCGAAGGCGATGAACTACGTGCCGAACCGCAAGTCGCTCGCCACCTCGGTCGGCGGGGACCCCGGCACCGCGGCGATGGCGGTGGGCGCGGCCAACGGGCACGCCACGCCGAACTCGCCGAACTGGGCGGCGGTCGAGGCACGCAACCCGATCAAGGAGTTCCAGACCGCGGTCCTCACCGGTGCCGACCCGGCCGGTGCGGCGGCGAAGGCCGACGAAGTGATCACCCAAGCGTTGAACTCGGGCAAGTAGCGGTGGCGACGATGACGGTGGAGCGGCCTGCCCAGCAGGCTGCTCCACCGCCCCCGAAACGCCGTAAACGGGTGCCTGTGCTCCCGTACCTGCTGATCGCGCCGACCCTGCTCGCCACCGCGTTCCTGCTGCTGTACCCGCTGGTGCGCAACGTGATCATCTCGCTGCAGGAGTTCGGGCTGCAACAGCTGGTGCGCGGCGACGCGAAGTTCGTCGGACTGGCGAACTACGCGCACGTGCTGGCCGACCCCGAGTTCTGGGGCGTGGTGCGCAGGACGCTCTACTTCACCGCGATCAACGTCGTGCTGATCATGGTGCTGTCCACTGTGGTCGCGCTGCTGCTGGTGCGGCTGGGGAAGTGGCTGCGGCTGCTCGTGATGGGCGGGCTCGTGCTCACCTGGGCCACGCCGATCATCGCCGCCACCACGGTGTTCCAGTGGCTCTTCCAGTCCCGGCTGGGCGTCGTCAACTGGGCGCTGGTGGCGCTGGGCTTCGAGGAGTACCGCGACTACACCTGGTTCGCCGACGGCGAGGCGACGTTCGGGATCCTGGTGACGCTGATCGTCTGGCAGTCCATCCCGTTCGCCGCGCTGTCGCTGTACGCGGCGATGGTCACCGTGCCGCAGGAGCTGTACGAGTCCGCGCGCATCGACGGCGCCGGCGCGTGGCGGGTGTTCACGGCCATCACGTTTCCCATGCTGCGCGCCATGTTCGGCCTGATCACCTGTCTCGAGGTGATCTGGGTGGTCAAGGCCTTCGTGCAGATCTGGGTGATCAGCCAGGGCGGTCCGGGCCAGGCTACGACGACGCTGCCGGTCTACGCGTTCCAGGTCGCGCAGTCGTTGCAGCGCTACGACCTGGGAGCGGCCGTCTCGATGCTCATGGTGGTGCTGCTGGTGCTCGCCCTGCTGGCGTACTTCCGCCAGCTCTACCGGCAGGAGAGGGACGCATGATCGGACGCCTCTCCCGCACCACCGCGGCACTGCTGGTCTTCGCCGTCTCGGTCTTCCCCGTCTACTGGATGGTGCTGACGGCCTTCAAGCCCACCAAGGACATCCAGGGCGCGACACCGACGTTCCTGCCGGCCTCGATCACGTTCGAGCACTTCGGCACGGCGATCGCGGCGAAGGGCTTCTTCTCGTTCTGGCGCAACAGCCTGCTGGTCGCCGGGGGAGCGGTGCTGCTCGCGCTGGCCGTGGCGTTGCTGGCGGCGTTCGCGGTCGCGCGGTTGCGGTGGAAGGGGCGGCGGGCGTTCATCCTGATGGTGTTCGTCGCGCAGATGACGCCGTGGGAGGCGTTGCTCATCCCGATCTACGTGATCGCCAGGGACACCGGGATGCTCGACACGCTCTGGATGCTCACGCTGGTCTACTTCATGATCACGCTGCCGTTCACGATCGTGACGCTGCGCGGGTTCCTCGCCGCGATCCCGGTCGACCTGGAGGAGGCGGCGCAGGTCGACGGCTGCTCACGCGGGCAGGCGTTCCGCAAGGTGGTGTTCCCGTTGCTGGCACCGGGTCTGCTGGCGACCTCGTTGTTCGGCTTCATCACCGCGTGGAACGAGTTCGCGTTCGCCAACGTGCTGATCATCAAGGACCAGGACGACCGCACGCTGCCGGTGTGGCTGTCGTCGTTCAACAACACCTTCGGCACCGACTGGGGCGCCACGATGGCCGCCTCGACGCTGTTCATGCTGCCGGTGCTGCTGATCTTCATCGTGTTGCAGGGCCGGGTCACCACCGGCATCGTCGGAGGGGCGGTGAAGGGATGATCGTGCCCGAGCCGACGCGGTTCATCCGTCGCAGCAAGGGATTCACCCTGGACAGCGACACGGCCGTCCGGGTCACGCCCGGTGCCGAGCACGCTGCCCGGCTGCTGCGCGCACTGCTCCGGCCGGCCACCGGTCTGCCGCTGCCCATCGCCGACCGCGGCGAGATCGTCATGGCGCTGGACGCCAAGCTCGTCGGCCTCGGCGAGGAGGGGTACGCGCTGACCGTCAACGAGCACGGCGTCCTGCTGCGCGCCGGCACGGCGGCCGGGCTGGCCCACGGTGTGCAGACGATCCGCCAGCTCCTGCCGGTCGAGGCGCTCCAGCCGACGTTGGTGTCCGATGTGGACTGGACGCTGCCCGGCGCGGACATCCGCGACGTGCCCCGGTTGCCGTGGCGCGGCTTCATGCTCGACGTGGCACGGCACTTCCAGCCGGTGCACGTGCTGCGGCGGTTCATCGACCTGATGGCCCTGCACAAGCTCAACGTCCTGCACCTGCACCTGACCGACGACCAGGGCTGGCGGATGCCGGTGCCGGGCCATCCACTGCTGACCTCGGTCGGCGGCTGGCGGACCGAGACCAACGGCGACGGCGAGCCCCACGGCGGCGTCTACACCCGCGGCGAACTGGAAGGGCTCGTCGCCCACGCGGCCGAACGCGGGATCCGGATCATGCCGGAGATCGAGATGCCCGGCCACGCCAGGGCGGCGCTGGCCGCCTACCCGCACCTGGGCACCTCGACGACCCCGTTGCCGGTCTGGACCCGGTGGGGCATCAGCGATGCCGCGTTCGGCCCGCACGCGCTGGAGTTCGTCCGCGAGGTCCTGGCCGAGGTGCTGGAGGTGTTCCCCGGTTCGCACGTGCACCTCGGCGGCGACGAGTGCCTGTTGCCGTCCGATGAGCACGGCCGGTTCCTGAGAGAGGCGGGCAAGTACCTGCTGGACCGCGGCCGCGTTCCGGCGGCCTGGGAACCCACCGGTGACCCGCGCGCGGTGATGATGCCCTGGCGGGACGCGAAGCAGGCCATTCGCCCGCTGGAACTGGGCCAGGGCGTGGTGATGGCCCCGCACACCTCCACGTACCTCGACTACCCGCAGTCCGACCGGTCCGGCGAACCACCCGGCCAGCCGGGGCTCGTCGTGACCTCCCGCGACGTCTACCACGTGCCGTTGCCCGACGGCGTGCTCGGCGCCCAGTGCCAGCTGTGGACCGAGCACGTCCGCACGCGGGAACACCTGGAGTACCTGGCGTTCCCGCGCCTCGTCGCACTGGCCGACACCCTCTGGTCGCAGCGCCCCTCCTGGGAGGGCTTCACCACGCGCATGCGCCACCACTCGACCCGGCTCGCCGCACTGTCCATCCCTGCCGAAGTGAGGAGCGAATCTTGCGAGCACTCATAGCTGGAACCTGCGCGGCCCTGGCGGTGGCCGCCTTAGCCGTCGCGCCGAGCGCCTTCGCGGCCGACGCCATCACCGCCCAGTACCGGACCAGCGCGTCCGGTGCGACCGTCGACCAGGCCGAACCGTGGTTCAAGCTGGTCAACTCGGGCACCACGAGCGTGCCGCTGCAGGAGGTGAAGATCCGCTACTACTTCCGCAGCGATACCCCGGACGTCGGCTACCGCTTCGCCTGCTCGTGGGCGGTCCGCGGCTGCGGCAACGTCAGCGGCACGTTCAGCACCATCACCGGCGGTGCGGCCGACCGCTACCTGGAGGTCGGCTTCACGAGCGGCGCCGGCGTGCTGGCGCCCGGTGCGGACTCCGGCGATCTGCAGCTTCGCTTCTGGCGCACCAACTGGAGCCGGATCAACCAGGCCGACGACTACTCGTTCCGCGGCGAGAGCACGTACTCGGCGTGGAACCGCGTGACCGTCTACCGGGGCGGCACCCTGCTCTGGGGCACCCCGCCGGGCGGCAGCCCGCCCACGACGACGACCACGACGAGCTCGGGCCCGCCGAACCCCGCAGGCCCCGCGCTGTTCGACGACTTCAGCTACACCAGCTCGTCCGACTCGCGGATCGGCCAGCGCGGCTGGACGGTGCGCTCGGGCGGTGGCGGCCCCGGTGTGCCGGGCGCGACCTGGGACCCGTCGCGGGTGACGTTCCCGAGCGTCGACGGGTCGAAGGTGATGCGCCTCGACTCCTGGAACAACGGTTCCTCCGCTCGCCAGACCGAGGTGTACCACCAGCGGAAGTTCTTCGAGGGCACCTACGCGTCCAGGGTGCGGTTCAGCGACGCGCCGGTGTTCGGCCCGGACGGCGACCACGTCGTGCAGACGTTCTTCACCATCACCCCGCTCAGCGCGCCGATGGACCCGAGCTACGGTGAGATCGACTTCGAGTACCTGCCCAACGGCGGGTGGGGTGAACCGGCCAACATCATGTTCGAGACGACGTGGGAGACCTACCAGGCGGAGCCGTGGGTCGCCGACAACGTCCACAACGAGCAGCGGACCAGCTACTCGGGCTGGCACGACCTGGTGTTCCAGGTCAGCGGCGGCCGGGTGAAGTACTACATCGACGGTGTCCTGGTCGCCGACCACGGCGACAAGTACTACCCGGAGACGCCGATGTCGATCAACTTCAACCTCTGGTTCATCGCGGGAGGCCTGGTCGGCAGCGGTGCCGAGCGCGCCTACCAGCAGGACGTCGACTACGTGTACTTCGCCAAGGACCAGGTGCTGAGTCCGGCCCAGGTGAAGTCCGCGGTCCAGAACTACCGCAGTTCCGGCGTCGAGCACGTCGACAACGTGTGACCGGATCGCCCTGGAACCGCCGTTCCAGGGCGATCATTCTGTTGAACTCTGTTGAAACGTGTAACTCCGGCTGTCCGGTAGCAGACAGCCGGACACACGGCGACTTGACACTTTCCCCAGCACGTAACAGTCTGTCTATCCCCTCGGGGATTGAAACGTTTCATCCAGCAACGAAGGTGGAGACGACGTGCGCAGACGAGACTTCCTGAGGACTTCGGCGGTCGGACTGTCGGCCACGACCCTGCCGTGGGGCGTGGCGCACGCCGAGCCGTCGGCCGAGGCGCAGGCCGACTCCGAGGCCGAGTCACAGGGACGGGCAGGCGGGCTGCGGATCGCCCGCAGCGCGACCGAGTACGCGGAGACGTTGCTGGGCACCGATGTCGCCGAGCCGCGGCTCTCCTGGGTGCTGGAGGCGGGCGGTCACCACGCGCGGCAGACCGCCTACCAGATCGAGGTCGGCACGGCGGCCGGCCGCTCCGACATCTGGCGGACCGGCCGCGTCACGTCGGACGTCACCACCGGAATCCCCTTCGCGGGCAAGGCGCTCAAGCCTCGCACCCGCTACCACTGGCGCGTCCGGGTGTGGGACGGCTCCGGTCGTTCCTCGGCGTGGAGCAAGTGGAGCTGGTGGGAGACCGGGTTCCTCGGCACCCCGTGGACGGCACGGTGGATCGGCACACCGGACACCTCGCTCGGGTTCACCGGCGCGTCGTGGATCTGGTCGGAGACGACACCGGCGGAGAGCCGGTGGTTCCGCGCGACGCTGGAACTGCCGTCCGACGCGGTGCGCGCCAAGCTGGTGGCGACGGCGGACGACGACTTCACCCTGCACGTCAACGGTTCCGAAGCGGTGCACGTGCCGGAGCAGGTCGACGTGTGGAAGCTGGGGCAGCGCGCCGACGTCACGTCGTTGGTCAAGGGGCGCAGGATCGTGCTGGCGGCCCGCGCCACCAACCGGTCGTCCGGACCGGCGGGGTTCCTGCTGCGGCTCGTGGTGGATCTCGCCGACGGCACGCGCGAGCTCGTCACCGGGGCGGGCTGGAAGGTGGCCACCGCGGAGGAACCCGGCTGGCAGAACCCGGATTTCAACGATGCGAACTGGGCCGCCGCGACCATCCTGCACCCGTACGGGCAGGGGCCGTGGGGCACCAGCGTCACCCTGGGCGAGCAGCCCGCACCGTTGCTGCGCCAGGAGTTCAGGCTCCGCAAGCCGGTGAGGAGCGCCAGGTTGTACCTGAGCGGGCTCGCCTATCACGAGACCGAGATCAACGGCCGCCGCGTCGGCGACCGGGTGCTGGATCCCGGGTTCACCGACTATGACAACACCGTCCTGTACGCGGTGCACGACGTGACCAAGCTGGTCCGGCGCGGTTCCAACGCGATCGGTGTGACGCTCGGCCGCGGCTTCTACGGCATGAAGACGCCGAACGTCTGGCACTGGGAGCGGCCGCCGTGGCACGACGAGCCGAAGCTGCTGGCCCAGCTGGAGATCGAGCACCTGGACGGCAGCCGCACCACGATCACCTCCGACGAGAAGTGGCGGATCACGGACGGCCCGACGCTGAGCAACTCGCAGTACACCGGCGAGACCTACGACGCCAGGAGAGCCCCGCGCGACTGGACCAAACCCGGTTTCGACGACAGCTCGTGGCAGCAGGCACCGGCCAGGCCGGGCCCGAAGGGCACGCTCAAAGCCCAGGAGCACGAACCGATCCGGGTGATCGAGTCCGTCAAACCGACCGCGGTCACCTCGCCGAAGCCCGGCGTGTTCGTGGCCGACATGGGCCGCACGATGTCCGGCTGGACCCGGATGACCGTCAAGGCCCCCGCGGGCACGGTGGTCCGCCTCAAGCACGGCGAGACGCTGTACCCCGACGGCACCGTGAAGATGGAGAACGGCCACGTGAGCGGCGGCCGCATCCAGGTCGACGAGTACATCTGCGCGGGCACCGGCGACGAGACGTGGGAAGCCAGGTTCTCCTACAAGGGTTTCCGGTACGTCGAGGTGACCGGGCTGCCCGCGGCGCCCCGCCTGACCGGCCGGCTGGTGCATTCGGACGTGGCGTCGGTGAGCACGTTCCGCTGCTCCGAGCCGCTTTTCGAGAAGTACGACGCCGCCATGCGCCGCACCGTCGTCAACAACCTGCACGGCATCCCCACCGACACCCCGACGTACGAGAAGAACGGCTGGACCGGTGACGCCCAGGTCGGCGCGCCGTCGATGCTCGCCGAGTTCGGCATGGCGCGGTTCTTCACCAAGTGGCTCGGCGACCTCGCGGACAGCCAGGACGCGGCCGGGCAGCTGCCGGTGATCGTCCCGAGCGGCGGCTGGGGCTATCGCGAGCTCGCGCCCGCGCCGGAGTGGACGACGGTGTACCCGTTCGTGCTGCGCGAGATGTACCGGATCTACGGCGACGACCGGCTGCCGAAGCAGCACTGGCCGGTGCTCACCCGCTACCTCGACTGGGAGATCGGCCGAATTCGCGACGGGCTCGCGATCACGGCGCTCGGCGACTTCCTGCCGCCGGGAACGGACGGTCTGCCGCCGGAGGACACCAGGCTGACCGCGACGGCGTACCTGTACCGCTCGTTGCTGCACGCCGCCGAACTCGGGGACGTGATCGGCACACCGATCCCGCGCTACCGGGAGGTGGCCGCGAACCTGCTGACGGCGTTCAACGCCGCGTTCCTCGACCCGAGCGGCTACTACCGCACCGCCAAGGACCCCGGCTACCGGCAGACGTCCAACGCGATTCCGCTGGCGTTCGGGATGGTGCCCGCCGGGTCCATCGCGGCCGTGGCCCAGCGGCTCGCCACCGAGGTGAAGGCGAACGGCAACCGCGTGAACGCCGGCTGCCTCGGCGTCAGCGTGCTGCTGAAGGCGTTGGGCGACAACGGGCACGCGGACGCCGCCCACGCGATGGCCACCGAGCGCAGTTACCCGAGCTGGGGCTACTGGTTCGACAACGGCGCCGACACCATGTGGGAGATGTGGGACGCCGGCACCCGCTCGCGCAACCACTACTTCAAGGGCACCGTCGCGCAGTGGCTCTACGAGCACGTCGCCGGGCTGCGTCCTGGCGACGCGGGCTACCGGACGTTCACCGTGCGGCCGGACACCACCAAGGGCCTGTCGTGGGCGCGGCTGGACTTCATGAGCGTGCGCGGCAAGATCCACGTGGGGTGGACCACCGTCAACGGCGTGGTCAGGCTGACCGTCGAGGTACCGGTCGGGGCCACGGCAGCGGTGCACGTGCCGGTGAAGAACGGGTTCAAGGAGATCTCCGTTCCGCACGGGCGCTGGAGGTTCACTGGGGGAGATAACGCCTCAGCTGCTGTGACTGCCGTACCAGTGCCCTGAGGTCGGCGAGCGTGCCGTGGGCTGCGCCCGCGGCACGCGCCTGCACCAGGACGTTGCCCAGCGAGGTCGCCTCGGCCGGCCCCGCGACCACGGGAAGTCCGCACGCGTCGGCGGTGAGCTGGCACAGCAGCTCGTTGCGTGAGCCGCCGCCGACGATGTGCACGACCTCGACCTCCTTGCCGGACAACCGTTGCGCGTCGGCGACGGCGTCGCGGTGGGCGACGGCCAGACTGTCCAGTATGGACCGGACGACCTCCGCCCGCGCCTGGGGAACACGCCGGCCGTGCTCGCGGCACCACTGCTGGATCCTGGCCGGCATGTTGCCGGGTGGGAGGAACACGGGGTCGTTCGCGTCGAACAGCGTGCCCTTCGCGTCGGCGGCGTCGCGCAACAGCGGCTCGAGGTCGGCGTTCCAGCACCTGAGCGACTCCTGCAGCAACCACAGGCCCATGACGTTGCGCAGGTACCGGATCGTGCCGTCGACGCCACCCTCGTTGGTGAAGTTCGCGGCACGGCTCTCTTCGGTGAGCACGGGTGCGCGGAGTTCGACGCCGACCAACGACCAGGTGCCGCAGGAGATGTAGGCGAACCTGTCGTTCTCGGCGGGCACCGCGACGACGGCGGACGCGGTGTCGTGCGATCCGACCGCGATGACCGGCGTGGTGTCGTGCATGCCGGCGTGGTCGCCGGGATGGCGCAGAGCGGGCAGCAGGCCGGTCGGCAGATCTCTGGTCAGCTCGGCGGACCACTGTCCTGTCCGGACGTCGATCAGGCCGGTCGTCGTCGCGTTGGTGTACTCGGCGCCGCGTTCGCCGGTCAGGCAGTAGGACACCAGGTCCGGGATCAGCAGGAGTTGTCTCGCCCTGGGCAGCAGGGGTTCCGCCTGCAGCTGGAACATCGTGTTGAACGGCTGGAACTGCAGGCCGTTGAGCTGGTACAGGCCGTCCGGTGCCGTGATGCCGTCGGTGCGGGAGTCGCGGTAGTGCACGGGGTTGCCGAGCAGGGCGCCCCGCTCGTCGAGCAGGCCGTAGTCGACGGCCCAGCTGTCGACGCCGATGCTGTCGACCTGGCCCGCGTTGCGCAGGCCGGTGAGGACCTCCCGGTACAGCCCCAGCACGTCCCAGTGCAGGGTCTCGAAGACGCGCACCGGCCCGTTGGGGAACCGGTGCACCTCCTCGATCTTCAGCACTCCGTCCCCGACGAGGCCCCGGACCACGCGCCCGCTGGAGGCGCCGAGGTCGATGGCGGCGACGGTCGCCCTCATCGCAGGAACGCCGCGGCCACACCGGCGTCGACCGGCACGTGCAGACCGGTCGTGAGCGACAGGTCGCCCCCGGTCAGCGCGAACACCGCCGCCGCCACGTGCTCGGGCAGCACCTCGCGCTTGAGCAGTGTGCGCTGGGCGTAGAACGCGCCGAGCTCCTCCTCCGGCACCCCGTACACGGCCGCGCGCTGGGCACCCCAGCCACCGGCGAAGATCCCGGAACCGCGCACGACGCCGTCCGGGTTGACGCCGTTGACGCGGATGCCGTCGGCACCGAGCTCGGCCGCGAGCAACCGCACCTGGTGCGCCTGGTCGGCTTTGGCCGCGCCGTACGCGACGTTGTTCGGTCCGGCGAACACCGCGTTCTTGCTGGAGATGTAGACGATGTCACCGCCCATGCTCTGCGCCCGCATGACCTTCGCGGCCTCACGCGAGATCAGGAACGAGCCCTTGGCCATCACGTCGTGCTGCAGGTCCCAGTCGGCCTCGGTCGTCTCGGACAGCGGCTTGGAGATCGACAGCCCGGCGTTGTTGACCACCAGGTCCACCCCGCCGAACGCGAGCACCGCCGTGCGGAATGCTTCCGCGACACCGGCTCCGTCCGTGACGTCGGCCGTCACGGGCACCGCGGTCTCGCCGATCTCGTCCGCGACCTCGCGGGCGGCCTCGCCGTTGCGGTCGGCCACCACGACGCAGGCGCCCTCGGCGGCCAGCCGGTGCGCGATCGCGCGGCCGATGCCCGAGCCGCCACCCGTGACCAGTGCGACGCGGGTCGCCAGGGCCTTGGGCTTCGGCATCCGCTGGAGCTTGGCCTCTTCCAGGGACCAGTACTCGATGCGGAACTTCTCGCGTTCCTCGATCGGGGCGTAGCGGGACACCGACTCCGCGCCGCGCATCACGTTGATGGCGTTGACGTAGAACTCGCCCGCGACCCGTGCGGTCTGCTTGTCCTTGCCGAAGCTGAACATGCCGACGCCGGGCACGAGCACGATCGCCGGGTCGGCGCCGCGCATCGGCGGCGAGTCGTGCTCGGCGTGCCGTTCGTAGTAGGCCTGGTACTCCGCGCGGTAGGCCTTGTGCAGTTCCCGCAGCCGGGCGACGGCCTCGTCGAGCGGCGCGGTCGGCGGCAGGTCCAGGACCAGCGGCGCCACCTTGGTGCGCAGGAAGTGGTCAGGGCACGAGGTGCCGAGCGCGGCCAGTTCGGGATGCTTTGCGCGCGAGAGGAAGTCGAGCACCACGTCGCTGTCGTTGAAGTGGCCGACCTGCGGGCGGTCCGCCGACGCGAGCCCGCGGATCACCGGTGCCAGCTCGGCCGCGCGCTCGCGGCGTTGCTCGTCCGGCAACGGTTCGTGGACGACCGGGCCGAACGGCTCGGCATTGCCGTGCTCGTCGAGGTAGCGCTGCGCGGTCTGGATGATCTCCAGCGAGTTCGCCTCGCACTCGGCGCTGGTTTCACCCCACGCGGTGACGCCGTGGCCGCCGAGGATCACGCCGATGGCCTGCGGGTTGGCCCGTTTGATCGCCGCGATGTCGAGGCCCAGCTGGAAACCCGGCCGCCGCCAGGGCACCCACGCGACCCGGTCGCCGAAGCAGGACTTGACCAGCGCCTCACCGTCGGCCGCGGTGGCGAGCGCGATGCCCGCGTCCGGGTGCAGGTGGTCGACGTGCGCGGCGTCCACGAGGCCGTGCATGGCCGTGTCGATCGACGGTGCCGCACCGCCCTTGCCGTGCAGGCAGTGGTCGAACGCGGCGACCATCTCGTCCTCGCGGTCGACGCCGGGATAGGTCTCCACGAGTGCCCACAACCGGTCCAGCCGCAGCACGGCGAGACCGGCCTCGGTGAGCGTGCCCAGGTCACCGCCGGATCCCTTGACCCACATCAGGTCCACGGGCCGCCGGGTCACCGGGTCGGTCGCCGCGGCCTTCGCGGAGGCGTTGCCGCCCGCGTAGTTGGTGTTGCGCGGATCGGAGCCGAGCCGGTTGGCGCGCTGGAGCAGTGCCTCGACCTCGCCCATCACGCACCCCACCCGGCGGCCTCGCCACCGACTCGTTCCTGCACGATCTTCTCGGCGTAGCCGGACCGCCGGTACGCGGCCATCGGATCCGGGTCGATGCCCATCTCCTCCCGCAGTTCCGCCAGCAACGGCCGCACATCGGTGTTGTAGGCGTCCATCAGCACGGCGTTCGCTCCCAGGACGTCACCGGCACGTTGCGCGGCGTCCAGCGCCTCGTGGTCGATGATGAGCGCCTTCGCGGTCGCTTCCTGGACGTTGAGCACCGACCGGATGATCGCGGGGATCTTGGGCTCGATGTTGTGGCACTGGTCGAGCATGAACGCGATGCCCGCGGCCGGCTTGAGCGCGTCGGCGAGCACGATCTCGTGCATGATCCGGAACAGCTGGAACGGATCGGCCGCACCGACCATCAGGTCGTCGTCGCCGTAGAAGCGGGAGTTGAAGTCGAACGCGCCGAGTTTCCCGGCCCGCAGCAGGAACGCCACGATGAACTCGATGTTCGTGCCGGGCGCGTGGTGCCCGGTGTCGATCACGACCTGCGCCTTGTCGCCGAGTTGCATGCAGTGCGCGTAGGCCGTGCCCCAGTCCGGCACGTCCGTGACGTAGAAGGCGGGCTCGTAGAGCTTGTACTCCAGCAACATCCGCTGATCCGCGCCGAGCCGGGCATAGGTCTCCGCCAGCGCCTCGGCGAGCCGGTCCTGCCGGGCCCGGACGTTGTCCTGGCCGGGGTAGTTCAGGCCGTCGGAGAACCACAGCTTGAGGTCGCGCGACCCGGTCTGGTCCATGATGTCGACGCACTCGACCAGGTGCGCGATCGCCTTGCGGCGCACCGCGGGATCGGGGTGCGTGACGCTGCCGAGCTTGAAGTCGTCGTCCTGGAACACGTTGGAGTTGATCGCGCCCAGCTCGACGCCCTGTTCGCGCGCGTAGGCGGCGAGCTTGCCGTAGTCGTCGACCTTGTCCCACGGGATGTGCAGCGCGACGGTGGGGGCGACGCCGGTGAGCCGGTGCACCACCGCGGCGTCGTCGATCTTCTCGTACGGCGTGCGCGGTACGCCCTCCTGCGCGAACACCTTGAACCGGGTGCCCGAGTTCGCGTACGCCCACGAGGGAGTCTCGATCCGTTGCTCCCGCAGTGCGGCCTTCACACTCATGTTGTGCTCCAAACCCCGCTCGCCCCCTTGCTGTTCGGCGCGAAAAGCACGCTCGGGCCATCTAGTGGCCCCAACGTGCTTTTCGCGCCAGAGAATGAAGGCACGTCAGAAGTCGAACTGGTCGATGTTGTCCTTGGTGAACACGGTCGGCGGGCCGAGCACGAGCTCGCCCTTGGCGCCGATCGTGTAGTCGCCGAGCTCACCGGCCTTGAACTTCTCGCCCTCGGCACCGGTGATCTGACCGGACGCGAGCGCGGCCGCGGTGTAGGTGGCGAGGTAGCCGAGCTTGCTCGGGTCCCACAGCGCGAACGACTTCACCGTGCCGTTCTGGACGTACTTGCGCATCTGGTTCGGCGTGCCGAGACCGGTCAGCGCGATCTTGCCCTTGTACTCCGAGGAGTCGAGGTAGCGGGCCGCCGCGGCGACACCGACCGTGGTGGGCGAGATGATGCCCTTGAGGTTCGGGTGCGCCTGGAGCAGACCCTGCGTCTTCTGGAACGACGTCTGGTCGTCGTCGTTGCCGTAGGCCGTCTCCACCAGCTTGAGCCCGGCGTACTCGGGCTTGGCCAGCTCGGTCTTCATGATCTCGATCCACGCGTTCTGGTTGGTCGCGTTCGCCGTGGCGGAGAGGATCGCGATCTCACCGGAGCCGCCGATGGCGTCGGAGATCAGCTTCACCTGGCTGGTGCCGATCTCCTTCGTCGTGGCCTGGTTGACGAAGACGTCCCTGGCGTCCGGCGCCGCGTCGGAGTCGAAGGTGACGACCTTGAGGCCCTGTGCCCGCGCGGACTTCAGCGCGGGTGCGACGGCGTTGGCGTCGTTGGCCGAGAGGACCAGCGCGTTCTGGCCCTGCTGGGCCGCCGTGTTGATGTAGGTGACCTGGGAGGAGGCGCTGGCGTCCGACGGACCGGTCGCCTTCAGCTCACCCTTGATCGCGCTGCCCGCCTTCTCCGCGCCCTTCTGCGCCACGGTGAAGTACGGGTTGTTGACCTGCTTGGGCAGGAACGTGATCTTCAGGTTCTCCTTGAGCGGCGCGCCGGGGTTCGCGGCGGCGGTACCGGTCGCAGTGCCGGTTTGCTGGCCGGCGCTGTCCTTCGTGGTCCCGCCGCATCCGGAGAGAGCGACCACGCCGATCAGAGCGAGCACGAGTCGTGTCTTCATCTTCTTGCCTTTCAACGGTTCGCGACGACGGGAACACGCCTGGCGATGGACGGTGCCAGCACACTCACCAGCAGCAGGAGGCCGGTGACGATGGTGAGGATTTCGGTCGAGACGTCTTGCAGGATCAGCAGGTTGCGCAGGCCGCCGAGCAGCAGCACGCCCGCGAGCACGCCGAACAACGTGCCCTTGCCGCCGAAGATGGACACGCCGCCGAGCAGCACCGCGGCGATGACCGCCAGCTCCAGCCCGACCCCGTTGTCCGCGCGGGCGCTGGAGAAGCGGAACGTGTAGACGATGCCCGCGATCGCGGCCACCGCCCCGGCGACCACGAAGAGGATCAGCTTGATCCGCTTCACCCGGATGCCGGAGAACCGGGCGCCCTCCTCGTTCGCGCCGATCGCGTACACGGAGCGCCCGAAGGAGCTGGCGTGCAACACGATCCCGAAGACGACGGCGAGCACCGCGGCCAGGGCGATCGGCCACGGGATGTTCGTGCCGGGCACGGGCGTGGTGCCGAAACTCGTGTAGCTCGCCGGAAAATCGGCGACCGCCGTGTCACCGAGCACGACCAGCGCGAGCCCGCGGTACAGCGCGAGCGTGCCGATCGTGACCGCGAGCGAGGGCAGGCCGAGCCTGGTGACGAGGAGCCCGTTGACCGCGCCGCAGACAGCGCCGACCACGATCACGAACGGCAGGATCGTCTCCAGCGACCAGCCCGCGTTCCACAGCCAGCCGACCAGCGCGCTCGACAACCCCAGGACCGACGCCACGGACAGGTCGATCTCGCCCGCGATGATCACCAGCGTGAGCGGCAACGCGATGAGCGCGATCTCGCCGATGTCCAGGCCGAGGTAGAAGAGGTTGCCACCGGACAGGAACGAACCACCGGTGTTGAACTGACCGACTGCCGCCACCGCGATCAGCAGCAGCACCAGCACGGTCTCCCACCGCAGGAGCTTACGCATGGCTGGTCCCTTCCGTGCGGCGCAAGGCTTTGGCGAGCTTCAACGCCAGCAGCCGGTCAACGGTGATCGCACTGAGCAGCAGCGCGCCCGCGATGGCCTGCTGCCAGAACGCCGGGATCTGCAACACCACCAGGCAGCTGGTGATGGTGCCCAGCAACAACGCCCCCAGCGCCGCACCGGCAACGGTGCCGGAGCCACCGAAGATCGCCACCCCGCCGACCACGACCGCCGCGACCACCTGGAGTTCCAGCCCGGTCCCCGCGGCCGCGTCGACGGTGCCGTACCTGGCGACCCACAACGCACCGGCGAGTCCGGCGATCAGTCCACTCAGGACGAAGGCGGTGAGCGTCCGCTTGGCCACCGGAATGCCGGCCAGGACGGCGGCCTCCGGGTTCGAGCCGATCGCGTACAGCTCGCGGCCGGACCGGTAGGACTTCAGGAAGACCGCGGCCACGGCGATCACGAGCAACGTTGTGAGGACCAGGATCGGGATGCCGAGGAGTCGCGCGCTGCCCAGGTCGAGCAGTCCGTCCGGGAGGTTGGCGGCGTTGACCTGCCGCCCCTGTGCCAGCGCGTAGTCGACGCCGCGGAACACGTACAGCGTGCCGAGCGTGACGACGAGGCTCGGGACGTTGCCGACGGCCACGAACAGGCCGTTGAGCAGCCCGCACACCAGGCCGATGGCCACTCCGAACCCGATGCCGGCGAGCAGCGGCGTGCCGGGGTGGTCGGCGAACTGTTGTGCCGTCAGGAATGCGGAGAGACCGAGCACCGAGCCTACGGACAGGTCGACGTTGCGGGTCACCACGACCAGGGTCTGGCCTACGGCGAGGAGGGCGACGATCGAGGCGTTGAGCAGTAGGTCGCGGAGGCTCTGGGTCTGGATGAACCTCGGGTTGACGATCGCTGTGGGGATGACGACCAGCGCGAGGGCTACCAGGATGCCTAGCTCGCGGACGCGGCCGACTCGGTCGCTCAGGCGGCGGGCTGCGGTGCGGCGGGTGGCGACGGGGGTGAGGGCGGGGGCTTCGGCGGTCATGGGGTCACCGCCCAACGGGTGCTGTGGTCGCGGGGCTGCGAGGTCTCTGGCGCGCTGCCTGCGCGGCGCGCACCGCGTTCAGGTGCGTGTGGGCGCGTGGTCGCCGGTCCGGTGCCCGCACCGCGCACACGTGCCTGCGGGCGTGAGGTCACCGGGCCGGTGCCCGCCCAGCGCCTTTCCTGCGTCCATGCGATCACCGCGCCACCCCCTGTCCAGCCGCAGCGAGCGCGACCTTCTCCTCAGTGGCCTCGGCGCGAGAAAGCTCTTCCACCAACCGTCCTTCGTGCATCACCAGCACCCGGTCCGCCATCCCGAGCACCTCGGGCAGCTCCGACGAGATCATCAGCACCGCCACGCCCTGCCCGGCGAGCTCGCTCAGCAACCGGTGCACCTCCGCCTTGGTCCCGACGTCGATGCCGCGCGTCGGCTCGTCCACGATCAGCACCGACGGCTGGCGGGCGAGCCACTTCGCGAGCACGACCTTCTGCTGGTTGCCGCCCGACAGCACGCCGACCGGGTCGCTCAGCCGCGCGAACTTCAGCCGCAGCTTCACCGCCCAGTCCTGGGCCAGCGCGCGTTCCGAGCTGCTCCGCAGCAGCCCGAAGGTCGACAGCGAGCCGAGGGAGGCGAGCGCGGTGTTGCGTTCGATCGACGCGTCCATCACCAGCCCCTGCTGGCGGCGGTCTTCCGGCACCAGGCCGATTCCCGCGGCCATCGCGGCGGTGGGGGAGCCCGGCTTGAGGCGCCGGCCGTGCACCAGCACCGAGCCCGCGTCGGGGCGGTCGATGCCGAAGACTGCTCGTGCCACCTCGCTGCGGCCGGCGCCGACCAGACCGGACAGCGCGACGATCTCGCCCGCCCGCACGTCGAACGTCACGTCGGTGAACACGCCCTCGCGGGTCAGCCGTCGTACCGACAGCAGCACTTCGCCGGGCGTGGTGTCCTCTTTGGGGTACAGCTGGTCGAGCGAGCGGCCGACCATCTTGCGCACCAGGGAGTCCGGGGACTCGTCGGCGAGCGGGCCGGACCAGACGAACTCGCCGTCGCGCAGCACGGTGGCGCGCTGGCACAGTTCGAAGACCTCGTTGAGCCGGTGCGACACGAACAGCACCGCCGCGTCGTCCGCGCGCAACGCTCGCACGACGCCGAAGAGTCGCTGGACCTCGTGCTCGGACAGGGCCGCGGTCGGCTCGTCCATGACGATCACGCGGGCGTCGAACGAGAGGGCCTTGGCGATCTCGACGAGCTGCTGGTCGGCGATGGACAGGCCGCGGGCCGGCCGGGCCGGGTCGAGGCGGACTCCCAAGCGGGAGAACAGCTTCTCGGTGCGGGTGTTCATCTCGCGCACGTCGATCCGGCGGCCGGGGCCGAGCGGCTGGCGGCCCATGAACACGTTCTCGGCCACCGTGAGGTCACCGAAGAGCGTCGGTTCCTGGTAGATGATCGCGATGCCGGCCGCGAGCGCGTCGGCGGGGCCGGCGAAGCGGCGTTCGGCGTCGTCCACGAGCAGCCGGCCGGCATCCGGCCGGTGCACGCCGGCCAGCGTTTTGATGAGCGTCGACTTGCCCGCGCCGTTCTCGCCGAGCAACGCGTGCGCCTCTCCGGGCAGCAGTTGCAGCGACACCTCGGACAGCGCCCGGACCGCCCCGAACGCCTTGCTCACGCCGTCCAGTGCCACCACGGGAGGTCGGTCCACGCTCTCTCCTCGTTGATTGAAACGTTTTAACCGGCTGTTAGCGTGAAGCCTGAGTGTCTTCAGGTCGCATGTCAAGGGTTTGGGTTACGATCCCTTGCCACGTTTCAACACTCAGGAGCCGCCCGTGAAACCCTCGATCGGCATCCGCGAGGTGGCCCATCACGCGGGCGTCTCGAACGCGACCGTATCGAACGTCCTGAACCGTCCGGACGTAGTTGCGCCCGCGACACGGCAGCGTGTCCTGGCGTCGATCGCCGAGCTCGGTTTCGTCCGCAACGAGTCGGCGCGTCAACTGCGCGCGGGCCGCAGCCGCGTCATCGCCTACGTCGTGCTGGACGCGTCGAACCCGTTCTTCACCGACGTGGCGCGCGGTGTGGAAAGCGCTGCCAGGGAAGCCGGCTTCGCGGTGTTCCTGTGCAACAGCGCCTCAGAGGGCGGCCGCGAGCGCGAGTACCTGGAACTGCTGCACGAGCAGCGCGTCGAGGGCATCCTGATCACCCCGGTCGACGCCGAGGTCCCTGGCTTCGCCGAGTTGCTGCACCGCGGCACGCCGGTCGTGCTGGTCGACCACAGCGCCCAGGACGGCACCTGCTCGGTGGCCGTCGACGACGTGCTCGGCGGCGAACTGGCCGTGACACACCTGATCGAGACCGGCCACACCCGCATCGCGATGGTCGGCGGTCCCTTCACCATCCAGCAGGTGCGCGACCGGCACGCGGGAGCGTTGCGCGCCATGGCGAACGCGGGCCTGCCCGAGGCGAACCTCACCGTGCTCGAGACGACGGACCTGCAGGTGGCGGAAGGACGCAGCGCGGGGGAGCGGCTGGTCGGCCTGCCGTCGGTGCGCCGCCCCACGGCCGCGTTCTGCGCCAACGACCTGCTCGCGCTCGGGCTGCTGCAGTCCATGACGCAGCAGGGCCTGAAGGTTCCGGAGGACCTCGCGGTCGTCGGCTACGACGACATCGAGTTCGCCGCCGCGGCCGCCGTGCCGCTCACCTCGGTGCGCCAGCCGCGCGACCAGCTCGGCCGCACCGCCGCCCGGTTGTTGCTGGAGGAGAGCGAACCGGACCACGAGCACCGGCACGTGCAGTTCCAGCCGGAGCTCGTGGTCCGCGCGTCGACCCGCGTCCGCGGTGCCTGAGTTCGCGGGCCGCTCAGTCCTCGACGAGGATGGCCGCGGCCGGGCAGACGGCCGCCGCGTGCCGCACGTCGGTCAGCCGCGGCTCGGGCGGGCTGGGGTTCAGCAACTCCACCAGCCCGTCCTCGTCGCGCTGGTCGAACACGTCGTCGGCGGCCAGCACGCACTGCCCGGCGCCGACGCACTTCTCCTGATCCACGATCACCTTCACGGCGAGCTCCTTCACCAGGTCACAGGCAGTTCGGCGACACCACCGGTCAACGTGGTGCGCACCTCGAGTTCGTCGAGCTCCTTGGCGAGCCGCAGGCCCGGCAGCCTGCGGGCCAGCGCGGCGAAGACGACGCGCAGTTCGGTGCGGGCGAGGCTCGCGCCGATGCAGAAGTGCGCGCCGTGGCCGAACCCGAGGTGTGTCCTCTCCGGACGGTCGGGGTCGAAGGTCTCGGCCTCGCTGTACACCGACGCGTCGCGGTTGGCGGCGTTGATCGAGATGACCACGGCGTCGCCGCGCCGGATGGTGACGCCGGCGAGGTCGACGTCGGTGTGGGCGTACCGCAGCAGGCCGAAGTCTCCCGGCGCGCCGAGGCGCATGATCTCCTCCACCGTGGCGTCGACGCGCCCGTCCGGATCGGCGACGAGCGCGTCCCAGTGCTCGCGGCGGGTGAGCAGGAACAACACGCCGAGGCCGATGCGGTTGACCGTGGTCTCGTGCCCGGCGAACAGCAGCCCGACGCAGAGCTGGACCATCTGGTCGTAGTCGTAGGCCTCGTCGGCGCTCTGGGCGCGGACCAGGTCGGAGATCACGTCCTCACCCAGCGCGGGTCGCTTGGTCTCGATGAGGCCGACCATGTACTGGAGGAACTCCTCGCGCGCCCGGTGGGCCTCCTCGCCGATGGCGGTGTTGCCCATGCGCTCCGACAGCGACGAGAAGTGCTCGTGGTCGGACTCCGGCACGCCGAGCAACCGGCAGATCATCGCGACCGGCAACGGGAAAGCCAGGCGTGAGTGCAGGTCGACCACGCCATCCGGCGCGGCTTCGTGCTCGGCCACCAGCTGGTCGAGGTAGCCCTCGACCAGCTCTCCCATGTGATCGGACAGCATCCGCATCCGCTTGGCGGAGAACGCGGGGGTCAGCAGCCGGCGCATCCGCGCGTGGTCGGCTTCCTCGGTCTCGTATTCGCCGGTCGGCCCGTCCAGGACCGCGGCGCTGGAGAGGCGCGACGCCCGTTCCGGCTCGGGGTGGGAGCGGCCGAACCGCTTGTCGCCGAGCAGGAGGCGGACCTCCTCGAACCGGGTCACCAGCCAGGCCGGGTCACCTACCGGTGTGGTGACCGCGGCGATCGGCGCCTCCCGGCGCAGCACTTCGTACAACGGGGCGAGATCGAGGACGTTCGGCCTGGGCAAAGGCAGCTGCAGGCGTTCCGCGGTGGCGCTCAAGGTTTCCTCCCGAACTTGGCGACACCTCGACCGTAGCAGTTTATTGGCAGTGTCTGCCAATTAATATGCGAGGCGCGGACGTGCTTAAATCGCCCGATGGAGGACGTTGTGGCCGAAAGCGGTGCGCCGCGCCGGGGACGGCCGCCGGTGAGCGAGGAGCAACGTCAGCGGCAGCGCCTGGAGATCTCCCGGCACGCGATCCGGTTGTTCGCCGCGCAGGGTGTCGCCGCCACCTCCGGTGAGCAGATCGCCAAGGCCGCCGGGGTCTCCGAACGCACGTTGTGGCGCTACTTCCCCTCCAAGGAGAGCTGCATCGCGCCGCTGCTCGCCACGATGGTCGACGCCTTCCAGGAGGTGTTGCGCGCCTGGCCGCCCGAGCTGGAGCTGATCGAGCACCTGCGGGCCGCCTACACGCCCGTCTTCGACTCGTCCTGCGACGCGGACGGCAACGCGGTCCTCTCGGTGGTCCGGATGACCCACGACGAACCCGCGCTGCGTGCCGTCTACCTCGTGCTGAGGGAACGCGCGGAAGCCACGCTCGCCGAGGTGCTCGCGCACCGCTCTGGCCTGTCGGCCGACTCGCTCGAGCACCGCGTGCAGGCGGCCGCCGTGAGCGCGGTGCTCAAGGCGGTGGTCGACCACCTCTCCCTGGAGAAGGGCGGCGTCACCACCGAAGCGCTGGACGCCCACCGCGACGACATCGCCGGAGCGGTGAGCGGCGTCCTGCGCGGCCTGTCGGGCCTGACGCTCAGCTGAGCAGCTTGTCCAGCGTGATCGGCAGGTCCCGCACCCGCACACCGGTCGCGTGGTGCACGGCGTTCCCGATCGCGCCGGCCACACCGACCATGCCGAGCTCGCCGATGCCCTTCGCGCCGAGCCCGCTGACCAGCGGGTCCGGGCGGTCGATGAACCGCACGTCGATCTTCGGGACGTCGGCGTGCACCGGCACGAGGTAGGAGGCGAGGTTGGCGTTGGCGAAGCGGGCGGTGGCGTGGTCGATCTCGGTGGCCTCCAGCAGCGCCTGGCCGATGCCCATCACCACCGCGCCCTGGATCTGGCTGCGGGCGGCCTTGGCGTTGACGATCGTGCCCGCGTCCATCACCGACAACCACCTGCTGACCCGCGGTTCTCCGGTGAGCCGGTGCACGCGGACCTCGCAGAAGTGCACGCCGAAAGACCGGTAGCCGTGCTCGGGGTCGACGAGCTGGGGTGAGCTGCCGACGGCTTCGACACCGCCGACGTCGCACGTGGTGAGCAGCGTGCCGAAGCTCATCGTCAAGCCGCCACTGGACACGCTGCCGTCCCGATAGGACACGTCGTCCTTGCCGTAGAAGGGCGAACGCGGGTTGGTGACGGCGAGCGCGATCAGCTCCGCCTGCGACTTCCGCGCCGCGTCCTGCACGGCGGGGCCGTTGCTGCAGGTGGACACCGACCCGCCGGCGTTGGCCGCGGCGGGGGAGGTGGAGTCGCCGAGTTCCGGGCGCACGCGGCCGACCGGGATGCCCAGCGCGTCGGCGGCGAGGATGGCGAAGACGGTGTACTGACCGGTGCCCAGGTCGGCGCCGGTGCCGGACACGGTGGCGGTGCCGTCCGCGACCAGCCGCACCTTGACCGACGCCCGGTCGCGCCACACGGAGTAGGTCGCGGTGCCCATGCCGGTGCCGACGAGCCAGTCGCCGTCCTGCGTCGCGCGCGGCCGCAGCGGGCGGCGCGACCAGCCGAACTCCTCGGCGCCGAGCCGGTAGCACTCGTCGAGGTGCTTGCTGGACCACGGTTTGCGGGTGTTCGGCACGACGGTCGCGTAGTTGCGCAGCCGCAGTTCCAGCGGGTCGATCCCGAGCTTCTCCGCCAGCTCGTCCATCGCGCTCTCCAGCGCGAACGAGCCGTTCGCCTCGGCCGGTGCGCGCATCACGGTCGCCGCGCCGAGGTTCAGCGGCACGAGCTTCTTGGTGGTGCGGAGGTTCGGGCTCGCGTAGGTGGTCTGCACCCAGACGGCGGGGGACTCGGAGAAGTTCCCGGCCAAGCCACGGCTGGACGTGCTGTCGTTCGTGATCGAGGTGAGCGTGCCGTCCTCCTGGCACGTCAGCGAGATCGTCTGCCTGGTCAGCGGCCGGTGCCCGGCCACCGCGAACACCTGCTCGCGAGTGAGCACCGCCTTGACCGGCCGCCCCAGCGCCCTGGCCGCCGCGCACGCCAGCGGCACCTGCGCCCAGTTGCCCCACTTGCCGCCGAAACCGCCGCCGACGTGCGGGCTGAGCACGTGGATCTTCGCCGGGTCCACGCCGAGCGTCTCGGACAACCGCTTCTGCACGAGCAGCGCGCCCTGGGACGTCGAGTAGACCGTCAGGTGGTCACCGTTCCAGGTCGCGATCGTGGCGTGCGGTTCCATCGCGCAGTGGTGCTGCACCGGCGATGTGTACTCCGCGGTGAACGTGACGGCCGCGTCGACCTGTGCGATCGACTGGACGCCGTCGGCCAGCACTTCCTCGACCTCTTCCAGCTTCTGCGGGGTTCGGCCGGGGAAGTCGGTGGTGTGGGGAAGTTGCTGGTAGGTCGCCGTGACCAGGCTTGCCGCGTCGCGTGCCTGTTCCCACGTTTCCGCGACGACGAAGCCGATCGGCTGGCCGAAGTACCGCACCTCCTTGTCCTGCAACGGAGGGAAGCGCTCGTCGTTCTGCTCCTGGACGTAGGCGAACAGCTTCAGCGGGTTGAACGGCGTGTAGACGGCGAGCACGCCGGGGGAGGCGAGCGCGGCGGTGGTGTCCATCGCGGTGACGGCACCCTTGCCGATGGTGCTCGTGACGAGGTAGCCGTAGGTGACGCCGGGAATCTTCGTGTCGGCGGCGTAGGTGGCCGCCCCGGTGACCTTGATGCGTCCGTCCACCCGGTCGACGGACTGCCCGATCATCGCACACCCGCCGCGTCGAGGAGGGCGCGGACGATCGTGCGCTTCAGCAGACTCGTCTTGAAGGCGTTGTGCGCCAACGGCCTTGCTCCGTCCACAGCGGACTCGGCGGCGTCGGCGAAGGTCCGTTCCATCGCCACACCGCCCTTCAACGCTTCCTCGACCGCTCGTAGTCGCCACGGTTTCGTGCCGACGCCCCCGGCGGCGAGGCGGACGTCCTGGACGACGCCGCGCTTCAGGCTGATCGCCGCCGCGACCGAGGTGAGCGCGAACTCGTACGACTGCCGGTCGCGGATCTTGAGGTACGTCGAGTGCCGGGCCCACGGCAGGAGCGGCACGACCACCTCGGCGATCAACTCACCGGGCCCGAGCACGTTCTCCCGGTCCGGCGTGGTGCCCGGCAGCCGGTAGAAGTCCTCGAGCGGCACCGTCCGGTCGCCGTCCTCGCTGCGGAGCACGACCTGTGCCTCCAGGGCGGCGAACGCGACGGCGACGTCGCTGGCGTGGGTCGCGGCGCAGGAGTCGCTGGTGCCCAGGATCGCGTGGCCCCGGTTCACGCCGGTCAGCGCCGGGCAGCCGCTGCCTGGTCGCCGCTTGTTGCACGCCGACGTGACGTCCCGGAAGTAGTCGCATCTCGTGCGCTGCATCAGGTTTCCGCCGATGCTCGCCATGTTCCGCAACTGGCCGGACGCGCTGAGCAGCAGTGCGCGGGAGATCATCGGGTGGACCGAGGAGACGACCGGATGGGCCGCCACGTCGCCCATCCGCTCCAGCGCGCCGATCCGCAGCGCGCCCTGGTGGAGCCGGATTCCCTTGAGCGGCAGGCGGTTGACGTCGATGACCCGGTCCGGCGTCAGGACTTCGAGCTTCATGAGGTCGACCAAGGTCGTGCCTCCGGCTAGGAACGCCGACCCCGGCTTGGCGAGCTTCAGCGCGTCGCTGACGGTGGAAGGCGTGGTGAAGTCGAACGCGCGCATCACCGGCCGCCCTTCTTGGCCTGCTTGATCGCCTCGAGGATGTTCGGGTAGGCGCCGCAGCGGCAGAGGTTGCCGGACATGGCCTCCCGGATCTGGTCGTCGGTGCGCACCTCGCGCTCCTCGACGACCTTGCACGCCGACATGATCTGGCCGGACGTGCAGAACCCGCACTGGAACCCGTCGTGGTCGATGAACGCCCGCTGCACCGGGTGCAGCTCGTCACCGCCGGAGATCCCCTCGATCGTGGTGACCTCCTTGCCCTGCAGGGTCGCCGTCAGCGTCAGGCAGGACAGCACACGCCTGTCGTCGACGTGCACCGTGCAGGCGCCGCACTGGCCGCGGTCGCAGCCCTTCTTCGTCCCGGTCAGGCCGAGGCGTTCCCTGAGCGCGTCGAGCAGCGTCACTCGCGGGTCGAGGCTGAGCTTCGTCTGCTCGCCGTTGACCCGGAAGGCGACTTCGACCAGACCGGTGTCCACCTCGGGTGCGGCCACCGCCGCCGCCATCGCCGGTGCGGTCAACGCGACCCCGGCGGACACCGCCGCCGCCTGCCCGAAGAACTGCCGCCTGGTTGCCATGTGACCCCCTGTACTCGGGGCAACACAATCAGTACCGTCCCGAGTGGTCAATGCGTCGGGGTACCGGAACGCAGGTTGCTCCGAGCGGGTGAGCCGCAGTGGCCAATTGATGGACAATGAGTTGCCGCGCCTGTCTCAACTCGCGACGGCGCGGATAGCTTGCGGCATGTCGTTTGGACCGGCCGGTTTCTTCCTCTCCTACACGCAAGCCGATGCGGCGTACGTGAAACGGCTCACCGAGCACCTCGAGGCCTCGGCACTGCCGGTGTGGCTGGACGCCAAGCTCCGCTGGGGCGCAAGGGTTCCGGGGGAGATCAGGGACCGGCTGGCGACCGCGCCCGGCATCATCGTGATCATGTCGCCCGCCTCGGAGCGGTCGGAGTGGGTCGAGCGCGAGATCCTCGAAGGACAGCGGCACGGCCGGCCGTTCCTGCCGGTTCTGCTGCGCGGGCACCGGCACTTCCTGTTGGCGGCGACCAGTTTCTTCGACGCCAGGGACGGGCGGCTGCCCGGCGAGCAGGAGATCGGCGAGCTCCGCGCGCTGCTGGACTCCGATGCGCCGCGCCCCGGTCCGGTGACGAGGCCGGTTCCGGTCGTCCCGGTGGCGACGGCGCCCACGGAGGTCTCGCTGCGAAAGCTGCGGCACACGCTGGAGGAAGGACAGCTCGCGCACGCCGACATCCTGACGACCTCGCTGCTGCTGGAGGCCGGGCAGCGGCTGGACCGGGGCTGGCTGCGGCGTTCCGACGCAGGGCGGCTGCCGGTCGGGCTGCTCGCCGACATCGACACCGCGTGGGCGAAGTTCTCCCAGGGACAGCAGGGATTCGCGATGCAGCTGGCCAGGCACCCCGGACCGCCGGAGGGCGCACCGCCCGGCCGTCACCGCGACTTCCTCGCGCTGGCGCTGACCGTGGGGTGGAAGGGCCTGCGGGGTGAGGTCTCGCCGCCCTACTCGGAACTCGTCGCCGCGGACGACTTCCCGCCGGGGTTCTTCCCGACCATGCGCAACCCCCAGCTCGAACGGTTCGGGAGCTGGCACGACAAGTGGACCGACACGGTGATGACCGTGCACACACGACTGCGGAACAGCGGGGTCAGAGGCTCATGACCATCTTCATCGTCCTCCTGGTGATCGCCGCGGTCGTCGTCGTGGTGGCGCTGACCGGCTACCAGTCCGTGCCGACCGGGAAGATCGGCCTGGTGTACAAGCGGTTCGGCGTGCTGAAGAGCGAGAGGTACCCGGTCCGCGTGCACGGCGGCCAGGGCGTGCAGGCGGCCACGTTGCAGGCCGACCGCCGCTACCTGTTGCCGCCGTTGCTCTACCGAATCAAGTTCGTGCCGCGGACCTACGTCCCCACGGGCACGATAGGGCTCGTCATCGCGAAGGTAGGCGCGGTCCCACCGGTCGATCGCACGCTGTGCAACCACGTGGAGTGCAACTACTTCCAGGACGGCCGGGCGTTCCTGATGCGCGGCGGTCAGATGGGCAAGCAGCCCATGGTGCTGCCCGGCGGCGCCTACTACGACATCAACCCGGCCCTGTTCGAGGTGATCACCACCGAGACGCTGGGCGACGCGGAGATCTACGAGCTCACCCGTTCCGACCTGACGGACATCAGCATCCCGGAAGGCGCCACCGGCGTCGTGATCGCCAAGGAAGGCGACGCACCGGACGACGACGAGAGCGTCGTCGGCGCCCCGGTGGCGGGCCACGCCAGTTTCCAGCGCCCGTGGGAGTTCCTGGCCAACGGCGGCCGCCGGGGCGCGCAGGCCGAGACCCTGTCCCAGGGCGGCGTCTACCGGATCAACCCGTGGTTCGCCCGCGTGGTGATCATCCCGACCCGCGAGCTGACGCTGGAGTGGCAGCGCAAGGAGAACAAGTCCTCTGACCGCTACGACGCCGCGCTGGACCAGATCGTGGCCAACGTCGAGGGCCACCGCCTGCTGTTCACGATGACCCAGATCATCCGCATCCCGGCCAAGGCGGCGCCGGGCCTGGTGCGCCGGTTCGGCGAGGACCGCGACATGTCCGGCCTGGGCGACGTGCAGAGCCCCGCCCGGTGCAGCGGTTCGTCGAACGCGTGCTCGGCCGCACCGTCAAGGGCTACTTCGAAAGCAGCGCCTCCGAGCACGAGGTGCTCCAGTTCATCGCGCAGCTCAACGAGGTCCGCATGGAGCTGGAGTCGAAGGTGCGGGAGGCGCTGGCGGAGTGGGGCGTGGAAGCCGGCCGCACGACGCTGAGCGACTTCGAGTCCGAGGACCCGGAACTGGACGCGCGCCGCCGCCGCAAGGCGCAGGAACGCGACGAGCAGGAGGAGCTCGGCTACCGCCTGCGCAACGCCGAGCTGGAGGAGGAGATCAAGCGCCGGCGCCTGCAGACCGCGCGGGAGGAGGCCGCGGTTCCGGTGGCCGAGACCGAGGCCAGGGTCAAGCTGCTCGGCGTGCAGTCCGAGGTGCTGCTCCAGTCGCTCGGCGAGCTGAAGGACTTCAACACCCCGAGCATCGTGGCCGACGCCGGACTGGCCAACGGGGCACTGCCTCTGGTGGTCGGTCAGCAGATGATCAACCAGACGCTGGCGAACATTCCTCAGGATCCGCCGCAGCAACTCGAATCCGGTGACGAGCCGGAAAAGAAGGAAAAATAGGAATGGGCGGGCCGCCCGTCACCGAATTCGATGACGAGCGGCCGGCGGTCGGTGAAACAATCAGGGAGTGCACGGGGTGGAGCTGGGGCTGTCGAGATAGCTGGAGTAGGTGAGTCCCACCCGGTTCAGCTTGTTGTCGGCGCCGTGTTCCAGGACGACGTCCCACCTCTTGTTCGCGGTCTGCTGGTAGTAGCAGACCGACGCGAGGTTGTTGCCCTCGTGGACGACCTCGTGCGCCCAGTCCTCGTACGGGGCGAGGTGCACCCACGCCGTGGTCCCGTTGAGGGTGGTCCCACGCCCGAAGGAGTTGCACCACGTCGACGAGGTGACGGTCAGATTCTCCTCGTGGGTCCAGCCGATGTACTTCTGGTTGTGGTCGAAGACCATGTCCCACAACTTGCCGTCGGCGCCCATGACCCAGCAGATCGTGGCGACGTCGTGGCCCGGCCTGGTGATCAGGTGCTCACCGTTGTACGGGTTGGGCCGGAAGCGGATCCACGTCTCGGCGAACCTGACCTGGGTGGCCCGCCCGATGCCCATGATGGAGATGTCGTCCTGGGCCGGCTTCTGGTTCTGTGCGGAACCCGCGGGTGACATGACCAGCAGCGAGGCCGCTACCAGGCACGCGGACAGCACAGATTTCAGCATTCTGTTCAAGAGAACTCCCCCAGAGATCTCAGGGGCGAGGAGAGGCAACCTCTGTTGATGCCTGACGCCCCCCGCTAAACATGAGTTTATGGGCTCGGGGGGTCTTGTCAACGCCCAATTTCCGATGTCAATCGGCATCGGTTGGAATTGAGAATCACGTACCACTTCGCCACATCACGGACGGGGGTTCTCGATTTCGCTCGCCGCGTCGGCCACCGTGCGCCCATGAACGGCCGGACGCCCGCCGTACGGGTCCTCGTCGCCCCACAACGTCGTGGGCGCCGACTTGCGCACGACCGGGATCACCTCGCTCGCCAGGCGCTCGAGCATGTGGAGCTGCTGCTCGTGCGGGATCATCGTGGGCAGGCTGAACGACTGCAGGCTGTGGCCGAATCCCTCGTGCCACCACAGGATCTTCTCCGCGATCTGCTGCGGGCTGCCGACGAGCACCGGCCCCCGCTCGATGGCGTCGTCGATGGTCGCGAACGTCATCTCGTTGCCCGGCGTGTGGTTTCCGGGCAGGTTGAAGAACTCCACGAACTTCTCGTACGTCGGGCCGAACGCCTCGCGCGCCTCCTGCGTGGTGTCGGCGACGTACAGGAACCCCGCCCCTGCCCCGACGTAGGCGAACCGCGGATCGTGCCCGTGCTCGGCGTACTGCTTGCGGTAGTGGTCGATGAGGACGGTGTAGTTGTCCCTGGGCTGGATCGCGTTGGCGGAGAAGAGCGGGTCACCCCACCTGGCGGCGAGCTCGGCCGAGGTGAGCGTGGTCGCGGAGCCGTGCCACACCCTGGGTGCGCCGGCGAACGGGCGGGGCAGGCTGGTCACGTCGTGCAGCGGGCCGCGGAAACGGCCCTCCCAGGTGACGTTCTCCTCGCGCCAGAGTCGGCGGAGCAGTTCGTACTTCTCCTTCAGCGCCTCCCACTGGTCGCCCTCCTCGATGCCGAACATGGGCAACTGCTGCTGTTGGTTGCCCTTGCCGATGACGAGTTCCAGGCGGCCGCGGGAGAGCTGGTCGATCGTGGCGAAGTCCTCTGCGGTCCGCAGCGCGTCGTGGATCGACAGCACGGACACGCCGGTCTGGATCCGGACCCGGTTCGTGGTCGCGGCGATCGCGCCGAGCAGCACGGAGGAGCCGCTGCTCAGGAACGGGCCGGCGTGCCGCTCGCCGAGGGCGACGGCATCGTACCCGAACTCCTCGGCATAGCGCGCGGACGTGAGCGCCTGGGCGTAGCGCTCGTCCGTGCGGATCTGCCGCCCGGTGACGGGGTTCGTCAGGTGCGGCAGGATGTCCAGGACCTGGAACTTCATCTCGTGACTCCGTGGTGGCGTGAGACCTGCCGCCGTCCACAACAGACAGCGGTCGCGCTCTCACTCCGAACATCGTCGTCACCGAGGGCATTCCTCGTCGTCAGCCTTCCGGCCGACCTCACGGAGTCGTCTCACATGTTGGTCACGGCTTCGCAGCGCACTTCCTGGCCCGGCGCGGCGGTGGCGCTCGCCAGCACCTTCTCGCCGTCGAGCAGGATGCGGCACGACAGCGTCTCGCCGCCGCTCGGTGTGGCGAGGACCTGGGCCTTCTCGCCGGCGTTGATCACGACCTCCGTCTTGAACGGCAAGGGCGTGGACAGCGAGATGGACTCCGGCGTCCGCTTCTTGTAACGGTCGGGGTTCTCGGCGTACTGCACCTGTGTCTGCTGCTGGGTTCCGGCCTGGGCGGTCACCTCGTAGGTGATCGCCCAGGCCTTGCCGACCAGCGTGTTCCAGCCGCCGCCCTGCTGCACCACCACGAAGGCGGTTCCGGCGCTGACGAGGATGAACACACCGATCACAACGAGCGTCTTCATAGGACAGACGTTAGGGCGTGACCGGTGCACCGGCATCGTTCGCCGGTGTGATTCCGCGTCGTCCTGGAGGACGACGGCTCACCTCGGTCAGGGGGTGCCGGGGCACCCGTGCGCGCAGGCGATGGTGATGTCGCCCGGGGCGGGCGCCTGGCTTTGTGCGGATCCTGCCGGAGACCGGCTACTTCAGCAGCAGGCGGACGGTGAGTTCCAGGCGGTTCGCGACGTCGGTCGCGGTGGCGCGGCGGGTGACCCAGGCGACCAGGTTCGACAACCACACGTCGCCGATGACCCTGGCGATCGCCTTCTGCTCCTCGGTCGGCTCGCCGTCGCTCATGGCCTTGGTGAACATGCTCTCCATCAGCCATGCGACGCGGTCGACCTCGGCGCCCGCGGAGGCGTCGGCGAAGGTGAAGGCGCGCGTCATCGCCTCGGTGAGGTGCGGGTTGCGCTGCAGGCCCCTGGTGATGCGCCCGAGGACGAACAGCACGCGCTCGTAGGGGCTGTCGCCGGGGACCGTGGTGCGGTCCATCTTCTCCTGGGCGCGCTCCAGCTCCACGCCGAGGCTCGACACGAGCAGGTGGACCTTCGACGGGAAGTACCGGTACAACGTGCCCAGCGCCACGTCCGCGCGGTCCGCGACGGCGCGCATCTGGACGGCGTCGAACCCGCCCTTGGACGCCAGTGCGATGGTCGCGTCGACGATCCGCTTGCGGCGCTCGCGCTGGGCGACGGAGCTGAGCTCCTCGCCCGCCATGAGTGCGTCCGTGCGCGACTTCGAAGGTGACACGGAGATGATCCTCCTGGAACGTGTTGCAGCAGCGTCACCATCGTACCTGAGCGGTTTCCGTGCCATGATCTGTTGCCGGAATTAGAACACGTTCTATAAACTTCTTCACGTACTGGAGGAGGCCGCATGCCGATCGCCATGACCGGGGAGCACCACTCGTTGCGGGAGAGCGTGGACGCGGCCAAGGCCGAGTGGGCCGACCTCGTCCGGGTGGGGTTCTTCGAGGTGATGCGGGAGGGCGGCACCGTCGTCGACCTCGCCGTGATGCTGGAGCGCGCGGCGGAGAACCTCGTGCCCGGCCCGTTGCTGCCCACCGCGCTGGTGAGCGTGTTGTTCCCGTCGTTCGACGGTGTGGCCGGGTTCGGGTTCTCGCCGGACCACGTGGTGGGTGCCGCTGAAGCGACCCACGTGCTGGTCAGGACCGACGAGTGGCGGCTCGCACCGGCAGGTCAGGTGACCGAACGCGAAGCCGTGGACCTGTCCCGTTCACTGGGCTCGGTGGTGGTCGCCGCACCGGGTGAGGTCGTCGCCGACCCGACCGACCTCGCGGTGACGCTGATGGCCGCCGAGGCCAGCGGTGTCGCGGCGTGGTGCCTGAACACCGCGGTGGAGTACGCGAAACAGCGCGAGCAGTTCGGGCGCGCCATCGGGTCGTTCCAGTCGGTCAAGCACCTGTGCGTCGAGATGCTGTGCCGGGCGGAGCAGGCGAGCTCGGTCGCGTGGGACGCGGCCCGCGCGGTCGGTGAGCCCGACGAGCACCCCCTCGCGGCGGCGGTCGCGGCGGCCGTCGCGCTGGACGCGGCGGTCCGCAACGCCAAGGACTGCATCCAGGTGCTCGGCGGCATCGGCTTCACCTGGGAGCACGACGCGCACCGCTACCTGCGCCGGGCGTTGGCCTTGCAGCAGCTCGCGGGCGGCGTTGCGCGGTGGCGCAGGCGGGTCGCGGAGCTGGCCCTGGGCGGCGCACGGCGATCTCACGCCGTCGAGGTCGAGGGCGACCTGGAACTGCGGGCGTTCGCCGCGGAGATCGCCGGCCTCGACGCCGATGAGCAGCGGGAACGGCTGGCGGACACCGGTTTCCTCGCGCCGCACTGGCCGCGGCCGTTCGGGCTGGACGCCGGGCCCGCCCGGCAGCTGGTGATCGACGACGAGCTGGCCCGCGCCGGCGTGCGCAGGCCGGACCTGGTGATCGGCGGCTGGGCCGGGCCGACGATCCTGCGCCACGGCACGCCGGAGCAGCAGGAACGGTTCGTGCGGCCGACGTTGAGCGGCGAGATCACGTGGTGCCAGCTGTTCAGCGAACCGGAGGCCGGCTCTGATCTGGCTTCGTTGCGCACCAGGGCGATCCGGGCCGACGGCGGCTGGCGGCTCACCGGGCAGAAGGTGTGGACGTCGCTTGCGCACCGGGCCGACTGGGCGATCTGTCTCGCCCGCACCGACCCGGACGTCCCGAAGCACAAGGGGATCACGTACTTCCTGGTCGACATGCGCACCGAGGGCATCGACGTGCGGCCGTTGCGGGAGATCACCGGCGAGGCGCGGTTCAACGAGGTCTTCCTGGACGCCGTGTTCGTGCCGGACGACTGCGTGGTCGGCGCGGTGAACGACGGCTGGCGGCTGGCCCGCACCACCCTGGCGAACGAACGCGTGGCGATGGGCCGCGGCTCGCTCGACGAGGCGCTGGAACGGGTGCTGCGGCAACCGGCGGCGCACGACCACGCGGAACGGCTCGGCACGCTGGTCGCCGAGGGCCTCGCGGTCTCGTTGCTCGACTTGCGCGCGAGCCTGCGGTTGCTGAGCGGTCAGGAACCGGGCGCGGAGTCCAGCGTGCGCAAGCTCGTCGGCGTGCGGCATCGGCAGGACGTCGCGGAGTTCGCCGTCGAGCTGCTCGGGCCGGACGGTGCCGTGGACAACGAGCAGGTGTTCGAGTTCCTGCTCACCCGGTGCCTGAGCATCGCGGGCGGGACCACGCAGGTGCTGATGAACCTGGCCGGAGAGCGGATTCTCGGATTACCGAGGGAGCGTTGATGGACTTCAGTCTCGACGACACCCAGCGGGAGATCGCCAAGCTGGCGGCCGACGTGCTGGGCAGAGAGAGCGACACTCCCTGGAAGGCGTTGGGGGAGGCGGGATTGCTGGCCCTGGCCGTTCCGGAACGGCTGGGTGGCGATGGGCTCGGCGTGCTGGAGACGGCCTTGCTGCTGACCGAGGTCGGACGGCGCGCGGCGGACGTGCCGGCACTGGCGACGCTCGCGTTGGGCGTGTTGCCGATCGTGCGGTACGGGACTCCTGAGCAGCAGGACGAGTTGTTGCCGCTGGTGACGGAGCAGCACGCGGTGCTGACCGCGGCGCTGAGCGAGCAGTCGGCGCCGTTGCCCGCCGTGCCGGCCACCACGGCGGGGCCGGACGGGATCTCCGGGCTGAAGATCAACGTGCCGAACGCCGCCGAGGCGCACCGGATCCTCGTCACCGCGACGACATCCGATGGACCCGGTGTCTTCGTCATCGATCCCACGCAGTCGGGTGTGTCCATATCGGACGGAACCGTGCGTCTCGACCGCGTCCGCGGTGAACCGCTGAACGAAGGCGCCGCAGCGGGTCTGAGGAGGTTCGCGCTGGCCGGGGCGTGCGCGGTCGCGGACGGCGTCCTGGCAGGAGCCCTCGACCTGACCGTCGCGCACGTCGGCACCCGCCACCAGTTCGGCAAGCCCCTGGCGACCTTCCAGGCAGCCGCGTGCCAGGTCGCGGACGTCTACATCGCCGCACGCACACTCCACCTCGCGGCCCTGACGGCCTGCTGGAGCCTCGACGACAGCGACCTCGACACGGCGGCGTACTGGCTGGCGGCGGAAGCCCTGCCGGCCGTGCACACGTGCCATCACCTGCACGGCGGCCTCGGCCTCGACATCACCTACCCGATGCACCGCTACTACGGCATGGCCAAGGAGCTGACGCGGTTCGTCGGCGGAGTGGAGCACCGCTTGGGGGCCATCGATGTTCATTGACCTCACCGCAGAGCAACGCAAGCTGCGCGACGAGCTGCGCGAGTACTTCGCCGGTCTCATGTCCGCCGGGGAACGCGAGGCGATGCTCACCGAACGGCACGGCGAGACCTATCGCGGCCTGGTCAAACGGCTCGGCCGCGACGGCAGGCTCGGCGTCGGGTGGCCGAAGGAGTTCGGCGGGCTCGGGTTCGGGCCGATCGAGCAGCAGATCTTCGTCAACGAGGCCGCCCGCGCGGACGTCCCCCTGCCGTACGTGACGCTGCAGACGGTCGGGCCGACGTTGCAGGCGTTCGGAACCCAGGAGCAGAAGGAGTTCTTCCTGCCGCGCATCCTGGCCGGCGACCTCCACTTCGCCATCGGCTACACCGAGCCGGACGCGGGCACGGACCTGGCCGCGTTGCGCACCAAGGCGGTCCGCCACGACGACCACTACCTCGTCAACGGGCAGAAGACCTTCACGACCGGCGGGCACGACGCGGACTACGTCTGGCTGGCCTGCCGCACCGGAGCGCCCGACTCGCGGCACAAGGGCATCACGATCCTGATCGTCGACACGACGGACCCCGGCTACTCGTGGACGCCGATCATCACGTGCGACGGTGCGCACCACGTCAACGCCACCTACTACAACGACGTGCGCGTACCGGAAGGCATGCGGGTCGGCGAGGAGAACAAGGGCTGGCGGCTGATCACCACCCAGCTCAACCACGAGCGCGTGATGCTCGGCCCGTCCGGCCGGATCGGCGCGCTGCTCGAACGCGTGCACGGCTGGGCCGCCGAGCGCGGGATTCTCGACCTCCCGGACGTCCAGCGGGCGCTGGCCGAGGTGAAAGCCGTGCACCGGGTCAACGAACTGCTCAACTGGCAGGTCTCCGGCGGTGAGGTCGAGGTCGCGGATGCCAGTGCCACCAAGGTGTTCGCCGCCGACCGGACCCAGCGCGCCGGCCGGTTGATCGAGGAGCTCGTCGGCCGGCACGGTGCCGACGCGGAACTCGTGCGGTGGCTGGACGTGCAGGCGCGGCGCAACCTCGTGCTGACGTTCGGCGGGGGAGTGAACGAGATCCAGCGCGAGCTGATCGCCAACATCGGGCTCGGCCTACCCAGGGTGGTGCGATGATCGACGTTGAGAAAGAGGCCGCGCGGGTCGCCGAACAGGGCGAGTCGAAGCCGCGGCTGGCGCGCGATCCGGTGAACCTGCCGATGATCAACAACTGGCTCGAGGCCCTCGGCGACGAGCACCCCGGCTACACCGAGGTCGCGCCGCCCGCGATGGTCCAGGTCTGGACGATGGGTGGCCTGAACGGGCAACGGTCCACCGACGACCCGCTCGGCGCCATGATGGCGATCCTGGACGACGCCGGGTTCACGTCCGTCGTCGCCACCAACAGCGATCAGACCTACCACCGGTACCTGAAGGTCGGCGAGCACCTGTCGGTGACGTCGACCCTGGAGGACGTGACCGGGCCGAAGAACACGGCGCTGGGCGAAGGCTGGTTCGTCACCACCAGGAGCACCTGGTACGTCGGGGACGAGCCGGTCGCCGAGATGCGGTTCCGGGTGTTGAAGTTCCGTCCCGCCGCGAAGGTCGAACCCAAGCCGGAAGAGCCGGTGGCACAGGCGATCAGGCCGTCGATCAACCGCGACACCGAGTACTTCTGGGAAGGCTGCCGAAACCAGGAACTGCGCATCCAGCGATGCGGCGGCTGCGGGCTGCTCCGGCACCCACCAGGCCCGATGTGCCCGGAATGCGGTGCGACGAAACCGAAGTACCTCGTCTCGGACGGGCGCGGCGTGGTCTACAGCTACGTCGTGCACCACCACCCGCAGGTGCCCGGCAAGCAGACGCCGTTCGTGATCGCCCTGATCGAACTGGACGAGGGCGTGCGGATGCTGGGAGAGCTGGCCGGTGAGCCGAGCGTCGGGCTGCCGGTCGAGGTCGTGTTCACGAAGGTCGACGAGGAGCTGACGATGCCGAGCTGGAGGCCCCGTGCGGATCGGTGATTCCCTGCCGGAGTGGCACGTCGACGCCACGCCCACGTTCGTGATCAGCACTGCGATCGCGACGCGCGACTTCCAGGACGTGCACCACGATCGCGATCTGGCGATCCAGCGCGGCTCGAAGGACATCTTCATCAACATCCTCACCACGACCGGCCTGGTGCAGCGGTACGTCACCGACTGGGCGGGACCGGAAGCGCTGGTGCGTCAGGTGAACATCAAGCTCGGCGCGCCGTGCTACGCCTACGACACGCTGAAGTTCTTCGGCCAGGTGATCGGACGCGTGGACCAGGACCTCACCATCGAGGTCGTCGGCCGGACCGGGCACGGCGACCACGTCACCGGAACCGTGAAGATCGAGGTGCCCCTGTGAAAGCCGCGATCGCGGGAATCGGCGCGACCGACTTCTCCAAGGACTCCGGGCGCAGCGAGCTGCACCTGGCCGCCGAGGCGGTCCGCGCGGCGCTGGACGACGCGGGCCTGGAACCGTCCGATGTGGACGGACTGGTCAGCTTCACCATGGACACCAACGCCGAGATCGCGGTGGCCCGCGAACTGGGCATCCCGGAGCTGACGTTCTTCAGCCGCGTCCACTACGGCGGTGGGGCGGCGTGCGCGACCGTCCAGCAGGCCGCGATGGCCGTCGAGACCGGCGCGGCGAAGGTCGTCGTCTGCTACCGCGCCTTCAACGAACGTTCCGGCCACCGGTTCGGGCAGGTGCAGACCGCGGCCGCGGCGAACATCGACAACAGCTGGTCCTACCCGATGGGCCTGGGCACGCCGGCCGCGATGGTCGCGATGTTCGCCCGCCGGTACATGCACGAGTTCGGCGCCACGTCCGAGGACTTCGGCCGGATCGCGGTGATCGACCGCAAGCACGCCGCCACGAACCCGCACGCGTGGTTCCACGAACGGCCGATCACGCTCGACGACCACCAGTCGTCGCGGTGGATCGCGGAGCCGTTGCGGTTGCTCGACTGCTGCCAGGAAAGCGACGGCGGCGTCGCCCTGGTCGTGACCTCGGCGGACCGCGCGAAGGACCTGCCGAACAAGCCCGCGCACATCAAGGCCGCCACCCAGGGCAGCAGCGTGGACCAGTTCACGATGACGAGCTACTACCGCGACGACCTGACCGGGCTGCCCGAGATGGGCGTGGTGGCGCGCGGGCTGTGGGAGAAGTCGGGGATCGGTCCGTCCGATGTGGACGTGGCCGTGCTCTACGACCACTTCACGCCGTTCGTGCTGATCCAGCTGGAAGAGCTGGGCTTCTGCGGCAAGGGTGAGGCGAAGGACTTCGTGGCGTCTGGGGCGCTGGAGCTTGACGGTTCGCTCCCGCTCAACCCGCACGGCGGTCAGCTCGGCGAGGCCTACCTGCACGGCATGAACGGCATCGCCGAGGGCGTGCGCCAGGTGCGCGGGACCGCGGTGAACCAGGTGGCGGGCGTCGAGCACGTCCTGGTCACCGCGGGCACCGGCGTCCCGACCAGCGGTCTAGTCCTCGGTCAGGCGTAGCACCGCGTCAGCGAGAACGGGACGGTCCGCGGCCGTGGTCGTGAGCACGAGCTGCGCACCGTCCCGCCACACCCGAGTCGTCAGCGTCTCGCCGGGGAAGACCACGCCCGCGAACTTCGCGCCGAACGACAGAACCTGCTGCGGTCCGTCCAGCACCGCGTCGATCACCGCTTTGCACACCACGCCGTACGTGCACAGACCGTGCAGAATCGGCTGATCGAACCCGGCCCGTTGCGCGAATGATGGGTCGGCGTGCAACGGATTCCGGTCACCGCACAGCCGATACAGGTAGGCCTGCTGGGGCAGCGTCGGCGTCTCGATCACCGCATCGGGCTCGCGTGAGGGCACCTCGACCTTGCCGGACGGCCCGCGCTCGCCGCCGAACCCGCCCTCACCGCGAGCGAAGATGCTGGACCGCGTCGTGTAGAGCGAGGCTCCGTCCGGGGTCACGGCCGTGGACTCCTGCACGATCACCGCGGCCTTCCCCTTGTCCCACACATCGACGATCCGCGTCCGCAGCACCGCCTCGCCCTCGGCCGGGATCGGTGCGTGCACGGTGATCTCCTGCGTGCCGTGCAGAACCCGGGCCAGATCGATGTCGATGCCTGGGAACGACACCGCGGGCGGCGCGGTCTCGTGGAACCGGGGTGCGACAACACCGAACGTCGGCAGCACCTGCAAGCCCTGCTCGTAGACGTAGCGCAGTTCCGTCGCGCCCAGGGCCAGGTGGTAGAGCAACACGTCCGAGTGCGACCAGGCGAACTTGAGTTCGGGCAGTTCCGCACCGACGGCGACAGCGGGATCGATCGGCATAAACGCCCCTCAGCTGTAGGTGATCTTCACTTCGTCGGTGACCGGAACCGACTGGCACGCCAGCACGATGCCCTCGGCGATGTCCTCGGAGTCGAGCACCTCGTTGTTGAGCATCTTGACCTCGCCCTCGACGAGCCGGCACGCGCACGCGCTGCAGGCACCCTCGCGGCACGAGAACGGCGCGTCGAGCCCCTTCTCCAGCAACAGGTCGAGCAGCCTGGTCCGGGCAGGCCACGGAAACCGGTGGTGCTCACCGTCCAGCTCGACCTCGACGACCGCGTCCGGCCGGTCATCCGTCACCACCGGCACGATCTCGGCGAACGGATCACTGGACAGCGAAACGAACTTCTCGATGTGCACGACCGGAACGCCGTGCAGCGCCTTGCGGGCGGCCTCCATGAACGGCGCCGGCCCGCACACGAACGCCTCGTCACACGTCCGGACGAACGCGCGCAACGCGCCCACATGCGGCAACCCCTGCACCGACTCGAGCCAGTGCACGACGGTCAGCCGTTCCGGATGCGCTCGAACCAGCTCGTCCAGCTCGCGCGCGAAGATCACCGAGGACTCGTCGCGGTTGGCGTACACCAGGAACACCCGGCCGGAACCCTGGGTCAGCACGGCTCTGATGATCGACATGACCGGTGTGATCCCGCTGCCCGCTGCGAACGCCAGCAGCGAACCGTCCAGCGATGCCGGCGTGAACACCCCGGCCGGTGCCAGCACGTCCAGTTCGGTGCCGGCTTGCACCTCGGAGCACATCCAGTGCGAGCCGTACCCGTCCGGCGTGCGCTTGACCGTGATCTTCAACGGCTCACCCGGCGCGCTGGACAGGGAGTAGCAGCGCGCCACGTCACCCGCCCGCACGGTCAGGAACTGTCCGGGTCGTGGAGCGAAGTCCGCCCCCGACAACACGAACGAGCGCGCGTCCTCGGTCTCCTCGATCACGGCGTCGACCTTGAGCCGGTGCACCTCAGCCATCGGCGACCTCCAGCGTCCCGTCCCGCACGGCCTTCTCGATGCTGTCCCGCAGCCGCAGGCAGCCCGGCAGGAACGCCGACCGCGGCCCGCCCAACTCGGGACAGGAACTCGTGTCGCACAGCCACTGCACGCTGGTGTGCTGCGGGCTGTTCTTCTTGACCAGCACCTGGTTTCCGCAGTCGCACCGGACCGGCCGCATCCCGCCGACCAGGAACTCGTCGCGCTCACTCATGTCGCGGTCTCCTGGCGTGCGAGATTCTCGGCGACCTCCTTCTCCCACACCTCGACCGCACGGCTCGTGTCGACCTCGAACTC
Source organism: Lentzea sp. NPDC051213 (assembly GCF_044455585.1). Classification (NCBI taxonomy): domain Bacteria; kingdom Bacillati; phylum Actinomycetota; class Actinomycetes; order Pseudonocardiales; family Pseudonocardiaceae; genus Lentzea; species Lentzea sp. NPDC051213. The sequence goes on from NZ_JBITEX010000002.1 coordinate 720,318, forward strand.
GAAGCGCCGCACCATGTCGTCGGAGACGTCCTCCACGTCGACGTAGAACTGCTCGTACCAGCGCCGCAGCTGGTAGACCGGCCCGTCCTCCTCGCACAGCAACGGGTTGTCGATCCGCGACTTGTTCTGCCAGATGTTCACGTCCTGCAGGAACCCCACACCGATGCCGCGCGCGAACTTGGCGGCGATCTTGTCGGCGTGCACGTCGTCGACACCGGGCAGCTTCTTCACGATCGCGCCCCACTGGAGCTTGAACGAGTTCGGCGTGATCGGGTAGTGGCAGTTGATCAGCACCGTCTCGATCTCGAGGCCCTTGTAGTCGTTCCACAGGTAGTCGATCATGTAGGACGGCCCGTAGTACGCGGCCTCCGAGCGCACTTCCACGTCACCGGTGTAGTTCGAGCCCATCGCGACGTCCGGCCGTCCCCGCGTGGTCAGGTACTGCGAGGCGACGTGGCCCTCCATCACGTTCTTGAAGAACGTCGGGAACGCGAAGTGGATGTAGAAGAAGTGCGCCATGTCCACGACGTTGTCGATGATCTCGCGGCAGTTCGCGCCCTCGATCACGACCGAGTCCCAGGTCCAGTTGCTCCACTCGCTGCTGAACGCGGACTCGATGCGCGGGATCGTGACGTGCTCCGGCGGCGGGTTGCCCTGCGGGTCGTTCCACACGAAGAGCTGCTTGTTCTCCTCGAGCGTGATCCACGACCGGGTGCGGGCCCGCAACGGAACCCGCTTGGCGTAAGGGATGTCGACGCACTTGCCGTTGCCCGCCCAGCGCCAGTCGTGGAACGGGCAGGCGATGTTGTTGCCCTTGATCGTGCCCTGGGTGAGGTCGCCGCCCATGTGCCGGCAGTACCCGTCGAGCACGTTGATCTTGCCGTCCTCCGTCGCGAACACCACGAGCTTGGTGCCGAACGCCTCGATCGGGTGCGGTTTGCCGTCGCGGAAGTGTGAGGCGAGGCCGAGGCAGTGCCAGCCGCGCGCGAACCGCGCTGGAGGTGCGCCGGTCTCGATCGTTCGCACGCTGTCCTGCGTCATCGTGTCCCTCCAGAGATGTCGAGGCCGGCGAGATAACCGAACGTCATCGCCGGTCCGAGGGTGGCGCCCGCTCCCGCGTAGGTGTGGCCCATGACCGAAGCGCTGGTGTTGCCCGCCGCGTACAGGCCTTCGATCACCGAACCGTCCTCGCGCAGCACCCGCGCGCGGGTGTCGGTGCGCAGGCCGCCCTTGGTACCGAGGTCGCCCGGCACGATCTTCACCGCGTAGAACGGGCCGGTGGTCAGCGGCCCGAGGTTCGGGTTCGGGTGGTTGCGCGGATCGCCGTAGTAGCGGTCGTACGCGCTGTCGCCGCGGTGGAAGTCGAGGTCGTTGCCGTCGACGGACAGCGTGTTGAACCGCCGGACCGTCTCCAGGAGATCCGGCAGATCGGCTTCCTGGGCCAGTTCCTCCAGGCTCGGGGCGGTGAGCACGGCATCCCGCCAGCGCCGGGGGAGTGGGCGGCGCGGTGGGATGCCGCAGAACGGGTAGCGGCCGCGGTAGGTGTTGTCGAACACGAGCCACGTCTTCCCGGTCATCGCGTTCACCACGTCGATGTAGGGCGCCGACTCGTTGACGAACCGGCGTCCGGTGCCGTCGACCAGCAGGGATCCGGGCAGCGAGCGTTCCGCGAGCAGGAAGAACGGGCCGCGCGGCAACGGGACCGACGGGCCCCACCACGCGTCGTCCATCAGCCCGACGGCCGCACCGGCCCGCTGACCTGCCTCGATGCCGTCGCCGGTGTTGGCCTTCGCGCCGACCGTCCACTCCGTGCCGATGTCCTGGTGCTGCTTGCGCATCCGTTCGTTGTGCTCGAACCCGCCGGCCGCGAGCACGACGTGGTTCGCCAGGATGATCTTGTCGCCGGCGACCACGCCGGCGACCCGGCCGTTCTCGAAGTGCAGGTCGGTCAGCGCGGTGCCGAGGCGAACCTCGGCCCCCACCTCCTTCAGCCCGGCCCGCAGTCCGGCGGCCAGCGCCTGGCCCATGGTGAGGCGCCTGCCCGGCAGGAACCGGCGGGCGAAGACCTTGGCGGCGGTGAGGATGCCGCGCGGGTGCCGGGTGATCAGGGTCAGCCAGCGGTAGTCGGTCTGGGTGATGATGATGCCCGCCGGCGTGGGCACGTACGGCGGTTCGAGGTCGTTGAGCTCGTCGCCGAGGCGGTTCGTGTTGAACGGCATGGGCTCGATCGAACGCCCGCGTGGCTGCCCGCCGGGCGCCTCGGGGTAGTAGTCGGCGTACTCGGGGACCCAGCGGAACTTCAGCGGCGTGTGGGCGCAGACGAAGGCGAGCATCGCGGGCCCGGCGTCCAGGAAAGCCTGCCGCAGATCCGCCGGTACGTCTCCGGCGATGTGCTCCAGGTAGGCGGCGGCCTGCTCGGGCGAGTCGGGCCGGCCGGCCGCGGCGAGCACGGCGTTGTTCGGCACCCAGATGCCGCCGCCGGACCGCGCGGTCGAGCCGCCGAAGTGCTCGGCCTTCTCGATGACCAGTGTCCGCAGGCCTTGTTGAGCGGTGCAGAGCGCGGCTGTCATGCCTGCCGCACCACTGCCGACGACGATCACGTCGTACATCGCACCTCCCGGAAGCTCAGACTAGAACAGGTTATAGTTCTGAGGCGCTTTGGCGCTATGGTGTAGGAGTTCCAGGCAAGTCGACTCACCGAGAACACGTTTCGGGAGGGTTAAGCGTGGACGTCTCCGCGGACGTGGTCGTCATCGGTTTCGGTGCTGCCGGCGCGTGCGCCGCCATCGAGGCCGCGGCGGCGGGCGCGTCCGTGGTGGTGCTGGACCGGTTCGGTGGCGGCGGCGCTACCGCTCTCTCGGGTGGAGTGGTGTATGCGGGCGGTGGGACGCGGCAGCAGGTCGAGGCCGGCGTCGCCGATTCCGCGGAGGCGATGTTCGCCTACCTGAAGCACGAGGTCCGGGACGCGGTGTCCGAGGCGACGCTGCGGAGGTTCTGCGAGGACAGCGCCAAGATGCTGGCCTGGCTGGAGGACCAGGGCGTCCCGTTCTCGTCGAGCGTGTGCCCGTTCAAGACTTCCTACCCGACCGACGACTACTACCTGTACCAGTCCGGCAGTGAGGACGCCTTTCCCGACCCGGCCCCGCGCGGGCACCGGACCAGGGCGAAAGGCGCCTCGGGCAAGGCTCTTTTCGCTCGTTTGGCCGAGGCGGCCCGGCGTGCGGGCGCGAGGATCGTGCCGCAGACCCGCGCCGAAGAGCTGATCACGACCGACGGACGGGTGACCGGCGTGCGTTGCCGCACGTTGACGGGCGTTCCGAGGGCCGTGCACGGGGCGTTGTCGAAGGCCGGCGCGAAGCCGTGGCTCTACTACCCGCCGCTGGGCAGGAGGCTGTTCCGGCTGGCAGCGTGGGTGGAGCGGCGGTTCGGACGGCCGGTGGTGGTGACTGCGCGACGGGGTGTGGTGATCTCAGCGGGTGGGTTCATCGCCGATCGGGCGATGGTCCACGAGAACGCTCCCGCCTACCGCGGCGGTCTCGCACTCGGCACCCCCGGCGATGACGGCACCGGGATCCGGCTCGGCGTCGCCGCCGGTGGCAAGACCGCGCGGCTGGACAAGATCTCGTTGTGGCGATTCGTCACGCCGCCCAGCGCGTTGCAACGCGGGGTGCTGGTCGACGTCGAGGGCCGGCGGTTCGGGGATCCGACCCGGTACGGCGCGGCCATCGGGGACGCGATCGTCGAGCGCGGCGGCAAGGCGTGGCTGCTGATCGACGACGACATCCGGCGGGTGGCACAGGCCCAGGTCAGGACCCAGACGGCGCCGTTCCAACGCTGGCAGGTCCGGTACTTCCTGAACCGCGGGCTGGTGAGTGCGCCGACGATCGAGGAAGTGGCCGCCAAGGCAGGAATCGGGGTGCCCGAAGCGTTCGGGACGCCGCCCTACTCGTTGATCAACGTCTCGGTGCGGGCGGGTTTCGGTTATCCGTGCCCGACGCTGACCCTCGGCGGACTCGTCGTCGACGAGGAAACCGGTCAGGTGCAAGGGGTTCCCGGCCTGTACGCCGCGGGGCGGTCAGCGGTCGGGGTGTGCTCGGAGTCCTACGTCAGCGGGCTCGCGCTCGCCGACTGCGTCTTCTCGGGCCGCCGTGCCGGGCAGTACGTCGCGAAGGAGGCCAGGTGCTGACGATCCAGTCCAGGGAGGCGGCCGCCGAGCTGCTGCGCGTGGCGGAGCGTGACCGCGTGCCGATCAAGCCGCTGGTGGAGCTGTATCCCGACATCGACGTGGTCGACGCGTACGAGATCCAGCTGCTCAACGTCCGGCACCGCAACAGGGACGTCATCGGCCACAAGGTCGGCCTGTCGTCGCTCGCGATGCAGCAGATGATGGGCGTCGACGAGCCGGACTACGGCCACCTGCTCGACGACATGCAGCTGGCCGGAACCGCGGACGCGTCGGCGTACCTGTACCCGCGGGTCGAGGTGGAGATCGCGTTCCTGCTCGCCCGTGACCTGCCCGGTGAGGGCTGCACGGTCGAGGACGTGCTGGAGGCGACCGAGTTCGTCGCGCCGGCCATCGAGCTGATCGACAGCCGGATCGTCGACTGGAAGATCGGCCTGCAGGACACCATCGCGGACAACGCGTCGTCGGCGGGGTTCATGCTGGGCTCCGAGCGGGTGCGTCCGTCCGAACTGGACATCGGCGCGGTCGCGGCGACGTTGCGCCGCAACGGCGAGGTGGTCGCCGAAGGCCGTGGCGACGCGGTGCTGGGTGATCCGGCGATCGCGGTGGCGTGGCTCGCTTCGAAGGTCGCCGGCTTCGGCGTCCGGCTGCTGGCCGGCGACATCGTGCTGCCCGGCTCGTGCACGCGGGCCATCGACGCGCGGCCGGGCGACGAGTTCCACGCCGAGTTCGCCGGACTCGGCTCCGTTGACCTGAAATTCGAATGAGGTGACTGGGTGAAGGCGGCCATCGTCGGCTCCGGCAACATCGGCACCGACCTGCTCTACAAGCTCCTGCGCTCGCCGGTGCTGGAACCCCGCTGGATGGTGGGCATCGACCCCGCCAGCGAGGGTCTGAAACGCGCGGCGTCGCTGGGCCTTGAGGTCTCGGTCGACGGCGCGGAGTGGTTGCTGCGTCAGGACGAGCTGCCGGACATCGTGTTCGAGGCGACGTCCGCGGCGGTGCACCGGGCGAACGCGCCGCGCTACGCGGAGGCCGGGATCCGGGCGATCGACCTGACACCGGCGGCGATCGGGCCGTACGTGGTGCCGCCGGTGAACCTCGGCGAGCACCAGGACGCTCCCAACATCAACCTGATCACCTGCGGCGGCCAGGCGACGATTCCCATGGTGTACGCCGTGTCGCGGGTCGTTCCGGTGTCGTACGCGGAGATCGTCGCCAGCGTGGCCTCGGTGTCGGCGGGACCGGGCACGCGGGCGAACATCGACGAGTTCACCCGCACCACGAGCCACGGGATCGAGGCGATCGGGGGAGCAGGCCGCGGCAAGGCGATCATCGTGCTCAACCCGGCCGACCCGCCGATGATCATGCGGGACACGATCTTCTGCGCGATCCCTCCCGGCGCGGATCCGGACCCGATCACGGACTCGATCGCGCGCATGGAGACGGACATCCGCTCGTACGTGCCGGGTTTCCGGTTGTTGAGCGAACCGCAGTACGACAACGGCCGCGTGTCGATCTTCGTGGAGGTCGAGGGTGCGGGTGACTTCCTGCCGAACTACGCCGGGAACCTCGACATCATGACGGCCGCGGCGACCAAGGTGGGGGAGGAGATCGCGAATGTTGCGGTTGACCGACACGTCACTGCGTGACGGCTCGCACCACAAGCGGCACCAGTTCACGTCCGAGGACGTGCGCGAGATCGTGGCCGCGCTGGACGGCGCCGGTGTGCCGGTGATCGAGGTGACGCACGGCGACGGGCTGGGCGGGTCGTCGTTCAACTACGGCTTCAGCCTCACCCCGGAGCAGGAGCTGATCAAGGTCGCGGTCGCCACCGCGAAGCAGGCGAAGATCGCGGTGCTGATGCTGCCCGGCGTCGGGGTGAAGGACGACATCCTGGTGTCGCAGGACAACGGGGCGTCGATCGTGAGGATCGCCACGCACTGCACCGAGGCGGACGTCTCCGTGCAGCACTTCGCACTCGCTCGCGATCGCGGGCTGGAGACCGTCGGGTTCCTGATGATGGCGCATTCGCAGCCGCCAGAGGTCCTGGCGAAACAGGCGCGGATCATGGCCGACGCGGGCTGCCAGTGCGTGTACGTCGTCGACTCGGCCGGAGCCCTGGTGCTGGAACAGGTCTCGGACCGGGTGGCCGCGCTGGTCGCCGAGCTGGGAGACGACGCGCAGGTCGGGTTCCACGGGCACGAGAACCTCGGGCTGAGCGTGGCGAACTCGGTCGCCGCCGTGCGCGCCGGGGCGCAGCAGATCGACGGCAGCGTGCGCGGATTCGGGGCAGGGGCGGGGAACACGCCGTTGGAAGCGTTCGTCGGGGTGTGCGACAAGCTCGGCTTCGTGACCGGTGTGGACTTCTTCAAGATCGTCGACGCGGCCGAGGACGTCGTCCGGCCCGTCATGCCCGACGAGTGCCTGCTGGACCGGATGGCGCTGATGATGGGCTATGCGGGCGTCTACTCCAGCTTCCTCAAACACGCGTACACGCAGGCGCAACGCTACGGCGTGTCCGGCGCGCAGATCCTCATCCGCGCCGGCGAGCGAAGGCTCGTCGGCGGGCAAGAGGACCAGCTGATCGACATCGCACTGGAGCTGAGCAGGGAGAAAGTCCGATGAGCGAGGAAATCCTCGGCAAGGTGCGGGATCTGCTGCCTGCTCTGCGTGATCGCGCGCAGGAGGCGGAGGAACTGCGCAAGGTGCCGTCGGAGTCGGTGAAGGCGTTGCAGGAGACCGGGTTCTTCCGGATGCTGCAATCCGTGCGGTACGGCGGGTTCGAGACGCACCCGCTGGCGTTCTACGAGGCCGTGAAGCTGATCGCGAGCGCGTGCGGCTCCACCGGCTGGGTCGCGTCCGTGCTGGGTGTGCATCCCTGGCACGTCGGGTTGTTCGACGTGCAGGCCCAGGACGAGGTGTTCGGCGAGGACCAGGACACCCGCATCTCGTCCTCCTACGCGCCGACGGGCCGCGCGACTCCGGTGGACGGCGGGTTCCGGTTCAGCGGCAAGTGGAGCTTCTCGTCCGGCTGCGACCACGCCACGTGGGTGCTGCTCGGCGGCCTGGTGATGAACGACGAGGGCAAGCCCGTCGACTTCCGAACGTTCCTGCTGCCGATCGCGGACTACACGATCAACGACGTCTGGGACACGGTCGGCCTGCGCGGTACGGGCAGCAACGACATCGTGGTCTCCGACGTGTTCGTGCCGGAACACCGGACGTTGAGCATGCTGCACACCGCGCGGTGCATCTGCCCTGGCCAGGACGTCAATCCCGGCCCGTTGTTCCGCATGCCGTACGGCACGATCCACCCGTACGCGATCACGGCGCCGATGATCGGCATGGCGGCCGGCGCGTACGACCTGCACGTCGGCGCGACCCGTGAGCGCGTCCGGGCCGCCTACCTGGGCGAGAAGTCCGTCGACGACCCGTTCGCCCAGGTGCGGATCGCCACGGCGGCCAACGACATCGACACCGCGTGGTGGCAGCTGGAGAAGGACATCAACGACGAGTGGGAGCACGCCGTCGCCGGCACGAAGATCCCGATCGACCTGCGCCTGCGGGCCCGGCGGGACCAGGTGCTCGGCAGCGCGCGGGCGATCTCGGCGATCGACCGGCTCTTCGAGAGCGCGGGCGGCAAGGCCATCAACGCCGGTCTGCCGTTGCCGCGGTTCTGGCGCGACGCGCACGCCGCACGGGTGCACGCGGCCAACGACCCGGAGCGCGTGCTTGTCCTGTACGGCAAGAACGAGCTCGGCATCCAGGTCCGCGACGGGCTGTTCTGAGGGAGCTTTCATGAGCGTGCGACTGCACTACCACGAGGCGGGCACCGACCACGCCGAGACGCTGGTCCTGCTGCACGGCGGCGGGCCTGGTGCGTCGGCGATGAGCAACTTCGGGCGCAACATCCCGGTGTTCGCGAAGTCGTTCCGCGTGCTGGCGGTGGACCTGCCCGGCTACGGCCAGTCGGACAAACCCGCCGAGCACGACCAGTACTTCACCTTCGCGGCACGGGCGTTGAACGACCTGTTCGACGAGTTGGGCCTGGAGAGGGCTCACATCCTGGGCAACTCCCTGGGTGGCGGCACCGCGGTCCGGTTCGCGCTGGACTACGGGAAACGGGCGGGGCGGCTCATCCTGATGGGACCGGGTGGGTTGTCGCTCAACGTCTTCTCGCCGGATCCGACCGAGGGCGTGCGCAAGCTCAGCGCGTTCGCCCGCACACCGACGCGGGAGAAGATCGAGGAGTTCCTGCGGATCATGGTGTTCGACCAGTCGCTGATCACCGACGAGCTGATCGACGAACGGTTCGAGGCGGCCTCGAAGCCGGAGTCGTTGCGGGCCATGGCTGCTTTGGGCAAGTCGTTCGCCGGCCCGGACTTCGAGCAGGGCATGTTGTGGCGCGAGGCTTACAAGTTACGCCAACGCGTGCTGCTGGTGTGGGGCCGCGAGGACCGGGTGAACCCGCTGGACGGCGCGCTGCTGGGGTTGAAACTGATCCCGCGTGCGCAGCTGCACGTGTTCGGCGGGTGCGGACACTGGGCGCAGCTGGAGAAGTTCGACGAGTTCAACCGGCTCGCCATCGACTTTCTCACGGAGGCGTGATGGGTATCCGGTCACTGGCCTATCTCCGGATCGAGGCCACCGACATGGGCCGGTGGCGCGAGTTCGGCCTGAAGGTCCTCGGGATGGTGGAGGGCAAGGGTTCCGTCGAGGGCGCGCTGTACCTGCGGATGGACGACTTCCCGGCGCGGTTGGTGATCGTGCCCGGGGACGCCGATCGGTTGCAGGCCTCCGGCTGGGAGGTCGCGACCGAGGCCGAGCTGGACGAGGTGGCCAAGCGCCTGGCGTCGGCCGGTGTCGCGGTCGTTTCCGGCACCGCCGAGGACCTGGCCGAGCGGCGGGTGAACGGCCTGATCCGGTTCGAGGACCCGTCCGGCAACACCCTGGAGGTGTTCCACGGCGCCGCCTTGGAACATCGGCGGGTGGTGTCTCCGTACGGGCACCGGTTCGTGACGGAGGAGCAGGGCCTCGGGCACGTCGTGCTGTCCACTTCGGACGATGAAGCCGCGCTGCACTTCTACCGCGACGTCCTGGGGTTCCGGCTGCGCGACTCGATGCGGCTGCCACCGCAGTTCGTCGGCCGCCCGGCGGACGGCCCGCCGGCGTGGCTGCGGTTCTTCGGCTGCAATCCGCGCCACCACAGCCTGGCGTTCCTGCCGATGCCGACGCCGAGCGGGATCGTGCACCTCATGGTCGAGGTGGAGAACACCGACGACGTCGGCCTGACGCTGGACCGGGCGATGCGGCGCAATGTACCGATGTCGGCCACGCTCGGCAGGCACGTCAACGACCTGATGCTGTCGTTCTACATGAAGACGCCCGGCGGGTTCGACGTCGAGTTCGGTTGCGAAGGGCGGCAGGTGTCCGATGAGGAGTGGATCGCACGCGAGAGCACGGCGGTGAGCCTGTGGGGACACGACTTCAGCGTGGGACACCAGAAGTAGCCGCCAGGTTCCGGTCGGTGCTGGGGCACTTCTGCACCGGCGTGACGGTGGTGACCGGCATGTCGCCGTCCGGGCCGGTCGGCTTCGCCTGCCAGGCGTTCGCCGCCTTGTCGCTCGATCCGCCGCTGGTGCTGTTCTGTCCACAACGGACTTCGGGCAGCTGGGCGGCGATGTCCTCGGCGGGCTCGTTCTGCGTGAACGTGCTGGCGGAGGACCAGCGCGAGGTGTCGACCGTGTTCGGCAGGGCCGGCGTGGACAAGTTCGCCGGCGTCACGTGGACCCCGTCACCGACCGGCGCGCCGGCGCTCGACGGCGCGCTCACGTGGGTCGACTGCCAGGTGTCGGTGGTGCACGACGCAGGCGACCACCACATCGTCATCGGCTCCGTCGTGGAGCTCGGCGAGGTGCGCGACGCGCAGCCGCTGCTGTTCTACCGCGGCCGCTACGCCGTGCACGCCGAGCTGGACTCCCGCGGGTGGTCCGGCGAGGTGCTGGACAACCTCATGACCTGGCAGCGCCAGTCAGAGTGGAGCTGACGCGGTGACCACCCAAGCACCGGTGGGGAAGCGGACCTCGTCGCCGTGCACGAACGAGTCGAAGGCCTTCAGGGCGGTGCCGAGAGCCTCGGCCCGCCGGTGCTCCTCCATCCCTTGGAGTGCCCGGCCGACCGGCCCGAGCATCGTCAGGTACTGCGGCAGCACGTCCACGGGCATCGAGCAGGTCAGGTCGAGCTTTTCCAGGCCGATCCCGGTCCAGCCGGCGTCTTCGAGCATCTTGCGCGTCTGGTCCGGTTCGGCGAGCGCGAACGGCCCCGGCCCACCGGAGTCGACCGGAGGCAGCTCGGGCATCAGCGGCTCGACGGCGCGTTGCGCGGTCGTCATGAACGGGTTGTCCTCATCGCCCCGCCAGACGACGACGTGGAGTTCGCCACCCGGTGTCGTGGCCGCGCGGAGGTTCCGGAACGCCGCGACCGAGTCGTCGAAGAACATGACCCCGAACCGCGAGACGATCAGGTCGAACTCGGGCTCGAACGCGTGCACCTGCGCGTCGGCCTGCACGAACCGCACGTTCGCGGTCCGCTCCGCCACGTCGATCTGCGGCCCGGAGATGTCCACGCCGAGGCACGGAACGTCACCGAGCGCCGCCGCGATCGCCCTGGTCACGCCCCCGGTACCGCAGCCGACGTCGAGCACCTGGCGACGTGGTTTCGCGCGCGCCGCCGCCACGAGCACGTCCTCGAACGGCTTGAGGATCAGGTCGACCATGTCGCGTGACGCGGCCCAGCCGTGCCCGCCCGCGCCGTTCCACATGGCGGCCTGTTCGCTGTTGACCTCTGGTGTCATGCTCACACCGTCCTACTTCAAGTCGGCTTGAGGTCAAGTGTCGTGCACGAGATGAGTATCGGCGAGGTGGTGCGGCGCTCCGGCGTGCCCGCGTCGACCCTGCGCTACTACGAGGAGCGCGGCCTGGTGGGGTCGGTGGGCAGGCGCGGCCTCACCCGCGTCTTCGACGAGACAGTCTTCGAACGCCTGGCGCTGATCACCGTCGGCCGCGCGGCCGGCTTCACCCTCGACGAGATCGCCCAGATGTTCGCCGAGGACGGCCGCCCGCGCCTGGACCGGGCGATGCTCGCCGGCAAGGCGGACGAACTGGACACGACGATCACCAGGCTGACCGTGATGCGCGACGGGCTGCGGCACGCGGCGGCGTGTTCGGCGCCCAGCCACCTCGAGTGCCCGACGTTCCGGCGCATCCTGCGGGATGCCGGGTCAGGCGGCTAGACGCTCCAGATCTGCGGCGCCACGGTCACGGCGGCGGCCTGGTAGGGCGGCAGCAGCTTTCCCTCGACCACGACCTCCAGCGGCCACTTCTCCTGCAGCACCACCCACAGCCGCCCGGAGAGCCCGGCGAACGCGCCGAGCAGGTTGGCGCCCTCGGCCACCTGCAGCACGTACACCCACTTCGACCCGTCCGGCGCGCCGTCGAGCGCTTCCCGCCAGGCGCGGCGCAGGCGGCGTCCACCGTGCCGCGCGGCATCGGCGGACAGCACGATGTCGGCCTTGGCCGGGTCGGGCGCGCCCGCGGGTGCGGTGGCGCTGAAGCGGTAGGGCAGCGGCGGCACCTCGGCGATGATCGGCACCGCGGCCAGGTCGGGACTGGCCGGATCATCCAATGTGGACTGGATGAGGTCGTGCTCCTCCTGCGTGAGACCGATGTTCTCGTACGCCATGCTCAGCAGGAGCGTCGCCTCGGCCTGCGCGGGCTCGCCACCGAAGTAGTCCTCGCGCACCGACCGCAGGGTGTCGTCTTCCAACCGGCCCGCGAGCCGCGCACACAGGTCGGTGACCGTCGCGTAGGTCTTCACATCCATGGGGATCACTTCTTTTTTGTACGGGCCGAGATCTCCTGCGACTACTCGGCCAGCTGTCGGCGCGCGGCACCGAGCGTCGACATGATCACCGACGCTACGGTCTCCGGCGTCACTCGCGTGATTCGATCGGTGAGCTTCAGCGCCACCATCGAGCCAGTCGAGTCGATCGTGACCGCGGCCATCCCATCGGGGTCGTTCGCGACGATCTGCAATCCCTGCAACTGGTCGCTCATGGACTTGGTGTCGGCGGCCAGCTTGTCGATCCGGCCCTTCCACGCGGCCAGCCGCTCGCGGGCGCCATCCGGATCCAGGATTCGTTCGTCCACGGATCCGGAGTCTAGACACCGAAATGATCAACTATGGACGGAACGGCTGAGCCGGGTGATGTGTTCCTGGGGGCTGCCGAACAGCTGCGCACTACCGTGCGCCCGCTTGAGATACAGGTGCGCGTCGTGCTCCCAGGTGATCGCGATCCCGCCATGCAGCTGGACCATCTCCGCGGCGACCTTGAAGAACGCCTCCGAGCAGTACACCTTCGCGACCGCCGCGGACACCTCGTCGGTGACGGCCTGTGCCGCCGACCTCGCGGTCTCCACGAGCACGTGGAGGTCGGCCATCCGGTGCTTGAGCGCCTGGAACGAGCCGATCGGGCGGCCGAACTGCACGCGGGTCTTCGTGTATTCGACGGTGAGTTCCAGTGCGCGGGCGGCGGCGCCGACCTGTTCCGCGGCCAGCGCTGCGCACGCGATGTCCCGGAGTTGCGATGACGAGGAGCCGAGCCGGATGCCGGACGCGCCGTCCAGGCGGATGGTGGCGAGGCGGCGGGTCAGGTCCATCGTCGGTGTGTGCTCGCGGGTCACGCCCGGTTGGTGCGGATCTACCTCGTACAGCGAGGAATCGGCGACCACCAGGAGGATTTCGGCCAGGTCGCCGTCGAGGACGTACCGGAAGGTGCCGTCCAGGGTCCGCTCCGCGGAATCCCACGGCCAGACGACGGTGGCCACCGCCCCGGCCGCGATGCGCGGCAGCAACCGTTGACACGCCTCGGCGTTCCCCGTGGCCAGCAATGCCTGGGTGGCCAGCGTCGACGACAGCAGGGGAGCGGGCGTGAGGGTGCGGCCCAGTTCTTCGAGGGCGATGTGGGTTTCGGCCAGGCTCGCGCCTGATCCGCCGTACTCCTCGGGCACCGGCAGCACGCCGATGTCGCAGAGCCGGGCCCAGAGGTCCTTGTCGTAGCCGTCCGGTGTCTCGATCGCCGCACGGACGTCGGAGTGCTTCTCGAGGAGACTGCGGACGGCGTCGCGCAGTGCGAGTTGCTCCGGCGTCACAACGCCTCCAGCACGCGCGTTCGGTGCATCGACGGGCTGCCCCACGCGGTGCGCAGGGCGCGGGTCTGCAACAGGAATCGGCCGAGGTCGTGCTCGGCGGTGTAGCCGATCGCGCCGTGCACCTGCAGCGCGGTGCGCGCGGCGGCCCAGGCGGCGTCGGCGGTGGCGACCTTGGCCGCCGAGACGTCGCGGGAGGTCATGGTCACCGCGGCGCCGAAGATCAGCGGCCTCGCTAGTTCCAGGCCGATCAACGCGTTCGCGAGGTGGTGCTTGACCGCCTGGAAGGAGCCGATGGGCTTGCCGAACTGGGTGCGGGCCAGGGCGTGGGCGGTGGTCATCTCCAGCATCGCGCGGCCGAGGCCCAGCAGTTGCGCCGCGCACACCAGGACGCCCAGGTCGAACGCGCGGGTGGCGGGCACGCCGGTCGCGACTACGGGTCCGGGGGCCAGTTCGAACAGCGTCCTGGACGGGTCCACCGAGGACACCGAGACCACGGGCAGGGCTTCGTGGACGGTGTCGCCGTCGACCAGGAGGTAGCGGTCGGCTTCGAGGGCGTGGGGCATCTGCGGGAGGAACGCCACGGACGAGGTCGCGCCGCGGGAGCGGCTCGGCACTGCGGATGGAGGCGCGGCGGACGTAGGCGCGGCGGACGAGGGTGCCGCGGCCGAAGGCGCTGCGGACGTGGGCAGGGCAGACGGGGGCGCGGCGGGCGAGGGCGTTGCGGACGACGGCACTGTGGACGACGGCACGGCGGACGAGGGCGCCACCGCCACGGCGTGCGAGCCCGCCTCGGCCCCGGCCTCCCCAAGCAGCGCAGGCACCACCGCCAGCGACTCGATCAACGGCCCCGGCACCGCGTGATGCCCCAACTCCTCGAACACCACCACGAGGTCGACCGGATCGGTCACCTCCTCCACCCCGAGCTCTGCGAGATCACGCCGCCCCGCCTCCAGGAACGAGTGCAGGACCAAGGCGAAATCGGTCTGCTCCGACGAGAGCGTGAACATCATCGCGGCAGCCCCAGGAGTCGTTCGGCGATCACGTTGCGCTGGATCTCGTTGGTACCGGCGTAGATCGGGCCGGCGAGCGAGAACAGCCAGCCGTCCCGCCAGCCGGGGGCGACCTCGCCGAGCAGGTCGAGCGCGGTCTCGTGCAGGGCCACGTCCAGTTCGGACCAGAACACCTTGGTGACGCTGGCCTGCGGGCCGGAGGGCGGTGAAGCGAGCGCGCCGTAGGTGTGCAGGCGGTAGGCCTGGGCGCCGATCCACGCGTCGACGACCCGGTCCCGCAGCGCCGGATCGGGGTTCTTGCGGTACAGCTCCACCAGGCGGGCGGCGGCGGCCACGAAGCGGCCGGGGCTGCGCAACGTCAGGCCGCGTTCGCTGCCCGCCGTGCTCATCGCGACCCGCCAGCCGTCGCCGACGTCGCCCACCACGTCCTGGTCCGGTACGAAGACGTCGTCGAGGAAGATCTCGGCGAAACCGGGCTCGCCGTCGAGCTGGTCGATCGGGCGCACGGTCACGCCGGCGGAACGCAGGTCGAACAGGAAGTACGTCAGCCCCCGATGACGCTCGCCACCGGTGCGGAACAGGCCGAACGCCCGGTCCGCGAACGCCGCCCGCGAGCTCCAGGTCTTCTGGCCGCGCAACAACCAGCCGCCATCACACCGCACGGCGGTGCTGCGCAACGACGCCAGGTCCGACCCGGCCTCCGGCTCCGACCACGCCTGGGCCCACACCTCGTCGCCGCGTGCCATCGCCGGCAGCAACCGCGACTGCTGCTCGGGGGTGCCGTGCGCGAACAGGGTCGGCGCCAGCAGGAAGATGCCGTTCTGCGACACCCTGCCCGGTGCGCCCGCCGCGTGGTACTCCTCCTCGAACACCAGCCACTGCAACAGGGAAGCGTCCCTGCCGCCGAACTCGGCGGGCCACGAGACCACCGAAAGCCGGGCTTCACAGAGCAGGCGCTCCCACGAGCGGTGCTCCTCGAAGCCCGCAGGAGTGTCCATTGAGGACAGCGGGCGAACGTGAGTGGCCAGCCACGAACGCACGGAAGCCCGGAACTCCAAGGTCGCCGCGTCCAGCGAGAGGTCCATCAGCCCGACGCCTTCTTCATCGCACGGGCGTCCATGCCCGCCAACGCGTCCGTGCTCACCTCTGCGTTGTGGGCGTGCGCGAAGTGGTGCAGGCCGAAGACGGAGTCCATGCCGGCCCGCATGCCCATCAGGTCCTCGGACTGGTTGACCGCCTTTTTGGCCAGCGCCAGTCCAAACCTCGGCATCTGCGAGATCCGCGACGCCAGCTGGAAGGTGGAAGTTTCCAGCTCGGCAAGAGGAACGACCCGCGAGACCATGCCCCACTCGTAGGCGCGCTGGGCGGAGAAGCGGTCGCCGGTGAACAGCACCTCCTTCGCGGCACGCGGGCCGAGCACCCACGGGTGCGCGAAGTACTCGACGCCCGGAATCCCCATGCGCACCACGGGATCGGCGAAGAACGCGTCCTCGGCCGCCACGATCAGGTCGCACACCCAGGCGAGCATCAGGCCGCCCGCGACGCACGCGCCCTGCACCATCGCGATCATCGGCTTGGGGATCTCCCGCCAGCGGCGGCACATCCCGAGGTAGACCTCCATCTCGCGGGCGAACCGGAGATCACCGCCGGGCTTGTCGACGTGGTCCCACCACAGCACGGCCTTGCGCTCGAACGACACGTCCACGTCCCGGCCGGGCGAGCCGATGTCGTGGCCCGCCGAGAAGTGGTCGCCCGCGCCGGCCAGCACGATCACGGAGACCTCGTCGTCATCGACGGCACGCGTGAAGGCCTCGTCCAGCGCGTAGGTCATCGCCGAGTTCTGCGCGTTGCGGTACTCCGGCCGGTTCATCGTCACGACGGCGACCGAGCCGCGCCGCTCGTACTCGACAGTCACGCGTTCTCCTTACGCAGCAGGTTCTTGAGGACTTTGCCGCCGGCGTTGCGGGGCAGCGCGGGAAGAAACTCGACAGCCCGCGGCACCTTGTAGTTCGCCAAGCGAGAACGGCAGAACTCGATCACCCCGGACTCGGTCAGCTCGAAGCCAGGCAACGTCACCACGTGCGCCACCCCCACCTCGCCGAGCCGTGAGTCGAACGCGCCGACCACCGCCGACTCCGCAACCCCCGGCAGCCGCGCGAGCGCCTGCTCGACCTCGGCCGGGTAGACGTTGAACCCGCCGCAGATGTACATGTCCTTGAGCCGGTCGGTGATCGAGAGACAGCCGCTCTCGTCGATCCGGCCGACGTCACCGGTGTGCAGCCAGCCGTCGGCATCAACAGCAGCGGCCGTGGCGGCCGGATCGTCGAGATAGCCGAGCATCACGTTCGGGCCGCGCAGCAGCACCTCGTCCTGCTCGCCCAGGCGGAGCTCGAACCCGGCGGCCGCCCGCCCGCACGTGTGCGCGACGGTCTCCGGCGAGTCATCAGGACGGCACATCGTCGCGACCACGGCCTCGGTCAGGCCGTACGCGGTGAGCACGGTCGAGAACGAGAGCTCCGACTGCATCCGCTCGACCAGCGCCACGGGCACGACCGCCCCGCCGGTCACCGCGAGGCGCAGGCTCGACAGGTCGAACGAGCCGCGATCGGGGTGATCCAGCATCGACTGGAAGATCGTCGGCGGACCGGGCAGCACGGTGATCCGTTCCCGCTCGATCAGCCGCATCGTCTCGACCACGTCGAACACCGGCTGCGGCACCATCGTCGCGCCGGTCAGCAGGCAGACCAGGATCCCGGCCTTGTAGCCGAAGCTGTGGAAGAACGGGTTGACGATCAGGTACCGGTCGGCAGCCGACAACTCGCCACAGGCTGCCCACGCCGAAGCGACCCCGAGCGACTGCCGGTGCGCGCTCATCGCGCCCTTGCTGCGCCCGGTCGTGCCGGACGTGTACAGGATGTCGGAGAGCTGATCCGGAGCGATCTCCGGCAGGTCCACGTCCGACCCGACCCACGAGGCAGGCAGCCGCACGACGACCGGCGGCAGGTCGGCACCCTGCAGCTCGGCCAGCCGATCACGGCCGAGGAACTCGCCCTCGACGATGAACGCCCGCGCGCCGCTGCGCTGGAGCACGTCGAGCGTCTCCGCGGCGGTGAACCTGGTGTTGATCGGCACCAGTGCCGCGCCCGCGCGCAACGCACCGAGTGCCGCGATCACCCAGTGATGGCTGTTCGGCGCGCACAACGCGACCCGGTCGCCCGGCCGGACACCCGTTCCGGCGAGCGCCCGTGCCGCGTTCTCCGCCGCCGCGCGCAGCTCGGCGAAGGTGAGCCTGACCTCCCCGTCCACCAACGCCTCCGCGTCGATGTACGAAGCAGCAGCCCGGTCGAGCACGGCTGAAACCGTTTGCCTGCTTGGATCGTCGGCCACAACGCCCCTCCAAAGCAAGTGCTTGGTAGGTTAGAGTATGGCCTATGGAGTCCTTCCGGCGCGAGGTGCGGGAATGGTTGTCCGCCAACCTCGTCGGTGAGTTCGCTGAGCTGCGCGGCCTGGGTGGACCCGGCCGCGAGCACGAGGCGTTCGAGGGCAGGCTGCGGTGGCACCGGCACCTGGCGGCGCACGGGTGGACGTGCCTCGGCTGGCCCGGCGAACGCAGCGTCGAGGAACAGGTCGTCTTCCACGAGGAGTACGCGGAGGCGGACGCGCCGGCCAAGGTCGACATCGTGGGTGAGGGACTACTCGGCCCGACGCTCATCGCCTTCGGCACGCCCGAGCAGAAGGAACGTTTCCTGCCCAGGATTCGCGCGCTGGACGAGCTGTGGTGCCAGGGCTACTCCGAACCGGGCGCGGGCTCCGACTTGGCGAACGTCCAGACCAAGGCCAGACTCGAAGGCGACCGGTGGGTGATCACCGGCCAGAAGATCTGGACGTCGAACGCCCACTACTCGGACTGGATCTTCGTCCTGTGCCGCACCGAACCGGGTTCGCAACGGCATCAGGGCCTCTCGTACCTGCTCGTGCCGATGAACCAGCCGGGCGTCGAGGTGCGGCCGATCCGCCAGCTGACCGGCACGTCCGAGTTCAACGAGGTCTTCTTCGACGGCGCGGTCACGGCGAAGGAGAACGTCGTGGGCCAGCCCGGCGAGGGCTGGAAGATCGCGATGGCGACGCTGGGGTTCGAACGCGGCACCGCGATGCTCGGCCACCAGGTGAGCTTCCGCCGGCAGCTCGACGCGATCATGGCCGCGGCCCCCGCCGACGAACGGCTCACCAGGGCGTGGATCGAACTGCACGTCATGCGCTCACACACGTTGCGCACGCTGAACGACGAGCCAGGACCGGAGGCGTCCGTGCTGAAGCTGTTCTGGGCGGGCTGGCACCGCAGGCTCGGTGAGCTCGCGATGGACTCGCTCGGCCCCGAGTCGATGATCGACGGCAACGAGTGGCAGCGCATGTTCCTGTTCAGCCGGGCCGAGACGATCTACGGCGGGTCGGACGAGATCCAGCGCGAGATCATCGCCCACCGGATCCTGGGGCTGCCGCGATGAACGGCCACGATCTGCTCAAGGACAAGGTCGTCGTCGTGACGGCCGCGGCGGGCACCGGCATCGGCTCGGCGACCGCGAAGCGCTGCCTCGAAGAGGGCGCGACGGTGATCATCAGCGACTGGCACGAGCGCCGGTTGAAGGAGACCCACGAGGCGCTCGGCTCGGACCACGCGATCGTTTGCGACGTCACCAACGAGCAGCAGGTGCAGGAACTCGTCGACACCACGGTCGAGCGGTACGGCCGGATCGACGTGATGGTCAACAACGCCGGCCTCGGCGGCGAGAAGTCCGTGCTGGACATGACCGACGACGAGTGGTCGCGGGTGCTGGACGTGACGTTGAACGGCACGTTCCGCTGCACCAGGGCCGTGTTGCGCCAAATGGTCGCCCAGCGAAGCGGTGTTGTCGTTAACAACTCCAGCGTCATCGGCTGGCGTGCTCAACGAGGCCAAGCCCATTACGCGGCGGCGAAAGCAGGGGTCATGGCGCTCACGAGATGCGCCGCGATGGACGTGGCCGAGCACGGCATCCGGGTGAACGCGGTCGCCCCGAGCTTGGCGGCGCACCCGTTCTTGACCAAGGTCACCAGTGAGGAGTTGCTGACCGAGCTGGCGTCCCGTGAGGCTTTCGGGCGCGCCGCCGAGCCGTGGGAGGTCGCGAATGTGATCGTGTTCCTCGCCAGCGACTACTCGTCGTACCTGACGGGCGAGGTCGTGTCGGTGAGCAGCCAGCACCCGTGAGGAAGGAACGAACGATGAGTGGCCGGAGGCAGGAGTTGCTCGCGTTGGCGGCGAAGATGTTCGCCGAGCGCGGGTACGGGCAGACGACCGTGCGCGACATCGCGGACGCGGCGGGCATCCTGTCCGGCAGCCTCTACCACCACTTCGACTCGAAGGAGTCGATGGTCGACGAGATCCTGCGGACCTTCCTCGACGAGCTGTTCGCGCGCTACCAGGAGATCGTCGGCGCCGGTCTGGAGCCGAAGCAGACGCTGAAGGCGCTGGTCGTGGCGTCGTTCGAGGCGATCGACACCAGGCACGCCGAGGTCGCGATCTACCAGAACGAGTCCAAGCACCTGATGGGGCTGGAGCGGTTCTCCTACCTGGACGACCGCAACGTGGAGTTCCGCAAGCTCTGGACGGTGCTGCTCGAGGACGGCATGGGCGCGGGCGTGTTCCGCGCCGATCTCGACGTGGACCTGGCCTACCGGTTCATCCGCGACACGGTGTGGGTGGCCGTGCGGTGGTACCGGCCCGATGGCGGGTTGTCCGCCGATGCGGTGGCCGACCAGTATCTCGCAATCCTGCTCGACGGCATCGCCACCGGGCGGCGGAGGAGCAAGACGTAAAAGGGAGGGCCTTCGTGGCCGAGGCGTACATCATCGAAGCTGTGCGAACTCCTGCGGGGCGGCGCGGCGGCGAGCTCAGCAAGGTGCATCCCGCCGATCTCGGCGCGCACGTGATCACCGCGTTGCTCAACCGCGTCGACGTCGACCCGACCGACGTGGACGACGTGATCTTCGGATGCGTGGACACGGTCGGCCCGCAGGCGGGCGACATCGCCAGGACGTCGTGGCTCGCCGCAGGATTCCCCGAGCAGGTGCCGGGCGTGACGGTCGACCGGCAGTGCGGGTCGAGCCAGCAGGCGCTGCACTTCGCGGCGCAGGCGGTGATGAGCGGCACAGCCGACGTCGTGGTCGCGGGCGGCGTGCAGAACATGTCGCAGGTGCCGATCGGTTCGGCGATGACGGTGAGCCCGTACGCCGGCTGCGAGGGCTGGCAGCACCGCTACGGCGACGAGGAGGTCTCCCAGTTCCGCGCGGCCGACCTGATCGCCGTGCGGTGGGACCTGTCGCGCCGCGAGATGGAGGAGTACGCGCTGCAGAGCCATCTGCGGGCGATCACCGCGATCAAGGAAGGCCGGTTCGACCGGGAGATCGCGCCGGTCGACGGGCTCGCGCACGACGAGTGCCCGCGGCCCGACACCAGTGCCGAGAAGATGGCGGCGCTGCAACCGTTGCGGCCGGGTGGACGGACGACGGCGGCCCTGTCGAGCCAGATCTCCGACGGCGCCTCGGCGGTTCTCGTCGTGTCGGAACAGGCGGTGCGCGAACACAAGCTGACGCCTCGGGCACGGGTGCACCACATGTCCGCTCGCGGCTCCGACCCGATTTACATGCTCACCGCGCCGATCCGCGCCACCCGTTACGCGTTGGAGCGGGCCGGGATGAGCCTCTCTGACATCGACCTGTTCGAGATCAACGAGGCGTTCGCGTCCGTCGCGCTGGCCTGGGCGAAGGAGCTCAAGGTGGATCTGGGGCGGGTGAACGTCAACGGGGGAGCGCTCGCGCTCGGCCACCCGATCGGCGCGACCGGCACCAAGCTGTTCACCACGTTGCTGCACGAGCTGGAGCGTTCCGGCGGCCGGTATGGGTTGCAGACGATGTGCGAGGGCGGCGGTCAGGCCAACGTGACGATCATCGAACGTCTTTGAGCCGGTCAATTATGTCTTCGGCATCCTTGACGATGCTCTCGATGAGTTCTCCGCACGTGGGCAGGTCGCTGAGCATTCCGGCGACCTGACCCGACGCGAGCACGCCCGCGTCGGTCCTGCCCTCGACCAGGCCGGCGCGCAGCAGCATCGGCGTGTTCGCAGCCATGATCACCTGGGACCAGCTGAGGTCCTTGCCGTGCTTCATGGCGAGGCCTTCGCGGATCATCGCGCGCCACGAGAGTCCGGTGTGCTGCCGGAACCTGGCCGCGTTCGTGATCGCTCTGGTGAGGCTGCTGAGTTTGCCGGACTTTTCGAGGTGGTCGACCAGGTCGGTGCGCAGGACGCGGTGGGGCAGGCCGTCGACGCGCGTGGTCACGACCGTGCCGTTCAGATCCCGTTGCAGGTAAGCCTGTTTGACCGCGTCCGGCACCGTGCTCTCTTGGGTGAGCAGGAACCTGGTGCCCATCGCGATTCCGGCCGCGCCGTACGCGAGTGCCGCGGCCAGGCCTCTGCCGTCGAAGAAGCCGCCTGCCGCGATCACCGGGATGTCGACGGCGTCCAGCACGCTGGGGAGCAGCAGGGTCGTTGCCACGCCGCCGGTGTGACCGCCGCCCTCGCCGCCCTGGACGATCACCGCGTGAGCGCCCCACTTGGCGACCTTCTCGGCGTGCCTGGCCGCGCCGATCGACGGGATGACCACCACTCCGGCGTCGTTCAGCTTGGCGATCATGTCGGGTTTCGGGGCCAGCGCGAAGGAGGCGACTTTCACCTGTTCGCGAATGATCAGGTCGACGCGTTCCGGTGCGTCCTGGGCGTCGGCGCGGAGGTTCACGCCGAACGGCTGGGACGTGCGGGTACGGGTTTCCTTGATGGCCGCTTCGAGTTCGGCGTAGGTCATGGTGGCGGAGGCGAGGATGCCCAGCCCGCCAGCCTCGGCGGTCGCGGAAACCAGCCGAGGTCCGGCGACCCAGCCCATTCCGGTCTGCACCACCGGGTGCTTGACGCCGACCAGGTCGGTCAGCGCGGTTCTCATGAGGGGACTTCCTTGTCCCGCTTGGCATCCGGATCGAGCAGCGTGCGGATCAGCTTCAGCTCCTCGTCGGTCGGGAGCCTGGTCTCGGTGACGTTGTCCGCCACGAGCGGGAATGACGTCTGCTTCTGCACCTCGTCGACCGAGACACCGGGGTGGGTGGAGACCAGGCGCATCGAGCGGCCGGGGGTGGTGAAGTCGAGCACGGCGAGGTTCGTGACGACCTGGTGGATGTCGTGAAACGGGCCGACGGCGTGGTCGTAGCCGACGCCGGAGATCACGTCGACGGCGTCCACGAGCACGCGCGGGCTGTGCCGCGGCACCCAGTAGCTGGTGCGGTGGTTGATCGTGTTGCCGGGCGCGCCGCGGAATCCGAACAGCTGCCTCGTCGGTTTCGCGTGGTCGCCGATGCAGGAGATGTTCTGGTTGCCGAACCTGTCGACCTGGTTCGCGCCCATGACGACGTGCCGGCGGCCGTGCGCGACGACGTCGAACACCGCCCGGTACGGCAGCCATCCCTCCACAGTGGACTCCGGCGTGAGGAGGTAGGCCTCGCCATCGCTCAGCAGCAGGTCCGGTTCGGTGGTGAGGCGGGCGAGTTTCGCGCCCAGCATCGGGATGAGGCCCATGGGGCTCGCCAGCGTCTCGCCCGCGCCGGCGAAGAGATCGGCGCAGGCGGTGACGCAGATTTCGGCCCGCGTGATGTCGCTCATGCCAGCAGCCTCTTCTCGAAGTCGGCCCATTTCTCCAGGTCAGCGGCCGCTTCGGCGTACTCGCGCTGTCGGGCTTCGTCGCGCGGGTAGTCGGGGACGCAGCTCGTGAACCCCGCGCCGCCCGGTGCTTCCACGACGCCGTCGACCATCATCCGGTTGAGCAGCAAGGACTGTGGCGGTCCCTCGAACGTCTCGACGATCTGCTCGCACGAGAGATAGCGCCGGTCGGCGGCCAGGCAGAACAGGTCGTCGAAGTACGGGTCCGGGCCGAGGTACTGGGCGTTGCCGTGCCTGTCCGCCCGGTTTAGGTGCACCAGCGCGACGTCGAGTTTCAAGGCGGGCATGGCGACCAGCTCTTCGCCGTCGTC
The DNA here is from genome assembly GCF_044455585.1 of Lentzea sp. NPDC051213. NCBI lineage: Bacteria > Bacillati > Actinomycetota > Actinomycetes > Pseudonocardiales > Pseudonocardiaceae > Lentzea > Lentzea sp. NPDC051213. The sequence continues at coordinate 743,832 of NZ_JBITEX010000002.1, forward strand.
GTAGGGCGATCGGACGGTCTTGAGCTCCGGGGCGAACGTGAGCACGTCCGAGCCGAGGCCTGCCCTGATCGGCAGGAACGGCAGCCGGTGGGCGGCGGCCCTGAGTCCGGTCTGGAACATGCCCTCGTCGAGTTCCAGCACCTCGATCGCGCCGGTCTCCCTGGCCCGCTTGAACCACGGGTCGTACGGGATGGTGTCGAGCGAGACGAAACCGTAGACCAGCTTGCGGACCTTGCCCGCCGCGCACAGCAGCCCGACGTCCGGGCCGCCGTAACTCACGACGGTCAGGTCCTTGACCCCGGTCCGCCGGATCGCCTCGACCAGGGCCATCGGCTTGCGCCGTGAGCCCCAGCCGCCGATGCCGACGGTCATGCCGTCCTTGATCTCGCCGGCGACCTCGTCAGCCGTCATTCGCTTGTCGCGCATGGTTTCCGTCCAGGAAGGCCTGCCGCGCGTGGTCCGCCACGCCGGCGAGGTTCAGCTCGAAGGTGAAGCCCTGCTCGTAGCGGTAGCTCGTGTGCACGCGCTGCGGGTCGATGCCGTTGATCGCCTCCTTGGCCCGGCGGATCACCATCGGGTCCTTCTTCGCGATCTCTTTCGCCAGCTCGCGCGCGGTGTCGTCGAGCTGCTCGCGCGGCACGACCTCGAAGACGCTGCCGTGGTGGTGCAACGTTTGCGCGCTGACGTTGCGGGCCGTGTAGTAGAGCGTGCGCATCAGGTGCTGCGGCACCAGCCGGGCCAGGTGCGTGGCGGCGCCGAGCGCGCCGCGGTCGACCTCGGGCAGCCCGAAGGTCGCGTCGTCGGACGCGACGATCACGTCCGCGTTGCCGACCAGGCCGATGCCGCCACCGAGGCAGAAGCCCTGCACCGCGGCGATGACCGGCACCGCGCAGTCGTACACGGCGCTGAAGGCCTTGGCGCAGCCACGGTTCGCCGCGATGATCGCGTCGTGGCCGGTGGAGCGCTGGATCTCCTTCAGGTCGACGCCCGCGCAGAAGCCGCGGTTCTCGGCCCGCAAGATCACGACCCTGGCCTCCGGATCCTCACCCGCGTAGGTGATGGTCTCGGCCAGTTCGAACCACCCGCGCGCCGGTATGGCGTTGACGGGAGGAAAGTCGATCGTGACTTCGATGATGCCGTTTTCGGTGTGGCTGCTGGAGATTCCCATGGAGCCGCCTTCCGAACCAAGCGATTGCTTGGTAACTTACCAGTGCCGAAGCGACCGGGGTAGGTGCCAGTGGAACTCGACCTCGACGGAGCAGTCGTCCTCGTGACGGGCGGCGTGCGGGGCGTCGGCCTCGGGATCACCCGCGCGTTCCAGCGGGCCGGGGCGGTCGTCGTGACCTGCGCCCGGCGACCCGCCGAGGTGCCGGGCGCGTCCTTCCTGCCCTGCGATGTCCGTGACGCCGACCAGGTAGGCGAACTCGTGTCCAGGATCGTCGCCGATCACGGCCGGCTGGACGTCGTGGTGAACAACGCCGGTGGCGCGCCGTTCGCGTTGGCGGACAAGGCCTCCCCGCGGTTCCACCAGAAGATCGTGGAGCTGAACCTGCTGGCGCCCCTGCTGGTGTCGCAGGCGGCGTACGCCGTGATGCGGGAACAGCCGTCCGGCGGCTCGATCGTGATGGTGAGCAGCGTCAGCGGCCGCCGTCCGTCACCCGGCACCGCGGCCTACGGCGCCGCGAAGGCCGGCCTGGACAACCTCACCGCGTCGCTGGCCGTCGAGTGGGCACCCAAGGTGCGGGTCAACGCGCTGGCCGTCGGCATGGTGCTCACCGAGCAGTCCCACCTGCACTACGGCGACTCGGCCGGCATCGAGGCCGTCGCGCGAACCGTGCCACTGGGCAGGCTCGCGTCGCCGGACGAGGTCGGCGCGTGCGCGGTCTTCCTCGCCTCACCGCTGGCCTCTTACGTCACCGGCGCCACCCTGCCGGTGCACGGCGGGGGAGAGGTGCCCGCGTTCCTCGCCGCAGCCAACACCGAGGGGGAGTCGTCATGAAGTTGTGCGAGGACCGGGTCGTGATCGTCACCGGTGCGGGCCGCGGCATCGGCCGTGCCCACGCACTGGCCTTCGCCGCCGCGGGCGCACGGGTGGTCGTGAACGATCTTTCTGTGGGGCCGGCCTCGGAGGTCGCGGCGCTGATCGGCCCGCGGGCGATCGTGAACACCGACGACGTGGGCACGTGGGCCGGTGCCGCACGGGTGGTCGACGCGGCGGTATCGGCGTTCGGCGGCCTGGACGTGCTGGTGAACAACGCGGGCATCGTGCGCGACCGGATGCTGGTGAGCTGCGGCGAGGACGAGTGGGACGAGGTCGTGCGCGTGCACCTCAAGGGCCACTTCGCGCCCCTGCACCACGCCGCCGCGCACTGGCGGGCCGTGCACAAGGCGGGCGGCACGGTCTCCGGGCGAGTGATCAACACATCGTCCGGCGCCGGCCTGTTCGGCAGCGTGGGTCAGGCGAACTACTCGGCGGCCAAGGCGGGGATCGCCGCGATGACGCTCGTGGCGGCGGCCGAACTGGCCCGCTACGGCGTGACGGTGAACGCGATCGCCCCGGCCGCGCGAACCCGGATGACCGAACAGACCTTCGCCGAGTCGATGGCCGCACCCTCCGACGGGTTCGACGCGATGGCGCCGGAGAACATCTCGCCGCTCGTGGTGTGGCTGGGTAGCGCGGAGTCGGCGGACGTCACCGGCGCGCTGTTCGAGGTGGACGGTGGCCGGATCTGCCTGGCGCAGGGGTGGCAGCGCGGGCGGGAGATCGACAAGGGCGCGCGGTGGGAGCCGGCGGAGCTGGGGCCGGTGGTGCGCGAGCTGGTTGCGGATCACCGGCCGGTGCCGGTGTACGGCGCCTGAGGCGCGCGCGGGCCACCATCCGGTGCCGGTGTGCGGCGCTTGAGGCGCGCGGGCCACCATCCGGTGCCGGTGTGCGGCGCCTGAGTCGCGCGGATCGCCATCCGGTGCCGGTGTGCGGCGCCTGAGGCGCGCGCGGATCGCCATCCGGTGCCGGTGTGCGGCGCCTGAGTCGCGCGGATCGCCGGCCGGTGCCGGTGTACGGCGCTGGAGGCGCGCGGACCACCACCCGGTCCCGGTCTACGGCGCTGAGGCGCGCGGAATCGATCCGGATTGGAGGCCCCTCCAGGGGGCCGGAGCCCCCCACTCCAATCGTCTCAGGAGGGTCTGACAGTGCCGGTGCTCAGATCCGCTCGATGATCGTCCCGCTAGCCAACGCCCCACCAGCACACATCGTGATCAGCGCGGTCGTGGCATCCCGGCGCTCCAACTCGTGCAACGCGGTGGTGATCAACCGCGTGCCGGTGGACCCAACGGGATGGCCCAGAGCGATGGCGCCACCGTTCACGTTGACCCGGTCGTGGTTCGGCCGATGCACCGAGGCCCACGACAGCACAACGGAAGCGAACGCCTCGTTGACCTCGAACAGGTCGATGTCCCCGACCTTCATCCCGCTGCGCTCCAGCAACCGCGCGGTGGCGTCGACGGGCCCGTCCAGGTGGTAGTAGGGGTCCGACCCGACCAGGCACTGCGTCACGATCCGGGCCCGCGGCCGCAACCCGTGCGCCCGCGCGAACTCCGAGTCGACGACCATCACGGCTGAGGCCCCGTCGGAGATCTGTGACGACGTGCCCGCGGTGTGCACGCCGTCGGGCACGACGGGCTTCAGCGCGGCCAGCGCTTCGAGGCTGGTCTCGCGCAGCCCCTGGTCGGTGTCCACCAGCGACTCGCCGACCTTCACCGGCACGACCTCTGCGGTGTACCGGCCCGCCGCCCACGCCGCCCGCGCCCGCGTCTGAGACTGGACGCCGAAGCGGTCGACCTCCTCGCGCCCGATGCCGCGCCTCAGAGCCACGCGTTCGGCGGCCACGAACTGGTTCGGCAGGTCGATGGTCCACGAGTCGGGGCGGGGCTTGCCTGTCTCGCCGACGTTGCTGCGCATCGGGACGCGGCTCATCGCCTCGACCCCGCAGGCGATGCCGCACGAGATCGCCCCGGTCGCGATCAGGCCCGCGATGAGGTGCGTGGACTGCTGGGCGGAGCCGCACTGGCAGTCGATGGTCGTGCAGCCGGTCGTGTGCGGCAGGCCCGCGTGCAGCCACGCGGTTCTGGTGATGTTGTTGGACTGTTCGCCCGCCTGCGTCACCGTGCCGCCGATGACTTGTTCGACAGTGGACGGATCAACAGCGGTTCGGTCAAGAAGACCTTGTTGTGCCGCACCGAGGAGCTCGGCGGCGTGCAGCCCCGACAGCCAGCCGTTGCGCCTGCCGATGGGCGTGCGCACAGCTCCCACGATCACCGGACTGCCCACGCGAGCCTCCTCTGCGAAGAAACTAGAACACGTTCCTGTGCTTCACCAGATTGGCCGCATGGGGGCTTCAACACAAGGAGCAACCGTGTTTGAATCGGATAGAACGCGTTCCATCTAGGAGGTGCTCGTGGGCGTCATCCCGGAGGGTTTCGACTTCACCGACCCTGACATGTACGCGGAGCGCCTGCCGCTCGAGGAGTTCGCGGAGTTGCGGCAGACCGCGCCGATCTGGTGGAACTCCCACCCGGTCGGCAGGGGCGGGTTCAACGACGACGGCTTCTGGGTGGTGAGCAAACACGCCGACGTCAAGGAGGTCTCGCGCAACAGCGACCTCTACTCCAGCTGGGAGAACACGGCGATCATCCGGTTCGCCGACGACATGACCCGCGACCGCATCGAGATGCAGCGGCTGCTCCTGCTGAACATGGACCCACCGGCGCACACCAAGCTGCGCGGCATCATCTCCCGCGGGTTCACCCCGAGGGCGATCAACGCGCTGCGCGAGGCCCTGAACACCAGGGCCGAGCTGATCGTGGCGGAAGCGCTGGCCAAGGGGCACGGCAACTTCGTCACCGACGTCGCGTGCGAGCTTCCCCTGCAGGCCATCGCGGAGCTCATCGGCATCCCGCAGGACGACCGCCGCAAGATCTTCGACTGGTCCAACCAGATGATCTCCTACGACGACCCGGAGTTCGACGGCGACCCGATGGCCGCGGCCACCGAACTGCTCGGCTACTCCTGGAACATGGCGGAGGACCGCCGCAAGTGCCCGCGCGAGGACATCGTCACCAAGCTCGTCCAGGCCGATGTGGACGGTGCCGGCCTCGCCTCGGAGGAGTTCGGGTTCTTCGTGCTGCTGCTGGCCGTCGCGGGCAACGAGACGACCCGCAACGCCATCACGCACGGCATGAAGGCGTTCTTCGACCACCCGGAGCAGTGGGAGCGCTTCAAGGCCGAACGCCCGGCGACGGCCGCCGACGAGATCGTCCGGTGGGCCACACCGGTCGTCGTCTTCCAGCGGACCGCGACCCAGGACACCTCGCTGAGCGGTGTCGAGATCAAGAAAGGCCAGCGGGTCGGGGTCTTCTACTCGTCGGCGAACTTCGACGAGGAGGTGTTCGAGAACCCCGAGCGGTTCGACATCACCCGCGACCCCAACCCGCACCTGGGCTTCGGCGGCAGCGGCGCGCACTTCTGCATCGGTGCGAACCTGGCCAGGCTGGAGATCGACCTGATCTTCAACGCGATCGCGGACCACATGCCGGACATCCGCCAGGCCGCCGAACCGCGGCGGTTGCGGTCCGGCTGGCTCAACGGGATCAAGGAGTTCCGGGTCCAGTACGCGTAATCCGTCAGCTGTCCGCGAGAACGAACTGCGCGCCCATCTCGCCGATCATGATGGCGGGCGCGTTGGTGTTGCCACCGGTGATCGACGGCATGATCGAGGCGTCGCAGACCCGCAGCGCCTCGACGCCGCGGACCTTGAGGTCGGGGCCGACGACCGCGAGGTCGTCGACACCCATCCGGCAGGTGCCGACACCGTGGTAGACCGACGTCGCGCGGTTGAGGATCGCGTCGCGCAAATCCTGGCCCCGCAACTGCTTGCCGGGGTGGAGCTCCGCCTTGACCGAGCCGTTGAAGGCGCTCGACGCGAAGATCTCGCGGGCGATCTCCGAGCCCTCGGCGAGGACCTCGAGGTCGGCAGGGTCGGCGAGGTACTGCGGGTCGATGAGTGGTGCCGCAGTGGGGTCGGCTGAGGCGAGCCGCAACGTGCCGCGGCTCTTCGGGTAGATCAACGTCGTCAGCACGGTGAGCGAGGGCCGCTTGTCGACGTCGTGCCGGATCGGCGCGTCCTGGTTGGGCGTCACGTACGCCCACGGCAGCAGGTGCAGCTGGAGATCGGGGATCGCGCCGGCCTGGGACGTCTTGAGGAACGCGACGGCTTCAAAGACCGAGTTCGCGAGGAACGTGCTGCCGGGCCTGATCAGCTCTTTGGCCAGCCCGCGCGCGAAGTACGGCGCCGCGCCTTTGTGCTTGCTCGACGACACGTGGAAAGTCAGCGCGTGGAACATGTGGTCGTGCAGGTTGTCACCGACCGGCAGGTCCGCGACGACCTCGATACCGTGTTCCCTCAGGTGCTCGGCGTGGCCGACGCCGGAGAGCATGAGCAGCTGCGCGGATCCGACGAACCCGGCCGAGAGGATGACCTCCTTGCCGGCGCGGACCGTGCGCTGCGTGCCGTCGGCGTCCACGACCTCGACGCCGACCGCGCGGCCGTTCTCGATGAGCACCTTCTTCGCCAGCACCCCGGACTGCAGCTCCAGCGTCGGGGGTGCGAGGTGGTGGAGGTAGCCGCGCGAGGCGCTGTAGCGCAGGCCGTCGGCGGCGTTCTGCTGCATCCGGCTGACGCCCTCCTGCGACTCGGCGTTGTAGTCGTCGAGGATCTTGCAGCCGGTCGCGTCGGCGGTGGCGTGGAGGAACTGCAGTGATCCCTCTTCCGGGCTCTTGATGCGGGTGATCCGGATCGGTCCGCCCGCGCCCCGGAACGTGTTCTCGCCGTCCTCGAAGTCCTCCATCCGCTTGTAGGCGGCGTTCACGCTGTCCGCGTCCCAGCCCTCGTTGCCCTCCGCGGCCCAGGAGTCGAAGTTGGCGCGGTTGCCGCGGACGTAGACCATGCCGTTGATGGAGCTGGACCCGCCGACCACCTTGCCGCGCGGCACCGGCATCCTGCGGTCGAGGGCGTGCTTCTGCGGCACCGAGTAGTAGCCCCAGTCGAAAAGCGCCTTGAGCTGGGGAACCGAGTGCATGGGGCCGATCATCCCGGGCTTTTTGACCATGAGCTTCTCGTCGGTCTTCCCGGCTTCGAGCACGATGACGCTCGCGCCCGACTGCGCCAGCCGGCCCGCGATCGCGGCCCCCGAGCTGCCCGACCCGACGACCACGTAGTCGGCCTGATCGCCACGCGAAGCCTTTTTCGCCATGTCCGCTCCTCGGTCGGCCCGCAGCCCAAAACTGCAACCTGTTCTAGTTTCGACCGTATAGCGCTCCCGCCCGGTTCCGCAACGGCCGTGGCGCATGCTGTCGATTCCCTTGCAAGTGATCACCTGTCGAGACGTGGTAGCGGTTTCCGGGCGTGGTGGGGGTAGGTTCTGGGACCGCAAGAAATCAACTTCAGAACGCAGAAACCGGATCATTTCCCGGTAATAGTTGACAGCCCGCTCAGGAGAGGTGTTCGTCATGGCCCGGAGCCGACCCCGTTCAAGACTGGCAGTGGCGCTGCTGGTCGCGGCGCTGTTACCGGCAGGACTGCCCGGATCCGCCTCCGCCGCGCCCGGTGAGGAGAACCTGGCCACCGGCAAGCAGATCACCGCGTCCTCGACGACCGGGAACTTCACCGCGGCCAAGGCGATCGACGACGACCCCACCACCTATTGGGAGGCGGGGGCGGACACCTTCCCGAACCTGCTCACCGTCGCGCTCGGCGCCAACGCGGACCTCAACTCGATCGTGCTGCGGGTGAATCCCGCGATGGAGTGGGGACCACGCACGCAGACCGTGGAGGTGCTCGGGCGTGAGCAGTCCGCCACCGAGTTCACCAGCCTGGTCGCGGCGACGCCGTACGGGTTCGACCCCGCCACCGGCAACAGAGTGACGATCCCGCTCACCGCGAAGGTCGCCGACGTGCGGCTGACGATCACCGCGAACACCGGGGCAGGCGGCGCGCAGATCTCGGACCTCCAGATCCTCGGCGTGGCCGCACCCAACCCGGACCTGACGGTCGCCGCCACCACGACCACGCCGGCGAGCCCGGTGACCGGCGACGACATCACCGCCAACGCGACGATCACGAACACCGGCGCGCTCGCGTCGAGCGCCGCCACCAACGTCAGCTTCTACGTCGACCGCCGCAAGGTCGCCACCACCCAGGTCGGAGCTCTCGCGGCAGGCGCATCGGCGACGGTGTCCGCGAAGATCGGCAAGTACCCGGCGGGTGCGCACCAGGTCGTCGCCAAGGTCGACGAAGCGGGCGTGATCTTCGAGACGAGCGAGTCGAACAACGGGCTGACGAGCCAGTTCACCGTCGGCCGGCTGGCAGGCCCCGACCTCGTCGCCGAACAGGTGACCCGGACGCCGGACAGCCCCCAGGCGGGCGACAGGGTGAAGTTCTCGGTCGTCGTCAAGAACCAGGGCACGCAGGCCACGGCCGCTCATGTGCGCGTCATCGAGTCGACCGTGACCGATGCCCACACCGGAGCCCTGCTCACCAAGTTCTACGGCCTGCAGACCGGCCGCATCGCCGCCGGTGGCACGGCGAAGCCGCTCGACCTCGGGTCCTGGCTGGTGAAGGCCAACGGCAAGTACGTCGTCCGCACGGTGGTCCTGCCGGACGCCGACGAGGCGAAAGCCAACCGGGACAACAACACCAGCACCACCGACCTGTACGCAGGCCGCGGCGCGAGCCTGCCGTACGAGACGGTCGAGGCCGAGGACGGCAAGCTCGGCGGCGGTGCCGCCGTCGTCGGCCCGAACCGCACTATCGGCGATCTCGCGGGTGAGGCGTCCGGCCGCAAGGCGGTCACGCTGAACACGACCGGCAGCTCCGTCGAGTTCACCACGAAGCGGGCCACCAACTCGCTCGTCACCCGGTTCTCGCTGCCGGACGCGCCGACCGGCGGCGGCACGCAGTCCACAGTGGACGTCTTCGTCAACGGCCGGTTCCTCAAGGCGATCGACCTGACGTCGAAGTACGCCTGGCTCTACGGACCGGAGTGGGGCCCGCAGAACGACCCCGCACTCGGCCCGGCGCGGCACATCTACGACGAGGCCAACGTGCTGCTCGGCACCACCGTGCCGGCGGGCAGCAAGATCAAGCTGCAGAAGAGCGCCGCGAACACGTCGACCTACGCCATCGACTTCGTGAGTTTCGAGCAGGTCGCCCCGGTCGCCAACCCCGACCCGGCGCGCTACACCACCCCGGACGGCACCAGCCACGCCGCCGTGCAGGCAGCGCTCGACAAGGTGCGCAAGGACATCACCGGCAAGCTCGTCGGCGTCTACCTGCCCGCCGGTGACTACGAGAACACGGGCAAGCTCGACGTGTCCGGCACCGCCGTGCAGGTCGTCGGCGCCGGGCCGTGGTTCACCAGGTTCCGTGCGGTCGGCCCGGACAACACCGACGCGGGCTTCACCGTGGACGGCTCCGCGAGCGGCTCCACGTTCCGCGGGTTCGCCTACTTCGGCAACTACACCACGCGGATCGACGGCCCCGGCAAGGTGTTCGACCTCGAGAACGTGTCCGGCCTGACGTTCGACAACCTGTGGGTCGAGCACACCGTGGTCGGCATCTGGGGCACGAACGTGCAGAACACCACCGTGCGCGACTCCAGGTTCCGCAACACGTTCGCCGACGCGGTGAACTTCACCAACGGCAGCTCGAACAACCACGTGGTCAACAACGAGGCACGCACCACCGGTGACGACAGCTTCGCGTTGTGGGCGGCCGCCGACCTCAACGACGGCGACCAGAAGAACAACCTGTTCGAGCACCTCACGGCCCTGACGCCGTGGCGCGCGGCGGGCATCGCGGTGTACGGCGGTCAGGACAACACCTTCCGCGACATCTACGTCGCCGATGTCCTGGCCGGTTCCGGCGGCACCATCAGCTCGCTGAGCTTCGGCGTGACGATGAAGGACTTCGGTCCGGCACCGACCACCCTGAAGGGGATCTCGATCGTCCGGTCGGGCGGGCACTTCTGGGGCGCGCAGACGTTCCCGGCGCTGTGGCTGTTCTCCGCGACGAACAAGTTCCAGGCCATCCGCGTCAGCGATCTCGACATCGTGGACCCGACCTACAGCGGGATCATGTTCCAGACCAACTACGTCAACGGCCAGCCCGCGAACACCATCACCGACACGAAGTTCACCAACGTGTCGATCACCGGTGCGAAGCTCAGCGGTGACGCGTTCGAGGCCAAGTCCGGCTTCGGGCTGTGGGCCAACGAGTTCCCCGAACCCGGACAGGGCCCGGCGATCGGCTCGGTGACGTTCGAGGGACTGCGGCTCAAGGACAACGCCGTGGACGTCAGGAACACGACGTCCACGTTCACCATCAACAGGTAGCTACGGAGTACGAAGGGTCGCGAGCGCGCGTTCTGTCTCCCAGAACGCGCGCATCGACTTGATGAGCCCGTCTTCGCCGACGTTGTAGACGAACACGCCCTCGGTGTCGACGCGCGCGCCGCCGGGCAGGAACGCCGAGATCGTGCCGATGTTCGCGCATTCCGACCCCGCCGCGAACGAGTCGTGCATGGCGAACTCGAACCGTTCCACGTTGGCGATCGCGAGGTCCCAGAACGCGGCGATGGCCTCCTTGCCGTGGTGGCCCTTGCCTTCGGCGTCGAACATGGACGGGCCGACCGGGTCCTCCACCACGGCGTCCTCGGCGAACAACGCCAGCCACTCGTCCTTCGCGCCACGTGACACGGCGTCCATCGACTTCCACGACGCCACGCGCGCCGGGGTCTCCGTCTTCGATGCCGTCCAGCTGACCGCGGTCATGCGAACTCTCCCAGCACTTCGTCGGCGAAACGCCGAAGTCCGTCCTTCTTGGCCTGCAGGCTTCCGTCGAACCCGACGCCGTAGAACAGCCACGGCACCACGATCACGTCCGTCACACCGATCTCGTCGAGCTGCCGGTAGCCGTCGAGCCCGAACCGGTCGATGCACACGGCCTGGATCTCGAACGGGCGCTCGAACGCGCCGAGATCCTTGAGCTGCTCGATCACCGACCTCAGGTCCGCGTACTTGATCATCGCGGACGTCCAGCCGTCACCGACCCTGGCAGCGCGCTTCAAGGCGGCGGGGGAGTGGCCGCCGACGTAGAACGGCACCGGCGAGGTGGGTGCCGGAGACATCTGCAACCGGTCGAAGTCGAAGTAGTCACCGTGGTACTCGACCATTCCGCCGCCCAGCACGAGCTTCAGAATGTCGATCATCTCGTCGACGCGCGGCCCGCGGTTCTTGTACGGCGCACCGCACCACTCGAACTCCTCCGGCGACCAGCCGAGCCCGACGCCGAGACCGAACCGGTTGCCGGTCAGGTGCGCCACCGAGCCGACCTGGCGGGCCAGCAGCAACGGGTTGCGGGAGCCCAGTTTCAGGACCTGGGTGTAGAAGTGGATCCGCGATGTCACCGCACCCATGGCCGCGGCGGCGACGAACGGGTCCACCCACGGGGTCTCGGCGTTCCACATCCGTGAGCCGTCGGGCGTGTACGGGTAGTCCGCGGAGACCTTCTCCGAGAAGAACAACGAGTCCGGCAGCGCGATGGACGCGTAGCCGCACTCCTCGGCGCACTGGGCCAACTCGGTCAGCTGGTCGAGCGGGCTCATGGCGATGCCGACGGTGAACTTCATGGCTTCTCCGATCCGACGACCCACATGGCGAAGAACTGCGATCCACCGCCGTACGCGTGGCCGAGCGCGACCCGCGCGCCGTCGACCTGGTGCTCCCCGGCGGTGCCCATGACCTGCATCGCTGCCTCGGCGTACCGCAGCAACCCGGAGGCGCCGATCGGGTTCGACGACAGCACGCCGCCGCTCGGGTTCACCGGCAGCCGGCCGCCGATCTCGGTCTCGCCCGCCTCCGTGAGCTTCCAGCCCTGGCCGATCTCGGTGAACCCGAGGTTCTCGAGCCACATCGGCTCGAACCACGAGAACGGCACGTAGATCTCGGCGGCGTCCACTTCGGACAGCGGGTCGGTGATCCCGGCCTGCTTCCACAACGCGCGGGCGGCGTCCTGGCCGGCCTGCGGGTTGACCTGGTCGCGTCCGGCGAACGTGGTGGGCTCGGTGCGCATCGCGGTCGCCCGGATCCACGCGGCCCGGCCCGAGGTGGGCTCGGACGAAATGATGACTGCGCATGCGCCGTCCGACGAAGGACAGGTCTCGTCGTACCGGATCGGGTCCCACAGCATCTGCGAGGCCTGCACCGACTCCACCGTGATGTCCGGCTGTTTCAGGTGCGCGTAGGGATTCCGAGCCCCGTTGCGGCGGTCCTTGGCGGCCACCATCGCGCCCACGTGCTCGGGAGCGCCCGCGCGGCGGATGTAGGAGCGCACGTGCGGCGCGAAGTAGCCGCCCGCGCCGGCGTGCACCGGCATGGTGAACGGCGTCGGAACGGACAAAGCCCACATCGCGTTCGACTCGGACTGCTTCTCGAACGCCACGGCCAGCACGCGCTTGTGCACACCGGACTGGACGAGCGAGGCCGCTACGTTCCCGGTGCTGCCACCGACCGAGCCCGCGGTGTGCACGCGCAGCAACGGTTTCCCGACCGCGCCCAGGGCGTCGGCGAGGAAGAGTTCGGGCATCATGACGCCCTCGAACAGGTCTGGCGCCTTGCCCAGGACCACGGCGTCGATGTCCGGCCAGTCCACCCCGGCGTCGGCCATCGCCCGGTCGATCGCCTCGCGGCACAGGCCCGCCATCGACACGTCGAGGCGTTTCGCGGCGTGGTGCGTCTGGCCGGTGCCGACCACTGCTGCCGGTCGCATCTACTCCCGTCCTTCCATGACGCAGACGAGGTTCTGTTGGAGCAACGGCCCGCTCGTGGCGTGACCGAGCACCTTCGAGGCTGATCCGTCGTGCACGCGGCGCGCGGCCTCACCGATGCGGGCCAGCCCGGCCGCGAACATCGGGTTGCCGGCCAGCACGCCGCCGGACGGGTTGATCACGATGTCGCCGAGCCCGAGTGCCTGGCGCAGCAGGATCTCCTGGTGGCTGAACGGCGCGTGCAGTTCCGCCACCTCGACGCCGTCGGCACCGGCCGCCTTGCCCGCGGCTACAGCCGACGGAGAAGTGGTGAGGTCACGGGCGCCGAACGACGGCGAGTCGACCCGGTGCTCGAACCCGGTGATCCACGCCGGCCGATCGCACAGATCCCGCGCACGGTCACCCGCCGCCAGCACGATCGTCGCCGCGCCATCGGTGATCGGCGCGCAGTCGTGCCGCCGCAACGGATCCGCCACGTAGTCCGAAGCCAGCAACTCGTCGACGTCGTAGGTCCCGGACAGCTGCGCCAGCGGGTTCGACATCGCTGCGGCACGACTCCGCACGGCCACTGAAGCCATGTCCCGCTCGTCCCAAAGGCCGCTCTCGATGCCCATGCGCGCCTGGATTCCGGCCAGACCAAGCGAATCCGGCCACAGCGGCGTGACGACGTAGGGGTCGAGCTGCATCGCCATGACACGGCGGAGCTGACCCGCCGACGACTTGCCGAAGCCGTAGACCAGCGCCGTGTCGATCTCGCCGCACTGCAGCTTCACCCAGGCCTCGTACAAGGCCCACGCGGCGTCCATCTCGACGTGCGACTCCGCGACCGGTGGGAACGCACCGATCGCGTCGACGGCGGAGACGAACGAGAAAGCCCGTCCCGCCAGGTAGTCCGAGGAACCGGAGCACCAGAACCCGATGTCGGCCTTGGTGAGCCCGAGTCCGCCGAGCACCTCCTGGAAGATCGGCACCAGCATCTCGACACCGTTGGTGGTGCCGTCGGTTTCGCGCACGCACGGCGTCTGCGCGAAACCGACTACCGCAACGTCACGCATGCGCGCCTCACAGGTGCTGGGAGTAGGAGTCGAACGGCGCGTCCGGCTCGCCGGAAGGCTTGAAGTGATCGATGTTCTGCATCGTCGGGCCCCACTCCTCGCGCGGCTTCCACACCGCCTCGACGCGCATGCCCATCCGCACGTCCTCCGGCGCGACGCCGAGCAGCAGGTGCAGGAACGGGATGTCCGCGCCGTCCAGCAGCACGTAGGCCGACACGTACGGCGGCGGGATCCGCTGGCCGAGGAAGGGCACGTTGACGACGCAGAACGTGGTGATGGTGCCGTGGTCGGACAGCTCGATCTGGTCCGTCGTCGGCACGCCGTCGGTGGGGCAGGCGGGCCGCGGCGGGAAGTAGACCTTCTCGCACACCGGGCAGCGCTGGGCGATCAGCCGCCCCTCCATGAGGCCGCGCAGGAACGGGTCCTCGGTCGGCGACGCGGAATGCGTGTAATGCAGGTTCACCGGCGTGGTCACCATCGTGACGGCTTCCGCGTCTGCCGGGGGCTCGCCGGGTTCGTCGGAGATCTCGAAGTACTCGATGTCCGTGATGGCACCGGCTCGCTCGGCGCGCCATCGCACCCGCACCCGCGCGCCCGTCGACATCCGGTCCGGCGAACCGGCGTCCACGGCGTGCAGCAACGAGGTGTCCGCGCCGTCGAGTTGGATGAGCGCCCACGCGAAGGGCCGGTCGAGCGGTTGCCCCTCGAGCGGTTCGGGGATCCACGACCAGCCGCGCACCACGCCGGTCGACGCCACGTCCACGAACTCGGACAGCTTCTCCGCCGTCACGGGGTCGTACTCGAGCGGCGGCACGTGCACACGGCCGTCGGAACCGCGGATCCCCGTCACCTTCCGGCGGCGCAGATCCGTGAGGAAACGGCCCAGCGTCGGGCCGAGGGAGCGCGTGTAGTCGAAGCCCACGTCGAGCGGAGCACTCAGCGGCCGAGTCACAGATCAAAGTGAAACAGGTTCTCGAAATGGTGGCAAGATGGGTGCATGAAGCTCGGTCTGCAGCTCGGGTACTGGGGCGCTGGGCCGCCCACGAACGCCGCCGAACTCGTGGCGGCGGCGGAGGAATCAGGATTCGACGCGGTGTTCGCCGCCGAGGCGTGGGGCTCGGACGCGTTCACCCCGCTGGCCTGGTGGGGATCCGCGACTGATCGCGTCCGGCTCGGCACCTCCGTGGTGCAGATGTCGGCCCGCACACCGGCGGCCTGTGCCATGCACGCGCTCACGCTGGACCACCTGTCCGGCGGCCGGTTCGTGCTCGGCCTCGGTGTGTCCGGGCCGCAGGTCGTGGAGGGCTGGTACGGCCGGCCGTTCGCCAAACCCCTGGCCAGGACCAGGGAATACGTGTCGATCCTGCGTCAGGTGCTGGCCCGCGAGGCGCCGGTGGTCAACGACGGTCCGCACTACCCGTTGCCCTACCGGGGTCCCGGCGAGCTCGGGCTCGGCAAGCCGCTCAAGCCCATCACACACCCGCTGCGCGCCGACCTGCCGATCTGGCTCGGTGCCGAGGGACCGAAGAACGTCGCGCTGACCTCGGAGATCGCGGACGGGTGGCTCGCCATCTACTACGCGCCGCGGCTTTCCGGCATGTACGAGGAATGGCTGGCCGAGGGGTTCGCCAAGTCGGGCCGCAGCAGGGAGACCTTCGAGGTCGCGGCCACCTGCCAGGTCGTCGTGACGGACGATCCGGCGCCGGTCAGGGCCATGCTGAAGCCTTTCGTCGCTTTGTACATCGGCGGAATGGGTGCGCCCGGGATGAACTTCCACGCCGAGGTCTTCACCCGCATGGGATACGGCGAGGCGGTGGCGGACATCGGCCGGTTGTTCCTCGCCGGCCGCAAGGACGAGGCGGCCCAGGCGGTTCCGGACGAGCTGGTGGCCGAGATCAGCATCGTCGGCACGGCGGAACACGTGCGCGAGGAGATCGGCCGCTGGGAGAAAGCGGGCGTCACCATGCTGCTCGTCGGCTGCCGTGACGTGGCTTCGATCAAGGCCGTCTCTGAGGCTTGTCAGTAGGTGAAACGCGTTCTACTTTGAGGGGGTGGTGACAGGACTCTGGAACATCGCTGCCGATCAGCCGGACCTGACCGCACTGGTCGATCCGAGCGGTCGAGAGATCACCTACCGAGAGCTGGCGGCGGCCGCCGACCGCTACGGGCGCGGGTTCCGGTCCCTGGGGCTGGAACCCGGCGACAGCATCGTGCTGATGCTGCCCAACAGCGCCGACCTGGTCGCGGTGTACTTCGCCGCCTACCAGACCGGCCTCTACGTCGTGATGGCCAACTGGCACCTGACCGGGGCCGAGGTCGCGTACCTCGTGCAGGACAGCGGCGCCAAGGCGTTCGTGGCGCACGAACGATTCGCCGCTGCGGCAACGGAAGCCTCGATCGGCCTGCCTTCCGAGGCGCGGTTCGCGGTGGGCGACATCGCGGGCTTCCAGCCGCTGACCCGGCTGGGCGACGGCGAGGAGGGCAGGCCGGACCGTCGCACGGCCGGGTCGCCGATGCTCTACACCTCCGGCACCACCGGACGGCCCAAGGGCGTGCGCAGGCCGTTGACCGGCGCCGACCCGGATGTCGTGCCGCCGTCGGCCGCGTGGTTCTTCGGCATCTTCGGGATCAAGCCGCATGACGGCCACGTGCACGTGTGCGGGTCACCGCTCTATCACACCGCGGTGCTCAACTTCGTGGTCATCTCGATCCAGCTCGGGCACACCGCCGTGCTGATGGACCACTGGGCGCCGGAGGAGATGCTGCGGCTGATCGAGCGCTACCGGGTCACGCACAGCCACATGGTGCCGACGCAGTTCCACCGGTTGCTCGCGCTGCCCGACGACGTGAAGGCCAAGTACGACCTGTCGTCGCTGCGGGCGATGATCCACGGCGCCGCGCCGTGCCCGCTGGAGGTCAAGCGCAGGATGCTCGACTGGTGGGGCCCGGTCGTGATCGAGTACTACGCCGCCACCGAGGGCGGCGGCACGGCGATCACCGCACAGGAATGGCTCGACAAGCCGGGATCGGTCGGCCTGCCGTGGCCGACGTCGGAGATCAAGATCCTGGGCGAGGACGGCACCGAGCTGCCCGTCGGCGAACGCGGCCTCGTCTACATGCGGATGGGCGACGCGACCTTCGAGTACCACAAGGACGCCGAGAAGACCCGCGCCGCCCGCGTCGGCAGGCTGTTCACGCTCCAGGACATCGGCTATCTGGATGAAGACGGCTACTTGTTCTTGTGCGACCGGAAGAACGACATGATCATCTCTGGTGGCGTGAACATCTACCCGGCGGAGATCGAGGGTGAGCTGGTGTGTCATCCCAAGGTCGCCGACGTGGCGGTGTTCGGCGTGCCGCACCCGGACTGGGGCGAGGAGATCAAGGCGGTCGTGCAGCCGGTCGACGGCGTTGAAGCTGGTGCCGCCCTGACGGAGGAGCTGCTGGAGTTCGCTCGTACGAGGCTCGCGAAGTTCAAGCTGCCCAGGACCATCGAGTACCTGGCCGAACTGCCGCGCGACCCCAACGGCAAGCTCTACAAGCGGAAGCTGCGTGACCGTGCGTGACCTGATCAAGATGACGCCGGCCGAGATCGAGACGTTCCTGGACGGCCAGAAGACGTTGATCGTCGCGACCATCGGCCGCACCGGGCTGCCGCACCTCGCGCCGATGTGGTTCGCCGTGCTGGACGGCGAGATCGTGTTCTGCACCGACCGCAAGTCGCAGAAGATCGTCAACCTGCGTCGTGATCCGCGCTGCAGCGTGCTGGCCGAGGCGGGGGAGACCTATGACCAGCTGCGCGGCGTGCACATGGAGGGCGTCACCGAGTTCACCGATCTCGCCCCGGTCGTGGACGCCGTGGTGGCGCGCAACTTCGGCGAGGTCGGCGACGACGACGCGGCCCGCGAAGCCCTGCGGAAAGCGATGTCGCGGCGCGTCGCCGTGATCTTCCGTCCGCACCGGACGGCCAGCTGGGACCACCGCAAGACGATGTCGGGAGTGACCCCATGACCCTGAACCGCCGCCAGGTGCTCGCCGGAGCCGGTCTCGCACTGGCCTCGGGACTCGTCACCAGGTCCCCCGCCTCGGCGGACCGGCTCGGTGAGTTCGACGTCGTGGTGGTCGGTGCGGGCGCGGCCGGCATGACCGCCGCCCTGACCGCGGCCAAACGCGGCCTGAGCTGCGTGGTGCTGGAGAAGGCACCGACCTACGGCGGTTCGGCGGCCCGGTCCGGCGCCGCGATCTGGATCCCCAACAACGAGGTCATCCTGGGCGCCGGCGTCCCGGACACACCGGCGAAGGCGGCGCAGTACCTCGCGGCCGTCGTCGGTGACATCCCGGCCGTGCGGCAGCAGGCGTACCTGGCGCACGGGCCGCAGATGATGTCGTTCGTGACGCGGAACAGCCCGTTGCGCTTCCGGTACATGGACGGCTACAGCGACTACTACCCGGAGTACCCCGGCGGCATCGCGCGGGGCCGGTCGGTCGAGCCGGACCAGTTGGACGGCAACATCCTCGGCGCTGAGCTGGCTCGCCTGAACGCGCCGTACCTCGCCACCCCGCCGGGCATGGTCATCTTCGGCGCGGACTACAAGTGGCTGGCCCTGGCGTTGGTCAACGCGAAGGGTGCTGCCACCGCAGCCGCCGCGTTGGCACGGGGAACAGCCGCCGCGCTGGCGGGCCAGAAGCCGCTGACGATGGGCCAGGCGCTGGCCGGCGGGTTGCGAGCGGGCCTGATGCGGGCCGGCGTACCGGTGTGGCTGAACACCGGCCTGGAAGAACTGCACGTGGAGAACGGCGCCGTCAGGGGAGTCCTGACCTCACGCGGCCTGGTCCGCGCGCGCCGTGGCGTGATCATGGGCTCCGGCGGCTTCGAGCACAACGCGGCCATGCGCGCCCAGTACCAACAGCAGCCGATCGGCACCGCCTGGACCGTCGGCGCCAAGGAGAACACCGGCGACGGCCACCGCGCGGGCCAGCGACTAGGTGCCGCGTTCGACCTGATGGACGACGCCTGGTGGGGCCCCGCGATCCCGGTGCCCGGCGCGCCGTACTTCTGCCTGGCCGAGCGCACCCTGCCGGGCGGCCTGATGATCAACGCGGCGGGCCAGCGGTTCGTCAACGAGGCCGCGCCATACAGCGACGTCGTGCACACGATGTACGACAAGAACCCGACGTCGCCGTGCATTCCGGCGTGGCTGATCGTCGACCAGAACTACCGCAACAGGTACCTGTTCGCCGACATCGCACCGACGTTGCCGCTGCCTGACGCGTGGTACCAGTCCGGTGCGGTGGTGAAGAACTGGTCGCTCGACGGCCTCGCTTCCGCGATCGGCGTGCCTGGTTCTGCGTTGCGCGCCACTGTCAGCCGGTTCAACGGGCAGGCTTTTTCGGGTAAGGACACCGACTTCAAGCGTGGTGACAGCGCCTACGACCACTACTACACCGATCCTGCCGTCATTCCGAACTCTTGCCTGGCGCCGTTGTGGGCTGCGCCGTACTACGCGTTCAAGATCGTGCCCGGTGATCTTGGGACGAAGGGTGGCATGGTTACCGACGCTCGTGCTCGGGTGCTTCGGCCTGATGGTTCGGTGATTTCTGGGCTGTATGCGGCGGGGAACGTCAGCTCTGCCGTGATGGGGCGGAGTTATGCCGGGGCTGGGTCGACGATCGGGCCGGCCATGACCTTTGGGTACATCGCGGCCAACGACATCTAGCGCTGGTTCATAGGCGCGTGTTGCGTTGTCTAGAGAGAACTGTGCACACGGCGCCATATGCTGTCTGACCTGGGAGTTTCACCCGTTCGTGAGTGGAGTTCGAACAGATGTTCATGCCACAATGGACGCATGACAGTGGCAGTGCTAGGACTCGCTTCTCCGCTTGAGCTCCTCGATGAGCTCAAGCGGAAAGTCCGTGCGCTGCAACAGCTTCAGCATCAGGTGTTGACGATTGTCGGTGCGCTCGATCAGCAGGGTGCGGCGGAAACGTTGGGGTACAAGGATCTCGTCGAAGTGTTCAAGCATGTGCTTCGCTGGGATCCGAAGACCACTCGTCGCAAGCTCAAGCAGGCGCAGGCGCTCTGTCCTACCGTCACGCCTACCGGCTCCGTGATCGAGCCGACGTTGCCCGGTGTTGCGGCTGCGATGGCGGCGGGCGAGTTGTCCGAAGACCACGTCGACGTGCTCGCTGAAGCCATGGCGGGGTTGCCTGCTGCGGCGGAGACCTATGTCGTGGAGTACGCGCGGCAGTATGAACCCCGCTCTGTCAAGGTGTTCTGCAGGGAGCTGGCCTACCGGATCGACCAGGACGGCCCCGAGCCCGAGCCGGTGCAGCCGCGCAATGTGCTGCGGCGGAAGTGGCAGGGCGGCCGGTATCAGTTGTTCGCCGATCTCGATGCTGAGACCGGGGCGAAGCTGGACGCGTTGATCGACCCGCTGGCCAAACCCGAACCCGAGGATCTGCGGTTCGCGCCGGAACGGGAAGGTGACGCGTTCTGTGACGTCGTCGACCTCGCTCTGCGTGCCGAGCGGCATCCCGGTTTCCGCAAGCACTGCCACGGCGGTGAACGCGTCCAGCTCACGGTGACGGTCGACTACGACAAGCTCCGGGCCGGTATCGGTGCTGCCCGGTTGGACAACGGTGAACGCCTCCCGATGCGGCAGGTCCGCAAGATCGCCTGTGACGCCGGGGTGATCCCGATGCTGCTCGGCTCCCGCTCCCAGATCCACGACGTTGGTCGGAAGACCCGGGCCATCAACGCCGGACTACGTCGAATCCTCGTCGCCCGGGACCGTGGCTGCGCGCATCCCGGCTGCACCAGACCGCCCAGTCACTGCGAAGCGCACCACATCAAGTCGTGGGCCGAAGGAGGAGAGACCAACGTCAAGAACCTCGTACTTCTCTGTCGCAGACACCACGACCTGCTCCATCACTCCGACTGGCAAGTCCAGATGATCGGTGGGGTGCCGATGTTCCGGCCGCCCGCCTTCATCGACCCGCAGCGAAGACCACGACGGAACCCGCTCCACGCCGCATGAGTTCGGTCGGTCAGTCCGCCGGCGGTTTGCCGCACTCGGCGGGGCAGTTGATCCGCGCCTGGCCAGCCGGGGCGCATTCCTGCGGGATGCCGGAGGACAGCCGGGATCAGCGGCCTCGGAACTCCGGCTTCCGCTTTTCGGCGAACGCGCGAGGACCTTCCTTCGCGTCCTCGCTGCGGAACACCTCCATGCCGAGCCGAGCGTCTACTTTGAACGCCTCGTTCTCGTGCATGGCCTCGGTCTCCCGCATGGTGCGCAGGATCGCCTGCACGGCCAGCGGACCGTTGGCGGTGATCAGCTCGGCCAGTTCGAGAGCTTTGGTCAGCGCCTGGCCGTCCGGCACGACGTGGCCGATCAGGCCGATCTCCTTGGCCTCGGCGGCCCTGATGTGCCGTCCGGTCAGCAGCAGGTCGGCCGCCACGGTGTACGGGATCTGCCGGGGCAACCGCACCGCCGAGCCGCCGAGGGGGAACAGGCCCCAGCGGGCCTCCGAGACGCCGAACCGTGCGCTCTCGCCGGCTACGCGGATGTCGGTCGCCTGCAGGATTTCCGTGCCGCCTGCCACCGCTGGACCTTCCACAGCGGCGATGAGCGGTTTCGTCAATCGACGACCTTTGAGGAGGGGTTCGATGATGGAGAAGTCGTACGAACCCGAGGTCTCGCTGGGGTGGTTGGTGGTCATCGCTTTCAGGTCCGCGCCCGCGCAGAACGACCCGCCCGCGCCGGTCAGGATGCACACCCGCACGTCTGGATCCGAGTCGACGCGGTCCCACGCCTCGCGCATGATGGCCATCATCGGGCCGGACAACGCGTTGCGGACCTCGGGCCGGTTCATCGTGACGACCAGAACGTTGCCGACCAAGTCCACCAACGCGTGTGGTTCTGTCGTGGTCGTCATTCGCGCGCCTCCTGGATCGAGTCTGACCGCACGGGGGATTGTCCAGAACAGTAACACGTTCTACTTTGACGGACATGGCCCTCAACGTCGCAGACCTCGTTGAACACGCCGCAGACACGGTGCCCGACCGGACCGCGCTCGTGTGCGGTGACCGCCGGGTCACCTACGCCGAACTTGACTCGCGAGCCAACAAACTGGCTCATCATCTGGCAAAGAACGGCGTGACAGCGGGACAGCACGTCGGGCTCTACGCACGCAACTCGATCGAGCTCGTCGAGGCGATGCTCGCGGTCTACAAGCTGCGTGCGGTGGCCATCAACGTGAACTATCGATACACCAAGAACGAGTTGCAGTACTTGTTCGGTGAGGCGGATCTGGTCGCCCTCGTGCACGAACGGCGGTATGCACCGTTGGTCGCGGAGGTAGGCGTTCCGCTGCACACCGTCGTCATCGACGACGAGTCTGAAGAGGAGTTCGCCGGCGCCGACTACGAGACGGCGCTCGCGGAGGAGTCCGGGGACCGGGACTTCGCGCCGCGCAGCGGCGACGACATGTACATCCTCTTCACCGGCGGCACCACCGGCATGCCGAAGGGCGTGATGTGGCGCCACGAGGACGTGTGGCGCACGCTCGGCGGCGGCATCGACTTCGTGACCGGCGAACGCATCCAGGACGAGTGGCAGCAGGCCAAGTCCGGCAAGGACTACGGGCTGGTCCGGCTCTGCCTGCCGCCGTTGATCCACGGCGCCGCGCAGTGGGCCGTGCTCGGCGCGTTGTTCAGCGGCAGCACGGTGGTGCTGGTGCCGAAGTTCGACCCCGCGGAGATCTGGCGGGTCATCGGGCAGGAGAAGGTGCAGGTCGCGGTGATCACCGGCGACGCGATGGGCCGGCCGTTGATCGAGGAGTTCCAGCGCGGCGAGTACGACGGGTCGTCGTTGTACATCCTCAACAGCAGTGCCGCGTTGTTCTCCTACACCGTGAAGAAGCAGTACCACGAGCACCTTCCGCACACGACGCTGCTGGAGTCGATCGGGTCGAGCGAGACCGGGTCCACCGGCATCGGCGCGGTGCCGAAGGAGATGGTGAAGACCGACGGCACCAAGGTGAAGCTGAACGAGGACACCATCGTCATCGACGACGACGGCAACAGGCTCGAACCGCAGCCCGGTGTCGTCGGCAAGCTGGCCCGCGGCGGCCACATCCCGCTCGGGTACTACAAGGACCCCGAGAAGACCGCGCGGATGTTCGTCGAGGTCGACGGCAAGCGCTACACGGTGCCTGGCGACTACGCCCGGTTCGAGGCCGACGGCGACATCACGCTGCTCGGCCGAGGCAACACGTGCGTCAACACCGGTGGCGAGAAGGTGTTCCCGGAGGAGGTCGAGGCGGCGCTCAAGTCCCACCCGGACGTGTTCGACGCGCTCGTCATCGGCGTGCCGGACGACCTGCTCGGGCAACGGGTCGGCGCGCTGGTGCAGCCACGGGAAGGCGCGACCCCGCAACTGTCCGAACTGGACGCGCACGTGCGCGAGACGCTCGCGGGGTACAAGGTGCCCCGGTCGCTCTGGCTGGTCGGCGAGATCGGCAGGACCCCGAGCGGCAAACCCGACTACCAGTGGGCGCGGCGCCACGTGGAGGACCATGCGCACCAGCCTGTGTGAGCGGTTCGGCATCGAGCACCCGGTCTTCGGCTTCACGCCGTCGGAGCACGTGGCGGCGGCGATCAGCCGGGCCGGCGGCTTCGGGGTGCTGGGGTGCGTGCGGTTCAACGACGCGGAGGACCTCGACCGCGCGCTGACGTGGATGGACGAGAACACCGACGGCAAGCCTTACGGTGTCGACATCGTCATGCCCGCGAAGGTGCCGGCCGAGGGCACCCAGATCGATCTGGACAAGCTCATCCCGCAGGGCCACAAGGACTTCGTGCAGCGGACCCTGCAGAAGCTCGGCGTACCCCCGCTGCCCGACGGCGAGGGCGGCGAGGGCGTTCTCGGCTGGCTGCACTCGGTCGCGCGTTCGCACGTCGACGTGGCGCTGGAGCACCCGATCCGGCTCATCGCGAACGCGCTGGGCTCGCCACCCGCCGATGTCATCGAACAGGTGCACGCGAAGGGAGTTCCGGTGGCTGCCCTCGCGGGCAAGGCCGAGCACGCCCGCAGGCACGTGGCCAACGGCGTGGACATCGTGGTGGCGCAGGGATACGAAGCCGGCGGGCACACCGGCGAGGTGGCCACGATGGTGCTCGTGCCGGAGATCGTCGACGCGGTCGACGTCCCGGTGCTCGCGGCCGGCGGCATCGGCTCCGGCCGCCAGGCCGCCGCGGCACTGGCGTTGGGCGCCGACGGGGTGTGGATGGGCTCGTACTGGCTCACCACCGCCGAATACACGCTCGGGAACTCCGGCACGCAACGCGCGTTGCTCGCCGCCGGTTCGAGCGACACCGTCCGCACCCGCGTCTACACCGGCAAACCGGCCCGACTGTTGAAGACGCGGTGGACCGAGGCGTGGGCCGAGGAGAGCGCGCCCGAACCGCTGCCGATGCCGTTGCAGAACATCCTGGTCAGCGAGGCGCACCTGCGCATCGCCCGTTCCGAGGACCCGTCGGTGGTGTCGATGCCGGTCGGCCAGGTGGTCGGGCGGATGAACGAGGTGCGCCCGGTCGCGGACGTGCTGGCGGACCTCATCCGGGAGTTCGGGGACACCGTCGAAAGGCTGAACAAGCTGCGCTGACTCGTTATTGTGTTTCCACCTGGGGCTCAAAGGGGGAAACATGCAGCGAAGACGTGTGTTCGGCCTGCTCGTTGCAGGGATGGTGCTCGCGTCGACGGTCGGGGCACCGCAGGCCGTCGCGGCCGACCCGTGCCGGTGGATCGCGCACGACCTGCCGGTACCGGACGGCTCGATATTCGCCAGGACCAGCGGCAGCAGCGAGAACAGCCGGTTCATCGTCGGGGAATCCCACATCGGTGAGAGCACGCACGTCGAGAGCGGGTTGGTGTGGGACAACGGCGAGCTGACGGTGATGGCTCCGTCGGGCTCGGAGTGGATCGCGGTCCGTCCCAAGGACGTGAACAACAGCGGGGTCGTCGTCGGTCGTCAGGAGCGCCTGCTCGAGCATCGGACGCTGGCCTTCCGCTACCGCGACGGTGCCTACGAGATGCTGGAGACGCCGGACGGCCACAACTCGCAGGCGAAAGCTGTCAACAACCAGGGCGACGTGGTCGGCGAGGTGTGGCAGACCGACACGCCGGGCAGCCGGAAGCCCGTCCTGTGGCCGAACAGCGGACCTGCGCGGACCTTCCCGCCCTCCGGGCCGGTCGTCGGCATCAGCGACGACGGCAGGATGGTGCTGATCTCGGGCTCCTCGGGGTTCGTGGTCGACGTCGCGAGCGGGCAGCGGACGGAACTGGCCGGCGGCAAGCAGTTCATGGTCTTCGACAACGACAGGGTGCTGCACTCCTCCCCGGCAGGCATTGCGGAGTGGAACCTCGACGGACAGCAGGTCGCCACCTGGGAGGGCGGGACGTGGCCTGGGGGCAGGACGTCGAGCGGCCACGTGGTGTTCGGATTCGTCGACAAGGTCGCGACGCTGTGGCAGTGGGGCATTCGTTACCCCGTGGACTCCGAGAAGCTGCCCGTGTTCGCCACCGCCTACTACACCGACGTCACCGACGAGGGTGCGCTGATCGGCACTTACTTCGACACCGACTCCCGCCCGGCACGCTGGTTCTGGTGCGGCTGATCAGAGTGCCGCGCTGAGTTTCAGGAGCTGGGCGGTCGCCCCGCCCAGCTCGAACTCCGCCCGCTTCGCGGCGGTGAAGTAGCGGTGCACCTCGTGGCTCATGTCGATGCCGGTGCCGCCGTGCACGTGCACGGCGGTGTGCGCCACGCGGTGCCCGGCGTCGGCGGCCCAGAACTTCGCCGTCGCCACCTCGGCCTCGGCGTCCAGACCCTCGGCGAGGCGCCAGGCGGCCTGCCACAGCGTCAACCGGATCGCCGCGACGTCGATGTACGCATCAGCGAGCCGTTGCGCCACGGCCTGGAAGCTGCCGATCGGCCGCTCGAACTGGACGCGGGTCTTGGCGTACTCCGCGGTCAGCTCCAACGCGCGTTCGGTGACGCCGAGCTGGAAAGCGCACAGCCCCAGGGTGTACCGGGTGATGAGCCACTCCGGTGACAGGCCGGGCACGAGCTCGCCCGAGGTGAACTCGAACGAGCCGGCGTCCGAGTCGTCGACGAGGTGCTGCGGCGTGATGGCGAGCGAGTCGGCCTCGACGAGGAACACCTCTGCGCCCTGTGACACCAGGAATGCGGCCGAGGTCGACGCGAACGGCACCGTCGTCTTCGCGCCCGCGGTGTCCTCCGCGAGTGCGACGGACAGCTGGGTTCCCGCCGTCAGCCAGCGAGAACGTTGTTCTGGCGTCCCGAACTCGGCCAGCGCCGTCGAGGCGACCATGGTCGGCAGGTAGGGCACGGTAGCGACCGCGCGGCCCAGTTCGACCAGCACGGCGCATTGTTCGAGCACACCGAACTCGTCGGGCTGCTCCGGCACGACCCCGGACTTGACCAGGTCGAGCCACGGCGAGTCCGACGACTCGAGGATCTTGCGGGTCAGCGCGGCGAGTTCGCGTTGCGCCTCGGTCAGCGTGAAGTCCATGTCTTCTCCGTTATCGAGGCAGTCTTATCGAGGCACTGCGGGCAATCCCAGGCCCACTCGCGCGATGATGTCCCGCTGGATCTCGTTGGTGCCGCCGCCGAACGTGAGGATCAGCGACGAGCGGTGCATGCGTTCCACCCGGCCGTGCAACAGCGCTCCTGGCGAGCCCGTGCGCACGATTCCGTTGGCGCCCAGCACCTCCATCAGCAGCCGGTAGCCCTCGGTGGCGAACTCCGTGCCGAACACCTTGGTGGCGGAGGCCTCGGCGGGTGAGGGCGCCTCGTCCCCGCCGGACGCGATGCGCCAGTTGATCAGCTTGAGGAACTCGGTCTTCGCGTGCACGCGGGCGAGGTGCAGCCGCACCCACTCGTGCGAGATCGCGCCGGTTTCCTGCGCCCATTGACGAACTTCGCGCAGCGCGGTCTGCAACGGCGCGGCCGAGCACAGCGCGACGCGCTCGTGGTTGAGCTGGTTGGTGATGAGCTTCCAGCCCTTGTGCTCCTCGCCGATGAGGTTCGCGGCCGGGACGCGCACGTTGTCGTAGAAGGTCGCGCTGGTGGTCGGCCCGGACATCGTCGGCACCGGCGTCCAGGAGAAACCGGGGTCGGTGGTCGGCACGATGATGATGCTCAGACCTCGGTGCCGCTGTGACTCCTGGTCGGTGCGGCAGGCCAGCCAGACGTAGTCCGCGTACTGGATGAGGCTCGTCCACATCTTCTGGCCGTTGATGACGTAGTCGCCGCCGTCGCGAACGGCCCGCGTGCGCAGCCCTGCCAGGTCGGTGCCCGCCTCGGGTTCGGAGTAGCCGATGGCGAAGTGGATCTCCCCGCTCGCGATCTTCGGCAGGTAGTGCGCCTTTTGCTCGGGGGTGCCGTAGGCCATGATCGTCGGCCCGATGGAGTTCAGCGTCAGGAACGGCACCGGCGCACCGGCTGCCGACGCCTCGTCCAGGAAGATGAGCTGCTCGATCATCGGGCGGGCGCGGCCGCCGTACTCCTCCGGCCAGCCGATGGTGAGCCAGCCGTCCAGCCCCATCTGGCGGACGGTGTCCTTGTACGCCTCAGCGTCGCCGTAGTCGCTGCCTCCGGCGAGGCTTGCCCGGCGTTCCGGCGTCATGAGCGCGGCGAAGTACGCCCGCACCTCCTGGCGCAACTGCTCCTGTTCGGGCGTGAAACCGATGCGCATGGGCAGTACTCTAGAACAAGTTCTACCTGATGTCAGGAGGCCGCTGTGAAGGTCGACGTCGATCCCTCGCTGTGTGAGGCGCACGGTGTGTGCATGTCAATCCTGCCTGAGGTGTTTGACCTTGACGACGACGAGGTTCTGCAGATCCGGGAGGGTGATGTGCCCGGTGACGAGGAGGCGCTGGCCGAACGTGCCGTCGCGTCGTGCCCGAAAGGGGCGCTACGCCTCTCACGCTGATGGGCCTTGTCACAAACAGGAACAGATTCTAGTGTGCGACGAGTACCTCGGCCATGAGCAGGGAGTCTGTTGTGGACCTTTCGGGGAAGGTCGCCGTCGTCACCGGCGCGGGTGCTGGACTCGGCCGGGCGGAGGCGGTGGAGCTGGCGCGGGCCGGCGCCTCGCTCGTCCTCAACGATCTGCCGGGCGCGGCCGACGCCGCTGCGGCCGAGATCGAGGAACTGGGCGCGAAGTGCGTCGTGGTCGAGGGTGATGTGGGGGAGCGGAGCACCGCGGACGCCCTCGTCACCGCGGCCGTCGAACAGTTCGGTGGGCTGCACGTCGTCGTCAACAACGCCGGAGTGCTGCGCGACCGGATGTTGTTCAACATGAGCGACGAGGACTGGGACCTCGTGATGCGGGTGCATCTGCGCGGCCACTTCCTGTTGTCGCGCAACGCTGTCTCGTTGTGGCGGCAGCAGTCGAAGGCCACCGGCGAACCGGTGTACGGGCGCGTGATCAACACCTCGTCGGAGGCGTTCCTGCTCGGCTCGGAAGGCCAGGCGAACTACGCGGCGGCCAAGGCGGGCATCGCCGCGCTGACGGTCGCGACGGCTCGTGGCACCGGGAGATACGGCGTGCGGGCCAACGCCATCTGCCCCCGTGCGCGCACGGGGATGACCGCGCACGTCTTCGGCGACGCCCCGGACGGCACCGATCCGCTGGCGCCCGAGCACGTGGCGAAGTTCGTGGCGTACCTGGCGAGCCCGCCGGCCGACAAGATCAGCGGCCAGGTCTTCGTCGTGCACGGCGGCATGGTCGCGCTGATGGCGCCACCCACCGTGGAACACCGGTTCGACGCTATCGGTGACCTGGACGGGTACTTCGCCGACCGCGATCCACAAAGGACTTTCTCCTGTACCGAAACGATGGGCCTGTAGGAGGAGCTGTGACGCTCACCGTCCAACCGCACCGCGAGTCGCTCGGTCTGAAGGACGGCCGGCTGCTCATCGGCGGGGAGTTCCGCGAGGCGGGCGAAACGTGGACACACAGGCACCCCGCGACGGCCGAGGAGATCGGCAGCTTCGGTGTCGCGTCGGTCCAGGACGTGGACGCCGCCGTGCGTGCCGCCCGCAAGGCGTTCGACGAGGGACCGTGGCCGCGCAGCCGCGCCGGCGAGCGCATCAAGGTGCTGCGCAGGTACGGCGACCTGTTGCGGGAGAACGCAGACGAGCTGCGCGGACTGCAGGCGCTGGACAACGGCGTACCGCTGTCGTTCGGCCAGATCTACGCCACCTCGGTGGGCATCGCGGCCGACATCTTCGACCACCACGCCGGGTGGATCGACAAGGTCGGCGGTCAGACCCTGCCGCCGTACCAGGGCGGCGACCACCTGGCGATGACCTTCCGCGAACCGGTCGGCGTGGTCGCGGCGGTCCTGCCGTGGAACGCACCGTTCGTGCTCTTCGCCCAGAAGCTCGCGCCCGCGCTGGCCGCGGGGTGCACGGTCGTGGTGAAGCCGTCGGAGTACGCGTCGTTCTGCGTGATCCGCATGGTGGAGCTGCTGCTCGAGGCCGGCCTGCCAGAAGGCGTGGTCAACCTCGTCACCGGCCCCGGCAACCCGACCGGCGAGGCCCTGATCACCCATCCGCTGGTCGACAAGATCAGCTTCACCGGCAGCCGCGCGGTCGGCCGGCGCATCGTCGAGGCCTCCGCGGGCACGATGAAGCGGGTGTCGCTGGAACTGGGCGGGAAATCGCCCGCGCTGGTGTTCGCGGACGCCCAGAACGTCGGCCTGGCCGCGATGACCTGCATGGGCATGGTCACGATGGGCCTGTCCGGCCAGGCGTGCGTCGCGCACACACGGGCGCTGGTACAGCGGGACGTGCAGGACGAGTTCGTCTCGATGGCGTCGATGCTCGCGAGCGCGGTGACGTTCGGCGACCCGTTCGACCCCGCCGTGCTGGCCAGCCCGTTGATCAACCAGAAGCAGCTCGAACGTGTGCTCGGCTACATCGAGCGCGGCCAGGAGGAGGGCGCCCGCCTGGTCACCGGCGGCACCCGGCTCGAGGGCGACCTGTCGTCCGGAAACTTCGTCGCGCCAACGATTTTCGCCGACGTCAGCAACGACATGGCGATCGCTCGTGACGAGATCTTCGGCCCCGTGCTGAGCGTCGTGCCGTTCGACGACGAGGAAGAAGCCATCCGCATCGCCAACGACACCGAGTACGGCCTGGGCGCGGGCATCTACACGAACGACGTCCGCCGCGCGTTCCGCGTCTCGAAGGCGTTGCGCGTCGGAATGGTGGGCATCAACGGGTTCCAGCTCGAGCCGCACGTGCCGTTCGGCGGTTTCAAGCAGTCCGGCCTCGGCCGTGAGGGCGGGCAGAGCGCGTACGAGGCCTACACCGAGCTCAAGACCGTGATGATGCCGCTGACCGACGAGCTGATGTAGATGCGGCTCACCGGAAAGGTCGCCCTGATCACCGGGGCGGCTCGTGGTCAGGGCGAGGCCGCGGCACGCCGGTTCGTGGCGGAGGGCGCGCGCGTCATGCTCACCGACGTGCTCGACGACCAGGGCAAGGAACTGGCGGCCGAGCTCGGCGCCGAGTACTGCCACCTGGACGTGTCGTCGGAGGACGAGTGGGCGGAGGCCGTCGCGTACACGGTGGAGACGCTCGGCGACATCACCGTGCTCGTGAACAACGCCGGCATCCTGCACTTCTCGGCGCTCGCCGACACGACCCTCGCCGACTACCAGCGGGTGATCGGCATCAACCAGGTCGGCACGTTCCTCGGCATGCGCTCGGTCGTGGAGTCGATGAAGCGGGCGGGCGGCGGCTCGATCGTGAACGTGTCGTCGGTCGAGGGCCTCGGCGGGATGCCGTACCTCGTCGCCTACACGGCGAGCAAGTTCGCGATCCGCGGCATGACCAAGGTCGCCGCCATGGAGCTCGGCCAGCACGGCATCCGCGTGAACTCCGTGCACCCCGGCGCCATCAACACCCCGATGGTGAGCGAGACCCTGGGCCGGGCGGTCGACATCTCGCCGATCGGCAAGAAGGTGGCGCTGCGCAGGGTGGGTCAGCCCGAGGACGTCGCGAACGTCGTGCTCTTCCTGGCCAGTGACGAAAGCGGGTACTGCACCGGCGGGGAGTTCGTCGTCGACGGAGGGGCGACGGCCACCCACGCACTGGGCTGAAGGGATCCCCGGAAGCAACCGATCGGGTAGCGCTAGCGTCTCCTTGATCGAGAACTCTCTGGGGAGAAGAATTGAAATCGATATTGGTCACGGCGGCGCTGCTCGTGGGTCTGGCGCCCGCCGCCCTCGCCGAACCTGTGGCGGAAACGCCCGCGCTGAGCTGGCAGGACTGCCAGGACGGCTTCCAGTGCACGACCGCGAAGGTGCCGCTCGACTACGACCAGCCGGTCGGGCAGAAGATCGATCTCGCGATGATCCGCCTGCCCGCGACCGACCCGGCCAAGCGGATCGGGTCGCTGTTCGTGAACTTCGGCGGGCCCGGCTCGTCCGGCGTCGACCGGCTGCGGGCGCGGGGCAAGTGGGAGTGGCTGTTCTCGTCCGAGCTGCGGGCCCGGTTCGACATCGTGTCGTGGGACCAGCGCGGCATCGGCCGTTCCGCGGCCGTGCGGTGCTTCGACAGCGTTGAGGAACAGCAGCAGTTCCTGAACTCCATCCCGGTGTATCCCGACACCGCGGCGCAGGAACCCGCCTTCTACGACAGCTATCGGGAGTTCGTGCGACGGTGCGAGCAGAAGTCCGGCGACCTGCTGGACCACGTCTCGTCCGCGAACACGGCGCGTGATCTCGACCTGCTGCGCAAGGCCGTCGGCGACAAGAAGCTGACGTACCACGGCATCTCGTACGGCACGCACCTCGGCGCGATCTACGCGAACCTGTTCCCGGACAAGGTGCGCGCGCTCGCGTTCGACGGCGCGCTGGACTTCATCGGCAACGCCACCGGGCACGGCGACCAGGGCACGACCGTGCCGCTGGACACGCGCCAGGACGTGCCGCGGGGCGTCGCGGAGACGTTCGACCAGTTCCTGAGTCAGTGCGCGGCACCGGGCGCGAAGTGTGCGTTCGCGGGCGGTGACCTGAAGAAGAAGTGGGCGGACCTGGTGGCCAAGGTGACGGCATCCCCGGTCACCACACCGGATGGCCGGTTCGACCGCGTCACGCTGATCAGCACCGTCTGGGACGCGCTGGCGCAGCCGGACACCTGGCAGGACACCGCACGGGTGCTGCAGGGCGTGTGGGAGGCGCCGGCGTCGCTCGCGAAGTCGGCCGACTACATCACCAACCGCTTCGAGGCGTTCAACGCGATCCAGTGCTCCGACAGCAACTTCCCGCGCGATGCCGCCGTGTACAGCAAGTACGGCAAGAGCGAGGACGAGCGCGTGCCGTACTGGGGTCGTGCCGTGGTGTTCGACATGATGGCCTGCGCGTTCTGGCAGGGCCGTGACGACGACCGCTACACCGGCCCGTGGAACCGCTGGACGTCGGCGCCGATCCTGTTCATCAACAGCAGGTTCGACCCGTCGACTCCGCTGCACGGTGCGCGGGACGGCGCGGCCGAGATGGCCCGCACGGGCTTCCTCACGGTCGAGGGCTACGGGCACACCTCCATGTACGTGCGCAGCACCTGCACGGAGAAGGTGAAGCGGGACTACCTGTTCACCGGTGTCCTGCCCACGCAACGGACGTGCGGCATCGACAAGGCGCCGTTCGCCTGAGCTTCTGTCTGAACTGGGGCCCCACCGGCTGGTGGGGCCCCTTTTGCTTGCGCGCGGTCAGGCCGTCCGGCTACGGTAAGGAAACTGAACCGGTAAGAAATCTGAACCAGGAGGAACCGTGCTGGATGCCGCGCAGACAGTGGCCGACCTGGCCCGCGAGCTCGCACCCAAGACGGAGGCGGCCCGCGCGCTCGCCCCCGAACTGCTGGACGCGATCCGCGACCAGGGCCTGTTCGGGCTCGGCGTCCCGAGGTCCCTCGGCGGGAGCGAAACGCCGCCGGCCACCACGCTGGCTGCGGCCGAAGCGATCGCCCGAGGGGATGCCTCGGCGGGGTGGTGTGTGTCGATCGCGGCCACGAGCGGCCTGCTCGGCGCCTACCTGCCTGCCGAGGGCGCCCAGGAGGTGTTCGGCGACCCGCGGTCGGTGGCCTCGGGGGTGTGGGCGCCGAAGGGGCGCGGCACGTCGGTGGACGGCGGCGTGGTGCTGTCCGGGCAGTGGTCGTTCTGCTCCGGGATCGGGCACGCCGACTGGTTGTTCGCCGGGTTCGTGCACGACAGCGGCGCGCTGCGGGTGGCCGCGTTGCCGAAGTCCTCGCTGGAGGTGCTGGACACCTGGCACACGACCGGGCTGCGCGGCACCGGCAGCCACGACTCGGTGGCCCGCGACGTGTTCGTGCCCTCGCACCGGATCCTGTCCGTTTTGGACGGTCCGGTGGGGGATGTTGCGGCCCTGTACCGCTTCCCGGTGTTCGGATTCTTCGCGCTGTCGGTGGCGGCGGCCGCGATGGGCAACGCGTTCGGCGCGCTGGACGACTTCGTCGCGCTGGCAACGCATCGCAGCCCGCTGGGGTCGAGCCGGACCTTGGCCGAACGGACGTCGACGCAGGCCGCGGTGGCCGAGGCGGAGGCGTCGTTGCGGGCTGCTCGGGCGTTCTTCTACGAGGCCGTCGGGCAGGCCTGGCAGGCCGCGCAGGACTCCACGCCGGTGCCGGTGTCGTCGCGGGCGGCGCTGCGGTTGGCCGCCACCCACGCCACGCGCACCGCCAAGCAGGTCGTGGCCTCGTTGTACGACCTCGCCGGTGGGGGTGCGATCTACGACGGGGCTGCGATCCAGCGCCGGTTCCGGGACGCGCACACGGCGACGGCGCATTTTCAGGTCAACGCGGCGTCGTTCGAGTTGCCGGGCAAGGTGCTGCTCGGCCTGGCCGCGCAGACAGAGCAGCTGTGAGCGCTGTTCCGCCCTGCGATGTGCTGCCCGGCCGCACCGCCCGAACGGAGTCGCGATGAGCTCGATCGGCGTGGTGACCCCGTTCTGGCTGGACCGCCCACCATCGGAAGCCCTCGACATCGCGGTGGCCGCCGACGACACAGGCTTCAGCACCCTCTGGATCGGCGAGATGGCGACGTTCGACGCGTTCGCCCTGGCCACCGCCGCGGGCCTGCGCACCTCCGGCATCTCGCTCAAGATCGGCCCGCTCGCGGCCGGCGTGCGCAGCCCGGTGGCGCTCGCGCTGGGACTGTCCACAGTGGTCGCCACCACCGGACGCCGGGCGAGCCTCGCGCTGGGTGCGTCCAGCCCGCGCATCGTGACCGAGTGGCACGGCCGCCCCTGGGAACCCGTGCGCCGCATGCGCCAGACCGTCCGCGACACCCGAGCCCTCATGAACGGCAACCGGGTGGCCGGGTTCCGGCTGCAGCAACCGGTTCCCGGCACCTCGATCGCCGTCGCGGCCTTCGGGCCCGGCATGACGCGCGTGGCCGCCGAGGAAGCCGACGAGGTGGTGCTGAACCTGGTCAGCACCGACCACGTCACGCGTGTCCGCGCGGAGCTCGCCGAGCTGGCCCGCGTGCCGCCGCCGATCGCCGTCTGGATCCCCGCCGCTCTCGAACCGGGCCCGGACACGCTGCGGCAGTTGCGTTCGCAGCTCGCGGTGTACCTCGCCCCGCCCGGCTACGGCGAGATGTTCACCGCGCTCGGCCACGGCGAGCTCGTCGCGCGTGCCAGGGCCGGCACACCCCGGTCCGAACTGGCGCGGGACATCCCGGTCTCGGTCCTCGAAGCCGTCGGCGCGATCGGCTCGGCGGCCGACGTCGCCGGCCGCGTGCAGGCGTACCTCGACGCCGGTGCCGGCCACGTCGGCCTGGTGCCGGCGACGGCGGAGGATCCGGCCGGCCGGCGGCTGCTGACTACGCTCTCCCCACTGCTGACGAAGGGAAGCCGATGACCGAGTCCCGAGGGCCTGTATCGAAGTCCGTGTCCGCGATAGCCGGGCCTCAGGCGCGACTCTCATCGAACAGGACTCCGATACAGGCCCTCGACCGCCGGTTTCGCGGCGAGTCCGTTGGGCGCGCGCTGGACCTCGTGGGGGAGAAGTGGACGCTGCTCATCCTGCGCGAGGCCTTCTTCGGCGTGCGGCGGTACGGCCAGTTCGTCCGCAACCTGACCATCCCGCGCCCGACGTTGTCCGCCCGGCTCAAGTCGCTTGTGGACGCCGGGCTGCTGCACCGCGTGCCGTACGCGGAGGACCGCGACGAGTACCGCCTCACCCAGGCGGGCATCGAGCTGTTCCCCGCGATCGTGGTCCTCATGCAGTGGGGCGACAGGTACGTGCCGGACCCCGACGGCCCGCCGTTCGTGCTCGAACACGGCACGTGCGGGAAGCCGGTCGACGCGTACCTCGCGTGCCGTTGCTGCGGTGAGGAGATCACCGCGCACAACGTGACGGCACACCCTGGCAGGCCTGACAGCGGCTGACAGCGCGCTGTGCGCGTCCTGTCAGCGCGGCGGCGCACAGTCCTCCCGACACAGGGAGGACCGAACGATGTCGCTGGCGATCAGGGCTGAAGGCCTGGTCAAGCACTACGGGGAGACCAAAGCCCTCGACGGGGTGGACCTCGAGGTGCCGGAGGGGAAGGTCGTGGGGGTGCTCGGGCCGAACGGCGCGGGCAAGACCACGGCGGTGCGGGTGCTGGCCACGTTGCTGCGCCCGGACGCGGGACACGCCACGGTGGGGGGCCACGACGTGGTGAAGGAACCCAGGGCGGTGCGGTCGCTGATCGGGCTGACCGGGCAGTACGCGTCGGTCGACGAGGATCTGTCGGGCACGGAGAACCTGGTGCTGCTGGCCAGGCTGCTCGACCACTCACGGGCGGGTGCGCGGGCCAAGGCGGCCGCGCTGCTGGAGCAGTTCGAGCTGACCGACGCCGCGGGACGGGCCGCCAGGACGTACTCGGGAGGCATGCGGCGCCGGCTCGACCTCGCCGCGAGCCTCGTCGGCAACCCGTCCGTGCTCTACCTGGACGAGCCGACCACCGGGCTGGATCCGCACGCGCGCAACGAGGTGTGGGCGGTCGTCCGCAAGCTCGCCGCGAACGGCGTGACCGTGCTGCTCACCACGCAGTACCTGGAGGAGGCCGACCAGCTCGCGGACACGATCACGGTGTTCGACCACGGCCGGGTGGTGGCCGAGGGGAGGCCGGACGAGCTGAAGCGGCGCGTCGGCGGGCAGACGCTGCAGGTGCGGCCGACGTCGGCCCGCGATCTCGACGTGGTGCAACGGATTCTCGGTGACCTCACCGGGGTCCGGCCGGCCCGCAACGAGGACACCGGGCTGCTGACCGCACCGGTCAACGATCCGGTGTTGCTGTCCACATTGGTCCGCAAGCTCGACGAGGCCGGGATCACCGCGGACGAGCTGGCGCTGCGGCTGCCGTCGCTCGACGAGGTGTTCCTCGCGCTGACCGGCAAGCAGACCGAGGGGAGCCTGGCATGAGCATGATCGCGTTGGACCGGGGTGCCAGGCACGGCTTGACGCTGGCGTGGCGCGGCATCCTCAAGATCCGCAAGAACCCCGAGCAGCTGATGGACGTCACGCTGGCGCCGATCATCTTCCTGGTGATCTTCACCTATCTGTTCGGTGGGGCGCTGGCCGGCGACACCGACGCCTACCTGCAGATGCTCGTGCCCGGCATCATGGTGATGAACCTCCTGCAGGGCAGCATGACCGCGGGCGTGCAGCTGAACACGGACGCCTCGAAGGGCGTGTTCGACAGGTTCCGCTCCATGCCGATCGCGCGGTCGGCACCGTTGATCGGGGCCGTGCTGGCCGACGTCGTGCGGTACCTGGTGTGCATCCTGGTGCTGCTGGTCGTCGCCACGATCATGGGGTTCCGGGTGCAGACCGGACCGGTGGAGCTCGTGATCGCGATCGGCCTGGGGCTGGTCTTCGCCCTGTGCTTCTGCTGGGCGTCGGTGTTCGTCGGGATGCTGCTCAAGACACCGCAGGCGGTGCAGGGCCTGATGTTCGTGCTGATCATGCCGTTGACGTTCGGCAGCAACGTGTTCGTCGGCACCTCGACCATGCCCGGCTGGCTGAAGGCGTGGGCGGACATCAGCCCGGTCACGCTGATGGCGGACGCGTTGCGCGGCCTGCTCAACGGCGGCCCGATCGCCGGGCCGCTCACCGGTTCGCTGATCTGGATGGTCGCCGCGGTCGCGGTGTTCTTCCCGGCGGCGATGTGGGCCTACCGCAAGCGAGTGTGAATGGAGGCGGGCGTCAGGACTTGACGCCCGCCTCGCTGCGGATCTCCCGCAGTGCTTCGGATTTGGTCAGCGGCAACGACTCGGGCTCGCCGATCTCGGCGACGAGCTGCCGCACGCCGGGGTCGCCCAGGTCGATCCGGCCGCGGGTCACCTGGGCGAGCGCCAGCAACCGGCGGGCCGCGTCGTCGCGGCCCTGGGCGTGCCGGACCTGGGCGAGCAGCT
This sequence comes from Lentzea sp. NPDC051213, assembly GCF_044455585.1. Classification (NCBI taxonomy): domain Bacteria; kingdom Bacillati; phylum Actinomycetota; class Actinomycetes; order Pseudonocardiales; family Pseudonocardiaceae; genus Lentzea; species Lentzea sp. NPDC051213. The sequence goes on from NZ_JBITEX010000002.1 coordinate 781,279, forward strand.
CCGTCACCGTCGCCAGGTCCGGCATGTCGCCGCGGTCCGACGTCGTCCCGATCGCCGTGGCGACGCGGGCCTCGGCCTCGGCGTGGTCGGCCTCGGCGATCGCGATGCGCGCTTCCAGCACCGCCGACCACTCCGTGACGAACGAGGCGAGCACCGAGGACTTCGTGGCCGCCTGCCTGAACCGGGTGTTCAGCTCTCGTGCCTCGGCGACGCGGCCCGCGCGCAGCACGACCTCGGCCTTGGCGTAGCCGATGAGGATCGTCATCTGGTCGTTGCCGATGGCCTGGACGTACTGCTCGGCCAGGGCCACCTCCCGTTCGGCCGCGGCGTGGTCGCCGAGCCGGGCGTACTCGACCGCGAGCCGCCAGTGCTGCTGCACCGCGTCGTCCTGCGAGCGCAGTTCCAGCGCTACGTCGAGGCCTCGCTGGTACAGCTCGATCGCCGCGCGGTTGTCGCCGGTGTGCGAGACGAACGCGGCCTTCATGCCGAGCGTCATCGCCGAACCCCACCTGTCACCGGTGGCCACGAACTGCTCGTACGCGCGGTCACGGGCGACTTCGGCGGCGTCGAGATCGCCCTCGTCGACCAGGATGAAGCTCATCGCCCAGCTCGACGCGGCTCGTGCCCACGGGTCGTCGCTCCTGGCCGCCCGCTCGACCTCGCGGCGCGCCAGCCCGGGGTTCTGGCTGAGGAACGCCAGCATCGGCAACGCGATCGCCAGCGACGCGTACTTCTGGTCGGCGCCGGTGCGCACGCAGTCCTCGATGACGGCGGCCGCCTCGGCCGTGTTCGGCAGGCCCGGCACCGCGCTCATGATCAGCTGCATCACCCGGAACGAGGCGAAGAGGTCCTCGGGGAGCTGGTCGCCGAGCGCGAGCACGTCCCGCACCGAGATCGCCGCGCGGTCGTTGTCGCCCTTCACCATCCAGTACCAGAACATGCCCCCGAGCAGGCCCGCCGCCAGGTCGGCGTCGCCGTCGTCGATCGCACCGCGCAGGGCGGACACCATGTTGTCGTTCTCGTTCTCGAAGACCGTGATCGCCTCGAGCTGCCGGGCGGTGCGGGTGAGCGGCTCCCACTGACCGGCCAGATCGCGGTAGTACCGGCGGAACCGCTCGGTCATCGCGGCACGCTCGCCGGAGGTGTCGAGCTGCTCGGCCGCGTAGACCCGGATCGTCTCCAGCATCCGGTACCTGGGCTCCTCCTGGTCCGTGACATCCACAATGGACTTCTCGACCAGCGAGGTGAGCACGTACAGCGCGTCCTCGTGGCAGACGTGCTCGATCGCGGCGAGGTCGGCGCCCGCCGGGAACACCGCGAGCCGCCGCGCCAGCTCCCGTTCCGGCTCGGTCAGCAGGTCCCAGCTCCACTCGACGACCGCGCGCAGCGTCCGTTGCCGCGGTAGGGCGGTCCGGCTGCCTGAGGTGAGCAACCGGAACCTGTCGTCGAGGCGCTCGGTGATCTGGCGGACCGTCATCGACCGCAGCCGCGCCGCCGCGAGCTCCAGCGCGAGCGGCATGCCGTCGAGCCGGCGGCAGATCTGCCGTACATCCTCCACAGTGGACTCGTCGAGCCGGAACCCCGGCTTCACCGCACTCGCACGATCGAGGAACAGCCGCACCGCACCGAACCCGGCCACGTCCGCCTGCCCGTTGGGCACGGCCAGTGGCCCGACCGGGCACAACGACTCCCCGTCGATCGCGAGCGGTTCACGGCTCGTCGCGAGCACCCGCAGGTTCGGCACGCGGCGCAGCAACGCACCGGCGAACTCGGCCGCCGCCTCGACCAGGTGCTCGCAGTTGTCCAGCACCAGCAACGATTCTCCGGCCGCCAGCACCTCGACGATCCGTCCCATCGCGTCGCCGGTCCGCCGCATCGGATCACCGAAGCTCAGGTCGAACGCGCCGAGCACCGCACCGGCGAGATCCTCCGCCGCCCGCAGACCGGCCAGCGGTGCGAACCACACCCGCCCCTTGCCGTGCAGGTGATGCCTGGCCGCGACCTCGGTGGCCAGCCGCGTCTTGCCCGCCCCACCCGGCCCGACCAGAGTCACCAGCCGTGCCTCGGTGAGCAGCCCAGCCACCTGCACCATTTCGTCGTCACGCCCGACGAAGCTGGTGAGCCGCACCGGCAAACGGTCGACCACGACCCGTGGCCCCAGCTCGCCGCGCACCGCCGCGAGGTGCACGTCCTGCAGCTCGGCCGACGGATCGACGCCCAGCTCGTCGCCGAGCCGCCGCCGCACCTCCGCGTACACGTGCAGCGCCTCCGACTGCCTGCCCCGCGCGCACAACGCCCGCATGAGCAGGCCGGCCGTCCGTTCCCGCAGCGGATGCTTCTCGTGCATCGCGGTCAGCGCGGCGACATCGAGTTCACCGCTCGCGAACCGGTCCTCCTCGGCGGTGAGCCGCGCCTCGTCCAAGCGGGCGGCGGCCACCTGGGCGAACGGCGCTTCCCGCACGTCGGCCAGCGCCTCGCCGCGCCACAACGCGAGCGCCTCGGCGAGCCGCCCGGCCGCCCGCAGCCGCTCGAACCGGAACACGTCGACGTCGTCCGGCGCTATCCCGAGCCGGTACCCGCCGGGCTCCAGCGTCACCGCCGGGCACACCTTGCGCAGCCGCGACACCAGTGACTGCAACGCGTTCGTCGCGTCGGCGGGCGGCTGCTCACCCCACAGGTCGTCGACGAGCGTGCCGGTCGCGACGGGCCGGCCGGGATCGAGCGCCAGGCGGGCCAGGAGCATGCGAACCCTGGCACCACCGATGTCGACCGGTGTGCCGTCCTCGGCCACCACCTCGGTCGGCCCCAGCAATGCCACGCGCACCCGTCCAGCTTCCCAGATCACGAGCGGTGCTCAGGCGAGAACGGCCAGCGCGGCGGCCAGCGCATCGGTGATCAGGCGTTCCATCGCGGGATCGGTGCTGCCGCGCGGCACCCGTTCGGTGAGCATGATCGAGTAGAGGTAGGCCTGGTAGGCGGCCAGCCGGACGCGGGCCGAGTCGGTGAACTCGAACCCGTAGGCCGCCAGGAAGTCCGAGTCGGACTCGATGGAGCCGAACAGGGCCAGTGACACGAACTCCGCCACCGGGTCGCCCCAGAACGCGCGCTCGCCGTCGACCAGACCGGTCAGGCCGGAATCGGTGAGGATGTTGCCGTCCCACAGGTCGAAGTGGACCAGCGCGGGCCGGGTCACCTCGTCGAACGCGGCCGCGTGACGGGCGAGGCCGGGGGCGGGCAGCGTGACGCCGTAGCGCCGGGCGTCGGCCAGGACGGCGTCGAACATCGCGAAGAACGCGGCGGTCCACGTCGGGTGCAGGCCCAGCTGGGGATAGCCGAAGCCGGGGCCGGTCACCTCGTGCAGGGCGGCGGCGGTGGTGCCGAGCTGACGGCGGACCAGCGGGCGGTCGACGTCGGTCCGGCCGTGGAGAGGCCGGCCGGGCAGGCAGGTCGTCAGGAGGGCGTCACCGTTCGCGGAGAAGTTGGTGTGCACGACCTCCGGTACCGGTGCGATCGGGGCTCCCAGCGTGCAGAACAACGCCTCGGTGCGCAGGAGGTCGCGCTCATAGGTCAGTCCCGGTTGGCCGGCGGGCGACAGCTTGAGCACGAACTCGCCCTGGTCCGCGCTCACCCGCAACACCCGGTTGTACGTGCCGCCGCCCAACGGGCTGGTGCGCGCGCTGGTGAGGCCCGCCTCGGCCAAGATCCGCTCCACGCTGACGAATGTACGCAAACTGACGTACGCGAGATCAGAGCGTGAGCGGATGATGCGGGCCCTCCTCGTGGCGAGCATGGGATGTGACACCACGAGAGAGGGAGTGCACCGCGATGACTACCACCCGCAAGCTCAGCGGCCGTGCCCGCAAGGCTGTGCTGCTCGTGCACGTCCTGTCGGCGGCGGCGTGGCTCGGCATCGATCTCGCGCTGGGGATCCTCGTCGTGGTCGCACTGTCCACAAACGACGTCGACACCGCGGGGATCGCCGTCCGGGCGATCGACCTGTTCGCGATCTGGCCGATGTTCGGTGCCAGCGTCGTCTGCATGATCTCCGGCGTCGTGCTGGGTCTCGGCAGCAAGTACGGGCTGGTGAAGTACTGGTGGGTGGCGATCAAGCTGTTCATGAACGTCGGCATGTCGCTCCTGATCGCGTTCTCGCTGCGGCCGGGAGTCGAGGAGGCGGCGCGGATCGGCGCGCGGATGATGGCGGGCGACCCGACTGCGGCGATCCCGTCCGATCTGATGCACCCGGTCGTCGTCGCGCCGACGCTGCTGCTGTTCGCCTACATCCTGTCCGTGTTCAAGCCCTGGGGCCGGATCCGCAAGTCAGCGCAACCAGTCAAGCGCCAGCGCCGCGACCTCGTCGGGGCGGTCTAACTGCAGGAAGTGGCCGGCGTCCGCCACGATCTCGACCCGCGAGCCGGGGGCGAGACCCGTGGCGGCGTCGGCGTATTTGTCCGGCGTGATGCACCCGTCCTCGGCGCCCGCGAGCACCAGCATCGGGATGGACGCCGGTTTCTCGGAGATCCTCGCCAGATCGGCCAGCGCGGGATCGTGCAGTGTGCGGTCGAAGTTCGCCCGGTACAGCCTGAGAGCGTTGGCCCGCAGCGCCGGATCCGCATACATGTCCCGCACGTACTGCGGCACCTCGAGGCCCGGCGACCAGGTGCGCCACAGGTACGCGATCAACGTGTCGTTGAGCAGGCTCTCCGCGACGCCGGGGAGCTGGAACAGGAACAGGTAGAAGAACCGTTGCTGCTGCGCGGGATCGTCGAAGATCGTGCGCAACGCGGCGGGCGGCGGCACGGACATCGTGATGAAGCGGCGGACCAGGTCGGGCCGGATGGCCGCGAGCCGTCCGGCGACACCGGCGCCGATGTCGTGGCCGATCACGTCCAGCGGCTCGTCCGACAGGGCCGCGTTCACGGCGGCGGCGTCGGCCGCGAGGGTCAGGCCGTCACCGAACGGCAGTCGGTCCAGTGTGGACGGGTGGTGGCCGCGCAGGAACGGTACGACCACTCGGCGGCCCGCGGCGACGAGGCGTTCGGCGAGCGGGCCGAACGAGGCCGGGTGGTCGGGAAAGCCGTGCCAGCACACGACGATCGGCCCGTCGCCCGCGGCGAGCGCGGGGAAGTCGAGCCGGTCGGTCGGGATCGCGATCTCCTCGAAGAAGCCCATCAGAAGTCGACCCTCATCACGAATCGCCGTTTGGTCGGGTGGGTGACCTGTGTGAACCCGGCCTCCTCGAACACCTGGCGGGCGCCGACGTGCAGCTCGCCCCAGGTGACGTTCTGGCCGGGCGCGGCGATCATCGGATACGCCTCGACCGCCCGTGCCCCGTTCTCGCGGGCGTGCGAGACGGTCGCCGCGGCGAGCTCGTAGGTGAGGCCCTGCCGCCGGAATCCCTTGCGCACCACGAAACACGTCACGGCCCAGACGCCGTCGTCGTCCTTGTCCTCGGCACGGCCCTTCCACGGGATGGGCATGTCGAGCAACTTCGCGTAGTCGCACCGGGGTTCGACCGCGACCCAGCCGGCGGGCTCATCGTGCACGTAGGCCACCAGGCCGCTGCCGCGGGCCGACTGCGACTCGTGTGCGGCGTAGCGCTCGTCGAACGTCGAGTCGCGCCACATCCAGCCCTTCACCTTGTAGCGCTGGCAGTGGCACTTGCCGGGCTCGGACCCGTCGAAGATCGCCGCGACGTCCTCCCACGGCACCTGGTCCGACGGCATGATCCGGATCATGGGCGGAGTTCAGAGCTTCTGGGTGGCCGGCGAGCCGAAGATCGGCAGGAGTTCGCCGACGTTCAGGAACGTCGTGCTGCCCATGACGAGGCCACCGCGCACGTCGAGGAACACCAGCCCGAACGGCCGGTCCAGGCCGGGCCGCATCTGCCAGTACGCGGGGGAGGCGTTGGCCTTCACCGGAACCAGCCACGCGCCCTTGCACGACGCGTTCGGGTCCTGCAGCGCCATGGCGAGCTGCGCACGACCGCGCAGCCACCAGCTGAATGGCGGCATCGACATCGTGGCGTCCTCGTGCAACAGAGCCACGAGCGTGCGCACGTCGTGCCGCTCGAACGCCTCGCAGTAGCGGCTGAGCAGCGCTTTCTGGGTCGGATCCGCCGGGTTGAGCGGTTCGCCGGGGTCGACGGCCTGCATCGAGGCCCGCGCCCGTTGCAACGCGCTGTTGGCCGACGCGACCGAGATGTCCAGCAGCGTGGCCACCTCGGATGCCTGCCACGCCAGCACGTCGCGCAGGATCAGCACGACCCGCTGCTTGGGCGGCAGGTGCTGGAGCGCGGCCACGAACGCCAGCCTGATGGTCTCCCTGCGGATCGCCTGGTCCTCGGGCAGCACTTTGTGGTCCGGTACCGGCTGCACGAAAGTGCTTTCGGGCAAGGGGGCGCCGAAGTCCCCGCCGGCCGGTCGCAGGTCGATCGCCAGCGCGCGCCGCTGGGCGCTGCGCAGCATGTCGATGCAGATGTTGGTAGCGATGCGGTAGAGCCACGTGCGCAACGACGCCCGCTGCGAGTCGAAGCTGTCGAACGCCTTCCACGCCCGCACGAGCGTCTCCTGCACGGCGTCCTCGGCCTCGAAGCCGGAGCCGAGCATGCGGTAGCAGTAGCCGGTCAGCTCGATCCGGAACGGCTCCAGCGTCTCGATCACGACCTCGACCCTACTGGGACCGATGAGTTTTCGTCGGCTGATCCGTAGGTACGGGCATGACCGAAGACATTCGCGACGCGGTGGCGGCGGAACGACGTGACCAGGCAGAACTTCTCGCTGGGCTCACCGAAGAACAGTGGGACGCGCCCTCGTTGTGCGAGGGCTGGCGGGTCAGGGAGGTCGTCGCGCACACCACCTTGCCGTTCCGCTCGAAGGGCGGGCGGGTGCTGCTGGAGATCCTCAAGTCGGGCGGCAGGTTCAACCACGCGTCCGACCGGATGGCTCGCAGGGATGCCGCCACGCTGTCCTCGAACGACCTGGTCAGCGTGCTCCGGGCCAACGCCGAGCACCCGTGGACGCCGCCCGGCGGCGGGCCTGCCGGTGCGCTCTCGCACGACGTCATCCACGGCCTGGACATCACGGTGGCGCTCGGCCTGGACCGCAGGGTGCCGCACGAACGGCTCCGGCTGGTGCTCGACGGGATGAAGCCGAGCAACGTCAAGTACTTCGGCGCGGACCTCGAAGGCAAGCGGCTCGAGGCAACGGACCTGGACTGGACGTTCGGCGAGGGCAGGCCGGTGCGCGGCCTCGCCCAGGACCTCCTGCTCGTCGTGTGCGGGCGGACGCTGCCGCCGGGAAGGCTGGAATCACCCGGTGGTCGGTGAGGTCACCGCTGCGCGCACCCGAGCCGTCGCCGCGGTCGTCGTCGTGAGGAACCGGGCCACGACCTGACGGTCCTCGGGACTCAGGTCCTGCCAGACCGCGGCGAACTCGCGGGCCAGCGGCTGGAAGAACGTCGCGGTCAGCGCGGTCGCGGTGGTGAACACCCGCAGTTCGACGCGCCGGCGGTCGTCCGGGCTGCGGTCGCGGCCGACGTGCCCCGCCCGTTCCAGCCGGTCCAGTACGGAGGTCGTGGCGGAGGCGCTCAGGTTCAGCGCCTTCGCCAGCGATCCCGGTGTCATGGGGGAGCGGGCCGTCATGATCAGGTTCAGCGCCGTCATGTCCGTCGGGTGCAGCTCGTGGGCTGCGCTGAAGATGTCGAGGAACTGGTTCGACTCCATCACCAACGCGCGGATGAGCATGCTCAGGTCGTAGTCGCTTGCCTCGCTCACGGAGCCAGCATACAGTTCGGCGATCGAAACATTCGGCGATCGAAAGAGTTGCTGATGAGAGTCCTGGCCGGGGTCCTGCTCGTCGGGTGGCTCGCGCTGGGCGGCTTCACCGGGCCGTACGCCGGCAAGCTGTCCGAGGTCTCGGAGAACGACAGCAGCGCGTTCCTGCCCAACTCCGCCGAGTCCACGCAGGTGGCGGAGCTGCAGCGGAAGTTCCAGCGCACCGGCGCGATCCCGGCGATCGTCGTGGTCGAACGGCAGGGCGGGCTGACCGAGCAGGACAGGAAGTTCCTCGCCGACCGGGGCAAGGGCTTCCAGGCGTCGCCGGTCATCCCCGCGCCGAACGACGACCAGGCAGCTCAGCTCGTCGTGCTGCTCGATCCGGCCAAGGAGGTCCGGGACTCGGTTCTCGCACTCCGCGACGGCACCCGCGGCGCGCCACCTGGCCTGACGGTGCTGGTCACCGGCCCGGCCGCGCAGATCGCGGACCTCGTCGAGGCGTTCGGCGGCATCGACGGGTTGCTGCTGCTCGTCGCGGGCGCGGTGGTCGCGTTGATCCTGCTCGTGGTCTACCGCAGTCCGCTGCTGCCGATCGTCGTGCTGATGTCGGCGGTGTTCGGGCTGGGGCTCGCCAGCTTCGTCGTGTACCTGCTGGCCAAGAACGACGTGCTCGCGTTGAACGGCCAGAGCCAGGGCATTCTCTCGATCCTCGTGTTCGGCGCGGCGACGGACTACGCGTTGCTGCTGGTGTCGAGATTCCGCGAGGAACTCCGTGACACCCAGGAGAGGTACACGGCCATCCGCACGGCGTGGCGCGGCACGATCGAACCCATCGCGGCGTCCGCGGGCACGGTGATCCTCGGCGTGCTGTGCCTGCTGTTCAGCGACCTCGACTCGAACAAGGGGCTCGGGCCGGTCGCGGCCATCGGCATCGGTGCCGCGCTGCTCACGACGATGACGTTCCTGCCGGCGGTCTTGGCGTTGCTGGGGCGCGGTGCGTTCTGGCCGTTCGCACCGAAGCTCGGCTCGCCGCACCCGGAGACGAGCGGGCTGTGGGGCCGCACGGCGGACCTGGTGCGCCGCAGGCCGCGCGCGATCTGGATCGTCACGACGCTCGTGCTGCTCGTCGGGGTCGCGTTCCTGCCGCAGCTCAAGGCTTCCGGCACCGCGCAGTCCGACGTGTTCCTGACCGAGGTCGAGTCCGTCGCGGGGCAGGAGGTGCTGTCGAGGCACTTCCCCGGCGGCAGCGGCTCACCGACGGTCATCATCGCCGCCGAGGGCAAGACCGCGGAGGTCCTGCAGAGGTCCAAGGTGGACGGTGTCGCCGACGTGCGGCCGACCGGCACGGCGGACGGCCTGGTCCGCGTCGAGGCCACGCTGAAGGACGCGCCGGACTCCGACGCCGCGGTCGCGACCGTGCAACGGATACGCGCGGCCGTGCACGGCGTCGAGGGCGCGGATGCCCAGGTCGGCGGGCAGACGGCGACCTTGCTGGACACGAGGACGACGTCCGAGCACGACAGGTTGCTGATCATCCCGATCGTGCTGGTGGTGATCTTCCTGGTGCTGGCGCTGCTGCTCAGGTCGCTGCTCGCGCCCCTGTTGCTCATCGCCACGGTGGTGCTGTCGTTCGCGGCCACGATGGGGGTGTCGGCGCTGGCGTTCAACCACGTCTTCGGCTTCCCCGGCTCTGACCCGGTGGTGCCGCTGTTCGGGTTCGTGTTCCTGGTGGCGCTTGGCATCGACTACAACATCTTCCTGATGACCAGGGTCCGCGAGGAGACCCGGCGGCTGGGCACGGTCGAGGGCACGGTGCGAGGCCTCAGCCTGACCGGTGGCGTGATCACGTCGGCCGGTGTGGTGCTGGCGGCGACGTTCGCCGCGCTCGCCGTGCTGCCGATCCTGTTCCTGACGCAGATCGCGTTCATCGTGGCGTTCGGCGTGCTGCTGGACACGTTGCTGGTGCGGTCGTTGCTCGTGCCGGCGCTGTCGGTGGACATCGGTGGCCGAATCTGGTGGCCGTCGAAGCTGCGGTAGCGCAGGATCACCGGCATGGCCTTCACCGCGCGTCAGCTCAACCGCGCCACCCTCGACCGGCAGATGTTGCTGCGGCGCGAACCGGTGGACCTGCTGACCGCGGTGGACCGGATCGTCGCGATCCAGGCGCAGGAGCCGGCGTCGCCGTACATCGCCTTGTGGAACCGGATGCGGAGCTTCGACCCGGCATCGCTGGACGAGGCGTTCGCGAGCGGCGCGCTGCGCAAGGCGTCGTTGATGCGCATCACGCTGCACGCGGTGACGGCCGCCGACCACGAGGTGTTCCACCACGCGATGCTGCCCGCGTTGCGCGCGTCGCGGCTGCACGACAAGCGGTTCAAGGCCATGGGCCTGTCCATCGAGCGGGCCGACGAGGTGCTCGCGCACATGGTGGAGTTCGCGGCGGAACCGAGGACGAAGCCGGAGCTGGAGGCGTTGCTGCACAGCCACGTCGGTGACGTGGGCGAGCCGGGCATCTGGTGGGCGCTGGCGTCGTACGCGCCGCTGGTGCGGGTGCCGACCGGCGGGCCGTGGGCGTACGGGCCGCGGCTGTCGTTCCAGAGCAAGGTGTTCGAGCCGCGCGACCGGATGGCGTCGCTGGCCGAACTCATCCGCCGCTACCTCACCGGGTTCGGCCCGGCGACCGTTCCGGACATCAACCAGTTCACCATGCTGCCCCGCGGCTCGATCCGGGAGGCCCTGGAGCTGCTGGACGTGGTCGAGACCGGCGGCTACTACGACGTCCCGAACCGGACAATCCCGGACGAGGACACCCCGGCGCCGCCGCGGCTGATGGCCATGTGGGACAGCACGTTGCTGGCCTACGCCGACCGCAGCCGGATCATTCCGGCCGAGTACCGCAAGCTCGTGATCCGAAACAACGGCGACACATTGCCGACACTTCTGGTTGACGGTCATGTGGCAGGGGTCTGGCGTCCGGCCGAGGACGACGGCATTGAGGTGACTGCGTTCCACGCACTCAGTGAGGACCAGTGGGACGGTCTCGCGGAGGAGGTCGCAGGGTTGCGAAAGCTCCTTGACCAGCGGGAAAGGCAGATCTACCGGCGCTACGCCCGGTGGTGGAGCGGCCTTCCGGCCCACGACGTTCGTATTGTGTGAATACGTCAAGATCCACAAAGGACGATTCCTGAGTCACTATTCCTCCACCCTGCATGGAGGAAAGCTCAATGTCCCAAACGAAAAAGCGCGTCCGCGCGGCCTTCACGGCCGGCCTGCTCGCCGCGGGCGCGATCACCCTGCTCGGCGGCGCTCCCGCTACCGCGGTCAACGCCGCTGCCGAATGCGTCGACTCGCACGCCGAGGAGCACTCGGCGGCGCGCGGCAAGCCCGGTTCGGCGGGCCACGAGCGCAACGAGATCTCCGACGCCCAGGCTGCCGAGATGAACGCCGACCTGCGCAAGAAGATCGCGATGAACAGGTCGCTCGGCGAGTTCAGCACGATGGCGGGTGGCACGATCAACGTGGTCTTCCACGTCGTCACCACCACGTCCGGCAAGGGCGCGATCTCCGACGCCACGCTCACCAAGCAGCTCAAGGTCCTCAACGACGGCTTCGCCGGCGCGGAGTCGAGTGCGGCGGCGCAGACGGGCTTCAAGTTCGTGCTGCAGGAGACCAAGCGCCACACGAACAACACGTGGTTCAACGGCGGCTTCGACAGCGCTTCCACCGAGCGCTCGATCAAGACCGCCACCCGCGTCGGCACGGCGGCGACGCTCAACGTGTGGTTCGCCGACATCGACGGCTTCGGGTTCGCGACGTTCCCGAGCTGGTACGCGGGTGACAAGAAGATGGACGGCGTCGTGGTCGACTACGCCACCGTTCCCGGCGGTTCCGAGGTGAACTTCAACCTCGGCAAGACGGTCACCCACGAGGTCGGGCACTGGATGGGCCTCTGGCACACCTTCCAGGGCGGCTGCACCGCGACCAACGACGAGGTCGCGGACACCCCCGCCCAGGGCAGCTCCACCTCGGGCTGCCCGGCCGGCCGCGACTCCTGCTCGCGGGCGGGCCTGGACCCGATCCACAACTACATGGACTACTCGTACGACTCTTGCTACAACCAGTTCACGCCTGGCCAGAACACCCGCATGCAGAGCGCCTGGACGGCGTACCGCAGCGGTAAGTGATCTCAGCGTGAGAAAGGGCGTCGCACTCGTGCGGCGCCCTTTCGCTTGCGGTCACTAGAGCTGAGCGGCAACGGCGCGGGCGCGGTCGAGTTCGCGCTGGTAGCGGGCGGGATTGGTGGCGGCGAGTTCCTGGTGCAGGGCCAGGGATTCGGTGATCGCGGCCTCGGCCTCGGCGCGTTCGGCCCGGTAAGCCCGGATCAGCGCGTGGTCGGTGAGAACGTCGGCGAGCAGCGGGGCGTACTCGTAGGGGTCATCGGCGTACCACTCCCGATACTCGGCAAGCGACTGCAGCGAGGCCTCCAGCGCGACGTCGTACTGGCGAAGGTGGGCCGAGGCCAGGGCGAAGGTGTTGCGTGCCATGGCTTTGCCGGTCGGCGTCGCGCACACCTTGAGAGCGTTCGCCGCAGCCTCCGCGGCTTCGGCGTAGGACCGCTTCGTTATCAGCGCGCTGGCCCGGTTGGTCCACGCCCGCGCCAGCTCTGCCCGGCCGATGCCGCGATCGGCGTGCTTGGTGGCGAGGGCGATGGCCTCGCTGTTGGCCGCGAGCGCCTCGTCGAGGCGGCCGACGCCGTGCAGCCGGGTACCGAGGCTCGTCAGCACCAGGGACAGCCGGAGCTCCATCTTCATGACCACGGCCCGGCCCTCGGCGTTGCCGGCGATCACCCGGTACCGGTCGACCGACTCCTGGGCCGCCTCGACCGCCTCCTGGTCGAGTCCCAGGTCGTGCAGCCGGTTGCCGTGGTTGTTGAGCACACCGGCGAGGTGGCCTAGGAACTCGGGTTCGCCCCGCCGTTCCGCGCGCTGCCTGATCGCGGCCACGGCCTCGGCGTGCGACGCGCGGGACTCTTCGAGCCGGCCGAGGCGCAACTGGAGTGAGCTCAGCTCGTCGAGCACCTCGTAGAGCCGCACGGCCTCGTCCCAGGAGTGCTCTCGCCAGAACGCGGCGGCGTCCTCCGTCGCGGCCACCGCCTGCGCGTACTCGCCGATCGTGGTGAGGCGGTGGGCGTACTCGAGGTGGCAGTGGGCGAGCTGGTGTCCGGCCGAACGATCCTTTTTGGACGGTCTGTACGCGAGTCTCTCGGCCACCGCCTCACCGGCGTTGCGGGCGGCCTCTTCGTGCCTGCCGAGCTTGCCGAGGAGCGCGGTCAGCCAGTACTTGGCCGAGTGAGCGCCGTCGTGGTCGCTGAGCTCCTTCGCGAGGTCGTACTCCTCCTGCGCGATCGGCAGTGCTTCCTCGTACAGCTCCTGGCGGAAAAGATTGGTCCGCAATGCTTTCAGGACCCGCAGCACGCCGTTGGGCTGGCCGGCTTGCCGGCGGTGCTCGAGTTCCTCGTAGTGCGTGCGCCTGGCCAGGTCGTACCACTCGCACTCGTCGAACGTCTCGGCCAGGTACTGCAGGGCGGTCGGCAACGAGTCGCGCTGCGGCCAGGTGTCGCGTGGCTTGTCCCGCAACTCTTCGACGACGTCGAACTGGATGCGGATCACCCGGGACGCCTGGGTCGGATGGCCGCACTTGTCGTACTCGCGGTGCCACGTGTCCTCGCGGCTCACTCGCTCGATCACGAGCGAGTAGATATCACGCGCACGGTGTCAGCGGTGGCGGAATTCGGTCATCGCGTCGATCAGCCAGCGGGCCAGGTAGTCGGCGAAGGAGGACCGCGGGAACAGCCGGTACGAAGGGGTGTCGTCGACCTGCCACAGCAGCACCGGAACGGGCCCGACCGTCGTGGAGATCGCCTTGCCCGGGCCGAACTCCCGCGGGTGCAGGTCCAGCGGGCAGCCCTTCTCCAGCGCCTCCCGGGCGAACGGGCCGCTGATCTCCACGATCGTGCGGTTCGCGGAAACGTCCACAACGGACCCCGGTTCGCCGCCGAGTGCCTCCTGCAACTCGGTGATCACCGCGGCGTCCTCGGCCAGCACGAGCCACTCGTCCGGGCCGAGCCAGAAAGCGGTGCGGGAGCCGGACTCCGCGGTCTGGCCGCACTGCCGGGGGAGCTGGGCGCCCAGCGCCTTCTCCACGCGAGTGGCCGTGTCGGAGGCGGGATCGACGCGCAGGTTCACCATGGTGCGGAAGGGCAGCTCGGCCAGGCCGGCGGCACGCAGCTGCTCGGTCAGGTGGGCCAGCGGGCTGCGGCGCAGGTCAGCCATCTCGCCTGCTCCCTTCCGGATCGTAGAGATCGAGGTCGGCCACCTGGACCGGGACGAGGTCGTCGCCGACGTGGGCGAGCAGGGTCTCCCCGATCCTCGCCTGCCCGCCGGCGACGAGCGCCAGCGCGAAGGGACGTTCCAGGGCCACGCTGTGATAGCTGGAGGTCACGTGGCCGAGCATCGGCACCGGGACGGCGTCGAGGGGCACGCCCGGCGCGATGATCTGGGTGCCCTCCGGCAACCGGGTGCTGCGGTCGGACGGCAGCAGGCTGACCAGTTGCTTGCGGTCCTTGCGGGCAGTGTCGGCGCGTGAGAACGACCGGTTGCCCACGAAGTCCTTCTGCTTGGAGACCGCCCAGGACATGCCGGCGTCGTGCGGGGTCACGGTGCCGTCGGTGTCCTGGCCGACGATGACGTAGCCCTTCTCCGCGCGCAGGACGTGCATGGTCTCGGTGCCGTACGGGGTGATGTCGTGCGGCCTCCCGGCCTCGTACACCTGCTCCCAGACGGCGAGGCCGTGCCAGCCGGACACGTTGATCTCGTAGGCCAGCTCGCCGGAGAACGAGATCCGGCAGATGCGTGCGGGGACACCGGAGGCGAGCGTGGTCTCGCGGAAGGTCATGAACGGGAACGCTTCCGCGGTCAGGTCGACATCGGGTGCCAGCACCGAGACGACGTCACGGGAACGCGGGCCGACGACGGCGATCGTCGCCCACTGCTCCGTCACCGAGGTGCAGTGCACGTCGAGCTCCGGCCACTCGGTCTGCAGCCACTCCTCGAGCCAGTCCAGCACTCCGGCGGCGCCACCGGTCGTCGTGGTGAGGAAGAAGCGGTTCTCGTCGAGGCGCAGGGTCACGCCGTCGTCGAAGATCATGCCGTCCGGCTTGCACATCACGCCGTAGCGCGCGTGGCCGGGCTTGAGCTTCTTGAAAGCGTTGGTGTAGATGCGGTTGAGGAACTCACCGGCGTCCGCGCCCCAGATCTCGATCTTGCCGAGGGTGGAGGCGTCCATGAACGCCACGCCTTCGCGGGCCGCGCGGCACTCGCGGGCCACGGCCGCATCGATGTCCTCGCCCGGCCGCGGGAAGTACCACGGGCGCTTCCACTGCCCGACGTCCTCGAAGAGCGCGCCGTGCTCGACGTGCCAGGGGTGGATCGAGGTCGTGCGCTCGGGGTCGAACAGGTCGCCGCGCTCGCGCCCGGCCAGCGCCGCGAACGCCACCGGCGTGTAGGGCGCGCGGTAGGTCGTGGTGCCGATCTCGCCGACACTCCCGCCCAGTGCCGCCGCGATCACGCCGATCGCGTTGACACCGGAGGTCTTGCCCTGGTCGTTGGCCGTGCCGAGGGAGGTGTAGCGCTTGACGTGCTCGACGTTGAGCATGCCGGCGCCGGTGGACCGCCAGACGTCCGCGACGGTCACATCTCGTTGCAGGTCCACGAAGTGCGTGTCCCACGAGCCGGCCGCGGGCACGAGCCACAGGGCGCGCGTCACGCCCGGCTGAACGTCCTTGACCGGCGGCACGGGAATGGGGAAGCCGGCGTCGGTGGCGGCGCGCGCTCCCGCGTGCGCGCCTTCCGCGATGCAGGCTTCGTGGTCGTACGTGCCTCGCGCGGCACCGATGATCTGCTGGTTGCGCACGGTGCCATCGGGCACGAACCCGACGAGATCCTCGTCCCAGCGCAGCTTTCCCTGCCGTTGACTGTGCAGGTGGACGACCGGGCTCCACCCGCCGGAGACCGCCAGCAGGTCGCATTCGAACGACTCCAGCCGGCCGCCGTCGAGCCTGGCCACGGTGACACCGGTGATCCGCTCGTCGCCCTCGGTGCCGATCACCGCGCTGCCCAGCAGCACCCGCGCCTCGGCCTCGGCGGCCCGCGCGGACAGGTCGGGACGCGCGTCCACGACCGCGGCGACCTCGATCCCGGCGGCCTGGAGGTCGGCGACGGTGTCGTAGGCGCTGTCGTTGGTCGTGCTGACCACGACCTGGGAACCCGCGGCCACGCCGTAGCGGTTGAGGTAGGTCCGCACGGCTCCGGCGAGCATCACGCCCGGCCGGTCGTTGCCCGCGAAGACCAGCGGGCGTTCGTGGGCACCGGTCGCCAGCACGACCTGACGGGCGCGGATGTGCCACAACCGTTGGCGCGAAACACCTTCCGGTGCCGCGGCGCCGAGGTGGTCGGTGCGCCGCTCCAGTGCCAGCACGTAGTTGTCGTCGTACGAGCCGAACGCCGTGGTTCGGGTCAGCACCACGGTGTCCGGTGCGGGGTCGAACGGTCCGCTGAGTTCCGGCTGGTCGTCGACGAGGAGCACGCGGGCACCGGACGTGGAGGCGGCAGCCGCGGCCGCGAGTCCGGCCGGGCCACCGCCGATGACCAGCACGTCGGTGTGCACGTACTTCTTGTCGTAGCTGGCCGGGTCGGGCGTCGGATCGAGGTTGCCCTTGCCGGACAACGTCTTCGCGGACAACCCGTCGTACAGCTCCACCGTCGTCGCGGGCAGCATGCCCTCCGAACACGGGCCGTCGACCTGCAGCAACGCGTTGGGTTCCTCGACTCCCGCGGCGACGATGCCGCGCGGGCGGTCGCGGTAGATCGACGGCGCGACCTCGATGATCCCGTTCGCGAGCATCGCCGACGCGACGGTGTCACCGGGATGCCCGGTGAGCTCGCGTCCGTCCACGGTGAACCGCAGCGTGGTGCCGCGGTCGACCCGGCCTCCCCGGGGCAGCCTGCTCATCGGTCGACCTCCGGGCGTGGTTCGCCTGCCTTGTACACGGCGAGGACCTCGTAGCTGACGGTGTCACGCAGGACGTTGAACCAGCGGCGGCAGCCGATGCCGTGCATCCACCGCTCGGCGAAGGGCCCCTTGGGGTTCTCGCGGTAGAAGACGTACTCGGCCCAGCTCTGGTCGTCGAGCTCGGCGGGGGAGGAGGGGTAGGCGACGTGGGCCTGGCCGCCGTAGCGGAACTCGGTCTCGTTGCGTGGCCCGCACCAGGGGCAGCTGATCAGCAGCACGGCTCGTCCTGTTCCGGGGGTCAGTGGGCCACGGCCGCGGCGCCGTGCTCGTCGATCAGCGCGCCCGTCCTGAAGCGGTCGAGGGAGAAGGGGGCGTTGAGCGGGTGCGGCTCGCCGGTCGCGAGGGTGTGCGCGAACGTCCAGCCGGCGGACGGGGTGGCCTTGAAGCCGCCGGTGCCCCAGCCGCAGTTGACGTAGAGGTTCTCCACCGGGGTGGTGCCGATGATCGGCGAGGCGTCCGGCGTGACGTCGACGATGCCGCCCCAGGTCCGCAGCACGTGCGCGCGGGCGAAGATCGGGAACAGCTCCACGGCCGCCGCCATCTGGTGCTCGATCACGTGGAACGAGCCGCGCTGGCCGTAGCCGTTGTAGGAGTCGACGCCCGCGCCCATCACCAGTTCGCCCTTGTGCGCCTGGGAGACGTAGACGTGCACGTGGTTCGACATGACCACGGTGGGGTGCACCGGCTCGTTCAGCTCGGACACCAGTGCCTGCAACGGATGCGACTGCACCGGCAACCGGAAGCCCGCCCGTTCGGCCAGCACGCTGCTGTGCCCGGCGGCGGCGAGCCCGACCCGGCCGGCGAGGATGCGGCCGCGGCTGGTCTCGACCCCGACGACCCTGTTGCCGTCCTTGACGAAACCGGTGACCTCGCAGCCCTGGATGAGGTCCACGCCGAGCTCGTCGGCGCGCCGGGCCAGTGCCCAGGCGACGTGGTCGTGCTTGGCGATGCCCGCCCGCGGCTGAAAGGTGCCGCCGAGCACCGGATACCGGGTGCGCGGCGAGAGGTTGATGATGGGGCAGATCTCCGCGATCTGCTCGGGCTCCAGCCACTCCGCGTCGACCCCGTTGAGGCGGTTGGCGTTGACGCGGCGCACGCCTTCGCGGACGTCCTGCAGGTTGTGCGCGAGGTTGAGGACGCCGCGCTGGCTGAAGAGGAAGTCGTAGCCGAGCTCCTCCGGCAGGCCCTCCCACAGCTTCAGCGCGTGCTCGTAGATCGCCGCGCTCTCGTCCCACAGGTAGTTCGAGCGGATGATCGTGGTGTTGCGGGCCATGTTGCCGCCGGCCAGCCAGCCCTTCTCCAGCACCGCGACGTTCGTGATGCCGTGTTTCGAGGCGAGGTAGTAGGCGGTGGCCAGGCCGTGGCCGCCGGCGCCGATGACGACGACGTCGTAGGACCCCTTGGGCTCGGGGTTGCGCCACAGGAAGTCCGGGTGCTCCGGCAGCGTCGTCATGCGGATCTCCCTGCAGGTGCGGGGACTGCTGGACAAGTGCTGTGCAACTGATATATCAACCTTTGCGCTAAGGTATTCAAGCAAGTCGGAGAGGTCAAGGGGGCCAGATGGAGACCGTGGCGGAGGCCCTGGAGGGGGAGCTGTCCCTGGCTGAGCGGGCGTACCGCAGCATCCGCGACCAGCTCGTCATGCTGGAGATCCGGCCCGGCGCGCCGATCAACGAGGAGCAGCTGGCGCAGTCGCTCGGCGTGGGCCGCACCCCGGTCCGCGAGGCCCTCAAGCGGCTGCAGTACGAGCGGCTGATCGCGGCCTACCCGCGGCGCGGCACGTTCGCCACCGACGTGAACATCACCGACCTCGCCCACGTCTCCGAGGTGCGCCTGGAGCTGGAACCGCTCGCGGCCGCCCAGGCGGCGCGCCGGGCCACGGCGGCGGACCGCGCGGCGATGACCGGGCTCGTCGGCGAGCTGGGGAAGGCGCGGGGTTCGGCCGAGCTCATGCACCTCGACCTGCTGGTGCACCGGGCGGTGTACGCGGCGACGCACAACCCGTACCTGGAGGACACGCTGGTCCGCTACGACAACCTGGCGACCCGGATCTGGTGCCTGTTCCTCGACCGGCTCGACGACATGGCGAGTCACGTCGAGGAGCACTCGCCGTTGATCGAGGCGATCGTGGCCGGGGACGCGGACCGGGCTGCCCGGCTCGCCCGTGAGCACGTCGAGGGGTTCGAACGGGCCATCCGGGCCGCGATCTGACGCCCGTGTTCGAGAGCGGTCAGGGCCCGGCGCCCGGCTGGGTCAGCGCGGAGACGTTGGTGATCTGGGCCTTGCGCACCTTCGCGTAGACGGTCTCGTAGGTCAGCCCCGCCACGATGCCGAGCGGGAGCAGCAACCAGAGCAGTTGCCGCGCGTCGAGTTCGTCGATGAGGCCCGGCGCCGCCAGCAGCTGCGAGGCGATGTACAGCGCCATCGAGGTGAACCCCGCACCCAGGCCCCGCACCGCGGCCCGCACCTCGTCGTCCGCGCCGGCGTACGAGTCGCGCAACAGCGCCCCTGCGACCGAGGCGAGCATCGGACCGGTGACGATCAACGTCAGCGCCGCCAGCGGTTGCCGCCAGAGGTGGGCGAGCACGAGCGTCGACGCGGCGAGCAGCACCGACAGCGCCGCGGTGAGGGTGCCGAAGAGCTTGCGCCGCCGCGCTGCCCGGTCGGGTTCGCCCGGCTTGCCGCGGTCGTCGTGCTGGCGGCCGAGGACGGCGACGACGTCGTGGGCCGACTTCGGTCCCCACTTGCGTCCCAGCACCGCGACGTCCTCGTCGGAGACCCCGTGGTCGAGCGTCTTCATCTTCGACCAGACCGACGCCGCGCTGCCGCCGAAGGTCGCGAGCGGCACGAGGGGAATGCCGTTCGTCAGGGCGAGGATCCCCGCGATGCGGGTGGATCGGCCGCCGCCCATCAGCACCAGGCCGTCGGCGGAGAACAGCGACCGGTAGAACGAGACCTCCCACTCGTCGCTGGCGTCGGGCTGGTACTCGACTAGCGGGCTGTCGAGCGCGATCTTGCTCATCTGCCGCCGCGGCGCGCGGATGATCACCTTGCCGCCGTGGCGTTTACGCTTCTCGGCCGCGGCCAGGTACCCGCGCACGACCGCCTGTTCGATGAAAGCCACGTTGTCGGAGAAGACCACGATGTCCCAGCCGGCGGCGGCCAGCGCCGCCCCCATCTCCTCACAGGCCGACTCCGCGAGATCCGGTTGCTGGGGCGGCGGTTCGAGCAACCGGCCGGAGTGGAGGCTGCCGACGATGACGGCTTGACGACGGGACACACGGGCACACTAGGTCGCCGCCACGGCGATTCCGCGGCGGCGACTCAGTCGTGACCCCTACGTCACTCGTTTGGCTCAATTCGATCAAGTACGTCTATCGCTGAGCAGCCAGTCGGTAGGCGGCGCTGCCGATCAGCTCCAGCGAGACCTGCAGGCGCTCCAGGCTGATGTTGTCCCTGATCGTGTCCTCGGGCGTGTGGTAGATCGGCTCCAGCAGGTGCGGGCCGCCTTCGCCGCGCCAGCTGAAGTTCGCCGACGCCATGCCCTTCTCGTGGAACGGCACGTGGTCGCTCGATCCGCGCGCCACCGGTCCGTGCACGCGCGGGTCGTAGCCGAGTCGTTGCGCCGCGGCTCGCACCTGGCTGGTGGTCGCGTTCTCGACGCCGTCCACGGACAGCAGCCAGTACGCCGTCGCCGGGTCGTGGCTGGTGGCGACCATGTCGTTCTGGAACACGCCCTTGATGCGCGCGATCTCCTCCGGCGGGAGCTGTGAGACGTAGTACCGGGAGCCGAGCAGGCCCTGTTCCTCCGAGCCCCACAACGCGAACCGGATCGCCTTGTGCGTCGGCAGGTACCGGAGCACGCGCGCGAGTTCCAGGCACAGCACGGTGCCGCTGCCGTCGTCGTTGGCGCCCGGTGAACCAGGCACGCTGTCGTAGTGCGCGGAGACCATCACGACCCCGCTGTCCCGCCACGGGAAGGTCGCCGGCCGTTCCGCGATCACGTTGTAGGACGTCAGGTTCGGGTGGTGGGTGGTGCTGATCGTGAGCTCACCCGAGCCCTGGGCGCGCAGCTTCTCGGTGTGCACCTGCGCGAGGCCGATGACCGGCACGGTGACGTTGCGGTCGAGTGCGGGGGAGAACGCGCTGGACTTGCTGGCGGTGGCGGAGATCCGGCCGAGGATCACCGCCACGGCGCCGCGTTCGATCGCCGCGTGCGTCGGCGCGGACCCGGCGGGGGCGTTGACGTAGAACGCGATCTTGCCGGTGAGGTCGGGCAGCTGGCCGTCGGTGACCTCCACGAACGGCGCCTTGACCGTCACGCCCAGGGCCCCGAACCGCGAGGCGCCGGCCTGCCACTGGCCGTTGATGTCGGCGAGGTACTTGTCCGGCACGGTGAACGGCTGCGTCGTCACCTGGTACCGCAGGGACTTGAGCTCACGGACGAGGTAGTCGCGGGCCCGGTGCTCGGAGGCGGTGCCGCCGATCCGCGGCCCGATCTTCTCGCTCAGCACCTTGAGGTGTTCCAGTGCCTTGCGCGCCCGAACCCTTGCCACGACCGGGAAATCCCCGAGGTCGAGGTCCGGCGGGAGCGAGGCGCCCGGCCGCTGTTCGGTCGCCGCGAGCGCACTCGCGGGATTGGCCACCACGGCGGCGACCCCGGCCGCCGCGGCGAAGAAGTCACGTCTGCGCACAATCGCCCCCATCTTCCCGATGTACTGCCGAGGCAGAACGTAGGCATCGCCGGCGGCGGCGGGCAACCGACTTGTGGCTGGCTTTCGCCGAGCGGTCACGCCGTCGCCAGCGCGTCCCCGATCAGGTCGTCGTCCACGGCGGAGTGGTCGAGGACGAGGTCCTGCACCTGCTTACGCGCATCGGCCCGTGCCTTCTCGAGGCACGCCATCAGATGTGCCGCGAGGACCTCGGATTCGAGATCGCGCACGGCGGGGCTGAGCGCGATGCCCGTCGTTACGCCGTTCGCGTCCACGGTGACGGTGACGCCGCCGCGGGTGGCCTCGCCGCTGACCGCCGCGAGGAGCTTGACCAGATCGAGGTAGCGGCGGCGTTCGCGTTCGGCGGCGGCGGTGTGGCGCTTGTGCCACCACGCGAGCCGGCGGCGCAGCAGGGCCTGCGCGGTCGCCGGGTCGGGCACGGGTACCTGCCACGAGCCGGCCGCGGTGTGCAGCACGATCGCGTTCGCCTGGGTCGTCACGCTGTGGATGTGTGAGAAGGCCACGCCGGTGTCGAGCCGTGCGCCGTGGTGCCTCGTGGTCCAGTCGACGCGGTCGGTGCCGATCATCACCCGCGAGCCGCGGCCCGCCAGGACGAGCGGGAACGCGGTCGAGCCGAGCTCGATGATCGGGGCAGTGAGCAGCGAGCGCCGCGCGAGCCGGGCGAGTGAGCACGCCGAACCGGCACCGAGCACTCCGGCCGCGCACAACGCCTTCACGGCGATGGCCGCGCCGGGGCTCAGCCGCAGCGCGATGCCGGAGCCCGGCAGGACGCCGAGCACCAGCTGGGCTCCGGTCATGAGGGTGGTGGCGGGCAGCCACGAGTACGGGTCGGTCAGCCCGTTGCGGCGCAACCAGGTCAGCAAGGCCCACGCGCACGCCGCCGCGGCGACGGCCGGAATCGCCGACCACCACGGCATGATCCGCTGCCCGGCCGAGGTGATCCCGGCGAGCACGATGCAGACCAGGCCGATCGCGATGGGCAGCACACCGGCGGAGAACAGCAGCAACGTCCGGGCGCGGCGCCAGCGTGCGGCCAGCGCGTGCAGGACCTGGGGATCGTCGATCAGAGGCATGGCGTGGGGAATGAGTGGCATCGGCGCACCCCTCGTCGGCTGTCCGCCGCCACCTGGGTGTGACGTGCGGGCCGACCAGACTTCCCGGCTCACCTGGGCGTAAATATGCCGTAAATGTCCAGGTGAGGCAAGTAGTCCACTGTGGACGGTGTGGCGCGCGGCCCGCGCGCCACACCGCCGGTTCAGCTCATTCCGCCGCAGCGGCCTGGTTCGCCCGCCGGCCGAGCACCGCGTCGACCGCCAGGAACACCACCAGGCTGATCCCGAGCAACGGCACGAACCAGCCGACCACGAGCGCACCGACCCCGAGCCCGGCCAGCGCGGCCGGCGGGGCCTTGCGCCACTGACCGCGCGGCGTCGGGCGGCCGAACCCGCGGGTGGGCCTGCGCCGCCACCACATCCGGTAGCCGAGCACGACCAGCGTCACCAGCCCGCCGCCGAGCAGCAGCAGGAGGAGCTGGTTGGGCCAGCCGAACAGCACGCCCATGTGCGCGTCGATGCCCCACCTGGTCAGCTTCGCCGCCAGCGGGTAGTCGGCGAACCTCACCGAGCCGACCACGGCACCGTCCTGCACGGCCACCGAGTCGACCTGCGTGGGCAGGCCCTTCTCGATCTCGGCGACTTTCCAGGCCCCGCCGGGCGCCGTCGGCAGGCCGATCTCGATCCCCTTGGCGTCGATGCCGGACGCGCGGGCCGTGGCGAGCACGGTGTCGACGTCGCTGTGGCCGTTGCCGGTCGGGGTGTGCTCTCCGTGGTCGCCGTGATCACCGCTGCCGCCGGGGAGCTTCAGCGACGGCGTGGTCCAGCCCAGCGTCTGGCGCAGGGTGGCGACGTTCTCGCCGGCGTAGGCCGACCACGTGAGGCCGGTGGCGGACAGGAACAACGCGCCGGCGAGCACCCACACGCCGATCAGTCCGTGCGTGCGGATGCGCTTGCTGTTGCGGGGCCTGGAGATCCACAGGACGAGGCCGCCGAGGGCGATCACCGTCAGCCAGGAGGCCGCGAGCTCGCTGTAGAGGCGGCCCGGTTCGCCGAGCATCAGGTTGCGGTGCAGCTGGTCCAGGGTCGTGCGCAACGGCAGCACGCCGCTCGACCCGTAGACGACGAGATCACCGGTGACGCGGCCGGTGCCGGGATCGACGAAGACGGCCCGGCGCTCGGACTCGCCGAGTGCCTCCTCGGAGAACAGCACGCGGGTGGTGGCGCCGGGTTCGGGCGCCGGCCGGACCGCGACCAGCGTGCCCTGAGGTGAGGTCGCCAGCGCGGCGTCGACCTGCTTGCTGAGCGGAAGTTGTTGTGCGGAAGCAGGAACACGGAGCTGGTCGGAGTAGACCCAGGACTCCAGCTGAGGGGTGAGGGCGTAGAGCACGCCGGTCAGCGCGGCGACGAGGACGAACGGGCCGACGAGGACGCCGGCGTAGAAGTGCAGGCGCAGGAAGAGTCCCCGCCACGCGAAGGATGTGCGTGGCGGAGTGGCTGTGGTGGTCATGGCACGACTCCAATGGGCGTGAACAGGTGCAGAGCCGCGGGGAGGCGGCCCTGTGAGGGGGTTTCAGACCTGTTCAGCCGGAGGACCGCGCCACGACAGCACGTCCAGGAAGACGATCAGGGCCGGCACGCGGCTCGGCGTGGCGACGACCAGGGGAGCCGTGGCGGGCAGGGGAGTGAGCTTGCTGGGCAGGACCGACGCGACCGCGCGGGCCAGCGCGAGAACCGTGCGTTCCGCGACGGTGAGCACGATCACGGCCAAAGCGGTGGCCACGACGTGCGAGGCGACCATGCGTGACGGGTCGTGCTCGTGCCGTGACGCGGCGAGCGACACCATGAGGTGCATCGCGAGCTGGCCGCCGCCGATCAGCACGAGCATCCGGCCGGCGGTGAGCTCGCGCCGGGCGAACCCGGTGGTCGCCCACGTCAGCAGCGCGACGAGCGAGAAGACCAGCCCGGAGTCGGGTAAGCCGCCGTCGGCGCTCGAGTGCGCGAGCACGGCCAGCGTCCCGTTGACGACGCCGACAGCAGCACAGCGCGCACGGCGCAGGGGTGCTGTCGGCAGGGTCACGCGGGGGAGCTTAACTGCTGGAACAGGCGAAATGATTGCTACGAAATTAACGGCCACGGGGTTCACCAGCTGAGATGCTGCTCGCGTGATCTCGTACACCACCGACGTCAGCGCGCTCTCGGAAGCCGATCTCGCCGGGTTCTTCGTGGACTGGCCGGCGCCACCGTCGGCCGCACAGCACCTGGCCGTGCTGCGCGGCAGCTACCGGGTGGTGATCGCCTGGTCGGACGGTGTGGTCGCCGGGTTCGTGAACATGATCAGCGACGGGGTGCTCACCGCGTTCGTCCCGTGGCTGGAGGTCCGGCCGGAGTTCCAGGGGCAGGGGATCGGGACCGAGCTGATGCGGCGGGTCCTGGCCGAGGCTGCGCACCTGTACTCGGTGGACCTGACGTGCGACGAGTCGTTGCGGCCGTACTACGAGCGGCTCGGGATGGCCGCGCTGACCGGCATGGGCACGCGAAACCGCGAGGCGTGTGGGTAACCGCACCCACATCGGGGTGGGCAGGACCGGATCTGGTCGATCTCGGGGCGGCCCCAGAGGATCTAGGTCATGAAGCCTACGGTTGGGGGAACCGTTCGCGGCCATAGCGGATCAGCTCAGAACGCCGGTGGGTGCCGAGCTTGGCGCGAATGTTCTCGAGATGACGGTTGATCGTGCGGATGGAGATGCCGAGATCGACGGCGATCTCCCGGTTGTCGTACCCCTTGGCGAGAGCCCGCAGGACCTCCTGCTCGCGTGGCGTGAGTTCGCCGCGCTGGAACGCGCCGATGACCAGCGCCGCGACCTCGGGCGGCAGCACCGGCCCCGCCAGCACGGCATGCACGGCCTCTACGACCTGATCAGCGGTCGACCCTTTGTCGAGATACCCGTGGGCACCGGCGCGGATGGCCTCGACGACGGCGCCGACGGGGGCCTGCGACATGACGATGATCCGGGTGGCGGGCGGGAGCGCCGCGATCACGACCCGCCCGTCGCCGTCCTCCAGACCTAGGTCGACCAGCGCGACGTCCGGTTCCAGTGCGGCCAGTTCTCTCGCCGCCGCAACGGATCCCGCTTCGCCGACGACGACCGCGCGGCCGTCCCGCTCGACGCAGGCTCGGATGCCGTCGCGGGTCACCGGGTGGTCCTCGACGATGATCACTCTCAGTTTCCCGGTCATGTCCCGCTGTGTCATGTCCCGCTGGGCAGCCACATCTCCACCTCGGTGCCACGCCCCTTGCGGGACTTGACTTTCACGCTTCCTCCGACGTTCTCGACGCGGGCCTTGACGCTCAGCGACAGCCCGAGCCGCCCGCGTTCGGTCAGCGCGGCCTCGTCGAAGTCGAAGCCGATCCCGTTGTCCCGCACGGTGACCAGCACGCCGTCCGCGTCCTCCAGCACCGCGATCCACGCCTGGCCGGCCTGCGCGTGATTGCGGACGTTCGTCAACGTCTCGCGCACCGCCGCGATGACGGCGCTGACGGTCGGGCGTGGCATCGGCGCACGGCCCGTTGACGCGATGCGCACCGGCACGTCCGGGAACTCCTCGACGAGCCGATCGAGCTCGTCCGCCAGCGAGCACTCCTCGGCCGGGATGTCCTCGTCGAGGTGGATGCGGCGCAGTTTGCGTTCCTGGCGTTCGAGTGCGGCCCGGACGGCGGCGTCGGGCAGGTCACGGCGGATGGCGGCCAGGCGTTGCAGCACGTCGTCGTGGATCTCGGCGGCGAGCCGGTCGCGTTCCTCCAGCCGGGCACCGTGATCGGCCAGCGCGGTCAGCCGGAGCAGTTGCCCCGTGACGATCCCGACGACGGCGCCGATCAGGGGGTAGGACAGCATCGTGCCGAGCAGGGCCAGTGTCTCCAGGTGCAACAGGCTGACCGGCGTCACGCCGTTGAAGTAGTACTGCAGCGGCACCACCGCGGCCAGCAATGCACCGGCGGCGAACCCGCCGCGCACCCCGTGGATCACCGCCCACGCTGCCACCGCCGCCGTCGGGTAGATCCCGGCGAACGACGGGTGCGCGGTGAGCACCCGGCCCGCCGGCTCCACGAACCCGCCCACCACGATGGTCGCGGCGGCCAGCCCCAGGTCGATCGCGGCCGTACCCCTGCGCTGCGGGGTCAGCGTGACCACCAGCGTCCAGACGAAGACCACGGCGAGCACGGCCGCGCCCAGCCCGCTGTGCACGATCTGGCCGCCGAAGGCGGCGACGAACGACATCCACCCGAACGCCGCCCACCGCAGGACGAGGATCAGGGTCATCGGGGCCGGGTGTCGTGCGCGCATCAACGCCGATGGTCCGGGTGAATTGCGCGGTTCGGCAAGAAAGATTCCTTTTAACGGAACAAAACCGCTCTAACGGTGGCTTCGCGCGGTTCTGTGCGGCTATGTGACCGGAGATATGAGACTGAGCCAGATCGTCGGCGCGCAGGTCGCCTGGTGGCAGCTCGGCTTCCGGGCGCGCCGCGCGGCGCTGCGGCTCCAGGCGTCGCCGGACGTGATGGCGGTGGCCCGCGAGTGGTCGCACCAGGTGCTGGCCGCACCGTGGTGGTGGCGCCTGACCCGCGTGCTGATGCTCGGCGCTGTGGCCGTGCTGGGTTGTGCGTCCGTGCTGGTCGTCGCGCTCGAGGGCAAGGACGAGAGCGTGATGGTGCACTACGCGTTGCTGATGGCGTTGCCGGTGCTGGCAGCTTCGGCGTGGTGGCAGACGCGGTGTGCGCGCAAGCTGGCCGTGCAGATCGGTCCACCACCACCCCGGCGTTCACGGGCGTGGATGGCGGTGCGCGCGGTCGCGTTCGTGAGCGTGGCCGGCCTGCTGGTGACGATGATCGTGCAGGCGGCCGTGGTCGAGTCGCGGCGGCAGGTGACCTGTCAGCCGGTGGTGGTGGACGACGCGGTGCGCGAGTACCTGCACGGCATGTCGGAGTGCGCGCTGGCGGACACCGCGGTCGATCTGACCGGGTTGCGGCACACCCCGGTCGGCAACCGGGAGTCGCGGGACCACCTCTACGACGTCCCCGGCCTGGGCACGATGATCATCGCGGACGGGCTGGCGCGGGCGTGGCACGCGCGGCTGGGAGAACTGGGCGCGCCGATCGACTACCCGCGCCAAGACGGCCAGATGTGGTTCCTGAACCTCGAACACGGACACGTGGCCGCGTTCGGGTACGGGAACGGCGTCCGCGACGCGGTCGCCGTCGTCGGCACGGCCTACTCGCCGGTCAGCAAGATCGGTGACTGCCTGCCGGACCGGCCGTGCGTGATCTCCGTGGAACGCACGGCGGACACGCTGACCATCGAGTGGAGTGCACCGGACGCGGACGCCTTCAACGTCCAGTGGTGGGAGGAACGCACCCGGCCGCGGCCGGGCGTCGAGGTGGCGGCGCGCCGTTTCACGTTGCGGGGCATCGATCCGACGCACAAGTTCGGCTTCGCTCTGGAAGCCTGCAAGAAGCGGTTCCTCGGGCGTTCTGCCTGCACGCGGTGGTCGCCCACTGTCGTGCTTTAGATTCCGTCCAGGTCAAGGGTCTGCTGGTGTGGGCCGCCGGTGAACGAACTGGTGAGCAGTCCCGCGCTGCGGCACCGGCCGCACGTCACGGGCGAGGTGGTCGCCTTGAACCGGGTGAAGTCCCAGCTGCCGGTGCCGACGTGACAGCCGGGGCCCGGTACGTCGAGCCCGAGCCAGCCCTGCATCCGCACGGCGTGCACGACGTCGGATCCCTCCAGGTATCCGTTGAGCCGCCCCGCGAACCGGTTGCGCGCCTCTTCCGCGGGTGCGCTGAGAGCCTCCTGCAACAACGAAATGCCGTTCATGAACCCGATTCAACCTCACGTGGGCGCGTCGAGGCGCGCACCACGCCGCTCCAGGACGGTGAGACACCGCGCGCACCACCGCACGTTGTCCCGTTCGAACGACAAGCCGCGCAACAGAGTCAGGTACGGCCCGACCCGGTCGGCCTCCGCGAGGAACTCGTCCTCGGTCCTGCCGCCGAGGAGTTTGGCCCTGAGCCGCTCGTACCGGGCGATCTTGGCCTCGGCCCACTGTTTTCGTTCCTGCAGTGAGGCTTTGACCGCCTCGACGTCGCCGGCGTCCGCGGCCATCACCGCCACCATCAGCTCGTCGCGGATGGCGGTGGGCTTGTGCGGTTCGGCGGTGAAGTCCTTGAGAGACGCCAAGCCTTGCGCGGTCAGCGAGAACAGCCGCTTGTTCGGCCGGCGCTCCTGCTCGACCGTGCGCGCCTCGATGAGGCCGTCGGCCGCCATCCGGTCGAGCTCCCGGTAGAGCTGCTGCGGCGTGCACATCCAGAAGTTGGCGACCGAGGCGTCGAACGACTTGGCCAGGTCGTAGCCGGACGCCGCGCCGTCGAGCAGTGCGGCCATCACGGCGTTGCGCAGAGACATACGCGCAGGCTACGGTGCATCGACCTAGTCAACAAGTTGAGTATCTGAGGTGCGGGATGAAGGCCTTCCGAGCAGCCGTGGAAGCACAGGACGCCGACGCGATGGCGGCCTGCCTGGCCGACAACGTGGTGTTCACCAGCCCGGTCGCGTTCGCGCCGTACCCCGGCAAGCCCCTGACCGCCGCGATCCTGCGTGGCGTGATGCGGGTGTTCGAGAACTTCCGCTACGAACGCGAGATCGCGGACGGCCGGAACCACGCCCTGGTCTTCCGCGCCGAGGTGGGCGGCAAGGAGATCCAGGGCTGCGACTTCCTGCACCTCGACGAGGACGGGCTGATCGACGAGTTCACCGTGATGGTGCGCCCGTTGTCCGGCGCCCAGGCCCTGTCGGCGGCGATGGGCGCCCAGTTCGAGCAGATCAAGGCCGAAGCGCTAGACGCGTTCCACGCCTAGTCCTGTCAGCACCAGGTCGAGGTTGCTGAGCCCCTGCAGCCTCCGGCCGCGGCCGGTTTGGGCGTCGAGCTCGACGATCAGCACGTTGCGCTGGTCGTCGGCCGACATCTTCTTCAACGCGGCGTCGTCGCGGATTCCGGTCTCCCGCAGGAACACCATGACCGCGCCGGCACCGGCGAGGTCCGCGTCGTTGTAGGCCTGGTAGTTGTTCTGGTTGCTGAGCGAGGTCATCACGACGATCAGCGTGTTGCGCATGTCGTCGCGGGACATGGTGTTGAGCTGGTGCTGGGTGCGGAACCGGCCGGCCAGCAGCACCCCGCGGCCGTAGAACGAGGTCGAGCCGGGACGCCGGCCACGGACGGCGAGGTCGCTGCCCAGTCCGATCTGGACGAGCTGCAGGTTGGTGAACCCCTGCAGCTCGCGTCCCACGCCGGTCTGCGCGCCGAGTTCGACGATGAGCACGTTGCGCTGGTCATCGGCGGACATCTGCTTCAACGCGGCGTCATCACGTAAACCATTGCGGCGCAGGAAGACCATCGCGGCTCCCATACCGGCGAGCGTGTCGTTGTCGTAGCGCTGGTAGTCGTCCTGGTTGCTGAGCGAGGTCATCACGACGATCAGCGTGTTGCGCATGTCCTCGTGCGACATGGTGTTGAGCTGGTGCTGGGTGCGGAACCCGCCGGCGAGCAGCACACCGCGGATCGGGAACGAGATCACCGACCCGGCGCGCACCTCCACGTCGACGAACTCGGCGTCCACAGAGGTCAGCCGCAGCGCGAAATCACCGACGGGACAGGCCCAATCGCCGCGCGCCAGCCGCATCACGCCCTCGTACCGGATCCGGCCGTCGGGGTTGCGCGAGTGCACGACCAGACCTTCGGTCAGGATCGCGTCGTCGTACCCGCGTCGTCGCCGCAGCTCCACGAAGAACATCCGGCCGTCGCGCTTGTGTGACGGCACAGCGATCAACACGGGCTTGCCGGATCCTGGTGTCGTGTAGTCGATCGCGTACAGCCGCACCTTCGCCGGCGTCTCCCTGACGTTCACGACGGACGAGCTGTCGCGGAACGCGGGCTCCCGGTAGAGCTGCGCGGCGGGCAGATTCGGCCCGACGATGCGGTTCGCTGGATCGTTCACGTGCGGAGGTTGCATGTTCGGGCCGCCGTCGGGCAGCGCGGCCTTCGCGTCGCGGATGAAGCTGGCCGGGATCCCGCCGTAGAGGCGGGCGCTCATCGTGGAGTACGGCGATCCGTAGTCGGACGTGCCGTCGGCGCCGAACTCGTGGTCGAGGCCGTAGCTGTGCCCCACCTCCTGGCAGGCCACGTCGAACGGCGTGATCGAGTCGACCACGGTCACGTAGATCTCTTTCTCGCCACCGGGAATCGGCACGAACACGGTGCCGCCGCCCCACCACCCGGTCGGCCGGGCGAGCCAGATCAGCAGGATGTCCGTGTGCACCCAGTCGACCTGCACGGCCGCCTTCACGACGGCGGAGTGCAGATCGGCCCGCTTGTCGATGGCCACCACGCCGGGGTCGGGGATGTCCACCGGGTCGTACACCTGGCTGCTGACGTCGAAGAGTCCGCGCGACGACCGCCACCAGTAGTCGCCCATGCTGAATTCCAGCCCCGGCCGCATCCAGTTCTCGAAGTGTTCGCGCGACCAGACGCTGTCCGTGGCCGCGTACCGCACCGGAACGACTGCGATCATGATCGCCTCCTCCGTGCCGCCCTCAATGGACACAGAGGAACTCGGAGTTCGTCCAAGAACGTTACGCGGCGACTTCGTACACGCTGACGTGCCGCGTGCTGTCCGCGGTGAACGGCTCGCGGGTCCAGCCTCCCCAGCGGTCGCGCAGCCGCAGCCCCGCGATCCGCGCCATGAGATCGAACTCGGACGGGTAGCTCAGCCGCTGCCGGATCGGGCTGAACCGGATCCCGTCCACGCCGATGTGCACGTGGTTCTCGTCGAGCATCTGGGTGACCGGGTCGTACCGGTTCACGTCGAACCCGACGTGGTCGACCTCCAGCGTCTCCACGTCGATGAACTGGTGCCGCTGCCGCGCCGCCCAGCTGGGCAGTCCGACCTCGATCACGAACACGCCGCCGGGCGCGAGGTGCCGCGCCGCGTTCTCGAAGCAGCGCACCTGGTCGTCCTGGGTGAGCAGGTTCGTGATCGTGTTGTACACCAGGTAGACCAGGTCGTACGTGCGGCCGGTGCCGGCGCGGGACATGTCGCCCATGGTGACGTCGATGTCGCCGCCGCCGGGCTTTTCGCGCAGGCGGGCGACCATGTCGGGGGAGAGTTCGATGCCGTCGACGGTGACGCCGTCGGCGGTCAGCGGCAGCGCGATGCGGCCGGTGCCGATGGCGAACTCCAGGGCTGTCGTGCCGAACCCGGCGAGGAACCGCACGGTCTCGGCCTCGTCGCCGCGGGGTGAGTTGTCGTAGGTGCTGGCGGTTTCCTGGCTGAAGCTCGGGTTGAATCCCTTCACGTCGTTTGACGCTAGACCCGGCCGCCACCGAGTTTTCTGAGCTGCGCGAGGTCGTGCAGGTCGCGCTCGCGCGGCTCGTAGCCCTGGTGGAAGTACACCTGCTGCTCAGCCGACAGGCAGGGCACCTCGGTGCCGAGGATCGTGCCGGTCACGAAGCACGACGCCGGGTAGCGGAACGGCTCACCGGGAGTCAGCGAGGACTGCTCGGCGCTGCCGTCCACGGCGAACCGCAAGGGGTGCAGATCGATCTCCCTGGCCGCGTCCGCGAGCACGAAGCGCACCGGCCGCCACGACAGGGTCTCGGCGAAACCCAGCGCGGCCAGCGTCTCGACGACCCGAGGCTCCTGCTCCTCGCGGTGCATGAGGTCGAGGTCGTCGTGCGGCCGTGTTTGCCTGCCCACCAGGGCGTCAACGCCCCAGCCGCCGCCGATCCAGACGTCGGTGCCCCGCAGCGCGGCGAGGATCTCCAGGACGTCTTCGGCGGTCACGAGCCCGCACGCTAACGCCGGGCCGGGCGGTGCCGCATCCGGATTTTGCCTGTGGCGGCACCCGCCGGGCTGCTAGGTTGAAGATCGTGCCGGACTTCAAGCTGCCGCTCTACGGCGCTGACACCGAACGCGGCGACCTCGCTCCCTGAGTCGCCCGCCGTTCCCGCCGACACCCTTCACCTCATCTTCCGGGGAGCTTTGCCATGCGATCGTTCGTTCACGCCCTGCCCAAAGTGGAGCTGCACGTCCACCTCGTCGGCTCGGCCGGCATCGACACCGTGCTCACCCTCGCCCGCCGTCATCCCGAGGCCGGGGTGCCGACCGACCGGGCTGAACTGGAGCGCTTCTACACGTTCCGGGACTTCGACCACTTCCTGAAGGTCTACTGGGCGGTGCAGTCGATGTTGAAGGACCGCGACGACATCCACACGCTCGTCGTCGGGCTGGCCACCGAGCTGGCGCGGCAGAACGTCCGCTACGCCGAGGTCACCGTGACGCCGTACAACCACATCACCGACGGCATGCCGGGGGACGAGGTCCTCGCCGGGCTCACCTCCGGCCGTGAGGTGGCCGCGGGCATGGGCGTCGAACTGGCGTGGTGCTTCGACATCCCGGGGGAGAAGGGTCTGGAGGCGGCGCGCGACACGCTGGCGTTCGCGCTGACCGAGCGGCCGGAGGGGTTGGTCTCCTTCGGGCTCGCCGGGCCCGAAGTCGGCATCGGGCGCGCGCAGTTCGCGCCTTTCTTCGACGCCGCAAGGGATGCGGGCTTGCATTGCGTGCCGCACGCGGGGGAGACGAGCGGCCCGGAGACGATCTGGTCGGCGGTGCGGGACCTGCGCGCCGAGCGGATCGGGCACGGGACGAGCTGCGTCGAGGACCCCGCGCTGGTGGAACACCTGGTGCAGAAGGGAATTCCGCTGGAGGTGTGCCCGACGTCGAACGTGCGCACGCGGCAGGTGGCTTCGATCGAGGCGCATCCGGTGCGGCAGATGCTCGACGCCGGTGTGGTCGTCACGCTGAACACCGATGACCCGCCGTTCTTCCGTGCCACGCTGGAAGGTGAGTATCTGGCGGTGGCGTCGGCGTTGGACCTCACCCACTCGGAGGTCGCGCGGCTGGCCGAGAACGCCGTGCTGGCCTCGTTCCTGCCGAACCCGCGCAAGACCGCGTTGCTGGAGGAGATCTCCTCGGTGCTGGCGGCGGTGTGAGTGCGGGTGGCCCGCCGGTGTTCGCCGGCGGGCCACTCACTCATCCTTGCGGCACGAAGTAACCGCGCTGGAAGTTGCCGGACGACAGGCCGTCCGGCGTCCTGCTCGACACGCTGAGCGTGAACGACGACGCGCTTTGCACGGTGTAGGTGAACCGCGCCTTGCCGTCCGCGCCGACCGGCACGACCTGCGGCTCGCCGAACGTGGCCGTCCACAGCACCTCGTGCGAACCGGGCAGCGCCGGCGTCACGATGAACTCCATCGGCTCGTTCGGCCGGGCGGTCACCGGGCCGCCGTCCGGGAACTGCGGGCTGACCACGGTGGGCGGCAACGGTTTCACCTGGAACTGGTAGATCCGCTGTTCGGTCTCCACGCCGTGCTCGGTCACCCCGATCACGCTCAGGTAGTGCACGCCAGGACTCTTCGGCGTCCACTGGACCTGCGTGCCCGTGGTGGTCTGCCACGCGTCGCTGTCGAACCTGTACCGGTACGACACGAGCGGCAGCCGCGGCGACGAGAACGTGAACGTGCCGGACTGGCCGGGTGCACCGGACGGCTCGAACTTGTAGTCGCTGCTGGTCACGTCAGGCGCCGGTGCCTCGGCGGTCAACTCGCCGATGCCCCAGCCGGAACGGGCGCCCGCGGCGTTGACGCTGGCCACCCGCAGGGAGAGGTCGCCCTTCTGGATGGGCGTGTACTCGAACGTCAGCGAGCCGTCCGCGTTGGCGGGCAACTGCTTCTCGGGCTCGTTGCCGAGTTTGTACACGTACGCCACGACACCTTGACGACGGTTCGGCGTCACGGAGACTGTGCGCGCTTCGCCGACGATCCCGTCCCACGGATCGACCTCGACCCACGGTTCGAACATCGTGACGGAGATCGTGCGTTCCGCGACGCCGGACCTGGTCCCGTTGCCGGTGACGGTCCAGACCTTGAGGTCGTACCGGTCCTTGTTCTGGTCGGAGAACACGAGCGTCGTGCTGCCCTTGCGATCCTCGCCGACCGGCAGCGTCTGCTCCTGGCCGTCGTCGATCTGGTAGACGAACCGGGCGGCGCCGTCCTGGTTCGCGGTGAACACGACCTCGCGCGGGACCCCGATGTCGAAGCTCGGGTTCGTCATGAACGGCGCGGTCGTGCGCACCCAGAACCGGTAGTCCCTGCCCGGCGATCGGTGACCGGCCCGGTCGATGCCCCTGGCCGAGATGGAGACGGGACCGTCGGTGGTCGGCGTGATGGTGATCGTGGCCTTGCCGCCAGGCGCGTCCGCGTCGATCCGGCCGTAGCCGGTGCCGATTCCCTCGTACTCGAACGCGATGATGTCCTGGTCGCCCTTGGCGTCGAAGGTGAAGTCACCCGGCAGGCCCTCACCGCCGTCACCGGGTGGGCCACCGTTCTCCCTGTAGGTGGTGGAGGAGATCCCCGGCGCGGTGGCCGGTGGGGTGAGGTCGGCGGTGAACTGGCACGGCGCGGACCAGTCGGAGTTGGCGAAGCCGTCCTCCGTGCGGGCGGCGAACGCGTAGGTGCCGCCGTCCTGGACCATGCCCGCGGGGAACCAGCCGTTCACGTAGCCGCCACCGGCCCACTGCGGCTCGGTCTCCTTGCGCTGCTCCGGCTTGTCCACCGGCCAGAACGCGAGCCTTCCCTCGAGCCCGTAGGTGCCGTCGGCGTCATGCACGATCGCGCGGACCGCCGGTTGCCGGTCGTAGAAGTAGATCGGCTTGCCGTCGCACGTGCTGTTCTCGATCGCCAGATCCGTGGGGACGCCCGGCGGAGTGTTGTACGTGGTGCTGAGCACCGCGGCGGGGTCGTACGTGCGGCCGTACTCGACCTTCCCCTGGAACCGCTCTTCAATGCGCAGCGCGAAAGTGACGGACGTCTTGCCTTGCTCAAGAGCCTTCTTGATGGGCTCGACGACGTTCCAGGTCACCCACGGCGAGACGCAGTCCTCGTTCGGGTTGGGTGCGACCTTCGTGATCTCCCGCGGCTGGTGCGCCCAGGTGATCTTGTCCTGCGGCTTCACGACCCACAGCTGCGTGGCGCGCGGCTTGGTGCAGTCGTTCGCGGTCTTCTCCGGCGTGCGCAGCGAAGCCGTGAACAGCTGCGTGCCCTTGAACCGCGTGAGGTCGAACGTGAAGTAGGACTTGCCGATGTGGTGCTTGTCGTCCCGCCAGGCGCCGACGCGGGCGTCTCCGGTGGTGATCGACCTGTACGGCTGCTTGGAGTCGGTGGTGACCCACTTGGCCGGGCTCAGCGTCGCCCAGCTGGGCTGCTGGGCGGCGTTCGCGGTACCTGGTGCCACCACGAGGCCGGCGATGAGCGCGGCGACGAGTGCCCCGGCGCCGCGCCAGGTTCTGCCTGACGTTCTCATGTTCCCCCTAGAGACGAACCGTTCGGCGGATCGTGCCATCCGTCTGACGCTCCGTCAGGGGCTTTTGTTGAATTTCAGGCGAAGATGCCGGCCGGGGGACGCACCTGAATCGTTCCTCCAGGATGGATCGCGGTGCTCAGGAGCCGGTTCGCGCGTGCGCCGATCCGGCCGGCGAGCTGCGGGCCGCGCCACACCACCGGAATGAGCACGTCCTGCATGTCGACGATCACCAGCGCGGTCCCCATGTGAGACAGGCTATCGCCCATCGCGCAGACAACCTGCCTTTCCGGTCCGTTCCACTCCCGGCCGCACTTCGCTGGTGCAGGATGGCGGGGTAGCAACATCACCATCGGGGGTTCTGTGAAAAGAACAATTGTTGTCCTCACTGCTGTTCTCGCTGTTCTTGGGAGCGCTTCCGCGGCGAGTGCCGCGTGTCCCACTTCGCTCGTGGTGCTCGGCGACTCCTACGCGTCCGGCACGGGAGCGGGCGCCTATCAAGACGGAACCGCCGGCAACTGCTGGCGCAGCAACAACTCCTACGGCGAGGTGGTCGCCGCCCGGCTGCGCGCCGCGGGCGGTCTCGGCTCGTTCGCGAACGTGAGCTGCAGCGGTGCCGCCACCGCCGACCTGTCCCGCCCGTTCAAGGACCGGCCGGCCCAGTTGGACGCCCTGAAGCGGGACACCAGCCTCGTGCTGCTCACCGTGGGCACCAACGACATCGACTACGCGACCTACGGCGGCATGTGCCTCCAGGCCGACTGCACGGGTGCGCCGACCGAGGCGATCCTGGCCAGACTGCCCCAGATGGGCAGCAACGTCACCGCCCTGCTCACCGAGATCGACAAGCGCAGCCCGGACGCGCGCATCGTCCTGGTGGGCTACGGCCGCCAGGTGTCCACTTCGGACAACCCTCCCGGCGCGCCGCTCGACCCGGTGTGCGGTGCCGGCATCCTCACCGCCGCGGAACGCCGCGAGGGCAACAAGGTGGCCGACGGTCTCGACGCCACCCTGAAGTCCGCGGTGACCGCTGCGCACCGCAAGGGTATCTCCGTCACCTACGCCAGCCCGTTCTCGAAGCCCGAGACCTTCGCCGGTCACGCGCTCTGCGAGGCGGGCACGCCGTTCCTGCGCGGGTTCGACGCGCTGGCGCCGGGCCAGGAGGGTCCGGAGGCCGTGTTCCACCCGAACCAGCAGGGGCAGGCGGCCCTGGCGACGCTGGTCCGGGTCTGAGCCGGTAGCGGGCGGAGGGCTCTACAAGGGTTCCAGGTAGAGCGTTCCGCCCGCTTGCTCGATCAGCGCGTTGTTGGCTTCCTGCATGGCTTTGACCGTGGCGGGGCTGTCCCTGGCGGCGTAGCGCAGGGCGGCCACGAGGAAGATCCGCTCGCCCTCGGGGAGCTGCAACCTCGGCGTGGTGAGGCGGTCGGCGCGCAGCGGATAGGCGAGCACCAGCCCGAAGTCGCCGTAGAGCTCCGGGCCTTCGCCTTCCAGGTGACGCAGCACGTCTTCGACGGCGTGATCGGGCAGGAGCAGGTTGCACCAGGGGTGTGGTGCGTCCCAGAGCCCGGCCGCCCTGATGAGGGGTTCGCCCGTGGTGAGCCGGTTCACGAAGTCCCAGTAGCTCGTCGTCCGGGTCTCGGCCTCGTCGTGGTTCAGGCCGACGAGGCTCGCGGTGGTGAAGCTGACGGCCTCGAGCTCGGCGACCCGGCGTCCGTCGCGGAACTTGAGCTGCCCCTCCAGGTAGTCGAACGAGCCTGCCGTGACGAGAAGTCGTTGGTCGGCAACGAGTTGCTCGACGGAGCCGTAGCAGAGCCTGTGCCACGTCACGGTTTCGGGCGCCGGCACCAGCTTGAGCGTGGCACGGGTGATGATGCCGTGGCGGCCTCGCCCCGCCCTCACCGCGTCGAAGACCTGACTGTTGTGGTGCGGCGTGCAGGTGACGAGTGCCCCGGAGGGCGTCACGACCTCGAGCGCGAGGACGTTGTCGGTCTGCGCGCCGTGGTGCTGGCTGGCGCCGCCCAGCCCGCCGACCGAGAGGGTGCCGCCGACGGTCAGCTCCAGGTAGTCGGTGAGCACGGGCGGGGTCAGCCCACGGGGGAGGGTCGCGCGGAGCACGTCGCTCCACCGCGCGCCCGCGTCGACGATCACGCGGTCGGCGCGGACCTCGTGGACGGTGCGGAACACGGTCATGTCGACCACCACGCCGCCAGGAGCCTGGGCCTGCCCGCCGGTGGAGTGACCGGCGCCGCGTGGCACGACGTTCTCGCCCATCGCGGCGCAGATCTCGGTCTCGTCCACCGGACGCAGGACCGCGGCGGGCCGGTGGTGGACCAGGTCGCCGTAGTCCTGAGAGGCCCATCGCAGCGCGGCCTCGTCGGTGTGAAATGGCATGCGTTCCACGGTGCCAGAGGACGGTACGGCGACGCCCGTTCTGTCGATGGACACCGCCTGGCCGGGCGAGGAAAGTGCAGAAGGTGGAGCGGGTCGTCGAAGTGATGGACCTGGATGCGGCACACGAGGTCTTCAGCGCCGCGTACAGCCGGATCCGCATCGACGGCGGCATGAACGGGTCGATGATGCGGATGACCTCGCGCATGCTCGGCCCGGTCCGGTTCGACAGGTTCGAGGGCCGCATCGGACTGCAGGCGACCGCCGAACCGTTGGGCAACTACGTGTTCGGCTACCTGGAGTCCGGGCGGATCCGGTACAGCTCGGACGGCGAGGATCGGTTCGTGCTGCCCGGCGACGCGTTCCTCAGCGCCCCGCCGGATCGTCCGTTCGAGGCCGCGATCTACGACCCCCAGACTTCGCTGATCGTGCTCAGCCAGGCGGTGATCGGCGAGGTCGCCGCCGGTGTGCGCTTCGGTGGGTGCCGCCCCGTGTCACCGCGTGCCGCTGCCGCATGGCGGTCGACGTGCATACACCTTCGTGACGAGGTGCTGGCGGTCTTCGAGGACTGTCCACTGGTGGTGGCCAACGCGACGCGCCTGCTGGTGGCGACCACACTCGCGACGTTCCCGAACGACTCGTCGGACGAGACGCCGCGGGATCGGCGTGACGCCCATCCTCAGGCCCTGCGGCGGGCGATCAGGTTCATCGAGGACAACGCCGCGAGGGACATCACCGCCGCCGACATCGCGCACGCCGCACGCGTGTCCATCCGTGCGACACAACTCGCGTTCCGCCGCCACCTGGACACGACGCCCATGGCCTACCTCCGACGCGTGCGCATCTCTTGCGCCGACGCCGATCTGAGGGCAGCGAACGGCTCCGTCACCACCATCGCCGCCCGTTGGGGTTACGCCCGTCCGAGTGTGTTCGCCGCCCACTACCGGGACGCCTACGGCGTGTCGCCGTCGCAAACCCTGCGGTCAGGCTGAGGCGCTTCGTTTTCCCGGTCGCGCGTTCGTTTCCGCTGCTATCGCCCGCCCTCGCGGGTGCGGTGAAGTGAAGCCCCTCTCTCCGATGTGAGGTCCCCGATGACCGCCTGTGAGACCAGCCCGTTCGCCGTGCGGACGCAGCGCACGGGCACCCAGTTCGTGGCCACCTGCCGCGGTGAGATGGACGTGACGACGTGCGACCTGTTCTTCGCCGCCGTGCTGCCCGGCGTCACCGACACGGCCACCAACCGCGTGTCGATCGACCTGGCCGAGGTGACCTTCCTGTCCGCGAGCGGCCTGCGCAGCCTGCTGCTCCTGCTGTGCGCCGCGCACTACAACGGCAAGTCCTTCGACCTGCGCCGCACCCAGCCGCAGGTCCGCCGCGTGCTGGACCTGTTCGGTTTCACCACGTTCAAAGCAGGCCTTGTGTGGGACGCGACCATGTCGCCGAGGCGCCGCGATCACTAGCTTGACCAGCTATGTTGCTCCCGCTGGTACTCGTACTCGCGTTGACTCCGCCCACCGCCGCGGTGACCGTGCCGGGCGCCGAACACCAGCAACTCACCCGCCTGGCCGACCTCACCACCCCCGGCCTCCTCGCGACCGGCCACACCGACCAGGCCGACTGGGCAGGCCTGACCAGCGCCGCGCTGCCGTTGCCGGCCGCCGTCCCCGGCATCCAGATCGACGGCTACTTCCCGGACACGTCGTCGACCAACACCAACCACGGCTGGCAGCACGACTCGCAGTTCGTGCTGCGCCTGCCCGACCGCTGGAACGGCGGCCTGGTCGTGACGGGCTCACCGGGCGTCCGCGAGCAGTACGCGAACGACCGCGCGATCTCCGACTGGGTGCTCTCCCGCGGCTACGCCTTCGCCGCCACCGACAAGGGCAACACCGGCGTGCAGTTCTACCGCGACGGCCGCGCCATCGAGGAGTGGAACCGCCGCTTCACCCAGCTGACCATCGCGGCCCGATCCGTTGCTGCCCAACGCTACGGCCGCCCGCCCCACCGCACGATCGCGACCGGCATCTCCAACGGCGGCTACCTGGTCCGCTGGCAACTGGAGAACCGCGCGCACCTGTACGACGGCGGCGTGGACTGGGAGGGGACACTGTGGACGGTCAACGGCCCGCACGCCCTGACGTTCCTGCCTCCCGCACTGCGCGCGTACCCGGCCTACCTGGCCGGTTCGGCTGCCGCGCACGCCGAGATGGTCGCGGCCGGCTTCCCCGCGGGCACGGAGTTCCTGTGGGACTACCACTACCGCTACTACTGGGACCTCACCCAGCGGATCTATCGCGAGGAACTCGACCCCGGCTTCGACGGCCCACTGGAGGCCGGTATCCCGTTCTGCGCTTCGGGCACGCCTGTGTGCGACGCCGACTACTCGTATGCCGCGCGACGTCGCATCGCTGGGCCTGCTCTTGCGTCTATCGCCTTGACAGGCAAGTTGAAGCGGCCGTTGATGACTGTGCACGGCACGTATGACGTGTTGTTGCCGATCAGCCGTGACTCTGATGTGTATGCCGCTATGACGCCTGGTCGGCTGCATCGGTACTACCGGGTTGAGCAGGGGACGCACGTGGATGGGCTGGTCGATGCCTATCCGGATCGGTTGCGGCCGTTGGCTCCTTGTCATCGTTCGGCTTTTGTGGCTCTGGAGGGGTGGTTGGACGGGGTGGCGCCGCCTCGGTCCGCGACTCTGGCTCGGCCGTTGGATGTGGCGACCTGTCCGCTGTCGTGACCGCGTCCTGAGGCTTGCCGGGGTGGTCGCAGGCTGGCGTGCGTGGTCACCGGCCGGCGGGCGTGATCCAATCGAGGGCGTGGCCACCATCGAGTACGTCCTGGGCGACATCACCGAGCAGCACGTCGACGTCATCGTGAACGCCGCGAACTCCTCACTGCTCGGCGGCGGTGGCGTCGACGGCGCGATCCACCGCAAGGGCGGCCCGGAGATCCTCGCCGAATGCCGCAAGCTGCGGGCGGGCCACTACGGCGGTGGCCTCAAGACAGGCCAGGCGGTGGCCACGACGGCCGGCCGCCTGCCGGCACGATGGGTCGTGCACACCGTCGGCCCGGTGTGGTCGGACACCGAGGACCGCTCGGCACTCCTCGCCGACTGCCACCACAAC
Organism: Lentzea sp. NPDC051213; assembly: GCF_044455585.1. NCBI lineage: Bacteria > Bacillati > Actinomycetota > Actinomycetes > Pseudonocardiales > Pseudonocardiaceae > Lentzea > Lentzea sp. NPDC051213. Next base: position 822,951 of record NZ_JBITEX010000002.1, read on the forward strand.
TCGCTGCGGGTCGCGGCCGAACTCGGGGCGACGAGCGTGGCGTTCCCGGCGATCTCGACCGGCATCTACCGGTGGCCGGTCGAGTCGGCGGCGGCGATCGCGCGGGCCGCGGTGGTGGATGCGCCGGTGGAGCTGGTGCGGTTCGTGCTGTTCGACCGGGTGGCCTACGAGGCGTACGCGCGGCCGTAGCGGGAGCGAGGGCCGAACCTCACCTGGTAACCGTGCTCTCCCGAACCTGCAACGAGAACGGCGTCTCCAAATCCTCCCGAGCAAGATCAGGAGAGACGACATGCCGGTGCAGCAGGTCGACGGCAGCATGGGCGATGGCGGCCTTGTCCGGTGCCACGGTGGTAAGGGAAGGAGAGCTGTAGGCGCTCTCCTCGTTGTTGTCGAACCCCACAATGGCCAGGTCGCGGGGCACGCGCACGAACCGTTCGCCCGCGGCACGCATCGCGCCGATGGCCAGCAGGTCGTTGAAGCAGAAGACGGCGTCGGGCGGGTTCTTCATGTCCAGCAGGGCCTTCATCGCGGCGGCGCCGTCCGCGCGGTGGTAGTTCAGGGCCGGGATCACCAGTTCCTGCTCGAACGGCAGGCCGGCTGACGACAGGGCCGCGCGGTAGCCCTCCAGGCGTAGGGCCGCCGTGCCGCGGTGGGGGTGCGCGCCGATCGCGGCTATTCGGGTGCGGCCCAGGGAGATCAGGTGCTGGACGGCGGCTACCGAGGCCTGCACGTTGTCGATGCCCACGCGTGAGATCGGTACCTCGATGGCGTGCTCGCCCAGCAGGACCGCGGGGACGGGCAGGTCGAAGTCGCTTTCCTGCAGCGCTTCCGGGCTCAGGATCGCGGCGTCCACCAGGTGCGGGCCCAGTGAGGCCAACGCCAGGCGTTCGCCTGGCAGGGTGCCGAAGGTCTGCTCGATCAGCACGTTCCACTCGTGCTCCTGGGCGGCGGCGATGACCAGGCCGGCCAGTTCGGCGAAGTACGGGATGGAGAGCTCGGGCAGGACCAGGGCGATGAAGCCGGTGCGGCCGCGGCGCAGGTTGCGGGCGCCCAGGTTCGGGCGGTAGCCGGTGGCGGCCAGGGCCTCCTCTACGCGGCGGCGGTTGTCCGGTTTGACGAACGAGTAGCCGTTGACCACGTTCGAGACGGTCTTCACCGAGACGCCCGCCAGGCGGGCGACGTCCTTGAGCGTGGCCACACAGCCTCCAGAAAAGTACCGGGAAAAGTGCCGGGACGACTTCTCGGTCTTTACATCGTTGGAACAACGATGCAAATCTAGACCTGAGAGCGCGTCCACGCACAGCCCCGTGTAGGAGCCAACGATGTCTCGCATCCTGCTCATCGCCGTTGCCGCCCTGCTTGTCACCGGCTGCACCGCGAGAGAGAGCCAGCCGACCACGACCAGTGGCGGGCCCGCGGCCAGTGCCGCTCAGCAGCAGAGCTCCGGTCCCGGCTGCCCGCGCGCCAAGACCGGGTATCCGCAGGTCGACGTCAAGGGCGCGACGGTCGGCTTCTCCCAGTCGGAGAAGGAGGCCAACCCCTTCCGCATCGCCGAGACGCAGTCGATCAAGGACGAGGCGGCCAAGCGGGGTGCGGAACTGCTGGTCACGAACGCGCAGAGCGACCTCAACAAGCAGATCAGCGACATCAAGTCGTTGCTGGACCGCGGGGCGAAACTGCTGATCGTGGCGCCGTTGAACTCCGACGGGCTGCAGCCCGCGTTCGACGCGGCGAAGGCCAAGCAGGTCCCCGTCGTCACCATCGACCGCAAGGTGTCGTCGCAGGCCTGCACCGACTACCTGACGTTCATCGGCTCCGACTTCGTCGAGCAGGGGCGCCGGGCCGCGAAGCAGATGCTCACCGCGACCGGCGGCAGCGGGAAGGTCGCGATCCTGCTCGGCTCGTCGGGCAACAACGTCACGGTCGACCGGACCAAGGGCTTCAAGGACGGCATCGCCGGCACCGGGCTCACCGTCGTCGCGGAGCAGACCGGCGAGTTCGACAGGTCCAAGGGGCAGTCGGTGATGGAGCAGCTCATCCAGAGCAACCCGGACATCACCGCCGTCTACGCCGAGAACGACGAGATGGGGCTCGGCGCCGTCACCGCGCTCAAGGCCGCCGGCAAGGCGCCGGGCAAGGACGTCAAGATCGTGTCCGTCGACGGCACGCGCAACGCCGTGCAGCTGGTCGCGGACGGCAGTTACACCGCGGTGATCGAGTCGAACCCGCGGTTCGGGCCGCTCGCGTTCGACACCCTGGAGAAGTTCGCCAAGGGTGACGAGATCGCGCCGACCATCGTGATCTCCGACGACGAGTACAACAGCACGAACGCCGCGCAGAAGCTCAGCAATGCCTACTGAGCCTGTCATCGAGGTCGCCGGCGTCACGAAGACCTTCGCCGGCGTGCGGGCACTGGACGACGTGGACTTCACCCTGAACCCCGGTGAGATCCACGCGCTGGTGGGCGAGAACGGCGCCGGCAAGTCGACGCTGATCAAGGTGCTGACCGGCATCCACACGCCCGACCACGGCCAGATCACGCGCAACGGCCACATCTCGACGATCTACCAGGAGGTCAACCTCGTCCCACTGCTCAGCGTGGCCGCCAACCTGTTCCTCGGCCGCGAGCCGCGCACCCGGCTCGGCCTGATCGACCGCGCCCGCCGCGACGCCGACGCCGCGGAACTCCTGCGGAACTACGGCATCAAGACAGATGTCCGCAGTCCACTCGGGACACTCGCGGTCGGCGAGCAGCAGATGGTCGCGCTGGCCAGGGCGGTCGAGGCGGACGCGGACGTCGTGATCATGGACGAACCGACCTCGTCGCTCGAACCGCGTGAGGTCGAGACGCTGCTCGGTGTCGTCAGGAACCTCCACGAGGCGGGCATCGCGATCATCTACGTCAGCCACCGCATGGACGAGCTGTACCGGATCTGCGACCGGGTCACGGTCCTCAGGGACGGCAGGAACGTCCACACAGGACCTCTGAAGGACCTCCCGCGCATCGAGCTGGTGTCGCTGATGCTCGGCCGCAGCGTCAACGACATCCGGTCCCACGGCGTGACCGCGTTCGGCGAGAACCACCACACCGGCAAGGAACCGGTGCTCGAAGCAAAAGGCCTCACCAGCAAGCCGCGCATCAAAGGCATCGACGTGACTATCAGGCCGGGCGAGGTCGTGGGCCTCGCCGGCCTGCTCGGCTCCGGCCGCACCGAGACCGCGAAAGCGATCATCGGCGCGCTCCCGCTCGACCACGGCACGGTGCTCGTCGCGGGCAAACCCGTGCCGCACAACGTGAAGGCGGCCACCAAAGCGGGCATCAGCATGCTGGCGGAGGACCGCAAGACCGAGGGCATCATCCCGAACCTGTCGGTGCGGGAGAACATCGTGCTGGCCGCGCTGCCGAGGCTGAGCCGGTTCGGCATCACCAGCAAGGCGCGTCAGGACCGGATCGTCGACACGTTCGTCAAACGGCTGCGCATCAAGGTCTCCAGCCCGGAGCAGAAGGTCGCAGAACTGTCCGGCGGCAACCAGCAAAAGGTGCTGCTGGCCCGCTGGCTTTGCACCGAACCGAAGATCCTCCTGCTCGACGAACCGACGCGCGGCATCGACGTCGGCGCCAAGGCGGAGGTGCAGGCGCTGATCGACGAACTCGCCAAGGAGGGCCTCGCGGTGCTGCTGATCAGCTCCGAGCTCGACGAGCTGCTCGACGGCGCGGACCGGCTCATCGTGCTGCGGGACGGGGAGGTCGCGGGGGAGCTGGAGGGCGCCGAGCTCACCCGCGAGCACGTGCTCGCCGCGATCGCCGCGGAGGTGACGGATGACGCTGACCGCCACTAGAACCCGCTGGCTGCAGGACAACGGTGTCTACGTCGCCGTGGGCACCCTGCTGCTCTTCAACGTCCTGTTCACGGCCAACTTCCTGACGCTGGGCAACTTCACCACCCAGCTCGTCCAGGCCGCGCCCGTCCTGATCGTCGCCCTCGGCATGGCGCTGGTCATCGGCACCGAAGGCGTCGACCTCTCCGTCGGCGCCGTGATGGCGATGGCCGCCGCGATCATCCCGCTCTACCTCGGCGCCGGTGCGCTGCCCGCGATCCTGATCGCGCTCGCGGCCGGTCTCGTGGCAGGTGCGTTCAACGGGTTCCTCGTCGCCAAGGTGGGCATCCAGCCGATCGTCGCGACGCTCGCGCTGCTCGTGGCGGGCCGCGGCCTGGCGCTGGTCATCGCGAACGGCCAGCTCGTCCAGCTCCACGACCCGGCCTTCCTCGATCTCGGCACCGGCGACGTGCTCGGCATCCCGGTCAGCGTGCTGATCGCCGGCCTGCTGGCGATCGCGGTCGCGGCCCTCACCAACCGCACCACGTTCGGCCGTCAGCTGGTCGCGATCGGCGGCAACCGCAGGGCGGCCACCCTCGCCGGGCTGCCGGTCAACCGGGTGCTGATCGGCGTCTACGCGATCTGCGGCGTGCTCGCGGCGGTCGCCGGCGTCCTGGCCACGTCCAGGCTCGCCGCCAGCGATCCCGCCGACATCGGCCTGCTCATGGAGCTGTCCGCGATCACCGCCGTGGTCGTCGGCGGCACCCCGCTGACCGGCGGCAAGGTGCGGGTGCTCGGCACGGTCATGGGCGTGGTGCTCATGCAGCTCGTCCGCGCCACGCTGATCAAGCACAACCTGCCCGACTCGATCGCACAGATGATCCAGGCCGCGATCATCATCGCCGCCGTCTACGTCGCACGGGAACGCCGATGACCCTTCAGGTCCAACGAACCAAGGTCCTGCAACGACAGGGCGCCGCCGTCGCACTCGTGCTGATGGTGGCGGTGTCGTGGCTGGTCTTCCCCCGGTTCGGCAGCCTCGACAACCTGCGCGACCTGGCCCTGCAGGGCTCGTTCCTCGCGGTGATCGCGCTCGGCATGACGTTCGTGATCATCACCGGTGGCATCGACCTGTCCGTGGGCTCCCTGTACGCCCTCGGCGGCGTGCTGGCGGCCTGGGCCTCGCAGTACGGATTCGTGGCGGCGCTCGCGCTCCCGCTGGCCGTCTGCGGCGCGATCGGGCTGATCAACGGCCTGCTTATCGCCCGCACGAACATGGCGCCGTTCATCGTCACCCTCGCGTCACTGCTGTTCGCCAGAGGACTCCTGCTCGCCATCACCGACGAAGGCGCCGACACCTACCAGATCGCACCAGATAGCGCATTCGTCGAACTTGGCCGCGGAACCGTGGCAGGCTTCGGTTACCCGGTCTTCATCGCGGCCGTGTTGTGCCTGCTCGGGGGGATGATTCTGAACCGCACCAGCTTCGGGCAGAACGTGTTCGCCGCCGGCGGCGCGGAGCAGTCGGCGATCCTGATGGGCGTCCCGGTCGCCAAGACCAAGATCCTGGTCTACACGATGAGCGGCACGCTGGCCGGTCTCGCGGGCGCTCTGACCGCGGCGTACCTGCAGTCCGGCGTGACGGTCATCGGTGTCGGCACCGAGCTCGACGCCATCTCGGTCGTGGTCATCGGCGGCACCCTGCTGACCGGTGGCATGGGCACGATCCTCGGCACCGTGATCGGGGTCGGCCTGATCAAGGTCATCCAGAACGTGATCAACCAGATCGGCACGCTCGACAGCAACTACCAGTCGGTGGTGAGCGGAGTGTTCCTGCTGATCGTGGTCGTCCTGCAACGAATACTCCGAAGATAGGAGCACCATGACCAGACGCGTCCTGGGCGTACTGGCAGGAATCCTCATCGCGGCGACGGTCACGCCGGCCGCGCACGCGGCCGAGTGGGTCCCGAAGACCCCGCCGCTGTCGACACCTTGGACCAGTCAGGTGTCACCGAGCAACGCCCTGCCCGAATATCCGCGGCCGCAGCTCGTGCGCAGCGAGTGGCAGAACCTCAACGGTGCCTGGGAGTTCGCGGGCGCACCGAACCTCAACAGCCCGCCCTTCGGCAGGCCGCTGGCCGAAGGCGTCCTCGTGCCTTACCCGATCGAGTCCGCGCTGTCGGGGATCAAACGGCACGAGGACAACATGTTCTACCGCCGCACGTTCACCGTTCCGTCCACTTGGAACGGCCGCGCGGTGAAGCTCAACTTCGGTGCCGTCACCTGGGAGACGCGGGTCTGGGTCAACGGCAGGCAGGTCGGCACCCACACCGGCGGCTTCGACGCGTTCTCGTTCGACATCACCTCCGCGCTGCAGGCGGGCGCGAACGAGATCATCGTCGGCGTCCACTCGCCGATCGACGGCAGCCGCTATCCGGTCGGCAAACAACGCCGCAACCCCGGCGGCATCTTCTACACGGCCTCGTCCGGCATCTGGCAGACGGTGTGGCTGGAACCCGTGCAGAGCGCGCACATCACGCGTCTCGACACCACCCCGGACGTCCCCGCTGGCGTGCTCGACCTGGTCGTGCAGGGCACCGCCGGCCAGACGGTCACCGCCGAGGTGCTGCGCGGCGGCCAGGTCGTCGGCTCGCGGTCCGGCCCGACCGGCACCCATCTGCGGATCCCGGTGCCGAACGCGCGGCTGTGGTCGCCCGACGACCCGTTCCTCTACGACCTGCGGGTGACGATGGCCGGCGGGGACGCCGTGACCGGCTACTTCGGCATGCGCTCGCTGGGCAAGGCGATGGTCGGCGGCGTCATGAGGCCGTTGCTGAACGGGAAGTTCGTCTTCCAGCTAGGCACGCTCGACCAGGGCTACTGGCCGGACGGCATCTACACCGCGCCGACCGACGAGGCGCTGCGGTGGGACCTCGAACGCCAGAAAGCACTGGGGTTCAACATGGTCCGCAAGCACATCAAGGTCGAACCGGCGCGCTGGTTCTACCACGCCGACCGGCTCGGGCTGATGGTCTGGCAGGACATGCCGTCCCTGGACGCCGTCGACGAGGTCCCGAACGGGCACACCAACTTCGAGTCCGAGCTGCGCCGGATCCTGGACCAGCTCAAGGGCATCACCTCGATCGTGCAGTGGGTGCCGTTCAACGAGGGCTGGGGCGAGTACGAGGCCGGCCGGATCGTCGACCTGGTCCGCTCGATCGACAACACCCGGCTCGTCAACCACAACTCCGGCTCCAACTGCTGCGTCTCGGATCCGGATCCCGGCAACGGCGACGTGATCGACGACCACGCCTACCAGATCACGATGGCCAACCGCCTGCCGGACAACAACAGGGTCGCGATGCTCGGCGAGTTCGGCGGTCTCGGGCGCAGAGTCGTCGGTCACGAATACGAGCCGGGCAACGGATTCGCCTACGGCGCGCTGTACCCGGACGAGCTCTCGCTGACGAACCGGTACGTGGAGATCGTGAAGCAGACCGCCCGGCTGGTGCACACCCGCGGGCTGTCCGCGTCGATCTACACCGAGCCGTACGACGTGGAGAACGAGATCAACGGCTTCTACACCTACGACCGCCACGTGCTGAAGATGAACGAGGCACGGGTGCGGGAGATCAACCAGAAGGTGCTCGCGATCGCTCGCGGCACCGCGGTGGGTGTGGACGAGCTGGTTTCCTTGAATGTCACCACGAGCGGCTACACCGACCGCTACCTGAGGCACCAGAACGGCCTCACCCGCACCGACCTGATCGGCACGGATCTGGCGCGGCTGGACGCCACCTTCCGCGTCCGGCCCGGCCTTGCCACCGCCGCCTGCGTGTCGTTCGAGTCGCGGAACTTCCCCGGGGAGTTCCTGCGGCACAGCGACACGCGCATCCGCAAGGACCCGAACAACGGCACCGGCCAGTTCGCCAGCGAGGCCACCTTCTGCCCGCGAGAAGGCGCGGGCGGCACGGCGCTGGAGTCGTACAACATGCCCGGCAACTACATCCGGCACTTCAGCGACAACGTCTACCTGGCGCGCTCCGGCGGCCAGAACCCCTGGGACACGCCGACGTCCTTCGCCGCGGACACGACGTGGGCGATCGGCACGGCGTTGTGGCGCAGCGGCGCCGACCTGCCGCTGGACCAGGCACGCTCGTTCCGGGTGACCACGCCGGGCTTCAGCGACCGCTACCTGCGGCACCGCGCGGGGCTGGCCCGCACGGACGTCGTGAGCAGCGGGAGCGACGGCCTGCTGAAGGCGGACTCGACGTTCGTGGTCCGGCGCGGGCTCGCCGACCCGACCTGCTACTCGCTCGAGTCCCGCAACTTCCCCGGCAACTACCTGCGGCACTCGGACTTCCGCGTGCGGCTGAGCGGGAACGAGAACAGCGACCTGTTCCGCCGCGACGCGACGTTCTGCGCCCAGCCGGGCACGAACGGCGTGCGGCTGGAGTCGGTCAACGAGCTCGGCACGAACATCCGGCACTACTCGGAGGAGGTCTGGGTCGCCTCGAACGGCGGCGCGCACACCTACGACAACCCTGCCTCGTACCCCGAAGACGTGAGCTGGGCTGTCTCCGCACCCTGGGCACCTTAGGAGGAAAGATGTTGTTACGTCTTGTTTCCGTGTCCGCTCTCATGCTCAGCACGATCGTCGTCCCGGCCGCGGCGGCCTCGCCCGAGGTGGTCGACGCGATGAGCCGTGATTTCGGGATCAGCGCCGCGCAGGCGCTGACCAGGATTCGCCAGGAGAAGGTGGCGCTGAAGATCGCACCGGCGGCCGAGGCGGCGGCGGGAGGCGCGTACGGCGGCAGCTGGTACGCCGACGGCAAGCTGCGCGTGGCGGTGACCGACCCGGCGCGGGTCGACGCCGTGCGCGCCGCGGGTGCCGAACCGGTGCTCCGGACGCGGACTCTCGCGTCGCTGAACGCGGTGAAGACCGGCATCGACGTGCTGTCGAAGGCCGGTTCGGTGTCCGCGGACGTCGCCGGGTGGCGGGTCGACGTCCAGCGCGGTGCCGTGGTCGTCGACGCCCTGCCGGGTGCCGATGTTTCGGGACTGCCCAAGGACGTTGTCGTCAACACCGAGGGTGTGCAGCGCCCGCGGACGTTCGTGGCGGGCACCGTCGGCGGCGACCCGTTCTACACCGGCAACGTGCGGTGCTCGATCGGCTTCTCCGTGCACGGCGGCTACGTCACCGCCGGGCACTGCAACGTCGGCGCCTGGCACGTCTACGGCTGGGACCGCTCGTGGCAGGGCGAGTTCGTCGGATCGTCGTTCCCCACCAACGACTACGGCTGGGTGCGCACCGGTGGTGGCTGGTGGAACGTGCCCGTCGTGCTCGGCTGGGGCCAGGTGAGCGACGCGCTGGTGCGCGGTTCGTGGGAGGCGCCGCCCGGCACGTCGGTGTGCCGGTCCGGTTCGACCACGCACTGGCATTGCGGCGTGATCCAGGGCCGCAACGAGACCGTCAACTACCAGCAGGGCGCGGTCTACGAGATGGTCGGGACGAGCGTGTGCGCGGAAGGCGGCGACTCCGGTGGCTCGTTCATCACCGGTGACCAGGCGCAGGGCGTGACGTCCGGCGGCTACGGCAACTGCTCCAGCGGTGGCCGCACGTGGTTCCAGCCCGTTAACGAGATTCTGCGTGTTTACGGGCTGAGGTTGCTGACCGCCTGATCGGCCGATGTCCACCGGGACGCGAACGCGTATTTTCTTCACGTCTGCGTCCCGGTGGATCTTCTCGAGGTGATCACGTGTTGGTAGCCGGTCTGGTGCTCGCGGTCCTGGTCAGTGGTGCTCCGCTCGACCCCAGAGAGCCCGGTGAGCACTCGGTGGTCTACCGCGCCGGCACGGTCATCTCGGCGCCGCAGGAGCGGATCTACGGGCTGCTGACCGACCTGCCGGGCTACGCGCGCTGGAACCCGTGGGTCACCAAGGCCTCCGGCGGCACGGCACCGGGGGACGAGGTGAAGGTGGACGTGGTCCTCGGCTCGGTCACCATGGCCGCGACGCACACCGTCCTGAACGGCGTGCCAGGACAGAAGTTCTGCTGGAAGGACGCCGGCTGGAACTCGTGGTTCGTCTACGGCCAGCGCTGCCGCACCCTCACCGCGCAGCCCGACGGCACCGTGCTCGTCACCAACGAGCTGCTGATCGACGGCGTGCTGTCCGGGGGAGCGGACAAGATGATGGGCAAGGCGATGCGCGACGGCATGGAGGCCGAGAACGCCGCCCTCAAGCGCGTTGCCGAATCGTCCTAGGTGAACAGAATGCGGGCCGCGAGTGCTTTGCCGAGCGGTGTGCGCAGCCCGCTGAACGCCAGCTCGGCGAGCCCCGGCTCCCGGATCATCGACAGACCGCGCCGCATCAGCGACCGGATGCGGTAGCGGCGCCGCATCGCCGCGCCGTCGTAGTGCTCCAGCACGTACCTGTTGCCGCTGCGCAGGTAGTCGAAGGTGACCGAGGCGGCCAGCTCGGACATCCGCAGGCACGGGTCGAGCCCGCCCGCGGTGAGCGGGGAGACCGCGCCCGCCGCGTCGCCGACCAGTAGACCCTCCTGGCACACGATCCGGCGCAGCAGCCCGCCGACCGGGATCGGCCCGCCGCGGCGTTGCACGGGTCCGGCCGGTGCGGGGGCCGGGAAGCTGTCGCGGAACCGTTGCAGCAGCTGGGGAAGTGGCGCGGTGAACCGGTCGGCGCGGCCTGCCAGCCCGACGTGCGAGTGCTCGCCGTCGTCGATGACCCACGCGATGTAGCCGGGCGCGAGCCGCGGGTCGACGACGCAGTGGAACGTCGGCGTCGAGCCCGTGGCGACCGGGTAAACCTCCTCGATGCCGGTGATCAGGTGCCGGTTGACGTCGAGGCCGAGCCTGCGCGCGACCGTCGAGCGGGCACCGTCGGCGCCGATCGTGAAGCGGGCCTTCGTCGACTTCGCCGGGTAGCCGGCGTTGAGCTGGACGTGGGCACCGGCTCTTCTGGCGTCCTCGACGGCCTGGGCGTAGATCCCGGCCATGTCGCCGACCCGGAACTCGTCGCGGCCGCTCACCAGCTCGACCGGATTCCGGTGGGAGGGCGGGTAGAGCAGCACGCGCCGCACCGCCGGTCCGAGGTGCGGCAGGTCGTAGTCGTCGAGGGTGCGCCGGACGAAGATGCCGGTGGTGCGGATGCCGGTGCCGACGCTGGTCCGGCGTTCGCACACGGCCACGTCGAGGCCCGCGTCCGCGAGCAGCCGCGCGGTGTTGAGCCCGGCGAGCCCGGCGCCGACGACGAGCACGTCCACGGTGTCCATGCCCGACGGTAGAACCGATCGATCCGGTGGTTCTCGTTCCCCCGCAACACCTTCACCGGATCTGCACGGTTCCTCCACGAACGTGAGGCCTTGACACGCCGAAGCCCGGTCGCAGATCGTGGTGGGCACCGCTGCCTCGAACCGCCGCCCTGGTTCGAGGAGGAAGTCATGGAGTCGCTCAACCGCCGCACGGCGATGCGAGCAGGGCTCGCCATCGCGGCGACACCGTTCGTGGCCGGAGTCGCGTCCGCGGATGTGAGAAGCACCGATGTGGGGGCCAGCGCGTTCAAGCAGAAATGGGCCGCGAATCCGGGCGTGGACGGGCTCAGGGCGTTCGTCGGCATCGAGGACGACCGCGCGAACTCGCACCCGTCCGCCACGCACATCTTCGCCGAGCAGGACCAGTACCGGTTCGTGATGCACAGGGTCGACCGGGACGGATCGGACCGGCAGCGCAACGAGGTTCGCGCGATCCAGCAGAACGGCAGCCGTCAGGACATGAAGAAGAGCGAGACCTGGCGCTTCGACTACCAGATGTACGTTCCCGCGTCGTTGAAGGGCACGACCAGCTTCACGCACATCTTCCAGGTCAAACACACCGCGGCCGCCTCGCCGGTGGTGACCATGTCGCTGTTCCGCTCCGGCTCGGCCGAAACCGTCGAGATGCGGCTGTTCGGTGCGGGACAGGCGAAACTCGGCAGCACGCCGCTCGCGCCGTTGCGCAACAGGTGGATCGACGTGGAGATCGAGATCAAGGTCGCCGACTCCGGCAGGCTGCGCTACTCGCTCAAAGACGGTGCCACCACCGTGGTCAACGCGTCGCGGTCCGGTTTCGACACGTGGCTCGGCGGTGACCAGGCGCACCCGAAGTGGGGCATCTACCGGTCGCTCGGCGACTCCGCGCAACTGCAGGACACCTATCTGTTGCTCAGAAACATGAAGGCATTCCGAGACGAATGAAGTGTTCCCCGAAGGCCGTGGAGAGGTGAGAATTACTCGCGTGGGGGATCTACACGGACGGACTGCGGAGAGCAGGGCCGGTGTCGCCGCGTTTCTGGCCGGCGTGTGGCTGATCGCGGCGCCACCAGTCCTGCACTTCAGCGCGTCTTTACACGCTTTCCGGCCCTATTGGCTGTCCATGGGACTGGCCGTCGTCATCATGCTGATCGGCATGGTGCGGGCGATGGCGCCGCTGGACGTGCCGCTGGTGCGGCCGATCACGATCGTCCTGGCCGCGTGGCTGATCATCGTGGCATTGCGGGCCGGAGACGGTGGCAGCGCGGCCGTGTGGCTCAACCAGCTCGTGGTGGGCGTGGTGATCGCGCTGTCTGCGGGGCTCGCGCTGTTGATTAGCATGCGCCAATGAGCAAGCGGCACGTGCCGTCGGACAACTGCCTGATCTGCAAGGGCGAACAGGAGATCGTCGTCGGGATCAAGGAGCGCGGGCCGTACGAGCGCATGCACGACTACACGCGAGTGCTGTTCTGCGCGGCCTGCGACGTCGGCGAGCTGCGGTCGTTCAGCTACGACGACTTCGTGGTGTTCGGCGAGGAGGACGACACCATGGTCTGGTCGTCGATCCTGGTGACCGAGGACGTCGACCGGCTGCGGTCGGCCTTCGCGTGCCCCGTTCCGCTGGACCACCAGTGCAAGTGCGCCCAGCACGTTCGCGGCTACGACTCGAGCGTGAAGGCGAACAAGACCCTGCTGCCGGAGTACGGGCCCGCCCGGCACAGTCCGGCCGGGCGTTCCACCGTGACCATCGCGCTGGTCGAAGGGCTCGTGGAGTTCCGCTGAGACTCTGGTGAGCCCGGCGGTAAGTCAGTCGATGACGGCGATGGCCTCGATCTCGACCAGGTGCTCCGGCACGTCCAGCGTGGCGACGCCGATCATCGAGGCGGGCGACCGCGGCGTCTCGCCCACGCGTGCCGCCGCCTTCGCGATGCCGTCGAGCAGTTGCGGCATCTTGTCCGGCGTCCAGCCCACGACGTACACGGTCAACTTCACCAGGTCCGCGAACGTCGCCCCGGCCGCCTTGAGCGCGGTGTGCACGTTCACGTAGGCCCGTTCGACCTGGGTGGTGAGGTCCGGCGCGGCGTCCCAGTCGACCTGGCCGGCGACGTAGATCGTCTTCGTCCCGGTCGCCACCGCCACCTGGTGGTAGACGTCGATCTCCGGCAGGCCGTCCGGGTTGATGAGCGTGATCATGGCTTCCTCTCTTGTAGTTACTGGGTAACCGTAGGAGAGTGAGTCTTGACCTGGAAGAACGCACTTTTTCGTGAGTGGGGAACCAAAAGGTGAGCAAGCAGCTCAGCGGGGACATCGGGCGCGCGGACTCGCTGGCGCGCGAGATCTTCTCCGACATCGCCAACAAGTGGGCGCTGCTGATCATCGAGGCGATCGGCGACGAGACGAAGCGGTTCACCTCGCTGAAGACCGAGGTCGACGGCATCAGTCACAAGATGCTGACCCAGAACCTGCGGTTGCTGGAGCGCAACGGCCTCGTCTCCCGCGTCGTGCACCCCACCGTGCCGCCACGCGTCGACTACACGCTCACCGAACCGGGGCAGGCGTTGCGGGCGACCGTGGACGCGATGTGCGCCTGGACGACGCGGTACCTGGACGAGATCGAGGAGGCGCGGAGTCGTTTTGGTCACTCAAGTTGATAGTCACTGAGTGGTGACTATATAGTTCGGGGCATGACCGAGAAGAAGATCGTTGCTGTGGTGGGTGCTACCGGCGCGCAGGGCGGGGCGGTAGCACGGGCGTTGCTGGCCGACGGGGAGTTCGCGGTGCGCGCCCTGACCCGTTCAGTCTCGTCCGAGGCCGCCGAGGAGCTGGCCTCGCTGGGGGCCGAGGTCGTGGCGGCCGACCTCTACGACGTCGACAGCCTGCGGAAGGCGTTCGACGGGGCTTACGCCGCGTACCTCGTGACGCCGTTCTTCACGCACATGTCGGCGGCCAAGGAGCTGGAGGAGGTCACGAACCTCGTGGCCGCGGCGGCCGGGTTGCGGCACGTCGTGTGGTCGACGCTGGAGGACACCCGCGAGGTGATCTCGCTGGACGACGACCGCATGCCCACGCTCGACGAGAAGTACAAGGTGCCGCACTTCGACGTGAAGGGCGGCGAGGCCGACGCGTTGTTCGAGCAGGCCGGCCTGCCGACGACCTACGTGCGGATGTCGTTCTACTGGAACAACTTGCTGCGTGATCTCGCGCCACACCGCCGGCCCGACGGCACGCTGGCGCTGTCGTTGCCGATGGGGGCCAGCAAGATCTCCGGAATCGCCGGTGAGGACATCGGCAAGGCGATCGTGAGCGTGCTGAAGCGGCCGTCGCAGACCATCGGGCAGACGATCGGGCTCGGCACCGAGCACCTGACCGGGCACGAGGTGGCCGCGGCGTTCACCGCGGTGCTGGGCGAGGAGGTCTCGTACGAGCCGTTGTCGCACAACGACTTCCGCGCGCTCGGCTTTCCGGCGGCGGTCGAACTGGCCAACATGTTCCAGTACTACGCGGAGTTCGACGAGCACATCCTGAGCCGGCGCGACACCGCGCAGACGCGGGAGATCGTGCCGACTTGGTTGACGCTCAAGGACTTCCTGACCGCGCACCGCGCGGAGATCGCCCTCTAGCCATACGTGCGGGCGATCTCCGCGAACACTTCCTTGAACGCGCTGAACTTCTCGGTCCCGACCCGGCGGGCGAACCCGTCCTCGATCTCGGCGATGATCTTCGCGGCCTGCAGCATCTGGTCGCGGCCGAGTTCGGTGGGCACGACCAGCTTCGCCCGCCGGTCCGCCGGGTCCGGCTGCCTGCTCACGTAGCCGAGGCGTTCGAGCTCGTCGATCAGCGTGCCCACGACCTGCTTGTGCTGGCCGGACCGCTCGGAAAGCTCGCTCGCGCGGGTACCGGCGGGCGCGATGTAGGCCATGACGGCGCCGTGGCGTGGCCGCATCTCACCGTGACCCACCTCGGCGAGCCGCGTGAACAGCTCCTTCTGGAACCCCGAGAGCAGGTGCGCGGAGAGCACGCCGATGTCCGCCATGCCCAGATGCTAACGCTCTGTCAGCCCCGCGGTTCGTAAAGGCTGAACGGCGTGCCCTGGTCGTCGGAGCAGTGCGCGATGCGGCCGACGTCCGGCACGGTCTGCACGTCGTCGCTCTTGCCGCCCAGCTCGGTGACCCGGCGCACGGACGCGTCGATGTCGGCCGTGTGGAAGTAGATGCGCGGCTGGGTGAGCTGGGCGTCCCTGGCCGCGATGGCACCGGACGCGCCGTTGGTGACCACGTGGTAGTCCTCGCCCATCGGGCTGGTGTCCCAGCCGAACACTCCGGCGTAGAAAGCCCTCGCCCGCGCGGTGTCGTCGGCGGGCAGTTCGAACCAGTTGACCTGTCCGGACATCTCGATCGCTCCTTCGGTTGTCCTGCTGTCACACAAGGAGCGATCGAGGGGGCCGGAACTCGACATCAACGCGCGAGAATTTTGTGGGCGGTGTCGAAGTGGTCCAGTGCGGCGCCGACGGCGGCGGCCACGGTGACTTCGAAGATCTCGTCTTCCGCGTGCTCCTCCTTCAACCGGGCGAAGTCCGCGTCGGTGATGCGGTGTGAGGCGGTGCGAACCGTTGCCGCGTACGAACCCCAGACATCACCGGCAGCGGCGGCCTGCCGGAGTTCCGCGGGGGTGCGGGCGGGTGCTTCCAGCACCGCGTGGCGGAGTTCGGCGAGGGTGCCTTCGCCGGGACCGGTGAGGAAGCCGGGGAAGCGGTAGCCGAACCGGTGCAGCGAGCGGGTGCCGGACTCCAGCTGGCCGGGCAGCAGCTCGAACCCGAACGCGTTCGCGAGCCGGTTCACGACCTGCCAGATCACGCTGACGTGCAACGCCTCGACCACCGCGCCGGCCGGCACGTCCGGCGGCGTCAGGTCGTCGAGGAACGTGAGCACGGCGGTGAGCTCCGGGCGCAGCGGGGCGGGATCGCCGGCGATCTGGACCAGCTCGGTGTGCGTCGTGGCGCAGTACGGGCACTGCAGCCGCTCGGCGGTGCGCATCGCGATGTACTCGCGTTCGCCCGCCGTCCAGAACGACGGGCCGCGCATCGCCTTCGCGCTCAGATCCAGGAACACCGCACCGAAGAAGTCCGGGCGGTACAACAGGGTCTTCGGCACGTCCGACATCGGCACCCGCGAGACGAGTTCGGTGAAGCCGAAGAACAGCCGCGCGTGCAGCCGGTGGCCTCGGTCGAGCACGGTGAGTCGCATGTCTTTACCCCTCCACGGAACGCAGGCGGGCGGCGAGGAAACGGCGATCGGCCGGGCTGACCGCCAGTTCGTGCGCACGCCGGTACGCGGCAACGGCTTCGGTGCGCCGGTCCAGGCGGCGCAACAGGTCGGCACGCGCGGAGTGCCACAGGTGGTACGAGTCGAGGCCCTCGATGCCGTCGATCAGCTTCAGGCCAGCGGCCGGACCGTCGGTCATGGCCACGGCGACCGCGTGGTTGAGCTCGACCACCGGAGTCGGTGCCACCGCCAGGAGTTCGGCGTAGAGAGCGGCGACGCGGACCCAGTCGACCGGATCCTGCACGTGCAGCGCGGCGATCGCGGCGTGCAGCACGTACGGGCCCGGCGAGCCGAAGCGCAGTGCGCGGTCCAGCAGCGTCAGGCCCTCGGAGATCTCGTCGGCGTTCCAGAGTGTGCGGTCCTGGTCTTCGAGCAGCACGAGATCGCCTTCCGCCGTCAGCCGGGCGGCGCTGCGCGAGTTGTGCAGCAGCAGCAACGCCACCAGCCCGTGCGCCTCCGGTTCGTCCGGCATCAGGGTCGCGACGAGCTTGCCGAGCCGCAGCGCCTCCAGCCGCAGCCCGGTGTCCGCCGTCGTGTAGCCCCTCGTGAAGATCAGGTAGATCACCGCGAGGACGCCGGACAGCCGTTCGGGCAGCAGGTGGTCCGCGGGCACCTCGAACGTGATGCCCGCATCGCGGATCTTGCGCTTGGCCCGCACCAGGCGCTGGGCCAGCGCGGGTTCCGCGACCAGGAACGACCGGGCGATCTGGGCCGCCGTGAACCCCGCGACCGCCTGCAGGGTGAGCGCCACCCGCGCCTCCTCGGCGAGTGCGGGGTGGCAGCACGTGAAGATCAGGCTCAGCCGCTCGTCGCCGAGATCTACCAGTTGCTTCTCGGTCATCGTGACCACGTCCGGCGGCGGTTCCAACTTGGCGCGGGCCATCTTCGTGTGCCGGAGCCGGTCGAGCGCGTGGTTGCGGGCCACGGTGAGCAGCCACGCGAACGGGTCGTCCGGCACCTGCGAGCGCGGCCATCGGCGCAACGCCTGCGAGCACGCCTCCTGCAGCGCGTCCTCGGCCAGCTCGAAGTCGCCGAGCGCCCGCACGAGTGCCGCGAGCATCCGGCTCCGGTGCTCGCGGTACACCCGTTCGACCGCGGCCGACGCGAGGTCGCTCATGCCACCCCGTGGTTCAGGCCGGGGATGTGATCGACCGGGCGCACCTCGATCGAGCCGACGTGCGCCTGCGGGCACATCGCCGCGAGCTCCAGCGCCTCGTCGAGATCGCGGCAGTTCAGCAGGTAGTACCCGCCGAGGTGCTCGTGGGTCTCGGCGAACGGGCCGTCGGTCAGCATGGGCTTGCCCTCGCGCACCCTGACCGTGGTCGCGGTGCTGACCGGTTTGAGCGGGTCACCGGCCACGAACACACCTCGTCGGCGGCACTCGTCGGCGAACGCGTTCACCCGCGCGAGGATGTCGTCGAACGCCGCATCACCGGGCTTCGGGCGGTCCTCGCAGTTGTAGATCAGGAACATGTAGTGCATCGATGCCCTCCAGTCGTCGTTCCGAGGACGAACGAGGCCCCTGGAACTCGACATTCGAGCACGATTTCTAGGGAGCGGCGAGCGCTTCGGTCGGGGTGAGGCGTGACGCGCGCACCGCCGGGTAGACCCCCGCGACGACGCCGGTGGCGACGGCGGCGCCGAGCCCGGCCAGCACCATCTCGACCGGGATCACCGCGGGCCAGCCGTGCGCGGTGGCGTAACCGGCCGTGCCGAGCAGCCCCAGCAGCACCCCGGCCACCCCTCCGAGCAGGCACAGCACGACCGACTCGGTCAGGAACTGCGTGCGCACCTGCCCGCGGTTGGCCCCCAGCGCCCTGCGCAGCCCGATCTCGCGTTTGCGTTCCAGCACGGAGATCACCATCGTGTTCGCCACCCCGATGCCGCCGACCAGCAGCGCCACCCCGGCCAATCCGAGCATCAGCGCCGAGAAGGTGTTCTCGGTGAGCCGCTTGGCGGTGAGGGCGTCGGCCGGCCGGCTGACCCGCACCTGCGACGGCTGCTGCGGGTAGACGGTCGGGGGCAGCACCGCGCGCACGTCGTCGATCGCCGCCTCCTGCGCGCGCAGGTAGAGCACCGTCGGCCGCTGGTCGAAGCCGAGGTCCTGCTTCGCCGCGTCCCACCCGACCAGCGCGGATCGCTCGATCTCCGGCGCGAGCGGCAGGGGAGCGAGGATCCCGATCACCGTGAACCACCTGTCGTTGATCCGCACCTGGGTGCCGGGCGCGGTGATGCCGAGCCGGGTCGCGGCGATGTGGCCGAGCACGACGGTGGGGAACTTCTCGGTGGCCTCGTTGAGGAACACGCCGTCGTGGACGCGGCCGTTGAGCGTGTGAAGGAGGTCCAGCGACGAGGCCAGCACGGTGAGGCCGGACGTTTCGGCGTCGGAGATGCGGTCGGAACGGCGGATCACGGCGTGGGTGTTCGCCACGGCGCTGACCTGCTCGGCGGGGCCGATCCTCGACACCATCGCCACGGAGTCCGGCGGGAGTGACGCGGGTTCGTCGTTGGTGCCGGTGGCGGCTTCGGCGCGCAGGAGGTTGGTGCCCAGTTGCGCGAACTCCTCCATCAGGGCGGCTCGGCTGGAGGCCGGGATGCCGGTGACCACGACGAGGGTGGCGATGCCGATGGAGATGCCCAGGGCGGAGAGGACGGCGCGCAGCGGCCTGGTGCGGAGCGGCGAGAGGCCGAGCAGGAGCAGGTCGGCAGGGCTCAGCCTGGCGGGCTTGATGCTCACACCATCACCTCGGACCGGATGCGGCCGTCCCTGATCTCCACCTGACGCGGCAGCCGCGCGGCGACCTCACGATCGTGGGTGATCACCGCGAGGGTCGTCCCTTCCTGGTTCAGGTCGAGCAGCAGGTCCAGCACGGCCCGCCCGTTCGCGGTGTCCAGCGCCCCGGTCGGTTCGTCGGCCAGCACCAGCGCGGGCCGGTTCACGACGGCGCGGGCGATCGCGACGCGCTGGCGTTCGCCACCCGAGAGTTCATGGGGCCGATGCTTCAGCCGGTGGCCCAGCCCGACGCGTTCCAGCGCCTCGGTGGCCATCGCCGCTCGCCACTTGCGCGGCGTGCCCGCGTACAGCAGGCCGGTGGCGACGTTGTCGAGCGCGGTGAGCCCGTCGGCCAGGTGGAACTGCTGGAACACGAACCCGATCCGCCTGCCGCGCAACGCCGACAGCTGCCGGTCGGACAGCGCGGCGATGTCGTGGCCGTCCAGCGTCACCGTGCCGCTGGACGGCCGGTCCAGGGTGCCGAGCAGGTTGAGCAGCGTCGACTTGCCGGACCCGGACGGCCCGACGATCGCCACGGCCTCGCCCGCGTGCAACGTCAGCGAGACGCCGTCCAAAGCACGCACGCCGCCGGCGTATTCCTTGACAGCGTGGGAGATCTGCAGCACCGGCGTCACGACGTCGTCACCACCTGCATGCCCTCGGTGACGCCGCCGCCGCTGATCTCGACGAGCCCGCCCGCGAACAGGCCGGTCTTCACCGCGACGAGTTGCCCGGTGGCGGTCTGGACGGCGTAGCCGCCCTCGCGCAACGCCAGCAACGCCGTCACCGGCACGGCCAGCACGCCGGGCCGCGCGGTCGTCGTGAGCCGGACGCGCACCGGGCCGGAGTCGAACGAGCCGGGGTCACCCTCCAGCCCGATGTCGACCGCGACCACCGGGGTGTCCTGGCCGTTGCCGTCCTTCTCCGTCTTGACCTCGGTGCTGACCGAACGCACGATCCCCGCGGTCTCGGTGCCGTTCGGCAGGACGACGATGACCTTCAAGTCCTTGGTGAACACTTCGGCCTGCCGCGCCTCGACCGAGGCTGCGACCGCCTTGCCGGTGGCGGTCACCGTCATCAGCGGCCCTTCGCCGGACGCCGACAGCTTCGCCGTGACCGACTCGACGCGCAGTTTTCCGTTCAGCACCACGACATCGCCCGCTTCAACGGCACCGGACTGGTCGACCTTCTCGGCCTTCTGCCAGCGCTTGACGGCGTCGATGGTGGCCGGTGTGAGTTCGTCGGCCGCGCCGCCGAGTTTGTAGCCGAGCGCCGCCAGGTTGTCCTTCACGATCTTCACGTCCGGGCCCTTCAGGCCTGGCGCGTCGAGCTTGCGCCACAACGGGGTGTCGCCGAAGAACAGCCACACCGGCCGGTTGTCCACTTTGTACACCGGCTGGCCGCGATCGACCGCCGACCCCGGCGCCGGGAGCCAGGTGAGGGTGCCGGCCCGCCGTCCGGTCACCTCCTGGGCGGCACCGAAGCCCAGCGTGGCCTTGAACTCCTTGGTGTCGGTGAGGTCGGTTTTCACCACCGCCACCGTGTGCGGTGCCGGTGGTTGTTCGGGCTGGGCGGGCGCGGGGCGGGTCCAGGTGAACGCCAGCACCCCACCGGTCACGATCACCGCGACCACCCCGGCGACAAGCCACCGCCTCACTTGCGCCCTCCGCCGAAGACTTCCTGTTCGCACTCCTTCTCGACCTTGCGCTGCTGCTCCTCCGGCATGGTCGGCTGGCCGTCGTAGGTCCAGCTGCCCGGCTCGGTCTCGATGACCTTCAAACCGCGGTTGTTGAGGCACTGGACGTTCTTGTGCCAGTTGTCCGCGAACGCCGGGTTGTGGGAATCCATCTCCCACGGCGGCAGCGGCCACTTCAACGCGCACGCCTTCCAGGCCTCGTCGCTGAACCGTCCGCCGCCGGCCGGGCCCGGCTTCGGAGTGCCGTTCGGGTCCTGCTCCTTGAGGCACGCCGTGTGGGCTTCGAAGAGGCGGTTCGTCTCCTCTTCGGTCATGTCCATGCGGCGCCGTGGTTGCTCGGTGTTCGTGGAGGGAGCAGTCGTCGGCGCACCCGCGCTGGAGGACTGCAGCGTGACGACGTTCGATGCCGGAGGCGCCGCTTGGCCGCACGCGGAGAGCAGCAGCACGGCAGCGCCGATCAACAGCTTGGGATTCATGGGGGCGATGCTGCCGAGCGGTTGTGAGGAAAATGTGCGGCCGCTGTGCCCCTTACGTCAGCGTGATCGTGAACGCGGTGCCGACACCAACGGTGCTTTCCACGGTGATCGTTCCGCCGTGCGCGGTCACCAGGGCGTGCACGATCGCGAGCCCCAGCCCGCTGCCACCGGTGTCACGGGTGCGCGAGCGGTCCGCGCGCCAGAACCGGTCGAACACGTGCGGCAGATCCTCCGCGGCGATGCCGGAACCGGTGTCGCTCACCGTGATCCGGCCGCCCTGCGCGGAGATCCGGACCGTGCCGCCGGGCGGGGTGTGCCGCAGCGCGTTCGTGATCAGGTTGGTGAGGATCTGCCGCAGCCGCACGGGATCGGCGTGCACCGTACCGCCGCCTTCCGCGACCACCCCGGGATGCGCGGCGACGAGCTGGTCGAACAGGTCCCGCAGGTCCACCTCCGACGGGTGCAACCGCAGCTCGCCCGCGTCGGCGAGCGCGAGGTCCTGGAGGTCGTCGATGAGGTGCTGCAACACCAGCGCTTCGTCGAGCAACGCGGTCAGCGTCGTGCGGTCCAGCTCGACCACGCCGTCGCGCGCACCCTCGAGCCAGCTGCGGATCGTGCCGAGCGGGTTGCGCAGCTCGTGCGAGATGTCGCTGGTCATGGCCTTGCGCTGGGCGTCGGTGCGGGCGCGCTGTGCGGCCATGGCGTTGAACGCCCGCGCGAGCTGCCCGATCTCGCTGCGGGACCTGACGTCGACCTGGGCGTCGTCCGCGCCGTGCCGCATCCGCTCGGCGGCCGCGGTGAGCGTGCGCAACGGCCTGGTCATCCGCAGCGCCACCACCAGGCTCACCCCGACGGTCAGCACCAGCACGATCGCGGCGACGAGCACGATGCGCCCGACGTCGAACCGCACCACCGTGGCCTGCGTGGTCTTTCCCGCGGCATCCGTGACGAACAGCAGCGCGGGTGGCGCCACGAACGGCTGCAGCTGCGTCCGGCGTGCGCTCGCCAGACAGTCGGCATTGGTGCCGATGGGCTGCCACGACTCGTTCAGCTTGATGGACTCGGCCGGTAGCCCGCGCTCGCGCAGACAGGCGTTCACGAGGTCTTTGAGCTGGTTGAACGCGGCGGACTCGGCAGGGGTGAGCGTGCTCAGCCGCTGCTCGGCCCCCTGACAGGCCTCCGTCGTCGCCTGGGCGCTCGTCCTGTCCACGTTGACGATCGGCCGGCCCCACGACGTCGTCCGCAGCTGCTCGGCGGGGGCCGGGCCGCGGCAGCGCATCGTGTAGAGCCGCCAGTCCTCGGCCAGCCCCGCTTTCTCCTCGTCGCTCAGCCGGAACGGGCCGCTGATCCTGCCGTCGATCCGGTCGGCGGGCGAGTCCGGGGCCTGGGCGAGGTCGAGCTCCAGCGGGTTGATCACCGAGGACGGGATGGCCGGCAGCTCGCGCGGATCGAGGTCGGTGCCGGTGTCGGCGATGACCTTGCGGTCGGCCGTGGTGAGGATCAGGCGGCGCTTGCCGGGCTCCAGCGCGACGCCGGTCCAGTCGCGGTGCTCGACGGCGAACGTGACCAGGGCGCGGTAGGTCGCGGCGTCACCGGCCAGCGCGGCACCGAGCTCCTGCTTGATCGACGTCGACGTGCTCTGTGCGGCGAGCCACGCGGTCGCGGTGATGGAGCAGATCGCGACGAGCACCGACGCGGCCAGCAGCCGCGCCAGGACGCTATGCACCGGACCCGTCCACCAGCTTGTAGCCGACGCCGTGCACGGTCAGCAGGTACGCGGGCCTGCGCGGCTGTGCCTCGATCTTCTTGCGCAGGTTCATCACGTGCGCGTCGATGGTGCGCGCGGTGATGTACCCGTCCAGCCCGTGCACCGCGCTGAGCAGCTGCGCGCGGCTGAACACCCGGCCGGGGCTCGCCGCCAGCGTGTGCAGGATCCGGAACTCCGACGCCGTGCACTCGACCTGGTCGCCGTGCACGTGCACCTCGTGCCGGTCGGGGTCGATCGCCAGGTCGCCGAGGACGATGCCGGAGTTCGTGCCGGTCCGCTGGACGCGCCGCAGCAGCGTGCGCACGCGAGCCATCAGCTCGCGCGGGCTGTACGGCTTGGTCACGTAGTCGTCGGCGCCCAGATCGAGGCCGTGCAGCAGATCGTCCTCAGTGGACTTCGCCGTGAGCATGAGCACCGGGATGTCCGACTCGTTGCGCAGCAGGCGAACGACACCCAGACCGTCCACTCCGGGCATCATGACGTCGAGGATGAGCAGGTCCGGCGGGTCGCGGCGGACCTCGTCGAGCGCGGCGCCGCCGTCGTGGACGATCCGCACCCGGTAGCCCTCCTGGCGCAGGTATCTCCCGAGCATGTCGGCCTGCATCACGTTGTCCTCGGCCACCAGAACGCACATGCCCATGCACCGCAAGATAGTCATCCGGGGCGCCGCCGCACGGGATGAGGACGTCATCCGCACAAGATCCGCACAACTGACTGCCACGGTCGCGGCATGCGAATACTCAGCGTGGTCGTGCTGCTGGTCCTCGCCGTCCCCGGCGTGGCAGCGGCCAAATCCGATGTGGTCGTGCACGATATCGACACGAACGGCGTGGCGGCCTACTGGACACCGGAACGGATCGCGGCGATGCCGACCGGCCCGTCGGAGCCCGGCACGCCGCCGAAGGACGGACCGGACGGCGCACCCGGCCCCACCAGCAGCAAGACCATCGGCCGGTTGTTCTTCGTCGACCGCGACGGCGAGGACTCCAGCTGCACCGCGACGCTCGTGGTGAGCGCCAACCGGCGCACCGCGGTGACCGGCGGGCATTGCGTCCACACCGCGAACCTCGCCGGGTTCGACCCCAGGTGGCACTCGAAGCTGCTGTTCGTGCCCGGCTTCCGCGACGGTGCCCGGCCGTTCGGCGAGCACGTGGTGCGCTCGGTCGTGGTGAACCAGACCTGGATCACCGACGACCAGCAGTCCGAGTACGACCAGGCGTTCCTGGTGCTGGACAAGCCTTCCTGGGCGGGCGAGCACATCGCGTTCGGCAGGCAGGCTGACCAGCCGGCCTACGAGTACGGCTATCCCCGCGCGGCGCAGCAGCCGGGCCACCAGGGCCGGCCGGAGTTCACCGGGCAGCGGCTGGCGCAGTGCTGGGGCACCCCGGCCCTCAACCCCGGCCATCCCGAAGGGCAGGGGCCCGAGAACGTCTGGGGTGTGCCGTGCGACATGGGCGGCGGCTCCAGCGGCGGCCCGAGGATCAGCAACGGCGCGGTGGTGGGCGTGAACATCCAGAGCTTCAACATCGACGCGGCCGGCAACTGGTGCCCGATCGGTCAGTGCGTGCGGCACCTCGGCGGAGCGCAGTTCAGCTGGAAGATCACTGCTCCGCTGTACCAGCGGGCCGCAACCCGGTAGCGATCGACGCGACGAGCTCGTAGCTACGGCGGCGGTCCGCGTGGTGGTAGATGGGCGAGGTGATCATCAGCTCCCCGGTGGCGGTCTCGTCGAGCACCGCCTGGAGCTTGCGCGTGATCGTCTCCGGCCCGCCGACCAGCACGCGGCCGTCGTCGGGGCCGGGTTCCACGTCGTGCGGGCTGGGCAACAGGATCCGCCTGCCCTCCCGGCGGCTGCGCACCTTCGCCCGGATCGGCCCGGCCAGCCACTCGGCCCGCTCGTCGTCCTCCGCGGCGATCACCGCGACGCTGACCAGGTCGGCCTTGGCGGTCTGGCCGGGGCTGAGGTGCCGGGCGAACGCGAAGGGCACGCCCAGGTCGGCCGCCAGGGTCGCGGTGGCGGGGGACGAGCCGAGCAGCCACAGCTCCGGCACGTTGCCGCCCTTGACCGGCACCGCGGTGGTGTCGCCGGGATCGAGCAACGCCTGGAGTTCTTCGAGCTGTTCGCGGTACGGCCGCTCGGTCCGGCGCAGGTGGGCGACCACGTGTGGCGCCCCGCCCGGCGCGCGGCCGATGCCGAGGTCGATCCGGCCGGGGTGCAGCGCGGCGAGCGTGCCGAACTGCTCGGCCACCACGAGCGGCGGGTGGTTGGGCAGCAGCACCCCGCCCGACCCGACGCGCAGGCGCCGGGTGGCGGTCGCCAGGTGCCCGACGAGCACGGCGGGGGAGGAACTGGCGACTCCGCGCATGCCGTGGTGCTCCGGTACCCAGTACCGGTGAAAGCCGAGCTCCTCCGCCAGTTCCGCGAGGTCGACGGTGTTGAGCAGCGCTTGTCGCGGCGTCGATCCCTGCACGACCGGAGAGGTGTCCAGCACCGACAACCGCAGCCCCATACCGATCACACTAGGGCTGCTAGCAGCGTTCGCTGGACCGGCCCCAGTACACGGGGGTGCTGCCGGGATCGATGCCCCACACTTCGCCGTACGCCCTGGTGCACTTGTCGAGCGTCTTGGTGCCCTCGGACCAGACGTGCTGCTTGTTGTGCCCGTTGACGTTGCTCGCGTGGTTCATCGCACCGTCGAACCACATGGCGGCACTCGAGCTGAAGCTGCCCGGCTTGTTGGCGAGCGAGTCCCAGACGTAGGTGTAGGCCCAGTTCCTGTCACAGCCGATGAACTGCTTGACCGACGCGATGGTCACGTCGTTCTTCTTGATGTACCCGGTGGAGCCGATCTGCACGGTGCGGGAACAGCCGGGCGCCTGCTCGGCGTGGGCGCTCGTGGCGGTGGCGAGCACCGAGAGCGCCACCGCGGGGAGGATCAACATTGCTTTGCGCATGCCCCACGGTGGCGCCCGGCGGTTAGGCGGCGGTAAATCGGGCCTCGGTGCGTTCCCGCACGGTCTCGAGGTCCACGCCCGGTGCGAGCTCGACGAGCCGCAGGCCGTCCGGTGTCACGTCGAACACGCCGAGGTCGGTGATCACCCGGTCCACGCATCCCTTGCCGGTCAACGGGAGCGAGCACTCCTCGACGAGCTTGGGGCCGCCGTCCTTGGCGTTGTGCGTCATCACGACGATCACCCGGCGCGCGCCGTGCACCAGGTCCATCGCGCCGCCGATGCCGGTGACGAGCTTGCCGGGCACCGCCCAGTTCGCGAGGTCGCCGGCGGCCGACACCTGCATCGCGCCGAGCACGGCCACGTCGACGTGGCCGCCGCGGATCATGCCGAACGACAGCGCCGAGTCGAAGTACGACGCGCCCGCCAGCACGGTCACGGTCTCCTTGCCCGCGTTGATCAGGTCGGGGTCGACCTCGTCGTCGTGCGGGTAGGGGCCGACGCCGAGGATGCCGTTCTCGGACTCCAGGACCACCTCGACGCCGGGCGGCAGGTGGTTCGGGATGAGGGTCGGCACGCCGATGCCCAGGTTGACGTACTCGCCGTCGCGCAGTTCCAGGGCCGCGCGGGCGGCCATCTCGTCACGACTCCACATCGCGCACCGTCCTGAACTCCACGCCCTTGTCGGTGGCCTGCGACGCCGTGAGCTCGACGACCCGTTGCACGAAGATGCCGGGCAGGTGCACCTCGTCGGGGTCGATGACGTCGACGAGCTCCTCGGCCTCGGCGATGGTGACCCGCCCCGCCATCGCGGCGAGCGGGTTGAAGTTGCGGGCCGACTTCGCGAACACCAGGTTCCCGAACCGGTCCGCTCTGGCCGCCCGCACCAGCGCGAAGTCGGTGCGGATGCCGTGTTCCAGCACGTACTGCCCGCCGTCGAACTCACGCACCTCCTTGGGCGGCGAGGCGATCGCGACCGTGCCGTCCGGGTGGTAGCGCCACGGCAGGCCGCCGTCCGCGACGAGCGTGCCGACACCGGCCGGCGTGTAGAACGCCGGGATGCCGGTGCCGCCCGCGCGCAGGCGTTCGGCGAGGGTGCCCTGGGGGATCAGCTCCACCTCGATCTCGCCCGCGAGGTACTGCCGCGCGAACTCCTTGTTCTGCCCGATGTACGAGCCGGTGACGCGGGCGATCCGGCCGGCCGCCAGCAACACCGCGAGGCCCTGGTCCATGGCGCCGCAGTTGTTCGACACGATGCCCAGCTCGTCGGCACCCTTGTCGTACAAGGCGTTGATGAGCACCGTCGGCACACCGCACAGCCCGAACCCGCCGACCGCGACGGTGCTGCCGGAGTCCACATCGGACACCGCCTCCTGCGCGGAGGCCACGACCTTGTTCATGACGCCCGCTCGAAGACGGCAGCGAGCCCCTGGCCGCCGCCGATGCACATCGTCTCCAGCGCATACCTGCCGTCGCGCCGGTCCAGTTCGCGCAGCATCGTGGCGAGGATCCGCGCGCCGGTGGCGCCGACGGGGTGGCCGAGCGCGATGCCGGAACCGTTGACGTTGAGGCGGTCGTGGTCGGTGAGGCCCCACTCCCGCGTCACGGCGAGCACCTGCGCGGCGAACGCCTCGTTGAGCTCGATCAGGTCCAGGTCGTCCAGCTTCAGGCCAGCGATCTGCAACGCCCGCGCGGACGACGGCACCGGGCCGATGCCCATCCTGGCCGGCTCGACACCGGCCGTGGCCCACGACACGAGCCGTGCCAGCGGGCGCAGGCCCAGCGCGGCGGCACGCTCGGGGTGCGTGACGACGCAGAGCGCGGCGCCGTCGTTCTGGCCGCTCGCGTTGCCCGCGGTGACGGTGGCGCCCTCGACGTCCATCACGGTCTTGAGCGACGCGAGCTTCTCCAGCGTCGAGCCGGGCCGCGGGTGTTCGTCCGCCACGAAGGAGCCGACCGGAACCAGTTCGTCGGCGAATCGGCCGGAGGTCTGGGCGGCGACGGCGCGCTCGTGGCTGCGCAGCGCGAGTTCGTCCTGCTCGGCGCGCGAGATGCCGTACTCGCGGCGCAGGTTCTCGGCGGTCTCCAGCATGCCGCCCGGCACCGGGTAGTTCAGGCCTCCTGCCGTGACGCGCCCGCGGGCGAGGGCCTCCACGCCCGCGTTCGACATGCTCTCGACGCCGCCCGCGAGCACCAGGTCCTGTGCGCCGGTCTGCACGGCCATCGCCGCGGTGATCACCGCCTGCAGGCCGGAGCCGCAGCGGCGGTCCAGCTGCACGCCCGGCACGCCGACGCCCAGGCCCGCGTCGAGCGCGACGACCCGGCCGATCGCCGGCGCGTCCATCGTGGGGTAGCTGTGGCCGAGCACCAGGTCGTCCACATCGCACGGATCCAGTCCGGCGCGGCGCATCAGCTCGCGGACGACGATCGCGCCGAGCTCCTGGGCGGTGCGCTCCTTGATGGCACCGTTGTAGCGGCCCACCGGCGTGCGGATGGGCTCGCAGATGACGGCGTCACGCATGGACTCTCCTCGTCACGTGTACGCTGTGCGTACACGCTGTACGCGATGCGGTTACTTGAGGGTGCCTGGGTCTCGTTGGACTGTCAACGTGACCTGGTGCGGAAAGCAGGGGCGATGGCGGCCGGGCCGGATGAGCGCGACTTCATCCAGAGCATCGAGCGCGGGTTCGCGGTGCTGCTGGCGTTCGACGAGGACCGGGTCAACCCGAACCTGGCGGAACTGGCCGCGGCCACCGGGCTGTCGCGGCCTGCCGTCCGGCGGATTCTCCTGACGCTGCAACGGCTCGGGTACGTGCGCAACGAGGGCAGCCGCTGGTCGCTGACGCCTCGGGTGCTCAGCATCGGGCAGCACTACTCGGCGTCGCACGCGATGATCGAGATCGCGCAGCCGCACCTGCTGGAGCTGTCCGTGCAGACGGGTGAGTCGGCGTCGCTCGCGGCGCTGGACGGACGCGACGCCGTCTACGTGGCGCGCGTGCCGGTGCGGCGGATCATGAGCATCAACGTGTCGATCGGCACCCGCATCCCCGCGTTCGCGACGTCGATGGGGCGGGTGCTGCTGGCGTGGGCGCCGGACGTCGTGGTGGAGGAGATCATCGCGGGCGGGCTGCCAGCGTTGACCAGGCACACGGTGACGGACGTCGAGGCGTTCCGCGGCGTGCTGCGGCAGGTTCGTGCGGACGGGTGGTCCATCGTCGCGGAGGAGCTGGAGATCGGCCTGCTCTCGGTGTCCGCGCCCGTGCGCGACCGGACCGGCGAGGTGGTCGCCTCGCTCGCGTCGTCCACCTCGGTCGGGCGGTCATCTGTTGAGGCGCTGCGGCGCGATGTGGTGCCATTGCTGCTCGACGCCGCGGAACGGATCAGCGCCGATCTCGGGCACCACGGCCCGGCGCGCCGCGAAGGCTTCTACTGACGGTTCAGGGAGGACAGATGTCCACTCGGCCGCGGGTCCTGGTGATCGGCACCGGGTTCGCCGGATTCCACTGTCTGCGCAAGCTGGAACGCAAGCTGCCACCCGACGCGGCCGAGCTGGTCGCCGTCAACCCGTCCGACTACATGCTCTACATCCCGCTGCTGCCGGAGGTCGCGGGCGGCGTGCTCGACCCGCGCCGCGTCGCCGTGCCGCTGCGGAACACGTTGAAGCGCACCAAAATCGTGCTGGGCGCGGCCACGGACATCGCGCTCGACCAGAAGTGCGTGCAGGTGACCGACGTCGAGGGCCGTTCGAGAACGATGTCCTACGACCGGTTGCTGATCACGTCCGGCAGCGTCACCCGGCTGCTGTCGATTCCGGGCGTGGCCCAGTACGCCAAGGGTTTCCGCACCGTCGCCGAGGCGATCCACCTGCGTGACCACGCGCTGCGGCAGCTGGAGCTGGCCGACCAGGCCGACGATCCCGAGGAACGCCGCGCGCGGTGCACGTTCGTGGTGGTGGGCGCGGGTTACACGGGTACCGAGGTGCTCGCCCAGACGCAGCTGCTGACCCAGGACGCGTGGCGGCACCTGCCGGGCCTGCGGGACGTGCCACCGCGGTGGATCCTCGTCGACGTCGCGCCCCGCGTGCTGCCGGGCCTCGACCCGCGGTTGTCGGGGCCTACGCAGAAGGTCCTGGAGCGGCGCGGCGCGGAGGTCAGGCTCGAGACCAGCCTGGAGTCGATGACCCCCACCTGCGCCCGGCTGTCCGACGGCACCGAGATCCAGACCCGCACCGTCGTGTGGTGCGTGGGCGTGCGGCCGGATCCGCTGGTCAGCACGCTGAACATGCCCGTGACCAACGGCCGGCTCAACACCGGCACGCAGCTGAAGGTGTGCGAGAACGTGTGGGCGGCCGGTGACGCGGCGGCGGTGCCGGACCTGGTGCGGCCCGGCGAGATCACCGCCATGACCGCTCAGCACGCCGAACGCCAGGGCAGGACCGCCGCGATCAACATCGCCGCCTCGCTCGGCCACGGCACGGTCCACGAGTACCGGCACAAGGACCTCGGCTTCGTCGTGGACCTGGGCGGCTGGCAGGCGGTGGCGAACCCGCTGGGCGTGCCGCTGACGAGTCTCCCGGCCAAGGCCGTGACGCGGGGCTACCACCTGATGGACCTGCCGTACGGGCGGTTCCGCACGGCGGCGAACTGGCTGACCGAGCTGGGCGCCGGTCGGCAGATCACGCATTTCGGGGTGGTGCCGGACATGGGCGTGAGCCTGGCCGAGGCGGACATGCCGCCGAACGCGGCGGGCTTCGCGGACACGCGAACGACCGGTCAAGCTGATGAGGTGTGACGACCGTCAACTAGGATTCACGGCGTGGTAGCGCAGGGGGAGCAACCGGCCTCGCTGGCCGAACGGCTGGATCGGCTTTTCAAGGCCGTGCGGCCAGGAGGCCAGCGCGAGTACACCTACGAAGAGGTCGCCGGCACGATTCGCGAGCAAGGCATCTCGATCTCGCACACGTACGTGTGGCAGTTGCGCAAAGGGCTGCGTGACAATCCCACGAAACGGCACCTGGAAGGGCTCGCGCAGTTCTTCGGGGTGCCGACGTCCTATTTCCTGGACGACGACAACAGCGGCATCGACGACCAGCTGGAGTTGCTGGTCGCGTTGCGCGACAGCGGTGTGCGCTCCCTGGCGTTGCGTGCGTCCGGCCTGTCCCCGGGGAGCATCAAGGCGGTGCTGGGCATGGTCCAGCACGCGCGGTCGATCGAGGGCCTGCCGCCCGCCCCCGACGAGGTGGAGGAACCAGGCGGGGAACAAGATCAGCCGTGAGACAGTGGCGGCGGCTGCGCAGACGGTCCCAGGACCGGCTCGCGGGTTTCGAGGTGCCGAAGCCGTTCTCCATCGAGGCGTTGTGCGCACAGGTGTCCGCCAGTCGCGGGCGTGAGCTCCACCTCCACCCGCTGCAGTACACGGGGGCCGCGGACCTGCCGTGCGGCCTGTGGGTGTCGACGGCCAGGGCCGACCACATCTTCCACGCGCGGGGCGCCAGTGCGTTGCACCAGCAGAACATCATCCTGCACGAGATCGGCCACATGCTGTGCGACCACACGCTGGCCAATGACGACAACGGCCTGACGGCGTTGCTCGGCGACCTCGACCCGAACATGGTGCGCAGCGTGCTCATGCGCGCCCGCTATTCGACGCCGGAGGAGCAGGAGGCGGAGATGGTCGCCGCGCTGATCCGCGAGCGCGCGGGCTGGAGCGTCGCGCCGTCGCGCCCGGACGGTGCGCTCGGCGTGCTGCACGACGTGTTCGGTCCTTCCGAGAACGGATAGCGGTGACCAGGTTTTCGTCAGTCGAGCTTCCGGGCGTCGTGTTCGCCGTGCTCGTCGTCGTCTGGGGATTCGTCCTCTTCCGCGTCCGCGTCGTCGGCCGCTCCCCGCAGGGCAGGGCGGTGGCGCTCGCGTTCCTGTGCCTCGCCACCTCGGCCACGATCGTCGTGCGTCAGGTGCGGTACGCGCTAGACCAGTTCATCGGCGTACCCGACCTGGCCATCCTGATCGCGAACGTGTCGACCCTCGGGGCCATCGCCTTCCTGCTGCGGTTCGGGTTGATCGTCGGCTCGAACGTCCGGTTCGTGCGGGTGGCGAACGCCGTCCTGGCCGGCGTCGTGGTCGTGATGGTCGCCATGTTCCTGATCGTCCCGAGGGACCTGAACTCGCCGGACTTCGCCTACTGGCACCCGACGCACCCCGCGACGATCATCTACCACCTGGTGAACATCACCTGCATGTTCGTCGGCGTGGCAGCCGGTGCGGTGCTGCTTCACCCGCTGTGGCGGCACCAGGCCCGCGGCCCGCTGCGGGTGGCGCTCTTCCTGCTGTGGCTGGGTTTCCTGTCACTCATCGTCTACGCGGGCTGCCGGTACTGGTACGTGATCGCGTACGGGTTCGGGTTCGTGCCGCAGGGCACCCAGTACCGGACCTACGGCAGGATCACCGAGCTCGCGATGTTCCTCGGCGTGCTGCTCGTGGTGCTGGGCGGCCTGACCCAGGCCGGCATGAGCGCGGTGCGGTGGATGCGGCGCCTGCGCGGCTATCGCCGGCTCCGTCCGTTGTGGACGGAGCTGGTCGAGGCCGTGCCGACGGTGGTGTTGCAGCACCCGCCGCGCTGGTTCGCGGGCGGGTCGCTGGAACTGCGGTTGTACCGGCGGACCGTGGAGATCCGCGACGCCCAGCTGGAACTGGCCGGCCGCGTCTCGCCGGACACGCGTGCCTACGCCGGCATGAACCTCGAGGAGGCCGGCGTCACCGAGCCGCTGGCCCTGGACGCCTGCGTGCTGCGGATCGGCCTGGCCTCACCGCCGGCGCTGCACCCGGCGGAGACCTCCGCGTGGTCGGCCGCGTCGAACCTCGACGACGAGCTCGACGACCTGCTCGCCCTGAACCGGCAGCTGCGGGACCCGGCCGTGGTGGCGGCGGCGCAGCGGAGCCTCACGCCCCTGTGACGCCGTCGATGCCCTCGCGGAGGAAGTCCGCGTGGCCGTTGTGCCGCGCGTACTCGTGGCAGAGGTGGTGCATGACCAGGCGCAGCGACACCTCCTCGCCCCAGCGCGGCTGGTGGCCCGTGACGTCGAGCGACTCGGCCTCCCGCTCGATGCGGCGCGCGTGCTCGACCTCGTGCTGCCACGCCACGAACGCTTCACCGCG
The DNA here is from genome assembly GCF_044455585.1 of Lentzea sp. NPDC051213. Taxonomy (NCBI): domain Bacteria; kingdom Bacillati; phylum Actinomycetota; class Actinomycetes; order Pseudonocardiales; family Pseudonocardiaceae; genus Lentzea; species Lentzea sp. NPDC051213. Next base: position 856,219 of record NZ_JBITEX010000002.1, read on the forward strand.
CGTGGAGTCCGCGGCGTCGTAGGCGACCTGGTAGTCGTTCTCGTCCGACCACACCAGCGGGATGTCCTCGCCGTTGATGACCTTGCGGAACCAGGTGCGCTCGACCTCGGCCATGTGCCGGACCAGGCCGAGCAGCGTCAGCGTGGACGGGGGCATCGAGCGGCGGCGCAGGTCGTCGTCGGACAGCCCCTCGCACTTCATCGCGAGGGTGGCGCGGTGGAAGTCGAGGAACGCTCGCAACGTCTCGCGTTCGCCTGCCTTGAGAGGAGGGCCGATTCGTTCGTTGGTCACGCGGCCAGTCTCGCACTTGGTCCTATGTGGCCGGTCGGTTGCTGCGCGGCCAGCGCTTCCCTCTGGGGGGCAACACCGCTCATGTACGGGTTACTCGTGAACCAGCACAGTGCGGGGCGCCACATCCACGCCTTGCCCGGACGGCGCTAACGTTGCGGTCAGGACGAGGGAACGGTCAGGACGAGGGGAGCTGCGCCATGACGACGCTCGAGCAGGCCGAGTCGGCGTTCGGGGCGGCCCGGCCGAGACTGTTCGGCATCGCCTACCGCATGACCGGCAGCGTGGCGGACGCCGAGGACCTCGTGCAGGAGGTCTGGCTGCGCTGGCAGCTGGCCGACCGCGACGCCGTGCACAACCCCGAGGCGTACCTGGCCACGGCCATCACCCGGCTCGCGATCAACGAGAGCCAGTCCGCGCGGGCCCGCCGCGAGACCTACGTCGGGCCGTGGCTGCCGGAACCGGTGGACACGAAGGCCGACCCGCAGGTCGGCGCCGAGCAGGGCGCGGTGCTGGAGCTGGCGGTGCTGATGCTGCTGGAGAAGCTGACCCCGACCGAGCGGGCCGCGTACGTGCTGCGCGAGGCGTTCGACTACCCCTACCGGGAGATCGCCGAGATCGTGCAGGCCAGCGAGGTCGCGACCCGGCAGCTGGTCAGCCGGGCGCGCAAGCACCTCGCCGACGAGCGCAAGGCCCCGGTCGGACGTGCGGACCAGCGCAAGTTGCTGGAGGCGTTCGTGGCGGCCGCGCAGGCCGGTGACCTGGCCGCGCTGGAGAAGCTGTTCGCCGAGGACGTGGTGAGCTACTCCGACAGCAACGGTGCCATCAGGGCCGCGGGTCGCCCGCTGTTCGGCGCGCAGAACCTGGCCAAGATCATCTCGGGCTGGGCGCCGTCGTTCTGGGCCGGTGCCGAGGCCTCGTTCGTCGAGGCGAACGGCCTCACCGCGGTCAGGCTGCGCAAGGACGAGGGCACCTTCGCGATCATCACCGTGACGGCCTCCGAGGGCGGCATCGACCAGGTGATGTGGCTGGTCAACCCGGAAAAGCTGACCGCGTTCGAGTAGGCCTGTCACAACGGCGGGGGCTGTCCTGTCTTAGCTCGTGAACACCCGCACCGGGCGGGCTCACGAGAGGGACGGACCCATGAGGATCGTTGTCATCGGCGGCACCGGGTTGATCGGCAGCCAGGTCGTGAAGCGGCTCGGTGAGCACGGCCACGACGCCGTGCCCGCGTCGCCGAACAGCGGCGTGAACACGGTGACCGGTGAGGGCGTCAAGGAGGTCTTGCAGGGCGCCGACGTGCTCGTCGACGTGTCGAACTCGCCGTCGTTCGCGGACGACGACGTCATGAGCTTCTTCACGACCGCCACGACCAACCTGACCGAGGCCGCGAAGGAGGCGGGCGTCGGCCACTACGTCGCGCTGTCGATCGTCGGCACCGACGAGCTGCCCGACTCCGGCTACCTGCGGGCGAAGGTCGCCCAGGAGAAGCTGATCGCCGAGTCCGGCCTGACCTACTCGATCATCCGCGCCACCCAGTTCTTCGAGTTCGCGGGTTCCATCGCCGACTCCGCAGATCAGGGCGGCGTGGTGCACCTGCCCCACGGCGGCGTGCAGCCGATCGCGGCGTCGGACGTGGCGGCGGTCGTCGGCCGCACCGCGGCGACCGGGCCGGTCAACGGCGTGCTGGAGATCGGCGGGCCGGAGGAGTTCACCCTGGACGGGTGGATCCGCACGGTGCTCGGCGCGCGCAACGACGAGCGCGAGGTCGTCAGCGACCCGGATGCCAAGTACTTCGGCACGCTCCTGACCGGCAAGCAGCTCGTGCCGAACGACGGCGCGCAGCTGCAGCAGACCAGCCTGAAGGACTGGCTGGCCGCAGGTAACTGAACCGCGCCGCAGTAAGACGGCACCGGCGCCCCACTCTCCCGCGCCGGTGCCTTTGCGTTGCACCAGGGTGTTTCCCTGGCGCGAGCGGGGGCGGCCATGACGGACCTTTGTTCGCATGACGACGACTCTCGCGATCAAGGCCCCGAGCTGGGCGCTCCCGATCAGCCTGTTCTCCATCCCGCTCGGCCTGGCCGGGCTCGGCGGCGCCTGGACCGCCGCCGCCCGCCTGCTCGGCGCACCACCGTGGCCCGCCGAGATCGCGTTCGGCGCCTCCACCCTGGTGTTCGCGGCGTTCACGCTCACCTACCTCGCCGGCACGGTCCGGCCCGGTACCGGTGGTTTCCGCCTCGACCTGCGCCACCCGCTGCTCGGGCCGCTGACCGCCTACCTCCCGGTGATCGCGATCCTGCTGATCGCCCACTACGCACCGGTCCTGGGCGGCCTCGCCCCGTGGCTGATCTGGACCGCCGTGGCGGGCCTGGCGCTCAACGCCGCCGCCCTGTTCGCGCACTGGCTCAAGCACCCGCTGGACCAGAACGCCATGCACCCCGGCTACTTCCTCCCGGTGACCGCGGGCGCGTTCATCGGCGCCATCGGCTTCGTGAGCGTCGGCGAACACCGCGCGGCCGTGGCGGTGTTCGGCATCGGCATCTTCTTCTGGCTGCTGCTCGGCGCCGTGATCACGTCCCGGTTGTTCTTCGGCACGGAACTCCCGCTGCCGTTCAAGCCCGTGCTCTCGATCCTGCTCTCGCCGCCCGGCACCGCGAGCGTCGCGTGGTTCGCGATCACCGGTGGCGCCGTCGACGACCTGCAGGCCGCGCTCGGCGGCGTGACGCTGTTCATGTTGCTGGTGCAGCTGTTCTTCGTGCGGGACTACCTGAAGCTGCCGTTCAGCACGCAGTACTGGGTGTTCACGTTCCCGATCGCAGTGCTCGGCAACATCGGCGTCCGCTGGGCCGCCGGTCTGCGCTTCCCCGGCTGGGAGGTCGCCGGCTGGTCCGCGCTGACGATCAGCAGCGTGCTGATCCTCGCGATCATCGTTGCGTCGCTTCGGCTTGCTGCCCGGAAACGGCCGGCGGCGATCAGAACGTCGCGTCCCGCAACTGCCGTCGCGAGGTGACGCTGAGCTTCCCGAAAACCTTGCGCAGGTGCCATTCCACGGTACGAGGGCTGATGAACAGCCGAGTGCCGATCTCCGGGTTCGAGTAGCCCTCGCGGGCCAGCCGGGCGATCTGGTACTCCTGCGCGGTCAGCTCGTCGGTCGGTTCGGCGGTGCGCTTGCGGGCGGTCTCACCGGTCGCGAGCAGCTCCCGCTGAGCGCGGTCGGCGAACGTGGTCATGCCCGCGGCCAGCAACATCTCGTGGGCGGTGCGCAGGTGGTCACGGGCCTCGACGCGTTGGCCCTCCCGGCGCAGCCACTCGCCGTACAGCAGGTGCGCGCGGGCCAGCTCGGTCTTGAGCGCCGTGCGGCTGAACGAGTCGATCGACTCGCGAAATCCTGAAACCTCCCCGTTCAACGCCCGCAGCCTCGCCCTGACGCCCAGCGACCAGTCGGTGTCGACCCACGCCGTCGAGCGTTGCAACGCCTTGGCGACCAGGTCGGTGTCGCCGGTACGGGACGCGGCCTCCGCCAGTTCGGAGGCGATCAGGCAGCCGTAGACGAGAGTGTCCTCTTCGAACACGCGCAGCGCGGTGTCGCGGGCGAGGTCGTGGCGGCCCAGTCCGTTGTGGAGGATCGCGGCGGTCCAGTCGGCGATGGTGGCGAGCCGTCCCTGGCCTGCCGCACGGGCGTCGCGTGCCGTTGCGGTGGCGAGGTCTTCGCCGCGGTAGGCGGCCTGCAGCAGCACGGCGTACTCGACCGGTGGTGTGCCGGTGACCTCGGAGATCCGCCGGTCCTCCTCGATCAGCGCCTGCGCCGCGGCCGGTTCACCGGCGAGAAGTTCGTTGTCCGCCAAGAAGTTCAGCGCGAACTGCAACTGCACCAGCGCACCGGCGTCACGCGCCAGCTTCACCTGTTGCTGGGCGAAGGCGCGGCGGGTGTCGAAGTCCCACATCTCGCTCGCGACGATGCCGCCCGCGCGATTGCCGAAGAGCCACGGCAGGCGGCTGATGTCCTCCGCGCCGACCTTCAGCGCACGCACCTCGTCCAGTGCACGGGTCATGTGCGGTGCGGCCGCCGCGTAGCCGGAGGTGATCCGGGTGGTGAGTGCGGCGAGCACGAGGTCGATCGCGCACGGCGGGGTGCGCGGCGGGGGAGCGGTGCGGGCGGCCTCGGTGAGGGACCTGCCGGCCCAGATCGCGGCGGAGAGCGCTTCCAGGTGCGTCTCGCGGGCCTGGTCCGCGTCGATCGGCGCGAACCGGCGGGCGGCGCTGAACAGCAGTGGTGCCGCTTCGGCGACCCGGCGCTGGTCGAACGCGATGTGCCCGCGCAGGTACTCGATCTCGGCGCCGCGCCGGTCGTCGGGCGGGCCGGCCTCCACCGCGGACAGCAGCCGCAGCGACGCCTCCAGCGCACCGGCGTCGCGCTTGGCCCGTGCGGCGGCCAGTTCGCGCTGGGCACGGAGGGCGGGTTCGGGGGTGAGCACCGCGGCCTGTTCGAGGAACGCCGCGGCGGCGAGCAGTCCGCCACGAGCCTGAGCGCGCGAAGCCGAGGTCTCCAGGTCGGCGGCGACCTCCTCGTCGGGGGAGGTGGTGCCGTGGGCCCGGTGCCACGCGCGGCGGTCCGGGTCGATGGCCGGGTCGGTCGCGTCGGCCAGCGCCCGGTGCACCCGCTGCCGGTCCACCGCGGCCGCCGACCGGTAGACGGCGGAGCGCACCAGCGGGTGGCGGAACTGCACGCGTGCCCCGAAGTCGATCAGGCCGGTGCCCAGCGCCGCTGCGGCCGGGTCCGCGCCGAGCCCGAGCAGCCCGGCCGCGCGCCACAGCAGCGTCGCGTCACCGAGCGGTTCGGCGGCGGCGGTCAGCATGAGCAGGCGGGTGTCGGCGGGCAGCGGCTCGATCTGACGGGCGAAGCTCTGCTCGATGCGGCTGACCAGCGGCCCGGCGTCGAGGCCGTCGGCCAGTTCGGCGGTGGTCCACGCGCGGGGCAGTTCCAGCAGCGCCAGCGGGTTGCCGCGGGCCTCGGCGACGATCCGGTCGCGCACCCGGCCGTCCACCGGTCCCTTGATCACCGAGTCGAGCAACGAGCGCGCGTCCGCGTCGTCCAGGCCGCGCACGAACAGCTCGGGCAGGCCGTCGAGGTAGTCGTTGCCCTCGCGCAGCACGAAGACCAGCGCGATCCGTTCCGCGAGCAACCGGCGGGCGACGAACCCGAGTACCGCGGCCGACATCGAGTCGAGCCACTGCGCGTCGTCGACCAGGCACACCAGCGGCTGCTCGTCGGCGACCTCGGCGAACAGCGTCAGCACCGCCAGGCCGACCATGAACCGGGTCGGCCGGGGCCCGGTGGCCATGCCGAACGCGGTGCCGAGCGCCTCCCGTTGCGGGGCGGGCAGCCGGTCCAGCCGGTCGAGGAACGGCACGCACAGCTGGTGCAGGCCCGCGTAGGGGAACGCGCTCTCGGACTCCACGCCCGCGGCCCGCGTGACCCGGAACCCCGAGGCCCGCGAGGACACGTGGTCGAGCAGCGCCGTCTTGCCGATCCCGGCCTCTCCCCGCAGGACCAGCACCTGGCCGCTACCCGCCCGCGCCTGCGTGAGGAGCTGGTCCAGCGTTTCGCCCTCGGTGCGTCTGCCCAGGAGATCGTCCGACACGGGCACGAGCCTACGCACCAGTGGGCGACCAGGGTGTTCCACGGGTTCGAGCGACACCCTGGCGGGACGACTCTTGCGGTACCGAACCGAAGGAGTTGAACACCATGGACTACAAGCTGGAAGTGGCTGTGATCCCGGTCAGCGACGTCGACCGGTCCGTGCACTTCTACCGGGCGCTGGGCTGGCGCTTCGACGCCGAGTTCGCCGACGACGAGGGCTACCGGCTGGTGCAGCTCACCCCGCCCGGTTCGCCCGCGTCGATCATCTTCGGCAGCGGCGTCACCGACGCGGAGCCGGGCAGCACGCAGGGCCTGCACCTGATCGTCGACGACGTCGTGGCCGCCCGTGCGGACCTCGCGGAACGTGGCGTGGAGGTCAGCGAGGTCTTCCACGACAAGACCGGCGTGTTCCACCACGCGGGCACCGCCGGGCGGGTCGAGGGCCCCGACCCCGAGCGCCGTACGTACTCGTCGTTCGCCTCGTTCAGCGACCCGGACGGCAACGGCTGGGTTCTGCAGGAGGTCACCACGCGCCTTCCGGGACGTGTGTGATGAGTCAGTACGACGTCATCGTCATCGGCGGTGGATCGCCGGGCGAGCACTTCGCCGCGGCCGTCGCCGACGGCGGGCTACGCGTGGCGCTGGTCGAGCGCGAACTGCTCGGCGGCGAGTGCACGTTCTGGGCGTGCATCCCGTCCAAGACGTTGCTGCGTGCCGGTGAGGCCGTGGCCGCGGCTCGTGAGGTGCCGGGCGCCCGTGAGGCGATCACCGGTGAGGTGGACGCCGCGGCTGTGCTGGCGTACCGCGACTTCATGGTGTCGTCCTACGACGACGCGGGTGCCGAGAAGTGGGCCCGGGACACCGGAATCGACGTGCTGCGGGGCGACGGCAAGATCGCCGGTCCTGGCACCGTCGCGGTCGGCGACCAGATCTACACGGCTGACCACATCGTGATCGCCACCGGTTCGGAGGCGGTCATCCCGCCGATCCCTGGCCTGCACGACCTGCCGGGCGTGTGGACGAACCGCGAGGCCACCGGGGTGAAGGAGATCCCAGGCCGGCTGCTGATCCTGGGCGGCGGACCGACCGGCGTCGAGATGGCGCAGGCGTTCACCAGGCTCGGCGCCTCGGTCGTGCTGGTCGACGGCGCCGACCGGGTGCTGCCCCGCGAACCGGAGGCGGTCGGCCGCGCGCTCGGCGAGGCGCTGACCGGGGACGGCGTGGACCTGCGCCTCGGCGCACACGCCACGGCCGCACGGTTCGAGAACGACGAGTACGTGCTCGACCTCCCGGACGGCACCCAGCTGCGCGGCGACAAGCTCCTCGTCGCCACCGGCCGGCGCCCGCGGGTCGAGGGCATCGGGCTCGAAACCGTTGACATCGAACCGAATCCGCGCGGCATCGTGACCGACGCGCGGATGAACGTCTCTGAGGGCATCTGGGCGGTCGGCGACGTGACCGGCCAGTGGAACCTGACCCACGTCGGCAAGTACCAGGGCCGGGTCGCCGCCGCGAACATCCTCGGCAAGCCCGCCGAGGTCAACTACGACGCGGTGCCGCGGGTCGTGTTCACGGATCCGCAGGTCGCCGCAGTCGGTGCGGCAGAAGGCGAATACACCGCGACCGTGCACCTGTCCGGTGTCGCGCGCACGGCGACCTACACCCGTGAGTACGACACGCGACCCGGCTTCCTCACCCTCGTCTCCGACGGCGAGCACCTCACCGGTGCCTACGCCATCGGGCCCGAGGCAGGCGAGTGGCTCCAGCAGGCCACCGTGGCGATCCGCGCCAGGGTCCCGCTGTCCGTGCTGCTCGACGTCATCCAGCCGTTCCCCACCTTCTCCGAGGCCTTCCTCAACGGCCTCCGTGAGCTCGACGCGCAAAGGAACCAGAAGTGAAGAAGCTCGAAGAGATCGACATGAAGCTCGAGGTCACCGTCATCCCGGTCACCGATGTGGAGCGTGCCAAGGAGTTCTACAGCCGGCTCGGCTGGCGGCTCGACGTCACCCCGCCGTGGGTCGTGCAGTTCACCCCGTACGGCTCCCACGCGTCCATCCACTTCGGCGAGGGCGTCACGTCCGCCGAACCCGGTTCGGGGCGGCACTTCCTGATCGTCTCGGACGTCGTGGAGGCCCACGAGGCTTTGCTCGCCGAGGGCGTGAAGGTCGGCCCGGTCTACCACGGCGGCCCGGACGGTCCTGTCGAAGGCGTGGACCCCGAGCGCCGCAGCTACTTCTCCCGCGCGGAGTTCAGCGACCCCGACGGCAACACGTGGATCCTGCAGGAGGTCACGACCCGCCTGCCGGGCCGCGTCGACGCCGACGACACGTCCTACGCCTCGATCGCCGACCTGGCGGCGGCGTTGCGGCGGGCCGCGCTGGCCCACGGCGAGCACGAGAAGCGCAACGGCGGTGTGTACGACGAGAACTGGCCCGACTGGTACGCCGAGTACCTGGTGAAGGAGCAGACGGGCGAACAGCTTCCGGTGTAGTCCCTAGGGGGCGTCCCCGATGTGGGAAACCCCTGGTGCGGCTTACCTTCCTCGGCAGGCGAGGGAGGCCGCGATGAAGGCGATCGTGCAGGACAGATACGGCTCGGCGGACGTGCTGGAGCTGCGAGAGGTCGACCGGCCGGTGCCGGCCGCGGGTGAGGTGCTGGTGCGGGTGCGGGCCTCGTCGGTGAACGCCGCCGACTGGCACATCATGCGGGGCGACCCGTACTTCGCCCGGTTGTTCCTGGGGCTGCGGGGCCCCAGGACCCGTATCCGCGGCCTCGACTTCGCGGGCGTGGTGGAGGCTGTCGGGCCCGGCGTGACCGGGCTCGAGGCGGGCGCGGAGGTGTTCGGCGAGGTCGAGGGTGCGTTCGCGGAGTACGTTCGCGTGCCCGCGCACCTGGTGGAGGCCAAGCCGGCGAACCTGACGTTCGAGCAGGCGGCGACGTTGCCGTTGGCGGGCAACACGGCCTGGATGGGGCTGCGTGATCTGCAGGCCGGGCAGAAGGTGCTGATCAACGGCGCGTCCGGCGGCGTCGGCCTGATGGCGGTGCAGATCGCCAAGGCGCGCAAGGCGATCGTGACGGGCGTGTGCAGCACGCGCAACGTCGAGCAGGTGCGGTCGGTCGGCGCGGACCACGTCATCGATTACAAGACCGCGGACTTCACCCAGGGCCCGGAGCGCTACGACCTCGTCTTCGACCTGGTGGGCAACAGGTCGATGAGCTCGTTGCGCGGCGTGCTCACCCCGGACGGCACGCTGGTGCTGTCCGGCGGCGGCAGCTTCACCGGCGGTGCGCTGTTCGGGCCGTACCGGCTGATCATCCAGGGCAAGCTGCTCGGCTCGTTCGCGCGGCAGCGGCTCGTCGTGCTGGAAGCCAAGCCCAGCAAGGAGAACCTCGCCGCGCTGCGGGAGCTCGCCGAGTCCGGCGCGCTGGTGCCGGTGATCGAGCGGACCTACCCGCTGACCGGCGCGCCCGACGCGATCCGGCACGTGGAGAGCGAGCACGCCCGCGCGAAGGTCGTCGTCACCGCCTAGCGTTAATTGTGTGGCGCTCGACCTGGTTGTGCGGCAAGGATCCGCACATGGTTCGTGTCACCAGCGGAATGGTTCTGGGCACCAAGGAATCCGGTGTGGCGGTGTTCCGCGGCATCCCGTTCGCGGCGCCGCCGGTCGGCGCACTGCGTTTCGCCGCACCGCGACCGGCGCCGGCGTGGGACGGCGTGCGGGTGACGACGGAGTTCGGCCCGCCACCGCCGCAGCCCAGCCTGTTCGGCATGGACGGGATCGGTGCCGGCGGCGACGACTGGCTGACCGTGAACGTCTGGTCGCCGGATCTCGCCGCGAACCTGCCGGTCATGGTGTGGATCCAGGGCGGCGGCTACACCTTCGGCATGTCGGGCCTGCCCGAGTACGACGGCGTGCGCCTCGCTCAGGACGGCGTGGTCGTGGTGACGTTCAACTACCGGGTGGGCATCGAGGGCTTCGCGCTCGTGCCCGGCGCGCCGCCGAACCGCGGCCTGCTCGACCAGGTCGCGGCCCTGGAATGGGTGCGCGACAACATCGCCGCGTTCGGCGGCGATCCGGGGCGCGTCACGATCTTCGGCCAGTCCGCGGGCGCCGGCTCGGTCGCTGCCCTGCTGGCCATGCCGCGGGCCAAGGGGCTCTTCCACCGCGCGATCGCGAGCAGCGTGCCCGGCCCGTTCTTCGCGCCCGAACTGGCCGCGGACATCGCTGCCGCCTGCGCCGCCGAACTGGGCGTGCGGCCGGAAGAGCTGTCCACTGTGGACCCGGAGCTGCTGCCGGCCGTGGGCGACGAGATCATGGCGAAGATCGCGGCGTTTCGTGATCGCTGTGCCCAGGTCGCGCACCGGATGATCCTGTTCGCGCCGGTCGTGGACGGCGATGTGCTGCCGGTCAACCCGTGGCAGGCGCTGGCGGACGGTGCGGCGAAGGACATCGACCTGATCCTCGGCCACACCCGTGACGAGCAACGAATCCTCACCATGTTCGTGGACGGCAGCCTCGGCGAGGTGACCGAGGAGCAGGCGGCGACCGCGCTGGACCTCCTCGCGCCACGCCCGGACGGCGCCCGCCGGTACCGGGAGGCCTTCCCGGAGGCGGGCCCGGACGAGCTCTACGAGCTGGTCTGCTCGGACTGGGTGTTCCGCATGCCGACGCTCGCGCTCGCGCAGGCCCAGGTCGCGGCGGGCGGCAGGGCGCACCTGTACGTGCTGGCCTGGCAGGCACCCGGCATCGGCGGCGTGCTGGGCGCCTGTCACGGCCTGGACGTGCCACTGGTGTTCGGCAACCTGGACCGCGGGCAGCCCTCGTTGCTGATCGGGGAGGTGACGGCCGAGGCGACGGAAGTGTCCGACCGCATGCGCGGCGCGTGGACGGCGTTCGCGACCGACGGCGATCCCGGCTGGCCCGCTTACACCGCCGACCGTCTGACCCGCGTCTTCGACACCGTCGACGAGGTGACCGCGTACCCGGAGGAGGCTTCCCGGCTGCTCTGGCAGGACCACCCTTTCAGCGAGAATCTGCGCTGATCGCCCCAGGGGAATACCTGCTGCCGGATGACGTTGTACGCGTCCGGAAGGAGGTTTCATGAGGGACAACTTCACCGACTACCAGCCGAACGGCGAGGTCGCGGCGGACCGCTGGGTCACCGCGACGCACCTGTTCGACGCAGGCCACGTCGAGACGACCGCCGAGAGGTGGGAGCGGGCACAGCTGCTGTTCGAGGCCAAGGACTACATCAAGGCTGCGCAACTGCTCGCCGAGGTCGTGGCGGAAGTGCCGTTCCAGACGGACCTCTGCCTCCTGCTCGCCCGCGCCTACTACCACTCCGCCCAGCTGGGCAGGGCCGAGGCGCAGCTGCGCGTGATCGTCGACCGCGACCCGGTCGAGCACTACGCGCACCTGCTGCTCGGCCGCACGCTGGAGCGGCAGGGACGGCCCGACGAGGCCGCGCCCTGGCTCCGCCTGGCCGCCGCGTTCGGCGGCCAGCTAGCCGACGTCTAGTTTCGCGAACGCCCGCAACAATCCTGGCGCGGCACGGCTTGCGAGCCGTGCCGCCTTGGCCTCCACGGTCACCGGCACGACCGCCCGGTTGCGGCGCACCGCACGCACGATCTCGGTGGCCACTCCCTCGGGGCCGAAGCCGCGCCGGGCGTAGATGCGCGACGCCCGGTTCTGCTTGCGGCGCTCCTCGTCGGCGCTGACGCCGGAGAACGTGGTGGTCGCGGTGATGTTCGTGTTGACCAGCCCGGGGCAGATCGCGCTGACGCCGATGGCGTGCGGTGCGAGTTCGGCCCGCAGGCAGTCCGAGAGCATGAACACCGCTGCCTTGCTGGTGGCGTACGCGGAGAGGATCTTCGACGGCAGGTAGGCCGCCGCCGACGACAGGTTCACGATGTGGCCGCCCTCGCCGCGGTCGACCATCAGCTCGCCGAACGCCCGGCAGCCGTGCACGACACCCCACAGGTTGACGTCGAGCACCCGCTGCCACTGTTCGGTGGACGTCGACAGGAACGACCCGGAGTGGCCGATCCCGGCGTTGTTCACGACCACGTCGGGCACGCCGTGCTCGTCGGCGACCTGCCGTGCCCACGCTCGCACCGCTTCCTCGTCGCGGACATCGACCTCGTAGGCGTGGCCGTCCACCAGATCCGCCGTCTCCTTCGCCGCGGCGAAGTCCACATCGGACACGACGACCCGCGCGCCCGCCTTGGCGAACGCGACGGCGGTCGCCCTGCCGATTCCGCTGCCGCCGCCGGTGATCACGACCAGCTCGCGCGGCGTGGTGGTGTCCGCGATGAACTCGCTGATCATCCGGGTGAGTTGCGCGGGGTGGCTGAGCGGTGCCCAGTGCCCTGCCGCGATCCGGCGCCGCCGCAACGAGGGCACCCAGCGTTCGAGGTCGAGCGGTTCCGTGCGGATGTAGTTGTCGCGGGTCGGCTGGATCACCTGGACCGGCATGGGCGCGAGGCGCTGCCGTGGCGAGCGCATGACCTGCCGGATGTTGGCGCGGTACAACGAGATCCCGTTCACCGCGTCCGACGCGATCGTGCGCGCAGGCGTGACCCTGATGCCCTCCAGGCGGTGCAGCACGGCTCCCCAGCGGCGGGCCAGGTACAGGCGCCAGAACAGCGGGGCCAGCACCGGCAGCTGGAACGCGCCGATGTACCAGGACCGGACGAACTGCTTGAGGTGCGCGGTGGTCATCCGGCGGCGTGACCAGTGGCCCATGTGGTCCAGGCACGGCCCGGAGATCGAGGTGAACGTCGCGATCCGCGCGCCGGGCGTCGTCACGGCCTCCCAGGCCTGGATCGAGCCCCAGTCGTGCCCGACGAGGTGCACCGGCTCGTCCGGGCTGACCGCGTCGATCACCGCGAACAGGTCGTTCGCCAGGTGTTCGAGCCGGTAACCGTCCTCAGTGGAGGGAGCGGTCGACTCGCCGGCCCCGCGCACGTCGTAGGTGATGACGCGGAAGTCCTTCTCCAGCAAGGCGGCCACGCGGTCCCAGACGATGTGCGTGTCGGGATACCCGTGCACCAGGACCACGGTCGGCCCGGACGTGCCGCGCACCTGCACGGCGAGGTCGACTTCTCCGGAACGCACCTTCACAGTTCCTCCAGGACGAGTCGGTCACCGGTGGGCCGGTCCACGCAGATCCGCACGCCGCCGACGTCGCACGTGCCGCAGAACCCCTGCCGGCACGAGTAGGCGACCGACGGCCGGAAGTCCCTGATCACGTCCAGCGCCGAGCGGTCGGCGGGCACGTCGAGGGATACCCCGCTGCGGCGCAGTTCGACCGTGAACGGGCGGCCGTCGACGATCGGCGGCGGGCTGAACCGCTCGAAGTGCAGCCACCGCGAAGAGAACTCGGCCCGCACCTGTTCGAGCATCGACGCCGGACCGCAGCAATAGACCGCACCGTGCGGTGCGGCGCCCTCCAGCAGTGGCCCGCCGCGGCCGATCCGCACGTCGACGCGGCCGACCGGCAGCTCGTCCAGGAACGGCATCGCGGCCATCGACCGCCCGCAGTAGACGAGTCGCCAGTCCAGGCCGGCGCGCTGGGCCGCGTGCACCATCGGCAGGATGGGCGTGATCCCGATCCCGCCTGCCACGAACGTGATCGGCCCGATCCCGGCGAACGGGAACGCGTTGCGCGGCCCGCGCACCTGGATCCGGTCGCCCACCCGCAACGCCTGCACCTCGCGCGAGCCGGCGCCGACCTCGCGCACCGCGATCCGGTACGTGGTGTCGGCGGGGTCTCCGCACAGCGAGTACTGGCGTCTGAGGCCGGACGGCAGGTGCAGGTCGAGGTGACAGCCGGGTTGCCACGGGGGCAGCGTCGTCCCGCCGAATCGGAGGCTCACGACGCCATCGGCCACTTCGGAGCGTTCGACGACGTTGAGCCACAACGCATCCCGGGCGGCACCGGGCCGCGCCCTGCCGCCGAACCGGAGGACCGCGGCGTCGTAGAAGTTGCCGATCCTGGTCAGCCCGCGCAGCATCAGTGGGCCTCGCGAGCGGCGGGGGAGGACGCCAGGTAGGCCACGGCCTGCGACGTCGACCCCTCCTGCTTGGGGTGGTAGGCGGGGTGGAAGTACCGCAGGAACGCCCGGAAGATGTCCGGCAGCGGCGGCAGCAACCCGCGCCGCCCGGCCCGCCTCGCCTCCCGCCAGGTCAGCCGCACCAACGTCGTCCGGTCGGACTTGACCATGAACACCGCGCCGCGCACCCACAGCCAGAACAGCACCGGCGCGACCAGGAGCATCGTGCGCGCGCGGCGGACGTACCGGCGGTCGAGGTGACACATCAGGTCGTAGGCCACGCTGCGGTGCTCGACCTCCTCGGCCGCGTGCCAGCGCAGCAGATCGAGCATCACCGGGTGGATGCCCGCCCGGTCGAGCGCGTCGGCGTTCAGCATCCAGTCACCCAGGTACGCCGTGAAGTGCTCGATGGCGGCGACGATCGCGACCCGTTCGACCAGCTGCTCGTGGGCCTGCGCCGCGCTGAGCCCCGGCTTCGGGCCGAGGATGCGCCGGAACACGTGCTCCATCTGCCGCGTGAACGGTCGCGGGTCCAGGCCGTTGGCGAGCAGGTGGTCGAGCACCTCGCTGTGCGCCTCGGCGTGCATCGCCTCCTGCCCGATGAACCCGAGCACGTCCTCACGCAACGTGTCGTCCTCGATCAGCGGCACCGCCTGCTGGAACGTCCGCACGAACCACCGCTCGCCCTCGGGCAACAGCAGGTGCAGGACGTTCATGACGTGCGTGGTCACCGGCTCGTCCGGGACCCAGTGCATCGGCAGGGTCGACCAGTCGAACTGCACGGCACGTGGCTGCAGCACGAGGTTGTCCGGCTCCATCGCCCACCTCCAACAAATTTACGCCCGCGTAGCTTTGTGAAAGCTACGCCACCGTAGCAATATGGACCCGTGAGCACAACGCGCAGGAAGTACGCCCGCCGCCTGCCACCCGAACAGCGGCGTGAGCAGCTGCTGGACGCGGCCCTGAGCCTGATCCCGGCCGGCTTCGACACGGTGACCATGGAATCGGTCGCCAAGCAGGCCGAGGTCACCAAGCCGGTCCTCTACGACCTGTTCGCCAACCGGGCCGACCTGATCAGCGCCCTGCTCGACCGCGAGGCCGCCCGTGCCACCGAACAGGTCCTCGCCGCACTCCCGACCGACTTCGCCACCCGCTCCCCGGACGACGCCTTCGCCGACGCGGTCCGCGTCTTCGTGCACGCCGTCGTCGAGGCGCCCGACCGCTGGCGCCTGGTGCTGCTCCCGCCGGAAGGCACCCCGCACGAGTTCCGCGACCAGGTCGAGCTCGTGCGCGCGGGCGTGCTGGCCCAGATCGAGGACCTGGCCGCGCTCGGCCTGAAGGAGCTGGACCGCCTCGACGACCTGGACTCGAGCCTGCTGGGCCACACGATGCTGGCACTGGCGGAAATGGCCGGCCGCCTGGTGCTGACCGAACCCGAGAAGTTCACGCCAGACCGGCTGGCGGCCTTCGTGACCCGGATCGCGCACGGGCTGCGCTGAGGGTTCGGCGCATGTAGACCAACGCCTCGCGGTCGTCCATCCCCGCTGCCGTCGTGGTGACGCCGCTGACGAGTCGTTGAGCGGCGAGTGCGCCGAAATCGTTGGCGTGCTGGAGATAGCCGAGCACGCGGGCGGCCTCGTCCGGCTGGTCGGCCTTGGTGACCGCGATGAACTCGACCGCGACGACGCTGGCCGCGACCACGTTGCCCGTCTCGAGCAGCTCGTCGATGTGCGCTTCGAGCAGCTCGAACGCCTTCTCCTTCTGGCCCTTGCGGAACGCCGCCCTGGCCGCGGCCGTCTTGTTGGCCGACAACGTGCCGGGCGGGAGCTCGACGTCGGCCGCCTCGTCGAAGAACGGGCCGGGGTCGCGGCCCTGGAACATCGCGGAGTAGCCGAGCGTCTGCAACGTCCAGTGCAGCAGGGTGGGCGGGCCTTCCTGCCGGTACTTCTCCGCGAGTTCGGCGACTGTCTGGTCGACGTGCGCGAACTTGCCGATGCCGAGGAGCGTGCCGGCTGGCATCAGCTCCAGGAAGGCCCTGAGGTACGGGTCGTCCACATCGGACAGTGCCTCCGGGAGGCAACGGTGGAGGGTTTCGCCGTCGCCGGACGCGTACGCGCGGGCGTACCGGGCCAACGGGTGGTCGGGCGTTTCGGGCAGTGCCTCCGGCGTCGAGCTCTGGATGTTGCGTTCCGCGACCCAGACCAGCCAGAACGCGAGCACGCCTGGTTCGCGCTCGCCCGCTTCGTGCTCGCCCGCTTCGTGCTCGCCCGCTTCGAGCACGCCCGCTTCGTGCTCGCCCGCCTCGCGCACGCCCGCTTCGTGCTCGCCCGCTTCGTGCTCGCCCGCCTCGCGCACGCCCGCCTCGCGCACGCCCGCTTCGTGCTCGACCGCCTCGCGCTGCCCAAAACTGTCAGACCCACTTGCTAGTGTTGATTTTGGGGGAACCCCGGCGCGTGCGTGTGTGTGGTGTGTTCCCACGGCGAGAAGCTGCGAGGCCCAGTCGCCGATCTCCCGCCGCCCCCGCAACGCCAGCTCCGTCACCACCGGCCGGATCAACGCATCAGCCAAGAGCACGTCCTCGCGCTCGACAGCCCACTGAACCGCCGCCCGCAGATTCGGCCACAACTCGGCGAGCCGCGCCACCCCCTCGACCTCGCCAGGCCCCGTGAGCAGCGAACGAATGAGCGAAACCTGGCCCAGGCACCACGACGCGTGCAGCGAGCAGGCCTCCGCCCGATCACCCAGCCGTTCCGCGGCGAACTGCCGCATCGGCTCCAGCAACCGGAACCGCCGCCCGAACGGTCCATCGTGGACAGCGACCATCGACCGCTCGACCAGATCCCCGAGCAGGTGATCCTCCGCCACCGCACTCAGGTCGAACGGGGCCGCGAAGACCGAAAGCCGCAGGAACAGCGCCTGCTCGGCCGGGCTCACCAGGTCGTACGACCACTGGATCGCCGCCCGCACCGTCCGATGCCGCGCCGACCCTGTGCGCCGCACCCCGCTGTCGAGCCGGGTCAGCAACTCCGCGGGCCGATGACTGCGCACCCGCGCGGCGGCCAGCTCGATCGCCAGCGGGATGCCGTCGAGCCGCCGGCAGATCTCCGGCACAGCAGCATCGGGCACGTACGTGGCATCGGCAGCGCGCGCACGGACGTCGAACAGCTCCGCACTCGCCGCGAGGTCGAGCGGCTCCACCACCACGACCTGCTCATCGGCAACGGAAAGCCGCTCGCGCGAGGTGGCCAGCACCTGCACCGAATCGCAGACCGCGGCCGCGAACGCCGCCGCCCCTTCCAGCACGTGCTCGCAGTTGTCCAGCACCAGCAACGAAGGCCGAGCCGCGCAGACCGCCTGCGCCACCGTCAGCCCTGGCCGTTCGACGATCCCCAGCGCATCCGCGACGGCCCGGGGCACATCGGCGGACGACGTGATCTCCGCCAGCGAGACCAGCACGCCACCACACTCCTGCACCAGCCGCGTCTTGCCGATCCCGCCCGGCCCCACCAGCGTCACCACCGGAGACCGCCGCAACGCCGAGGTGATCACGGCAAGCAGGGCGGTGCGGCCGATCAGCGCCCGCGCCGGAACCTCCGGCTGGGCGAGGACCTGTTCGAGGGCGGCGCGCAGTCCCGGCCCCGGCTCGATCCCGAGTTCCTCCACCAGGTGCTGCCGAACCCGTTGGTACACAGCCACCGCGTCGGCCTGCCGACCGGTCCGGTACAGCGCCGTCATGAGTAGCGCCGCCAACCCTTCACGGGTGGGATGCGACTCCACGAACGATGACAGCCCACCAACAACAGAGCGCGGATCCGCCGCAACACGACGCGAGAAGTCCAACTCGACCGCGCCCAGCCACTCCTCGGTGAGCCCGGCGACAGCCGCCGCCAACCCCGGCGCGGACAGCCCCGCGAGCGGCTCGCCCCACGACGCAACGGCGGCCGCCGCATCCCCCTCACGCACGTGACGGCTAAACCGCGCCACATCGACCGAGTCGGCCGGAACGTCGAGCCGATAAGCCTCGCCAACCCGTGCGATCGCCTCGAAACCAAGGGACTTCCGCAGCTGAGCCACGTGCCATTGCAGGGCTTTCGGCGCGGCAGCAGGCGGCGAGTCACCCCACACGAGGTCGATCAGGCGCGACACCGGCAGCGGCGTTCCCGGCGACAACGCGAGCGCCGCCAGCACCGTCTGCGACCTCGGCGAGCCGATGTCGAGCACCGCGCCGTCGTCGGTGGTGGCGCGGACACCACCGAGCAAAGCGATCCTCACCTGCGAATTCTCACACACCACACGCACACCGGACGCACACCGGCATCGGCCAGCCTCAGCGCTATGACAGCACGGGTTGTTGGTTCCCTCTTCATCATCGCAACGGCCGCGGGAGTGGTCAGCGCGACCACCCAAGGCACCACCAGAGGCATGTTCGTGTTCCTCATGGCCGTGGCGATCGCGATGATCGCACCGGCGTTGTTCCCGGTACTCAAACAACACGGCGAAGGCCTCGCCATGGCGTACGTCGTCGCCAGGACGATGGAAGTCGTTCTGCTGATGCCGGCCGCCATGGCGTTGCAGCACTTCGAGGTGTGGGGTCACGCCAGCGCGATCTACTTCTGTCTGAGCGTGGTGCTGCTGAACTTCCTGCTGTTCCGGTCGAAGCTGGTGCCGCGCTGGATCTCGGTGTGGGGGCTCATCGCCGTGGTGCCGTATCTGGTCGGTGCCGTGCTCGTGCTGCTCGACGTCGTCACACAGACGCAAGCGGGCGCGCTGTTCGTGCCGCTGGCGGTCAACGAAATGGTGCTCGCGGTGTGGCTGCTGGTGAAGGGCTCGGTCAGGCCCGCCTGGTCCGGACGTGCGTGAGCAGCGCCAGCCCGGTCTGCTCGCGGCCGATCGACACCTCCTGACCGGGCAGGAGCGCGCGGACCGCGGCCTCGTCGCGTTCGATCAGCGACCAGTCCAGGAGGTACTCCATCGACCACCGGAACGGATTGCCGGCCGCGATGGCAGAGAAGTGGAACGTGCCACCTGGCCGGCAGAGCGTCCTCAGCACGGCCTCGGTCAGCCGCACCGCCGCGCGGTCGTTGAGGTAGTCGTACAGGCCGCCGGCGAGCACGAGGTCGAACGGCCCGAGTTCGGCGAGCCGGCCGAGCGCGCGGAACACGTTGCCGGCGACCACGGTCGTGGCGTCGTTCAGCTGGCCGAGGTGCTTGCGGGCCAGCGCCAACGCGTCCGGGTCGACGTCGTTGAGCACGAACCGGTCGCCGGGCCGCAGGCTGCCCGGTGGGATCAGGCGCACGTCGGCCGCCGCGCCTGAGGCGATCAGCAGCACCGCGCGCGGGCCGTTGCGCGGTGCGGTGAGCACGTCGCCGATCAGCCTGGCCTGGTGCAGGACGCGGTTGCGGTGCTGCTGGGTGATCGCCGAGGCTTGCAGGTTCGCCTCGACGTGCCAGGCGAGCGTGCCGGGCTCGACGTCGTTGGCCTGGGCCATGACGTGCTCGGTGAGCTCGTAGTCGCTGGGGTAGCCGCGCGCCCACTCCTGCTCGTTGCGCATCAACGGCGATCGTGGGCACGCCGACCGCGCGGGATGGACGAGTGCGGCGATGTCCTCGTCCGGCACGCCCGCGAACGCGCTGGCGCCGATCTGGGCGCCGAGCGTGCGGAAGCGGCCGCCGACGAGCATGTGCGCGGCGGGGTCGCGGAGGTCGAACTCCCTGTCACTGCGCAGGAACCCGTCGACGGCGTCACTGAGCCGGTGCAGGGCGTCTGTGCTTTGCGGCAGCACGGTCATCGGACACTTCCTCGCGGTGGGAACGCCCGTGAGCCTCGCATCCGGAGCAGCCGCACGACAGAGTCTTTCGGGTGCACCGGATGCGGCGATACGGGGACAACCCTGCTTCTGGTTCGCGGGTCGGCCTCGTAGTTCCGCGACCGGAAACGGCGAACTCTGGAGACCCCCGGCGCTGCAGTCGCTGGTGGAACGGTCCGCCGTGCCCGCGGTGCTCGAGGACCTCCCATCCGACCGGCTCTCGCCTGTCGCGGAACGCACCTGCTACTTCGTGGTGGCGGAAGCGCTCACCAACGCGGCCAAGCACGCCGAGGCCTGCGAGGTGCGCGGGCTGGACGACCGAGTGGCGGCCGCGGGTGGGCGGCTCACCGTTCGCTCGTCGGCGGGGCAGGGGACGACTGTGCGGGCGGAGTTTCGCGACCTGCCGCGATGACGGCGTCCGCGATCGCCTGGTGGCCGGCCGGCGTGGGGTGCACGTCGGTGTCGTCGCAGTAGTAGGTGAACGTGCACACCTCGGCGACCGAGGCCGGGATGCGGCCGTACTTCGGGTCCTCGGTCAGCTCGGTCAGCGCCCTGTAGCCACCGGTCATGTCGGTGAGGTCGACGAACTTCGCGCCGAACTTCGCGTACTCGGCGGCGATCTCGCGGTTGAAGTCCTCGTACAGCGGGACGGACGTGCGGGCGAGGTCCTCACCGTTGGGGTGTGCGGGGTTCACCCACGCGCCGAGGAACACGTCCGGGTAGCTCAGCCCGACGATCTGCACGTTCGGCGCCACCTCGCGGAACCTGGTGAGCGCGGTGGCGATGTTCGTCCTGGTGTCGGCGATCGCCGAGGTGGCGCAGTCGAAGGGGACCTCGGCCACCGCACACGGTTCGAGCAGGTCGTTGCTGCCGATCACCATCGTGACCAGGCCGACCTGGCCGGAGCGCAACGTGTCGACGGCCTCGTCGACCTGGGGCCTGCCGCCGGCATCCGGTTCGCAGGCTTCACCGGACAGGAGGTCCGCGGAGGTGGCGCCGTTGCAGGCGAGGTTGACCAGCTGGAGACCGGATTGCCGGGCGACGATCTGGGCGAAGCTTTCGCCGGTGCCGTTCGGTCCGGCCGCGGTCGCGTAGGAGTCGCCGACCGACACGTACAGCCGCTGCTCGGCCTCTGTTGTCGTGTCGCCGTGCGGAGCCGCACTCGGGGAACACGCGGCCAGCAGCGTGACCGCAGAGGCCAGGACCAGCACAAACCTCCGCACGCCACGAGCATAGGAGAACGCCCGTGAGGCTGGTGTGATCATCGACCCGCCGCGGTGACGGCGTCCGCGATCGCCTGGTGGCCCGCGGGGGTGGCGTGGACGTCGCTGCGATCGCAGAAGTAGGTGAGCGTGCAGACCTTCGCGACCGAGGCCGGGATCTGGCCGTACTTCGGGTCCTGGGTGAGGTCGGTCAGCGCCGCGTAGCCGCCGGTGGTCTGGGTGACGTCGGCGAACTTCGCGCCGAACTTCGCGTACTCGGCGGTGATCGTGGCGTTGAAGTCCTGGAACATCGAGACCGACAGCCTGGCGATGTTCTTGCCGTTCGGGAACGACGGGTTCACCCACGCGCCCAGGAAGATGTCCGGGTAGGTGAGCCCGATGATCTGCACGTCCGGCGCGGCTTCCCGCAGCCTGGTGAGCGTGGCGGCGACGTTGGTCCTGATGTCGGCGACGGTCCTGGTCGCGCACTGCAGCGGGTCCTGGGCCAGGGCGCACGGCGCGAGGTCGTTGCCGCCGATCACCAGCGTGACCAGGCCGGTCTTGTTGCCCTTGAGCGCTTCGACGGCCGCGTCGACCTGGGTCTTGCCGCCCGCGTCCTGGCCGCACGCCGGCTTCGTGGCGAGGTCGGCCGAGGTGGCGCCGTTGCAGGCGAAGTTGATGAGCTTGAGCTTCTCCTGCTTCGCCACGAGGTGGGCGAAGCTCTCGCCAGTGCCGTTGGGCCCGAAGCCGGTGGCGTAGGAGTCGCCGATCGACACGTAGACCTGCTCGGCCGGCGGGGCGGTGCTGCTGGGCGTCGTCGGTGCCGGGGCGGCGGGAGGCGGGGTCGAGGTGCACGCGGCGAGCGCCGCCAGCAACGCCACGACCAGCACAAACCTCGGCACACCCGCTCCTTCACATCGGACCTTGATGCGCCGAGGCTACGAAACGGGCCGTGAGGCCGCTGTGACCAGCGGCCTCACGGGTTGCTCAGTGCCAGGGCACGCCCCCGCAGTACACACAACGGTTCATCGTGGTGCCTCCCGTCTGGAACGGACTTCCCAGCACTGTGCCCGGATCGGAGCGGGAACGCTCTCACAGGGCCCTACCTGCTGTGGAATCCCGGTAAGCCGGTGGCCGATTCAGCGGAAACTCCGCAACCGCAGGCTGTTGCTCACCACGAACACCGACGAGAACGCCATCGCGGCGCCCGCGATCATCGGGTTGAGCAGGCCGAGCGCGGCGAGCGGCAGGGCGGCGATGTTGTAGGCGAACGCCCAGAACAGGTTGCCCTTGATCGTGCTGAGCGTGCGCCGCGACAACCGGATGGCGTCCACGGCGGCCCGCAGGTCACCGCCCACCAGCGTCAGGTCGCTCGCCTCGATCGCCACGTCCGTCCCGGTGCCCATCGCGAGGCCCAGGTCGGCCTGGGCGAGCGCGGCCGCGTCGTTCACGCCGTCGCCGACCATCGCCACCACGCGGCCCTCGTCCTGCAGGCGCTTCACGACGTCGACCTTGTCGGCCGGCAGCACCTCGGCGATGACCTCGTCGATGCCGACCTCGGCGGCCACCGCGCGGGCCGCGGCCTCGTTGTCACCGGTCAGCAGCACCGGACGCAGCCCGAGCGCGCGCAGGCCCTCGATCGCCTCGCGTGACGTCGGCTTCACCGTGTCCGCCACGACCAGGACGGCGCGGGCCTTGCCGTCCCAGGCGACCAGCACCGCCGTGCGGCCTTGCCGTTCGGCCGCGGTCTTGGCCTCGGTGAGTGCCGGGTCGAGGTGGATGCTCCAGTCGGTGAGCAGCCGTTCGCGGCCGACGAGCACCGTGTGGCCGTCGACCACGCCCTGGACGCCGAGTCCTTCGACGTTCTGGAACCCCTCGACGGCCGGCACCTCGCCCGCGGCTGCCACGATGGCCCGCGCGATCGGGTGCTCCGAGGCGTGCTCGAGCGCACCGGCCAGCCGCAGGACCTCGTCCTCGTCCTCGGTGGTGTGCACGCTGACCAGACTCATCTGCCCGGTGGTCACGGTCCCGGTCTTGTCGAGCACGACCGTGTCGACGCGCCGGGTCGACTCCAGCACCTCCGGCCCCTTGATCAGGATGCCGAGCTGGGCGCCCCGCCCGGTGCCGACGAGCAGCGCGGTCGGGGTGGCCAGGCCGAGCGCGCACGGGCAGGCGATGATCAGCACCGCCACCGCCGCGGTGAACGCCGCACCGGCGCCGCCGCCCGTGCCGAGCCAGAACCCCAGTGTGCCCACGGCCAGCGCGATCACGATGGGCACGAACACCGCGGAGATCCGGTCTGCCAGCCGCTGCACCTCGGCCTTGCCGTTCTGCGCCTGCTCGACCAGCTTCGCCATCTGTGCGAGCTGCGTGTCCGACCCGATCCGGGTGGCCCGCACGACGAGCCGCCCGCCCGCGTTGACCGTGGCGCCGGCGACCGGGTCGCCCGCCCGCACCTCGACCGGCACGGACTCGCCGGTGAGCATGCTCGCGTCGACAGCTGAGCTGCCCTCCTCGACGACGCCGTCGGTGGCGATCTTCTCGCCCGGCCGCACCACGAACCGGTCGCCGACGCGCAGCTCGTCGGTCGGGATGCGGACCTCTCGCCCGTCGCGCAGCACGGCGACGTCCTTCGCGCCGAGTTCCAGCAGCGCTTGGAGTGCCGCACCCGCGCGGCGCTTGGACCTGGCCTCGAAGTACCGGCCGGCGAGGATGAACGTCGTGACGCCCGCGGCGACCTCGAGGTAGATGTTGCCGGTTCCGGCCATCCGCTCGATGGTGAACGTGAACCCGTGCGTCATGCCAGGCGTTCCGGCGGTGCCGAGGAACAGGGCGTAGAGCGACCACAGGAACGCCGCGCCCACGCCGATGGAGATCAGCGTGTCCATCGTGGCGGCGCCGTGCCGGAGGTTCGTCCACGCCGCCTTGTGGAACGGCCACGCCGCGTACGTGACGACCGGACCGGCGAGCACGAGGGACAGCCACTGCCAGTAGGTGAACTGCAGCGCCGGGATCATCGCGAGCGCGATCACCGGCACCGCCAGCACGGTCGCGGTGATCAGCCGCTGCCGCAGGGTCGCCGTCGGGTCTGCTTCCGGAGTCTGCGCCGGGGGAGCGGGGAGTTCGGCGGTGTAGCCGGTGTCCTCGACGACCTTCACCAGGTCGGCGGGCGTGAGGTCGCCGGCGTAGCTGATGCGGGCCTTCTCCGTGGCGTAGTTGACCGACGCCTCGACGCCTTCGAGCTTGTTGAGCTTGCGTTCGATCCGGGCGGCGCAGGAGGCGCAGGTCATGCCGCCGATCGAGATCTCCAGGTTCCTGGTGTCAGTGGCCATGGCCGGCCTCCCCGGTGGTGAGCGTGAACTCGGCTGTGCGGACCGTGCCCTCGTGCTGGAAGTCCAGGAACAGCCGGTAGGTCCCGGTCGTCGGCACCTGCACCGCGAACTTCACCTGGTCGCTCTCCTCGGGGTGCACGTGCAGGTATGCGAGGTCGGCGGCGCGCAGCGCGACCAGATGTCCCTTCGCGCCCAGGTAGTTCTGCAGGTCGGTGACGGGCTTGCCGTCCTTCGAGATGCCGATGGTGACGGTCGACGCACTGCCCGCGGTGAGCTCGCCGTCGAGGGTCACCTCGTAGCCGTCGACGGTGAACGTGCGGCTGCCGGCGTACTGCTTGGGCTGGTAGTCACCTGCCACCTGGACGTCGGCGCCGAGCGTCGTCTTCGGCCCGTTCTCCGGCTTGAAGTCGGCGAACACCCGGTAGCTGCCGGCTTCGGAGAGGGTGAGCGGTATCGACCACATGCCGTCCGCCGCCATCTCAGGGTGGACGTGCCGGAAGCCGGAACCGTCGCGGCGCACCACGATCAGGTGCAGCCGCTTCTCGTGCTCCACGGCGAACTTCGTGACCGGCTTCCCGTCCGGTCCGCTGATGTGGAAGCCGATCGACTCGTTCTCGTGCAGCTGCAACGTGTAGCCGTTCTCCGAAACGGACAGTCCTGGCGGCACGCCCACCGGTTCGGCTTGGTGTTCGTTGTGCGCCATGGGCTTCTCCACCGGCTCCGGGGCGGGCCCGGCGATGGCGCCGACGGCCCAGGTGCCGCCGAAGACGACGGCGAGCGCCACGCCGTACAGGACGATCTTGTATCCGGTCTTCATCGCTTCTCCTCGCGGTTCAGGAGCGAACCAGGCGGGCGATGGCGTCACTGGCCTCCGCGATCTTCGCGTCGGCCGTGGTGCCGCCCTCGGTGATGGCCTGGCTCACGCAGTGCTTCAGGTGCTCGTCGAGCAACCCGAGTGAGACCGCCTGCAACGCCCTGGTGGCCGCGGAGATCTGGGTGAGCACGTCGATGCAGTACTCGTCGTTCTCGATCATCCGCTGCAGACCGCGGACCTGCCCCTCGATCCGGCGGAGGCGGCGCAGGTGGGCGTCCTTGTTCCCGGCGTAGCCGTGCATGTCTCGCTCCTTCTCCGGCCACCGCGCGGCCGGCTGGTAACGCCGGGGGAGCGGTGGGCACGCCCCATTTATACCCCTAGGGGGTATGGGTATGTCAAACGTCAGTCCGGTGACCTGCGGCGTAAGGAACGCGTAAAGATCACTCGGAAGTGCTCAGCGGCAGCCCCCGGTCGCGACTATCTTGCGGGCAGCACGCGTGAAGGGGGTCGCTCGTGGCCGAAGAACAGACCGCGGACGTCCCGTCCCGGCAGAAGCTCGCGCACGACACCGTCCGGCTGGCGGTGATCGTCGGCGCGCTCGGCGTCGTGTTCGGCGACATCGGCACCAGCCCGATCTACACGATCCAGACGGTGTTCAACCCGGCCGACCCGCACCCGGTTCCGGTCAGCGTCGCCAACGTGTACGGGATCGTGTCGCTGATCTTCTGGTCGGTCATGATCATCGTGACCATCACCTACGTGCTGCTGGCGATGCGCGTGAACAACGACGGCGAGGGCGGCATCATCGCCCTCGTCACGTTGCTGCGCAGGTGGAAGGCGAAGCAGGGCCGCAAGGCCGCGGCGACGCTGGCCGCGCTGGGCATCTTCGGTGCCGCCCTGTTCTTCGGCGACAGCATGATCACGCCGGCCATCTCCGTGCTGTCCGCCGTGGAGGGCCTCAAGGTCGTCCAGCCGGAGCTGGAGCGGTTCGTCGTGCCGATCACCGCCGTGATCATCGTGGGCTTGTTCCTGGTGCAGCGCAGGGGAACCGCGGTCGTCGGACGGCTGTTCGGACCGGTGATGATCCTGTGGTTCGCGACGATCGGCGCGGTCGGCATCGGCGGGATCGCGAGCCACCCGGAGATCCTCAAGGCCCTGTCGCCGACCTACGCGCTCGGCTTCCTGTTCGGACACTTCGGCATCGCGTTCTTCGCACTGGCCGCGGTCGTGCTGGCGGTCACCGGCGCCGAGGCGCTGTACGCCGACATGGGCCACTTCGGCCGTCCGGCGATCGCGCGCGGCTGGCTGTTCCTGGTGTTCCCGGCGTGCGTGCTCAGCTACCTGGGCCAGGGCGCGCTGATCCTGGAGGACCAGGCGAACATCAGCGGCCCCTTCTTCCTGCTCGTACCGGAATGGGGCCGCTGGCCGATGGTCGTGCTGGCCACGGCGGCCACCGTCATCGCCTCGCAGGCGGTGATCACCGGCGCGTACTCGGTGGCCTCGCAGGCGGCGCAACTCGGCTACCTGCCGCGCCTGCGCATCGCGCACACGTCGGAGTCGACCATCGGCCAGATCTACGTGCCGTGGATCAACTGGCTGCTGATGGTCTCGGTGCTCACCCTGGTGTTCGCGTTCCGCACGTCGGCGGCGCTGGCCTTCGCGTTCGGCATGGCCGTCACCGGCACGATCACGATCACCACGGCGCTGTTCCTGTTCGTCGCACGATGGAAGTTCGGCGCCCCGTCGTGGGCGATCGGCCTCGGCTGCGTCGTGCTCCTGGGCGTCGACCTGCTGTTCCTCGCGGCGAACCTGACCAAGCTGCTGCACGGCGCGTGGCTGCCGCTGCTGATCGGCCTCACCGCGTTCACGGTCATGACGACCTGGCAACGCGGCCGCGCGATCGTGACCAAGGCCCGCCGCGAGGCCGAGGGTTCGCTGCACGCGTTCATCGAGGAAGTGCGCGGCCAGTCGCTCACCCGCGTGCCGGGCACGGCGGTGTTCCTCAACCGAGGCAAGGAAACCGCGCCGTTGGCTATGCGCGCGAACGTCGAGCACAACCGAGTGCTGCACGAACGCGTGGTGATCGTGTCCATCGAAACCGAACCGGTGCCACGCGTGCCGGCCGACCGGCGGGTGGAGGTCGACGAGCTCGGGTACGGCGACGACGGCATCGTCCACGTGACCGCGCGCTTCGGGTACATGGAGACGCCGGACGTGCCGGCCGCGCTCGCCCTGCTCGACCCCGCGCAGACCGAGGGCGAGCTGAACCTCGATCAGGCGCGGTACTTCCTGTCGAAGATCGAGCTGCAGCGCGGGACGTCGCCGACGATGGCGGGGTGGCGCAAGCGGCTGTTCATCGCCACGTCGTACATCACGGCGGATGCGGCCGAGCACTTCGGCCTGCCCAAGCAGCGGACCGTGTTGCTGGGCGCGCACATCGATGTGTGAGTGATGGAGAGCCCAGCGGAGATCGCTGATCGCGCCTATCGGGGGTACCTGCGGCTGGAACCGGCGGCAGGGTGCCCGAAGGTCGTGCTGGTCGCGGGCGTTCCGGGCACCGGCAAGAGCACGCTCGCGGAGTCGCTGGCCCGGCACCTCCGTGCGCCGATCTTCTCGATGGACTGGCTGCTCGGAGTGCTGGTGCCGTTCGGCGTGCTGACCGACGAGAACGCGGTTCCGCTGGCAGAGCTGAACCTGAGCGCGTTCCTGGCTCGTCACGTCCAGCTCGGGATCGACGCGACCGGGCTCGGCGTGAGACGCGCGATCGCTGGCGTGAGCTCTCCGGACGGCTTGGGGGCGTCTTCGTCGGGGCGGAATGCGTCTGCTCCGAGGAAGTGCTGCAGCGCGAACGCGTCGAGCGCCGGTCGCGCGGCACTCCCGGTTGGCACGCAACGGTTTCGTGGGTGCATGTCCGGGACGGACCGGTGCGGCGAGTGCTCGCCGCACTAGCGCAGTGAGGCGGCCTCCAGCCGTGGCCGCGGGGGAGTAGGACACGACCGGAGGCGAGCAAAGGGGTCGGCGCGGCGGTCGCCTCTCGGCGAGGGGCTCGACGCGGCTCCAGCCGAACGGAACTCCGCGAAGGCAGTTAGGTGAGGCCCGGGGGACGCGGACCGCACCGACCGTTCTGTACAACGGCGGGCCACCCCGGGAGATTCCCTTGGCAGAGTGGGCTATGCCACGTCCGAGCCGGCGACCGAGGGCAGCGCGCGACGGCTGATGTCACGGGCCTCGTCGGCCGGAACTCCCAGCATCCGCAACAGGTCCTCGGCGATCTGGTCGGTCGCCGCCGCGTCGTCACGGTCGGGCTGCGCGTGCAGCAGCTGACCGAGCGCGAGCACCGACCCGGCGACGATGGTGAGCGCCAGCTCCGGGTCCGCCACGGTGAAACGACCGGCGGCGAGTGCGGACTCGATGTCGCGCCGCGCGCGCGGGGCTAGGCCCTTGCCTGACCTGGTCAGCTCGAAACCGTTGTGCAGCAACACCTTGCTGAGCTCCGGCAGGCGCCGGTGCAGACGGCCGGTCAGCCGGAAGCTCTGCGCGAACACGTGCGCGGTGTCGTCGAGGTCGCCGGTGAGGCTGTCGAGCACCTGGCCGAACGTGTCCAGGGCGTCCTCCAGTGCCGCGTGGAACAGCTCTTCCTTGGTCTGGAAGTGGTTGTAGAACGAGCCCATCCCGACGTCCGCGCTCTGGGTGATCTCCAGGATCGGGGCGTTGAGCTTTCCGTCCGCGATGAACTCCTGCGCCGCGCGGACCAGCGCGGCGCGGGTGCGGGCCTTGCGGCGCTCCAGGCGGTTCTCGGTCACCCGGACAGACTAGCCGAACGTCACAACTGACGTAATCCTCAGAATCTGCTTGACTGACGATGAGTTCGTAACTGATGATTTCGTCAGAAGGGAGTGGTGATGAGCGATCCGCACGCCGGCCTGCACAGCGAGCAGGGCGCGCTCTCCGGTGAGCACCCCGGCCGGGCCCGCGATCCGATCATCAAGGCGCACGACCTGGCCTGGCTCGAGTTCACCAAGCCTGACCTGCGCAAAGCCGAGGAGTTCGCGACCGCGTTCGGGTTCGTCACGGCACTGCGCACGTCCGGCGAGCTGCACCTGCGGGGCACGGATCCGGGCGCGCCGTGCGTGCTGATCCGCAAGGGCCCGCGCGAGCGGTTCCTGGGCCCCGCGTTCCGCGCCGCCGATGGCCGCGACGTGCTGCGCGTCGCCAACGCCGCTGGTGTGAGCGTCGACAGGCTCCCGGACAGCCTCGGCGGGGTCGGTGCGACGCTGATCGACCCGAGCGGGCTGCCGGTCAAGGTTGTGGCGGAGATGCACGACCTGCCCGCGTTGCCCTCGCAGACACCGCTGACCATCAACGCCGGCCACGGTGAGAGCCGGGTCAACGCTCTGCAACGGCCGAAGCGCGAACCGGCGCGGGTGCAGCGGCTCGGGCACGTCGTCATCCAGACCACCCGGTACCGCGAGACGCTCGACTGGTACCTGCGGCACCTCGGCTTGATCGTCAGCGACTTCCTGTTCTACCCGGGACAACGCGAGCGCGGGCCGATCATGAGCTTCATCCGCTGCGACCGCGGCGGCACCGCGTCCGACCACCACACGCTGGCGCTCACCCTCGGCCCGGCGAACCGGTACGTGCACTCGGCCTACCAGGTCGCCGACCTCGACGCGCTCGCCGCGGGCGGGGAGTACCTGCAGGACCACGGTTATCGGCGCTCGTGGGGCATCGGCCGGCACATCCTGGGCAGCCAGCTGTTCGACTACTGGCGCGACCCGGACGGCTTCCTGGTCGAGCACTTCAGCGACGGCGACCTGTTCGACTGCACGCTCGAACCCGGCTGGGCGCCGATGACCGCGTCCGGCCTCGCCCAGTGGGGACCGCCCGCCACCAAGGACTTCCTCGGCGTCCGTCCCGCGGAGCTGATCATCGTGGCGAACGGCCTGCGCGAGGACAACGAATTCGACCTGCATCGCCTGCGCGGCATGCTGAAAGCGGCTGTCTCATGAGCACCTCCATCCTGCGCACCGCCGACGCCTGGTGGGTCGCGACCCCGGACGGCGCGAGGAAGGTCGACACGACCGCCCGCACCACGGGAGAACTGCTGACCGGCCCGCTGACGACCGTCGGCGACCCGGTTCCGGTAGACGGGTTGACGCTGTTGTCGCCGATCACCGCGCCGTGCCGGGTCATCGCACAGATGACCAACTACGTCTCGCACGTCCGAGACGCGGGCATGAACCCGTCGACCGTGCCGCTGACGTTCTTCCGCAAGTCGTCCGGCTCGATCAGCGGCCCGGACGACGACATCGTGCGGCCGCCGCACGTGCGGCTGCTCGACTACGAGGCCGAGATCGGCCTGGTGATCGGCGAGGACAACCAGATCGCCGGGCTGGTGATCACCAACGACGTGTCGGCGCGCGATCTCCAGCTGCCGAAAACGCAGTTCTACGAGTCGAAGTCGTACCCGACGTTCACGCCGACCGGCCCCGTGCTGGTGCTGCTCGACGCCGGAGAGTTCGACCGGTTCGCAGAGCTGCGATTGCGGTTGTGGGTCAACGGCGAACTGCGCCAGGACATGACCGCCGACGACATGATCTACCCGCCGGCGGAGGCGTTGCGCGGGCTGACCCGGTTCCAGCGGCTCGATCCGGGTGACCTCGTGCTCACCGGGACTCCCGTCGGGACGGCGTTGAGCGCGCCGCCGAAGCCCGTCGAAATGATCGCGTCGCTGCTGCCGGCCGCGACCAAGTGGCGGATGTTCTTCAAGACGCAGGCGAAGAACCCGAAGTACCTGAAGGACGGCGACGTCGTCGAGATCGCGATCGCCACCGACGACGGCAAGCTCGACCTCGGCCGCCAGCGCACGGTGGTGAAGGTATGAGCACGTTGTGGCCGCGCTACGCGTCCCCCGACGACCTCCCGGCGATCGAAGTCGTTCCACTGGCCGACCGCGGCCTGCCCGCGAGCACCTACGCGTTGCTGAAGCGGGCCGCTGACCTGTGGCCGCACCGCCGGGCGATCACGATTCTGCCGGAGCCGGTGACCTGGACGTTCGCCGAGCTGCTCCGCCAGGTCCACCGGTACGCGAACCTGTTGCGCGACCAAGGTTTTCAGCGCGATGACGCGATCGCGCTGATGTCGGCCGACCGCACGGAGATGATCCCGGCGATCCTCGCTGCCCAGCTCGTCGGCATCGCGATGCCGATCAACCCGGCCCTGTCACCTGAGCACGTGCGCGAACTGCTCGCGCGTTCTGGGGCCCGCGTACCGGATCTGAGCGGCGACGCACCGTCCACATACGACGGTGAACTGCCGGGGAGCGAAGACCTGGCGGCGTTCTTCCACACCGGCGGCACCACCGGAGCCCCGAAGCTGGCCGCGCACACCCACGCCAACGAGGTCGCCAACGCGTGGATGCTCGCCGCGAGCGAGCTGCTGGACGAGGACTCCGTGTTGTTCGCGGGCCTGCCGTTGTTCCACGTGAACGCGCTCATCGTCACGTTGCTGACGCCGCTGTTCAAGGGCCAGCACGTGGTGTGGTCGGGTCCGCTCGGCTACCGCGAACCCGCGCTGTACGGCGAGTTCTGGCGGATCGTCGAGCACTACCGGATCACGACGATGAGCGCGGTGCCCACGGTCTACTCGGTGCTGGCGCAGTGTCCGGTGAACGCGGACATCAGCAGCCTGCGGTTCGCGATGGTCGGCGCCGCACCGCTGCCGCCCGCCGTTCGCAACGCGTTCGAGACGCACACCGGTGTGCCGCTGGTCGAGGGCTACGGCCTGACCGAGGCCACCTGTGCCACCGCCCGCAGCTTCCCAGGCACGCCGAGGCCCGGCTCGGTCGGGCAACGCCTGCCGTACCAGCAGGTGAAGGTGCGGGACGGCGTGCTGGCCATCAGCGGACCGACCGTGTTCGCGGGCTACGTGAAGAGTCCTGGCGGACTGGACGAGCCAGGAGAGTGGCTCGACACCGGCGATCTTGCCGCGGTCGACGACGACGGGTTCATCCGGCTTTCGGGGCGCGCCAAGGACCTCATCCTGCGCGGCGGCCACAACATCGACCCCGCGGTCATCGAGGACGCGCTGCTCAGCCACCCCGCCGTCACGGCGGCCAGCGCGGTCGGCCGTCCGGACCCGCACGCGGGCGAGGTGCCGGTCGCCTACGTGACGCTCGGCGTCGAAGCCACCCCGGACGAACTGCTCGCGTGGGCGGGGGAGCGGGTGCCCGAACGGGTGGCCGCGCCCAAGGAGGTCGTGGTGCTCGACGCGTTGCCACTGACCGCGATCGGCAAGCCCTCGAAGCTGGAGTTGAGGGCCGACGCGACGCGCCGGGCGTTCGCGGAACTCGACGTGGACGTGGTGGTCGAGGACGGCGCGATCGTCGTGCTGGCTGAAGAGGACGCGAAGCGCGTTCTGGACGAGTACGCCGTTGCCTGGAGGATCAAATGACCGTCACGCTAGCCATCCTGGTCGCTCTCGTCTTCGTCCTGCTCGGGGTGGCGAAGGTCCTTGCCCTGCCCCAGATGCGTGAGCTGGCCACGCACGCCGGGTTCTCAGTCAACGCCTATCGCGGCATCGGCGCACTCGAACTGGCCGGTGCGGCGGGCGTCCTGCTCGGCCTCGCCCACCCACTCCTCGGCGGCCTCGCCGGAGCCGGCCTGCTGCTTCTGCTGGCCGGCGCCGTGATCACGCACGTACGCAACAAGGACAAACCCCAACAGCTCGCACCGGCCGTCGTGTGCGCGCTGCTCGTCATCGGATACTTGGTGGCTCTGTGAACCGCATCGACACGCACCAGCACCTGATCCCGCCCCAGTACGCGCAGTGGTTGCGCGACAAGGACATCCGCCCCGGCGGCATCGAGGTCCCCGATTGGTCGGAATCCGCCGCCCTGGAGTTCATGGACGGTCACGGCATCCAGACCGGCATCCTGTCGCTGTCCACGCCCGGCGTGTACTTCGGCAACGTCGACGAGGCCCGCAAGTGGGCCAGGGAGATCAACGAGTACTGCGCCGGCCTGCACACCCGGTTCGGCTTCTTCGCCACGCTCCCGATGCCCGATGTGGACAGTGCGATCGAGGAGGCCGCGTACGCACTGGACACGCTCAAAGCAGACGGAATCGTGCTGCTGGCCAACTACGAGGGCCGCTACCTCGGCGACGAGGCTTTCCAGCCGTTGCTGGAGTACCTGCACGAACGCAACGCCGTGGTCTTCATCCACCCCGGCGAGCTCCCGGCGCCACCGGTACCCGGCATCCCCTCGTTCACCGCGGACTTCCTGCTCGACACCACGCGCACCGCGGTCAGCCTGATCCTGTCCGGCGCGATGAACCGGTACGAGAACATCAGGTTCATCCTCGCGCACGCCGGTGGGTTCGTGCCGTACATCGCCTACCGCGTCCTGCTGACGATGGTGAAGCAGCAGCTGCCACCTGATCTCGGCGTGCTCAAGCGGTTCTACTACGACATCGCGCTCTCGGCGACGCCCGCCGCACTGCCGAGCCTGCTCGAGGTCGCCGACCCCGCGCACATCACCTACGGCAGCGACTTCCCGTTCGCGCCGCCGATCGCGGTCGGGTTCATCAACGGCCAGTACGAGCAGTA
Organism: Lentzea sp. NPDC051213; assembly: GCF_044455585.1. Taxonomy (NCBI): domain Bacteria; kingdom Bacillati; phylum Actinomycetota; class Actinomycetes; order Pseudonocardiales; family Pseudonocardiaceae; genus Lentzea; species Lentzea sp. NPDC051213. Next base: position 889,968 of record NZ_JBITEX010000002.1, read on the forward strand.
CCCACTCGACCCGGCGCTGCGGTCCGCGATCGACCGCGGCAACTCCGAGGCGTTGTTCCCGCGCCTGAAAGGAACGTCATGACGGATGTGCTGATCGTCGGAGGCGGCGGCGCCGGACTCACCGTGTCGGCGCTGCTGTCCCAGCTCGGCGTCGACACGCTCCTGGTGAACGCGCGCCCGGACACGAGCGCGCTGCCCAAGGCGCACTACCTCAACCAGCGCACGATGGAGATCTTCCGCGACCTCGGTGTCGCGGACGCCGTCTACGAGCGCGGCACGCCACCGCACCAGATGTCGCACTCCGCCTGGTACGCCGGACTTCGCGGCGACGACCCGGACTTCGGCCGCGAGTTCGGCAAGATCGAGTGCTGGGGCGCCGGCGGCCGGAACCCGGCGTGGGCGGCGGCCAGCGCGTGCCTGCCGTCGAACCTGCCGCAGATCCGCCTGGAACCCCTGCTCCGGCAACGCGCGGAGGAACTCGCACCCGGCCGCGTCCGGTTCAACCACGACGTGACCGCGATCAGCCAGGACTCCGACGGCGTCACGGCCACGATCCTGGACAAGGACACCGGTGCGGAGTACCAGGTCCGCAGCCGGTACCTGCTCGGCTGCGACGGCGGGCGCACGGTCGGGCCGTCGATCGGCGTCGCCATGGAAGGCCACCGCGATGTCGCCAGGGTGGTGACCGTGCACTTCAGCGCCGACCTGTCCGGGTGGGCCCGCGATCCCGAGGTGCTGATCCGCTGGCTGTGCCTGCCGCAACTGGGAGTCGGCGGCGTCCTCGCGCCGGCCGGCCCGGAGAGGTGGGGGCCGGACTCCGAGGAGTGGATCTTCCACCTCAACTACCTAGCCGACGACGACCGTGCGCTCGACGACGCCGCGGTCGAGTCGGACATGCGGAAAGCACTGGGCATCGACGCCTACGAGATCCACATGATCACGCGTTGGACGTTGGAAGGCGTGGTGGCGGACAGGTTCCGCGACGGCCGGGTCTTCCTGCTCGGCGACGCCGCGCACCGCCACCCGCCCACCGGCGGCCTCGGCCTGAACTCGGCCGTGCAGGACGCGCACAACCTCGCGTGGAAACTCGCCGCCGTCCTCAATGGACAATCCGGCGAGGAACTCCTGGACACCTACGAACCGGAACGCAAGCCCACCACCGCACGCAACGTGCAGCGGTCCGTCGAGAACGCCGTCAACCACCTCGTGACCACCCACTCACTCGGCATCAGCCCCGAACAGACCGCCGAGGAGAACTGGCAGGCGCTGCGCCAGGTCTGGGATGAGCGCAGCGAGGACGCGAGAAGGGCGGTCGCCGGCCAGTCGATGGAGTTCGACGAGCACAACATCGAGTACGGCTACACCTACGAGTCCTCGGCCGTGATCGGTGACGGCACCGAAGCCCCGCACAACCCCGACCCGATCCGGCTCTACCAACCGGGAACGCGACCGGGACACCCGTTGCCCCACGCCTGGCTGGACGACGGCGTCCCGCTCATGGACCTCGTGCGCCCCGGCCGGTTCCTGCTCATCGCGGGCGAGCAGGGCCACGACTGGCTCACGGCGGCGGCGAAGGCCGCCGCGAACCTGAACGTGCCGGTCGACGCGGTCCGGATCGGCCACGCCGACGGGGATCACCTGGACCCGCGTTCGGCGTGGGTGCGGCACCGCGGGATCACTGACCGGGGCGCCGTACTGGTGCGCCCCGACCGGTTCGTGGCCTGGCGGTCGACAGGGGCGACCGCAGACCCCGGCGCGGAGCTGCACCAGGTCCTCTCGACGCTCCTGGGCCGCTAGGCGCTCTCGGCGGCGGCCGCTCGTCCGGCCGCCCGTCCGGAGAACAGGCACCCACCGAGGAACGTGCCTTCCAGCGCGCGATATCCGTGCACGCCGCCGCCACCGAACCCGGCGACCTCGCCCGCCGCGTACAGGCCCTGGATCGGTTGGCCGTTCGAGCCGAGCACCCGGCCGGCCAGGTCGGTCTGCAGGCCGCCCAGCGTCTTGCGGGTCAGGATGTTCATCCTGATCGCGATCAGCGGGCCGGAACCGGAGTCGAGCAGTTTGTGCAACCCGGCCGTGCGGGCGAGGCTGTCCCCGCTGTAGGCCAGCGAGTTCCGGATCCCCATCACCTGCATGTCCTTGGTGAAGGGGTTTTCGGTCTGCTGGTCGCGGATGGTGATCTGCCGGCGCAGTTCGTCGAGGTTGATCAGGTTCTGGCCGGTGAGCTGGTTCATCCCCGCCACGAGGTCCGGCAGGTTGTTCTTGATGACGAAGTCGACACCCTTGTCCATGAACGCCTTCACCGGCGGCGGCGTGCTGTTGAACAGCCGCATCGCGATGTAGGCGGCGAGGTCCTTCCTGGTGATCTCCGGGTTCTGCTCGGACCCGGAGAGCACGAACTCCTTGTCGATGATCTTCTTGTTCAGGACGAACCACGAGTAGTCGTAACCGGACTTGCCGATCAGCTCCAGGGTGCCGAGCGTGTCCAGCGACGGGATGCCGGGGTTGGGGAACCGGCGTCCGCGCGCGTCGAGCCACAGCGACGACGGCGCGGCCAGCACGCGGATGCCGTGATCCGGCCAGATCGGCGTGTGGTTGATCATGCCCTCGGTGTAGTGCCACATGCGGTCGCGGTTGACGAGCCGCGCGCCGGCCAGTTCGCTGATCGCGAGCATGCGGCCGTCGACGTGCGCGGGCACACCGGTGACCAGCCGCCGCGGTGCGGGGCCGAGGCGGGCAGGCCAGTTGCGCCGCACCAGGTCGTGGTTGGCGCCGATGCCGCCCGACGTCACGACGACCATCGGCGCGAACAGCTCGAAGTCGCCGACCTTGGTGCGGGAGCTGGGCGTGCCGCGCTTGGCGGTGCTGGGTTCAAGGACGGTGCCGCGCACACCCGTGACGGCGCCGTTGCTGACGATGAGGCCGTCGACCTGGTGCCGGAACTTGAAGGTGACCTTGCCGTCGCGGACCCCGTCGCGGACCTTCTTCTCGAACGGCTCCATGACGCCCGGCCCGGTGCCCAGCGTCATGTGGAAGCGCGGCACCGAGTTACCGGGCCCGTCGGCGAGCTGCCCGCCGCGCTCCGCCCAGCCGACGATCGGCACCCACCGCACACCCAGGCCGTGCAGCCACGAGCGCTTCTCGCCGGCGGCGAAGTTCAGGTACGCCTCGGCCCACTTGGCGGCCCAGTAGTCCTCGCCCAGCGGATCGTTGACGCCGCGGTCGAACCCGGCGGTGTTGAACCAGTCGGCGCGCGCCAGTTCCAGGGAGTCCTTGATGCCCGCGGTCCGCTGCTCGTCGGAGTTGATGAAGAACAGGCCTCCCAGCGACCAGAACGCCTGGCCGCCCAGGCTCGCCTCGGGTTCCTGGTCGAGCAGCAGCACTTTCCGGCCGGCCGCGGCGAGCTCGGAGGTCGCGACGAGCCCGGCGAGTCCGTGGCCGATGACGATGACGTCCGCGTCGACTCTCGGCGCCGCTCCTACGAGGGTCTGCCCCAGCGTGGCGGTCGCGGCGATGGCGCCGCTCGCGGCCAGGAGGTTGCGGCGGGTGATGTTCCGGTCAGACATCGCAGGGGGCCTTCCTCGTTGAAGGTGATGCCAACGCGAATTACTCTCGCGTATAGGACGAGGTAACCAGGAACCGCCGAGTGGGGGATAGGGTCCCGCCACCAAGCGCAGACGGCAGTGTTGTGGCCGTCACACAACCGAATCGGCCCGGTTTGGCAGGAGGCGCTGTGCCGCGGATGTCCGCGATGGTCCGGCAGGTGCTCGAAGCCGTCGCTGCCGACGACAAGGTGGTCGAGCGGGTCGTCGAGGCCGCGCGCGGCAACTCGCCGGAGGTCGCGCGGCTGCCGGCGGAGGAGAACCGCAGACACATCGCGTTCCTGCTCAGCGAAGGCATTTCCCACCTCGAACGCGGCGGTACGCCCGACGACGGCGACTTCTCCGCCGCGCTCGCGCTGGGCGCCGACCGTGCCGCACAGGGCGTGTCCATGGCGGGACTGCTGCGCGGTGTCCACGCGGGCCGCACCGAGCTGATCCGGGCGAGCGTGGAACTGGCGCGGTCGCTGGGAGTCGACGACGGCACGATCCTCGACTTCATGATCGACCTGGACCACTACGTCGGCGCGGTCGAACGGCACATCATCAGCGGCTATCACACCGCCGAGGTGCAGCTCTCGCGCACGGCCCGCGATCTCAACGCCCAGGTGCTGCGCAGGTTGCTGGTGTCAGGCGACTTCCCGGACGCCGCGGAGCTGACCCGCGCGGGCCTGCGTCCCGACGGCCGCTACCACTGCGTCGTCTCCGGGGTGACCGATCCGAGCCACGCGCGGACGCTGGAACAGCGGCTGCATCCGTTCGGCGGCGTGTACGGGCTGGTGGAGGGGCGGCTGGCCGGGCTGACGCACCTGCCGCCGTCCTGGTCGGACGACCTGCTCGTGGTGTCGCCCGCGACGGCGCTGAAGTCGTTGCGCACCATGTATTCACTGTGTGCGCAGGCGCTGACGGTCGCGTCGTCCGGCGGTGCGCTGGGCGTGCGGCTGCTCACCGACCTCGCCGGTGAGACCGCTCTCGCGGCGTTCCCGGCACTGGCCGCGACCCTGGCCGACTCGCTGCTGGGCCAGCTCGAAGCGAAGAGCACGTTCCACCACGAGATGGTCGCGACGGCGTTGTGCTACCTGGACAACGGCGGCCGGCTCAGCGCGACGGCCTCGGCGTTGCACATCCACACGAACACCGTGCGGTACCGGCTGGACCGGCTGGTGGAGCTGACCGACGTCGACCTCGGCGAGACACCGGACGCGCGGCGCTCGCACGTGCTGACCACCTTGCACACCTGGTGGGCGCTGCGGTCGTGGATCGACCGCAGCGCCGGGTGAGCCTTTAGAGCCGGTAGAAGTTGACGTAGTGGTCCGGCGAGAAGTACGCCGTGTTGGCGGTGCGGTCCACCACGATCCGGTACGCGTCCCGGGAAGCGTTGCAGGCACGCGGGTAGACGTCGAACTCCTGGTAGCGGTGGCCGGCAGGCAGCTGGCCCTCGCGGTTCTGGAAGGTGCCGCCCGCGAAGTTGCACTGGCCGTTCGGCCAGCTGTTCCAGCCGCGCGTGGCCGGGTAGCCCTTCGACGCCCAGATCGACCTGGCGTCACGGGCCGCGGTACAGCGGAACTGCGTGCAGGAGTTGTAGACAGTGGCATCGGCCGCGGGTGCGACGACCGTCGTCACGCCGAACACGGACGCGACGATGGCCAGAGCTGCGAGCATGCGACGAGTCCAGTGCGGTTGCAGGGTGTGCACGGGAAACCTCCATCGGCAGGGGAAGGGGAACGTCGTGATCCTTTCCGTTGATCACCACGGGCCGGTGAACGGCAGGCGACCTGCCGGTCAACGATGACTGTGGCCTCCCCACGCTCGCACACGGCGCGGCGCCGTGGCCCGTCTTGGACCGCCCAGGGAATGTCCTTGATCGGGATCAGGTTGATCCCGTTGCCGGACGACGAGGAGAGACGATGCCGACGATGAGCACGGAGCAACGCGAGAAGTTCCTGTCGGAGCAGCACGTGGGCGTGATCGCGATCGCCCGGCAGGAAGGCCCGCCGCTGGCCGTGCCGGTCTGGTACGACTACACGCCCGGTGGTGAGGTCGTCGTGCAGACCGCGCCGGAGTCGCTCAAGGGCAAGCTGCTCGACGCCGCCGGCGAGTTCAGCCTCGCGGTGCAGGTGGAGACGCCGCCCTACCGGTACGTCAGCGTGTCCGGGCCGGTCGTGGCGGTGGCGCCGTCGACTCAGGAGGAGCTGGAGCGGATGGCGAGCCGCTACCTCGACGACCCGTCCGAGTTCCTGGCCTCGATCGAGGGCTCCCCGAACGTGACGCTGCGGATGCGGCCGAATCGGTGGTATTCCACCGACTACAGCCTCTGAACGCTGGAGTTGATCAACTCCGAACGGTCGATTGCATACACTGCCACCGGCGATACGGTCGTCCAATGGCAGCACGGAAGCACTTGTTGGTGCTGTTGACCCTTCTCGCGACCGCGTGCACGAGCGAGCGCGCGGCGACGCCCTCGCCGCCGCTGCGGGTGTCCACGCCGGTCGAACGGGAGCCGGCGACGAAGGTGCGGGCAGTGCTCGACGGCCGCACCGTCGAGCTGGCGGACGGCACGAAAGCCCGCATCTCGCTGGTCGCCGCGCCGAGCTCCTGCGCGGCCGCCGCGGCGCTCGACTTCGCCTCGAAGACGTTGCTGGACAAGGAAGTGCGGGTCAGCAGCATCACCCCCGGCGAGATCGTCCTGATGCTCGCGGACGGCACCGACTTCGCGTTGCTGGCGGTCCGCAACGGCGTGCTGCGCACCGAGGGCGTCGACGGCGGCCCGTTGACCGAGGCCGAAACCGAGGCGTCGCAGGCGAAACGCGGACTGTGGGCGCAGGACTGCCCGACCGCGACCAGCACTCCCGCACCTCCCGTGACCAGCACCAGCAAGCCCGCGTCCACGCCGGCACCGCCTCCGCCGCCGTGCGCGGTCGGCTACCGGGTCACCAGCCAGTGGCCCGGCGCGTTCCAGGCCGACGTGGTCGTGCGCAACGTCAGCGGCGTGCTGATCGACGGCTGGACGTTGCGCTGGAGGTTCGGGAACGGCGAGACGGTGACGCAGATGTGGAACGCGACGCACTCGCAGAACGGTGCGGACGTGACCGTCACCAACGCCGGCTACACCGCGCTGATCGTGCCCGATGGCTCTGTGTCGCTCGGCTTCAACGGCTCGGCTCGCGGCACCACCGCCGCGCCGTCCTCGTTCACCCTGAACGGCGCGGCCTGCAGGACCGAGTAGGCGCTCAGTTCGCCCGCCACCACTCGGTGACGATGCGGGCGAAGGAGTCCGCGTCCTCTTCCCAGGTGAAGTGGCCGACGTCGACCACGTCGAGCCTGCTGTTCGGCAGCCGCTCGTGCAGGTACTCGGCGTTGGCCACCGGCACGAAGGCGTCGAGCTTGCCGGCGATCAACTGGACCGGCGTGGTGATGTCCTTCAGCAGCTCGCTCAGCACCGGCAGTTCGGCCGGGTAGGCGCGGACGTAGGCCATCTGCTCGACGAACCGCTGCCCCTGGTAGGCGGCGAGGTAGTCCTGCCTCACCACGTCGGGCAGCTCGTAGCCCTGGATGCCGCGCATCGCGACGTTCACGATGTCCTTGGGGCCCAACACCCGGTACGGCGCGAGGTCCTCGTCGTGCACCCACTCGTGCAGCGGGCTGCCCAGGTTGACCGGCACCGACGACCCGCCGCTGCCGATCACGATGCTGCGGAACCGGTCCGGGTGGGCCGCGGCGGCGAACAGGGACGCGCTGGTGCCGATGTCCGGGCCGACGACGTGCGGATTCGTCAGGCCGAACTCGTCGGCGATGCGCACGATGAACCCGCCCATCGCGCTGGGGGACAGCAGCTCCTCGCGGAGCTCGGAGTGACCGAAGCCGGGCAGGTCGACCGCCACCAGGTGGGCGTGCTCGGCCAGCTGCGACCAGGTCGCGTCGTAGGCGTACAGGCTCTCGGGCCACGGGCTGAGCAGCAACGCGTCGGGCTTGCCGGGCGCGCTCTCGGCGTACCGGATGGAGAGGCCGTCGATGGTGCGGAAACGGGGCTGGATCTCGCTCATGAAACCAATATGACCGGTCGTCTTGGAAGTGGTCAAGAGGTATGAGACGACCGGTCATATTGACCGATTCAGTGCAGGATCTCAGTGCGGGATCTCAGCGCAGGACCACCTCGAACGCGAGCGTGAAGAACGCCGCGAAGGACTCGCCGGACTTGGCCGCGCGCTCGCCGACGATGGCGCCTTCCCACGCGTTGATCAGGAACCGGCTCAGGGTCTCCGGGTCCTGGGTGGAGGTCAGCGAGCGGTCGGCCTGGGCCTCGCGGATCGCTTTCTCCACGGCCTCCGCCCAGAAGTCGAAGGCCGCCGCCACGCCCTCGCGGATGGCGGGGATGTGGTCGGCGGCCTCGTTGCTGAAGTTCCCGTACACGCAGCCACGTTCGTAGCCGTACTCGACGATGTCCTTCGCGAGTGCCTCGAAGTGGTTGCGCAGCCGGGTCAGCGGGGCGACCTTCGTGTTGGCGAGCTCGTCGAGATGACGCGTCTCGCCGTAGCGGTCCATCACGACGAGGGCGAGCGCTTCCTTGCTGTCGAAGTGGTTGTAGAACGACCCCTTCGGCACGCCGGCGCTGTCGGTGATGAGCTTGACGCCGCACGCGTTGTAGCCGTGCCGGTGGAACTGCTCGAACGCGGCGTCGACGATCTGCTCCCGCACACTGGGCCTTGGCATAGGTCCAATATGAGCGGTCGTCTCGGCTGCGTCAACTCAGCAGTTCCGCAGCTCCGGGCTCTGGTTGAGCAGCTGGCCACGCGGCGACACGAAGGCGCGGTACCGGTCGCTGTCGACCGCCGCCGGCCGGAACGCGGCGACCCGGTGGCAGTTCTGGAACGCCAGCTTCACGCCGAAGTGCCGCTCCAGTCCGCCGCGGATGGCGTCGGACGCGAATGCCCGCAGCAGCTGGCCGCGTTCGGTCTCGCTGGGCGGCGGGACCTCGTGGTCGGCGAAGTCGCCGTCGAGGTCCGCGACCACGCCGCTGACCACCTGCCAGGCGTAGGGCAGTGAGTCGCGGACGCAGGCCACGAACTCGGCGTCGGAGACCGGGCCCTGCTCGGCGCGGTCGAGGAGGGCGGCTGGGACGTTGAGCGACATGCGTTGACACCTTTCGGTCGGAGACAACGCTCTAACTGGTACTGGTTTTCATTATCTCCTGCCAGTGATGTCACCGGATCGGGTCAAGCTCCGGCCGATGCCGTGCGCCGCGACCTGGAGCGCGGAGATCAGGCGCGCCTTGTCCCGTTTGAGGGACGGCACCACGATGCCGAGGGCCGCCACGACCTCGGTGCCGCCGCGCAGGATCGGCACGGCCACGCTGCACGCGCCCAGCGTCATCTCCTCGTACGTGGTGGCGTAGCCGTCCACGAGGACGCGGTCGAGCTGCGCCTTCAGCTGGGCGGGCTGGGTGATCGTGTACGCCGTGACCCGCTCGAGTTGTGAGAGCGCTTTTCGTTGCACCGCTTCGGGTGCGTGCGCCAGCAGCACCTTGCCGACGCCCGTCGGGTGCAGCGGCAGGCGGGTGCCGATCTCGCTCACCACCGGCACCGAACGCTGGCCGGAGATGCGGTCGAGGTAGAGCACCTTCAGGCCGTCGCGGACCGCCATGTGCACCGTGGCGAGGGTGCCCGCGTAGAAGTCGTGCAGGAACGGGGACGCGAGCCTGGTCAGGTCGGTCTGCACGGGTGCGAGGGTGCCGAGCTGCCAGAGTCGTTGCCCGACGACGTAACCGGTCGGGGTGCGGGCCAGCGCTCCCGCCTTGGTGAGCTCGGTGACCAGGCGGTATGCGGTCGTGAGCGGCAGGTCGGCGCGCTGGCTGAGTTCGGTGAGCGTGAGCCTCGGGTGCTGCTCGTCGAACGCCGTCAGCAAGGCGACGGTGCGCGCCACCACCGTGGCGCCCGGAACCGAAGTATTACCAGCCATCGGGTTCAACCTTCCACTCAGTGGAAGGCTACCGTCGACGTCGCCGGGTCCGCCTCCCTAGCGTCTGATCACGTGACGACCAGCCAGCAAGAGATCAGCGACGAGATCGCGAAGATCCAGGCCGACAAACCGGTGGGTGCGCCGCTGCTGGACTTCCCGCCGTACCGCAGCTCGTTGCTGCGCCACCCGACCAAGGAGCTCCAGCGCGTCGACCCGGAGGGCGCCGAGCTGCTCGCCCCGGTCTTCGGCCACTCCGACGTCGCCGAGGTCGAGGCCGACCTGACCGTGCAGCGCGGCGGCGAGCCGATCGGCGAACGCATCCGCGTGCGCGGCCGCGTGACCGACGGCGACGGCCGGCCGGTGCGCAACCAGCTCGTGGAGCTCTGGCAGGCCAACGCGGCGGGCCGCTACACGCACCAGGGCGACCAGCACCCGGCCCCGCTCGACCCGAACTTCACCGGCGTCGGCCGCTGCCTGACCGACAACGACGGCTGGTACTCGTTCACGTCGATCAAGCCGGGCCCCTACCCGTGGCGCAACCACCAGAACGCCTGGCGGCCCGCGCACATCCACTTCTCGTTGTTCGGCACGGACTTCACCCAGCGCCTGATCACCCAGATGTACTTCCCCGGCGACCAGCTGATGGCCCTGGACCCGATCGCCCAGTCGATCAGCGACCCGGCCGCGCTGTCCCGGTTGATCGCCAGCTACGACCACTCGCTGTCCGAGCACGAATGGTTGCTCGGATACCGCTGGGACATCGTGCTGACCGGCAGCCACGCGACCTACCTGGAGCCGTCCGATGACTGACACCACTCCGGGGCAGACCGTCGGCCCGTTCTTCCACCACGCGATGGCCTATCCGGGCGACTGCGAGCTGGTGCCGTTCGGTGCGGCCGGATCCGTTGTGCTGCACGGATACGTCTACGACGGCGCGGGCGAAGCGGTGCCGGACGCGATGATCGAGATCCGCCAGGCCGACCCGTCCGGTGTCGTGCCGGTGGTCGGCGGGTCGTTGCGGCGGGGCGGCGCGGCCTTCACCGGCTGGGGACGCTCGTGCACCGACCGCGCCGGGCGCTACTGGTTCAGCACGGTCGAGCCGGGCCTGCCGTTCTTCGCGGTCACGGTGTTCGCGCGCGGCCTGCTCGACCGGCTGTTCACGCGCATCTACCTGCCGGAGGCCGACGGCGCCGTGGACGGTCTGGTGGCCACCCGCGAACCGGACGGCCGGCTGCGCTTCGACATCCACCTGCAGGGGCCGTCCGAGACGGTGTTCCTCCAGTTCCCGAGGACCTGACCGTGCTTCCCGGAGCGCACCGCGCCGCCGGCCTCGTCTCCGAGGCCGCGCTGGTCCGCGCGATGCTGGAGGTGGAGGTCGCGTGGGCGCGCGTGCTGGGCACCGAGGTGTCGCTGGGCTCCTGGGAACCGTCGCTGGACCCGGCGGAGATCGAGGCCGCGGGCAACCCGGTGCTGCCGCTCGTCTCGGCGTTGCGCGCTAAGGTCGCCGGTCCGGTCCACACTGGACTGACCAGTCAGGACGTGCTCGACACCGCCCTGATGCTGGTGGCGCGCAAGGCTTTGACGCAGATTCTGGACGACCTGCGCCGCGTCGCCGCCGCGCTGGCCCGGCTTGCCGGCGAGCACCGGTCCAGCGTGATGGCCGGGCGCACGCTGACGCAGTTCGCGGTGCCGATCACCTTCGGCCTGAAGGCCGCGCGGTGGCTGGTGGGCGTGCTGGACGCCGTTGACGAGTTGACGGCGTTGTCGCGCATCCTGCCGGTGCAGTGCGGAGGAGCGGCGGGCACGCTGGCCAGGGCCGCCGAGCTGGTGGATCCGCTCGCCGCCGCGTCGTCGTTCGCCCAGTCACTCGATCTGGTGTGGCCGGGCCTGCCGTGGCACACGTACCGCGCGCCGATCACACGGCTCGGCGACGCACTGGTGCGGACCTGTGACGCGCTCGGCGTGATGGCCGCGGACCTGCTCACGCTGGGACGGCCGGAGATCGGCGAGGTCCGCGAAGGCGCGGTGCCGGGGCGCGGCGGGTCGTCGACCATGCCGAACAAGCGGAACCCGGTGCTGTCGGTGCTGGTGAACAGCGCCGCGCTGCAGGCTCCGCAGCTCGGCGCGCAGCTACATCTGTGTGCCGCGCGGGCCGTCGACGAGCGGCCGGACGGGGCCTGGCACGCGGAATGGCCGGCGCTGCGCGGGCTGCTGGAGCTGGCGGCGGTGGCGGCGTCGCAGGCCGCTGAGCTGGTCGAGGGGCTCGAGGTGCACGCCGACGTGATGGCGCGGCGGGCGGCTGAGGCGGCTGAGGAGTTGCTGGCCGAGAGCGGCGGCCGGGCGAATCCGGGGCGGTATCTCGGCGCGGCCGGCTGCTTCGTGGACGAGGCGCTGCGGCGGTGGCGCGGAATCGATCCCGATTCGCCCCCTCCGGGGGGAGACCGAGGTCCCCACTCCAATCATCTCAAGGGGGTCTGACAAGAAATGGCGATCGAGCTCAGCCTGACCCGCCTGGCGGGGTCGGAGTTCTCGGAACGGCTGCTGGTGGTCGGCCCCTCGCTCGGCACATCGGTCGCCCTGCTGTGGCGGGACTGCGCGATGGTGCTCGGCGGCGGGTTCGAGGTGATCGGCTGGGACCTGCCCGGCCACGGCGCCGGCTACCCGGCGAGCAGGCCTTTCACGGTGGCGGGCATCGCGGACGAGCTGGTCGAACGCGTCGCGGCACTGGCCGGCGACAGGCCGATCGGCTACGCCGGGGTGTCGTTCGGCGGCGCGGTCGGGTTCGAGTTGGCGTCGCGCGCCGGGAGTCCGTTCGGATCGCACGTGTGCATCGGCGCGGCACCGCGGATCGGGGTGCCGGAGATGTGGCGCGAGCGGGCCGCGCTCGTGCGCCGCGCCGGTACGCCGGTGATGGTCGAGGGATCGTCTCAGCGGTGGTTCGCGCCGGGCTTCGTGGAACGGGCGCCGCGGGTCGCCGGGGCGTTGTTGCGGTCGCTGGCCGATGCCGACCAGGAGTCGTATGCGTTGGCCTGCGAGGCGTTGGCGGGGTTCGAGGCCGGGCCGCCGGTCAGGCCGGTGCACGTGCTCATCGGCGAGCACGACGTGGTGGTGCCGCCGGACAACGCCGATCGGGTGCTGAGCGGGTGCGGGCACCTGCCGCCCGCTGAGAATCCGGCCGCGGTGGCCCTCGTGCTGGCTCAGGTGCTCAAGGAGACGCAGTGTCCTACGACGACGGCATGAAGGTGCGCCGAGAGGTGCTCGGCGACGCGCACGTGGATCGCGTGGTGCCGGACGAGTTCACGCACGACTTCCAGGAGTTCATCACGCGCTACGCGTGGGGCGAGGTGTGGACGCGGCCTGGGCTGGACCGGCGGATGCGCAGTGCCATCACGCTCACCGCGTTGATCGCGCGCGGCCACTGGGACGAGCTGAAGCTGCACGTCGCCGCCGCGCGCCGGAACGGGCTGAGCGAGGCGGAGATCGGTGAAGTGATCTTGCAGAGCGCCATCTACTGCGGTGTGCCGTCGGCGAACCACGCGTTCTCGGTGGCGCGTCAGGTGCTTCGGGAGGAAGCGTGATCGTGCACGACACCGCGCGGCAGGCCGTGGCGGACACACCGGACGGGGCGACCGTGCTGATCGGCGGGTTCGGCCCCGCGGGTGAGCCTGTGCAGCTGATCGAGGCGTTGCTCGGCAGCGGGGCGAAGGAGCTCACCGTGGTGAGCAACAACGCGGGCTCCGGGGAGAACGGCATCGCGGCGCTGATCCGGGAGGGCCGGGTCGCCAAGATCGTGTGCTCGTACCCGCGGCAGGCCGACTCGCGGCACTTCGACGAGGCGTACCGGGCGGGACGGATCGAGCTGGACCTGGTGCCACAGGGCAATCTCGCCGAACGGATCCGCGCCGGCGGTGCGGGCATCGGGGCGTTCTTCACGCCCACCGGCTACGGGACGATGCTGGCGGAGGGCAAGGAGACCCGTGTGATCGACGGCAAGGGATACGTCATGGAGTATCCGATCACGGCCGACCTCGCGCTGATCAGGGCACACCGGGCGGACGCGCACGGCAACCTCGTCTACCGCAAGACGGGCCGCAACTTCGGGCCGATCATGGCCGCGGCGGCTACCACGACCGTCGCGCAGGTCGAGGAGCTCGGGGAGATCGACCCGGAAAACGTGGTGACACCGTGCATCTACGTCAACCGGATCGTCCACATCGGACGTGCGGCATGATCGACCGGCAGACCCTCGCCAAGCTCGTCGCCGCCGACATCCCGCGCGGCGCGTTCGTGAACCTCGGCATCGGGCAGCCGACCGAGGTCGCGGACCACCTGGCGCCGGACAGCGGCGTAATACTGCATACCGAGAACGGCATGCTCGGGATGGGGCCGCAGGCCCACGGGTCCGATATCGACCTCGACCTGATCAACGCGGGCAAGGTCCCGGTCACCGAACTGCCCGGTGCGTCCTACTTCCACCACGCCGACTCGTTCGCGATGATGCGCGGCGGCCACCTGGATGTATGCGTTATGGGCGCGTACCAGGTGTCGGCGCGGGGAGATCTCGCGAACTGGCACAGCGGATCCCCGGACGCGATCCCGGCCGTCGGCGGCGCGATGGACCTCGCGGTCGGCGCGAAGCAGGTCTTCGTGATGATGAACCTGCTGACCCGCGACGGAAAATCCAAGCTGCTGCCGGAATGCACGTATCCGCTCACCGGCCTGCGCTGCGTCACGCGAGTGTATGCAGACCTCGCGACGTTCCTGATCACTGACGACGGCGTGGTTGTACGCGATATGCACGGCATCTCGTTCGCTGACCTTCAAGCCCTGCTGGACGTTCCGCTGAAGGAGCTGGCATGACACGCACCCAGGTCGGCATCGTCGGCGCGGGACCGGCCGGACTGATGCTCTCGCACCTGTTGTCCCTCAACGGAATCGACAGCGTGGTCGTCGACTGCCGGACCCGTTCGGAGATCGAGAACACCGTGCGCGCCGGCATCCTCGAGGCCGACAGCGCACGGCTGCTCGTCGACACCGGCGTGTCCGGCCGTGTACTGCGCGACGGGCACCCGCACGAAGGCATCGACCTGAGGTTCGGCGGCGAGAGCCACCGCATCGATTTCCGCGCGTTGGTGGGCGAATCGGTGTGGCTCTATCCGCAGACCGACGTCTTCGTCGACCTGGCCGACGCACGGGAGCGCGACGGCGGCGACGTCCGGTTCGGCGTCTCCGACACGTCGGTCGACATCACCGAGCCCGCCATCCGGTTCACCGACAGCTCGGGGGTGGCGCAGGAGGTGCGCTGCGACCTGCTCGTGGGTGCGGACGGCTCGCGTTCGATCTGCCGGGTCCAGGTACCGGAATCCGTGCGCACGCACAGCTTCCGGGAGTACCCCTTCGCCTGGTTCGGCATCATCACCGAGGCCCCGCGCAGCGCCCCCGAGCTGGTGTATACACATTCGCCGCGTGGGTTCGCGTTGATCAGCCAGCGCACCGAGACGCACCAGCGCATGTATTTCCAGTGCGATCCTTCCGCCGACCCGGCCGACTGGTCCGCCGACCAGATCTGGGAGGAACTGCAGGCGCGCGTGGCCGGCCCGGACGGCTTCAGCCTGAACGAGGGTCCGATCACCGAGAAGACCGTGCTGCGCTTCCGGTCGTTCGTCGCGGAACCCATGCGGTTCGGCAACCTGCTGCTGGCCGGCGACGCCGCCCACACCGTGCCGCCCACCGGCGCGAAGGGCCTCAACCTGGCGCTGGCCGACGTGCGCGTGCTCGCCGAGGCCATCGAACGCGCGCTGCTCAAGAACGACCGCGACGCGCTCGACGAGTACGGCCCGCGCGCGCTGGACCGCGTGTGGAAAGCCCAGCACTTCTCGTACTGGATGACCACGATGCTGCACGCCCTGCCCGGCGCGACCGACTTCGACGTGCGGCGCCAGCTCGGCGAACTGTCGTCGGTGGTCGGGTCGGAGGCGGGCTCGCGCTACCTGGCGGAGGGCTACACCGGCTGGCCCGCTTGAGCGCGGCTGGAGTGCGCTCGGCCAGACTGGCCCGATGGACATCGCGGCGCTGCGCCTCGGCAACATCGGGCAGCTGGCATCGGCCGAGGACGTCGTCCGCTCGCTCGGCGCCGTGCAGGCCCAGGACTACGGCCAGTCGCTGTGGGCACTGGGCCTGCGCACCGCGTCGTGCGGGATCGCCGACATCGAGGAGGCGCTGCGGTCCGGGCGGGTGATCCGGACCTGGCTGATGCGCGGCACCATCCACTACGTCCTGGCCGAGGACGTCCGGTGGATGCTCGACCTGTTCGGCACCCGCGACCTGGCGAGGCTCACCCCCAAGGCCTGGGCGTACCACCGCATGACGCCCGAGCTGATGTCGTTGGCGCGCAAGACGTTCGTGTCCGCGTTGAGCGGCGGCGGATGCCTGACCCGGCGCGAGATGATCGAGCTGATGGCTCAGGTGGGCATCCCGGACGACCGGCAGCAGAGCTACTTCACGTTCATCCACCTCGCCCAGGAGGGCCTGGTGGTGCCAGGTCCGCCGCGGGGCAAGGAACAGACCTTCGTGCTGCTGGACGAATGGGCACCTGACCAGCGCTCGATGGCCCCCGAGGAAGCGCTGTCCCTTCTGGCGTCACGGTTCTTCGGCAGCCACGGCCCGGCGACGGTGGCGGACTTCGCGAACTGGGCCGGCATCGGCATTCGCGAGGCCACGCGGGGTTTCGATCCGGTGAAGGGCTCGTTCGTGCGGGAGACGTTCGACGGCAAGGAGTACTGGCTGCCGCCCGACCTCTCACCGGGTTCGGGCGCGTTCGTGCTGCCCGCCTACGACGAGCTGGTGATTGGATACAAAGACCGCGGCGCGTACTTCACCCGGTACGACGAGATCCCGATCTCCACGTACAACGGCATGTTCTACGCGACGATCATCGAGGACGGCCAGATCGCCGGGCTGTGGAAGCGCGTCATGAAGAAGACCTCGGTGGACGTGGAGCTGCGGCCGTTGCCGGGCTTCGACGTCGATCGGCTCGCGGAGCACACAGCGCGGTTCAGCTCGTTCCTCGGTCTGCCGGTGCGGACCTTGGTGAAGGACGCCCCTTCCACGGGTTCGTCGAAGGTCAGCTGGCGCTCGCGAACGTGAGCAGCTCCACCTCACCGCCCTGATGGCCGGGCGGCACGACCGCCAGCGCGTCGGCGAGGGCGGCGCCCCACAGCGAGCCAGGCTTGTCGTGGCCGACGGGCACGGCCTCGCCGCCGGCCGTGGCCACCGGCACCAGGCGGGTGTCCCGGGGATGCGCGCCGACATCGCCCAGCCACGCGGTTCGTGCCGGGCGGACGGTGTGGCCGCCGAGAGTCTCGAGCAGTGGCCGCAGCAGGGTCAGGACCGCGGCGAGGGCGGCGAACGGGTTGCCGGGCAGGCCGACGACGCAGCGGCCGTCGGGCAGGACGGCGAGCAGCTGGGGATGGCCAGGACGGCAGGCGACACCGCTGACCAGGATCTCGGCGCCGAGTTCGGCGAGGACGCGGCGGAGGTGGTCGGCCGGGCCGACCGAGGTGGCGCCGCACGTGACGAGGACGTCGGCCTGGTCGAAGGTCAGTGCGTCGGCGAGGGCTGCCGGGTCGTCGCGCAGGTGGGTGGTGCCGAGCAGGTCGGCTCCGGTGAGCAGGCCGGGGAGCATCGGGCCGATGGCGTCGCGGACCCGGCCTGGGTGGGGTGGGCCGGCGTGGAGGAGTTCGTCGCCGGTCACGATCACGGCCACGCGGGGGCGGCGGTGGACGAGGAGGGTGTCGTGGCCGGCGCCGGCGGCCAGGCCTATGACGGCGGGGGAGACGAGGGTGCCGGAGGGGACTAGCTCGTCGCCTGCGGTCCAGTCCTCGCCGCGGCGGCGGATGTGTTTGCCGGGGTGGCGGGCGGCGGGCTGCTGACCTGTGGAGTGCCGACCGGCGGCGTGTTGACCGGCGGGGTGTTGACCGGCGGGGTGTTGACCGGCGGGGTGTTGACCGGCGGGGTGTTGACCGGCGGGGTGTTGACCGGCGGCGTGTTGATCTGCGGGGTGTTGACCGGCGGGGTGTTGATCTGCGGGGTGTTGACCGGCGGGGTGTTGACCGGCGGGGTGTTGACCGGCGGGGTGTTGACCGGCGGGGTGCTGATCGGCGGCGTGTTGACCGGCGGCGTGTTGACACTGGCTGCCGCTGGGATGGCAGTCGTAGAGCGCGCCACCCTCCACCGAGCACAGCTCGACCGGGATCACCGAGTCCGCCCCGCCCGGCACCGGAGCCCCGGTAGCCACCCCGAACGCCTCACCGGCCCCCAGCCGCACCCCAGGCACCGGATCCCCGGCCGCTACCCGCCCCACGATCTCCCAGGGCTCGGCCCCCGCGACCGCGAAGCCGTCCATCGCCGACGTGTCACACGTCGGCTGCGACGCCAGGGCCCGCACGCCCGAGGCCAGCGCCAGCCCCACCGCGTCCCCCAACGCGAGCTCGACGGCCTCCAGCGGCTTGGCTGCCTCCCGCGCCGTCCGGCGGGCCAGCGTCCAGGGCATGTTCGACAGCATTTTCATCCGGGCTCCCGTGGTATAGCCTACCTCATACTGTATGCAATCCTCAGGACGGGGTGAAGGGCATGCCAGTCGCGACTTACGTACGTGATCACGTCGGCAGGCTCTACCGGGTGGGCGAGACCGACGTCGAGGTGTCGGGGCGGTCGCGCCGCGCCGTTCTCTGGGCGGCCTGGGCGGCGATGCTCGCGGCCGGGATCGGGCAGTACGGGTTCGGCGCGTTGATTCCCCACCTCGACGACCGGTGGAGTGTCACGGAGTTGTTCTGGGCGCTCGCGTTGTGGACTGTATGCCAGGCGGGCACGGCCTTTCCGGCCGCTTGGCTGCGCGACCAGCAGAGGCTCACTGCCACCGGGGCCATGTGGATCGGCGCGATCCTGTGCGGCAGCGGGCTCCTGACGCTCGGGCAGGGGCAGCTCGTCGGCTATTCGGTGCTGGGCGGCATCGGCGCGGGCCTGATCTACGCGACGTGTCTGGGCACGATCGTCCGGTGGTACCCGGAGCGCGTCACCAGGAAGGTCGCGTTCGTCAGCGGCGCGTTCGCGTACGGGTCGGTGCCGTTCGTGCTCGCCGCCGGGTTCCTGACCGGAAGCGATCTCGGCGGGTTCCTCACGCAGGCGGCGATCGCGATCACCGTGGTGGTCGCCGTCGCCGGTGCCCTGATGAAGGATCCGCCCGAACACTGGTGGCCGCCGCACATCCAGCCGAGAGAGTGGGCGCTGGATCGGGCGCGGGTGCCGAACCGGTTCGCGCTCAAGGAGTTCAAGACGCAGGAAGCCATGCGGTGCGGCACGTTCTGGTGGCTGTACGGGGGTGTGGCGTTCGCGGCCGCCGTCTCGCTCTACGACCTGGCGTATCTGCCGTTGTTCACCAACGACAACGTGCTCGGCGCGGTCGCGCTGGCGGTGCTCGCCACGGCCACCGGGATCGGGCGGGTGCTCGTCGGGTGGATCTCGGACCGGGTCGGCCGCCGCAAGGCGCTCACCTGGACGCTCGCGACCGGCGGGCTGGCGCAGTTCGTGTTGCTGTACTCCCAGAACGTCACGGGCCTGCTCGTCGGCGCCACGCTCGCCGGCCTGGGCACGGGGTGCTGCTACTCGTTGCTGGTCGGTGTCACCAGGGAGTACTTCGGTGAGACGAACGGCGCGCAGAACTTCGGCGTGCTCTACACCGCGAAGGCGGCGGGCGCGCTCATCGCGGCGATCGTCCTCGCGTCGCAAGGGCCCGCGTTCGCGTTCATCGCGGCCGGGGTGCTCGGGCTGGCGGGTGCGGTGCTCACCGCGCACCTCTCCCAGCCGGGGAGGCCGCGCCTGTGAACCGGGTGCCGGAGCTGTCGGCGGGCTGGCACCAGACGCCCGCGGACGGCTGTTGCCTGATGGAGCTGACGTCGGTCCTCGCGGGCGAGGTGTGGTCGGACCGGCCCGCCTGCGTGCATCCGGTGCTGGCGTGCGTGGCGCGGTGCGTCAACGATCAGTCCACAAGGGACGGTCGGAGCAAGCTGCTCCCGTTCGCTGTCAAGGTGATCGGGACCGAGATGGCACCGGTCACGCATCGGCTCGTCAGGCATTGTGTGCGCAGGGCCGGGATCGCCGTGCCCTGGTGGTGGCCGCGCAACTGGGCGGTGGCCAGGGCGGTGCGGGCGATGACCGGGGACGAGGTGTTGCGGCGCCTGCTCGACGAGTGCGTCGCGATCTGCAAGGAGGCCGGCGATGGGACGAGTGACGAGCAGGCGGCGAGTGGCGCGCGTGGTGGACGACGCGGTGACCGTGCGGCCGGACACGCTGGCGGTCGAGGAACCGCTGGAGATTCGCGTGCGGGGCAAGTCCCTCGCCGTCACCATGCGTACGCCGGGTGACGACTTCGACCTCGCCGCGGGATTCCTGGTCAGCGAAGGCGTCGTGCGCACCCCGTCCGACATCGCCTCCATCCGCTACTGCGCGGGCGCCACGGCCGACGGCGGCAACACCTACAACGTGCTGGACGTCGGCCTCGCGCCGGGAGTCGCGCCGCCCGACCCGTCGATCGAGCGCAACTTCTACACGACGTCCTCGTGCGGCCTGTGCGGCAAAGCGAGCCTGGATGCCGTGCGCACCACCGCGACCTGGTCGGTCGCGGCCGACCCGATCAGGCTCGATCCACGCCTGATCACCGAGTTCCCGACGAAACTCCGTGCCGCGCAACGGGTCTTCGACCGGACCGGCGGGCTGCACGCGGCCGGGCTGTTCGACGCGAACGGCTCGTTGCTGTGCCTGCGCGAGGACGTCGGCCGGCACAACGCCGTGGACAAGGTCGTCGGCTGGGCCACCCGCGCCGGGCGGCTGCCGCTGACGAGCACCGTGCTGATGGTGAGCGGCAGGGCGTCGTTCGAGCTGGTGCAGAAGGCGGTCATGGCCGGGATTCCGGTGCTCACGGCGGTGTCCGCGCCGTCGTCGCTGGCTGCGGACCTGGCCGAGGAGATGGGCGTGACGCTGGTCGGGTTCCTCAGGGGCACCTCGATGAACGTCTACACAGGAGGGCACCGCCTCGGCGTCACGGCCGGAGCGCGTTAGCCCGTAAGGAGTCCTCCGCGCGGATGATGCCGCGCGGTGGACGCGATCTTGAACGAACCCGCCTAGCGTTCCTCCCATGTTGACGGTGACGGGGATCAGCCGGAGCTTCGGCGACCACCGGGTGCTCGACGAGGTGAGCTTCGACGTGCGGCCCGGCCGCATGACGGGCTTCCTGGGGGCCAACGGATCGGGCAAGACGACCACGATGCGGATCGTGCTGGGGGTGCTCGCCGCGCACGGGGGCACGGTGAGCTGGCAGGGGCAGGAGATCACGCCGCAGCGGCGGCCGGACTTCGGCTACATGCCGGAGGAACGCGGGCTCTACCCGAAGATGAAGGTGCGCGAGCAGATCACCTGGCTCGCGCGGTTGCACGGCGTCGACCGGACGATCGCGCAGCGCAACGCCGACGAGCTGCTCGCAGACCTGGAGCTGACCGACCGGGCCGACGACCGGCTGGAGGCGTTGTCGCTGGGCAACCAGCAGCGCGTGCAGATCGCGGCCGCGCTGGTGCACGACCCGGACGTGCTGATCCTCGACGAGCCGTTCTCCGGCCTCGACCCGATCGCCGTCGAGACCGTGCTGGACGTGTTGCGCAAGCGGGCCGCGAGCGGGGTGCCGGTGCTGTTCTCGAGCCACCAGCTCGCGATCGTGGAACGGCTCTGCGACGACGTCGTGATCATCTCAAAAGGACGGATCGCGGCCAGCGGATCCCGGGAGGAGCTGCGCGGCCGGCACGCGACGTCTCGCTACGAGATCGTCGTCGCCGAGGACGCGGGCTGGGTCAGGGACGTGCCCGGCACGACGATCCTGGAGCTCGACGGCCCGCGCGCGGTGTTCGAGGCACAACCACAGCAGGTGCTCGCCGAAGCGGTGAAACGCGGCGACGTCAGGTCGTTCACGCCGGTGGTGCCGACGCTCGACGAGATCTTCAAGGAAGTGATCTGACATGGCACGGGCATCCTTCGCCCAGGCGACGTGGCTCGTCGCCGAACGGGAGATGAAGACCTTCGTCTCCACCAAGGGGTTCTGGATCGGGTTCCTCGCCACGATCGTCGGCCTCTTCGCGCTGACCGTCCTGCCGACGGTGTTCGGCGGCGACGACCCGAAGGTCGCGGCGGTCGGCTCGGCCGTGCAGGTGGTGCAGGGCAAGAAGCTCGACGTCCGCGAGGTCGCCGACGTCGCCACCGCGGCGGAGCTGGTCAGGTCCGACGACGTCGCGGCCGCGATCGTGCCGGACGGCAGCGGGATCAAGGTTCTCGCGCTCAACGACCCGCCCGGTGACGTGATCTCGCAGCTGGTCGCCGCGCCGCCGGTGGAGCTGCTGGAGGCCTCGGCCGTCAGCTCCGATCAGCGGTTCGTCACGGTGCTGGTGTTCGGGCTGATCTTCCTGATGTTCGGCATGGGCGGCGCGGCGATCGCGCAGAGCACCGTGACCGAGAAGCAGACCCGGATCGTCGAGATCCTGGTCTCGACCGTGCCGGTGCGGGCCCTGCTCGCCGGCAAGATCCTCGGGCACGTGATCCTCACGCTGGGCCAGGTCGCGGTGCTGGCGCTCACCGCACCGATCGCGCTGCGGGTCGCCGGGCAGTCCGAGCTGCTGGCAGTGGTGGCGCCCGCGCTGGGCTGGTTCGTGCCGTTCCTGATGCTCGGGTTCGTGCTGGTCTCGTCGATGTGGGCGGTCGCGGGCGCGCTGGTCAGCCGGCAGGAGGACCTCGGCTCGACGATGGGCCTGGTGATGCTCGCGGTGATGGGGCCGTACTTCGGCGTGCAGTTCTTCTTCGAGAACCCCGCGGTGCTCAGCGTGCTGTCGTACGTGCCGTTCACGGCGGGGGTCGCGATGCCGGTGCGGTTGTTCGCCCAGCAGGCGCAGCCGTGGGAGGCGCTGGTCTCGCTCGGCATCCTCGCGGCGACCGTCGTGGCGATGCTGCTGGTCGCCTCGCGCCTCTACTCCGGGTCGCTGCTGCAGACCGGCGCGCGGGTCAAACTGTCCCGCGCGTGGGCACCTGCAGAATAGGCGCATGATCGCTGATCCGATTCGCCTCGCCGTCGTCGGCCTGGGCGCCATGGGCACCCGGATGCTGACGGCGGCGCAGGCACATCCCGGCTACACCGTGGTCGCCGGCGTCGACGTCGTACCCCGCACGCTCGGCATCCCGGTCGTCACGTCGCTCGACGACGTGCTGGCCGAGGTGGATGCTGTATACATCTCCACCCCGCCCGCCTCGCACGCCGAGCTGGTGATCAGGGCGCTGGACGCGGGCAAGGCGGTGTTCTGCGAGAAGCCCCTCGCGGTCGACCTCGACGAGGCCCGTGCGATGGTCAAGGCCGCGCAGGACCGTCCGAACGCGGTGAACTTCGCGCTCTCGGACATGGCCGCGACGCTGGAGATCGAACGCCGGCTGCCCGAGCTGGGCGAGCTGCGCGGCGTGGAGATCAGGCTGCAGTTCCCGGTGTGGCCGCGGGCGTTCCAGGCGGACGCGGCGTGGCTCGCGCGGGCCGAGCAGGGCGGGTTCGTCCGCGAAGTGCTGTCGCATTTTGTATACCTCACAGACCGGTTCCTCGGGCCGCTGACGGTGGAGTCGGTGTCGTCGGACTTCCCGGAGGCCGGTGCGGCCGAGGTGGCCGCGCGTGGTGTGCTGCGCGGCGGTGACGTGCCGGTGCACGTGTCCGCGTTCTCCGGGCTGGCCGGGCCCGAGATCTACGAGTGGACGGCCTGGGGCACCGAACGGTCGCTGCGGCTGGACCAGTGGGCGAAACTGTCCACTTCGGACGGTGGCGCCTGGGAGCCGGTCGCGCTGGAGCAGACCGGTTCCGACTCCGCGCGGCTCACGCTGTTCGCTCAGGCCGTGCGCGGAGAACACCCGCGCGACCTGGCGGACTTCGCGAGCGGGCTGCGCGTGGCCGAGGTGATCGAGGCCTTCCTGAGGTAGTGGCGTTGCCGCTCGCCGAGCGGCAACGCCAGGATCAACTCAGCCGAGCACCTCGCGGAGCCTGACGCCGAACTCCTCCGGCTTGCCCGCGTAGCCGAACGTGCCGTCGAGGAAACCGCCGTGGTGGCTGGGGAACACCGTCGCGTCCTGCCCGAGCAGCTTGGCCGTTGCGAAGGCCGTGCGGCCGGTGAACACCGTCATCGACTCCTCGCCCACCGCGATGATCACGCGCGTCGGCGCGGCGGCGAGCGCGTCCACCCGCGGCTGGTAGTCGGTGATCGCCAGCGAACGGCGGGAGAGCAACGGGTCGTCGCGCTTGCCGTCGTCGTCGGCAGGCATGCCGAACTGCGCGGGATCGGCGGGAGGGAGCGCGAAGTACTCGTCGGTGTACTCGCCCTGCCAGCTCGACATGACCAGGAACTGCGCCATGCCCGCGCCGGATCCCTTGGCGTAGTAGGCGTCGATGAACCCGTCGCGGGCGCGGCGGGCCGCCTCGGCGTCGGGCAGCACGTCGATCAGCGGCGGCTCGTGCGCGACCAGCGTGACCACGTCGTCCGGGTAGGCCGCGACGAGTTCGAGGGCGGTGACCGCGCCGCCGCTCGAGGCGAACAGGTCGACCGGGCCACCGACCGCCCCGATCACCGCGTGCACGTCGCCGGCCTGCGTTTCGGGTGAGTTGTCGGTGCGGCCGTCGGAACGGGTGCTGCGGCCGAGTCCGCGCGGGTCGTAGGTGATCACGGTGCGGTCCGGGAACTGCGCGCGCAGTGCCACGAAGCCGCTCGCGTCCATCGGCTGGCCGATCATCATCAACGGGCGGCCGCCCTCGCCGTGGACGTCGTACGTGATGGCTGCATTGTCGGTTTCGAGAACGTGTGTCGCCATGGTTTTCTCCCCAGTCAGTCTGGTCTGAGCAGCCTAGTCACACACGTGAACCCCGATGGGCTAACAGGCCGATCGACCTGCGGGTATCCGGCTGTTATCAAAGATCGCATGACGCGAACAGCAGTGGTGACCGGCGGCGGCACGGGCATCGGCAAGGCGGTGGCGGCCCGGCTCGTGGAGCAGGGTCTGGACGTGGTGATCACGGGCCGGCGCGAGGACGTCCTGAAGGCGGCGGCCGCGGAGGTCGGCGCGCGGGCGGTGGTGTTCGACGCGGCGGATCCCGACTCGGTCGAGGCCGCGCTGAGCGACCTGCCGTCCCAGGTGGACGTTCTCGTCAACAACGCGGGCGGCAACATGACCCGCCGCCTGCCCGCGCCGGAGAACCTGGCCGACGTGCGGAACCTGTGGCTCGCGAACTACGAGTCCAACGTGATCAGCGCCGTGCTCGTGACGACCGCGCTGGAGCCGCGGCTGGCCGACAACGCCCGCGTGGTCACCATCGGCTCGATCGCGGGCCGGCGTGGTTCGGGTGCCTACGGCGCGGCCAAGGCGGCGGTCGAGGCGTGGACCGCGGATCTGGCGTTCGCGGTGGGCGGGCGGGGGATCACGGTCAACGTGGTCTCGCCCGGCGTCACCGAGGACACCGAGTTCTTCGGCGGCACGCTGAGCGAGGAGCGGCGCAAGAAGCTCGTCGGCAACCCCGCGAACGGCCGCGCGGGCACCCCGGCGGACATCGCGGTGGCGGTGACGTTCCTGACCTCGGTCGAGGCCGGCCACATCACCGCGCAGGTCATCGGTGTGAACGGCGGAGCAGGCCTCGGACGCTGAACCCGATCACCGCCACCAGCACGACGAGCAGGGCGATCCAGGAGAACTCGGCGAGGTAGCGCTCCGCGGCTTCGCCTACGAAATACACCGCCGCCGTCGTACCACCGGCCCACGCGATGCCGCCCGCCGCGTTGGCCGCGAGGAACTTTCCATAATGCATACCCATCGTGGCGGCGAGCGGTCCGGACAGGATCCGCAGCAACGCCACGAACCGGCCGAAGAACACCGCCCAGGCGCCGTAGCGTTCGAACAGCGCCTGGGCGCGGCCGATCTTGCTCGCGTCGAAGTGCCTCGGGAACCTGTCCTCCGCCCACGTGAAGACGCGGGGCCCGAACCGCTTGCCCAGCGCGTAACCGATGCTGTCGCCGATGATCGCGCCGGCGGAGGCGACCACGCCGACGATGATCGGTGAGATGCCGTCGTGGTGCGAGGCCATCAGCGCCGCGGTGACCAGAACTACCTCGCCCGGCAACGGGATCCCGACGCTCTCGATGCCGACCACCAGGCCTACGACGACGTAGACCAGCAGCGGTGGGACGGTGTGAAGCCACTCGGTCAGCACATTCCCGATCTTCCCCCTCCCGCCGGATCCGTGCAGTGAACGCCGCTCGCTAAGGTGTGGATCACCGGGGGACGAGGGGGCGGCGTGAGCGGCCGGTTCGGCATGCTGCTGCGTGAGTGGCGGCAGCGGGCGGGGTGGAGCCAGGAGGCCCTCGCTCAGCGTGCCGCTGTCGGCATTCGCACCGTGCGCGGGCTGGAGACGGGGGAGCGAACCGACCCGCGGATCGGCACCGTGCGGTCGCTGGCCGACGCGTTGGAGTTGACCGGGGCCGAGCGGGCCGAGCTGTTCGCCGCTGCCGGGCGGGACGAGCCGGTGCCTGTTGAGCCAGCTTCATCGGACTTGGTGCGGTTCGACCCGCTGGCCGAGGCGGCGGAGACGTTGAAGGTCGCCGTCGAGGCGCGGTGGCGGCGCGAGGAGGAGCAGCGGCAGATCCACGACCCGGTGCCGTTGCCGGTCCGGTGGGACGCGGCGCCTTCGTCGTTGCAGGACGCCTGGGTCAACATCGGTGGTGAGTGCGACCTCGC
Organism: Lentzea sp. NPDC051213; assembly: GCF_044455585.1. Lineage (NCBI taxonomy): Bacteria > Bacillati > Actinomycetota > Actinomycetes > Pseudonocardiales > Pseudonocardiaceae > Lentzea > Lentzea sp. NPDC051213. Next base: position 916,364 of record NZ_JBITEX010000002.1, read on the forward strand.
CGGGCGGCTGGACCAGGTCGTCGAGGTGTACCGGCGGGTCGCGTCGCGGCGGCTGGTGGTGCTCGGCAGGGCCGGGTCCGGCAAGACGGTGCTGACCACGCGGTTCGTGCTGGACCTGCTGGCGGCGCGGGACGTTCGGGACCCGGTGCCGGTGATCTTCGGCGTGGGTTCGTGGCATCCCGGCCGGGTGGGTCTGCGGGACTGGCTCGCCGCGCAGCTGATCCGTGATCACCCGTTCCTCGGGGCTCCCGGTCCTGGTGGCGTCGGGACGTTGGCGGCGGCCCTGGTCGACGCTCAGCGGATCCTGCCGGTGCTGGACGGGTTCGACGAGATCGCTCGTGGGCTGCATCGGTCGGCGCTCAACGCGTTGAACACCACCACTCTGCCGTTGCTGCTCACGAGTCGGGTGGACGAGTACCGGGATGCTGTCGCGGGCACGGACGTGCTCACCTCCGCTGCTGCGTGCGTGCTGGCGGATCTTTCGGATGACGACCTGGCGGACTACCTGCCGCGGACCACGCGCAAGACCGGGCCGGGCGGCAACGTCTGGAAGCCGGTGCTCGACGAGGTGCGCAACGGCGGGGCGCTCGCGCGCGTGCTGACCACGCCGTTGATGGTGGCTCTCGCGCGGCGGATCTACAGCGACACGCCTGACCACGATCCGTTGGAGCTCCTGTCGTTCGACACGGCTGACGAGATCGAACGGCACCTGCTCGCCTCGTTCGTGCCGGCGGTGTACGGCACCTCGTTCGAGCAGGTGCGTCCGTGGCTCGGGTACCTGGCCGGTCACCTGTCTGCGCTCGGCACGCACGACCTGGCGTGGTGGCAGCTCGGCACCTCGTCCCGGCGGCGCGCGTCGATCATCGGGCTGGGCGTCGGGGTCACGGTCGGGGCGGCGGACCTGCTGGTCGAGTCCCTCCTGGTCGGGGCGCTCACCGCGCGGGGACTGGTGTTCGCGGTGATGATCGGGCTGGTGACGGGCGCGCTGTCCGGGCTGACGCACTTGTATGCAGTTCGTTCGGCGCCGCTGGAGCCGGTGCGGACCCGGATCCGATTGCATACACGGGCAGGGCGGCGGGTGTGGCCGCGCGGCGGGCTCGGGTTGTTGTTCGGCGGTGCGATCGGCGGTGCCTACGGGCTGGTGCGGGCGCTCGCGTTCTGGCTGGTCACGCCGGGTGCCCGGATGACGGCAGGAGTGCTGGTCGACATCGGCGTGTTCGCCCTCGTCTTCGGGCTCGGCGCCGGACTCGTCTTCGCACTGGTCGCCGCCATGGAGGCGCCGCTCGATGTGCGCTCGGCGGGCAGTCCAGGCGGTCTGATCGAGGCCAACCGGCGCCACGTGCTCGGGTTGGTCGCACTGTTCGTGCCGGTCTTCGCGGTCTTCGTCGCGGCGGCCACGGGAGTGGTCGCCGGTGGGCTGACGGCGCTGCGGTTCGAGGTCGTGTGGAGCCCGACAACGGCGTTGTCGCTGGGGCTCGTCGGCGGCATCGGCGGCGGGCTGGCCTACGTGCTGAGCCTGACCGCGTGGGGCCAGTGGGTGGTGTTCGCGCGGGTGTGGCTGCCGCTGACCGGACGCCTGCCGTGGGGCCTGCCGGCGTTCCTGGACGACGCCTACCGGCGTGGAGTGCTGCGGCGGGCGGGGGCGGTCTACCAATTTCGGCACGCCCGGTTGCAGGAATACTTCGAGCGTTTGTCCTGATCAGGGTGACCGGCCAGATGTGGCCGGTCGTCTGGCCTGTCCTTCGTTTGGCCCGGCTGTGATCGTTTGCCTCGCCGGACGAGGGAGGGAACGCAAGCGTGTCAGGCAACGAATCACCGCCGCCGCACGAGATCAACTGGGAGGCGTACAGCCACGAGGAACTGCACCGCATGCTGTGGCAGAACGCCGATGTCGGGGACGTGAGCACGGTCGCCGACGAGTGGACCCGCCACCGCGCCGCCCTGGACACGCATGCCGAGGTGCTCCGCGAACAGCGCGCGGCGTTGCTTTCTAGCTGGCACGGCGCTGCGGCCGAGGAGGCCGCCAGCCGGCTCACGGCGCTGGCCGAGCGGATCGAGAAGATCAGCGCGCTGGCCGCGGCGGGGCAGCGGGCGGCGCAGGACGCGGCCGATGCGCTGGCGGAGGCGCGGGCGGCGATGCCGCCACCGCCGCCTGGGGGACCGACTTTGCCTGCGTTCGCGGGCTTGCCGGCGGGGGCTGGGGCACCGGCGGCGCCTGCTGGTGGGGCGTTTGTGTCGCCGCCGGGGCCTGCGGGCGGGCCGCTCGTGCCGTCGATGGCACCTGCGGGCGGGCCGTTTGGGCCGCCGACGGGACCTGCCGACGGACTGCTCGCACCGCCGACGGGACCTGCCGACGGGCCGTTTGCGCCGCCGATGGCGCCTGCTGGGTCGTTTGCGCCGTCGATGGGACCTGCGGGCGGGCCGTTCGCGCCCCCGGGACCCGCAGGCGGGCCGTTCGTGCCGCCGATGGCGCCTGGCGACGGGTCGTTTGTGCCGCCCGTGACGCCTGCCGATGGGCCGTATACACAGCCGCCCGGACGTGTCGGCGGGCTGTTCGGGCAGTCGACGGTGCCTGCGGATGCGCAGTTCGCGCCGTCAACGGCACCTGCTGCCGCGCCGTTCGCACTGCCACCCGCGCCTGGCATGCCGACGGCGCCGAACGGTGGGCTGTTCTCGGCGCCGCCCGCGCCGTTCACGCTGCCGACCGCCCCCGCCGGGGCGCCGTTCGCACTGCCGTCGGCACCCGGATCGTTGGCGCTGCCGAGTGCGCCGGCCATGCCCTCGACGTTCACGCCGGGCTTCAGCTTCTACTTCGGTGCCGCCTCGGCCGACCAGCAGAAGGACCAGGCCGTGCGCACGATGCAGACCTACGAGTCCAGCCTGAACGGCAGCGGCCGCCTGATCGACGACGCCCGCGGCGCCGCGCCGCAGTCCACCCGGCAGACCACCACGCAGCCCGCCCCGCCTGGGACCCGCGCGGTGGCCGCCGCGCCACCACCGGCCCGCGCCGCCTCGCCCGCGGCGAGGACCTCCGGCGGCGTTCCGTGGCAACGCCTCGTCGGCGGCTCGGCCCCGGCCGGAGGTAGCCAGGCCGCGCTCACCCCGGGCATGCGCACCGGTGTCGTCCTGAGCCAGCACGGCGGGCTCACCGTGACCGGTCCGCTCACCACCGACACCCACTCCCGATCAACCGCGCAGGCCGGGGCGATGCCGCCACCGGCAGGTGCCGGGCGCAAGGACGACGACCAACCGCACGAGAACCAGATGCCGACGCTCGACCACGGGCTGTTCGTGGTGGACGAGCGGGTGTCGCCGGCGGTCATCGGTGAGGAGGTGCAGGCATGAACGGCTACGAGGTCGCGCCGGAAGAGTTGCACGACCGGATCAGGACGTTGACCAGGCTGGCCGAGTTGACCGGTGACCTGGTGGCGACCGCGAGCCGGCTTGCCGAACGCCTGCCGCCGCTCGGTACCGCGCCGCCCGCCCAGGATCTCTCGCAGCGCCTGCAGAAGGGTGCGTCGGGGCTGGCTGGCGAGGTGGGTGCGGCCGAGCGCGAGGTGCGGGCGTTCCAGCAGATGCTGGCCGAGATCAAGACGACCTATCTCGACGCCGACGAGCAGGCCAGGCCGCGATGACCACCATCGAGGCCGGGGTCGCGTTCGACCTCGTGGAGATGGACCTGCTCGCCACTCATGCGGGAGTGCGCTGGCCGTTCCCGCTGCGGGTGCCCTCGTTCGGCGCCCGAGCCGGTGATCGGGCCGCCCTGCTCGCCGAGGCGGGCCACGGATTGCATACACGTGGGCTTGCTGAGAGTCACGGGCCGGTCGGCATGGCCGCCGAACTCGTCGTGGCTTTGCGCGAGCACCGCAGTGCGGTCGACCTCGTCGTGACGGGGACGGTGGGCGCGGTCGCGATGGTCTGCGGGGACGCGGCGGTTGTATGCCGTCAGTCCGCGGAGGGCACGGTCTGGGTGACGTACGTCGACGCCGAGACGGTCGGCGACGAGCTCGTGGCGTTGATTCCTGAACTGAAGCCCGCGCAGATCATGCCGATCACGCTCGAACCCGGCGCGCGGTTCACCCAGCTGGACTTCACCGGGCAGGGCCAGGCCGGGCTGATCAGGAACGGCCAGCGCACGGAGGTGTCCTGGTTGGACAGCACGAGCGGGCGGGTCAGGGTGAACACGAACGACGGCTGGGTCAGCGTCAATCCGTTGCGGCACAACGATCTGGTGCGCGCGATCGGAGAGCTCGCCGCACAGGCGCGAGCATGAGCAGAGGGGGAGAAGTGGATCCAGCACAGTGGCTGGCGGACTACCAGGAGCGGCTCGAACGGGCTGCATACAGTGCGCGGAGCGCGAGTGCGAGCCTGGCCGAGGTCGGGGCGAGCGCGACGTCGCCGCGCGGTGAGGTGACTGTGACGGTCAACGCGGCTGGCGTCCTCGGCGACGTCGCGCTGACGCCGGCGGCGCGCAAGCTCGACGTGGACACGCTCGCGATGCTGATCGTCGGCACCGCACGGGAGGCGCAACGGCTGGCGAGCGCGCGGATGACCGAGGTGATGGCGGCCTATCTGGGCGAGAGCGATGCCCTGCACCAGGTCACGAAACACCTGCCGGAGGCCGTGCGATGACGTTCACCGTCGACCACGAGCAGCTGCGCGGGCACGCGACGACCCTCGCCGGGTACGCCGACCAGCTCGCGAACACGGGCACGCGGCTGCCCGACCAGCTCGGCCAGAACACGCTCGGCGACTTCGCCCAGTTCCTCACGGCGGGCCTCGGTGGCGCCATGAAGGAGACCTTGGACGCCTTCGCCCACGTCGCGTCCACTATGGACAAAGTGAGCGAGGGCATGAAGCAGACGGCGGACCTGTACCAGCGCACCGACGACGACAACGTCGCGAACCTCACCGGGGCCGCCCGATGACCACCGCGACCGACGCGGGCACGATCAACGCCCTGCTCAACGAACTGCGCACCGCCACCAAGGCCATCGCCGGTGACGAGTGGCTGTCCCAGGACCTCGCCGGCACCCCGAAGGCAGGGCTCGACCAGCTCGGCCCGAACGGGAAACCGCTGCAGGCACTGGACAACGCCGGCGTCGGCTTCCTCACGCCGATGATCTCGTTCCTCGAAGAGCCGCTGAACCAGCTGAAGGGCAACCCGGACGGCGTTCAGAACGGCGCCGGTGAGTTCGAGAAGGCGGGCAAGGACGCGACCACCCTCGCGGACAACTACCGGGACAAGGCGAAAAGCGAGACCAGCGGCTGGTCCGGCGAGAGCGCGGCCGACTACGCCAAGACCGGCAAGGAACTCGTCGACGGGGTGCTGTCGGTCGCCGAGACCGCGCTGACCAACGCGACCGCGATGATCAAGGCCGGCGAGGTGGTGGCCCAGGTCGTCGCCGAGGTCACCCGGCTGATCACCGAGGCGATCGGCAAGATCGTGCCGATCATGACGCAGGCGATCGCGGCGGCACCGGCGACGTTCGGGCAGAGCATCGCCGTGGCCATCCCGCAGTGTGTACAGATCGCCGTCGACTGCGGGATGCAGATCGCCGCCAAACTGGGCGAGCTGCTGGCCAGCGGGGAGAACCTGATCAAGCTCGTCGAGGGTGCCTCGGCCGTGCTGAAGGTCGTGAAGCAGGCCATGTCGGTCATCGGCGAGCAGGCCCAGACCGGCTCGGCGAAGCTCCCCACCGCGAAAGCCTCGTGACGAGCCGGTTCGCGTCGGCGGTAGCAGTCGACACGAACCGGCACGAACCGGCGCGACACCGCTACGAGGTGAGGATCGCCCTGGCCAGCGCGGCGGTCTCCGACGGCGTCTTGCCCACCCTGATGCCGACCGCCTCCATGGCCTGCTTCTTGGCCTCCGCCGTGCCCGAGGAACCCGAGACGATGGCGCCCGCGTGGCCCATCGTCTTGCCCTCGGGCGCGGTGAAGCCGGCGACGTAACCCACGACCGGTTTGGATACGTTATCCCGGACGAACTCGGCCGCCCGCTCCTCGGCGTCGCCCCCGATCTCGCCGATCATCACGATCAGCTCGGTCTCCGGATCGGCCTCGAACGCCGCGATCGCGTCGATGTGCGTGGTGCCGACGATCGGGTCGCCGCCGATACCCACGCACGTGGTGAAGCCGAAGTCCTTCAGCTCGTGCATCAGCTGGTAGGTCAGCGTGCCGGACTTCGACACCAGCCCGATCGAGCCGGGTTTGGTGATGTCCGCGGGGATGATGCCCGCGTTGGACTTGCCGGGGCTGATGATGCCGGGGCAGTTGGGGCCGATGATCCGCGTTGTCGACTTGGTGGCCGCGTGCGCCCAGAACTGGGCCGTGTCGTGCACCGGCACGCCTTCGGTGATCACCACCGCCAGGCCGATGCCCGCGTCCACCGCCTCGATCACGGCGTCCTTCGTGAAGGCGGGCGGGACGAAGAGCACCGACACGGTCGCGCCGGTCTCCGCCATCGCCTCGGCGACCGTGCCGAACACCGGCAGCGTCACGTCGTCGAAGTCCACCGACGTACCCGCCTTGCGCGCGTTGACGCCGCCGACGACCCGTGTGCCCGCCGCCAGCATGCGGCGGGTGTGCTTGGCGCCCTCCGACCCGGTCATGCCCTGCACGATCACGCGGCTGTGCTCGTCGAGGAAGATCGCCATCAGGACTCCTTACCGGCGCCGGCGAGCGCGGCGGCACGGCCGGCCGCGTCGTCCATCGTGTGCGCCACGGTGATCAGCGGGTGTCGTGCGTCGTCGAGGATGCGCAGGCCGGCCTCGGCGTTGTTGCCGTCGAGGCGGACGACCAGCGGCTTGTCGGCGCGGTCGCCCAGCATCCCCAGCGCTTGCACGATTCCGTTGGCCACCGCGTCGCACGCGGTGATGCCGCCGAACACGTTCACGAACACGCTGCGCACCGACGGGTCGGACAGGATGACGTCGAGCCCGTCGGCCATCACCTGGGCCGAGGCGCCGCCGCCGATGTCGAGGAAGTTCGCGGGCGCGGCCCCGGCCAGCGCCACGACGTCCAATGTGGACATGACGAGGCCCGCGCCGTTGCCGATGACACCGACGGTGCCGTCGAGCTTGACGTAGTTGAGGCCCTTCTCGGCCGCCCGCACCTCCAGCGGGTCGCCCTCGGCACCGGCGGCCGGACGGGAGTGCCGGAACGCCGCGTTGTCGTCCAGCGTCACCTTGCCGTCCAGCGCCACGATCCGGCCGGACTTCGTGCGGGCCAACGGATTCACCTCGACCAGCGTGCAGTCCTCGGAAACGAAGACCTTCCACAGAGCGGAAGCGGCGGCGGCGACTTCTCCAGCGGCCTCCGGTGAAAACACTGCTGATGCGTCGAAGGCCGAAGCTGGCGTCCGGGTGATGGAGTCCGTCATCTCCTCGATCTCCATGCCACCCGTGGCCGACGCCATGCTGATGAACGTCCGATTGGCGCGATCGAGCAGGAACGACAGGTAGTACTCCTCTGCGATCTCGGTCGCCTCGGTGACCAGCACCTTGTGCACGGTGTGGCCCTTGATGTCCATCCCCAGGATGGCGCGGGCCACCGACTCTGCTTCGTCAGGCGTCGAAGCGAGCTTCACGCCGCCCGCCTTGCCGCGCCCGCCGGTCTTCACCTGAGCCTTCACCACGACGGTCCCCCCCAGTTTCGCGGCCGCCTCGCGCGCGGATTCAGGAGTGTCCGCCACGAGACCACGCGGAACGGGGACCCCGTACCGCTCGAAGAGGTCCCGCGCCTCGTGTTCGAAAAGATCCACCGTCTACGTCCTCTCGCCGAAAACTTGCGGCCATCACTGGACATCCGGTTGGTAGCGGAGTAACGATATGCCTACCTCATACGGTATGCAATCTACAGTCGAGCGCCAAGGGGAGCTGATCGCCGATGACGAGTTCCGCGGAGCCGGAGTCGATTTCTGGAGGCCACCTGGTGGCCAAGGCGCTCAAAGCCGAGGGCGTCGACACCATCTTCACGCTGTGCGGCGGGCACATCATCGACATCTACGACGGCTGCGTGGACGAGGGCATCGCCGTCGTCGACGTACGACACGAACAAGTAGCCGCGCACGCCGCGGACGGCTACGCCCGCATCACCGGCAAGCCCGGCTGTGCCGTCGTGACCGCCGGCCCGGGCACCACCGACGCCGTCACGGGCGTCGCGAACGCCTTCCGCGCGGAGAGCCCGATGCTGCTGATCGGCGGCCAGGGAGCGTTGAGCCAGCACAAGATGGGCTCGCTGCAGGACCTGCCGCACGTCGACATGATGACGCCGATCACCAAGTTCGCCGCGAACGTCCCGCACACCGCCCGCATCGCGGACATGGTGTCGATGGCGTTCCGCGAGGCGAACGCCGGCGCACCCGGCCCGTCGTTCCTGGAGATCCCGCGCGACGTCCTGGACGCCAGGGTGCCGCTCAGCACGGCGCGCATCCCCGCGGCGGGCCACTACCGCGCGTCCACCCGCAGCGTCGGCGACCCGGCGGACATCGAGAAGCTCGCGGACCTGTTGGTGCACGCCAAGAAGCCCGCGATCCTGCTGGGCAGCCAGGTGTGGACGACACGGGCCACGGACTCCGCGATCGAGCTCGTTCGCACCCTCAACATCCCCGCCTACATGAACGGCGCCGGGCGCGGCACCCTGCCTCCCGGCGACCCGCACCACTTCCAGCTGTCGCGCCGCTACGCCTTCGACAACGCCGACGTGATCGTCATCGTCGGTACCCCGTTCGACTTCCGGATGGGCTACGGCCGCAGGCTTTCCCCGAACGCGACGGTCGTCCAGATCGACCTCGACTACCGCACGGTCGGCAAGAACCGCGACGTCGACCTCGGCATCGTCGGCGACGCGGACCTCGTGCTCTCCAGCGTCACCCAGGCGGCGTCCGGCCGTGAGGACAACGGCGCGATGGGCCGCAAGGTGTGGCTGGAAGAACTCCAGGCGGTCGAGGAGCAGTCCCGGCAGAAGCGCGCGGAGCACCTGCGTTCCGAGGACATGCCGATCCACCCGTACCGCCTCGTGAGCGAGATCAACGACTTCCTCACCGAGGACTCCATCTACATCGGCGACGGCGGCGACGTCGTCACCTTCTCCGGCCAGGTCGTGCAGCCCAAATCGCCGGGCCACTGGATGGATCCAGGTCCACTCGGGACACTCGGCGTCGGCATCCCGTTCGTGCTGGCCGCGAAACTGGCCAGGCCGGACAAGGAGGTCGTCGCCCTGTTCGGTGACGGCGCCTTCAGCCTCACCGGCTGGGACTTCGAGACCCTCGTCCGCTACAACCTGCCGTTCGTCGGCATCGTCGGCAACAACTCGTCGATGAACCAGATCCGTTACGGCCAGGCCGCCAAGTACGGCCTGGAGCGCGAGCGCGTCGGCAACACGCTCGGCGACGTGAAGTACGACCAGTTCGCCAAGATGCTCGGCGGTTACGGCGAGGAAGTGCGCGACCCCAAGGACATCGGCCCGGCGCTGCAGCGCGCCCGCGAGTCCGGCAAGCCCTCGTTGATCAACGTGTGGATCGATCCCGATGTGTACGCGCCCGGAACCATGAACCAGACGATGTACAAGTAGGTGGAGCGCCATGACAAAGGCTTTGGAGGGCGTCAAGGTCCTCGACATGACGCACGTGCAGTCCGGACCCTCGTCGACCCAGCTGCTCGCCTGGCTGGGTGCGGACGTCATCAAGCTGGAAACGCCGGGACGGGGCGACATCACCCGCGGCCAGCTGCGCGATCTGCCCGAAGTGGACAGTCTCTACTTCACGATGCTCAACTGCAACAAGCGGAGCATCACGCTCAACATGAAGGCTCCTGAAGGCAAGGAGATCTTCGAGAAGCTCATCGGCGACGTCGACGTGCTCGTGGAGAACTTCGGTCCCGGCGTCGTCGACAGGTTCGGCTACCCGTGGGAGAAGCTGCACGAGCTCAACGAGCGGCTGATCTACGCGTCCATCAAGGGCTTCGGCCCCGGCCGCTACGCCGACTTCAAGGCCTACGAGGTGATCGCGCAGGCCATGGGCGGCTCGATGAGCACGACCGGGTTCGAGGAAGGCCCGCCGCTCGCCACCGGCGCGCAGATCGGCGACTCCGGTACCGGCATCCACCTCGTCGCCGCGATCCTGGCCGCGCTGTACCAGCGCACGAACACCGGCCGTGGGCAACGGGTCCAGGTCGCGATGCAGGACGCCGTGCTCAACCTGTGCCGGGTGAAGCTGCGCGACCAGCAGCGGCTCACCCACGGGCCGCTCGGGGAGTACCCGAACGAGCAGTTCGGGGACGAGGTTCCCCGCTCCGGCAACGCATCCGGAGGTGGCCAGCCCGGCTGGGCGGTGCGCTGTGCCCCCGGCGGCCCGAACGACTACATCTACGTGATCATCCAGCCGCCTGGGTGGAAGCCGCTGACCGAGCTGCTCGGCAAGCCGGAGCTCGCCGAGGACCCGGCCTGGGCCACGCCGGAGGTGCGGCTCAACAAGCTGGACAAGGCTTTCGCGCTGATCGAGGAGTGGACGGAGAAGCACACCAAGTGGGAGGTGATGGACAAGCTCAACGCCCACAACATCCCGTGCGGACCCATTCTGTCCACAAAGGAGATCATCGAGGACGAGACGCTCGCCGCCCTGGAGACGGTGGTCGAGGTCGAGCACCCCGAACGCGGCTCGTTCAAGACGGTCGGCAGCCCGCTCAAGCTCTCCGACTCCCCGGTCGAGGTGCAGCGGCCGCCGTTGCTCGGCGAGCACAACGACGAGGTGCTCGGCGAACTGGGCTACAGCACCGAACGACTGGCCGAACTCCGCACCGCCGGCGTCATCTGAACCTCTAGGGAGACGAAAGCTCATGCCGGACAACGGCTACGACCGCGCCGCGGTCGAGAACGTACTCGCGAAGGTGCGGGCGGAGGGACGGTCGTCGCTCACCGCGCCGGAGGGCAAGCGGGTCTGCGACGCCTACGGGATCGCGACACCGGCCGAGGCGCTGGCGAAGTCGTCGGAGGGCGCTGTCGCGTTCGCCGAGGAGATCGGCTACCCGGTCGTCCTCAAGATCGTCTCGCCGGACATCCTGCACAAGACCGAGGCCGGCGGCGTGCTGGTGGGCCTGAAGAACTCGACCGAGGTCGCCGACGGCTACCGCACGATCATCCACAACGCCAAGAACTACAAGGCCGACGCGGAGATCACCGGCGTCCAGGTCCAGCAGCAGCTGCCGACCGGCAACGAGGTCCACGAGGTCATCGTCGGCGCCACCACGGACGAGACGTTCGGCAAGATCGTCGCGTTCGGCCTCGGCGGGATCCTGGTCGAGGTGCTCAAGGACGTCACGTTCCGGCTAGCGCCGACCAGTGCGAGCGAGGCGCTCTCGATGGTCAACGGCATCGCGGCCGCGGAGATCCTGCGCGGGGTGCGTGGCGCGGCGGCCGTCGACACGCACAAGCTCGCCGACCTGATCAGCCGGGTGTCCGATCTGGTCACGGACTTCCCGCAGCTCGCCGAGGTCGACCTCAACCCGGTGCTCGCCACGCCTTCCGGAGCGACCGCGGTCGACGTCCGGATCCTGGTGGACGAGAACGCGGGCAAGGAGCCGCACCGGTTCACCCAGGACGAGATCCTCGCCTCGATGAACCGGATCATGAAGCCGGCCGCCGTCGCCGTGATCGGTGCCTCCAACGAGGAGGGCAAGATCGGCAACTCGGTGATGAAGAACCTCGTCAACGGCGGCTTCCAGGGCGAGATCTACCCGATCAACCCCAAGGCCGACGAGATCCTCGACCGCAAGGCGTTCGCGAGCATCGCCGACGTGCCGGGAGACGTCGACGTCGCGGTGTTCGCGATCCCGGCCAAGTTCGTACCCCAAGCCTTGGAAGAGGTCGGCAAGAAGGGCGCCGCCGGCGCGATCATGATCCCGTCCGGCTTCGGTGAAACGGGCAACCAGGAGCTGCAGGACGAGATCGTCACGATCGCGCGCAAGCACGGCGTCCGAATCCTCGGCCCGAACATCTACGGCTACTACTACACGCCGGAGAACCTCTCAGCCACGTTCTGCACGCCGTACGACGTCAAGGGCGGTGTCGCGCTCTCGTCGCAAAGTGGCGGAATCGGCATGGCGATCCTCGGATTCAGCCGTTCCGCCGGCATGGGAGTCTCCGCGATCGTCGGCGTCGGCAACAAGGCGGACATCGACGAGGACGACCTGCTCACGTTCTTCGAGCAGGACCCGAACACCCAGCTCGTCGCGATGCACCTGGAAGACCTCAAGGACGGTCGTTCCTTCGCGGACACGGCAAAGCGGGTCTCCGCCAAGAAACCGGTCGTGGTGCTCAAGGCGGGACGAACCGACCAGGGCGCCAAAGCGGCCAGCTCGCACACCGGCGCACTGGCCGGCAACGACCGGGTCTACGACGACATCCTCAGGCAGAGCGGCGTGATCCGCGCACCCGGCCTGAACGACCTGCTGGAGTACGCGCGCGGCATCCCGCTGCTGGCGACGCCGAAGGGCGAGAACGTCGTCATCATCACCGGCGCGGGCGGCTCGGGCGTGCTGCTCTCGGATGCCTGTGTGGACAACGGGTTGAGCCTCATGGAGATTCCGGGCGATCTGGACGCGGCGTTCCGGAAGTTCATCCCGCCGTTCGGCGCGGCGGGCAACCCGGTCGACATCACCGGCGGGGAACCGCCGTCCACGTACCGGAACACGATCGCGCTCGGTCTCGCGGACGATCGCATCCACTCGCTGATCCTGGGCTACTGGCACACCATCGTCACGCCACCGATGGTGTTCGCGAAGCTCGTGGTCGACGTCGTGGAGGAGTACCGGGCGCACGGCATCCACAAACCGATCGTCGCCTCGCTCGCCGGCGACGTGCAGGTGGAGGAGGCCAGCGAGTACCTGTATCGGAACGGGGTGGTTGCGTATCCGTACACAACGGAGAAACCTGTCGCAGTACTGGGCGCGAAGTACCGGTGGGCACGCTCCGCCGGACTCCTGGGCTGACGCGGGGAGTTTGCTCCAAAAGGGAGAGATGGCCCGTCCGCGACCGCACCACGCCAGTGGTCGCGAACCCGCCAGGGAGGTCAACGAAGACAGCCGGTCCTCTGGAGGTCGTTAATCGTGGATGATCCAAATCTGGCTGCCCGCACAGATGTCAGCACACCTCCTGAGAAGGAGCGTGTCTGGCCCGCGGGCAAGCTGGAAGCGATGCCCATCAGGAAACTGCCCGACGCGCCACCGTCGATTCACCTGCTCGGTCCCACGGTGTTCCTGGTGGCTCTTGGCGTGGGTATGGGCGAGTCCTACATGTGGCCGCGCCTGGTGCTGGTCTTCGGACCGGACATCAGGTGGCTCTTCCTGATCGGCGTGACGCTGCAGGCCGTCGTCATGCTCGAGATGGCGAGGTACGCGATGGCGACGGGGGAGAGCATCTTCTTCGGCGCCGCACGCGTGTTCAAGCCGATCATGTGGTTCTTCTTCGTCGTTGCGATACTCGTCTACATCTGGCCGGGTCATCTCTCCGCCGGGGCGGCGGCCCTGGAAAAGATCACCGGCATACCCTGGACGGTGTCGGCGTGTGTCGGCCTGATCCTGGTCGGGGTGCTGTTCAGCCTGGCCAAGGTCATCTACAACCTGCTCGAGAACCTGCTGTCCATCCTCATCGGACTGCTCGTCGTGAGCACGGCGGTCGTCGCCGCGATGGTCGGCACGTGGGACGACCTGACCAGCACGGTGACGGGCATGTTCCAGTTCGGGTACTTCCCGGCCCAGGCCCTGTCGCCGGAGTGGTTCCCGATCATCGTCGGCTCGATCGCGTTCGCGGGCCCGTCCGGCATGCAGCAGATGTGGTACACGCTGCACCTGCGCGACAGCGGCGCCGGAATGGGCGCGCACATCCCGAAGGTGCGCGGGTTGCGGCACGCGGGCGAGGAAGAGAAGATGCCGGCCCGCGGCTTCATGTTCGACACCGAGGACAAGGCGGAGCTGGCCAAGTGGAAGGGCTGGCGGCGCTGGGTCACGTTCGACGCCCTGCTGTTGTTCTGGGGCATCACGATGCTCGTCACGGTTTCCTTCACGGTCCTCGCGCAGTCGGCCAGCCGGACCTCACCGGACGTCAAGGCGCTGATCGAGTCTGGTGAACGCGAAGCGGCGCTGAACGCCATGTCGGACGCCTTCGCGTCCGCGGGCGGACCAGTGCTCGGCGGGGTGTTCCTCGGGTTCATCGCGTTGATCGGCCTGAACGCCACGCTGGGTCTGTTCGACTCGTTCTCGCGCGGCCAGGCGGACATGACCTACCACTTCGTGCCCGGCGCCAAGAAGTTCCGGATGTCGCACCTCTACGCGGGATTCCTGTGGGGCGTCATCACCTTCGGCATCCTGATCCTGCTGTTCGGACCGGCCGACGGACCGGGAGCGATCCTGGACGTGCTCGCGTTCCTGTCGACGTTCGCCATGGGCGCCTACTGCGTGGTGCTGCTCCTGGTGAACAACCGGATGCTGCCCAAACCCATCCGCCCCAAGCTGATCACGAACGTCATCATCGGTTTCGGCGCGGTGTTCTACCTGGGCATGCTGTTCTTCAGTCTCGTCAAGTTCGGCGTGGTGGTGGGCTGAGATGCAGATCCGAGAAGCAATTCCTGGCGCATTCGTCGGTCTCGCCGCCGGACTCATCGCGGGAGCGCTGGCCGCACTCGTCGGCCAGCCACTGGGGTGGGCACTCGTGACGATGGTCGCGCTCGGCCTGCCGCTGGGCGCGCTCGGCGGCGGTTTCAGCCTGCTGGTTGCGGCAGGCCGGCTCCCTGCCGGGCGGTTCGCTCCGGTGGCGCTCTACTGGCTGGTGGCGTTCCCACTGGCCAGGCTGGTGCACGAGACCACCGTGAGCCTTGTGCTCACCGGCCAGGTGCGGCTGCCCCCGGACCTGGCCGGTTTCCTCGCCTACCAAGGGATCGTGAGCCTCGGCTGGGCCATCGGTTTCCTGTGGCTGCACGAACGCATCGCCCTGCGGTTGCGTGCCGCCGCCGCCCGCTGACCTTCCCTTCCGCCGAAGGAGCCAAGGATGTTGGATCTGCCCGTCTGGGTGTGGATCGCGACCATGGGCGGGATCGCCGCGGTGATCGCGTTCGACTTCTACCTGGTGGCGCGCAAACCACACGAGCCGTCGTTCCGCGAGTCGTTGTACTGGGTGGTGTTCTACGTCGGCCTGGCCGTCCTCTTCGGACTCGGCATCACCTGGCTGGCCGGTCCGCAGCACGGCGGCGAGTTCTTCGCCGGCTGGATCACCGAGTACTCGCTGAGCGTCGACAACCTGTTCGTGTTCGTGCTGATCATGGCCAGGTTCGCGGTGCCGCGGGAGTACCGGCAAAAGGTGCTCATCGTCGGCATCATCCTGGCGTTGTTGCTGCGAGCCGTGTTCATCGCCCTGGGCGCACAGGCGATCTCACGGTTCGACTGGCTGTTCTACCTCTTCGGTGCCTTCCTGATCTACACCGCGTGGAAGCTGTTGCGGCAGGAGGAGACCGAGGAGGCCGAGTTCTCCGAGAACGCCGCGTTGCGCGCGGTGAAGAAGGTCGTGCCGGCGACGACGACCTACCACGGCGCCGCGTTGACGACGCGCGTCGACGGCCGTCGTGTCGTGACGCCGATGCTGATCGTCATGGTCGCGGTCGGCACCACGGACCTGCTGTTCGCGGTCGACTCCATTCCGGCGATCTTCGGGCTCACCAAGGAGCCGTACCTGGTGCTGACCGCCAACGCGTTCGCGTTGATGGGCCTGCGCCAGCTCTTCTTCCTGGTGGGCGGTCTCCTGGATCGCCTGGTGCACCTGAGCAAGGGGCTCGCGGTGGTGCTCGCGTTCATCGGCCTCAAGCTCATCTTCGAGGCGATGCACCACCACGGTGTCTCGTGGGCTCCGGAGATCCCGATCACGGTGTCCCTCGGGGTGATCATGGTGACGCTCGCGATCACCACCGTGTGGAGCCTGCACACCTCCCGGCGGGCCGCCCGTTCCGCCGTGGAGGGAGCGGAGAGTGCACAAAGGAGCGAGGACGCTCCGGTGAAGGACAATCAGCCGTGAATCGTGTGGCCTTCGGCGTCCTTGCGGAGCGTCTGGGCCACGGCCGCGACGGCCTCGGCGTCCTTGCGCTGCTCGTGCAGCGCGGTGGCCAGTCCGAGGCCGAGCGTGCGGCCGTCGGCGGAAAAGCCCTGGCGCGACTCGGTGAGAGCGCGCGCGATGTTCGTCCAGCGGGACATGGTCTTCCTTCTCTCCCTGTCGATGGTCGCTCCCGAGGCGTGCTGAAGCCCCACAGGCGCGTTCAGCACTGTCGCACGGGAGTGGCAAGGCTGCGGCTACGTCTCAGGTCACGGGATACCCACTCCGGGTCCTCGTTGACCCCTGCCTTGCTGCAATCCAGAATACTGCGTTTTGTATGCAATCCACGAGCATCGTGTCGCGGATCACCCGTGTGGCACCAAATGACCGAATTCGGGTGATCTGAGCGTAACGTCTCAGTCGCTCTGCGTAGACACTTCGGTCTTGCGGTCGTGGTAGGTCTGCCGGGTCTGCTCCGCGTGACGGTGCATGACCTCGCCTGCTCGCTCTGCGTCACGATCGGCGATGGCCGCGATCAGTTCGGCGTGCTCGTTCCACGAGTCGCGGCTGCGCGGGCGGGCGATCGGGGTGTAGTACCAGCGGACCCGGCGGTCGACGAGGCCGATCATCTCGGCGAGGACCTTGTTGCGGCCCATCGACGCGATGGCCGCGTGCAGGTCGGCGTTCGCCTCGACCAGGCGATCCACGTCGGAGGCCGCCAGCGCGGCCAGGCCGGCCTTCTGCAGCTTCTGCAGCTGCTTGATGTCCACCGAGGTGGCGTGCTCGGCGGCGAGCTTGGCGGAGTAGGTCTCCAGCACGCTGCGCACGGCGAGCAGCTGGTCGGCCTCCTCCTCGGTCGGGGTGTGCACGAAGGCGCCCTGGGCGGGGCGCAGGTCGACCCAGCCGTCGGTCTGGAGCCGCTGCAGGGCCTCGCGCACCGGCTGCCTGCTCACGCCCAGGTACTCGGCGAGCTCGGCCTCGACCAGGTGCTGGCCGGGGGCGAGGGTGCGGTTGACGATCAGCTCGAGCAAGGCGTCGTAGACGGCCTGTCGCAGCGGTGCCGGCCGTTCGACCCGGCGGCTCGCCGCGGCGCTGAGCGGGCCGCGGGCGGCCCGGCGGCCACTGGGCAAAGAGGTCATGCCGGACAGAATACAGCTTTTGGTATGCAAAAAGCACTTCTAGAGGATTCGTCGTGTTGTCCGTATACTGTATGCAATTGTGCCTGTGTCTGACCAAGCAGGGCGGGGCGTGACCATGAAGATCGCTGTTCTCGGAGCCGGAGCGATCGGTGCCTATGTCGGTGCGGCCTTGCATCGCGCGGGCGTGGAAGTCCACCTGATCGCGCGTGGAGCCCATCTCGCCGCACTGCAGGAGCACGGCGTGCGGGTGCTGAGCCCTCGTGGTGATTTCACCGCGCATCCACATGCGACCGACGATCCTGCCGAGGTCGGCGAGGTCGACTACGTTTTCCTCGGCCTGAAGGCGTACTCCTACGCGTCCTCGGGTGATCTGCTGGCCCCGTTGCTGGGGCCGGACACCGCGGTGATCGCGGCGCAGAACGGGATCCCGTGGTGGTACTTCCACGGCATGACCGGACATCCTCTTGAGGGGCAACGGATCGAGGCCGTGGATCCCGGCGGGTCGGTGACGGCTGTGCTGCCCATGGAGCGGGCGATCGGCTGTGTCGTCTACTGCTCGACGGAGATCGAGTCGCCGGGCGTGATCAGGCACCTGGAGGGCACCCGGTTCTCGATCGGTGAGCCCGACCGCAGCATCTCACCGCGGTGCGTCGCGCTGAGCGAGGCGATGATCGCGGGCGGGCTGAAGTGCCCGGTGGAGAAGGACGTCCGCGAGGACATCTGGATCAAGCTGATGGGCAACGTGGCGTTCAACCCGTTGAGCGCCCTGACTCGCGCGACGATGGTGGAGATCTGCGAGCACGACGACAGCCGCGATCTGGTGGCGCAGATGATGGCCGAGACGCTGACGATCGCGCGTGCCGCGGGGTGTGATCCGCAGATCTCCATCGACAAGCGCATCGACGGCGCCCGGCGGGTCGGGCACCACAAGACGTCGATGCTGCAGGACCTCGAGGCCGGCAAACGGCTGGAGATCGACGCGATCATCGGCGCGGTGGTGGAGATCGCCGAGCTGACCCGCGTGCCGGCACCGACGTTGCGGCACGTCTACGCGGCGATCGACCTGCTCTCGCGCACGTCGATGGTGTCCTGAGTTGTTGCTGCGGCAGCTGGAGTACCTGGTCGCCCTCGCGCGCGAACGCCACTTCGCCCGCGCCGCGGAGGCCTGTCACGTGTCCCAGCCGTCGTTGTCGGCGGCGATCAGCAAGCTCGAACGCGAGCTCGGGGTGCCGATCGTGTCCCGTGGCCGGCGGTTCGAGTCGCTGACGCCAGAGGGGGAGCGGGTCCTGCTGTGGGCGCATCGCATGCTCGCGGACCGCGATGCGCTGCAGCAGGACCTGTCGCGCATGCGCGAGTCGTTGTCCGGCATCCTGCGGATCGGCGCGATCCCCACGGCGCTGCCCACCGCTCCGTTGCTGACCACGCCGTTCTGTGAGCGTTACCCGCACGTCCGCATCACGCTGGAGTCGTTGTCGTCGCGGGAGATCGTGCGAGGGCTGGACGAGTTCGAGCTCGACATCGCGATGACCTATGTGGACAGCTCGGACCGTGCCGTGCCCCTGTACGAGGAACGTTACGTGTTGCTCACGCCCGCCGACGAGGAGATCGCCTCCCGCCCGGTGGCGCGGTGGGCGGACGTGGCCGCGCTGCCTCTCTGCTTGCTGACCTCGAAGATGCGCAACCGCCGGATCCTGGACGGCATCTTCGCGGACTCCGGCGTGCAGCCCGTGCCGGTGATCGAGGCCGACACCGTGGCGACTTTGTACGCACATGTGGCGACCCGCAAGTGGTCGAGCGTCATCGCCCACGCCTGGTTGCAGATGTTCGGTACGCCCGAGGGCATGCGGGTGGTGCGGATCGAGGACCCCCGGCGCGTGCCGCAGATCGGGCTGGTCACCGGCGAACAGGTCTCCATGCTGGCGAGGGCGATGCTAGGTCTCACGCGCGGCCTCGACGTGCGCGGCGAGCTGGATCGCATGCTGCACAAGCATCTTGATAGACGCGACCTATGACGGCATAGGAACTTTCGCTTGGACGCCGAGGGTCCGTCGCTCCGATGCTGGAGGGCATGAAGATTCTCTGCGTTCTCTACGACGACCCGGTGACCGGCTACCCGGCGACCTACGCCCGCGACGACCTGCCCGCGCTCGCCGGTTACCCCGGCGGCCAGACCCTGCCCACCCCGTCCTCGGTGGACTTCACCCCCGGACAGCTGCTCGGCAGCGTGTCCGGCGAGCTGGGTCTGCGGAAATTCTTGGAGTCCCAGGGCCACGAGCTGGTCGTGACCTCCGACAAGGACTCCGCGAACTCCGAGTTCGACCGCGAGCTGGCCGACGCGGACGTCGTGATCTCCCAACCCTTCTGGCCCGCCTACCTGACGGCCGAACGCTTCGCCCGCGCGCCGCGCCTGAAGCTCGCCCTGACCGCGGGCATCGGCTCGGACCACGTCGACCTCGACGCGGCCATCCAGCACGGCGTCACGGTCGCCGAAGTGACGTACTGCAACAGCATCAGCGTCGCCGAGCACGTGGTGATGTCGATCCTCAATCTGGTCCGCAACTTCGTGCCCTCGCACCAGACCGTGCTCAACGGCGGTTGGAACATCGCCGACTGCGTCGCCCGCTCCTACGACGTCGAGGGCATGCACGTCGGCACTGTCGCCGCGGGGCGGATCGGGTTGGCCGTGCTGAAGCGCCTGGCGCCGTTCGACGTGCACCTGCACTACACCGACCGGCACCGGCTGCCCCGCGAGGTGGAGCAGGAACTCGGGTTGACGTTCCACGAATCGGCCGCGGACATGGTGCCGCACTGCGACGTCGTCACCATCAACGCGCCACTGCACCCGGAGACCGAGGGCCTGTTCGACGACGAGCTGCTCGCCACGATGAAGCGCGGCGCCTACCTCATCAACACCGCCCGCGCCCGCATCGCAGACCGGGACGCCGTCGTCCGCGCCCTGCAGAGCGGTCGTCTGGCCGGGTACGCGGGCGACGTGTGGTTCCCGCAGCCCGCGCCCGCCGACCACCCGTGGCGGACGATGCCGAACCACGGCATGACCCCGCACATCTCGGGCAGTTCGCTGTCGGCGCAGGCCCGATATGCCGCCGGTACCAGGGAGATCCTGGAGTCGTTCTTCGCCGGCACGCCGATCCGCGACGAGTATCTGATCGTGGACGGCGGCAAGCTGGCGGGCACGGGCGCGCACTCGTACGCCGTCCGGGGCTGACCGCGAACGTCGAGTGGTGGACGTGCCCGGCGTGCGGGAGTGGTTGACTCGGCGGGGATGCCCGCGCAACGGGCACGTTCGGCTCTGGGGGAGCGACGTGAACATCAGGATCTTTGCCGTGGCCGTGGCCGTGCTGACCGCCTCGTGCACCGGTGCGCAACCGGCCGCCGCTCCGCCGCCCACTACCAGCTCGACGGCACCGCCCTCGCCCGCGGACCTGGATCTGCGTGCCAAGAAGGCCCTGGCTCCGGCCGGTGCCTTCGACGCCCTCGGTGGCAGGGTGGAGCGGAACTATCCTGGCGACGACAGCGAGCCGGGATATGAGCAGGAGATCGTCCGCACCGCCTGCGGCAGCCACGACCTGCGCGTCGACAGCGGCACGTCGGTCTCGCGGAGCCGGGCCTGGGCGGGTGGGGTGGACCTGTTCGAACGGGTGCACGCCATGTCAGACCTCCCGGCCGCGGTGCTGCTGACGACGGTGCAGCGGTGGTCTCGTCTTTGCACGTCGTACAGCCCTGGTGGCGTTTCTCCCCTCCGGACGGTGGTTCCGGACGTGTCGCTCGTGCGGCCGGAAGGCGTCGACGAGTCGTACGCGTACTGCGAGGCGAACAACGACCCCGCGCTGGTTCCGTGGTCCTGTCACGCGGTTCTGGCGCGGGGCACGCTTCTGGCGACCGTGACGGCGTCCGGCCGGAGTCAGGACGCCGCGCTGGCGCAGCTCACCTCCGTGGTGCCGATCTTCGCCGAGTCCCTGGCCAAGGGCTGAGACCGAGTCGCGTCGTCAAGAAACCACAACTGGGGCTAGCGCATACCGCAGATTGCATACAGTATGGACCCAGGAGGTGTCGTGATGAGCAGGCGGAAGAAGACCGAGCCCTACGTCCGGCTGACCCAGCCGTTGGTGCGCGACGCAGGCATCCTTCGTCCAGCCACCTGGGACGAGGCCCTGGACAAGGCAGCCGAAGGCTTCGCACGCAACGTCAAGGCAGGCGGCCCGGACGCGTTCGGCATGTTCTCCTGCGCCAGGGCCACCAACGAGATGAACTACATGGCCCAGAAGTTCACCCGCGCGGTGATCGGGACGAACAACGTCGACTCGTGCAACCGCACGTGCCACGCGCCGAGTGTGGCGGGTCTGGCCAAGGTGTTCGGCAGTGGTGGCGGTACCTCCTCCTACAAGGAGATCGAGGACGCCGACCTGATCGTGCTGTGGGGGTCGAACGCGCGGGAAGCGCACCCCATCTTCTTCCAGCACGTGCTGAAGGCCGTGCACAAGGGCGCGAAGCTGTACGTCGTCGACCCGCGGCTGACGAGCACCGGCAAGTGGGCGCACAGGTGGTTGCGCCTCAACGTCGGCACCGACATCCCGCTGGCCCACGCCATCGCCCGCGAGATCATCGCCTCCAACCTCACGAACATGTCGTTCGTGGAGCGCGCGACCGAGGGCTTCCAGGAGTTCGTCAAGGCCGTCGAGCCGTGGACGCTGCCGGTCGCCGAACTGGAGACCGGCGTGCCGGCCGAGTTGATCCGCGAGCTCGCGCACGCCTACGCCAAG
Source organism: Lentzea sp. NPDC051213 (assembly GCF_044455585.1). Taxonomy (NCBI): domain Bacteria; kingdom Bacillati; phylum Actinomycetota; class Actinomycetes; order Pseudonocardiales; family Pseudonocardiaceae; genus Lentzea; species Lentzea sp. NPDC051213. Next base: position 938,358 of record NZ_JBITEX010000002.1, read on the forward strand.
GCGGACCGCGGCCAGCTCAGCTGGACGCTCGGCATCACCGAGCACCACAACGGCACCAACAACGTGCTGAGCCTCATCAACCTGTCGCTGCTGACCGGTCAGGTCGGGCGCTACGGCGCGGGGCTGAACCCGTTGCGCGGCCAGAACAACGTGCAGGGTGGTGGCGACATGGGCGCCATCCCCGACCGGTTGCCCGGCTTCCAGGACATCACGGACCCGAACGTCGCGAAGAAGTTCAACGAGGCGTGGGGCTCGAACTTCAAGGCCCAGAAGGGCTGGAACCTCACCCAGATGCTGGAGGCGATGGAACGCGGTGACATGACCACCGTGTACATCATCGGTGAGAATCCGGTGCAGTCCGAGGCCGACTGCGAGCACACGATCAAACGACTGTCCAACTTGGACCACGTGGTGGTGCAGGACATCTTCCTCACCAAGACCGCGCAGCTCGCGCACGTCGTGCTGCCTGCCGCGGCAGCGTGGTGCGAAACCGATGGCACCTTCACCAACAGCGAGCGCCGGGTTCAGCGGGTGCGCAAAGCTCTCACGCCGCCCGAGGGCGCGCGCGACGACATCGAGATCATGGGCGAGATCGCCACCAGGCTCGGCGCCGACTGGCAGCACAAGACCGGCGAGGACGTGTGGGACGAGCTGCGCAGCCTGTCGCCGATCCACACCGGCATGACCTATCAACGACTTGAGGAGCTCGGCGGCATCCAGTGGCCGTGCCCCAGCGAGGACTCCCTCGAACCCAGCTTCCTGCACGGGAGGTTGTGGGAGGACGACCCGGTGAAGCGCGGCATGCCCGCCACGTTCTCCCCGGTGCCGCACAGCCCGCCCGTCGACGAGCTGACCGAGGAGTTCCCGTTCCGGCTCACGACCGGGCGCCGGCTCGACTCCTACAACACCGGCGTGCAGTCCGCCGGGTTCGAGTCGCCGCTGCGCATGGGTGAGACGCTCGACCTGTGCCCGCAGGACGCGGCAGCGCTCGGGGTGCGTGCCGGTGAGGAAGTCCAGATCACGTCCAGGCGCGGGCAGATCCAGGCGCCGGTGCGGATCGACGACGGGCTCACGCCGGGGCTGGTGTTCATGACGTTCCACTTCCCGGACGAGATCGACGTCAACATCATCACGATCGAGGCGACCTGCCCGATCGCGGGTACGGCCGAGTACAAGGCGGCTGCGATCCGCATCGAGAAGATCCCTGTGCCTGCTTCCGGGGCGGTGAGCTGACTTGGATCTCAAGCTCCTCGACGTCGATCCCACCGAAGCTGAACGCGTTGTCGTCGACCTGTTCACCGGCATGGGCCGCGACCAGCTGCTGCCCGCCCTGCACGCGGTCAACGACCGGGTCGGCTGGATCAGCCAGGGCGCGCTGAACCACATCTGCCGCGTGCTGCACATCCCACCGGCCGAGGCGTACGGGGTGGCGAGCTTCTACTCGCTGTTCTCGCTCACCGAACGCCCGGCGAAGGTCGTGCACGTCTGCGTCGACCTGGCCTGCCAGGTCAACGGCGCGAAGGCGTTGTGCGACCGGCTCACCGACGAGCTCGGGCCGGCCGGTGCGAAGAGCGGCTGGCTGCGCAGCCCCTGTCTCGGGGTGTGCGAGAAGGCTCCTGCCGCCCTGGCGTTCGAAGCGGGGGAGGTGGCGAAGGAGCAGCTCCTGGCGCCCACCCACGCCGGTGAGGTGATCGCGGTGGCGGCCGCTGGTCCCTCCCCTGTGGACGGTGGGCGGGCAGAGGTGCCGCAGGCCGGTGCCCCCGGCCTGCGGCTGCTGAAGCGGGTGGGCGTGGTGGATCCGGAAAGTCTCGACGACTACCGGGCCACCGGCGGCTACGCGGCGCTGCGGACGGCTCTGCTGCTCGGGCCGGCCGGGGTGATCCGGGAGGTCACCGACGCGAAGCTGATGGGTCGCGGTGGCGCGGCGTTCCCGACGGGACGCAAGTGGGACGCGACCGCCCGCCAGCCCGTCGGGCCGCATTACCTGGTGTGCAACGCGGACGAGAGCGAGCCCGGCACGTTCAAGGACCGGCTGCTGATGGAGGGCGACCCGTTCTCCGTCATCGAGTCGATGACGATCGCCGGGTTCGCCGCCGGGTGTTCGCGCGGCTACCTCTACCTGCGCGGTGAGTACCCGCTGGCGCTGCACCTGCTGCGCAGCGCGATCGCGAAAGCCCACGAACGAGGCTTCCTCGGCCAGAACATCATGGGCCACGAGGGCTTCTCGTTCGACATCGAGATCCGCCGCGGCGCCGGTGCGTACATCTGCGGCGAGGAAACGGCGATCTTCAACTCCATCGAGGGCTTCCGCGGCGAGCCGCGGTCGAAGCCGCCGTTCCCGGTGGAGAAGGGGCTCTTCGGCAAGCCGACCGTGGTCAACAACGTGGAGACGCTCGTCAACGTGCCGGTGATCCTCACCGAGGGCTGCGAGGCCTACACCCGCGTCGGCACCGAGGCGTCCACCGGATCGAAGCTGTTCTGCCTGTCGGGAAATGTGAGTCGTCCGGGCGTGTACGAGGTGCGGTTCGGCACCACGCTCGGGGAACTCCTCGATCTGGCGGGTGGCGTGCCGCCAGGCCGGGAGCTGCGAGCGGTACTGCTCGGCGGGGCGGCAGGCGGGTTCGTCCGCCCGGACGAGCTCGACCTGCCGCTCACCCTGGAAGACGCGCGGGCCGCCGGCACCACGCTCGGCTCCGGTGTCGTGCTGGTGCTGGACGACACGGCGGATCTGGGCAGCTTCCTGTTGCGCATCGCGGCCTTCTTCCGCGACGAGTCGTGCGGGCAGTGCGTGCCGTGCCGGATCGGCACCGTGCGCCAGGAGGAGGCGCTGCACCGGTTGGTGGGCAAGCGCCCGTTGAGCACGAGCGCTCACGATCTCCAGCTGCTGCGGGAGGTCGGCCAGGTCATGCGGGACTCGTCCATCTGCGGTCTGGGGCAGACCGCCTGGAACGCCATCGAATCTGCCCTCGACCGGCTCGGCTACGCGGAGGAGGCGCCGTCATGACGATCGTCGAAATCGGGCTGCCGAAGCGGCTGGTCGAGTTCTCGCTGGACGGCGAGCCGGTGCGGGTACCGGAGGGTGCCACGATCCTGGACGCCTGCACGGCGGCCGGGAAGTCGATCCCGACGCTCTGCTACGGCGACACTCTCAAGCCCGCCAACGCCTGCCGCGTGTGCATGGTCGAGGTCGAGGGGTCGCGCACGCTGGTGCCGTCGTGCTCGCGCAAGGTCGAGCCGGGCATGGTGGTGCGCACCGACTCCGACCGCACGAACCACAGCCGCAAGCTGGTGCTGGAACTTCTGGGGTCCGCCACGGACCTGTCCACCACGCCGCACGTGGACGAGTGGATGTCCGCGTGCGGTGCCGACCCCTCCCGGTTCGGGCCGTCCGCGCCGCCTTCGGCGGACCGGGACGATCGCCATCCGGGTGAGCACGAGGAGATCGACGGTTCGGTGGCCGCGACCGTGCGGCAACCGGCCAAAGTGGACAATCCGCTGTACGTGCGCGACTACGGCAAGTGCATCCTTTGCTACAAGTGCGTCGACGCGTGCGGTGACCAGTGGCAGAACAGCTTCGCGATCGCGGTGGCCGGCCGCGGGTTCGACGCGCGGATCTCCACGGAGTTCTCCACGCCGTTGCCTGACAGCGCGTGCGTCTACTGCGGCAACTGCATCGAGGTGTGCCCGACCGGCGCGCTGAGCTTCAAACGCGAGCACGACAAGCGGGAAGACGGTACCTGGGACGAAGAGGCCCAGACGCAGACCACGACCATCTGCACGTTCTGCGGTGTCGGGTGCAACCTCACCCTGCACGTGCAGGAGAACGAGATCGTCAAGGTCACGTCCCCGCACGACAGCTCTGTCACGCACGGAAACCTGTGCATCAAGGGCCGATTCGGCTGGCAGCACGTGCAGAACCGCTGAACTTTCTCGGCAGGGAGGGCGCTCCGATGTCGTTGATCCTCAAGCCAGGTACGTCGTGGAACGACGTGTACTCGCAGTGCCTGAAGGTGGCACCCGAAGCGTTCCACGACGATCGGCTGCTCAACCACTTCGGCGGCAGCTGGAGTCGTGCCGGCGAACCGATGCCCGCCACCACCCCCGTTGACGGCTCCACCATCGCGGGCCCGCCGTTCCTCGACTTCGACGTCGCGGGCCGCGCGGTGGTCGCCGCCGTCGACCAGCACATCGAGTGGCGCAACGTCTCGCTCGCGGAACGCAAAGCCCGCGTCTCGGAGGCGTTGGACGGCCTGACCGAGCATCGCGACCTGCTGGCGTTGCTGCTCGTGTGGGAGATCGGCAAGCCGTGGCGGCTCGCGACCGCGGACGTCGACCGCTGCATCGAGGGCGTGCGCTGGTACATCGAGGAGATCGACGGGATGCTCGCGGGCCGGGGGCCGTTGTCGGGCCCGGTGAGCAACATCGCCTCGTGGAACTACCCGATGAGCGTGCTGATGCACGCGATGCTCGTGCAGGCGTTGGCGGGCAACGCCGTCATCGCCAAGGCGCCGACCGACGGCGGCGTGAGCTGCCTGACGCTGGCCACCGCGCTCGCCGTGCGGTCCGGACTGCCGTTGACGCTGGTCTCCGGCAGCGGGGCCGAGCTGGCGCCGGTGCTGGTCGGGTCGTCGTTCCTGGGCTGTGTGTCCTTTGTGGGCGGTCGCGACGTCGGCAGCGCCATCGCCGCCCGGCTGGTCGACTCGCAGCGCCGGCACGTGCTGGAGCAGGAGGGCCTGAACTGCTGGGGCGTCTGGGAGTTCGACTCCTGGGACGTGCTCGGCCCGCAGATCCGCAAGGCGTTCGACTACGGCAAGCAGCGCTGCACCGCGTACCCGCGCTACGTCGTGCAGCGGTCGTTGTTCGACAAGTTCCTGGACGTCTACCTGCCCGCGGTGCGGGACGTGACGTTCGGGCACCCGCTCGCCGTCGCTTCGCCCGGCGACGAGTTGCCCTCCTTGGACTTCGGGCCGTTGATCAACGACGCGAAGACCAAGGAGCTCGGTGACGTCGTGGACGAGGCGATCCGCAACGGCGGCGTGCCGCTGTACCGAGGATCGCTCGACGGCGGCCGCTTCCTGCCGGGGCAGCAGACCTCCGCCTACCTGGCGCCGGTCGCGATCCTGGACCCGCCACGGTCTTCCGTGCTGCACCACGCCGAGCCGTTCGGGCCGGTCGACACGATCGTGCTGGTCGACACCGAGGCCGAGCTGCTGGCCGCGATGAACGCGTCCAACGGTGCGCTGGTCGCGTCGCTGGCGTGCGACGACGAGGCGGCGGCACGGCGGCTGATCCCCGACATCCAGGCCTTCAAGGTGGGCATCAACAAGCCGCGGTCGCGCGGTGACCGGGACGAGGTGTTCGGCGGCAGGGGAGCGTCCTGGCGCGGTGCGTTCGTGGGCGGATCGTTGCTGGTCCACGCCGTCACGGAAGGTCCGCCAAGTGAACGTCCCTACGGCAACTTCCCGTCCTACTCGCTCTACCCGCCCACGTGACGTACCGGGCGGACCTGATCCGCGTCGTGCAGACCGTGGTGGTACCGAACGCCGCCGATGTCGACCAGCACGCCCGGTTCCCGCGCGCCGCCCTGAACGCCCTTGGCGCGCGGGGGATTCTGGGCATGACGATCTCGCGCACGGTCGGCGGGGGAGGGCAGGACCTGCGGGCGGCCGGTCGCGTGGTCGAGCACGTCGCCCGTGTGTGCGGCGCAACGGCTTCCGTCCTGCGCTCGCACTACTCCGCGGCCGCGGTGCTGGACCGCTCCGGCCCGCACTGGTTGCGTGCGGAGATCGCGGCCGGCCGGCACCTGTCGACGCTGGCGGCCTTCGGCAAGTCCGGTGAAGTGTCCGCGCACGGCGACGTGGTGCAGGTGCGGGCGCGCAAGAGTTGGGTGATCGCGGCCGGGGAAGCCGACAGCTACGTCTGGTCGTGCGGCTCGGCGTTGTGGCTGGTGCCTGCTCAGGCACCGGGGTTGCTGGTGCCGGCCGACCACGCCGGGATGGGGTTGCGGGGCACCGTCGCCACGTGTGTCGAGGCGGATCCCGTGCGGGTGCCGGCGTCCAACCGGCTGTGGTCCGAGGAGCCGGCGTTCCCGTGGTTCCTGGTGCTGGGGGCCGCCGTGTCGCTGGGGTTGATGGAGGGTGCGCTGGCGGAGGCGTTGGGGCATCTCGGTGGTGGTGATCCGCGGACGCGGGCCGATCTGGCGCGGATGCGGTTGCGGACCGACGCGGTCCGGGTGCTGTACAACGACACCCTGTCCGCGGTGACGTGGCATCCAGAGCGGTCCGGTGATCGGGTTCGGTTGCTGGCGGTCACGGCGACCGAGGCCGCTGTCGCGGTGACCGATCTGGCGATGAAGGTGTGCGGGGATGCGGCGTTCCGGCGGGATCTGGGCATCGAGCGGCGGTTCCGGGACGCGCGGGCGGCTGCGGCGATCGAGCCGACGGTGGACGCGCTGCTGGATTCGGTGGAGATCTACGAGGCCAGCGGCAGGAAGTAGACGAGTGCGTCGTCCACGCCGTCGAGTCCGATGACGTCGTGGGCGATGTCGTCGTAGAAGCCGCCGACCAGACCGGTCCGGATGCCCTGGTTGGCCGCGGTCACGGTGAGGTTCTGCGCGAGATGCCCGGCCTCGGTGAACGCGAACCTGATCGCTCGCAGGCCGTAGGTCTGCCGGAGAGAGCCGATTCTCACGTAGAGCGCCAGCACGGCCGGGGTTTCGGCGAGTTCGGTGGCTCCCTTGCCGAACCACATCGAGGTGGCTTCGAGGTCCTCGATCGACGGCGCGTCACCGAGTCTGGTGACGGTTCGATTCACCTCGCAGACCTCGTAGCGGCCGGAGGCGAGGCCGTCGACGTTGAGCGCGATGAGCCTGAGGCGGGCGCAGTACTGGGCACCGGCGCTCGGGTACGGCCACCTGCCGTCCTCGGGCGACATCGAGTTCCACAGCAGGGTGCCCAGCTGTTCTGCGTTCAACTTGCCGGTCAGGTCGCGGCTGGTCATGCGGGCGCGGAAGGTTCTACTGTCCACTGTGGATGGTAGTGGTTCGGTGGGAAGCCAGGGGGCGATCCATTGCGGGCTGGGGGTGACCTTGCGGGGGAGTTGTTCGGTGAAGCCGGGGAGGAACTTGCTCGCCTCCAGGTAGCGGCGGTCCGGGGCGGTGGCGCCGTCGTCGTGGAAGTCGGTGAGGCCGGTGGGCGAGAGGGCGGCGGCCGCGGTGGTCCAGCAGATCATGCGCTCTTCGTTGGGGCTGATGCCCAGGCGGTTGAGCAGCATGTGGAGCTGGGAGGCCCAGACGTAGGGGAGCCACCTGCCGAGCTTCTGCTGGGCCTCACGGATCGACGCGGCCCAGTGGGTGACGGCGCCGGTCGGCTCGCGGTGCCACCGGTCGGCGAGGGCCTGGCCGCGTTGGGCGAGCAGCTGGTGCGCGGCGGTGTGGGAAGCGAGTGTCGGGGCCGGAGCCTGTTCCTGCACGTCGCGCCAGCCGGTGCCGAGGCTGCGCAACCAGGCCGCGGCTTGCGGCAGGCCGAGGTCGAGTGCCTTGGCGGTCTCGATGGTCAAGCCGATGGCGGCGGTCAGGCGGGCGCTCTCGGTGCGGGCGGCTCTGAGGACCGCCACCGCGACTTCCGTGCTGCGGCAGAAGATCTCCTCGGCGACGGGGAGTGCCTGGGGGCCGCCGTAGCGGGCGGTCTCCGGGACGTACTCGACCTCGCGGACGTCGCCGTGCGGGAGCCAGCCGGGTTCGTCGTCCTCGACGGGGAAGTCCTGGGCCGCGATGAGGTCGCGCAGCACGGCCTGGAGGTCGGCCGGGCCTTTGACGCGGATGCGCAGGTGCGGGCCGGTTTCCCAGTACCGCAGGAAATACCACTCGTGGGGTGCCATGACGGGGGCGAGGACGTCGGCGATGAACGTGTCGACGTCCGCTCGCTTCCAGGAGACCCTGCAGTGCAGGCCGGTCCAGGTCACAGCTGCTCCAACGGGGTGAGGTCGTACGGGAAGCAGGAGATCCGCTGCCGTCCGGCGAGCAGGACGTAGAGCAGGGTGTGGTTCGGCGGGGCACCGGCGATCGCTTCGAGGCTGGGATCGTCGACGCTGCGGACCGGGCGGCAGAACATCCCGGCTTCGGCCGCCGCCTCGCACACGTTCTGGGCTGTGGAACCGGCCTGGCGCAACAAGGTTCTGTAGTCGGCCTCGGTGACGTCTGCGGTCAGGACTAGGGCGAGGTTCATGCTCGTCACGTCGGTGTTGGTGCGTGGGTGGCCGTATGTCGACTGGATCGCGTCCATCGCGTCGCAGGGTTGGCCTTGGTACCAGCCGTCTTCGACGCCTTCCACGTTGTGTACAGCGAGCCGATGCCAGAGGCGGTCGTCGATCGCCGCTACGAAGGATTGAAAGGCTTTGTGCGGCAACGGTCTTGGGTCGGCGGACAGTCCGCGTGGGCCGAGGCCGGAGCTTCTTGGCTTCGTTGTGGCAGGTGTGGTGTTGCCGGGTGTGATGGTGAGACCGTCGGGGTCGGATTTTGCGTTGAGGCCCATGCGTTTGGCGTGGTTGGTCAGCGCGGCCAGGACGTGGCCCGCCTCCAGCTCGGCCAGGGCGTCACGGAAGTCGCCGTAGCCTTCGGAGAGACGTTCGGGGTGCGTGACCGGTTCGAGCCTTGCTTCGGTCAGATCGGGCAGGTGGGTGCCGATCAGCGCGCGCCTCACCGGGTCGAGCAGCCAGCGATCGTTGCCTTGGACGATCTCCACGTCGACGAGGTAGGCGGCGCGGGGTGATGGGTAGGCGCGGTGGTCGTTGTACTGGTTCCACGGCTCCCAGCGCTGGGGCGTCATCACGTCGATCAGCAGCTGGGCGATGGCTTTGCCGAAACCGTTCATCGTGGCGAGTGGGATCCGCGGACCTGGGTGAGGCGTGGTGTGAGGTGTCGGGCCGGCCTCGATGCGTCTGCCGGGGCCGTGCGCGTAGGCGAGTCGGCGGCTCATGGGAACGGGTGGGGGTGCAGGGGCTGCTCGGCCCTGAGGCGGGGGATGCCGGTGGTGCGCCGGTTGAGGTGGCCGAACGTCATCGGCAGCGTGCCGGGCACGATCACCTTGGCTGAATACAATCCCAGCTTCCGCGCGATCACCGGGTCGGACTGGTCGACCGCGATCAGCTCCAGGTCCAGTTGCTCCAGGTGCATTCTGTATACGTCGAGCAGCTCGCGCAGGTCCGTGTGCTGCGGCTCGGCGGTCAGGTCGATCGGGGCGTGGTCGTTGACGAAGAACGCGTGCCTGGCCTGCGCTTCGGGCAGGGCGTTGACCGCGACGTGGTCGTCCATCGTCCAGATTCGCTCGGGGGCGTTCAGGAGTCCTCGTAGCCGTTCGTCGCGGTAGTCCTCGGGCTTGGCGCGTATACGGTCGACCATCGACTCGACGTCGACGACGACCTCGGCCGCTGCCGAGCGCATCGCGGCGGTCGGGTTCGGATTGGCACCCGCCGCGAAGAACGCCTGTGGCAGGCCGGGCCGGCTGGTGCGGGCGAGGGTGAGGACGGCCGGGATGCCGATGTCGTTGGTGGCGTCGAGGAACAGCAGTTCGTAGCCGAGCTCTTCGAGCCGGTCGACGAGGTGGGGCAGCACCGGGTCGTCGGGCACGCGGATTCTCGTGAGCGGCGTCCGGGCGTACCAGGCCATCAGGAACGCGTCCCGTTCCGCGATCTCGAACAGGCCGTGCAGCACGGCCTCGGTGAGACTGTTGCCGAGCCCGCACCCGTTGGACGTCTCGTAGAGGAAGCGCTGCTCGTGCGGCGTTTGCACGGCCCAGTACGCGACCTGTTCGGGCACCAGGAGCGGCTTGTTCCGGGTGTACGACCAGCCGTGCACCCAGCGCATCCTGAGGTCCGGCGTGTAGCTGTGGCCGGCGTCCGGGAGGCCGAGACGTTCCGGGTCGAGTGCCTTGTCATGCCCCAGTTCGGCGAACGAGGCTTCCGCGGCGATGGTGGTTTTGCGTGGGCGCATGCCGTTGTGTCGCTCGACCGCTTCGAACAATGCGACTCGTTCGGCCTCTTCGAAGTCTGCTGTGCGGCCGTAGCCGGCTTCCGGGATGACGAAGTCGCGGACGAGTTCGGCACCCACCATCGCGAGGGGCAGGTGGCCGGTCCGGAAGGTGCCGATCACCGGGCCGTGCTTCAGGTCGACCAGTGCTGCCTTCAGACCGTCCACAGTGGTCAGATCGTTCGGCTGCCGCAGTGCGCCTTTCTGGACGGGCACCGGGCTGTTCGGGACCGCGGTGGAGTCCGCGGACCGAGGTGCGCAGTGCTCACGCGGGTGGACGCGGTGGGTGGACACCACGCCGAGGTCCGTGCGGACGGCGATCACGGTGTCGGGCAGGTCCTGGTTGCCGAGCGCTTCGATCAGCGGCCTGAACATCGGCGCGATCATTCCGCCGAGTCGCGCGTCGCGGGGTGTCTCTGGCCCGAGGACGGCCAGCCGCGCCTCTTCCGCGCACGCCACGCAGGTGCCGCTGGTCGGTCCGACCAGCGCCAGGCCGCCGTCGACCCGGAGAGTCATCGTGCACCGTCCACTGTGTATGCAATCAGGCCTGCCGACTGGAGTTCGGGAGCGAGGGGCATTTGGTGGATCTCGATGCCGGGCAAGGCGGCCAGGGCTTGCTGGAGCGCCTCTTCGCGGGTGCGTACGTCGGCGGGCCACAGCCATTCCGGGGTGACCCAGTCGGGCTGTTCTTCGGCTGTTCGCTGGGGTGCCGCGCCGTTGAGGTGGGCGGTGCCGTCGCGTTCGGCTTGCGCGTACCCGGTGGCGGCGAGGGCGGCGAACGCCGCGGCGTCTCCGGCCGTTGCCTCGACCGCCCAGGCCAGAATCCGGTTGCCGTGGCGGATCTCGGCTTTGAAGACGCCGGGGGCTAGGCGTTCGACCTGGGCCTCGGCGGGGATGGCGAACCTGAGGGTCAGCGCCTTCCACCAGCGGCGGGCGGTGGGGCTGGTGGCCCAGTCGTGCACCGGTTCTCCCTTTTTGAACCGGGCGGCGAGGCGCAGGGCGGTGCCGCGGGCATGGGTCTGGCCTAGGCCGATGACGCCGTCGGCCTTGACCGCGTTGAGTGCCGCGTCCAGGCGGGCGGAGTCGGCGGTGGTGCCGATGCCCAGGGCGTTTCCTGAGGTGGCCAGGTTTGCCGGGACCTGGGGGAGGTCGCCGAACTGCGGGGTGTCTACGGGGCCCAGTTCGGGGTCGGTCAGGGCGTCTAGTGCTCGCCAGGGATCTTCGGGTGCTGGGCCGGTGAGCAGCGGGTGGTAGGTGGCGCGGAGGGGGTCCAGGTGGGCTACCAGTGCCATCGGGTAGATGGGCTCTTGCTGGGATTCGCCTGGGTGGACGACGAATTCTGTTGAGGGGTCGGGGAGGCCGGCTGCCGCGCAGACCAGTCTGTGGATCGCGGCGGATGCGATCAGGGCGGCCAGGACTTCGGTGGGTTCGCCGGGGCCTAGATGTTCGGCTAGCTTAGTAACTTCAGTGTTGACTGAAGACAGGCCTCTTGTGGTGGGCGGCAAGACATAACCGGTTTCTGCCCCGCAACCTGCCTCGACGAACAGGTCGTCGGTGTGCACGGTGAGTTCACCGGATCCCGGCTGCCGGGTCGAGGGGTCGGTGTTGGTTGTCTGGTTTGGTGGCCGGACCGCGGTTTCCTGCTGGACCGCGAGCCCGGCAGCCGTCGCCGCCCGCACCGCCGCACCCGCCAGCACCCCACTCCCGCACACCGTGATCGTCACGCCGCGCAGCCGCCGCCAAGCCTCGGCCGGGTCCGCGGCCACCGACTCCAGCCAGGCCGCGATCTCCGGCGTCGGCGCGTCCGCGCCCCAGTCCTCCGGCACCGAGACCAGCATGTCGTGCTCCCGCAACTGCTCCAGGATCAACTCGACCGCCGCCCGCACCGCAGGCGAAGTGCCGTCAGGCACTCCCAGCTCGGAAGCCGGTATGCCGGCGGCGAGCTGGGGAGCGAGCCGCTGCCACACCTTCCACAATCCAGCGCCACCGGTGAGGGTGCAGCTCGAGGCCCAGCCGCGCAGGTGCAGGCCGTTCGGGGTCGGCGTCGCGTGCACGACGGGACGCAGGCGTACCAGCAACGGACGTCACCCGGCCTTCGACATCGCGGCGAACTGGTCGGCCCAGCGGACGCCGGTCACCTCTTGGGCGGCGTTGGCCAGCATGTGGGCCGCCGCATAGCGTTCCATCGGGGTCACGTCGCAGATCGCCAGGAGTTGGTACAGAACGTTGGTGCCGAAGCGGTAGACGGTCAGCGGGCGTTTGATGGCGGGCTGTTCTACGTCGACCGTCCAGAGTGCGTTGTGGTAGTCGCTGAACTTCTCGCGTTCGCCGTAGTTGTAGCGGCGGATCGCGGCGGGGTCGCCGATCTCGTACGCGCGTTCGCCGTAGCGCGGGTTGAGGGCGGAGTCGAGGTGGCCGGCGTCGTAGCGTTGTTCGGTGGCCAGGCGCATGGCGATGGTCCACGTCTGCCAGGCCGCCTCGGTGTGGTTGGTGGGGTGTCCACTTGCGACCCGCGAGACCAGGGTGCGGGCCGACTCGGCGTTGGTGGCCCAGACGGCGTCGAGTTTCGCGCGGACGTCGCCGGCGGGGTCGCTGGCGAGCAGGAAGTCCTCGACGTGTGAGAGGAACGAGTGGTAGCCGTACTCCAGGCCGGGTGGGAAGCGGCTGGCGTGCACGGCCATCGCGGTGAGCGCCAGCCCCACGCGTGAGCCGGACAGCGACTCCCGCAGTGCCGGGATGCCCAGGCGCAGGCCGAGGAAGCGCAGCTCGATCAGTTCGTCGGAGCCCAGCAGGCTTCGGGGCCGTCCCACGTCCGTCGGCTCGATCCGGACGGAGTTGTTGGCGTGCAACGGCGTGAAGGGTGGCAGCAGGAGTTCGGCCACGGCGGCGGAACGGGCGTGCGCGAGCTGCTCGGCCTCAGAGAGCTCCACTGTGGACGGTGAGGCGGCGAGGTAGGAGCGGAGCAGGGTCGCCACGAGAAGTGCCGCGGTGGAAGCGGAGGGGCCGAGGAGGCGGACGCGGACGTGGGGGCCGTGCAGCCAGTGGCGTTCGACGTGGCCGACGGTGTCCGGGAACGCGGACTCGGCGGCGGCCAGGGCGGGCAGGACGCCGTCGCGCAGGAGTGGGGCCTTGATCGGGTCGTGGTAGTAGCAGACGACGTCGGTCATCCGGCCCTCCGGTAGGTTTCCGCGATCACCTCGAGCACCTGGCCGGACGGCACGGGGAGGGCCTCGGTGAGCTGGACGCGGCCTTGGTAGCGGGTGAGCAGGCGAGGCAGGCAGTGCAGGTGCAGGGCGTTGGTCAGGTCGACGTACTGCGGTTTCGGGGCGTGCAGGCGTTGTTCGAAGTCTTCGCGTGAGGTGATGGAGCCGCCGGTGCCCACGAACACGGTGGACGGCAGGCCGTGCCGGGCGCGCAACGAAGGGACGGAGGCGGCGTCGGAGACCGTCAGCGAGTCGAACTCCCAGGAGCGGCGGAGCAGCACGATGTCGCGGTAGCACAACCGGGAACCGACGCGGACGCCGTCACGCTCCACAGTGGACTGCAACGGGGTGAGGTCGGCCCAGCCGCAGGCGAGGTCGGCGTGCAGGGCGGCGGCGCGGTCGGGGAGTGACATCGGCATGAGGTAGCCGAGGTAGAGGACGTCGACGACGGCGCCGGTGTCGCGGCGGCGCAACCGCAGTTCGTCGCGCTGGGGGTCGTGGAAGACCTCGAGCGAGTCGGGCGTGTAGTCGGCCCAGCGCGGGTCCTCGCCGGCTTCCGCTCGGCCCAGCAGGGGGTGCAGGTTCGGGTTGAAGCCCTGGACCGGCCGGTATTCGGTGAAGCCCTGCGGGAAGATGCCGTCCAACACGGCCCGGACGTTCACGTAGGCCTCGGGTGGCAGCAGGTCGAGGAACCGGCCGGGGAAGCGGCCGAAGCCGTCGTAGATGTGGTTGACCACCAGACCGTCGGGCATCGGCTGGGCGAAGAACGAGTACGAGACAGGGCGGGTCTTCATCCACGCGGGCAGCAGGTCCGCGGCGGCGGACACCGCGTCGTCGGTGATCTCGCCGTCGCTCACCAGGTCGGCCACCTGGGCACGAAGGGCGCTCAGGCCGCCGGTCAGCGCGTCGACCAGGGCCGACTGCAGCAGGGGAGCGCAGGCGGCGGGGCGGGCGACGCCGCCGTGGCCGAACTCGACGACGAAGCGGTCGCGGGCGAAGCGGCGGACGGCGAGCTGGCGGTCGAACAGCATGAGCAGGGGTGTCAGGTCGGCGAGCGAGCGCATCGAGGTGTAGCCGTGGGCGCGGCCGAGGCGGACCGGCTGGGGCAGCACGACGTCCTCGCTCAACGGGGACACGCCGGTCAGGTCGGCACCGGCGAGCTCACCCAGTTCCTGCCATCCCGCGGTCAACGCTGCCAGCGCGGCGGGGCGGTCCTGCGCGTCGAGCGAGCCGAACGCCGCGGTGTCGCGGTGCAGGGAGCTCAGCAGGTCCGCTAGGTCGGACCGGTCGCGGTCGCGCAGCCAGGACGCGAGTGAGGCGCAGGCCATGGGGTCCTGCGGGTCGACCGGCCACACCGGGACGAGGAGCTTGATCGTGAGGAGCAACGCGACGTAGTGCTGGGCGCGCTCGGTCTCGCCGTCGGGCAGGCGGGTGGCGAGCGCGGTGGTCAGCTCGGCCGGGCTGATGCCCTTGGGGTTCGCGCCGGTCAGGCCGACGAGGAACCGCAGTGGCGGACTTGCCGCGACCTCAACGCTTTCCTCGATGCCGACGTAGGCGCGGACGGCGCCGGCCGCGGGGATGTCGCGCCGGAACCGGAGGGTGCCGTCGTGCTCGTGGACGTCGGGGGCGAGGCGGTGCGGGTGGTCGAAGAGGCGGGTGCGGTCGGCGACCAGTGCGGCGATCAGCCGGGTGAGCAGGACGCCGTTGACCTGGGTGACGGCGACGGGGGAACCCCAGTCCGGTGCCGGGGCGTCGGGGGACCAGGTGCCCCAGCCGACCGAGGCGTACCAGGACAGCGGGCTGGTCTTCGCGGTCGCGCGCAGGGCGTAGCGCAGCACGGTCGGCTCGGCTTTGCGGGCGCGGCGGTCGTCGGCGCCGGCACGGGCGAGGCCCTGCCAGAGGTCGCGTCCACTGAGGACAGCCGCTTTGCGCAACGCCTCCGAGCCGCACAACGTGGCCAGCACCTCGCGTTCCGCGGCCAGTGCCGAAGGGAGCGTGCGCTCGACCTCGTCGACCAGCGCGGACCGCTCGGACATCAACGACAGCCAGTCGCCCAGCTGCGGAAACCGCGACACCAAAGAGTCTGTGGCAGCAAGCAAAGAGGGGCGGGGTGTCCGTCCGTTGTGGACGTCACGGCGCAACGGCAACACCACGCGGCGGTGGAACTCGTCGGGGTGCGTGCCCGCGCTGTCGTGCAGCAGATCGGACACCGGACCTGCCAGCGCCAGCAACGACGACTCGACGCCGGCCAGCGCCTCCACCGCCCGCCGGAACGGCGCTGCCTCGGCAGCGCCGTCCGGGTGCGGCAGGGCCGCCAGGCGCACGAGTGCGTATGGCGCGAGTTCTCCCTGCACGCGATCGGTCATGCGGGCAGGTTCGGCTGGTGCGGTTGACAGCAGCAGCACGACGAGCTGCCACAGGAACAGGAGGAGCTACCGCCGGACGCGCCGGACTCGGGCAGCGCGACGGAGTCTCTCATCGAGGTGACCGCGAGTTCGCCGATCTCGAGGTCATCGACGTCAAAACAAAGGTCTTTCATGCCGTGCCTCTCAGGTTTGAGGAAGTTCAGAGACAGGTGGCTGGCAGCAACAACAGGAAGAGCTGCCGCACGAGCAGGAGTTGCACGAGCCTCCGCCGGAGGCGCCGGACTCGGGCAGTGCCACCGAATCTCTCATCGAGGTCACGGCGAGTTCACCGAGGTCGAGATCATCGATCTCGAAGTTCAGGTCCTTCATTCAGTTGTCCCTTCCGAACGGGCCAGGGGGCCGTCCGGGCAGGTTGACAAAGCGCGATCCGGCACCGATCGCGCCCTGCTTGATCGCACGGACCACGACGTTGCCGGTCTGGGCGAAATCTGTGCGCACCGCCTGGCAGAGTGGTCCCCAGATCCGGTACCTGCGCCGCCGGGCCCTGAAAAGCCCGGGCAGTTGGGGGTTGGTGCAGTTACCGGGTCCGGTTCCCCCAAGAACCCGGCCGACGTGTGAAAGTCACCGCACACGTCGGCCACCTGGCAAGGCCGGTGGCCCGGGCGGGTCCCCCAGACTGAACCGGGCCACCACCCTCAGGGGGAGGGCAGGCCGAACCGCACCGGTACGCCAGGGGAGTGCAGCACGCTGACCGGCGGTCCCGCCGGGACCGCCAGACCGGCGGCCGCGACCAGCGAGTCGTCGAGTTCCAGCAGTTCGGCCTCGTGCAGCCGCCATTCCGGGTGGTCGTTGGGCAGGTAGATCGTTCTGCCGTGCCACGACACGTGCAGACCCCAGCGTGCGGTCAGGAACCGGCTCAGCTCGCTCGTCTCCGCGGCGGGCCCCACCCGCACGACCACCCGGCTCGACGCGCCCCGAGGGCCCGGCCAGATGCGCCGGCTGGTGTAGGTGAGCACGTCGCCGGTCCGCTCCAGCCGCATCGACGACCACTTGTACGGCAGCCGGGAACTGATCTGGGCGCCCAGCACGGGGACGAGGCGGCTCGCGTCGAGCGACAGGAACACCACCCCGCGCCGGCCCGCCTTGTCTACTGCATACAGCCGGACGTTGGTCTCGCAGAACGTGCCGATGTACGGCAGCCGCGGCCCGACCCGACCGCCGATCGGATGCATCCGGAACGGCACCAGTCCGATGTAGGTGAGCCCGTCGTGCACGTCCGGCCGGGTGCCGTCCGGCAGGAAGCCGGCGACCGCCTCCGGTGGCACCGCCCAGTGCACGAACGTCACGTCGCGCCACCACTGGCCGACCGGCGCGAACCGCACCGGGCGCGGCGTCAGCGGCGTGACCGGCTCGATCATGAGTCCAAAGTACCGCTGAGCGGGCGAGTTCTCCCCGCCGTGACGACGCCGCAATGATCAGGCACTAGAAGATGTGCATGGAGACCGCACTCAAACATCCGGTCGACCAGGTGCTGCCGCCTGCCCGGCTCGGGTTGCTCGGTTTGCAGCACGTGCTCGCCATGTACACGGGCTGCGTCACGGTGCCGCTCGTCTTCGGCGCCGCCGCGGGCCTCGACGTCCGCACCATCGGCCTGCTCGTCAACGCGGACCTGCTGGTCGCGGGCCTGATCACGCTGCTGCAGGCGCTCGGCATCGGCAACGTGCTGGGCATCCGGCTGCCGGTCGTGGCCGGCGCGACGTTCACCGCGGTCACCCCGATGATCCTGATCGCGGGCCAGTACGGCGTGCAGGCCGTGTACGGCTCGATGCTCGCGGCCGGGGTGTTCGGGCTGCTCATCGCCGTGCCGTTCGCCAAGGCCGTCCGGTTCTTCCCGCCCGTCGTCACCGGCTCGGTGATCACGGTGATCGGCCTGTCGCTCATCGGCGTCGCGGCCGGGCTGATCACCGGCCTGGATCCGGCGGCCGCCGACTACGCCTCACCGGCGAAGCTCGTGCTGGCCGGCGGGATCGTGCTGATCATCGTGCTCGTCGGCAGGTTCGCGCGCGGCCTGCTCGGCCAGCTCGGCGTGCTGATCGGCCTCGTCGGCGGCACGATCGCGGCGATCTTCCTGGGCATGACGAACTTCTCGTCGGTCGGCGACGCCGCCTGGCTCGGCATCGCGACGCCGTTCCACTTCGGGGCGCCGGAGTTCCCGCTCGCCGCGGTCATCTCGATGTGCGTGGTGATGCTGGTGACCTTCACCGAGTCGACCGCCGACATGCTCGCGGTCGGCGAGATGGTCGGCCGCCCGGTCACCTCCCGCGACCTGGCCCGCGGCCTCGCGGCAGAAGGCGTGTCCGGGATGCTGGGCGGGATCATGAACGGGTTCATGGACACGGTGTTCGGCCAGAACGTCGGCCTCGTCGGCATCACGAAGGTCCGCAGCCGCTACGTCGCCGCGGTCGCCGGCGGAATCCTCGTGTTGCTGGGCCTGGTGCCCAAGCTCGGGGAGATCGTCGCGGCATTGCCGGGGCCGGTGGTCGGCGCGGCCGGGCTGGTCATGTTCGCCACGGTGGCGGCCGTCGGCATCGGGATCCTGAGCCGGGTCGACTTCGAGAACACCGCGAACCTGCTGATCATCGCGGTCACCATCGGCGTGGGGTTGCTGCCGGTCGTGGCACCGAAGATCTACCAGTCGTTCCCCACGTGGGCACAGGTGATCGGTGGTAGCGCCATCACCAGCGCGGCGCTGACCGCGTTCGTGCTCAACCTGCTGTTCAACCACACCGGCCGAGTGCGTCAGCCCACCTAGGAACCCCAGCGGGCACGCAATGTCGCCACGAACGCCTCGAACTCCGCCGCCATGCGCACCTCAGGGTCGAGCAGCCACTGCTGCTGCAACCCGTCGATCACCGCGATCGTCGTGCGCACGATGGTGCCGACCGGTGCCGCGGCGGCGATCTCGCCGCGTTCCTGTCCGATGTGGACGGCGTCGGTGAGCCAGTTCCGCGTGCCCGCGTAGTGTTCCCGCACCCACGCGTGTGCGGGGTGCGCGGGTTCGGTGGCCTCCGCGGCCAGCCGCACGAACAGGCCCACCAGCTGCGGGCGGGTCGAGTTGCGGGCCACCAGTGCGGTCAGCGCGTCGAACGCCGCCCAGCCCAGCGGCGGGTCGGTGTCGCCGTACAGGAACTCGCCGTCCTGCCGGTCGCGTTCCTCGAGCACCGCGGCGAGCAGTGCGGCCTTGCTGGGGAAGTGGTGCAGCAGACCGGACTGGGACAGCCCGGTCTTCGCCGCCACGGCCGCCACCGACGTGCCGCGGAATCCGGACGTGGCGAACAGCTCCGTGGCGACGGCGACCGCCTTCGCCCTGGACTCCTCGCCGGAGAGGTCCACCCGCGACCTGGCCCGGTACTTCGGTGGGAACGACACGGCTCACCTCACTCCTGATCAGCCGGCAGGGTAACGCGAACGTCGCCGAGCCCGCGGGCGATCAGCACCTCGCCGCCGGTCAGGGGCTGCCAGCCGTCCTGCCAGACCCGCTGCACCCGTGGCGAACACGCGACCTCGACGAGCGTGCTCTCGCCCGCTGCCAGGTCGGCGACGGCCCAGCCGATCAGTCGCACCGGTTCGTCCGACGGGCGCAGATAGATCTGCACGACCTCGCGCCCCGGCCGCTCACCGGTGTTGGTCAGTGCCACCGACACGAAGCCGATGGCGCCGTCCACAGTGGACAGATGCGCTGAGCCGTAGCTCCAGGTCGTGTAGCCGAGGCCGTGGCCGAACCAGAACAACGGGTCGGTCGCGCCGCGGTACCCGATCGCGGTTCCCTCGGAATAGGGGAGTTCTCCGTCCGCGGGCACCACCGGCAACACGTCGTCGTTGCGCGGGAACGTGGTCACCAGCCGGCCGGCGGGTTCGATGTGGCCCAGCAACGCCGCCGCGACGGCGTCACCGGCCTCCTGGCCGGGCAAGCCGGCCCACAGCACCGCGTCGACCTGCGAGAGCCACGGCATCAGCACCGGGGTCGCGGCGTTGACCACGACGACCGTGCGCGGGGCGGCTGCCGCCACCGCGGCGACCAGCGCGTCCTGCTCGCCCGGCAGCGCCAGGGTCGTCTTGTCGAAGCCCTCGGTCTCCTGTTCGTCGGTGAGGCCCACGACCACGACCGCGACGTCCGCCTCGCGAGCGGCCCGCACGGCCGCGCCGATCGCGTCGGCGGGAGGCCGGGGGACTGGCTGGGTGATCAGGCCGACCAGTGCCGCGGCCTCGCGCACGCGGGCCGTGATGCGGTCGCCGGGTGCCAACGTGGCTTCCGTCGTCCAGAACGGCGGCTTGAGCAGCGCCTCCTCCACGATGCCGTCCGCCCAGGCCAGTCGCGTGTTGTGCTCCTCGCCCGCGACGTCGAGCGTCCAGCGGCCGAAGCCGCGCACACCGACCAGCAGGCGCGCCGGCTCGTCCAGCACGACCTCGGCGGACACCTCGATCGCGGCCGCGCCCTGGGCCCACCCGCCGTACGCCGCGAGCTCGGCGACGTCGAGCTGCCGGGTGGCCAGCACGGCACCCGAGGCGTCGAAGGTCGTGGCACGGATGTCGCGCAGCACCCCGGCACCAGGCGCCGTGTGCCGCAGCCTGACCTCCACACCGTCCACAACGGACACCCGGTCGCCCAGTGCCGCGGTCAGGCCGTCGGCGATGCTGATGACGTGCGGCGGGCGCAGTCCGGCCGAACCACCGCCCTGGGCGACGGTGTCGACGGCGTGCCTGCCGATCAGGGTGACCCGGCCGGCGTTCAGCGGCAGCACGCCGGAGTTCGTCAGCACGGTCATGCCACCCGCGGCGAACCGGCGCAGCTGGCCGCGGCGCTCAGAGCTGTCCGGGGCGGGCAGGCCGGTCGGCCAGGAGCGTTCGCCGAACGCGTCGACCCGTTCCGCGAGGCGTAGCAGCCGGCGCACGTGGTCGTCGATGGTGGACTCGGCGACCTCGCCCGCCTCGACGGCGGCGACGAGCTTGTCCTCCCACGGCCCGCCGGGGCCGGGCATGGCCAGGTCGAGCCCGCCGTTCGCGCTCGCGGCGGTGGAGGAGGTGGCGAACCAGTCGGACATCACCAGGCCGTCGAAGCCCCACTCGCCCTTCAGCACGCCCTCGAGCAGTTCGGCGTGCTCGGTCGCGGGGACGCCGTTGACGTTGTTGTAGGCGGCCATGATCGCCCACGGCGCGGCGTCCTCGACGACGATCTCGAACGGCAGCAGGTACAGCTCGCGCAAGGCCTTCGCGTCCACCGCCATGCTCGCGGTGCGCCGCTCGGTCTCGGACTCGTTGGCCACGTAGTGCTTGGGCGTCGCCGCGATGCCCTTGTCCTGCAGGGCCTGGACATAGGCGGCGGCCAGCGCGCCGGTGAGCAGCGGGTCCTCGCTGTAGGCCTCGAACAGCCGGCCGCCGAGCGGCGAGCGGTGCAGGTTGATGGTCGGGCCGAGCAGGACGTGCACCTGCTGGGCGGCGGCCTCGTCGGCGAGCACGTCACCGACCTCGCGGGCCAGCGCGAGATCCCAGTGCTGGGCGAGCAGCGTGGCGTTCGGGAGCACACAGGCGATCCGGCCGCCCCTGAGCTCGTCGCCGCGCACCCCGGTGGGGCCGTCGGACATCTTCAGCCTCGCCAGCCCGATCTCCGGCTCCGGCCACAGCGCGAACAGGGCGGACCCGGTCAGCAGCCGCACCTTCCGCGCGAGGGTGAGCTGCGCGATCGCCTTCTCGATGTCCATGCGACGAGCACACCAGAACTCCCGACCGAGTGGTCGGTCGGTATATCAGTCTGTTATCCGCTGGTTATCTCGCGGTTACCTGATCAGATGTGCCACGGCGTGGCACACCCGCGGCACGCCTCTTCTCATGTCCAAGGGGAGGGGAATCACGATGAAGCTCTCGGTACGGCTGCTCGGGCCACTCGAAGTTCACGGTCCGGACGGCCCTGTGCACTTCACGGGTGCACGGCGGCGGGCGGTGTTCGCGTTGCTGGCGTTGCGAACCGGCCGGATGGTGTCGCGGTCGGCTCTGGTCGACGGCCTGTGGGGCGAGGATGCGCCGTTCACGGCGACGAAGACGTTGCAGGGGCACATCGCGAAGGTCCGCAAGGCGCTCGCGCAGGCAGGTGCGGACGGTGTCCTGCAGACCAGGGAACCCGGCTACCTGCTCGACATCACGCAGGTCGAGGTCGACGTCGAAGTGTTCGACGAACACATGAGATGCGGCAGACCCGAGGCCGCGTTGCGGCTCTACCGCGGTGAACCGCTCGCGGACTGCCCGGTCGAGGGCTGGGCGGGCGCGGAGATCGTCCGGCTGCGGGAGGCCCTGGCGCTCGCGGAGGAGAACCACGTGGCGGCGCTGTGCCGGGACGGCCGGTACGCGGAGGCGATCGGGCCGCTGGAACGGCTGGTCGCGCTGTACCCGCTGCGGGAGTCGTTGTGGGAGTTGCTGATGCAGGCCCAGCACCGCGCGGGACGGCCGGGTGACGCGCTGCGGACCTACCGGCGGGTGCGGGCGCTGCTGGTGGAGGAGTTCGGCATGGAACCCGGTGACGCGTTGCGCCGCCGCGAAGCCGCGGTGCTGGCCGGATGAGCTGCACGGCGGCTCGCCCAGGAGGGGTGGCGAGCCGCCGTGCTCACGACTGCCGATCGGTGGCCGAGGTCAGCTGGGCCGGTAGGAACAGCGGTAGCCCGTGGTCACGGCCTCCCGCAACGCGTCCGCCGTCGACGGTGCGTTCGCCGCGATCGTGTCGATGGCCCGCCGGATCGCCTTGCGCACTGCGGTTCTGGCGCGTTCGGCCGGCCCGGCGAAGTTCCTGGTGCGGCCACCGAGCCCGGTCTCGCGCTCCAGGTGGCTGAGCAACGCCTCCAGCTCGGCCTCGAGCCTCGGCAGCGGGTTCTCCTCGATCTGTGCGCGGAGGTCGCGGATGCGGGCGAGGTACGCGATGCGCGCGGACTCGTCGAGCACCGACTGGTTGCCGCTGTCCTCACCGCCGACGAGGTCCAGCGCCGGGATCTCGGTGCCGGGCCTCGCCACGAGCTCCGCCAGGTACCGCATGCCGACCAGGTCCTCGACCCGGACCTCCCCGCCGTTGTGCGTCACGACCCACCAACCGCTCTCGCGGCGGATGGACACCGTGCCGGACAACGAACTCCGGTCGCGGGCCCACTGGGCGGCGCGCTCGGTCATGCCCATCTCGGTCGCGTCGGCGATGGCGCTGTCGAACAACGCCATCGCCCGCTCACCGCCGACGGTCTGTGCCAGGGTCCCGCGGGCGTACGCGGTCATCGGCCGGTTGCCCAGCCGGATGTTGGTGACGATCGCGCGTTCCAGGTGCGCGGAGGCGAGGTCGTCGTCACCGAACGTCGTGGCGGCGATGCCCAGCAGGAGTTCGGTGGAGCCGAAGCAGACGATGGCGGTGGCCGGCACGATCGGCAGGTCCGCGAACGGTTCGAGCAACCGGTAGGCCTCGCGGGCGATCCCGGTGTCGCCGAGGGCGGCGGCCACGTGCACCACGCAGAACATGCAGGTGATCCAGGTGCTGGACAACGGCACCGCCGCCAGGCCGTTGATCGTCAGCCGGTGCAACGCCGAACGCGCCCGGTCCGGTTGCCCTGCCTCCAGCGCCAGCAGCGCGAGCGCGGCCTCGAAGCTGAACTCCAGGTCCGGCAACGTGGGGGAGTGCGTGACCTGCTCGGCCAGGTCGACCAGCTCGCCGCCGCGGCCCTGCAGCCACCTGATCGCGAACAGGTGCGTGCTGTGGAACGTGAACGCGTCCACGTCGCCGACCTCGATGCCCAGCTGCATGCAGGCCACCGACTTCTGCTCGGCCTCGGCGAAACGGCCGGCCCGGATCGTCCGCATGACGTCCATCGCGGCGTGGAAGACGAGCACGGCCGGGTTCCCGGTCGCGCGCCTGGCCAGCTCGACCAGCGACCGTTCCGCGTGCGGGTCGCCCAGGCAGAACAGGTCCATCGTCCGCCGGCACACGCCGCTGAGCGCCAGCAGGTCCAGCCCCGCCGCCGACGCCACCGCGATCAGCTCGTCAGCCAGCGCGAGCCGGGCCGTGGTGTGCTCCGGAGACCACAAGGCGTGATGTGCCAACGACAAACCCTCGGCCAGGGTCAATTGGTCACCGGTGTTCCTGGCCTGTGTCAACGCCTCCAGCACGCACTCCGTCTCGCGCCGGTCGTAGGCGTGCTCGGCCGCCAGCCGCACGATCAGCCGCGTGCGCAGGGGTGCGTCGGGACCGTTCGCCAGCGCGTCGCGGATGCGGCCGATCGCCAGCGCCCGATCCGCCCGGCTGCGGAACTTGTTGACCCACATGCCAGGCAGGCCGAGCGCCGCCTCCGGATCGCCCTCCTTGGCCGCCTTGTCGAGCAGGTCGCGTGCCTCGGTGATCCTTCCCGCCGCCAGCGCGGTCTGGGCCCGTTCGACCAGCCCCACCGCGTCGTTCAGCGCCGTCGCACCGGTCGAGGTGACAACGATGACCACTGGGAGCTGGTGAAGGCTTCCCACGACGAACTGGGTGAGCTGGAACGCCTGCTCACCGGCCAGGTCGATGTCGTCGATCACGATCAACGCGGGTGTGCCCGCAAGCGCGGCGAGGACCGCTCGGGCGCACGCCTCGGGTTCGGCGTCCTCGTCGAGCGCGGAGGTGTTGCCGCACAACATGGCCAGGACCGCGTGCCACGGCCAGAACGCGGGTGTGTCCGCGCGGCAGCTCGCCCACGCGATACCGAACCCGTGCGACCGCGCGAGTTCCACTGCCCGGACGAGGTACTGCGTCCGTTCGGCCCCCGGCGGCCTGTTGACCGCGAAGAGCTGACCTGAACCCTGTCTCGCCCGTTTGAACGCCGAATCCGGCAGCACCGCTTCACCCTCGAATGCACTTCCTCAGCAAGGACCGGCAAAACCTAGCGGAGATCGAAACGCGGTATGTACGCGGTCAACACGCATTTAGCGGTGAAGGACTTACGTCCGGTTCATAGATGCGAACAGAGGATCGGTGAACTCGGTGATCCGCGCGTGGTCGCGCGAGATCGAGGCGTACGCCCCGGCCGCCGGTGAGGGCGTGAAGACGTCGGCCGTCGTGACCATCGCCTTGACCGCGGTGTCCCAGTCCGGGTGCACGCCGCTGCCGACCGCCGCGCAGATGGCCGCACCCAGCCCGGCCGCGTCGCTCATCCTGGTGCGCCGCACGGGCTTGCCGAACACGTCCGCGAAGATCTGCATCATCAGGTCCGACCGCGACCCGCCACCGGAGACGATCAGCTCGGGGAACTCGCGGCCCAGGGCACCGGCCATTGACGTGCTGTGCCGGTGCATGGTCAGCGCGATGCCCTCCAGGATCGAGCGGTGCACGTGGTAGCGGCCCTGGGAGCCGTCGAACCCGAGCAACGCGCCGCGCCGGTGCGGGTGGTCCGCGGGCGCCAGCCAGTCCAGCACGGTCATCAGCCCGTCGCAGCCCGGTGCGACCGCCGCGGCACCGGACTCCAGTTCGCCCAGGTCCGTGTCCAGCAACTGGCGGTACCAGCTCACCGTCCACATGCCGCGCCTGATGCCGTTGCTCTCGTACAGGTACTTTCCCGGCACAGAGCCGAAATTGGACCAGAAGCGGCCAGCGGGGTCGACGACGTGCCGTGCACCGGTGGTCATCGCGGCGATGTAGGTGCCCAGCGACACCAGCAACTCCTCGCCGAGCCCGCTGCCCAGCGCCTCGACGGCCTTGTCGTTCGAGGTCGCGTACACCGGCACCCCGGCGGGCAGGCCGGTCGCTCTGGCGGCCCCGCTCGTCACGTGCCCCAGCAGCGCGCCGGGATCCACCAGCTCGAACAACTGCTCGCGCCGCATCCCGGTGTCCTCATAGGACGGTGAGGAATCCGGCCAGCGCCACGATTCGTGGTCGATCGGCCACATGCCCTCGTAGTTGCCGGCCGTGTCGCGGAACTGCCCGGTGAGCCGGTGTGTCACGTACCCGGAGGAGGTCGTGACGTACCGGACCGCGGGATCGTCCCACTGCGGCCGGCCGAGCCGGTCGTCCATCCAGCTCAGCAACGGCTCCGCGAGCCTCCCGTCCGCGCCCAGCAACGCCCGGCAGAACCGGATCGTGCACAGCCCCACGCCCGCGATCTCGCCGAGCGAGCCGGTGAACCCGCGCAACGCCTCGGTGCAGGCCTCCGCGATCGAGTCCCACACGTCGTCTTCTGGATGCACGACCTGGCCGGGCGCCGGATGTGCATACGGTCGCAGCGGTCGCTGGGCCCAGGCGTGCACCCGGCCGGCCTCGTCGACGATCGACACCTTCGTGCTCTGCGAGCCGTTGTCGATCGCCACCAGGTAACTCACGGCTCCACCGGGTAGATCGTGCCCGCGTTCATGATCCCGTTCGGGTCGAGGCCACGCTTGAGCACCTCCAGCAGGTGGTAGGCGCTGCCGTGTTCCTCACGGGTCCACGGCGTGCGGTACTTGCCGATGCCGTGGTGGTGCACCATCGAGCCGCCCAGCCGCAGCGACTCCTCGACGATGATCGCGTTGAGCGGGATGTGGTACTCGGTGATCTCCTCCTCAGGCTCGCAGCTGATCCGGTAGTCGTACACGAAATACAGGTTCGTGCCGGTCTGGTAGCTGTGCGACGAGTGCGCGCCCAGCATCGTGAGGTCCTGAAAACGGGGGAACTCCGTGCGGACGCGGTTCATGACGGCCTCGTACAGGGGCTGCACGTTGGACCAGTCGACCGAGACCTCAGTGGTGTAGCCCAGGTGCCGGGTCTCCAGCATCGCCCGCTTCTCGGCGTCGATCTTGTCCTGACCCCAGTTGAGGTTGTCGAACCAGTCGACGATCAGCTGCCGTTCGACGGCCGCCGTGCCCGCGAACGTCTTCTCGATCGCCTCGGCCGTGGCCCGCGCGATGCCTTCCGGGCCTTCCGCGACGAGCACGACCACGTTCTTGTTCTGGGAGAAGTGGGCGAAGTGCTGGTTCGCGTCCTCGGGGGAGTAGACCCGGCACACCGACGGGCGGTAGCCGTCGGTGATCAGCGTGCGCAGGCGTTCGACGGCATCACCGAAGTCGTCGACGAGGAAACCGAAGTAGTGGTTGTGCTCCGGCTGGTACCGGAACAGCTTCACGGTGACCTCGGTGATCACGCACAGCGCGCCCTCGTTGCCGATCACGACGTGCCGGATGTCGGGGCCGGCCGCGCGGCGCGGGACGTTCTTGATCCGGCTGACCGTGCCGTCCGGGAACACCGCCTCGAGGCCCACGACCATGTCCTCGATGCCGCCGTACAGCGTGGAGAACTGCCCGATCGACCGCGTCGCGACGAGTCCGCCCATCTGCGCGAGCGGCTTGGACTGCGGCGAGTGGCCGGTCGTCAGACCCTGTTCGCGCAGCGTGTCCTCCAGGCGCTGCAACGGGACGCCGCACTGCGCGGTGACCATCATGTTGACCGGGTCGATCTCCAGGATCTCGTCCATTGTGGACCCGTCGAGCACGATGGTGTTCTCCACCAGCGTCTCCAGCCCGCCCTCGGTGGCGGTCCGGCCGGTGCGCGGGACGACGTTGATCCAGTGGTCGTTGGCGAACCTGAGCACGGCGCTGACGTCCTCGGTGGTCGCGGGACGGACGATCGCGGCCGGGATCGGGCCGGTGAAGATGCCGTGCACGGACGTGTACTTGCGGAACCTGTCGACGCTGGCGTCCCGCAGTTCCTGCTCGTCGGTGTCGACGGCGGCAGGGCCGAGCAGGTCGACTAGGCCTGCGACGATCTCGGGACGGCTCAGGTCGGAAGCGGAGGGCACGGAGTGCGGCGGTGCAGGAAACATGGCTCTGCCTTCAAAGAGAGAGTCAGCGGACGAGATAACCGCCGTCGACGACCAGCGTGTGGCCGTTGACGTAGTCGGAAGCGCGGCAGGCGAGGAACACGACGGCGCCCATGAGGTCGCTCGCCTCGCCCCACCGGCCGGCCGGGATGTGGTCGAGCACGCGCTGGTTCGTGGCCGGGTCGGCGCGGGTGGCCTCGGTGATCTTCGTGGCGAAGTAGCCCGGTGCCAGCGCGTTGACCTGGATGTTGTGCTGCGCCAGCTCGTCGCAGTAGGCCTTGGTGAACCCGGCGATGCCGTGCTTGGTCGCCGCGTAGGCAGGGGACTGGCGGCCGCCGAGGAACGAGAACAGCGACGCGATGTTGATGATCTTCCCGGACCGCTGGGGGATCATGAACCTGGTCGCCTCGTGCGCGAGTTCGAAAGCGGCGGTCAGGTTGACCGCGATCATCGGGTCCCACTTCGACCGGTCGAACGTCTCCACATCGTCGAGCAGGCTGATACCGGCCGAGTTGACGACGATGTCGACGGATCCGAGCTGCTCGACGCACGTGTCGACGACCGAGGCGCACGCGCCGGATGCCGTGATGTCCGCGGTCATCCCCGCGAACCGCTGGCCGTGGGACTCGACGAGGCGCTGGGTCTCGCCGTCGTCGGCGACCAGGCTCGGGACGAACACGTCGGCCCCGGCGGCGGCCAGGCCGAGCGCGAACGCCTGGCCCAGCCCCGTGTTGCCGCCGGTCACGATGGCGTTCTTCCCCTTGAGCGAGAAGAGGTCCAGCCCGAAGTCCATCACATTCCCCCGAATGGGTCGCTCACCGCGACATAGGTGGTTTCGAGGTACTCCTCGATGCCCTCGGCACCGCCTTCACGGCCGATGCCGGAGTGCTTCACGCCCCCGAACGGCGCCGCCGGGTTCGACACGATTCCCGTGTTGAGGCCGAGCATTCCGGTCTCGAGGGACTCCGCGAGCCGCAGACCCCGGTTGAGGTCACGGGTGTAGGCGAAGCAGACCAGGCCGTACTCGGTGGCGTTGGCGAGCCAGACGGCTTCCTGCTCGTCGGTGAACGTGATGATCGGCGCGACCGGCCCGAAGATCTCCTCGCTCAGCAGCTTCGCGGTCAGCGGGACGTCCACGAGCACCGTCGCGTCGTAGAAGAAACCCTTGCCCTCCGGTGCCTTTCCGCCGATCACGACCTGAGCGCCCGCGTCCACGGCGTCGTCGACGAGTGCGGAGACCTTGGCCCGCGTCCTGCCGTCGATCAGCGGGCCGAGCGGGTAGGTCTGCATGCGCGCGGCCAGCTTGGCTGTGAACTCCTCCGCGACATCGGCGTGGACCAGGAACCTGTTCGCCGCCACGCACGCCTCACCGCCGTTGCGCAGCTTCGCCAGCACCGCTCCGTCCGCCGCCGCGTCGATGTCGGCGTCCTCGAAGACCAGGAACGGTGCGTTGCCGCCCAGTTCCATCGACACCCGCAGCACCTGGTCGGCCGCCGCCGCGATCAGCTTCTTGCCGACCGCGGTGGATCCGGTGAACGACAGCTTGCGCAGCCGGGGATCGGCCAGCAGCGGGCCCGTGACCGCGCCAGGATCGGCCGTGGTGATCACGTTGAGCACGCCGTCGGGGAGTCCGGCCTCCGTCAGCACCTCGGCGAACAGCAGTGCCGTCAACGGGGTGAGTTCGGCCGGCTTCAACACCATCGTGCAGCCCGCGGCGATGGCCGGGGCGATCTTGCGGGTGGCCATGGCGAGGGGGAAGTTCCACGGCGTCACGAACAGGCACGGCCCGACCGGCCGCTTCACCGTCATCAGCCGGTTGCGGCCGTCCGGCGCGGTCGTGAACCGGCCGGAGATCCGCGGCGCCTCCTCCGCGAACCACCGCAGGAATTCGGCGCCGTACGCGACCTCGGCCCGCGACTCGGCCAGCGGCTTGCCCATCTCCGCGGTGATCAGCGTGGCGAAGTGCTCGGTCCGGCTGATCACCAGTTCGAACGCGCGCCGCAGAATCTCCGAACGCTCACGCGGGGCTGTTCTGCCCCACGCGGCCTGGGCGGCACAGGCGGCGTCGAGCGCGTGCAGTCCATCCTGCGGCCCCGCATCGGCCACATCGGCCAGCACCTCCTCGGTGGACGGATCCAGCACCTCGAACGTGCGGCCGTCCACCGCTTCCGTCCACTTGCCGTCGATGTACAACTTGGTCAACATGGCGTGTCCCCTCACAGCCTCAGGTCGACCCCGATGAGGTCCTCGTAGAGCCTCATCGGCGTCATCTCGCCGGCCCGGTCGCCGTACGCGGCGCGGGCCCGGCGGTAGATCTGCTCGACCAGCGCGGACAGCTCGGCCGGCACCCCGACCGTGCCCGCGAGGTCCAGCGACAGTCCGAGGTCTTTGCACGCCAGCGCGATCGCGAAGCCCTCGTCGTAGTCGCCCTGCTCCAGCACGGAAAGCACGTCCCGTTCCACGAAGTTGCTGGTGGCCGGGCTGTTCACGAGCGCGTTGCGCAGCACGCCGAGGTCGACACCGGCCTTGACGCCGATCGCGAGCACCTCGGCCGTGGCGACCAGGTGCGTGAACCACAACTGGTTCAGCATCAGCTTCACCGTGTACCCGGCGCCGTGCGCGCCGACGTGCAGGATGCGGTCCTTGTCGCCCATGGCCTCGAACACCGGCCGCAGCCGCGTCACGTCGGCCTCGTCGCCGCCGATGAAGATCTGCAGCAGACCCGCCGCCGCACCCACCGACATCCCGCTGACCGGGGCGTCGAGCACGTGCAGGCCGGGGTTCGCCTTGCGGATCTCGTCGGCCACCTCGGGCACCGACGTGGACATGTCGATCCACGTGCCGTCCGGCGCGATGCCGTCGACGATGCCCTTGGCCGCCTCGCCGACGTGCTTCGGCGTCGGCAGCATGGTGATCACCAGGTCGCTCCCGGCCGCGACCTCTGCCGGGCTGGAGGCCCATCTGGCGCCGCCTGCGAGCAGCTCGGCGGCCTGGTCGCGGCGGATGTCGTTGACCACCAGCGAGAACCCGGCCTTCTGCAGGTTGCGGGTCATGCCGGAACCCATGCTGCCGAGTCCGATGAAACCAACGGTCACATCTACTGCGGTGTGGCTCACGCTCTGTCCTCCGGTGGCGTGTAGAAGGGGTTGCTCGGGGACGCGGCGAGCACGGCCTTGATGGACGGCAGGTCCTTGGCGCCGTTGGCCAGCGCGGTCCGGGTGGCCTCGCGGTTGTTGCGGTACACGACATCCGCGTCGTCGGCGCCGGGGTTCACCCAGACCGCCGCGATCACCACGTGCGTCGAGGCGTCCGGCTCCGAGATGCTGCCCTCGGCCACCGCGTCGGCCACTCCCGCGGCGACGCCTGCCTGGGCGGGACCCCAGATCAGCAGACCGTGATCGTCGTTGGCAGGAGCCGCTTTCGTGACGAACAAGGTCATCGGCTTGACGGGCAGCGAGGGCCGCAGCACCGCGACGAACGGCACGTGGCCCGCCGAAGGTGTGGCCAGTGCGGTCGCCCACGCGGTGCCCGCCGGGCCCTCGCGGTGCCCGAGCACGGTGTTGATGTGGGCGGCGTTGACGCCCTCACCGACGAAGCTCTCTCCGATCTGCATCGTCAGATCAACCCCTGCGCGGTCAGCCACTCCTGCGCGACCTCGTCCGGCTCGGCGCCGTCCACGTCGACCTTGGCGTTGAGCTTCTGCATCTCCGCGGTGGTCAGCTTCGCCGCCATCGGGGCCAGCACGTCCGCGATCTTCGGGTGGCTCTTGAGCACGTCCGCCTGGAGCGTGAACCCGCCCTGGTAGATCGGGAAGAACGCCTTGTCGTCCTGCAGCACGGTCAGCCCGAGCGCGGCGATCCGGCCGTCGGTGGCGAACACCTCGCCGAAGTTGCAGTCCTTGCCGTCCTTGGTGGCGGTGTAGATGACGCCGGTGTCGAGCAGCTTCACGTCGTCCTTGGCCGCGTCGAAGGAGTACGTCTTGGAGACGCCCGGCCAGCCGTCGTCGCGGGTGGAGAACTCGCTCTCGATGCAGAACGTGCGCTCGTTCGCCGGCAACTTGGCGATGTCGCTCATCTTCGAGACGCCCAGTTCCTTCGCATTCTCGTTGCGGATCGCGAAGGTGTAGGTGTTGTTGAACGGCGCGGGTGCGACCCAGTCGATGTTCTTGGCGGCGTCGGCCTTCTTGACCGCGTCGAACTGCTCCTTCTCGGACTTGAGCGGCTGGGTCTGCTTGTTGTAGGTGATCCAGGACGTGCCGGTGTACTCCCAGTAGCCGACGAACTGCTTGTTCTCCAGCGCCTGCCGCACGTTCGCCGAGCCGACCAGCTTGGTGTTGGCCTCCAGCGTCGCGCCGTGGGCGTTGAGCAGCTTCGTCGTCAGGTGGGCGAGGATGTACTGCTCGGCGAAGTCCTTCGAGCCGATCTGACCGGACAGGCCCGCGAGATCACTGCTCTTCGCGGCGGTGGCGGCGTTCGGGGAGCTGGAACAGGCGGCCAGCCCGAGGGCCAGCACACCGACCAGGGCGCGCTTGTACATGGAAGGTTCCTTACGGCGGTGGGGGATTGGTCAGAGACCGCGGGGGCGGACGAGGTCCTCGACGAGGCCGGCTGCCCAGTCGATGAGGACGGCGATCGCGGCGACGAGCACGGCGCCGACGACGATCACGGGGTAGCGCTGGAGCTTGAGGCCGTTGACGATCATGTCGCCGAGCCCGCCGGCGTTGATGAACGTCGCGATGGTGGCGACGCCGACGGAGAACACGAGTGCGGTCCGCAGGCCGGCCAGGATCACCGGTGAGGCCAGCGGAAGCTCGATGCGCCACAGGACCTGGCGCGGGGTCATGCCCATGCCCCTGGCCGCCTCGCGGGTGGCGTGGTCGACCTGTTCCAGGCCGGTCAGGGTGTTGCGCAGCACGGGCAGGAAGCAGTACGCGACCAGGGAGATCAGGGCCGTGTAGAACCCGGTCTGCCACACGATCGCCAGCAGGATCACCACACCGACCGCCGGGGTCGCCTGGCCGATGTTGCCCAGCGCGATCACGGCCGCGCGGACGGCCTTCGACCGCACCCGGTAGGCGGCGATACCGGCCGGGATCGCCAGCAGCGCCACCAGCGCCGACGAGACGACGGTGAGGACGACGTGCTCCTGCGTGCGATCGAGGAGATAGCCGGTGTTGAGGGTGCGTTGTTCGATCGAGTCGAGGGTGAGGGTGCCGACCCAGACGAACAACAGAGCCACCACGGCCGCCACGGCCAACGGCGTGGCGAACCGGCGCAGCCCGAGCGTCTGTCCGGTGTGGACGGTCATGACGCCTCCACCGGTTGCCTGGTGAGCGCGGCCGAGATTCGGGCGTGAGTCAGCGATCCGTTCGCACCCGAGACGTTCACGCGGTCGGCGCCGGTGACCATCAGCAGGTCCAGCGCGTCGCGCAACGAGGCGTCCGCGTCGACGGCGGGAGCGGTCGCGTCGGGTGCGTCCAGTTCCACGTCGGTGATCGGGATCAGCGCCAGGCGCATGATGCCCGCGCCGTGGCCGATGAAGCTCGACACGTAGTCGTTGGCGGGGGTGGCCAGGATGTTCGCGGGCGTGTCGAACTGCTCGATCTGGCTGCGTTCGCTCAGCACCGCGATCCGGTCCCCGAGCCGCACCGCCTCGTCGAAGTCGTGCGTGACGAAGATGATCGTCTTGCCGATCGCGGCCTGCAGCTTGAGGAACTCGGCCTGCAGCTTCTGCCGGGTGATCGGGTCGGTGGCACCGAACGGCTCGTCCATCAGCATCACCGGCGGGTCGGCGGCCAGCGCCCTGGCGACACCGACGCGTTGCTGCTGCCCGCCGGAGAGCTGCTTGGGGTAGCGGTGCGCGAACGTCCCGGGGTCGAGCTGGACGGTCAGCAGCAATTCTTCGACGCGGTCGTTCGTGCGCTCCTTGGACCAGCCGAGCAGGCGCGGGACCGTGGCGATGTTCTCCGCGATCGTCATGTGCGGGAACAGGCCGATCTGCTGGATGACGTAGCCGATGTGGCGGCGGAGCTCGTTGGGATCCAGCGACAGCACGTCGGTGCCGTCGATCGTGATCGACCCGCTGCTAGGCTCGATGATCCGGTTGATCATCTTCATCGTCGTGGTCTTGCCGCAGCCGGACGGCCCGACGAACATGACCAGCTCGCCGGGGTGCACGGTCAGCGAGAAGTCCTCGACGGCGGCCTGCTGCTGGCCCGCGTACCGCTTGGTGACGTGGCTCAGCTCGATGCCGACTCCAGGCTCAGACACGGAGACCCCTCGAGGTGCTGTAGCGGGCGATCAGGACGAAGGCGCCGTCGATGAGCAACGCCAGCAGCACCACGCAGAGCGTGCCGGTGAGCGCGAAGTTGAGGGCGTTGACCGAACCGAGCGACGACAGGCCCTTGAAGATGTAGAAGCCGAGACCAGGCCCCGCGACGTACGCCGCGATCGCCGCGATGCCGACGGTGAGCTGCGCGGCCACCCGGATCCCGGTCACGATCACCGGCCACGCCAGCGGAAGCTGGATCCTGAGAAGGACGCCGGCCGGTGTCATGCCCATGCCCCGCGCCGACTCGATCAGGTGCGCCGGCACCTCCCGCAGGCCGACGACGGTGTTCCGCACGATCGGCAGCAACGAGTAGAAGACCAGTGACACCACCGTGGGTGCCCAGCCGAGCCCGAGCACCGGGCTGAGCAGGGCGAGCAGGGCGAGCGACGGGATCGTGATCGCGATGCCCGCCGCCGTCAGCGCGACGGACCGCGGCACGGCCCGGTTCCAGACCAGCAGTCCGAGCAGGACGCCGAGCACGGTGGCCAGGGCCAGTGACAGCGCCACGACGGCGAGGTGTTGCAGCGTGAGCGTGACGAGATCTTCCCAGCGGCGGGCCAGGAACTCGTCGAGCGTTCCGGTCACGGGGATTCGCCTTCCTTTCGGCGACGGTGCCGATGGCCGGGAACGGTAAATTTGCCGTGGTCTTATGCACAACAGGTGTTGGCAATATGGCAACGCGCCTCGTAGGGTGCCGGTTCATGCAGGGATCTCGACGCAACTCCGCCGGGCTGGCACGCGACATCGAGGTGCTGGAGGTGCTCGGCCGGCCGGAAGCGGTGCAGGCGGGCGGTCTCGGTGTCGTCCGGATCGCGACGCTCGTCGGCCGGGACAAGACGGTGGTGTCGCGGACCCTCGCGACGCTGGGCGAGAGCGGGCTCGTCGACCGCGACCCGGAGACGCAGGCCTATCGGCTCGGCTCGCGGCTCTACGCGCTGGCGGCGCGGACCGCTGAGGGCGCGCTGGCGTGGAACGCGCGCGGGCACCTCAAGCACCTCGCGCAGGTGACCCGCGAGACCGCGCACCTGTGCGTGTTGCGGGGCGGCAACGTCCTGACGCTGATGAGCGAGCTGAGCCCGAACCGATTCCACACCACGGGCTGGGAGGGCGTGACGACAGCGGCGTGGCGCACACCGTCCGGTCGCGCGCTGATCAGCGACTGGGACACCGAGTCACTCGCCGTCTGGTACGCCGAGCACGGCCACGACGAGGCGGTGCTGGAGGCGGGGGAGCGGGCCGACTCGGTGTTCGCGGTGCTGGAGCGGCCGTCACCGCGGCCGAACTCGATCACCGACGTGGAGTCGCTGGCCGCCGAGCTCGGGCGCGTGCGCGAACGCGGTTACGCCACCTCGGACGAGGAACTGGAGCGGGGCGTGGTCGCGGCGTCCGCACCGGTGTACGACTACACCTCACGGATCGTCGCCGCGCTGAACGTGTCCGCGCCCAAGGAACGGATCGGCGCGCAGCTGGACAAGCTGGGCCGGATCGTGGCCGGGGCTGCCCGTGAACTGTCGGCGGCGCTGGGCTATCCCGCCTGATGCGGGAACATCGCGAACGACAGGTCATCGGTGAGCGGGGTGGAGAGGTGCCCCTCGCCCTCGGTGTCCTCAAAGGACAGCATCGAGCCCGGCCCGAACTCCCGCTTCTCGCCGCTCGACACGGTGACCGCGGCGCGACCGGCCAGCACGATCAGCCACTGCTTGCGCGGCGCCACGTGCAGCTCCCAATCCGGCGTGCCACCGGACGGTTGCTCGACCACCGTCATCGAGGTGGCCTGGAACGGTCCGGAGACCAGCAGCGGCGGCACGCCCACGACCGTGACCGTTGGCGTGCCTTCGACCTCGACGTCCTCGAAGACCGATTTGCCGTTGTCGTCCGCGAAAACCCGCACATAACGCATGATCGCGAGGCTACTCGCGATCTTCGAGGTACCGCGTGTGATCGGCCTGCCGTTGCGCATCGGCCGCGTGGAACCGCTCGGCGACCCGGACGGCGTCCTTGTGCAGGAGATCCAGCTGCCGCACCAACTCCGCGCCGGAACCGCGAGCGGCGGCGTACCACCACGGCAGGTTCAGGTAGGTCTGCACCGACAGCGGCAGATCGGTTCCGACGAGCCGGGTCACGGCGTGCAGGGCGTCCGGGTCGCCACGCAGCTCGCGCGGCCGGTCCAGCATGCCGCGCAGCACCTCGGCGATCTCCGCGAACTTCGGCGCCACCTCACCGGGCACGCGGCCGCCGAAGCCGCGCACCCGTTCCACCAGCGTGTCCAGTTCGGCGCGCAGCCGGCCCGCCTCCTGCTCCGAGTCGGTCACGAGCGTGACCCGCTCGGGCGGTGCGGCGAGGGCGCCGACACCGTAGAGGCCGATGACCACGAGCACCCAGTAGGAGCCCGCGACCCCGGCGAAGTGCAGCCCGAGGCCGGCCAGCCCGCCGGCGCAGCCCGCCAGGTTCTTCCAGGACGCCAGGTAGCGCGGCACCGGGTTACTGGTAGCCACGGATCTCCTTGAAGGCCGCGTCCAGCGAGCGGCTGCGGGCGTCGAACACCTTGCCGCCGCTCATCTTCGCCACCCGGTCCATCTCGGAGGCCGCGCTCTCGCCGAACAGCACCGGGAAGATCGGGATGCCCTTGAGGTTCTGCGGCAGTCCGCTGTGGAACGCGGTGAACTCGTCGACGCCCTCGCTGCCGGTGTTCTCGCCGTCGGTCATCAGCACGATCGACGTGAACCGGTCCGGGTCGGCGTCGATCTGCTGCCGCAGCACGTCGTAACCGCCGCGCAGGCTGCTGTAGATGGCCGTGCCGCCGGAGGCGTTGAGCGAGGTCGCGGTGGTGCGGATCTGGTCGAGGATCGGCCGCGGATCGTTGGCGGGCACCTCGTACTTCAACGCCGGCTGCGCGGTGCTGTTGAA
Source organism: Lentzea sp. NPDC051213 (assembly GCF_044455585.1). Taxonomy (NCBI): domain Bacteria; kingdom Bacillati; phylum Actinomycetota; class Actinomycetes; order Pseudonocardiales; family Pseudonocardiaceae; genus Lentzea; species Lentzea sp. NPDC051213. The sequence continues at coordinate 975,028 of NZ_JBITEX010000002.1, forward strand.
CGGCAGCAACGTCACCTGCTCGCGGCCGTGGAACCGGTTGAACTTGCCCGTGAGCGACTCGTCCGCACCCGTGAGTCCCACCAGCGCCTGCCGCAGGCTCTCGATGCGGTCACCCTCCATCGAACCGGACGTGTCGAGCACGTAGAGCGTGCGGGACGGGCGGCGCAGCTGGTCGAAGTACGTGACGATCAGACCGTCCACAGCGGACTGACTGCCGGGGAACGGCAGCTCCACCAGCTCCTTCACCGCGAACTTCGCGTCCGGCTGCACCTGTGGCACGGCGGGGCGGCGATGCGTGGCGTCCATGATCTTGCGCTGGACGTCGGGGGTGCGCAGGTAGTCGGAGAGCTTCTGGTGCTCCTCACGGGATCCCAGGGTGGCGGACGAGAGCAGCGTGAGCGGGTAGTCCGCGGTCACCACACCATCGCTCGGGTAGACCAGCGTCAGCGGTTCGGGCAGGGTCGCGTTGAGCGACAACAACACCGACTCGTAGTTGATCAGGCCGTCCACTTTGGCGCCGGGGTCCCCACCACCGGCGCGGCGCTGGTAGGCCTCGGACAGCCAGCCGGACGAGCCCGCGGACAGCGTCTGGGCCGAGAAGAACTGCTTGAGCTGCGGTGCGACCGCGTTGATCCGGGCCGCGTCGAGTGCCGAACCCGAGCCGGACAGCGCGGCCGCGACACCCACCAGTGCGGAGAAGCCCGAGTTGGACGCCGACGGATCGGTCATGCCGTAGGTGAACTTCTGAGCGCCGGCCGCCGCGGCGATCTCGGCCCAGCCGACGCGCTTGCTGTCCCAGCCCAGCTCCCTGACCTTCGCCGCCGGCAGCCCGAGGACGACGGGGGAGGACATGACCTTGGTCGCGGTCCCGAGGTGTTTCTGGGCCTCCGGCACGAGTTCGAGGTAGCGGTTGGAGGAGAACCAGACCGCGTCGAAGGCCTGCACAGCGTCGCTCGCGACCTTCTCGGCGCCCTCGATGGTGCCGGTGAAGCTGAGCTTCACGGTGATGCCGGTGGCTTTCGCTGCCTCGTCCAGGATCGGCTGCAGGTCGGCCAGTTCGCTGCCGGCCAGCACCCGCAGGACGCCGGGTGCCGCCTCGCCGAGCGGTCTGGACGGGTCGGGTTCGTCGGCACATCCCGCCAGCAGTGCCATGGCGGCGACCGCGGGGATGAAACGGCGGATCATACTTGCTCCTCAGCGCCGCGCACGCGGCTCAGGTGGTCGTGGGCGCGCCTGATCTCCGTGTCCAGCGCGGACACCGTGGAGGACAGGGAGTCGGCCGCGCGGGCCTTGAAGGTGTCGATCGCGTCGATCGCCGCGTAGATCTGGTCGAACGAGGTCCGCACCGCTTCGACGCCGACCGCCGGCGTCGCCGCGATGCGCTGGATGTCGTGGCCCTGCAACGACACCAGTGCCGCGTTCGAGCGCAGGATCGAGTCGGTGAGCCCGCGCACGGCGTCGACCTGGTCGATCACCTCGCGCTGCCCGGCCAGTGCCGCCGCCACCGCCACGCCGATCCGCAATGCCGTGACGGTCGTGCTGACCGCCCGTTCGATGCCCTTGATCAGCTCGTCGTTGTTGCGGCGCACCACGTCCAGCGCCAGGTACCCCTGCGCGCAGACGGCGAGCTGGGTGAGCAGGTCCTGATGCCGTTGCCGCAGGCCGAAGAGCACGTCGGCGCGCAACGCGGTGGCGCGGGCTGGATCGGACAGGTCGAAGATCGCGACCTGCCGCTCGACCGCCTCGTCCATCTGGGCGGCGAGCGCGGTGTCCTGCGACAGCTTGGTCATCAGGTCCCACAACCGCTGTCGCTCGCCCTTGATGGCCGCGTTGTCGCGTTTGAGCGAGTCCTGCCCGGACCGCAGGTTGAGCACGATCCGGTTGATGGGCTCGTCCGCCGCGCGCAGCCGGGCCAGCAGCCCCTTCGCCGCGTTGCCGCCGGGGATGAACCCGAGGATCTTGCGGCCGGTCAGCCTCGTGAGGTCCTGCGGGTCGAGCTCGCGCACCGAGCGCCGCAGGTCGGTCAGGCTCGTCGAGACCTGGGTGGTGGTCGGTGAGCTCACCGACGCGAGCGTGCGGTCCAGCATCCGGCCCGCGATCTGCGCAGCGACCCGCATCTCGGACTCGCCGAGGACCAGTGCCTCGTCGACGATCCGGCTGAAGTCCGGCGACTGCGGGTCGACGGCGGCCAGTGCGTCGATGAAGTTCCGCGCGTGCTCGGACAGCTCGGTCCTGGTGTTGTCGGGGATCGGGATCAGCCCGGCGGCGCGGTCCACCGGCACGGGCTCGACGGGCTCCGGCGGGGTGAGGACGAAGTCGGACACGTCAGTACTGCTTCGCGATCGCTTCGAGCATCCGCTCCAGGGTTTCGTGCGCGGGCGGTTCGACGACGTCCACGATCGTCTGCGGCACGGTCAGGTTCTTCTCCTTGACGATGTCGTTGAAGTGCTTGGGGTCGGCAGTGCGGAACCCGAACGTCGCCGCGAGCCTGCCCAGCTCGGCGTCACCCGTGAGCAGCTGCCCGACCCGGTCCCCGGACTCGCGCAACGGCACCAGCGTGTGCTTGGACAGCACGGTCGGCGCCGGGTACAGCAGCTTCATGTCCGGCCGGACCGTCGAGTCGCCCCGCACCACCCGGTCCACGAACTGCGCCTCGTAGGCCAGCACCAGCGGCGTCTTGCCCATCCCCGCGGACAGGTAGTCCTCGAACGGTCCCTCGGAGCTGCTCTGCGTGTACCCCTGGTCCAGGAACAGCCGCGACACCGCGGGCAGCACCTTGCCTTCTCCTTCAGGGGAGCTCACCACCCCGCCGTTCGCCACGAACGACGTGATCGCCAGGTACATCGCCGCCGAGTTCGAGTCACGCGGATCCGTCGTCGTGACGAGCAGGTTCTTGCGCGCGGGGTAAGAGGTGTTGCCCGGCAACTGGTCCCATCGCGTGCCCTTGGCCGCGAGCTCCAGGTAGGCCTGCACGTCGAACGTCTGGTAGCCCGGCCCCGCCTTGACGACGCCGGCCTTGGTGAGCAGCTCGACGATCGGGTCGAACGTCGCGACCACCATCGGCGACGAGAACGGCGCGTACGTGCGCGCCGCCTTGTGGTCGCGCTGGATCTTCTCTGCGGCGGGCGCGCTCGACGGGAACGCGAAGTCGTAGGAGTTCAGATCGGTCGCCGTCGCGATCTGCCGTGACCCGGCCGGATCCACCTCGACCTTCAGCCCGTGCCGCGCGAACACGTCCTTGACCCGCTGGTCGGCGAAGAAGGCGAGCTTCTCCGAGCCGATGACGCCGCGGACCGTCTCGAGCGAGGGCGGCTTCTCGCCGCCCTGCCCCTGCACGATCGCGATCACCACTCCCACCAGCAACACGACCGCCAGACCGATGCCGAGCGTTCTCTTCACTGTCCACCTCTGCTGCGAACCCTGTTCGGGGAACAGATCTTTCGTCACTTCGACGCCTGGGCAGGGGCAGTCGTCTCAATCGTGAGATGAACACTGGGTGAACGGGCTCGGCGGTGACCGATCGGCTATGGAGACCGCGAGGGCTATGACCGCACCGCGGCGGTCGTGCGCGACGACGCCCACGCGCACGACGCGCGTCTGCGTGCGGCGGGGGCGGGGATCGCCGGCGCACCCGTTCAGGTGCGAAACCACGACGGCGCCGGTACATCGGTGGTGAATGGAGCTTTTCTGTCGGCCGCGTTGCCGATCGCGGGCTTCGCGATCATCGAGGCCGCGTCGGTGGAAGAGGCCGTCGAGCTCGTGGCCAAGACCCCTTGCGCGGTCGCCCACGGAGTCGTCGAGGTGTGGCCGTTGCAGTGAAGTCCACTGTGGACTCAGGCTGCGTCGCGCCTGCTCACCGGGCGCAGCCGCACGCGTCGCCTGGCCTGGGTCCCCTCAGCCCGCTCGGACGCGGCCGAGGTGTCCGCGGCGTCGTCGGAGTCGCTGTCCCGCACCGGTGTGCGGCCGCCGGGATCGCGGTGGCTGAAGTGCACCAGGGCGAGCAGTGCGAGACCGGCGAGCAGCAGTGAGTGCGACAGGACGCGGCCCGCGGTGGCGGTGCCGTTGACCAGGTCGCTGGTCGAGTAGGGGATCAGCACGGCGACGAACGCGGCTGTGACGGGCAGCATGCCGGCGGTCGCGGCCGGGCGCAGCGCGGTCCACAGCATGCCCAGGCCGAGCGCGAGGTTCCAGGCGGTGCTCTCGTTGAACAGGTGGCTGCTGTCCACGCCCGTGGTGTGGCCGCCGTGCTCGGTGCCGACGCCGAGCACCTGGGCCAGGCCGAGGGTCAGCTGGGCGACGGCGACGCCGGTGAGGAGGCCGCGGGGCAGCCAGCCGCGTGGTGCGGGAGGGGTGATCGGGGGTGCGGCGTCGAGGATCGACTCCGTCAGGTCGGGCACCGGGGTCGCCGGTCGGAGGCGGAGCGTGCGGGTGAGCGCCGCGGCACCGTCGTGCCAGCTCTGGCAGGACGCGCAGGTCTCGAGGTGCGCGTCGACCTGGTCGGCGGGCACGCCTTCGTCTTCCCCGTCGAGGCGGGCGGACAGGGCTTCGCGGCAGGTGTTGCACTCCACGGTCAGAGTGTCGTCCAGCGGGCCGAAAAAGTTCCAGGCGATTTACAACTAGGTGGTACGTGGTTCGGGGTGGGTTACTCTCCTGGACCGTGTCGACTTCGAGGGGTGACGACGAGGCGGTGACGGCGTGCGCGCTGGCCGCCGGTGCGGGCGACCGCGCCGCGCTGGAGCGGTTCATCCGTTCGACGCAGCGTGATGTCTGGCGTCTGGTCGCCCACCTCGCCGGTGTCGGGGTCGCGGACGACCTCACCCAGGAGGTCTACCTGAGGTCGTTGCGCAGCCTGCCGGGGTTCGAGGGCCGGTCGTCGGCCCGCACCTGGCTGCTGTCGATCGCACGCCGGACCGTGGTGGACCACATCCGGGCCGCCGTCGCCCGTCCCTCCATCGCCTGGTCGGCTGACTACCAGCTGGCCTCGGACGCCGACCGGGCCGCGGAGCACGCGCGGTCGGCCGGGTTCGAGGACGTCGTCGAGCTCAACGTCATGCTCGCCTGCCTGTCACCTGAGCGCAGGGAAGCCCTGCTGCTCACCCAGGTGCTGGGCCTGTCCTACGCCGAGGCAGCCGAGGTAGCGGGCTGTCCTATTGGGACGGTCCGGTCCCGGGTCGCGCGTGCGCGGGAGGACCTGATCAGCGGTCAGGCCCAGGAGGACGTCGTCTAGCGCGGTTCGGCCGGAAATCGCGTTCGGTTCCGGGGAACTGATCGGCTTGCGCGCGCGACTAGTGGCCGTGGAGATGGTTCACCTGCGTGGGCGCGCCGCGGTGCCGGTGCTGACGACCGCGGCGATGACGGCGTCGATGCTGCCGTTGTTCCTGCTGGGAGCGCTCGCGCCCGCGCTGGTGGCCGAGTTCGGCATCGGCCGGCCGTTGCTGGGTGCACTGGTCACCGCGGGGTTCGGCGTCGCGGTGGTGCTGTCGCTCGTGATCGGGCCGGTGGTGGACGCCGTGGGTCCGCGCCGATCGGTGGTGGCGCTGTTCGCGACGAGTGCGGTCGCGTTGACCGTGTTCGCGGTGGCGCCGCACTACTCGGTGCTCGTGGTGGCGGTGGCGCTCGGTGGTGTTCCGCAAGCTCTGGCGAACCCCTCCACCAACAAGTTGATCGCGACCTCCGTGGCCCCGTCGCGGCGGCCGGTGTTGCTGGGAATCAAGCAATCCGGTGTGCAGTTGGGGGCGTTCATTGCCGGGTTGCCGTTGGCGTGGTTGGCGGAAGGAGTGGACTGGCGGCTCGCGGTGGGTGTCGCCGCAGGGTTGGTCGCGGTGGCGGGGCTGGCGCTCCCGGCCGACGTGAATGCGGTTGCCGGGCCTCGGCTTCGGGTCGCACCGTCCGCGGATGGTCGCCGAGTCCCGGCCGGAATACGGATCTCCCTCACCGCGAGTCCCCTGATTTGGCAGCTCACCGGCTTCTCGGTGTTGCTGGGCGCTGGAATCGCGGCGGTCAACACCTACGTGACCCTCTACGCGACGGAGGAACTGCGCTTCACCGCACCCGTCGCGGCAGGTCTCGTCGCGGTGCTCGGCGTGGTCGGCATCGCTGGCCGGATCTTCTGGGCGCGGGTGGCGTCCGGCGGCACGCCCGCTCGCGACCTGCTGGTCGGGCTCTCCGGTGCGGCCGCCGTGTCACCGATCCTCTTGCTGGCGGCGGGAGTCGCCGCACCACTGGCCTGGGCGGGCATGATCGTCGTCGGCGCGTGTGCGGTCGCCGCGAACGCCATCTCGATGCTCTCGGTCGTGGCCGCCTCGGCTGGGCCGGAACTCGGGCGCAACTCGGCGCTGGTGTCCGCCGGGTTCTTCGCCGGATTCGCCGTCGGCCCGCCGGTGTTCGGCCTCGTCGTGGAACTGGCCGGGTATCAGGCCGCCTGGGTGCTCGTGGCCGCCGAGTTCGTCGCGGCGGCCGCGGTGGCGTGGCGGGCACGATGATGCGCGACCGGGTCGAGGCGACGCTGGCCGAGGTCGGCGACAGGTTCCCGCTCCACGCCGACCCGGACACCGGACGGTGGCACACCACGGCGCGTGGTTCGTGGGCCGGTGGTTGCTGGGCCGGTCTGCTGTGGCTGCTCGGCAGGCCTGAGGCTCCGCTGTGGACGGCAAGGCTGGACTGCTGGGCCGATGCCGACACCGTGCTGCAGGCGCTGATCTTCTGGTACGGCCGGGGCGACACCGAACGGACCGCCAAGTCGCTCGCGGCCATGGCGATCGACGGGATCGTGCCGTGGGGTACCGCGTTCGGCGAGCACGAGGGTCTCCGCGCCGACGGAGCCGCCGGTGTCGTCCCGGTGCTGGCGTCAGCGGGATACCCCGAACTCGCCCGTTCCCATGTGGACGCTCATCTCGCGATCGACGAGTCCTGGCCGCGTGGTCGGGCGTGGTTGTTACTCGCGGCGGCGGACGCGGTGCACTGGCTCGGCGACGACTACCGGGCGCACGCCGACGCGAGAGCGGCCGCCTGGTGCGATCCTGGCGACACGGCGGCCGACGCGATCGCCGCGGTGGCTTTGCTCAAGCTCGGCCACGACGCGACGCCGTTGCTGGACCGGTTGGCCGGACACGTCGCGGACGGAAGGCTTCTCGGTGGCACCTATGAAGAACTCCGCAATCACGAACTGGTGTGGGGCACGTTCTTCTACGCTCTCGCACTCGCCATCGCCGCCGAGGAGGTCAGTCCGCACGCCTACTAGTGAGCACCCGGCGTGCGGTGGCGGAGATGTGCAGTTCGTCGGCGCCGTCGAGAATCCGCGCGGTACGGGCGATGCGCGCGAGCATCGGCAGCGGGGTGTCCGGCCCGAGCCCTTCGGCACCGAACACCTGGATCGCCGAATCGGTGGCCTGGCTCAACGCGCGGGCCGCGGCGACCTTGGCGAGTCCGATCTCGGTGCGTGCGTCCTGTTCCAGAGCGACCAGTTCGGCGGCCTGATGAGTGAGCGCCCTGGCGGACCGGATGGCCAGCAGTGACTCGAACACGTGCTGCTGCACCAGTTGCCGGTCGGCCAGGGCGCTTCCGCCGATCTGCCGTTCGTTGGCACGCGGGCACATCAGCGCGAAGGCCCGCTCGGCCTGCCCGATCCACCGCAGGCAGCGCAACGTGCGGCCGAGCGCGAGCCGCGTACCCGCGATCGCCAGCCCGTCGCCACCCTCGCCGAGCAGATGATCGGCCGGCACCACCACGTCGTCCAGCGCGATCTCGAACTGGCCGGCCGCGCCGAGCACCGGGATCTCCCTGATCACCCGGAAACCGGGTGTCCGCACCGGTACGACGAACAACGAGCCGCTCGCCAGCACCGTGACGTACTCGGCGGATCCGGCGCCGGTGGTGAACCACTTGCGGCCGTTGAGCAGCCAGCCTTCGCCGACCCAGGTGGCGCTGGTGCGGGACGCGGCCGGGTCGGAACCCGCGACGCCGGGTTCGGTCATCGCGTAGCTGCCGGTGATGTCCCCGGCCACCAGGCGTTTCAGGTAACGGTCCCGCACGGTCGCGGTGGCGTGCCGCTGGAACATCGTCACGTCGAGCAGGCAGGCCGAACCGAGCGCGGCGGGTCCGTGGTCGCTGCTGCCCTCGGCTTCGGCGTGCGCGAAGTACTCGGTGAGGCCGAGCCCGCCTCCGCCGAGCTCGCGAGGCAGCGGCAAAGCCCACAGCCCCAACGACTTCGCCTCCTCGCGCAGTCTGGCCAGCTCGGCGCGCGCGTCGTCCCCGCCCGCGTCGAGAACCGTCTCAACAGGCTCGACGCGGGTGCGCACGAACGCGGAAACCTCGGTCAGCACCGGCATTTCCTCCTCACGGGAACTGAACGGGTGTGTCACCCGACTGGTGGACGACGAAGGCCGACATGGAGGAGGCGTGTGTGACCCTGCACCTCGACCGGACGTCGACCGACCCGCCGTTGCACGCGACCGGGATCACCATCCGCGGCGACTCGGCCGCGGCCGACGTGCTCGGCGCGCTCCTGCACCAGTCGGGTGCGACGGTCTCCCGGTTCCCGGACGCGGGCGGTGAACCCGCCCACGCCGACATCGGTGGCACCGAACTGGCGATCGGCTGGGCCGGGCCGGTGCGCGAGGTGGTGGACGAGGCGAGCGCGCAGGCGATCTGCGGGCCGATGCACGTCCACGGCCGGAGTTCCGGTTCCCCGCGGGGGCTCGGCCTCGACTACTGCGGCACGGCCGCGGGCGTGATCGGCGGGACCGGACTGCTCGCGGCGGTGCTGGACGGCAGGAAGAGCGTGTCGACCAGCGTCGCGCAGGCCGCCCTGCTCACCGTGTCGCAGTACCTCGCCGCGGCGGGCGCACCGGAGGCCGAACCCGCCGAGACCGGGCCGGGCGGGCCGCCGTTTCGCAGCTCGGACGGCGTGTTGTTCGAGGTCGAGGCCCTGGATCCCGCGGTGTGGCAGGCGTTCTGGCACGCGCTCGGCGTACCCGGCCGGGCCATCGGCGCCGGCTGGCGGCCCTTCCAGTTCCGTTACGCCACCGCGTCCGCCCCGCTGCCACCCGAGCTGCAGGCCGCCACCGCGGAGCGCACGTTCGCCGAGCTCACGACGCTGGCCCAGAGGTCCGGGATGAGCATCTGCGAACTGTATGCACATCGCCGGGCAGAGTCCGGCGCGCCAGCCTTCGAACTGTATACATTGGACAGCCATCGGCCCGTGGACCGGGTGAGAGGCGCACTGCCGCTCAACGGGCTGACGGTGTTGGAGGCAGGGCGCCGCGTGCAGGCACCGCTCGCCGCACACCTGCTGCGCCTGCTCGGCGCCGACGTCGTCAGGATCGAGCCACCGGGCGGCGACCCGTTGCGGGGCATGCCACCCATGTGCGGTGGCATCTCGGCGCGCTGGCTCGCGCTCAACCGCGGCAAGTCCGCCGTCGAGATCGACATCAAGGACACCGGCGACCGCGACCGGCTGCGCGACCTGATCCGCACCGCGGACGTGTTCCTGCACAATTGGGCACCCGGGACCGCCGAACGGCTCGGGCTTGGAGCCCACGACCTGGTGGCCGTGAACCCGGCCCTGGTGTTCGTGTACACCTCCGGCTGGGCCGGCCGGCTCGCGGACGCCCCACTGGGCACCGACTTCATGGCCCAGGCCCGCACCGGGCTCGGCGAGCTGCTGCGCCCCGCCGACGAGCCACCCGCGCCGTCGTTGATGACCCTGCTCGACGTGCTGGGCGGCCTGCTCGGCGCGTTCTCGACCGTCGCGGCCCTGCTCCAGCGGGAGCGCACCGGCCGCGCGATCCGCTGCGAGTCGTCGCTGCTGGCGGCCGCGGAACTGCTCGGGCTGCGGGCGAAGGGCCGGCCGGAGCCCGGATTCCGCAGGCCCGTCCTCGGCGACGGCGGCTGGCACCTCGGCCGGGTGCCCGTCACCGACGACCTCGCCTCGATCGTCACCGACCCGCGGTTCGCCGACGCGGTGGCGCTCGACGCCGACCGATGCCCGGAAGTGCTGACACCGTGGGGGTTCAGATGACGACAACGACAGTACGCGACCTCGTGCCCGCCGAGCTGCGGCACCGCTGGGCCGAGGTCGGCTACTACCCGGACCGCGACATCTACGACCTGTATGCAGTCCGCGTGTACCTGCATCCGTTACGAACAGCCGTGATCGACGACGACGGCGAGCTGACCTACGCGGAGCTGAACGAACTCGCGCTGCGGATGGCCGCGAACCTGCGATGTCGTGGCGTGGGAGCGGGTGATGTGGTGGCCACCCAGCTGGCGAACGGCAGGCACGCGGTCGCCGCCGACCTCGCCGTCGGCGCGCTGGGCGGTGTCGTGCTGCCGTTCCCTGTCGGCAGGGGCAGCGGGGAGGCCCGTTCGCTGGTCAGCCGCAGCCGCGCGGTCGCGGTGATCGCTGACGACGACCTGCGTGACGCGGTCGACTGCACGGTGTTCTCGCCACGGGAACTGCTCGAACCGGCCGGCGTGGCGGAACCCGTGCGGTCGGATCCCAACGGGCCGGCGCGGATTCTCGTGTCGTCCGGCTCCGAGGCCGAGCCGAAGATGGTGCTGTACTCGCACAACGCGTTGCTCGGCGGGCGTGGGACGTTCGTCGGCAGGTTGATCCCGCCGGGAGAGGATCTGCGGGCGCTGTTCCTCGTGCCGCTGGCGTCTTCGTTCGGCAGCAACGGCACGACCGTCACGCTCGCACGTCACGGTGGAACCTTGGTGCTGCAACGCAAGTTCAGCCCCGAGTCCACGATGGCGCTCATCGAACGGGCCAGGCCGACCCACCTGTTCGGCGTGCCGACGATGTTCAAGATGCTGCTGGACCACCCGTCCACGGCCGACACCTCGTCGATCCGCGTCATCGCCCCCGGTGGCGCCCAGCTCGACGCGGCGACCGCGCAGGCGTGCCGCGAGGGGTTCGGTGCCACCGTGGTCAACGTCTACGGCTCGGCGGACGGCGTGAACTGCCACACCGCGCTCGACGACCCCGCGCACCGCGGCACGGGCGCGGGCAGGCCCAACCCGGCGGTCGCCGAGATCAGGCTCGTCGACGACGAGTTGCGTCCTGTTCCCGTTGGGAGTGTTGGGGAAATCATCGCGCGCGGCCCGATGAGCCCGATGCGTTACGTCGGCGACGACGACCTCAACGCCCGCTACCGCACCCCGGACGGCTGGGTCCGCACGGGTGATCTCGGCGTGTTCGACGACGCGGGCTACCTGACCGTCGTGGGACGGCGCAAGGACGTCGTGATCCGCGGCGGCGCCAACATCAGCCCCGCCGAGGTGGAGCAGGTTCTGGCCGCCCACCCCGCCGTCCGTGACGTCGCGTGCGTCGGTGTTCCCGACGAACTGATGGGCGAGCGGCTGTGCGCGTGCCTCGTGACGTCGTCGCCGGTGACCGTTGACGAGCTCGGGAAGTTCCTGGGGGAGAAGGGGATCGCCCGGTTCAAGCACCCGGAACGAGTGCTCGGTCTGGACGAGTTCCCCCTCAGCCCCGCCGGCAAGGTCGACAAGGAGGCGTTGCGGATCCTGGCTAGGCGAGCGCGTCCGTGATCGCCTTCGCGTTGGCGCGGTAGACGCCGAGCAGGTCGTTGTCGTCACCGGGGTAGTTGACGAGCATGACCTGCTCGGCCTTCGCGTCCGGCAGCACCGTGCCGGTGCTCATGTGCGAGTTCTCGAACACGAACTGCGGTGACTTCCCCGCCAGCTCGGCGACCTTCGACGCCGTCACCGGCTCCGGCCCGTAGACGGCGAGCAGTTCCGCACCGGCGAGGTCTGCCGCGTACCCGACGAACGCCTGCGCCACGACCTTGGGTTGTTGCCCGGCCGGCCATTTCGCCTTCACGTCACCCGCGAGCTTGGTGTACTCGGTGTCGAAGTCCGCGTTCCACTTCTTGGCGGCGTCCTGCGTGCCGAACAACTCGGCGAGCCGCGTGACCTCGGTCTTGACCTTGTCGCGCGAGTTGTCGAGCGCGACCTCGACCTTCTTCGCCTTCGACCCGGCCGCTTCGGTGATCTTCGGCGCGAAGGACTCGAACGGCGCGTACAGCACGAAGTCGGCGTCCGCGACGGCCTTGAGGTCCGACGGCTTCGGGTCGTAGTCGGGGGCGTGCAGCACGGACTTCGGCACGATCACCGTCACGTTCTTCGCTCCGGCGGCCTTGGCGAACCCGGCCTCCCAGCTCGTGGTCGCGACGACCTTCGGCCCCGAGTCCGGCTGGGCTTGCGGGCTCGTCGAGCCACATCCGGCCAGCAACAACGCCGCTGCCGTCAGTGTGAGGAGGCGGACTGCCATGCGGTGGTTCTCCGTTCAGGAATGAGGTGGACGGCGAGAGCGAACGCGCCCGCCAGGAGTACGAGGACCGGCCCCGGTGGCTGGTCCAGCGCCAGAGCCAGGGCGAACCCGGCCAGGTTCACGACCACGCCGATGCCGACCGCCCACAACGCCATCGCGGTCAGCGACTGCGCGAGACGGCGTGCGGCGAGCGCGGGCAGCAGCGTGAGGGCGTCGACGAGCAACGCGCCGGTGAGCCTGATCGCGCCGGCGATCGCGACGGCCACCAGCACCAGCAACACGAGCGTCAGCCGATCGACCCGCACGCCGGAGCAGGCGGCGAGCTCGCGGTCGTGCAACAGCAGCGCGAGTTGCCTGCGCCGCCACAGGAAGAGCCCGGGCACGACGACGGCGAGCACGCCGAGCAGGATCACGTCGCCGGTGCGGGTCGCGAGGATCGAGCCCCACAACAGCTCGAACGCGGTGGAGGCGTTCACCCCGGAGATCGACAGCACCAGCAGCGCAGCGGCGATCGCCAGGCTCATCAACAGCCCCATCGCCCCGGACAACCCGGTCGAACTGCGGGCCAGGGGAGTGAGGCCGGCGCCGGACAGTCCACACGCGACCACCGCGCACAGCAACGGATCCAGCCCGGTCAGCAGGCCGACGGCGATGCCCAGCAACGCGATGTGCATCATCGCGAACCGCACCGGCATGATGTCGAGCCCGATGATCACCACGCCGATGATCGGCAACGCGACGGCGCCCAGCAGCAACGCGAACCCGGCCCGTTGCACCGCCGCCAGCTCCAGCAGCTCGATCACGTGATCTCCCGCAGCGTGCCCGCGGCCATCTCGAAGACGCGCTCGCACCGTTCGACGACGGCCCGGTCGTGCGTGACCACCAGCACCGTCACCGGCAACGACGTGATCAGCTCCGCCGCCGCGGCCTGACCCTCGAAGTCCAGTGCCGCAGTGGGTTCGTCGGCGATCAGCAGGCCGGCACCGGCGGCGATGCACCCGATCGCCCGCGCCAGGTACGTGCGCTGCAACTGGCCGCCCGACAACGTGTGCAGCGGGCGGCCGCGAAGCTCGCCCACCCCCAGGTCCTGCGCGGCTCGGCGGGCATCGTCCGCGGCTCCGCTGCTGACCAGCAACTCGTCGACCAGCAACGGAAACCGCCCCGCGGCCTGGCGTTGCGGGATCCACGCCGTCTCACGACGCCGGCGCGCCCAGTCCTTCGACGTCCGCGCCTGCTCGCCACCGACCTCGACGACCCCGCGCACAGTTGTATGCAATCCCAGGAGCGCGCGCAGCAACGTCGTCTTGCCGGACCCGTTCGTGCCGGTCAGCGCCACCCGTTGCCCCGGATCGAGGGTGAGGTCGACCTCGCGCACCACGGTCCGTCTGCCGTGCGCGCAGCTCACCCCCGCCAGCCTCACCGGCAGACCTGTCGTCTCCACGAGCATCTAGTCGGAGATCCAGGCCGTTCAGTTCCGTCCTTCCGGGTGAACCCGGGAACTTCCTGGGAGCGGCGCCCGACCAGTGGACGGGTCTACGCCGGGCCGGTCATCTCACTGGCCCGGTGTCACCGATCCCCGTCACGGCTCATGCCGGTTGCATCCATCGATGTCGGTCGATACAGTCAGGCTCACTGATTCGAAAGTCTTCGATACAAGAGGTGCGTCGTGAGTGAGCTTCCGGTCGTGGTGGTGGGTGCTGGACCTGCGGGTTTGACCGCTGCGGCACATCTGGCCGAACGCGGTGAACGGGTCGTGGTGCTGGAAGCGGGCGATCGCGCCGGTGCCGCGGTGTCACAGTGGAACCACGTCCGGTTGTTCTCGCCGTGGAGCGAACTGGTCGACCCGGCGGCCGAGAGACTGCTGACGCCGACGGGGTGGGTGCGCCCGGCCGGTGACACCTACCCTACCGGCGCGGAGTGGGCCGGCCGGTACCTCGCGCCGCTGGCCGAAGCCCTGGGCGACCGGGTGCGGTTCGGTGCGCGCGTTGTCGGCGTCGCGCGTCGTGGGCGGGATCGGGTCGTGGACGCCGGTCGCTCGGACGAGCCGTTGACCGTGCACGTGCAGACGGTCGATGGCGAGGAGCGCATCACCGCCCGCGCGGTGATCGACGCGTCCGGCACCTGGGGTTCGCCCAACCCGCTGGGCGGGGACGGTCTGCCGGCCGTGGGGGAGAAGGCCGTTGCCGCGCAGATCAGTTATCGCGTGCCTGATCTTGCTGTGCAACGGGAACGCTACGCGGGCAAGCGGGTCGCGGTGGCGGGCAGCGGGCACTCGGCGTTGACCGCGCTGATCGCGCTCGCGGATCTGCCCGGCACGAAGATCGTGTGGCTGCTGCGCCGCGGGTCTGTCGGCAACGTCTTCGGTGGCGGCGAAGCCGATCAGCTGCCCGCGCGCGGCGCGTTGGGTTCGCGCGCCAGGAAAGCGGCCGAGGCAGGGCACGTCGAGACCGTCACGGGGTTCCGCACCGCCGCCGTCGAGCGCGCCGGCGACGGTCGCCTGGCGCTGGAGTCGTTCGACGGTCACCGGGTCGAGGGGATCGACGAAGTGGTGGTGCTGACGGGATTCCGGCCTGACCTGTCGTGGTTGTCGGAGATCCGGCTCGACCTGGACCCGGTGTTGCAGGCACCGGCGAAGCTCGCGCCGTTGATCGATCCGAACGTCCACTCGTGCGGCACCGTCTACCCACATGGTGAAAACGAGCTGCGCCACCCCGAGTCAGATGTTTACCTGGTCGGCATGAAGAGCTACGGCCGTGCACCGACGTTCCTCTCGCTGACGGGCTACGAGCAGGCCCGGTCCGTCGTGGCCGCGATCGCCGGTGATCACGAGGCGGCCGGCCGCGTGGAGCTCGTGCTGCCCGAGACCGGGGTGTGCGGTGGCGCAGGTGTGTTCGACGCTCCCTCAGAAGACCAGGGCGGGTGCTGTGCTGCGCCGGTGACGATTGGTCTCGCGCCCAGTGCATGCTGACACGGCGGCGCGGCCCGGCATCGACGCCGGGCTGCGCCGCGTGCTCATCGTGTTGTGCACCACCGAGATCATCAGCTGGGGAGTGCTCTACTACGCCTTCCCGGTACTGCTGCCGACCATCAGCTCGCGCACGGGATGGTCGCTGGTCGCGATCACCGCCGGGTTCTCCGCGAGCCAGATCGTCGCGGGCCTGGTGGGGATCCCGGTCGGCAAGCTGCTCGACCGGCACGGCCCGCGCGCCATCATGACCACTGGCTCGGTGCTCGCCGTGCTCGCGGTTGTCGCGCTGGCGACCGCGGACTCGTTGGCGTGGTTCACGGCGGCCTGGTTGCTGGCCGGTGTCTCGATGGCGGGGGTCTTCTACGCGCCCGCGTTCGCCGCGCTGACCCGCTGGTACGGGCCGCGCCGGGTGTCCGCGCTGACCGCGCTGACCCTCGTCGCCGGGCTGTCCAGCACCGTGTTCGCGCCGCTGACCGCGGTGCTGAACGACCACGTGGACTGGCGCGGCACCTACCTCATGCTCGCCGGATTCCTCGCCGTCACCACGATTCCCCTGCACCTGTGGGGTTTGCGGTTGCCGTGGCCGGCGATCGAGCACGAGACGGTCCACACCCCGTCCGCGGTGGCGCGCAGCAGACCGTTCCTGGTGCTGGTGGTCGCGATGAGCCTGGCCGCGTTCAGCGTGTACGCCGTCGTGATCAACCTCGTCCCGTTGCTGACCGAACGAGGCATGACGACCTCGGTCGCCGCGATCGCGCTCGGCCTGGGCGGGGTCGGCCAGGTGCTCGGCAGGCTCGGCTACGCCAGGCTGGCCGCGAGGACGTCGGTGCGCACCCGCACCCTGCTGATCCTCCTGGTCAGCGCGGTCGTGACCGCTCTGCTGGGCGTGGTGCCCGGTCCGGCCCTCCTGCTGATCGCGGGTTCGGTGCTCGCCGGTGTCGTGCGCGGGATCTTCACGCTGGTGCAGGCGACGGCGATCACCGACCGGTGGGGAGCCGTCCACTACGGACAGCTCAACGGCCTGCTCACCGCGCCGGTCATGCTCACGGCGGCGATCGCGCCGTGGGCAGGCAGCGCGCTGGCGGCGTGGCTGGGCGGCTATCCGGCGGTGTTCGTGGTGCTGGGCGCGATCGGCGTGCTGGCCGCCCTGTTGTCGACCGCCAGCGTGCCGCGTTAGTCCAGCAGTTCGGCGACCAGCCCGCGGACCCGGCGGTCGATGTCGTCGCGGATCGGCCGCACCGCGTCGATGCCTTGTCCGGCCGGGTCTTCGAGCTGCCAGTCGAGGTAGCGCTTGCCGGGGAACACCGGGCAGGTGTCGCCGCAGCCCATCGTGATCACCACGTCGGAGGCCTCGACGTCCTCGGTCGTGAGCTTCGACGGCACCTCGGCGGTGATGTCGAGCCCCCACTCCGCGAGCGCCGAGGCTGCTGCGGGGTTGACCTTCTCCGCAGGCTCGGAACCGGCCGAACGCACGGCGATCCGGCCCATGCCGTAGTGCTGCAGCAGTGCCGCGGCCATCTGGGAGCGGCCGGCGTTGTGCACGCAGACGAACAGCACCTCGGGGGTGGCGGACACGGCTGTTCTCCTCGGGCCGAAGTTTTTCGTTGCAGATCACACCTCCTGTATCGACTTTTGTCAATCCAGCTCGCTATGGTCGTCGTCATGACGGGCCCGGAGCAGACGCTGCTCGACTCGACGACGGCAGCGCGCCTGTTCAAGGCGCTCGGCGACCCGATCCGAGTCGACCTCGTCAGCCTGGTGCGCCGGACCGAGGGACAGGAGGCGTGCTTCTGCGACCTCGCGGATCAGTTCGACATGCCGCAGTCCTCGCTGAGCCATCACCTCAAGATCCTCGTCAAGGCGGGCGTGCTGAGCCGTGAACGCCGCGGTACCTGGAGCTGGTACCGCATCGACAACGCCGCCATCGACACCCTCGCGGCGGTGCTGGCACCGGGCGGGCCGCTGCGCGACGCCAGTGCCTGTTGCGACTGAACCCCTGGAGAACCTGGTGAGCACGATGGAAACCGCGGCGCCTGACGTGCTGCACCGACTGTCCTTTCTGGACAGATTCCTGCCGGTGTGGATCGCCGTGGCCATGGCCGCCGGGCTGCTGCTCGGCCGGTTCGTCCCCGGCCTGCGGGGTGTGCTGGACGCGGTGAAGATCGACGGGGTCTCGTTGCCGATCGCACTTGGACTGCTGCTGATGATGTACCCGGTCCTCGCGAAGGTCCGTTACGACAGGCTCGGCACCGTCACCCGTGATCGCCGCACCATGCTGCTTTCCCTGGTGCTGAACTGGGCCCTCGGTCCCGCGTTGATGTTCGCGCTGGCGTGGATCTTCCTGGCCGACCTGCCCGAGTACCGCACGGGCCTGATCATCGTCGGCCTCGCCCGCTGCATCGCCATGGTCATCATCTGGAACGACCTCGCCTGCGGTGACCGCGAAGCCGCCGCGGTGCTGGTGGCGTTGAACTCCGTGTTCCAGGTGGTCATGTTCGGCGTGCTCGGCTGGTTCTACCTCGACCTGCTGCCCGGCTGGCTCGGCCTCTCCACGACCGGCGCCGACTTCTCCGCGTGGCAGATCGCCAAGTCCGTGCTCGTCTTCCTCGGCATCCCGCTGCTGGCCGGGTACCTGAGCCGCAAGCTGGGGGAGCGGTCGCGCGGCCGCGAGTGGTACGAGTCGAGGTTCCTGCCGCGCATCGGCCCGATCGCGTTGTACGGCCTGCTGTTCACGATCGTCATCCTGTTCGCGCTGCAGGGCGGGACCATCACCGGCCGCCCGCTCGACGTCGTCCGCATCGCAGTGCCGTTGCTGGCCTACTTCGCGATCATGTGGGCTGGGTCCTACGCGCTGGGAAGGCTTTCCGGCCTCTCGTACGAACGGACCACGACGCTGGCGTTCACCGCCGCGGGCAACAACTTCGAGCTCGCCATCGCCGTCGCGATCGGGGTGTTCGGCGTGACCTCCGGTCAGGCGCTCGCCGGCGTGGTCGGACCGCTGATCGAGGTGCCGGTGCTCGTCGCTCTCGTCTACGTCAGCCTGTGGTTGCGGCGGCGGTGGTCATGGTGATCGCGCTACTCACGTTGCGCAGCGCCGCGGCCATCCGGTCCGTCGTCTCCGGCCGCACCCGGTAGTAGACCCAGGTGCCACGGCGTTCGGAATCGACCAGGCCGGCCTGCCGCAGCAGCTTGAGGTGATGCGAGATCGTCGGCTGGGACAGGTCGAACGCCGGGGTGAGCTCGCAGACGCAGATCTCGCCGTCCGCACCCGAGGCGATCATCGCCAGCAGTCGCAGGCGCACCGGGTCGCCGAGCGCCTTGAACATCGT
This sequence comes from Lentzea sp. NPDC051213, assembly GCF_044455585.1. Taxonomy (NCBI): domain Bacteria; kingdom Bacillati; phylum Actinomycetota; class Actinomycetes; order Pseudonocardiales; family Pseudonocardiaceae; genus Lentzea; species Lentzea sp. NPDC051213. Next base: position 993,617 of record NZ_JBITEX010000002.1, read on the forward strand.
GGCGAGCTCGACGGCCTGCTCGTCGGCGAGCGGAACCTCGGACAACGGCTCGCAGCACGCCTCTTGCTTCGACATCTTTCAATATTGACGGCTCTGGGGGTTCCGCGCAACACTGCATAGACAAACTTCGATACAGCCTGGAGGCCTCGATGAGTGAGATGCGTGAGACCGTCCGTGCCCACTACGCCGCAGCCGCCGTTGCCGCAGGGGGAGGCGGGTGCTGTGGTCCGGAGTCCACGCTCTACCCGGCTGCCCAGCGCGAGGAACTGCCTGCCGAAGCGGTCGCCGCCTCGCTCGGCTGCGGCAATCCCGTCGCGGTCGCCGAGCTCCGTGAAGGGGAGAGGGTGCTGGACCTGGGATCGGGCGGTGGAATCGACGTCCTGCTCTCCGCCAGTCGCGTCGGCCCCACCGGCAAGGCATACGGTCTGGACATGACCGACGAGATGCTCGCGCTCGCCCTGTCCAACGCGGACAAGGCCGGTGCCACCAACGTCGAGTTCCTCAAGGGCGACATCGAGGCCATCCCGTTGCCCGGCAACACCATCGACGTCGTGATCTCCAACTGCGTCATCAACCTCTCCGTCGACAAGCCGGCCGTGTTCGCCGAGACGTTCCGCGTGCTGCGCCCCGGCGGCCGGATCGGCATCTCCGACGTCGTCGCCGACGACCACCTCACGCCAGCCGAACGAGCCGAGCGCGGCTCCTACGTCGGCTGCATCGCGGGCGCTCTCACCTTCGCCGAGTACCGCGAGGGACTGCGCGCCGCCGGCTTCACCGACGTCGAGATCACGCCGACTTTCGAGGCGGCGGAAGGCATGCACTCCGCGATCGTCCGGGCCACCAAGCCCGTCGCTGTCGTGTCGCAGGCCAGGCAGGACGGGCGGCGATGCTGCACGACGTGAGCCGCCCACTCCGCCGAGGTCTCCGTCACCGCTTTGTGCTGGTCACGGCCGCAAGCCTCAGGAGCCTTTGACCGACTCGAGCAGGCTCCTCGCCACGCCACGGAGCTTGGTGTTCTCGTGCTGCGACCGCTCCACCAACATCGTGAACGCCTCATCGGCCGTGCACGCGTGCACCGCCATCAGCACTCCCTTCGCCTGTTCGATCTCGGCGCGCGACTCGAGCGCGCGCTCCAGGTGCAGAACCTGGTTGCGCGAGCGCTGCCACCGCTGGGCGCTGTTGATCGTGGCGGACGCGGCCGTGGTGAACAGCCGCATGAGCTTCTCGTCGAACGGGTCGAACGCCGCCGCCGTGTAGCTGTAGATGTTGAGCGTCGCGATGTGCTGCGCTTCGCCGTCGTCCGACGCCGGCAGGACGACGGGAACCGACAGGTACGCGCGAACACCGGTCCGATCGGCCGCGGCCTCGAACTCCGGCCACAGGTCGAGGTGCTCGCCGACGACCGCGCGCACGGTCTTCATCGACCGAGCGGACTCGAGGCACGGCCCGCGGTCGGCGCTGTACTGCTTCTCGTCGACGTCGATCAGCCGCGGATCCGTGGCCGCCGCCGTGCGGGGCTGGTCCGCCGTCACCACGGAGACGGTCACGGCGTCGGCATCGGGCATGACCCTGGCCGCCGTGTCCGCCAGCCTTTGCAGGGCGTCGTCGAGCGGCTCTTCGCCGGTGAAGGCGTCGCGGAGGGCGGCGAGTGCCTCAGTGGTCTCGTCGATGCGTGCTAGCGGGTCGGGGGTCATGCCGCGGCGCTCCTTCGGGATCAGTCGGAGTCCACGGCGCCGACTGCTTGACGCACGCTGAGCGCATCGTACGGCCTTTTGTCGCAGACCTCAGGATGCCCTGGCTAGGTCGGACAGCAACCAGGCCACGTCACGGACCAGCGCGTGCCGCCAGCCGACCCGATCGTGCCCGGCAGGGGACCGGTTCACCCGCACGGCAGCACCCGCCTCCTCGGCCAGCTTCTCCACGGCCTCGCAATGCCGATGCATCCGCGGCTCGTGCTCACCCACGTCGAATGCCACGCGCAGACCGGACAGATCAGGACGATCCCGCAGCCGTGTCGCGGTGTCGCCACCGGCAGGGCCGTCGAGCGAGAGCCCGTGCTCAGGCAGATCGCGCGCCCACCAGAACGATCCCGACTGGCACGCGACTCGGGACACCAGATCCGGGAAGTCCAGCGCGGCCTGGAAGGCGCTGAGCCCACCGAGGCTCTGCCCCGCGACCACGAACTTGGACAGGTCCACGGAAACGCCGTGAGAAGCGAGCAACGGCAGCAGCTCGTCCCGGATCGCTTGCCACAGTGCGGGATCGCTGTACTCGGCGTCGCGATCACGTGGCGTGGGCAGGAATACGAGGGTCGCCGCGGGCATTTCGCCGTTCTTCACCGCCGACTCGAAGGCGGTCACGGCTGGGTGCACGTACATCCAGTCGTCGCCGTCGAGCAGCAGCACGACGGGGTCGCCGCCCTGGTGCACGCGGACGGTCTTGCGGCCCAGCGCGCCGGTCCAGCGGATGCGCAACGGCGGCACGTCCAGCACCTCGTCCGGGCCGACTGTCGGCCAGTGTGGCTGCGGGTCCAGGTCCGGGGTGGCGAAGATCGACCGGTTCGGGCCCGCGCCTGCCGGGTTGAACGGGTCGGCGTGCTCGTCGCCGTCGAAGAAGTGGTACGTCACGCGAAGGCGCCGCGGCATCTCCACCTCGGCGTACCAGAAGTCGGTGTCCTGCCAGCGTTCCAGCTCGATCGGTGGGGACCAGCTCTCGAAGCGGACGGACGCCGGACCGCCGCGCCACAGGAACAGCGTCCGGTAGCCGTCCGGCGAAGGGGTCGCCACCGGGCCGGTCCACGAGTCGAAGTCGGTGAGGCCGAAGGAACTGAGGTTCATCGGGCCACCGCCAGCTGGTAGTCGGAGTCGCGGGAGAGCAGTTCGCGATGGGTACCCGACCCCGTCACCGTGCCGGAGTCCAGCACGATCACGCGGTCGGCCACGTCGAGGAGTGCCGGGCTGCTGGTGATCACGATCGTGGTGCGGCCGCGGCGCAACGACGTGATGTTGCGGGCGATGAGTTGTTCGGTCACCGCGTCGACGGCCGTGGTCGGGTCGTGCAGCACCAGGATCTCCGGGTTCGCGGCTAGGGCGCGGGCCAGGGACAGGCGCTGGCGCTGGCCGCCGGAGAGGTTCGCGCCGCGGTCGCGGACGGCGTAGTCGAGGCCGTCGGAGTGCAGCGCTACGAGGTCGGTCAGCATCGCCGCGTCGACCGCCGCGTCGACCAACTTGCTGGTGCCCGACGGGTCGACGTTGTCGCGCAACGTTCCCGCGAACACCTCGTGGTGCGACGGGTTCACGAGCAGGTGCGTCCGCACGCTTTCGATCGTCAGCGACGCCAGTTCCCGCTTGCCCACCCGGACAACGCCTTGGTACGACGCCGGTGGTACCTCGACCGACAGCACCGAGGCCAGCTCGGCGGCGGCCTGAGGTTGGTAGGCCGCGATCGCCACGAACTCGCCGGGGTGCACCGAGAAAGTGAGGTCCTGCAACGATCCGTGTGTCACCGAGGAGAATTCGAGCTCGCTGTCCGGGCCGGGTTCCTCGACGCCGGGCGTCATCAGCGGTGGCGCGGCGAGGACGAGCGCCATTCGTTCGGCCGAGGCGCGCGCGATCATGACGTACTTCGGCATCTCCGCGAACATCTTCAGCGGTTCGATCAGGAACTGTGCGAGGCCGACGGCCATCACGAGCTGTCCGATGGAGATCTGGCCCTGGAACGTCAGCAGGCCCGCCCACAGCGTGACCGCCGCGGCCAGCAACGAGTTCAGCGCCAGTGCGGCGCCGGCGTAGACGCCGTTGACGCGTGCCACGACGATCGACTGCTTCTTGGCCTCGGTGCTCACTCGACGATATGCCTGGAACGCCGCGTAGCTGCCGCCGAAGCCGTGCAGCGGCCGCAGACCGGCGATGAGGTCGGACACCTTGGCGCCGGCGCGCGCTACCTTCGCCTGCTGGGTCTGCGTGCTCGCGCCGATGCGGCGGGAGAGCACGCTCAGCACGACGAGGATCGTGGCCGTGCCGGCGAACACCAGCACGCCTAGCGGCACGCTGATCACCGCCAGCACGACACCCGTGATCACCACCGACACCGTGGAGCTCACCAGCAGCGGCACCACCTCGATGATGTCCGCGGTCTGGTCCGCGTCCTCGGTGGCGATCGTCAGGACCTCGCCGGACTTCAGGTCCACGTCGCGCGCGACCGGCTGCAGGCCGCGGTCCGCGACCGCGACGCGCCACCGGTGCGCCTCGGTCGTGTTCGCCTTCTGCAGGACGCGCATGCCGAACCGCCACGAGTACGACACCGTGGCCATCACCAGGCCGAGCGCCAGCAGCGCCAGGCCCAGCGAACTCAGCTCACCGCCGCGCAGCGCGAACTCGACGATCGCGCCGAGCAGGATCGGCACGGCGGTCTCGGCGCCCTGGTAGGAGCCCATCAGCAGGGTGCCGGACGCCATTGCGCCCCGGTTGCGGCGCAACGCGATCCGGAGGATGTCCCGGCCGGACCGGACTTCAGTGTTCGTCAATGTGCTGCGCAATCGCTTCGGGGGTGGAGAGGGACAGCAGGTCGCGGATCGTGACCACGGGGCCGAACTCGCGGCGGAGCAGACCGATGAGCCGTACCGCCAGCATCGAGTGCCCGCCCAGGTCGGTGAAGCCGCTCGTCATGCCCACCTCGTCCTCGTCGAGGTCGAGCGCCTCGGCGAACATCTCGCGGACCACTGTCTCGGTCTCGGTCAGTTCCCGATCATCGTGCGTGGTCACCAGGGTGCCGAGCGGGCGGGCCTCGGGCAATGCCGAGGTGTCGGCCTTGCCGTTGACCGTCAACGGGATCGCGTCCACCTGCGCGTAGTGCGAGGGCCGCAGGTAGTCCGGCATGCCGGCGCCCACGGCGGCGGCGACGGACGGAATGTCGGCACCTTCTGCGAGCACGAGGTACGCCGCGAGCCGGTATGCGCCGTCGACCTGGGGGTCGGACTGCGCGACGGCGGCGACGAACTTGACGCCCGGATGCGCGGCGAACTTCGCCTCGACCTCGCCCAGCTCCACGCGGTGACCGCGGATCTTGACCTGCTTGTCCGTGCGGCCCAGGTAGAGCAGGTTGCCGTCGGGGCGCCGGATCACCAGGTCGCCGGTGCGGTACATCCGCTCACCCGGAACCCACGGGCACGCGACGAACCGCTCGGACGACTGCCCGGGCTGGCCCAGGTAGCCGCGCGCGATTCCGACACCCGACACGTAAAGCTCACCCGGCACACCGTCCGGCACGTGCCGCAGCCACGCGTCGAGCACGTAGACGTCGGTGTTGTCGATCGCCACGCCGACTACCGGGTCGACGCAGTCGAACGTGCCGACGCCCAGCGTGTTGATCGTGTACTCCGTTGGCCCGTAAAGGTTGTAGCCCACTGTGCCGGGCGTGTCCGCGAGCAGCTGCCACAGCGTCGGCGTCACGGCCTCACCGCCCAGCAGCACCAGCGCGGGCTTGTGCTCCGGGTCGTTCAGGAGGCCCTCGGCGACGAGCTGCTGTGCGTAGGTCGGCGTCACGTTGATGACGTCGATCTCGTGCTCCAGGCAGTACTCGACCAGCCCGGTCGCGTCGCGGCGCAGCTCCTCGTCGCAGATGTGCACCTCGTGGCCGTCGGCGAGCCAGAGCAGCTCCTCCCACGACATGTCGAACGCGAACGACACGGTGTGCGCGATCCGGAACATCCGGTGCCCGTGCTCGGCCAGCACCGGCTCGAAGATCCGCCGCTGGTGGTTGACCAGCATGTTGGTCAGCCCGGCGTACTCCGTCACCACGCCCTTGGGCTTGCCGGTCGAACCGGAGGTGTAGATCGTGTACGCCGCGTGCTTGAGCCGGTCCGGGTTGTCCGGTTCGAAGGTGACGACGGGGTCGGCGTCCGGCCAGGGCTTGTCCAGCTCGAACACGTTGCCGTTGATCCTCGGGGCCACCGCGCTGGTCGTGATGATCAACGCCGGGTGGGCGTCCTCGAGGATCGCCGCGATCCGCTCGTCCGGGTGGTCCAGCTCCACCGGCACGTAGGCCGCGCCACACCGCAGGATTCCGAACAGCGCCACGACCCAGTCCAGCGAGCGCGGCACCGCGATGGCGACCGACGTCTCCACGCCGATTCCCCGATCCGCGAGCACGCCGGCGAGCTGCCGGCTGCGGTCCCTGAGCTCCGCGAACGTCATCGTCTTGCAGTGCGCGACCAACGCGATCCGGTCCGGGTTGCGGTCGGCCGCGACGTCGAACAGGTCGACCACGGTCTGGTTGCCGAAGTCGTTGGGAGCGTTGAGCTCCGGCGCGGGGCCGGTGCCGGGGATGGCGCCGACCAGGCCGTCGGCCGCGGCGAGATCGCCGAGCACCCGCAGGTAGTCGTCGAACAACCGTTGCGCCAGCGCGGGATCGGTGACCTCCGGCCGGTACTCCAGCTTGACCGTGAGCTGCTGGCCCGGCGTCACGACCCAGGTGAACGGGTAGTGCGTCGAGTCCTCCGACTCGTGCTCGATGATCCCGTTCGCGGTGTTGAACGCGAGGAACGTGCTGTCGTCCAGGAAGTTCTGCAGCACGAACAGGTTGTCGAACAGCTGGTCGTGCCCGCTGGCCCGCTGGATCTCGCCGAGCCCGACGTGCTCGTACTGCATCGCGTCGACCCGCGAGGCCTGCACCGCGGCGAGGAACTGGGCCGCGGTGTCACCAGGCCGCGCGGACACCCGCATCGGCACGGTGTTCAGCAGCACGCCGACGATCCCGTCCGTGCCTTCTTCCTCACGCCCGGAGACGGTCACACCGAACACGGCGTCGCCGCGGCCGGTCTCGCTACCGAGCATCAGGCCGAGCGCGCCGGTGACGACCGAGTTCAGCGTCACGCCGTGCCGGCGCGCGGCCTCCTTGACGCGGTCGGACGTCTCGACGTCCAGCGTCCGCACGATCTTCGTCGGCAGAGCGTCCGAAGTGGACGCGTCGCCGAGCAGCGTCGGGCCGGGCAGGTCCGCGAGGTACTGCGCCCAGAACCGTTCCGCGGCCGCGAAGTCCTTGGCCGCCAGCGCACGGGTGTAGCTCTCGAAGCTCGGCGTCGCGGGGGAGGAGTCGACCGCCTCGCCCGCGAGGATCGCCCGGTACGCGTCGAACAGGTCGCGCAGCACGATCTCGCGCGACCAGCCGTCCCACAGCAGCAGGTGGTAGCTGAACAGCAACGCGTCGCGGCCGTCCGGCAGCCGCAGCACGGTCAGCCGCACCAGCGGCGGCGCGCTCAGGTCGAACCCGGTGCCGCGGTCCTCGACGCGCAGCGCGTCCACGGCGTCCTGGTTCAGCACGTCGACCGTGCGGACCTCGACCTGACCGCCGGGCGTCAGGACCTGGACCGGCGAGCCGTCCTCGTCCTCGAAGCCCGCGCCCACGACCGGGTGCTTGGCGATCACGTGCGCCATCGCCCTGGCCAGCGCACCGGCGTCGAGGCGGCGGTCGAACGTGAAGTAGCTCTGCGCGACGTAGTGACCGGCCGGGCCGGCCAGCTCGGCCTGGAAATACAGACCCCGCTGCAGCGGCGAGACCGGCGCGGTGCGGCGCGAGTTGCTCGAGGCGTCCGCGATCCGTTCGAGCGCGAGCAGCCACCGTGCCGCGATCTCGTCCGACACGTCCTCGGTCAGCGCGAACGTCGCCCGCAGGCTGCCCGTCGTGGTGTCGACCCAGCAGTTGACCTCGACCGCGTACGGGCTGGGCTGCGGGCCCGCGTCCACGTGGAGTGCCTGCGACTCGCTGCCCCGGCCCAGATAGTTGAACAGCACCTGCGGGCGGGGGAGTGCGGCGAGCACGGGCGCGGTCTGCGGGTTGAGGTAGCGCAGCTGGCCGTACCCTACGTGCGCGACCTCGTCCGGCTGCCGCTCGACCAGCTCGCGGGCGGCGTCGACGGGGTTGGTGTGCGGGCTGAGCTTCACCGGCGCGATGGAGGTGAACCAGCCGACCGTGCGGGTGTAGTCGTGGTGGTCGAGTGCCGGCACGCGGCCGTGGCGTTCGAGCTCGATCACCAGATCCGTTGGCGTGCCCTGGATCTCGGTCAGTGCGGTGCGCAGGGCACCGGCCAGCAGTTCGGTCAGGCCGACGCCGAGCGCGGTCGGGGCGGTCGACACGACCCGGTCGGTGATCTCGGCGGACAGGTTGACGGTGATCTCGCGCTGGTCGCTGACCTGCGAGGTGAGGACCGGCGTGTCCAGGACCTCGACCCAGCGCCGCAGGTCGCCGCCGGACTGCGCGGCGATGGTGAGGGCGTTGGTGTAGGCCGAGAACGGGGTGGTCGCGGGTGCGAGCTCCTCGCCACGCAGGGCCGCGTTGAAGTCGTCGAGCAGGATCAGCCACGACACGGCGTCGACGGCGAAGTGGTGCACGGTGATGACCAGGTTCCGCGTGGACTCGGTCCACGCGAAGGCGATCATGTTCTCGGTCTCGGGGTCGGTGTAGTACAGCGTGAGCTCGACTGCCGCAGCCGGGTCGTCCTCGTCGGCCAGCACGAGGTGGGCGTCCCGTTCGGCTTCGGTGAGAATCGACCAGACGCCGTGGTCCACCTGCAACCGCATTCGCAGCGCGGGGTGGGCGTCGATCAACGCCTTCGCCGCCCTGCCGATGTCCTCCAGCTCGACACCTTCCGGCACCCGCACCTGCCGTGCCTGCACGAACCGCTTCAGGTCCCCGCCCAGTTCGCGCTGCCGCAGCATGATCGGCGTCGGCACGACCGGCCCGTCCTGCTCGACCACCGCGACCGGTGCGGGCGCCGCGACGGCGAACCGCTCGGCCAGAGCCCGTGGCGTCTTGTGCAGGAACAGGTCACGTGGCGCGATCTGCAGCCCCAACGCCCTGGCCCGGTTCACCACGCCGATCGCGATGATGCTGTCACCACCGGCCACGAAGAAGTCCGTGTCGGCGTCCACAGTGGACCCCGGCAGCACGTCCGCGAAGATGCTCACCAACGAGTCCAAAGCAGGTGATCCACCAACGGCAACCGGCACGTCTACGAAGGAACGAGCCCGCTCCTCCAGAGCCTTGCGATCGAGCTTGCCGTTGACCGTCAGCGGCAACGCATCGATCGACAGAACCCGCTGCGGCACCATGTGCACCGGCAACTTCGCAGACAAGACACCAGCGATGTCCGAAGCAGGCGTACCCACGACGTGCGCGATCAGGTGATCCGCGGTGTCGGCCACCGTCACAGCAACGTCGACGACACCGGAGATCTCCCGGATCGCCGACTCCACCTCACCCAGCTCGATCCGGAAACCCTTGAGCTGCACCTGGTTGTCGGCCCGCCCGACGAACTCCAGCTCACCGTCGAGGTTGCGCCGCGCCAGGTCGCCGGAGTTGTACATCCGCGAGCCGTCACCGGCGAACGGGTCGGCGACGAAACGACCGGAGGTCAGCCCCGGCCTGTTGTGGTAGCCGAGCGCCAACTGCGAGCCGGCCACGTAGATCGCACCGACCTGGCCCGGAGCGACTGGCCGCAACGAGGAGTCCAGCAGATAGGTGCGCAGACCCGGGATCGGGCCGCCGATCGGGCTGACCTCACGGCCGGAGGCGAAGTCCGTGCCAAGATCGAAATCAGCGCTGTCCAGCACCCGGTGCGTGACGTGGACCGTGGTCTCGGTGATGCCGTACATGTTGACCAGCTGGGGCCGCTCGGTGCCGTACCGCTCGACCCAGCCGCGCATCCGCGACAGTTCCAGCGCCTCGCCGCCGAAGATGATGCGGCGCAACGCGGGCAGCGGCTCGCTGAGCCGGTCCGCCTCGATGAACTGGTAGAACGCCGACGGCGTCTGGTTCAGCACGGTGACGCCGCGCGACCGGACGAGCCGGTGGAAGTCGACCGGCGAGCGGGTCAGGCCGTGGTCGGGCACCACCAGTTCGCCACCGTAGGCCAGCGCGCCCCACAGTTCCCACACCGCGAAGTCGAACGAGTACGAGTGGAACTGCGTCCACACGTCGTCCGGTCCGAAGTCCATGTCCGGCTGGGTGTTCGCCAGCAGCGACACCACGCTGGCGTGCGACACGACGACGCCCTTGGGCTTGCCGGTCGAGCCGGACGTGTAGATCACGTACGCCGGGTTGCGCCAGTCGAACGCCGGAAGCTCGGCGTCGCCCGGCACCTCGTCGCCGTAGACCAGCACGCGGGCGGAGACACCGGCACTGGCGAGCAGCCGCTCGAACCGCTCCCGATGCTCCCGCTCGACCAGCACGACCTGGGGTGTGGAGTCGGCGAGGATGTACTCCAGCCGCTCGTCCGGGTAGGCCAGGTCCAGCGGCACGTACGCGCCACCGGCCGACACGATTGCGACCAGCGCGGTCACCTGCTGCAGCGACCGGGGAATCGCGACCGCGACCCGCTGGTCCGGCCCGACACCGGCGTTGACGAGCGACTTCGCCAGCCGGTTCTTGGCGGCGGTCAGCATCCTGTACGTCAGGCCTTCAGCACCGCCGTCGAGGTGGCACATCGTGACGGCGCGCGCCGAGGGGTCGCGCTGGGCGGCCGTGTCGAACAGCTGCGCCAGCGTGACCGGTTCGATCGTTGCCGCCGCCCGCGACTCCGCGAGCTCCGGCGCGGGAATGCTTTCCCCGCGCAGCAACGAGTTCAGGGTGTCGGCGAACGCCTGCAGGATCGTCCGGGCGCCGGCCTTGCGCACGACCGTGGTGTCGTAGATGAGGTTGAACCGCAGAGCGCCGGCGGTGTCCCGCTCGACCACGAGTGTCAACGGGTAGTGCGGCGCACCCTCGTTGACGACCTCGGCGATCGTGAACGGGCCGCTCAGCGAGGTCACGTCGGTCGCGACGTCGAAGACGACGAGCGTGTCGAACGCCGAACCGTGCGGAGACTGCCGTCCGATCCGGGTGAGCGAGACGTGCTGGTGCGGCAGGACGTTGGTCTGGTGCTCGCGCACCGAGGCCAGCAGCGCCCGCGCCGAGGTCTCCCGGGACCACCTGGCGCGCACCGGAATCGTGTTGATGAACAGGCCGACCATCTCGGCGATGCCGGGCACGTCCGCGTCACGGCCGGACACCGTCGAGCCGAACACGACGTCGGAGCTGCCCAGGATGCCGCCCAGCGTCACGCCCCACGCGCTGTGCACGGCAACGCTCAGCGACACACCGGCCGCCCGCGTCGTCTCGTCCAGGTCAGCGGCAGCGTCGATCACCACGTCGGCGAAGTGCTCGGACGGGGTGTGCCCCTCGGACACCAGCGACGGCGCGGCCAGCCCGGCCAGTTCCTGAGACCACACGCGGTCGCTCTCGTCCGCGTCGCCGGTCACGAGCCACCGCACATAGTCGGCGTAGCTGCCCCGCACGTGCACAGAGCCCGGCGCCTCGTACTCGGCCAGCAGCGCGCGCAGCATCGGCGGCACCGACCAGCCGTCCGCGATGATGTGGTGCACGGTCTGCACCAGCACATATCTGCCGGGAGCCGTCCGGATCAGCGTGAAGCGCATCAACGGCCCGCGAGCCAGGTCGAACCCGGCCACGCGGTCCTGCTCGGCGTACGCCCGGATCTCCTCGGCGGTCATGCCCTGACCGTCCACAGTGGAGAACTCCGGCCGGACCCCGGACTCCAGCACCGAGACGACCCTGCCGTCCGGCAGGCCGACGAACCGGGCCGCGAGGTTCGGGAACAGCTCCAGCACCCGCGCCGCGGCCGCTTCCAGCCGCTGGGCGTCGATCGAGCCGGTCAACGTCAGCAGCTGCTGCTCGACGTACCGGTGCGACGACTCGTCGTCGAAGATCGAGTGGAAGTAGAGGCCCTCCTGCAACGGCGTCATCGGCAGGATGTCCCGCAACGCCAGGCTGTCCAGCGAGTCGACATCGTGCTGCGTCAACGGCAGCAGGTCGAAGTCGCTGGGGGAGTGCCCGCCGCGAGTAAGTGCGGCAAGACCCTCCAACGCCGCGACGAAGTACGAGCCGATCTTCGCCGTGTCCTCGTCGGTGAAGACACCGCCGGGCCACGAGATGACCGTGACGAGCTCCAGCTCGCCGTCCGCGCCGGGCTCCGCGCTGGCGTTGAACTCCAGCGCCCGCGGCAGCCGCATCGCCGGGTCGCGCTTCTCGCCGAGCTGACCGGCGTTCTCCGCGAGCTGCCAGTCACCGGTCGTGCCGCCACCGAACCGGCCTAGGTAGTTGAACAGCACCTGCGGCTGCGCAGCGGGGAACTCGGTGCGCCCCAGGTACTTCAGCGCGCCGTACGAGACACCGTTGCTCGGCACCCGCGCGAGGTCTTCCTTGACCCGCTTCAACGCCGCCGGCAGATCGTCGATGCCGCCCGGATCCACCGTCACCGGGAACAGAGTGGTGAACCAGCCGACCGTGCGCGACAGATCCGGGTCCATCGGCACGAACCGGCCCTCACGGCCGTGACCTTCGAGCTCGATGTGCGCGAACGTCTGGTCCTGGCCGTTGTCGCGGCGCCACCGGGCCAGCGCGACCGCGAGACCCGTGAGCAGCACGTCGTTGACCTTGGCGTGGAACAACGCCGGCACATCACCCAGCAACGCGGCCGTGGCGGCGGATCCCACGGTGACCGTGCGGACCTGCTCGCCCGCGACGACGTCCGCCTCGGTCAGCTCACGCCGGCCGAGCAGCTGATCCACACCGGGCAACGCGCGCTCGTAGTAGGCCCGGTCCGCCTCGAACCCGGCCTTCTCCAGCAACTGCGTCCAGCGCCGGAACGACGTCCCGACCGGCCGCAGTTCGACAGAGGCACCGGACGACACCTGCTGCCACGCCTGCGCCAGATCGTCGAACAGGATGCGCCACGAGACACCGTCGATCACCACGTGGTGGATCACGATCACGAGCTGCTGAGCCTCGGACCGCCACACCGCCCGCAGCATCACGCCCGCGTCCGGGTTCAGCCCCTCGGTCGCGGCCGCCACACACTCCTCCAGCGGCGCGTTGTTCTCCTCCCACAACGCGTGGCCGTCGGAAGGGATGTCGAACGACCACCGCTCGCCCCGCACCAGCCTGGCGCGCAGCATGTCGTGCCGTTCGACCACGGCGTCGAGGATCTGCATGAGCGCCGGGGCGGTCAGTGCGGCCGGGGTGTTGACCACGACCGACTGCACGAACCCGTCGACCGCGTCCGTCGTCTCGCCGAGCCACTGCACGATCGGCAGACCGGCCACCGGACCGGTCGGCACGTCGTCGTGGTCGACGGTGGCGGCGCCGTCGAGCGAGGCGACGGCGGCCAGCGCGCGCGGCGTGCGGTTGACGAAGATCTGGGTGGCCGTGACGAAGATGCCGTCGGCCCGCAACGCGGACAGCAGCGAGATCGCCAGGATGCTGTCGCCGCCCAGCTCGAAGAAGTCCTGGTCCGCACCGGCCTGCTCGACCCGCAGCACCGACGCGACGGCGGCGCAGATCGCGGCCTCGACGTCGTTGGCCGCGGCGGTCACCGGCCCGGTCTCGACGGTCGGCTCCGGCAGCGCGCGGCGGTCGAGCTTTCCGTTGGGCGTCAACGGGAACTCGCTCATCACGACGATGTGGGTGGGCACCATGTACTCGACCATGTGCTCGGTCGCCCACTGCTTGACCGCGTCCGCCGTCAGCCCGTCCGCGGCGGGGATGACGTACCCGACGAGGTAGTTGCCGCCCGCGGAGTTCTTCTTGGCCACCACACAGGTGTGCCGGACCTGCGGGTGCTCGGCGAGCCCGGACTCGACGTCCTCGAGCTCCAGCCGCATGCCGCGGATCTTGATCTGGTTGTCGACCCGGCCGAGGAAGTCCAGCGACCCGTCCGGCGCGAACCGAGCCAGGTCACCGGTCCGGTACAGCCGCGAGCCGTCGGTCGCGAACGGGTTCGCCACGAACCGCGAGGCGGTCATGCCCGGCGCGTTCACATAACCGCGGCCCAGCAGGAAACCGCCGATGTACAGCTCGCCGCCGACACCCACCGGGCACGGCCGCAGCCGGTCGTCGAGCACGTACAGGTCGGTGTTCGGGTTCGCCTTGCCGATCGACGTCGACAGCCGCTCCGCCTCGCCGCGATAGATGACGTGCGAGACACCGATCGTGGCCTCGGCCGGACCGTAGCCGTGGTACATCGGGATGTCGAGCTGCGTTCGGAACCGCTCGTACAGCTCGGGTGTCAGCACCTCGCCGCCGCACCACACGTGCCGCAGGCTGTCCAGCTCACCGCCGTCGGCGATGTTCAGCAACACGTCCAGCATCGACGACACCAGGTACACGAACGTGACGCGGTGCCGGGCGATCGTGCCGAGCAGGTGGTGCGGGTCGCGCTCGCCACCGGACCGCACGACGACCACGCGGCCGCCGCACACCAGCGGCAGGAAGATCTCGTTGATGGAGATGTCGAACGACAGCGGCGCCTTGAACAGCGACGCGTCGGAGTGTCCGAAGTGGAGGATCTGGTGCACCTGCCACAGCAGGCGCTCGCTGATCGCCTCGTGTCGGATCATCGCGCCCTTGGGGCGGCCGGTCGAGCCGGACGTGAACATCACGTAGGCCAGCTGGGCGCCGGAGACCGTGACGTCGGTGGGCTCGGCCGGGTACTCCGCGAAACCCCAGTCGGCGAGATCCACACCGACGGCATCCGGCTCGCTGTCCAGGCCGGTGCCGAGCAGCAGGACGACCTGGGCGTCGGTGATCACGGACTCGCGGCGGGCGGCCGGCCACTGCGGGTCCAGCGGCACGAACGCGCCACCGGCCTGCAGCACCGCGAGCAGGCTGACGACCATCTCGGCCGACCGGTCCAGTGAGATGCCGACGACCTGCTCGGCGGTCAGGCCGCGGTCGAGCAGGTGGCGGGCCAGCTGGTTGGACCGCGCCAGCGCCTCGCCGTAGGTGAGAGCGCGCTCACCGTCGTTGATCGCGACGGCGTCCGGGCGTTCAGCTGCCTGTGCGCGGAACAACTCGACGATGCTCGGCCGTGCGCGGGCATGCTCGTTGTCGTTCCACCGGGCGAGCTCGGCCAGCCGGTCCTCGATCGGCTGGGAGGTCAGCGTGCCGATGGCGCGGTTGGGGAACTCGGCGAGATCGTCCAACGCCCGTTGGGCCTCGGCGGGATCGACGCCTTCCGGGAGCGGGATGCGCCACCCGCCGGGCAGTTCGGCCACGTCCCACTGCTGGCCCTTGTCCGCCCAGACGAGCAGATCTCCGAAAAGCAGTGCGGGAGAGAGCTCGAGTCCCTCAACCTGAAGATCGGGGTTCGCCCAGTGGTGCAGCGCCACGGCACTCGCGACGGCGATGGTCCGCTGCGGGTACTCACCGGCACGGCGCCGAACGGAGGCGATCCGGGCGGTCGAAAGAAGTACGTCACGCTCGGCCATCAGTTCCATCGACGACTCAGCCATCCCTTCATCTTCGGTGAAGGTGAGCCTAACCTAAGTATTTGCGGATCCGAATCGCCATGCGGCCCAAAGTGCCGCGTAACGCCCGTCACGCGCGACAAGTTCTTCGTGTGAGCCGTGCTCCACGACCCGGCCCGCGTCGAGGACCGCGATGCGGTCCGCCGCGATGGCCTGGGTGAGCCGGTGGGCGACCAGAAGCGTTGTGCGGCCACGGCATGCTGCCAACGCGGCCCGTTCGAGCGCGGCGGCGCCCTGGCTCCCCGCCTCGGCGGTCGACTCGTCGAGCACCACGACGGGGGAGCGGCCGAGCACCAGCCGGGCCAGCGCGATCTGCGCGATCTTGGTCACGTCGAGGCGTTCACCACCCTCGCCGACGTCCGTTCGCACGCCGTTCGGCAACGCTTCAACCCACGTGTCCGCACCGACAACCTGCAGAGCTGCCAACAACTCTTCGTCCGTGGCCTCCGGAGCGGCCAGTCGGAGATCCTCGGCGAGCGGGCCGGCGAAGACGTGCGCCTCCTGGGTAAGGATGCTGACCAGCGCGCGGGCACCTGCCTCGTCGAGCTCCGCGAGATCGGCCGTCCCGATGTGAACGGAGCCGGTCTGCGGGGTGCCGGTTCCCGCCACCAGCGCGGCCAGCGTCGTCTTGCCCGCACCGGTCGCGCCGACCAGGGCGAGCGAGGTGCCCGCGGGGATTTCCAGATCGATGTCCTGCAGCACGTCGTGCTCGGATTCGGGATACCGGAAGGAAAGCCCGCGCACCGACACCGGAAGCGGTTGTGCGTCAGGGTCGACCGCCACCGCGCTGCGCACGAGTTTGTCACCGTCGGATTCACTGAGCACGCCGACCAGACGCGTCAGCCCGGCACCTGATTTCTGCGCCTCGTCGAAGAACGCCATGATGAGACCGAGCGGGTTGAACAACCGGTGGAACAACAACGCCGCCACGGAAACCTGGCCCAGCGTGGACTGCCCGTTGGTCACCAGGAAATAGCCGACGACGATGATGAGGCCGAGACCGATGAACTCGGCGCGGTTCTCCCTGCCGATGAACCGGCCGAAGAAGTGGAAGACGTCGATACCGATGTTGCGCACCCGCCACGACTCGGCGGTCACCCGGTCCCGGAACGCGTTCTCCAGGCGGTAGGCGCGCACGGTCGCGATGCCGTCCAGTCCGCTGATCAACGCCTGCGCGCGGTCGGCCTGCGCCTCGGACCGCGCCCGGTACAGGGGCGCCGAACGGGGCAGGTACCAGCGCAGAGCCAGCGCGTAGGCGGGCAGCGCGCAGGCGCCCGCGATGCCGAGCCGCCAGTCGAGCCCGAACATGCCGGCGGTGGCGATGACGACCAGCACGGTGGCCGAGAAGATCGTCGGGATCGCCGTGCGGAATCCCTTGGAGATGACGGCGACGTCGTCGCCGACCCGCGACAGCACGTCACCGCGGCCCACCTGTTCGATCCGCGCGCTCGGCATCCCGAGCACCGCGCGAACCGCGCCTTCCCGCAGCCGCGCCAGCATCTCCGCGCCGACCCGGCCGATGAGGTAGGTCGACACCGAGGTCATGACCGCGCCACCGAGCGCGGCCACGACCGTGGCGATGCCGACCGACCAGAGCAGGGACGAGTCGCGCCCCGCCACGATCCCGTCCACCACGGTGCCCAGCAGGAACACCGGGATGATCTGCAGCACCGCCCCGGCCACCGTCGCCAGCACGGTGGCGATCGGCAGTCCGGGAGCGGAGCGGCAGTGGTCGAGCACCCAGCGAAGGGCCTCCCGCCCGGTCGCCGTGCGCAGGATCTTCGTCGACACGGCGGACACACTCGTGGTCACGAGGGGAGACCTTTCGGTGGAGGTGGAGCGCTGGGTCAGCCGGCCGACTTGGCCGACTTCACCAGCTCGTCGATCGCGTAGGGCAGAGACGCCAGCGTCGCCTGCGACATCGCGGCACCGATGGCCGGTCCCTCGCTGTCGAGCAGCCACGAGACCTTGCCGGCCTTGACGGCGGGCAGGTTCGCGAACAGCTCGAAGGCCTTGAGCGACTTCTGGTCCGCCTCGTCCGCGATCACGAAGATGCGGTCGACGTTGATCAGGTCGATGCGCTCGGGGGACAGCGTCGTGTAGAACTTGCCGCCCGCGAGCTCGTCGATCTTGGTGTTGCCCTTGAAGCCGATCCCGCTCAGCAGCTGACCCCGCACGTCGGTCGTGGTGAACGGCGCGACGGCGTCCTTGTACCAGGAGGTGGCGACGGCGGTCTGGGACGCGAACTCCGGGTTCGCCTTCTTGGCCTCGGCCATCTTGTCGTCGACGCCCTTGATCAGCTTCGAGCCCTCGTCACCCTTGCCGAGCGCCTTGGCGATCTGCAGCGCGTTGTCCTGCCACTTGGCGGAGAACGGCTCCTTCTCCTCCTTGGTGCGGCCGACCGTCGGAGCGATCTTGCTCAGCTTGTCGTACCAGGCCTGGTCGGCCTCGGAGTAGACCGCGACGATCAGGTCGGGGCGCAGCTGGGCGATCTTCTCGTAGTTCGGCTCGGTGTCGCCGTTCTTCATGACGACCTCGGGCTTGGCCGAACCCCACTTGTCCTTCACCCAGGCCCACTGGGTGTTGATGTCGGGGCTCTTGCCCTCTGGGTTCGGGTACTGGTCGACCATGCCGACCGGCACGGTGCCCAGCGCGAGCATCGTCTGGTCGTCGGTGTAACCGAGGGAGACGACGCGCTTGGGCGCCTCCTTGATCTCGGTCGTGCCGAAGAAGTGCTCGACCTTGGCCGGGAAGGTGCCCCCACCGGAGCCGTTCGCGTCAGGCGCCGCGGCTGGCTGCGAGTTGCCGCACCCGGCGAGCACGCTCGCCCCGACGACCACGGCGGCTGCCACCGCGGTCAATCGCTTCCAGGTCATGGCTGTTCTCGCACGGTTGACGCCCATTCGGCACACCTCGTTCTTCTGCCCACGCGGCGGGGGGAGATTAGGACAGGCGAACCTTATCACCCGGTTAGGGCAGGCTAACCTAGTGCTTGGTCACTCTTCGATACCACGTGAGTCCGACCGATAGGCACGATCAACGGGCGTTCGCTGACGGGGTCGTCGATGACTTTTGCCGCCAGGCCGAACGTGTCCAGCAACAGGTCGCTCGTGATCACTTCGCTCGGATGTCCCTGCGCGACAATCGATCCCGACTTCATCACGATCAGGTTGTCGCTGTATCGAACGGCCAAGTTCAGATCATGGAGGACCATCACGATCGTGCAGCCGCCCTCGTGCAGGTCGTCGACGAGGTCGATCACGTCGATCGCGTGCGCGAGGTCCAGGTAGGTGGTCGGCTCGTCGAGCAGCAGCAGATCGGTGCCCTGGGCGAGCGTCATGGAGATCCACACCCGCTGCCGCTGCCCGCCCGAAAGCGAGTCGACCGGCCGGTGCGCGAGATCGGCCACGCCGGTCATGTGCAGCGCCTTGAGGACGACATCCGCATCGTCGCTCGACCACTGGCGCACCCAGCTCTGGTGCGGGTGCCGGCCGCGGGCCACCAGGTCGGCGACGGTGAGTCCCTCCGGCGCGATCGGGGTCTGCGGGAGCAGGCCCATCTTCTTCGCGACGTCCTTGGTCCGCAGCCGCGCGATGTCGTGCCCGTCCAGCAGCACGGTGCCCTTGCGCGGCTTGAGCAGCCTGCTCAGCGTGCGCAGCAGGGTCGACTTGCCGCAGCCGTTGGGTCCGATGACCGTGGTGATCACCCCGGTCGGGATGGCGACGTCGAGGTTGTCGAGCACGACCCGGTCGGCGTACCCGACCGTGACGCCCTCGGCACCCAGTCGGGGGGCATCGTTGCGCAGCGCGGTCATAGGGCAACCTTACTTAACTGAGGTTTGCCTCAGTTGCCGACCGTGCGGTGGTTCAACGTGAGGTGGCCCCGCACCGCGATCTGACGGTACGGGGCCACCGGGGGTGGAGGAGTCCGGGCGGCTCGCGGATCGCTGCGCCCGTGCGCTCAGGTGGCGTCAGCTGGGCTGGCCACCGCGGGGTCGGTCTGACGGTGCGAGCGGTCGACCGGACGTGCTCCTGTTGCTCATCGTTTCCACGCATCACCTGCCTTCCGTTGCGGAGGGGAGCGTTGCCGCGCCGGCCTGCCGATCGGGACGTGGTTCCGCCAGTGCTGGTGGAGTACGTCCCGATACGGCGTCGACGGGACCGGCGGGCGTGGTGCGGGGGGAAGCGGTGGCTCCCCCCAGTTCGCTTCGATGATCTCGTCGAACTCGGCGCGCAGTAGTTCCTCGTCCTCGCACAGCAGCGCGAGGAACTCCTCGTCCAGTGTCTGCGCGACCACGACCACTCCTGGTCAGGCGTTGATCTGCTTCACGTCCTGCTCGGTGTTCGTGATGGCGATCTTGCGCGGCTTGGCCTTCTCCAGCACCGGGATGCGCAGGGTCAGCACACCTGCGTCGTAGGCGGCCTGGATGTGTTCGGTGTCGAGGGTGTCGCCGAGGAACAGCTGGCGGGAGAACACGCCCAGCGGTCGTTCCGCGACCTGCATCTCGACGTTGTCGCCGGTGATCGTCGGGCGCCGTTCCGCCTTCACGGTCAGCACGTTGCGCTCGACGTCCAGCTCGATCGCCTCCGCGGACACGCCCGGCAGGTCGAACGCCACCACGAACTCGTCGCCCGAGCGGTAGGCGTCCATCGGCATCGCCGTAGGCCGTGTCCACGTGCCCGGTCCGTTGAACACCTGCTGCGCCAAGCGGTCCAGCTCCCGGAACGGGTCAGTGCGCATCAACATCCGGCACCTCCTCGATGTTCTGTCTGCTGTCAACGCGCACCTCTGTTGTAACATGTCGTCGGAACGATGACAACCCTGATTGTCGTCGAAAGGATGACAAGATGCCGGTGGGTGACTACGAGGTGGTCCGCGCCGCCGCGTGCGCGAACGAAGACCTCAGCACTACCCAGGTCCTGGCCGCGCTGGTCCTGCTGCGCGAACTGCGGGCCGAGCTGACGGACTGGGAGCCTCAGCTGATCGCCGCGGCACGTGAGCTCGGTACGAGCTGGGCGGACTTGGCGCCCGCGCTGGGGGTGGCCAGCCGGCAGGCCGCGGAACGGCGCTACCTCCGCCTGCGACCGTCCGATCTCGCCGGGTCGACCGGGGACGAGCGGGTGCAGGCGGAACGCGACCGGCGTGCGGGCGATCGCGCGGTGACGCGGTGGGCACGTGACAACTCCGCCTCGCTGCGCAGCCTCGCCGGACACGTCGGCGAGGTGGACGCATCTGTTCGCCGGGCGCTCTCCGAGGACGACGCTGCGGAGTTGCTCAGCCCGCTGGCCGACGCCCACGACCAACTCCGCACGACGGACCCCGCACTGGCCGCGCGCATCGCCGCGGTCACCACGCAGACCGACCAGGTGCGCCGCGACACCCAGAATCGTCGAGCAGGGCTCGAGCAGCCCGGAACCTGACACGTCGACCGCCCGGTCGGCCTTGAGGTCGGTTCGAGGTCGGCGACGACGCGGTCGAGCTCGCCGGTGGAGGTATGCGGATCAGTGGGCTGCACGAAGGATCTCGGCCGCGACCGCCGGGATGTCGGTCGGGACGGTGGTGTCGACCTCCACGAGCCGGCCGACGCCCAGCGGAGACACCGGACCACCCCACAGTTCGGCCTCGTCGCGGTCCAGGTCGAGATGCCCGGGATCACGAACGGCGGCCCGTGAGTAGTAGCGGGACTTGGCGACGGCGAGTGGTACCAGGCACCGGACTTCCACCACCGGCCCCGGAAGCGCTGCCACGAGTGGCCGGGTGTAGTCGAACCAGGTGCTGTCCACCACCGCACCTGGGCAGCGCAGCGCCACCCGCAGCGCGACCAGCACGGCGGCTCGTCCCATCCGCCTTGATTCGGCCACGGTGGACAGCGGTCCGAGCCCACCGGCGAGCGCTTCCTTGATCTCGTCCTTCGCCAGCACCGGCAACCCCATCTGGGGTCCGAGTGCTGCCGCCAGCGTGCTCTTTCCGGAACCGGGCCATCCGCCCACAAGTACGAAGACCATGCGTCGTGAGTACCACGGTCGACCGTGCGGGTGAGGTCGCGTTCGTTCGAGCGCCGCCGTGATCTCCAGCGACGATCCACCGGAACCTGCCAGAGGTGCTGCTTTCGCCGTGTGCGCTGATCGTGGCGGTGGTACTCCGTCCTGCGGGTACAACTCGGTGCGGAGGACGCTGATGAAGGCACTGCGGCTGATGGCGTGGAGATCCGACCCGGAACTGGTCGAGCTGGAAGAGCCGCAACCGGCTCCTGGGCAGGTGGTCGTTCGCATAGGTGGCGCTGGAGCGTGTCATTCGGATCTCCACCTGATGCACGACTTCGGCGCCGGTGTGTTGCCGTGGGTGCCGCCGTTCACGTTGGGGCACGAGAACGCTGGATGGGTTCGTGCGGTCGGCGCCGGAGTTGCGGGATTCGCCATCGGGCAGCCCGTGGCGGTCTACGGCGCGTGGGGCTGCGGTGCATGTGTGCGTTGCCGTGCGGGGATCGAGAACTACTGCGAGAACCCGGCTGGTGCACCGGTGGCCGGCGGTGGCGGTGGTCTGGGGATGGACGGAGGCATGGCCGAGTTCATGCTCGTTCCCGACGCCCGGCATCTCCTGCCTTTGCCCGAGGGCCTGGATCCCGTCACGGCGGCGCCTCTCACCGACGCCGCGCTGACCCCGTACCACGCGATACGCCGCTCCTGGCCGAAGCTGGCGCCGGGGAGCACCGCTGTCGTGATCGGCATCGGCGGGCTCGGGCACCTGGCGGTGCAGATCATCAAAGCGACAACGGCAGCACGAGTCGTCGCCGTGGACCCCCGTGCCGACGCCCTCGAACTGGCCGAGCGATCGGGCGCTGATCTCGTGGTGCGTGCCGGGGACGGGATGGTGGAGGCCGTCCGCGCGGCCACGGATGGTCGTGGCGCGGACGTGATTCTGGACTTCGTGGGCAGCGACGCGACGTTGGCACAAGGTGCGGAAGCTGCTCGGAGGATGGGCGACCTGACCATCATCGGCGTTGCCGGCGGCACGCTGCCGGTGGCGTTCTTCGGTGTGCCTCAAGAACTGTCGGTGCAGACCGTCTTCTGGGGCACTCGACCCGAACTGGTAGAGGTCCTCGACCTCGCGGCACGTGGGCTGCTCGATGCCGTCACCACAACGTTCCCGCTCGACCAGGCCGTGGAGGCCTACCGCCGGCTGGCGGCCGGGACGATCACCGGCCGTGCCGTCATCGTTCCCGCCGGCGGCTGACCTGCACCGTGAACCGCTCTGCCTCGGCGGAACCGGTGATCGGAAGGATGAGGGTGTCGGTCGTGCGAACGAGACGTGGGCCGCGGGGACCGTACGCCGCGCGGGGCTCGGGGAAGAGGGCGAGGAGCACGAGGAACAGCGCGGCGGCGATGCCGATCGACAACGGCAGCCCGATGTCGACGCCGCCCGCCAGCTCACCGAACGGCCCGACGAACTGCCCCGGGATGTTCGTGAACAGCACCCCGGCGAGCGCCGCGACCCACCAGGCGGTCATGCCCCGCCAGTTCCAGCCGTGCGTGAACCAGTACCGGCCCCCGCGCTGGCGCCGGTTGAACACCTGCAGGGCCTCCGGGTCGTACCAGCCGCGCCGGGTGAACAGGCCGATCATCATCACGATCATCCACGGGGTGGTGCAGGTGACGATCATCGTGGCGAACGTGGAGATGCTGCGCACCAGGTCGAAACCGAAGCGGCCGACGAAGATGAAGACGATGGACAGCGCCCCCACGAGCGCGGTCGCCTGGACGCGGGACAGGCGGGGGAACACCGAGGAGAAGTCCAGGCCGGTGCCGTAGAGGGCGGTGGTGCCGGTGGACATCCCGCCGATCAGGGCGAGCAGGCACATCGGCAGGAAGAACCACTGCGGTGCGATCGCCAGCAGCCCGCCGACGAAGTTCGGTGCCGCGGGGTCTACATAGGACGGTGCGGTGGTGGCGATGATGCTCGCCGTCGACAGTCCGAACAGGAACGGCACCAGCGTGGCGAGCTGGGAGCCGAACGCGGCACCGACCACCCGGCGGTGTGGCGTGTTCGCGGGGATGTAGCGCGACCAGTCGCCCAGGAACGCGCCGAACGAGATCGGGTTCGACAGCACGATCAGTGCTGATCCGATGAACGCCGGCCAGAACGCCGGATCGGCTGTCGTGGCGAACAGGCCGGGGTAGGACGGGTCGAAGTCGCCGGCGAAGGCCAGGGCGCCGAGCAGGAAGAGCGCCGTCGCCGAGACGACCGCGATCTTGTTGACGAAGAGCATGAACCGGAAACCGTATACACACACGACGAGCACGAGGCCGGCGAATACCGCATACGCGGCCGCGAAGGAGAGCGTGTCGCGCGGCAGCCCGAACAGCCGATGCGCGCCGCCGACCAGTGCGTCGCCGGAGCTCCAGACCGCGATCGAGAAGAAGGCCACCGCGGTGAGCAAGGACAGGAACGAGCCCACCACGCGTCCGTGCACGCCCAGGTGGGCTGACGACGACACCGCGTTGTTCGTGCCGTTGATGGGTCCGAAGACCGCCATCGGGCACAGGATCAGGGCGCCGACGACCACACCGAGCACGGTGGCGGCCAGGCCCTGCCAGAAGGACAGTCCGAACAGGATCGGAAAGGCTCCCAGCACGCAGGTGGAGAAGGTGTTGGCGCCGCCGAACGCGAGGCGGAACAGGTCGAACGGCGTCGCGGTGCGGTCCGCGTCGGGGATCCGCTCGATGCCGTGACTTTCGACCTCGGTGAGCGGGGAGTGCTCGGACATGGGGCTCCTGCCGACCAGTGATGACGTGGTGAGCCGGGGTGGCCGGTGCACAGAAGCTACGAGCCGCCGAGATCCGGGACCATTGGATGTTTCGTCCAATCCGTGCCGCGCGATCGGACGAAACATCCCATCAGGCCGCGCGCTTCACGTTCGCGCGCACCAGGAGGTAGACGAGGAACGGTCCGCCGATGATCGCCGTGACGATGCCGACGGGCAGGTCGTTGGGCAGCACGCTGCGCGCGATCAGGTCCGAGCCGATCAGCAGCAGCGCGCCGAACAGGCCGGACGCGAGCAGCGGCGGCACGGGGGTGCGCATCAGGCGCATGGTGATCTGCGGCGCGACCAGCGCGACGAACGGCACCGGGCCCGCGGCGGCGACCGCCACGCCGGCCAGCAGCACCGCGCACAACAGGAGCACCGCGCGGACGGCCGAGTACCGGACGCCCAGGCCGGCGGCGACGTCGTCACCGAAGTGCATCGGGCGCAGCTGGAAGGCGGTGACCAGCACGATCACGACGAGCGCGAGTGCCAGCCACAGCGCGGTCCACACCTCGGTCCACGAGCGCGAGTCCAGCGATCCGACCAGCCACGACTGCGCCCGCGCGACGTCGCGGATGTCCGCCAGCACCAGCAGCCACGTCGTGACCGCCTGCATCGCCGCGCTGACCGAGACACCGATGAGGATCAGCCGGAACCCGTCGATGCCCTTGCGCCACGCCAGGAAGTAGACGAGGAACCCGGTCAGCAGCCCACCTACGAGCGCCGCTGCCGGCAGCCCGATCGAGCTGGTGATCGCGCTGCCGCTGGTCGCCGTCACGAGGAACACCGCCGTGGCGCTGGCGCCGTGGGTGATGCCGAGAACATCGGGGCTCGCCAACGGGTTGCGCGCGATCGACTGGGTCAGCGCGCCGGAGATCCCCAGCGCGACCCCGATGATCAGGCCGACCAGCGCCCGCGGCATCCGCAGGTCCATGATCACGAACTCGTCGACCCGCTCGCCCTGACCGAAGATCGTCTTGAACACCGCGGGCAGTTCGATGGTGAAGTCGCCGACCGAGATCGACACGCAGAACACCAGGAACGTGATCGCCGCCAGCACGACCGTGACGAGCACGATCCACGGCCGCCACACCCAGGACCAGCCGCCGATGCGGACGCCGGCGTGCATCTCGGGTTCGATCTCCGCTGTCTTGATCATGCCTGCCTGAACTTCCCGAGCCAGACAAGCGCCGCGAAGAACGGGGCGCCGACGACCGCGATGACGATGCCTGCCTGCAGTTCGGCCGGTCGCACGACCAGCCGTCCCACGATGTCGCCGAGCAGCAGCACGATCGCGCCGAGCAACCCGGCGTACGGCACCAGCCAGCGGTAGTCCGGCCCGGTCAGCCACCGCGCCACGTGCGCCACCATCAGCCCGAGGAACGCGATCGGCCCGCACGCCGCCGTCGCCGCACCGGCGAGCAACGTCACGGCCACCACGCCGATCGTCCGGCCCGCCACGATGTTCACGCCGAGCCCGCGCGCGACGTCGTCGCCGAGGTTGAGCAGGTTGAGCGCCGGCAGGTTGAGCAACGCCAGCACCAGCCCGGCGCCGACGAAGATCGCCGTGATCCCGATGACGTCGAACCCGACGCCCTGCACCGAACCCGCGTTCCAGAACCGCAGCACGCTCAGGGACTGCTTGTCGGACAACGCGACCGCGGCGGTCATCGCGGCGAGGAACACCGTGATGCCCTGCCCGGCCAGCACGAGCGTCAGCGGGTTGCCCGCGCCGCGGCCCAGGCTGGACAGGCCGAACACGAGCACCCCGGCCACCGCGGCGCCGAGGAACGCGAACCACAGGTACTGCAGCGGATTCCCGAGTCCGAACAGGTAGACCGCGAGCACCACCGCGAACGAGGCTCCGGAGTTCACGCCCAGCAGGCCGGTGTCCGCGATGGGGTTGCGGGTGTGGCCCTGGATCAACGCACCCGCGACGCCGAGCGCGACGCCCGCCACGATCGCGAGGACCGTGCGCGGCACCCGCAGCGTCTGCACGATCAGGGTGATCTCGGTGAGCTGCTGGTCGGTGCCGGGATCGCCGAAGAGCCCCTGCCACACCTCGGCCGGTGCCAGGGCCCGCGCGCCGACGACCAGCGACAGCACCGCGGCCCCGGCGAGCAGCACCACCAGGCACGCCAGCCCGATCAGTCGTCGCCTGCGCGGGCTCGCGACCTCTCCGGCCGGTGCGGGATCCAGCCCGCGTTGCTCCACCACGATGCTCACGACGGGCTACGTTAGCTCCCGCACCCCGTCGCTACCCAGGGCACCCTTACCTAAGTGTTCGGAACCGTTGCTTCGATGGCCTTCATCGTCTTGGCGAGCGCTCCACCGAGGACGCTCCGGCCGGCGAACCGGAACACGAAACCGAGCAGGCGCCCCTTGAGGTTCTTGCCCTCGCGCACCACCTCGGCACGCACGACCGTCGTCCCGTCGGCCTGCCGGGTGAACGTGTAGGTGTGGCCGGAACGTCCGCCCCACACGTTGGAATCGACCGTGGTCAGCACGACGTGGCCGGGGTCCGACCAGTCGTAGTGCAGCCGCTCCCAGATTCCGCCCGAGCCCTCGGTGACGTCGGCGAACGTGTCGCCGTGGTCGTGCACCTTCAGGTAGCCGTCGGTGCTGTTGGGGAAGAGCCTGGCGCGGCCGGGCCCGAAGTCGGTGAGCCCGGCGATGAACTGCTCCGGCGTCGCCGTGGTGTGCTGAGACAGGGTGATGGTGGTCATGTCCTCGGCTCCTAGGTCATTGCGTACTGGAGCCAGATTGCTGCGGCACGGGTCCGCTTCGCACCCGTGAACCACCCTGGTCTACCGCGCCCCGGGAGGCAGCCCCGCGAGCTGGTCGCGCACCTGCCCGGCCTCCTCGTCCCGGCCCTGCTGCTCGAACAGCTCAAGTGCCGCCCGCCACACCGCGGCGGCCGCGTCGTGGTCGCCGAGCGCGAGGTGCGGATCGCCGAGGCACCGCAGGGCGCGGGCCGTGTGGTACGGGTCCTCCTCCTCGCGGTAGATCGACAGCGAGTCCGTGTAGAGCTTGATCGACTCCGTGTGGTTGCCGCTCTGGTGCTCGATCCGGCCGAGCGTGTCGAACGCGGTCGCGCGGCCGTACCGGTCGTCGAGCGCGAGGAAGATCTCCAGCGCCGTCGAGGCGTGCTCGCGGGCCTGGCCGAGTTCGCCGATCTCCGCGGCGCAGTACCCGATGTTGTTGTGCGCCATGGCGAGCAGCATGAGGTTGCCGGCCTGGCGGTAGTGCGGCAGCGAGGCCTTGGCGTGTGCGATCGCGCGGTGGAACTGCGACCGGCTCGCCCACAGCCACGCCAGCGTGCCGTGGGTGTCACCGAGTTGCAGCGGGTCGCCGACGTGTTCGGCCAGCGCGAGGGCCTCGTCGAGGTGGCGCTGTGCCTCGTCGAACCGCTGCACCTGACCCAGGCTGCTGCCCATGATCCGGTGCGCCACCACCCGGTCCGCGGGATCGTCGGCGGCGTCGATGGCCGTCTGCCACATGGTCAGCTCGTCGTCGAGGTGCCCGCGCAACTGGTGGTAGGCGTGCGAAACCCTGGCCAGCAGCACGACCCGGTCGTTCCAGCCGCGCGCGGCAGCGGCCTGTTGGACGGCCAGGCGTGCGGCGCGGTCCGCGTCGAACCACGCCAGCGCACCGGCCCTGTCCGCGGCCTGCGTCATCACGGTGCCGCGGGCCGCGACCGGCAGATCGATCAACGGCCGGTGCGGGTCGATCAGGCGGTCGTTCGCGTGGGCGGTGTGCGCGTGGTGGTCGACGAGCCTGCGCAGCGCCTCTTCGTGGTCGGCCTGCTTGGCCTTCTCCGCGGCGTAGGCCCGCACCAGGTCGTGCATCCGGGTGCGGGAACCGGCGTCGATCGTCACCAGCGAGGCTTGTTCCAGCGACCGCAACGTGCTCCGTGCGTCCTCAGTGGACACTCCGGCGAGGCTCGCCGCGGCCGGCAGGCCGATGTCCTCGCCGGGCGCGATCCCGAGCAGGGCGAACATCTCCCGCTGCCGGTCGGACAGCGCGCGGTACGACCAGGAGAGCACGACCGGGACGCTCACGCTCGGGTCCGCGTCGAGCGCGCCGAGCCCGAGCTCCTCGAGCTGCCGGGCGATGGCGGCCAGCGACAGCTCCGGTTCGGTGAGGACCCGCGCGCTGACGATGCTCAACGCCAGCGGCAACCCGCCGCACAGGTCGACCAGCCGGGCCACGGCGAGCGGTTCGGCGTCCAGCCTGGTCGCGCCGATCCTGTTGGCCAGCAACGCGGTCGCGTCGTCGTCGGCCAGCACCTCCAGCCCGACCGGCCGGGCACCGTGCGCGGTGACCAGCCCGTGCAGGCGGTTGCGACTGGTGACCAGCACCCGGCAGGTGTCGCCGCCGGGGAGGATCGGCACGACCTGTGCGGCGTCGACCGCGTTGTCGACGACCACCAGCAGCCGCCGACCCGCCGTCAGGCCGCGGAACAACGTTGTGCGTGCGTGCGGATCGGCCGGGATGCGGTTCGCGTCGAGGCCGAGCGCGTGCAGGAACCCGCGGATCGCGACGTCCGGCTCCATCGGCCTCTCGTCGGGGCTGAACCCGCGCAGGTCCACGAACAGCTGGCCGTCCGGGAAGAGATGCAGGTTGCGGTGCGCCCAATGCAGCGCGAGCCACGTCTTGCCCATGCCGCCCGCACCGGCGATGGCGGCGACCCCGACCGTGCGCATCGCGGTGTCCAGCTCGGCCAGGTCCTGGTGGCGCCCGACGAACTGCGCGGGCGCCGACGGCAGCTGCCTGGGCACCCCGACCGCCACCACTTCTTCGCCCAGCAGCAGCTGCTCGTGCACTCTGCGCAGTTCCGCGCCGGGTTCGGTGCCGAGCTCCGCGACGAACCGGGCCCGGACCGACCGGAACACCTCCAGCGCCTCGGAGACCCGGCCGGCCTGGGCGAGCGCCAGCATGTGCTGCCCCGTCACGCGTTCGTCGAGGGGGCGTGCCGTGGTGAGCGCGGAGATCGCCGCAAGCAGCTCGGAGCCCTGCCCCAGCCGCAGGCGCGCGTCGAGGAGATCGAGCTCGGCGTCGTCGCGTTCCCGCACGAGCCGGTCGCGGGTGCGCTCCGCCCAGTCGCCGCCGATCCCGGTCAGCGGCTCGCCCCGCCACAGCGCGGCCGCCTCGTCGAGGACGCGTACGACGGTCCGGTCGTCCCGCTGCCCGCGCGCCTCGTCCCGCAACTTGCGGAACCGCACGAGGTCCACCGCGCATTCGTCGGTGGTGAGCGCGTACCCGTTCGACCGGCCGTCCAGCGTCAGGGCGTCGGTTCCGGCGAACACCTGGCGCAGCCGCGACAGATAGCTGTGCAGCGTCGCCCGCGACTGAGACGGCGGCTCGTCACCCCACACGCGCTCGGTCAGCTGCGCCACCGACACGGTCTTGTTGACGTCGACCGCCAGTGCCGCGAGCACGCACCGCTGCCGGGCGGGCCCCAGCTCGACCGGACGACCGCCGAGCCGCGCGCTCACCTCGCCGAGCAGGACGATCTCGACCGCCGACCCCACCGAACCCCCTGCCTGTGCTTCTCACCAGCCTATGGCAGCGGGTCCGGCGACAGTGACGTTCTGGGCCTGCATCAAAGCCCAGCTCGACTCCCATCGAACGGGACTTCGACACAAGCCCTACACCGAGCAGGCGAGCGGCCCGCCGTTGTAGGCGATGGCGTCACCCAGCGCGGCGGGGATGCTGATGTCGGTGCCGTCGGCGTCGGCGTACGCGCGGTGCAGGTTGAGCACGAGCCGTTCGGCGTCGGGCAGATCGGCGAACTCGCCGAGATCGGTGTCCCGCGCCGCCTCGAGCGGCGTCCAGCCCTTCTCCCGGCCTGCGACCGCCACGTCGCGGATGAGCTCGTAGTACCTGCGGTGGGCGGCGAGCACCTCCGCGAACTCCGAGCCGGGCACCAGCGGTCCGTGACCGGGAATGACGACGGCGGCGTCGAAGGAGGCCAGCCAGTCGAGCGAGCGCAGGGCGCCGGTCAGCGAACCCATCGCGATCATCGGCGTGATCTGGTGGAACACCAGGTCGGCGGTGAACAGGACGCGCTCTTCCGGCAGCCAGGCCACCGCGTCACCGACGGTGTGGGCCGCGTAGCCGGGATGCCGCACGACCACGGACTTGCTGCCCGCGTGCAGCGTGATCTCGTCGCGGAACGAGACCGTCGGTGCGCGGACGGCGTCGAAGCCCCAGTCCGGCGCCGGTGACCACGCGGGCGGGGTGTTGGTCAGGATGAAGTCGTGGAGGATGCCCTGCCGGGTGTGCTCCTGCGCGACGATCACCGTCGAGTCCGGGAGCATCGCGTTGCCGTAGACGTGGTCGCCGTGCAGGTGCGTGTTCACCGCGAGGCGGATCGGGGCACCGCCGGTGGCCTTGTCCACCGCGTCGAGGAACAGCCTGGTGCGGCGGGCGGTCGCGCACGTGTCGATGAGCACGACCTCGCCGTCCGAGTGCACGGCGCCGGCGTTGCTGATCCACCACGTGCCGTCCGGCTGGATCCAGGCGTGGACGCCGTCTGCGATCTCCTGCAGCTGGGGTTCTGCGGTCATGATCCCAACCTACTTCCGGGCGGGCGTGCCGGGGCGAGGCGCCCCGTTCGGCGTTTTGCATGCGTGGAACCCGGCCGGTGGCACTACGGTGTTGATCGGCGGAGCGGCGAGGGCGGGGAACCTGACATGACGTCGTGGATCGAAGTCGTCAACTACGTGCGACTGCGGCACGAGGTGCTGGAGGAGACGGACGACTGGTTGCGTTTCCGCCTGGACATCGGGGCGGAGCGGACCCAGCAGGTCGCGGTGCACCACCTGCCGGACCTGGAGGGTGCGGCCTGGCTCGAGATCTCCTCCCCGGTCGGCCGGGCCGACGAGATCGATCTCCGTCGGCTGCTCGAACTGGCGGGGGAGCCGACGATCGGTGGCGCGGCCGTGGTGGACGGTCTCGCGCTGCTCAAGCACACGGTTCCGCTCGAGGATCTGAGCGTCCGGGAGGAGTTCGAGCGTCCGCTCACCCTTCTGGTCGGCCGCGCGGACGCGCTGGAACACGAGCTGACGAAGAACGACCAGTTCTGACGGTCAGGCACTCGCGCGCAGCACCAGTGACGTCGGCAGCAACACCGAGGGCGGCAGGCCTTCCTCGCCGGCGAGCCCGGCGAGGAGCCGCCACGTCATCGTCCGGCCCAGCTGCTCGACGTCCTGCCGCACGGTGGTGAGCGGCGGTACCGCCGTCGCGGCCATCACCGAGTCGTCGAACCCGACGACGGCCACGTCCTCGGGGATCCTCCTGCCGCTCGAGTGCAGCACCTGCAGCGCACCCAGCGCCATGATGTCCGCTGCGACGAACACGGCGTCGAGATCCGGTGCCCGTGTCAGCAGCCCGGCCATCGCCCGTGCACCGCTCTCCGGCGTGAAGTCGCTGTGCACCACCAGGTCGGTGGGCAGCCGCCGCTCTCCGAGAGCTCGCCGCCACCCGCTGAGCCGGTCCATGCCCACCGCCATGTCCTTCGGGCCCGCGATCGTCGCGATCCGCTGACGCCCCAGGTCGGCGAGGTGGCGCGCGGCCAGCATCGCGCCGGTGAAGTTGTCGGAGTCCACGAACGGCACGTCGCCGTTACCGGCGAGCGGACGTCCCCCCACCACCAGCGGCACCCCGCAGTCGTGCAGCATTCGCGGCAGGGGATCCGCCCCGTGCAGGCTCACCACGAGCGCGCCGTCGACGTGCCCGCCGCTGAGATAGCCCACCAGGTCGTGGTGGTCGTGGGACGCGCTCATCATGAGCAACAGCTGGATGCGCCGCCCGGTGAGCTCGGTGTGCACGCCGCGCAGCACACCCGCGAAGAACGGGTCGGCGAGCACGCGGCTGCCCTGTTCGGACACCACCAGCGCGATCGCGTTCGCCTTGCTGCCCGCGAGTGTCCGCGCGGCGTGGTTGGGGCTGTAGCCGAGGAGTTCCACCGCCCGGTGCACGGCGTCGCGTGCCCGCGCACTGACGTACTGCTCGCCGTTGATCACGCGCGAGACGGTGGACTTCGACACCCCGGCCACGCGCGCGACCTCCTCGATGCGCGGGCCGGGGCGCCGGCCGGTGCCGTCGGTCATGGCACGGCGACGAGTGCGTTGTCGCGCGCCACCTGGGAGAACCACCTGGCACTCATCTTGGGTGTCCGGACCTGGGTCTCGTAGTCGACGTGGACGATGCCGAACCGCTTCGCGTACCCCTCCGCCCACTCGAAGTTGTCCAGCAACGACCAGCAGAAGTACCCGCGCAGGTCCACGCCCGCCTCGATCGCGTCGTGCGCGGCACGCAGGTGCGACTCGATGTAGGACGTGCGGTCCACGTCCAGGATCGCGCTGTCGGAGTCGAGCTCGTCGCGGAAGGCCGCGCCGTTCTCCGTGATGTAGAGCGGCACCCGCGGGTACTGCTCGTGCAGCCGCAGCAGCACCGACGTCAGCCCGTCCGGCCGGACCTCCCAGCCCATGTCGGTGAGCGGGAAGTCCCTGCGGGGGAACGAGAGCTGGTCGACACCCACCCACGGTGACGCGGCGGAGGAGGCTCCGTTCGGCGAGGCGCTGACGTAGTGCTCGGTGTAGTAGTTGACGCCCAGCATGTCGATCGGGGCCGAGATGACGCCGAGGTCGCCGTCGCGCACGTTCGCGGCGAAACCGAAGGGCTCGAGGTCCTCTACGACGTCGGCCGGGTACTCGCCGCGGAACAGGGGGTCGAGGAAGATGCGCTGTTGCAACCCGTCCAGCCGTCGTGCGACGTCCTGGTCGCCGGGAGCGGCGGGGTCGGCGGGGATGATCGGGTACATGTTGAGCGTGATGCCCACGCGCGTGTGGGAGTTGGCGGCGCGGATCGCCTCGGCCGCGAGACCGTGGCCGAGCAACAGGTGGTGCACGGCTGCGACGGCCGCCTCGGGCTCGGCTCGCCCTGGCGCGTGAATCCCGGCCGCGTAGCCGAGGAAGGCGGAGCACCACGGCTCGTTCATCGTGGTCCACGTGGTGATGCGGTCACCGAGGGCCTCGACGGCGGTGGCGGCGTAGTCGGCGAACCGGAAAGCGGTGTCGCGCGCCGCCCAGCCACCCGCGTCCTCGAGCTTCTGCGGCAGGTCCCAGTGGTAGAGCGTCGGCCACGGCGCGATTCCGTGTTCCAGCAACGTGTCCACGAGGCGCTGGTAGAAGTCGAGCCCGGCCTGGTTGACCGCGCCGCCGTCGGGTCGCACCCGCGGCCACGCGATCGAGAACCGGTAGGCGCCGAGCCCGAGGTCGGCCATCATCCGCACGTCCTGCTCGAACCGCCGGTAGTGGTCGGCGGCCGGCTCGCCGTTGTCGCCTCCGACCACCGCCCCCGGAATCCGGCAGAACGTGTCCCAGATCGAGTCGGTGCGGCCGTCGACCCCGGTCGCGCCTTCCACCTGAAACGCCGCGGTGGCGGCACCCCAGAGGAACCTCTGCGGGAATGCGATCTTCTCCACCTTCATCCCTTCACCGCGCCTTGCATGATGCCGGCGACGATCTGCCGCCCGAGCACGAGGAAAACGATCAGCACCGGCACCGTGGCGAGGGTGGTGCCGGCCAGCACGAGCGAGTAGTCGACGTAGTAGCCGCTCTGCAGCTTCTCCAGCGCGACCTGCATCGTCGGGTTGTCGGCGTTGAGCACGACGAGCGGCCACAGGAAGTCGTTCCAGGCCTGCATGAACGTGAACACGCCGAGCATCGCGGCGGCCGGTCGCA
This sequence comes from Lentzea sp. NPDC051213, assembly GCF_044455585.1. Lineage (NCBI taxonomy): Bacteria > Bacillati > Actinomycetota > Actinomycetes > Pseudonocardiales > Pseudonocardiaceae > Lentzea > Lentzea sp. NPDC051213. The sequence goes on from NZ_JBITEX010000002.1 coordinate 1,027,531, forward strand.
CGGCGGGCAGTCCGACGTGCCAGAAGGTGCGCCACAGGCTGCACCCGTCCATCCGCGCCGCCTCGACCAGTTCGTCCGGCACCGCGTCGACGATGTACTGGCGCATCCAGAACACCCCGAACGCGGTGACGAGGTTGGGCACGATCACGGCCTCGAGGTCGCCGGCCCAGCCGAACTCGGCCATCGCCATGTAGAGCGGGATGATGCCGAGCTGCGTCGGCACGGCCAGCGTGGCCACGACGAACAGGAACAGCGCACCGCGGCCGCGGAACCGCAGTTTGGCGAACGCGAAGCCGGCCAGTGCGGACAGCAGCACCACCGAGAACGTGACGGTGCCCGCGACGATGAAGCTGTTGCCCAGCGCCTTCCAGAACGGGATGGTGTCGAACACGCGCAGCGCGTTCGACCAGAAGTTCCCCCCGGGAACCAGGGTGAAGTCACCGGTCAGCACGCTGTTGTCGCGGCTGGCGACGAGGTAGGACCAGTAGAACGGGAACGCCGAGCCGAGGATGAACGCGCCCAGCAACCCGTACACCACAAAGGACGGACGGTCCCTGACCTTCTTGCGGGTCATCACTTTCCGTCCCCCGTTCCGGCGAGCCGCCTGGTGAGCAGGAAGTTGATCCCCGCGATCGCGATGACGACCAGGAACAGCGCCCAGGCGATGGCGGAGGAGTAGCCGAGCTCGAGGCCCTGGAACGCGGACTGGTACAGGTACAGCACGACGGTCTGGTACTGGTGCTCGGCGCCACCGCCGCTGCCGCCGGACTGGTCGAACAGCTTCGGCTCGGTGAAGATCTGCAGTCCGCCGATGGTCGACGTGACCACGACGAAGATGATCGTCGGGCGCAGCATCGGCAGCGTGATGCTGACGAACCGCCGGATCGGACCGGCGCCGTCGACGCGCGCCGCTTCGTCGACCTCGCGCGGGATCGCCTGCATCGCGGCGAGGACGATCAGCGCGTTGTAGCCGGTCCACCGCCAGTTGACCATCGAGGCGATGGCGATGTGGCTGCCGAACGTGTCGGCCTGCCAGTCGATCGCCGGGACGCCGATCGCGGTGAGCACCTCGTTGACGAGCCCGTACTGCGGCCCGAACAGGTTGCCGAAGATGATCGTCAGTGCGACGAGGCTCGCGACGTAGGGGAGCAGCACACCCATCCGCCACGCCGTGCGGGCGCGGAGGTTGGCGTTCAGCAACGCCGCCAGCAGCACCGCGACGACGATCTGCGGGCCGCTGGACAGCACGAAGATGCTGAACGTGTTGAACAGCGCGTTCCAGAACTGGTTGTCGCTCAACAGGGTCGAGTAGTTGCCGAGGCCGACGAACGTGTGCTCATCCGCGCCGAGCTCCCAGTCGAACAGCGACACGTACGCGGTGTAGAGAAGCGGGAACAGTCCGATCGCGCCGAACAGGACGAAGAACGGCGCGACGAAGAGATAGGGCGACACCTTGGTGTCCAGTTTGGACAGCCGGTGCCGCAGCGGGGACCGCGGGCGAGCCTCCTCGACCCGCTCGCGGTCCACCCCCTTGGTGAGAACGACGGTCACTTGGCCGCCTTCTGCGCGCCCTCGACCGCGGTCTTCCACGCCTCGTCCGGGGCCTTGCCCTGCTCGACCGACTGGAGGGCCGGGCTGAACACGTTCTCCTGGATCTGGCCGTCCTTCGGGCCCTTGTACTGCGCCGCCGCGACCTTCTTGGCCTGCGCGGCGAACAGCGCACCCGCCTTGACGTCACCGAAGTAGGCGTTGGCCGAGTCGAGCAGCGCGGGGTCCTCCAGCGCCTTGACCTGGCTCGGGAACGTGCCCTTCGCCTTGAACGCCTTGATCTGCTGCTCGGGCGCGGTCAGCCAGGCTGCCAGCTCGGCGGCCTTCTTCGCGTTCTTGCCCTGCTTCGGCACGGTCAGGTATGAACCGCCCCAGTTGCCGCCACCGTTCGGGAACGCCTCGGTCACGGCCCACTTGCCCTTGTTCTCCGGCCCTGCCTGCGCCTCGATCACGCCGAGCATCCACGACGGGCACGTCTTGGTGGCGAACGTGCCGAGCTTGAAGCCCGTGTTCCACTCGTTGCTCCAGGCCACCAGCTTCGCCGACTGGCCCTTGGCGACCGCGGCCGTCACGGCGTTCCAGTCGCCCAAGATGGCCTTGTTCGACTCGACGACCAGCGTGTCGCTCTTGTCGAAGTAGCCGACCTCGTGCTGGTTGTGCATGGCGTTGAAGATCTGCGCGGCGCTGTCGAACCACGCGACGCCGGGAACCTTCGCGACGAACTGGTCACCGGTGGCGAAGTAGCTGTCCCAGCTGGCGAACAGCGACTTCACCGCGGCCGGGTCGGACGGCAGGCCGGCCTTCTCGAGCAGGTCCTTGCGGTAGCACATCGCCAGCGGCCCGATGTCGGTGCCGTAGCCGATGAGCTTGCCGTCCTTGGAGGTGGCGGCCGCGGTCTTCCAGCTCAGCCACCGGCCGTCGACGCCGGGGCCGATCTCCTTGAGGTCGTTGAACTGGCCGGCCTTGTCCATGACCTGGCTGAGGTATCCCTCCTCGACGGCCTCGACGTCCGCCAAACCGGAACCGGCGCCGAGCTTGGTGAACAGGTTCTGGTGGTGCGGCGCACCCTGACCGGTCTTGCGCTGCGTGATCTTGATGTCGGAGTGCGCGGCCTCGTACTCCGTGAACAGATCCTCGTAGCCGAACTCGTTGAACGTGGCGACGGTCAGCTCGGTCTTGCCGTCGGCGGTCTGGTTGGACGCACCGCCCGAACCGCAGGCGGTGAGGGCGGCGGCGGACGCGACTGTGCACACCAGCACGCTGACCCAGCGATGGGGACCCACGTGAGAACTCCTCTGGTCTCGGCGGCGATTCTGGGAGCGCTCCCAGGCCGGTGAAGTGTGATCCCGCTCGCTGTGGAGTGTCAAGGACTCTTGACCGGCTTGTGACCAGCGGTGAGGTCGATAGAGAGCGGATGCTCCTCGGCAAATACTGGGAACGCTCCCATGTTGATCGCCCGGCTTGCATACACCGATGCATCCGATACATTGACGTATCGAACGGGAGGCGGGCATGCGGACGACCGCGGAAGGTGCACCCGGGCGCGAGCCGAGGGTGACCAAGCGGCGTGCCGAGACCCGCCAGCGGCTGCTCGAAGCGGCGCTGGCGGTGTTCGCCGAGGAAGGGTTCGGCCGCTCGACGGTCGAGCAGGTGTGCAGTCGCGCCGGCTACACGCGCGGAGCGTTCTACTCGAACTTCTCGACCTTGGACGAGCTCTTCCTCGCCATGTGGGAACAGCGGTCCGCCGATCAGCTCGCCCGGATGCGCGAGGCGTTCGAAGCGTCGGAGCAGGCGGCCGTGCACGACGTCAGCGGTGTCGCCACGCATCTTCTGCGGGCGGTGCCCGTGGACGAGGAGTGGTACCGGGTCAGTGCCGAGTTCACCGCTCACGCGCTGCGCAATCCGGACCTGCGGCAGGTGATCGTCGATCGGGAGAAGGCGATCGCGGCGTCGAGCATGCCGTTCCTGCTCGCGGCACTGGCCAGGATCGGCCGCACGGTGCCCGAACCCGACGCCCTGGCCCAGGCACTCGTCGCCGTGCACGACGGCACCGCACTTCAGTGCCTCAGCGAACCGGACAACCCCGCGGTGTGGCAGCGCCGGACCGACCTGTTCACCCGCGTCGTCACCGCCTACAGCAACGAAAGCAGGGAAAAGTCATGACCGGGGAAGCGGACGTCGTCGTGGTCGGAGCCGGGCTCGCGGGCCTGGTCGCGACCTACGAGCTCACCAAGGCCGGGCGCCGGGTGGTCGTCGTCGAGCAGGAGAACCGCGCGAACCTGGGCGGTCAGGCGTTCTGGTCGCTCGGCGGGCTCTTCCTCGTCGACAGCCCGGAACAGCGGCGCAACGGCATCAAGGACTCCTACGACCTGGCGCTGCAGGACTGGCTGGGCTCGGCGGGGTTCGACCGGGACGACGAGGACCACTGGGCCCGGCAGTGGGCCCAGGCCTACGTCCGGTTCGCCGCCACGGAGAAGCGGTCGTACCTGCGCGAACTGGGGCTGCGGTTCACCCCGATCGTCGGCTGGGCCGAGCGTGGCGGTGGCCTCGCCGACGGCCACGGCAACTCGGTCCCGCGCTTCCACCTGACCTGGGGCACGGGCCCGGAGGTCGTGCGCGTGTTCGCCGAACCCGTGCTCGAGGCCGAACGCCGTGGCCTGGTCCGCTTCGAGTTCCGCCACCAGGTCGACGAGCTGGTCATCGAGGACGGCGCCGTCGTGGGTGTGCGCGGCAGCGTCCTGGAACCGTCCGATCTGGAGCGGGGCAAGGCGTCGTCGCGGACGGTCGTGGACGGCTTCGAGCTGCGGGCCAAGGCCGTGATCGTGACCTCCGGCGGCATCGGGCACAACCACGACCTCATCCGCGCCAACTGGCCCACCGACCGGCTGGGGTCGTGCCCGGAGACGATGATCGCCGGGGTGCCCGCGCACGTCGACGGCCGGATGCTGGGCATCACCGAGACGGCCGGCGCCAGCCTGGTCAACCGCGACCGCATGTGGCACTACACCGAGGGTCTGCACAACTGGGACCCGATCTGGCCGAACCACGCGATCAGGATCATCCCCGGTCCCTCGTCGCTGTGGTTCGACGCCAATGGCAAGCGACTGTCCTCGCCGAACTTCCCCGGATTCGACACCAACAGCTCGATGAAGGCGATCCTGTCGACTGGCTACGACTACTCGTGGTTCGTGCTGAACCAGTCGATCATCGGCAAGGAGTTCATGCTGTCGGGTTCCGAGCAGAACCCCGACATGACCGGCAAGGACATCCGCCTCGCCGTCTCGAGCCGGCTGGCCAAGGGCGCGTCGGGGCCGGTGGAGGCGTTCAAGCAGCACGGCGTGGACTTCGTCATCGCCGGCAACGTGACCGAGCTCGTCGCGGGCATGAACAAGATCGCCCGCGGCCCGCAGCTCGACGCCGCCGAGATCGAGCGCCAGATCGTGGCCCGTGATCGGGAGCTGGGCAACGCCTTCTCCAAGGACCTCCAGCTCATGGCCATCGCCAACGCCCGCCGCACGCTGGGCGACAAGCTGGCGCGAGTCGCGAAGCCGCACCGGATCCTCGACCCCGAGCACGGCCCGTTGATCGCGGTGCGGCTCAACATCCTGACCCGCAAGACGCTGGGCGGCATCCAGACCACCCTCGACTCCCAGGCGCTGCACACCGACGGCACCCCGTTCCCCGGCCTGTACGCCGCGGGCGAGGTCGCGGGTTTCGGTGGCGGTGGCGTGCACGGCTACAACGCGCTGGAGGGAACCTTCCTCGGCGGGTGCATCTTCTCCGGACGTGCCGCAGGACGGGCGATCGCCCGCACGTTGGCGTGATCAGGTGACGAGGGCGGCGGCGGGCAGCCGCCGCTTCCTCGTCATCCCGCGCTGCACCGCGATGAAGACGAGCAGCAGCGCGCCGATCACGATCTTGGTCCACCACGAGCTGAGCGTGCCCTGGAACGAGATCAGGGTCTGGATCGTGCCGAGCACCAGCACGCCGGCGAGGGAACCGAGCACGTAGCCGACCCCGCCCGCGAGCAGGGTGCCGCCGATGACGACGGCCGCGATGGCGTCCAGCTCCATGCCGACGGCGTGCAGGCCGTAGCCGGACAGCATGTAGAGGCTGAACAACAGGCCGGCCAGTGCCGAGCAGAAGCCGCTGATCACGTACACGCCCACCTTGGTGCGCGCGGTCGGCAGGCCCATCAGCAACGCGGACTGCTCGTTGCCGCCGACCGCGTAGACCGTCCGGCCGAACCGGGTCCGGTGCAGGACGTAGAGCGCCGCGGCGACGACGACCAGGGCGACGACCACGTTGTAGGTGATCGTCACGCCGCCCGGCAGCTCGATGACGGCGGTGGCGACGGCCCGGAACGTGCTGTCCTTGATGGACACCGACTCCACGCTGATCAGGAAGCACAGGCCGCGGGCGAGGAACATGCCGGCGAGCGTGACGATGAACGGCTGGATGTCGAACCGGTGGACCACCAGGCCCATCAGCAGACCCAGAGTGCTGCCGATGAGCAGGACGGCGATCACGACGAGAGGGACCGGCCAGCCGGCCTTGAGACCGGCCGCGGTGACCATTGTGGACAGTGCGACGACCGACCCGACGGACAGGTCGATGCCACCGCTGAGGATCACGAACGTCATGCCAGCGGCCAGCACGATCAGGAACGCGTTGTCGATGAACAGGTTCGCGATCACCTGCCCGGACGCGAAACCCTCGTAGCGCACCGAACCGGCGCCGAAGGTGAGCGCGAACAGGACCACGGTCGCGAGGACCGGGAGGAACCGCGACGGCACCCGTTGGGCGAGAGCGGTCATGAGACGGCCACCTTCCGGAAGCTGAGCGCCGCACGGGCCTTCGGCGCCTGGACCAGGCAGACGGCGATGACGACGACGGCCTTGAACACCAACGTGATCTCGGGGGCCACGCCGATCGTGTAGACGGTCGTGGTGAGGGTCTGGATGATCAGCGCGCCGAGCAGCGTGCCGGTGAGCGAGAAACGCCCGCCTGCCAGCGACGTGCCGCCGATGACGACGGCCAGGATCGCGTCCATCTCGATCCACAGCCCGGCGTTGTTCGCGTCCGCGGCACTGACGTTCGAGCTGATCATCAGGCCGGCGATGCCCGCACAGACCGCCGCGAACACGTACACGGTCCAGATCAGCGTGCGGGAGCGGACACCCGCCAGCCGCGAGGCCTCCGGGTTCACGCCGACCGCCTCGATCAGCATGCCGAGCGAGGTCTTCCTGGTGGTGAGCGCCACCAGCCCCAGCACCGCGAGGCTGATCAGGATCGAGATCGGGAAGACGGCGAACCCCGCGCCGACCTGCCGGTACGCGTCGTTGTTGACGGTGATGATCTGGCCCTCGGTGACCAGCATCGCGATCCCGCGCCCCGCGGTCATCAGCACCAGGGTGGCGATGATGGGCTGGATGCCGAGACCCGCGACGAGGAATCCGTTCCACAGGCCCAGCAACGCGCACAGGACGAGCGCGATCGCCATGCCGGTGAACGCCGTCGCGGCGTCCGGCGACGCTCCGATGTGGACGCACGTGACCGCGCCCGCGATGGCCGCGACCGCGCCGACGGACAGGTCGATGCCGCGGGTGGCGATGACCAGGGTCATGCCCAGGGCGATGAGCAGGGTGGGCGCGCCGTTCTTGAGCACGTCGACCAGGCCGCCGTAGAGGTGGCCGTCCTGCACGCGCAGCGCGAAGAACGACGGTGTGACGGCGAGGTTGAGCAGCAGGAGTGCGACGAGCGCCAGCAACGGCCACAGCAGCCGGTTCTTCACGATGCCGTCCTCTCCGGGATCTGGTCACCCGCGATGAGCCCCACGACCTCGTCCACGCTCGCCCCTCCGGCCAGCTCGGCGATCTTGCGCCGGTCCCGCAGCACCACGATCCGGTCGGCGATGCGCACGACCTCCTCCAGCTCCGCCGAGATGAACAGCACCGCCGTTCCCTCCGCGGCCAGCGTCGTGACGAGCTGCTGGATCTGCGCCTTCGCGCCGATGTCGATGCCCCTGGTCGGCTCGTCGAGGATGAGCAGCCGGGGTTCGGTCACGAGCCAGCGGGCGAGCAGCACCTTCTGCTGGTTGCCGCCGGAGAGCGTGCGCACCAGCGCGTCCGGGTCAGCGGGCCGGATGTCCAGCGCTGCCAGGTACTTCTCGACGAGGTGGTCCTTGAGCCTGCGCGAGATCGGGCGGTTCCACCCGCGCGCGGCCTGCATGGCCAGCACCAGGTTGTCGCGGATGCTCAGATCCGCGACGAGACCTTCGCCCTTGCGGTCCTCCGAGCAGAACGCGATCCCGGCGGCGATCGCCGACCGGGGACCGCGCAGCGGGATGGGCACGCCGTCCACGACCAGCCGGCCGGAGTCGGCGCGGTCGGCGCCGAACAACAGCCGGGCCAGTTCCGTGCGGCCGGAGCCGAGCAGACCGGCGAGCCCGACCACCTCACCCGCGCGGACGTCCAGGTCGAACGGCGCGATCGCACCACGCCTGCCGAGTCCCTCCGCGTGCACCAGGACCGGGCCGGACGCGCTGCGGCGTTCGCTCGCGTCCTCGATCGCCTCCAGGGCACCCAGCTCACGGCCGATCATGGCGGCGATCAGCGCACGGCGGTCCAGATCGGCCACCAGGTACTCGCCGACGAGGGTTCCGTTGCGCAGCACGGTCATCCGGTCGGAGATCTCGTACACCTGGTCCAGGAAGTGCGACACGAACAGGATCGCGACGCCCTCGTCGCGCAGCACCCGCATGATCCGGAACAGCTCCGCGACCTCGCCCGCGTCCAGGCTGGACGTGGGTTCGTCGAGCACCAGGACCCGGCAGTCGACGGCGATGGCGCGGGCGATCGCGACGAGTTGCTGCACCGCGATGGGATGCGTGTCCAGCACCGAGGCCGGGTCGATGTGCACGCCGATGCGGGCGAGCACCTCGGCGGCGCGTGCGCGCATCGCCGGGAAGTCGACGCCGCCGAACCGGCGGGGTTCGCGGCCCAGCAGGATGTTCTCCGCGACCGTGAGGTTCGCGCAGAGGTTGACCTCCTGGTACACCGTGCTGATCCCGGCCTGCTGCGCCGCGCCGGGGGAGGAGAACGCGACGGCGTTCCCGGCCAGCAGGACCTCGCCGCTGTCGGGGGTGTGCACGCCGGTCAGCGTCTTGATGAGCGTCGACTTCCCGGCGCCGTTCTCGCCCATCAGCGCGTGCACCTCACCGGGGAACAGCCGGAAGCCGACTTCCTGCAACGCTTTCACGCCGGGGAACGCCAGGGAGATCCCGCGCATCTCGACGACCGCCGGTGGTGACTCGGTCATGTCTCAGGCCTTCGTCGCTGGGGTGCGGGACCCGCCGCCACTTGGGCGGAGCGACGGGTCCCGCGGTCTGTGTGCATTTCGGACAGTGGGCGGGGATCAGTACTGGCGCTGGGGGAGCGCGGCCTTGGCCTGCTCCTGGGTGAACGTGCCCTCCTCGGTCACGACCCGCGCCGGCACCTCCTCGCCCTTGACGACCTTCTTCGCCAGGTCCATCAACTGCTTGCCCAGCAACGGGTTGCACTCGACGATGAAGTTGATCTCGCCGTTGGCCAGCGCCTGCATGCCGTCCTTGACGGCGTCGACCGTGATGATCCTGATGTCCTTGCCGGGCACCTTGCCGGCGGCCTTGATCGCCTCGATCGCGCCCAGGCCCATGTCGTCGTTGTGCGCGTAGACGACGTCGATGTCCGGCTGGGACTTGAGGAACGCTTCCATCACCTGCTTGCCGCCGGAGCGCGTGAAGTCACCGGTCTGCGAGGCGACGACCTTGATGTCCGGCTTGGCCGCGATCTTCTCCTCGAAGCCCTTCTTGCGGTCGATCGCGGGTGCGGCACCCGTGGTGCCCTGCAGTTCCACGACGTTCGTCGGCCCGGAGGCGTTGGCCACGAGCCAGTCGCCGGCCTTGCGGCCCTCCTCGACGAAGTCGGAGCCGAGGAACGTCTTGTACAGCGACGTGTCGTCGGAGTCGATCGACCGGTCGGTGAGGATCACCGGGATGTTCGCGCGCTTGGCCTCCAGCAGCACGGTGTCCCAGCCGGTCTCGACGACGGGGCTGAAGGCGATGACCTTGACCTTCTGCTGGATGTAGGAGCGGATCGCCTTGATCTGGTTCTCCTGCTTCTGCTGCGCGTCGGAGAACTTCAGGTCGACCCCGGCCGCTTTGGCCTCGTCCTGGACCGACTTGGTGTTGGCGGTGCGCCAGCCGCTCTCGGCGCCCACCTGGGCGAAGCCCATCGTGAGGGTGTCACCGGACGCGCCGGTGCCTCCGCCAGAGCCGCACGCCGTGAGAGCGCTCAGCACGATCACGCTGGCGGCTGTCGTGATCTTCTTCAGCACAGGGATTCCTCCGAGGTGACGACGGTGTCGCGGAGCCCGGCCGCGTGTCCGCGGCTGTCAGGTGGACAACAGTGAGCGCTCACATCCTTCGCGTCAAGACCTTGCTCGTAACGAGTTGGAAGCCTATGTTAACGCTCACTTTCATGCCGGGAAGGGAAGTCATGCACGCGAACTCCGCGACGTTCCTGCGCATCAGGAACCGCTCGTGATCGACCGACGATCTCTCCTGCGCACGGGCGGCGTGCTCGCCGCGACCGGAGCGCTCGCCTCTGCCACACCGGTTGCCGCGGCCGCCGAACCCGTCGCCGAACTGCCCACCAGAAACCCGCTCGTCGAACAGCGCGCCGACCCGTTCATCACCCCGCCGACCGACGGCATGTACTACCTGACCGGCTCCGTCCCGGAGTACGACCGGATCGTCGTGCGCGGCGCGGCCACTCTGGACGGTCTGCCGGCCGCGCGGGAACGCACGATCTGGCGGCGGCCGGCGTCGGGACGGATGGGCGGGTACATCTGGGCGCCGGAACTGCATCGCATCGACGGGAAGTGGTACGTCTACTTCGCGGCGGGGGACTCCGATGATCCGTTCCGCATCCGCACCTACGTGCTGGAGTCCGCGAACGCCGACCCGCGCGAGAGCGGCTGGGTGCTGCGCGGTCAGATGGTCACGGTCCTGGACACGTTCACGCTGGACGCGACCACGTTCGCGCACCGCGGCAAGCGCTACCTCCTGTGGGCTCAGCACGATCCGGCTGTCGGCTCCGGTACCAACCTCTACCTCGCCGAGATGGCCTCGCCGCTGGCGCTGAAGAGCGCGCCGGTGCGGATCGCGACGCCCACGCTGCCCTGGGAGGTGCAGGGCTTCCGGGTGAACGAGGGGCCGGCGGTGCTGATCCGCAACGGCCGCGTGTTCGTGACGTTCTCCGCGAGCGCCACCGACGCCCGCTACTGCATGGGGCTGCTCACCGCGGACGAGCACGCGAACCTGCTCGACGCGCGGTCGTGGACCAAGTCGCCGAACCCGGTGTTCTCGACCCACGTGCCGACCTCGCAGTACGGGCCGGGGCACAACTCGTTCACCGCGGTCGGCACGGCCGACGTGCTCGTCTACCACGCCCGCGACTACCGCGACATCAGCGGCGACCCGTTGTTCGACCCGAATCGGCACACCCGCGTCCAGCGGCTGCACTGGAATGCCGACGGCACTCCGAGCTTCGGCGTCCCGGTCGGCCGCGGTGGTCCGATCGTGCGGCTGCGGACGCTCGACGGGCTGATGGTCCGCCATTACGAGTACCGGCTGCGGGTCGACGGCGATGTGCGCGAAGTCGGCGACACGCAGTTCCGGTTCGTGCCGGGATTTCTCGGCTCGGGTACGGTCGCGCTGCAGTCGGTGAACTATCCCGATCGGTACGTCCGGGTGGACGGGGATGCCGTCCGGATCGACCCCTTCGAGGACACTGACTCCTATGGCCGGGCGGCGAGCCTCGTGCGAGTACCGGGGCTCGCGTCCGCCGAGGCCGTTTCCCTGCGTGTTGGGGTCGACACGTATCTCATGCACAACGCAGGCCGGGTGGTGGTGTCCAGGCCGGGCAACGACCGCGACGCGCGTCGAAGTGCCACATTCCAGGTCGAATGAGGGGGACAATGGGCGCGCCGCATCGAGACCGATAGGTGTTATCGCTAACATATCGGTCTAGACCAAAGATCGGAGACCGTCCGTGGATCACAAGATCTCCCGCGACCCCGCGATGACCGACGTCGCCCGCCTCGCCGGGGTGTCCCACCAGACGGTCTCCCGGGTGCTCAACGACCACCCGAACGTCCGCGAGCAGACCCGCCTGCGCGTGCGCGCGGCCATCAAGGAGCTCGGCTACCGGCCCAACCGGGCGGCTCGCGCGCTGGTCACCGGCAAGACGCAGCTGATCGGCGTGGTCGCGCAGAACTCGACTTTGTACGGGCCGGCCTCGCTGCTGTCCGCCTTCGAGGAGGCGGCGGGCGAGGCCGGGTTCGCGGTCAGCGTCGGCCGGGTGAAGGTGCTCGACCGGGAATCGATAGCGGCGGCCGTCGAACGCCACCGCGACCAGCGCGTGGCCGGGATAGTGGTGATCGCGCCGAACTCGTCGGCGGCCGACGCGCTCGCGGACGTCCCCGCCGAGCTGCCCCTGGTGACCGTGGACGGCGACCCGGAGCGCCCGACGCCGCTCGTGACCGTGGATCAGGCGGCCGGGGCGTTCGAGGCCACGAACCACCTGCTCGAAGCCGGGCACGAGACGGTGTGGCACGTGTCCGGCCCCGCCGACTGGTTCGACGCGGCGGGTCGCGTGCACGGCTGGCGCCGGGCACTGGAGGCCCGCAACGCCGAGGTACCGCCGGTGGTGGCGGCCGACTGGAGTGCCGCGGCCGGGTACCGCGCCGGCCAGATGCTGGCGCGCATGCCCGAGGTCACCGCCGTCTTCGCCTCGAACGACCACCTCGCTCTCGGCGTGCTGCGCGCGATGTACGAACGGGGCCGGCGGGTCCCGCACGACGTCAGCGTCGTCGGGTTCGACGACGTGCCCGAGGCGGCGTACTTCATCCCGCCGCTCACGACCGTCCGCCCGGATTTCGCTGCGGTGGCGCGGGAGACGCTCGGGCTGCTCCTCGAGCAGATCGGCGATGGGGAGTCGTCGTTGCCGCGCAGGACGATCGCCCCGGTTCTGGTGTCCAGGGAGAGCGTGGCGCCGCCGGCCTGATCGCGGTCTGCTCGGCCCGCGCGTCAGCGGGCCTGTTGCCATGCCCTTGTGGCATGCCCGTTGACGGTGCGTTGTCGTGCGTTAACGCCGGCCGGAACATTCAGTTCTCGCATACGTTTCACGACGGTCCAGAACATGTCTTGACGGACCGAATGTTAGCGATAACACTCTGGCTGTGACTGACGAGACGATCGACTCCGACGCCTGTGCGGTGGGCATCGACTTCGGCACGCTGTCCGGTCGCGCGGTGGTCGTCCGCGTCCGCGACGGTGCCGAGCTCGGCACCGCGGTGCACGACTACCGCCACGGCGTGGTCGACCGCGTCCTGCCGGCCACCGGTCGTCCGCTCCCGCCGGAGTGGGCGTTGCAGATCCCGGCCGACTACGTCGGCGTCCTGCGGGCCGCCGTGCCGCAGGCAGTCGAGGCGGCCGGGATCTCGCCGACCCAGGTCATCGGGATCGGCACGGACTTCACCGCGTGCACGATGGTGCCGGTCACGGACGACGGGACGCCGTTGTGCGAGCTGCGGGAGTTCACCGAGAACCCGCACGCCTACGTGAAGCTGTGGCGCCATCACGCCGCCCAGCCGCAGGCCGACCGGATCAACGAGCTGGCCCGCGACCGCAAGGAACCCTGGTTGCCGCGCTACGGCGGCCTCATCTCGTCGGAGTGGGAGTTCGCCAAGGGGCTGGAGATCCTGGAGGAAGCGCCCGAGGTGTACGAGGCGATGGCGCACTGGGTCGAGGCCGCGGACTGGATCGTCTGGCAGCTGACCGGGCGGTACACCCGCAACGCCTGCACCGCCGGCTACAAGGGCATCCACCAGGACGGTGCGTATCCGAGCGAGGACTTCCTCGCCGAGCTCAACCCCGCGTTCGCGACGTTCGTCGCCGACAAGCTCGACCATCCGCTTTCCACACTCGGGGACCGGGCCGGATCGCTCACGGCCGAGGCGGCCGCGTGGACCGGGCTGCCGGCGGGGATCGCCGTGGCCGTCGGCAACGTCGACGCGCACGTGACCGCTCCCGCCGCGCAGGCCGTGGAGCCCGGCCAGATGGTCGCGATCATGGGCACCTCGACGTGCCACGTCATGAGCGGCGCCGTGCTGCGCGAAGTGCCCGGCATGTGCGGTGTGGTCGACGGCGGGATCGTGCCGGGGCTCTGGGGTTACGAGGCCGGGCAGAGCGGCGTCGGCGACATCTTCGCCTGGTTCGTGCGGAACCTGGTGCCGCCCGCGTGCCACGACCAGGCGCGCGAACGTGGCATCACCGTGCACGAGCTGCTCACCGAACTGGCGGCCGGGCAGGCCGTGGGCGAGCACGGGCTGGTCGCGCTGGACTGGCACAGCGGCAACAGGTCCGTGCTGGTCGACCACGAGCTGTCCGGTGTCGTCGTCGGTCAGACGCTGGCGACGAGCGCCGAGGACATCTACCGCGCGCTGCTGGAGGCGACGGCGTTCGGCACGCGGGTCATCATCGACACCTTCACCGACGCGGGCGTGCCGGTGACCGAGCTCGTGATCGCGGGCGGGCTGACCAAGAACGAGCTGCTGATGCAGATCTACGCCGACGTCACCGATCTGCCGTTGTCGGTCATCGGGTCCGCCCAGGGTCCCGCGCTCGGCTCGGCGATGCACGCCGCTGTGGCCGCCGGTGCCCACGCGGACATCCGTGCGGCCGCGGCCGCCATGGGATCGGTGCGCCGCAACGTCTTCACGCCGATACCGGGGAACGTCGAGGCCTACGAACGGCTGTTCCTCGAGTACCAGGAGCTGCACGACCACTTCGGCCGAGGTGGCAACGATGTCATGCGCCGGCTGCGGAGGCTCCGCCGCGAGGCACTCGAGGGGAAGAACTGATGTCCGCCACGGCAGAGCTGCGTCGCACGGTCGCCGAGCTGCACCGCGAGCTGACCCGCTACGAACTGGTGATCTGGACCGCCGGCAACGTCTCCGCGCGGGTACCCGGCCACGACCTGATGGTGATCAAACCGTCGGGGGTGTCGTACGACGAGCTGGGGCCGGACGCCATGGTCGTGACCGACCTGCACGGCACCCTCGTGGAAGGTGACTTCGCGCCGTCCTCCGACACCGCGGCGCACGCGTACGTTTACCGGCACATGCCCGAGGTCGGTGGTGTCGTGCACACGCATTCCCCTTACGCGACGGCGTGGGCCGCGCGCGGGGAACCGATCCCGTGCGTGCTGACGATGATCGCGGACGAGTTCGGCGGGGAGATCCCGGTCGGCCCGTTCGCGTTGATCGGCGACGACTCGATCGGCAAGGGGATCGTGGACACCCTGCGAGCCAGCAGGTCTCCGGCGGTCCTGATGCGCAACCACGGCCCGTTCACGGTCGGGCCGACGGCACGGTCGGCCGTGAAGTCGGCCGTGATGCTCGAGGACGTCGCACGCACCGTCCACTTCGCACGCCAGCTCGGCCAGACCGACGCGATCGGCCAGCAGGACGTCGACCGGCTCTACGGGCGCTACCAGAACGTCTACGGCCAGTGAGCCCACGAGGAGAGCAAATGCCGGAGAAGCCCCAGATCTGGTTCCTGACGGGCAGCCAGCACCTCTACGGTCAGGACACGCTCGACCAGGTCGCCGGGCAGTCCCAGCAGATCCAGCGCATGCTGAGCGAGTCAGGCCGGATCAGCGCGGAGATCGTGTGGAGGCCGGTGCTCACCGATGCCGCCGCCATCCGGTCGGTCATGCAGGAGGCGAACGCGGATCCGTCCTGTGTCGGCGTGATCGCGTGGATGCACACGTTCTCGCCGGCGAAGATGTGGATCACCGGGCTGGATCTGCTGCGCAAGCCGCTGCTGCACCTGCACACGCAGCTCAACGAGGCGTTGCCGTGGGCCACCATCGACATGGACTTCATGAACCTCAACCAGGCCGCGCACGGTGACCGCGAGTTCGCCTACATCCAGACGCGCATCGGGGTGGCGCGCAAGACCGTGGCCGGGCACGCGAGCGACCCCCGGCTGGCCGAGCGGGTCGACGGCTGGGCCCGCGCCGCCACCGGGCTGGCCCACCTGCGCGGCCTGCGGCTGGCCAGGTTCGGCGACAACATGCGCGACGTGGCGGTGACAGAGGGGGACAAGGTCGAGGCCGAGCTGCGGTTCGGCGTCTCGGTGAACACCTATGGCGTCAACGACCTCGTCGCCGTCGTGGACGCCGTGCCGGACGCCGGCATCGACCTGCTCGTCGCCGACTACGCCGAGGAGTACCGGCTCGCTCCCGAGCTGGCGCGCGGGGGAGAGCGGCACGCTGCACTGCGGTACGCCGCCCGCCTCGAGATCGGTCTGCGGTCCTTTTTGGACGATGGTGGCTTCGGTGCCTTCACCACGAACTTTCAAGACCTCGGCGGGCTGCGGCAGCTGCCAGGTCTCGCCGTGCAGAGGCTGATGGCCGACGGTTACGGCTTCGGCGGTGAGGGCGACTGGAAGACCTCGGCCCTGCTCACCGCCGTGAAGGCGATGGGTGCCGGGACCGGTCGCGGCACCTCGTTCATGGAGGACTACACCTACCACTTCGGTCCGGGCGAGCCGAAGGTGCTGGGCGCGCACATGCTGGAGGTGTGCCCGACGATCGCCCAGGACGTGCCGTCGTGCGAGATCCACCCGCTGGGCATCGGCGGCCGGGAGGACCCGGTGCGGCTGGTGTTCGACGCGGCACCCGGCCCGGCCGTGGTGATCGGTCTCGCCGACCTCGGTGACCGGTTCCGGTTGGTGGCCAACGAGATCGACGTGGTCGGGCCGGACGAGCCGCTGCCGAGGCTGCCCGTCGCGCGGGCGGTGTGGCGGCCGGCGCCGTCGCTCTCGACGTCCGCCGAGTGCTGGCTCACCGCGGGCGGCCCGCACCACACCGTGCTGACCCAGGCCGTCGGGTCCGAGTGCCTGCGGGACTTCGCGACGATGGCGGCGACCGAGCTCGTGCTGATCGACTCGGCGACCACACCGCACGAGTTCACCGACCGCCTGCGCTGGAACTCCGCCTACCACCGGCTCGCCGCGGGCATGCGCTGACGGCAGTGAGCCTGGAACGCGGCGATCCGCTTCCACGTCGCGACGGGGTTGGAGTACATCGGGAGGTGCCCGCTGTGCGGAATCTCGGCGAGCTCGACCCCGTTCGCGTCCAGCAACGGCAGATAGGGCAATGACGCGCACTCTTCGCCGTAGAGGTACATCCGCGGGAAGGGGAGTGCGAGGAACCTGTTGAGCAGCTCTCCGTGGTCGGCGAGCTCGACCATCGACCGGAAGATGCTCTCCACGGCCCCGCGGTGAACCTTGTACGGGAGGTTCGCCGCGTACAGGCCGTTCGAGTACCCCGGCGTGTGGCGGACGTTGTCGACGAACCGGGGGAAGAGGTCGCCCGGCTCCCGCTGGGACAGCAGGCGCCTCATCGGTGCGCAGTCCTCGGGGGCCAGCGTGCCCTTGATGTTGACGAAGCTGAGCACTCGACCCGGTTCTTGGTGCGCGAGCAGCAGTGCCGTGAGCCCGCCGAGGGAGTGCCCGACGAGGTGGTAGCGGCCGATGCCTGCCCGGTCGAGCACCGCGTGCGCCGTGTCCACCAGGAACGGGACGTCGACGGCACCGAGATCGGCGCATTCCGTGGCGCCGCACCCCGGCGCGTCGTAGGCGACGAAGGCGCGGCCGGCGAAGTCGTGCCGCTGCGTGATGTCGGTGTAGTCCTCCTTGCTCGTACCGAACCCGTGCAGGAACACGATCGGCTCGCCGGTGCCGTCCCGGCGCACCGCGGCGATCTTGAGGTTCACTCCCCGCACCCGCAGGCGCAGCTGTTCGTGCCCGACGCTGTTCTCCGATGGCATGGCGGTCCCCAGTTCGTCGCAGGTGCGGTCTGCGGAATGAGGTCGCCAGCATGACACTCGCTGTGAACGCTCACAAGTAGTTGAACCCTTGACGGTCCCGGTCCGTATCCCGATGTGCCGGCAGATTTCGTCCACCGATTCGTGAGGGTTCGAATGTCGAGAGCACATGCAAGACCAGAGCGCGGCAAGCTGGTGCTCGTCGCCGGGATCGCCGTCGCCGCGACCCTGACCGCCGTCACCGCGGTCGCCGCCTTCGCTGGAGGGGAAGGCAGCGGTCAGTCGATCGCCTGCCCGCAGCCGGTCGTCCCCGCGGTCCCCGCCCAGGCGCAGGCCGAGGTGCAACGCGAACTGGCCAATCTGGACAAGCAGATCGCCGAGGCGAACAACCGGTTGCGCACGTCGGCGGGGGAGGGTGGGCCGAACTTCGTGCAGAACGCGATTCTCGGCCCGTTGGCGAGCAAGCGGGTCGCGGCGCTGAACCGCATCGAGACCGCCATCGGCCGCGTCGCCGCGAAACCCGAAGGTCTGGAACGGTTCGCGACCTGCGGGCTCGGTCAGGCTCCGGCTGTGGCCGCGCCGCCTGCCACTGCGAAGCCGTCGTCCTCAGGGGCGGCTGCCTCCGGGAAGACGATCGAGTGCCCGCTGCCCGTGCTGCAGGACGTGCCGGCCAAGGCTCAGGCCGAAGTCGACCGCGAACTCGCGAACCTCGGCAAGCAGCAGGCCGAGGCGAACGAGCGCCTGCGCACGTCGGCCGGTCAGGGTGGGCCGAACTTCGTGCAGAACGCGATTCTCGGCCCGTTGGCGAGCAAGCGGACCGCCGCGCTCGACCGGATCGCGATCGCCATCGGCCGCGTCGGCGCGCGGCCCCAAGGGCTGGAACGCTTCGCCACCTGCACGCTCAGGTAACCCTCCTCGGGGTTGAGCGTCCCAGGGCCCGCCTCTCTCGGGGGCGAGCGTCCCAGGGGTCCTGCCGAGCGGATGCGCCACCGCTCGGCAGGACCTTGACGCATCCAGCGGTCCTCGGTAGATGTTAGCGCGAACATCGCCCGTTCAACGGAGAACCGATGACCAGATTCCCTGCCTTTCTCGCCGTTTCGGCGTTATTGCTCTCCACCGGCATCCCTGCCACGGCCGCGGTGGAGTCCGTGACCGTGAGGCCGGATCCGACCTATCAGCAGGAGCCTTTCCAGGGCTGGGGCACGAGCCTGGTGTGGTTCGCGAACGCCACCGGGGGCTACCCGGACGAGATCCGCAACCAGCTCGCCGAACTGCTGTTCGGCGAGGACGGGCTCAACCTGAACATCGCCCGCTACAACATCGGTGGCGGCAACGCCCCGGACGTGCCGCAGTACCTGCGGGCGGGCGCGGCGGTGCCAGGTTGGTGGAAGGCGCCGGCCGGCACGACCCGTGCCGACACCGACTGGTGGAAGCCGGGCGACCCGAAGTTCTTCGACGCCGCAGCGGATCCGCGCCAGCGGTGGTGGGTGGACAGGATCAAGTCGCAGGTCGACCGGTGGGAGGCGTTCAGCAATTCGCCGCCGTGGTTCCAGACCGTCAGCGGGTACGTGTCGGGCGGCTTCAACGCCTCGGCGGACCAGCTGAGGGAGGACCGGATCAAGGACTTCGCCGCGTACCTCACGCAGGCGACCGCGGAGTTGGAACGCGCACACGACATCAAGTTCGCGACAGTGGACGCGTTCAACGAGCCCAACACCTCGTACTGGCGCACCACTCTCGGCCCGGACGGCAACCCGACGGGCGGCCGGCAGGAGGGCGCGCACATGGGGCCCGCGCTGCAGGCGAAGGTCGTGCCCGCACTGGCAGATGCGTTGCGCGCCAAGCGGTTGAAGGCCGTCGTGTCGGCGCCGGACGAGACCAATCCCGGCATCTTCGCCGACGACTGGGCCGGCTACCCGGCCTCGGTGCGCGGCCAGGTCGGCCAGCTGAACGTGCACACCTACGGCCAGGACCGCCGCACCTCCGCCCGTGACATCGCCAAGGCCGCGGCCAAGCCGTTGTGGATGAGCGAGGTCGACGGGTCGTGGGGCTCCGGGCAGAGCTTCACCGCCATGGACTCCGGACTGGGCATCGCCGCGCGCGTGATCGACGACCTGCGGGAGCTCGAGCCGCGGGCCTGGTTGCTGTGGCAGGCGATCGAGGACTACGACAACATGAAGCCGGGCGGTGAGACGCCGAACGGCATGAACTGGGGCGTCGTCCAGATCCCGTTCAACTGCGGCCCGCAGGACACCCTCGCCACCTGCCCCGCGCGCGTGAACACCAAGTTCCACACGCTGCGGAACTTCACCCACTTCGTCAAGCCCGGCGACCGGCTGGTGAAGGTGAACACCACGACCGACGTGGCGGCGGTGCGCAACACCGAGCTGAAGACTGTGGTGCACCTCAACCAGTCCGAGCGGCCGCGGTCCGTGACGCTGGACCTGTCGGCGTTCGGATCGGTGCGCCCGAACGCGACCGTGCGGCCGATCGTGACCGACCAGTACGGCGCGCTGGTCAAGGGCGCCGCGGTGCGGGTGAAGGACCGCAAGGCCACGCTCACGGTGCCGGCCAGGTCGGTCGTCACGTTCGACGTGACCGGTGTCAGCGGCCTGAACCGCGCGGACGCGCTGAGCGGCAACCACCGGCTGACCGGGGTGCAGAGCGGCAAGTCCCTTGCGCCGTCCGGCACTTCGCTCGTTCAGCGCACGACCGACGCCACCGCGCAGGACCAGGTGTGGCGGCTGGAGCGCAAGAGCAGCGGGTACGGCAGCGACGTCCAGTTCGCCGTGGTGAACGCCGGCACCGGTCAGCGGATCGCCGCTGCGGACGGCAACGCGGTGCTGACGTCCGCCGATGGCCCTGCTGCGAGGTGGGTGCTCTCGTCCACGGGCGACGGCAGCTGGACGTTCGTGAACGCCGCGACCGGAGCGCTGCTCGACGTCATCGGCGAGTCGCGTGAGGACGGCGCGAGAATCGGTTTGTACCACGCGACTTCCGGTGCGAACCAACGCTGGACAGCTTCTCTTTCAGGCAGATAGCGGGAGTGACGGTGGCGCGCAAGTACTTGCTGGTGATGTTGGTCCTGCTCGTCGGAGCATGCTCGGCTGAGCCGCCGGCGCCGCCACCGTCCACCCGCACCTCCCCGAAACCACCCTCGCTCATCAACGAGGTGGTGCCACCGCAGGAGGTGCTGACCGTCGTGCGTGACGTGATCGACGGCCGCACGGTCGAGCTGGCGGACGGCACGAAGGTCCGCATCGCCCTGCTGGCGCCTCCCGCGGCCTGCTGGTCCGGGGCCGCGCTGACGTTCGCCAGGACGACGCTGCTGGCCAGATCCGTCCGGTTCACCGGGTTGACGCCCGGCGAGGTGAACCTGGCGCTGGAGGACGGCACCGACTACGCGGTGCTCGCCGTGCAGCAGGGCGTGCTGCGTGCGGAGGGTGTCGACGGCGGACCGCTGCTCAGCGCCGAGTCCGAGGCCGCCGCGGCGAAGCGCGGACTGTGGGGCCCGCCCTGCGAGGGCCTCGACCAAAGCAAGCCCGTTCAGCCAACGACGACCACACCTCCTCCGCCAGCGCCACCCACCCGTCCGGCGCCGACGACCACGACCGTGCCGCCACCTCCCGCACGGGCCTGTGCCGTCGCCTACCGGCTCACCGGGCAGTGGCAGGGCGGCTTCCAGGCGAGCGTGACCGTGCGCAACACCAGTGCGGTGGCGACCAACGGCTGGACGTTGCGCTGGAGCTTCGCCCACGGCGAGACCGTCAGGGACATGTGGAACGCCACGCCGCGGCAGTCCGGTGCGACCGTCAACGCCGCGAACGCCGACTACAACCCGCAGATCGCGCCCGGTGGTTCGGTGCAGATCGGGTTCAACGGCAACTCGCGCGGTGCCACCCCGGCCCCGGCCGCGTTCACGCTCAACGGGGCGCAGTGCTCGGTCGAGTAGCCGGGGTCACCTGGAAGGCTGATGAACCTCGACTCGGTTTGTCATGCGCATCTGCGCATATGAGGATCGCGGCATGACCACTGTTGAGCACGTACCGGCGGAAGTGCACCGCCACACCCACGGACCCGGTTGTGGGCACGACGCGGTCGTGCACCGGGACCACGTCGACTACCTGCACGACGGTCACGTGCACCGTGAGCACGTGACGGACAGCGGCGTGCACTACGACGAGTGCGACCGGTGTCAGTGTGCGAACTGCGCTGACTCTTGTGCCCGGTGTGACTGCGCGGAGTGCAGCTGTCCGACGTGCAACCACGCGGCCTGTTCCTGCGCGGGCTGCTCGGACTCGTGTGCCAACTGCACTTGCGCCGACTGCTCCTGTCCTACGTGCACTCACGCGGCGTAGACGTCACGTCGGACACCGAGCGGTCTGGCGCTCGAATTCGGTGGACGTGATCGCGGCGACGTGACCACAGTGGGACGCATGGATCCCAGCACCAGGCGGAACCGGATCGCGTGGGAATCGGCGTCGGAGAAGTACGTTCACGAGCACCAGGAACTACTCGACCAGGCCAGAGCCGGGTCGTCGCTGTTCGCGTGCGAGCTCGAGCTGCTGCGGCCGCTGCTGGCGTCCTCGCCCGCTGTCGTGCATCTGCAGAGCGGCAACGGGTTGGACGACATCGCCCTGGTCGCCGCAGGTGCCCGGCACGTCGTGGGCGTCGACTTCAGCGCGGTCGCGGCCACCGCCGCCCAACGCCGGGCGGACGAACTGGGCGTGCCCTGCCGATACGTGGTCGCCGAGCTCCCCGGTGCGCCGTTGCGGGACGGGTGCGCCGACCTCGTCTACACCGGCAAGGGAGCGCTGATCTGGCTGCCGGACCTGCGGGTGTGGGCGGCCGACATCGCGCGCCTGTTGCCACCGGGTGGGCATCTCTTCGTCCACGAGGCACATCCGGCGGTGCCGTTGTGGTCGTGGGACGACGACGAGCCGAGGATCCGGCCGGACCGCGGCTATTTCGAGCGTTCCCACGTCAACGACTCGTTTCCGGCGCACGGCGCGGTGGAGTGGCAGGCGACGCTCGGTGAGATCATCAACGCGGTGCTGGGCGCGGGGCTGGAGCTGCGGCACGTGGCGGAGCACCCGGAACCGTTCTGGCGGCAGGGCGGGGTCGACGCCGCGGCGTGGCGGGGGCGGCTGCCGAACACGTTCACGTTGCTGGCGCGCAAGCCCCAATCCCGGAAGCAGTCCTAATCGGACGGTGCAGGCGAAAACTCCCTCGGGGAACGGAATTCAGGGAGTCTGGAGGGCTTCCTCACCAGGCACGTTATCGCTAACGTTTGCCGCAGGAAAGGTAATCGAAGCGATTCGATTCGAATTCGAACGGCGAAAGCGGTCGAATGAAATTCAGCAACGGGTACTGGCTCCTGCGCGACGGCGTGCAGGCGGCTCATCCGGTCGAGGTCTACGACATCACCCAGGCGGCGGGGGAGCTGGTGGTCCACGCGCCGACCCGGCCGATCCGCCATCGCGGTGACCTGTTGCAGGGCCCGGTGGCGACGGTCCGTTTCTCCTCGCCGATGCCGGACGTGATCGGCGTGAGCCTGACGCACTTCGAGGGCGAACGACGCAGGCACCCGGAGTTCGCCCTCGCCACGGCCGAGCCCTACGTGCACCTCACCGATGAGTCCCTCACGTCCGGTGCGCTGGAGGTGAGGGTCGGCCGCGACTGGAAGGTCGAGTTCGTCGCGGACGGCGAGGTGCTGACGGCGAGTCGCACCAAGGGCATGGGCTTCATGACCCTGGACGGCAGGCACTACGTCCGCGACCAGCTCGACCTGGGCGTCGGTGATGTGGTTTACGGCCTCGGCGAGCGCTTCGGACCGTTGGCGCGCAACGGCCAGGTGGTGGACATCTGGAACGCCGACGGCGGCACGAGCAGTGAGCAGGCGTACAAGAACGTGCCGTTCTACCTGACCAACGCGGGTTACGGCGTCTTCGTCAACCATCCGGGGCACGTGTCGTTCGAGGTCGCCGCCGAGAAGGTGTCCTGCGTGCAGTTCAGCGTCGAGGGGCAGACGCTGGAGTACTTCGTGATCTACGGCCCCAGCCCCAAGGAGATCCTGCGCAAGTACACGTTGCTGACCGGCCGGCCGACGGTGCCGCCGATGTGGTCGTTCGGCCTGTGGCTGTCCACGTCGTTCACGACGTCGTACGACGAGCAAACGGTCTCCGGCTTCATCGACGGCATGATCGAGCGCGATCTGCCGTTGAGCGTGTTCCACTTCGACTGCTTCTGGATGCGCGAGTACAACTGGTGCGACTTCGAGTGGGATCCGCGCATGTTCCCCGATCCGGTCGGCATGCTGGACCGGCTGAAGTCGAGGGACCTGCGGATCTCCGTGTGGATCAACCCCTATGTGGGGCAACGGTCTCCGCTGTTCGCCGAAGGCGTCGAGGGCGGCTACCTGCTGCGCAGGCCGAACGGTGACGTGTGGCAGTGGGACCTCTGGCAACCGGGCATGGCGCTGGTCGACTTCAGCAACCCCGCCGCCCGCGAGTGGTACGCGGCCAAGCTGGAGACCTTGCTGGACCAGGGCGTGGACTGCTTCAAGACCGACTTCGGCGAGCGGATCCCCACCGACGTCGTGTACTTCGACGGCTCCGATCCCGAACGGATGCACAACTACTACGCCTACCTCTACAACAAGACGGTCTTCGACGTGTTGCGCAAGCGGCGCGGTGACGGTGAAGCCGTGGTGTTCGCCCGTGCCGCCACCGCGGGATCGCAGCAGTTCCCGGTGCACTGGGGCGGGGACTGCGAGTCGACCTACGAGGCCATGGCGGAGAGCCTGCGAGGCGGGCTTTCCCTGGGGCTGTCCGGCTTCGGCTACTGGAGCCACGACATCGGTGGCTTCGAGGGCACGCCGGAGCCCGCGTTGTTCAAGCGGTGGATCGCTTTCGGTCTGTTGTCCTCGCACAGCCGCCTGCACGGCAGCTCGTCGTACCGGGTGCCGTGGCTGTTCGACGAGGAGGCGGTCGACGTGCTGCGGGTCTTCGCGAAGCTCAAGGCGCGGCTGATGCCGTACCTGCACCACGCGGCTCTGCAGGCCGCCACCGAGGGCACGCCGATGATGCGGGCGATGGCGCTGGAGTTCCCGGACGATCCCGCGTGCACGCATCTCGAACGGCAGTACATGCTCGGCGACAGTCTGCTGGTGGCGCCGGTGTTCTCCGACAGCGGCGAGGTGTCGTTCTACGTGCCGGACGGCGTGTGGACCGACTTCTTCACCGGTGAACCAGTGCCCGGCGGCCGGTGGACAACGATGTCGTGCGACTTCCTCACCGTGCCGTTGCTGGTGCGGCCGAACACCGTGCTCCCGCTCGGCGCCGTCGACGACCGCCCGGACTACGACTACGCCGAGGGCGTCACGTTGCGGATCCACCAGCTCGACGACGGAGCCTCGGTCACCACCGAGGTGGCCGGTTCCACGTTCCACACTCGTCGCAGCGGCAACAGGATCGCCGTGGAGGTCGAGTCGCCGCCGTCGGCGTGGCAGGTCGAGTTCCCCTCGGTCGCGGAGCCGATCGCGGGCGGCGGCGACACGCTGACCATCGAGGACGTCTGACCCGGCGGGTGGTTCGGCCGTTGCGGCCGTACCACCCGTGTCAGCTTCACTTGAGGTGACTGGAAACGGGAATGCGTTGGTCTCGCAGTGCCTCGCCACGACACCGGCGATCTGCGCTGCCCGCGTTCGCGATCTCGGTGAGGAAGCCGCTGGCCCTGCGTTGGAAAGCGCTTTCCGGCCTGTAGGACAGGCTGCAGCAGGCGGCGTTCGACAGTTATTCGATTCGAACGCAGTCGAAATGAGCCGATCCGGTCTCCGGTCCGTACCCCGTGGCATGAGCCTCTACAAAGGACGGCCCCTCGTGCTGAAGGTCGCCGCGGGTCTGCTCGGCCTGACCGCGGTCGCCGCGCTCGCGGTGGCGACGACGACCGGCGGCGAAGTGCCCGCGTTGGCGGACGGGGCGGACAAGGGCTCCTTCGTCGACATCACGAAGGTCAAGCCCAACGTCAAGAAGCCCAGACCGGAGAACGACGCGACGACCGGCACGTTCACCGTCGACTGCGGCCGCAACGAGAACAAGCACTTCAACCCGGACAACTTCATCGCGCAGCCCGGTGTCCGCAACGGTGCCCAGCACCTGCACGACTACGTCGGCAACCTCTCGACGAACGCGGACTCGACCAACGAGTCGCTGGAGCGGGCGGGAACGACCTGCAAGAACGGGGACAAGTCGGCCTACTTCTGGCCCGTCGTGCGCATCGACGACGACGATGAGGCCGAGGCCAAAGTCGTGAGCTGCCCGGATGTCGCGAGCAAGCTGCCGGCGGTTCCGAGCCAGGCGAAGGCGGAGGTCGACCGCAACCTGGCGCTGCTCAAGACCCAGATCGACGAGGCGAACAAGCGCCTGGCCAAGAACGAGAACCCCGGCGATCCCAACTTCAACCAGAACGCGATCGTGGGACCGTTGAAGGACAAGCGGGTCGCCACCATCGACCGCATCGCCATCGCGATCGGCCGCAACGCACAGCGCCCGCAGGGCCTCGAGCAGCTGGCGCCGTGCAAGCTGGGCGGTGGTGACGGTGGCGGTGAGAACGAGCTGCCCGGCAACGACGGCGAGATCCAGCGCCCGGAGGTCGCGGAGCTGACGTTCCGCGGCAGCCCGGCGGGCAAGGTCGTCGCGATGCCGAAGTTCCTGCGTGTGCTCTACGGCGATGCGAAGGTCGGCACCAACGGACCGAAGAACGCCAAGGATTCGTGGACCTGCACGGGCTTCGAGGACGAGGTGCTGCTCAACAAGTACCCGATCTGCCCGCAGGGTTCGAAGGTGAAGCGCATCCACGACTTCCCGAGTTGCTGGGACGGCAAGAACATCGACTCCGCGAAGCACCGCGAGCACATCATCTACCCGGACGCCGGGGGCAGGTGCGCGAAGGGCTTCAAGGCCGTGCCGCAGCTGCGAATCTCGTTGACCTACAACATCCCCCGTGACGTCCAGCAGCGGGGCCAGTACGCGGTCGACTCCTTTCCCGAGGAGAAGCACAACCCGTTCTCCGACCACGACGACTTCGCGAACGTGATGTCGCAGCAGATCATGGACAGGCTCGTCAACTGCGTGAACACCGGCAAGAAGTGCCGGGAGTGAATTGTTCGGAGCGTCGTTCGACGATTCTGCGCCATCGAATTCGTCGAAGCGCATCGATTTGTGGCGGTTGTCTTGACGAGTACCTGGCGCCGTGCCAGTTTTCGGTTCATGTCGCGGTTATTCGTTGAAACACAGTCGTTCCGACGATGGATCAGTGCGGTGGTGGCCGCGGCAGCGGTCATCGCCGGGAGTGTCACCCCGGTCGTCGTTGCGGCCGACGCCCGAGCGCGCAGTGCGATGGACCAGGTCGCGGCGATGCAGCCGGGGTGGAACCTCGGCAACTCGCTGGACTCGACCGGTGGCGACGAGACGTCGTGGGGCAACCCGCGCATCACGGAAGCGTTGCTGGACAACGTGAAAGCGCAGGGTTTCAAGAGCATCCGCATCCCCGTCACGTGGAGCGCGCACCTCGGGCCGGCTCCGGACCACACCATCGAGGCGGCGTATCTCGACCGCGTCAAGGAGGTCGTGCGCTGGGCTGTGGCGCGCGGCCTGTACGTGATGGTCAACCTCCACCACGACTCGTGGCAGTGGATCAACACCATGCCGGCGGACCGCGCCGGCGTGGTGAACCGCTTCAACGCCGTCTGGCGGCAGCTCGCGGCCGCGTTCCGGGACTTCGGGCCGAGGCTGACGCTGGAGAGCGTCAACGAGCCGCAGTTCACCGGCAGCTCCGGGCAGGCGCAGGAGATCGAGCTGCTCAACGAGCTGAACGCGTCGTTCCGCGACATCGTGCGCCGGTCGGGCGGCAACAACGCCGGTCGCCTGCTGGTCCTGCCGACCCTGCACACCTCGGCGAACCAGCCGCTGGTCGACGCGCTGGCGAACCAGATGCGCGGCTTCAACGACCCGAACCTGGCGGCAACGGTCCACTACTACGGCTACTGGCCGTTCAGCGTGAACATCGCGGGCGGCACGCGTTTCGACGCCATCGCGCAGAAGGACCTCACCGACTACTTCGACCGCGTCCACAGCGCCTTCGTCGCGAAGGGCGTCCCGGTGATCCTCGGCGAGTACGGCCTGCTCGGCTTCGACCGCCACACCGGGACCATCGAGCAGGGCGAGAAACTCAAGTTCTTCGAGCACCTCGGCTACTACGCACGGGCCAAGAAGATCACCACGATGCTGTGGGACAACGGTCAGCACCTAGGCCGGACATCGTTGCGGTGGAGCGATCCCGAGCTCTTCGCGCAGATCAGGTCGAGCTGGACGACCCGCTCCGGCACGGCGTTCACCGACCAGGTGTTCAACGAGCGGTCGAGCGCCATCACCGCCAAGACGATCACCTTGAACCTCAACGGAACGACGTTCCTGGGGCTGTGGCATGGCGACACCGCTCTGGTGCGCGGCAGGGACTACACCGTCTCGGGGGACCGGCTGACCCTGACCGCGCAGGCGTTGACCCGGCTGAGCGGATCGCGGCCGTACGGCACGAACGCGGTGCTGACGGCCCGGTTCTCCCGTGGCGTCGCCTGGCGGTTGCACGTGATCACCCACGATCGGCCGGTGCTGTCGAACTCAAGCGGCACAACGGCATCGTTCGCGATCCCGACGGCGTTCCGCGGTGACCTGCTCGCCACGATGGAGGCCAGGTACGCCGACGGCACCAACGCGGGGCCGCACGACTGGACGTCGTTCAAGGAGTACGACCGCACGTTCAAGCCCGACTACCCGAACGGCACCACCGCCTTGACTGCCGACTTCTTCGCCGCAGTCCGGGACAACTCGCCGGTGACGCTCACGTTCCACTACTGGAGTGGCCTCACGGTGATGTATTCCGTGACCAAGTCGGGCAGCGCCGTGACGGGGGTGGTGACGCCATGACCATCGGCTGCTCGCTGGGCTGAGGCTCGCCTGATTACCGAACGTGGGTGAACGGAGTGTTGTGCGCAGACAGTGGCTTGTGGTGGTGGCGGTCGTCGCGGTGTCGCTGGCGACGGCGGGTGTGGTGCTGCACAACGGTGAGGGCGTGACCGGCCGCGCCGTCGCTGCCGGCGTCGTCGGTCCGGTGGCCGAGGCGGCCCCGAGCACGGCGGCCACCACCGCGCCGGTGACGGTCACGGTCGACGCGCCGCTGGCCGGGAAGATCAAGCCGGGCGTCACCCGCACCGGTCCGGCGACCTTCTACGACTCCGACGGTGGCGGCTTCTGCCTGTACGACTCGAGCCCGGATCCCCTGACCGTCGCGATGAACTGGTCGGATTACGAGGACTCCAAGGCGTGCGGTGCCCATGTCCTGGTACGCGCGGCCAACGGCAAGAGCGTCACGGTGCGCGTCACGAACCTCTGCCCGGCGCCGTGCCGGGCCGGTCAGCTGGACCTCAGCGAGGAGGCGTTCGCTCGGCTCGCAGACCCGAAGCTGGGGGAGATCCCGGTGACCTGGACGCTGGTCAGCCCCGAGCCCACCAAGAAGATCTCCCTGCGGTACAAGGCCGGGTCAAGCCGGTGGTGGTGCGGTGTCCAGACGATCGACCACCGAAACCCGCTGGCGCGCTTGGAGATTCAGGTCGATGGGCAGTGGAGGGAACTGCGGCGCGCCGACTACAACTACTTTCTCTCCGAGAACGGTGCCGGTTGCGGCGGGCCCGTCGCGGTCACCGACATCTACGGTGAGCGGCTGGTCCTCGGTTCCCCGCCGATCGAACCCGACGTGGTTCAGGCGACGAGCCTGCAGTTCGCAGCCCGCTGAGGTGGGTGCGGGGGCGCTTTCGTACCGCTGGACGGTACGAAAGCGCCCCGCGTACGCCTATCGCCGCTTGGCCGGCTCGAAGATCGGCCCCGAATCCGCCGCTGCCGCCGGCAGGAACGGGTTCGGGTTGGCCGGGCACACAGTCCCGACCGCGGGCAACGTGCCGTTGAGCAGGTAGGCGTTCGTGTGGTCACTGGCGCACTTGCTCAGCCCGTACGCCGTGTGCCCCCAACCCGCGTAGGCCAGCAACCGGCTACCCGCCAGCTGCTTGTTCACGGCCTGCGCGCCCCGGAAGTCCGTCACGCCGTCGAAGTGGTTGCCCACCACGAGAACCGGTGCGTTGGTGCGGGTGCGCCACGGCCCTGCATAACGGTCCTGGTTGGTCGGCCAGTTCGCGCACGCCGCGTTGGCCCACCACCAGGCCGGACCGAACTCCGAGCCTGCTTCGGCGTAGCGGGCCACCGCGCTGTACGTGCGGAGGTCGCGCGGGTACTCGATGTCCGCGCACGCGTTGCCGTTGTAGGCGTCGAAGCCGTTGTCGTAATCCGGTTCCGCCGCAACGGAAAGAGTCGTTGCCGCGTCCGAGAGCTGGTCGAAGAGCTCCGCGGTCTGCGGCCAGCTCCGCGGGTTGTACATCGCGCTGAGCGCGGTGTTGACCACGGCGTCGTAGGTGAAGGTCTGGCCGCCGAGCTCGATCGGCTTGGCGCGCACCGACGCCAGCAGTGCGTTCCAGCGCTTCTCCGAGTTCGGGCCGAAGACGCACGCGGCCTCGTCGCAGTTGCGGAGGAACTCGCGGAACTCCTCCTTGGTCGCGATCCGGTCGGACTCGATCTGCCGCCCGCTCGACCACAGCTCCGGGTTGAGCACGCCGTCGATGACGAGCGCGCGGATGTTGTTCGGGAACATGTTCGCGTACGTCGCACCGAGGAAGGAGCCGTACGAGAAGCCCAGGTAGGTGAGCTTGCGGTCACCCACGGAGCGGCGCAGCAGGTCCAGGTCCCGCACCACGTCCGCGGTGCTCATGTGCCGCGCGATCGGCTGGTCGTCCAGGCACTCCGGCCCGAGCGAGCGGTACCGGTCGAAGAACGGCTTCTCTTGCGCCTTCTGGTACGGGAAGCCGGGAATGCCCTCGAAGAACTTGTTGAGGTCTTCCTCGCTCTTGAAGCAGTGCAGCGGGTCGGACCTGCCGACGCCGCGCGGGTCGAAGCCCACGATGTCGAAGCGGCCCTGCAGGTTGGTGTCCAGGCGCTCGCCCCAGCCGAACGCGAAGTCCACGCCGGAACCGCCCGGCCCGCCGGGGTTGAGGAACAGCGTCCCGATCCGGCGCGCCTTGTCCGTCGCGGGCTTGCGTGCCAGCGCCACCGTCGTGGTGGCGCCACGCGGGTTGTCGTAGTCCAGCGGTACCTTCACCGAGGCGCAGTCGAAGCCGGGGTGTTCGGGGCCGCAGGCCGCCCAGTCGATCCGCGGGGCCCCGTAGTCCTGCACCACGTCGGCCTGTACCGCGGGTGTGCCGGTGATCATGAGTGCCGCTGCGGCGGCAAGCACGGTGAAACGCATCGACAAGCTCCCCTCTTGTCCGCAGAGGGGCCATTCCTATCTCGTCGGCGGCCGTTCGTCGACGGCCGAAAGTAGGGGACTGTCAATCAGCACGGCGGCGCTTGTGGCGAATCCCCAATCGAGTCGCGATCTGGTCGTGGATCGGCGTGCTCATGACGACCGGGTTCGGCGGTGGTGGTGGCGGTGTCGGTCCGGGTGCGTCCTGTCGGTCAGGCATGCGTCGAGCGTAGGCATGGTCATTGACCCCTCAAGCACGCTGATCAAGAAATCACACGAGCCGTACCCCATGAGGTGAATCCATTGTCACGGTTTTCTACCGACGGTGGGACTGCACGCCTACGTTGAGACCAGTCGTGTGTGTGCCTGACGGGCTACTCGAATTTGCCCGGTTACGTGGAATCTCGTAGTGCGGACACGTGCGTTGCGTGATCTCGTGGCCATCCTGAACGATCGGTAGTTGATCGCGAGACGAACTGGAGCGTGACCATGGTCAGCGGGAAGCCAGGCGTCGCCAAGAGGCAGCTCATCCTGCTCAGCGGCCGGGCACATCCGGAGCTCGCGGAGGCCGTGGCCAAGCACCTCGGCGTCGCCATCACGCCGCAGGCCGCCTACAACTTCGCCAACGGCGAGATCTTCGTCCGATTCGAGGAGTCGGTGCGCGGCGCCGACGCGTTCGTCATGCAGAGCCACAGTGCGCCCATCAACGACTGGCTGATGGAGCAGCTGCTCGTGGTCGACGCGCTCAAACGCGCTTCCACGAAGCGGATCACGGCCGTCATGCCGTCGTACCCGTACGCCCGGCAGGACCGCAAGTACGCCGGCCGTGAACCCATCTCGGCCCGGCTGGTCGCCGACATGTTCAAGACCGCGGGCGCGGACCGGATCGTCACCGTCGACCTGCACACCGCGCAGGCGCAGGGCTTCTTCGACGGCCCGGTGGACCACCTGCACGCGATGTGGCTGCTCACCGACCACATCGGTGCCAGGTACCGCAGCGAGGACCTCACGATCGTCTCACCGGACGCCGGTCGCACCAGGCTCGCGGAGAAGTGGGCCGACCTGCTCGGCGGCTGCCCGATCGCGTTCATCCACAAGACCCGTGACCCGTTGCGGCCCAACGAGGTCCTGGCCAACCGGGTGGTCGGTGACGTCGCCGGCCGCACCTGCGTCGTGGTCGACGACATGATCGACACGGCGCAGACGAGCACGGGGGCGGCGCGGCAGCTGCTCGAACAGGGCGCGAAGGACGTCGTGCTCGTCGCCACGCACGGCGTGCTGTCCGGTGACGCGTACGAGCGGCTCATCGAGAGCAAGGCCCGCGAGGTCGTCCTCACCGACACCCTGCCGATCC
The DNA here is from genome assembly GCF_044455585.1 of Lentzea sp. NPDC051213. Lineage (NCBI taxonomy): Bacteria > Bacillati > Actinomycetota > Actinomycetes > Pseudonocardiales > Pseudonocardiaceae > Lentzea > Lentzea sp. NPDC051213. Next base: position 1,059,776 of record NZ_JBITEX010000002.1, read on the forward strand.
CGCACGAGAAGCGGTTCCCAGGGCTCACCGTGCTCAGCATCGCGCCGCTGCTCGCGCGGGCGATCCAGGAGGTCTTCGAGGACGGGTCGGTCACGAGCCTGTTCGACGGGAACGCCTGACGGAAGAGGAGCGCGTCGCTGTGCGTTGACCTGTGACATGGGTGACGAGCAGCGTGGCCGGGTCCGGGTCGAGCACTCGGCGAAGCGGGTCCGTGTGTACTTCGGTGGCGAACTGGTCGTGGACTCGACCTCGCCGCGGCTGGTCTGGGAGATCCCCTACTACCCGGCCTACTACCTGCCTCTTTCCTCCGTCCGGGTCGAGCTGAAGCCGACCGGGGAGACCAAGCACTCGCCGAGCAGGGGCGAAGGCGTGCTGCACGACGTCGTCACGGCCGGTGGCACGGCCAAGGGCGCGGCGCTGACCTACCCCGACTCGCCGATCGAGGCGCTGCGGGACCTGGTCCGGTTCGAGTTCGCGGCCATGGACGAGTGGCTCGAGGAGGACGAGCCGATCTACGTGCACCCGCGCGACCCGTACAAGCGGGTCGACGTGCTGGGGAGCTCGCGGCACGTCCGCGTCGCGCTGAACGGGGTGACGCTGGCGGCGTCGTCGCAACCGCGGATCCTGTTCGAGACGAGCCTTCCCCCGCGCTACTACCTGCCGTTGAGCGACGTTCGATTCGATCTGCTCAGGCCGTCGGACACGCGGACCCAGTGCCCGTACAAGGGGACCGCCGCGTACTGGTCGGTCGAGGTCGGCGGCGTGGTGCACGAGGACCTGGTGTGGATCTACCGGGAGCCGCTGCCGGAGAGTCAGAAGGTCGCCGGGATGGCCTGCTTCTTCAGCGAGAAGGTCGACCTCTACGTCGACGGTGAGCTCCAGCCGAAACCGAAAACCCCCTGGTCGTAAGCGACGCACTTCACACTCTGCAAACTTGCAGTCTCTGCAAAACGATCCTGTACGCTTGCCTGGTGAACGAACCGGGGGAGAGCCTGCGCTACCGCAAGAAGCGCCGCACCCGTGCCGCGCTCGAGCGGGCGACGCTGCGCCTGGCCGCCGAGAAGGGCTACGACCACGTCACCGTTGAGGAGATCGCCGCCGAGGCCGACGTCTCGGTGCGGACCTTCTTCAACTACTTCGCCGGCAAGGACGACGCGCTGATCGGCACGGACCCCGAAGCGGGTCCGCGCATGGCCGCGCGCGTCCACGACGCACCCGCCGGGATCAGCCCGTTCGACGCTTTCCGCACGTCCGTGCTCGCCGAGATCGACGACGAGCTGAACAACGCCCGTGACCTCTGGTTGCTGCGCAAGGAAGTCCTGATGCAGCGACCGGATCTGCTTGTCCGCGCGTTCACCAGCAGCGCGGCGTCCGAGCAGTTGCTGGCCGAGGCGGTGGCGCACCGGGCAGGGCTGCCCGAGTCGCACGTGTACCCGCGGCTGCTCGTGGCCGCCGGGACCGCCGCGTTCCGCTGTGCGGTTACTCGGTGGGCACAGGACGACACCACGGCGTTGGGTGATCTGGTCGCCGAGGCGTTCGACCTGTTCGGCACCGGGCTGGCTCACGCGCCGCACCACGACAAACCGCACAACAGCATGGGGGGATCATGAGCACCGAAATCGATGCGCCACCACCAGTCCACAGCAAACGCGACGTAGTCCAGGCGATGTCGGGCCTCATGCTCGGCATGTTCGTGGCGATCCTCGCCGGCACCGTCGTGTCGAACGCGTTGCCGCGCATCGTCGCCGAGCTGAAGGGCTCGCAGTCGATCTTCGCGTGGATCGTCACGGTCGAGCTGCTCGCGATGACGGCCACCGTGCCGTTGTGGGGCAAGCTCGCCGACCTCTACAGCCGCAAGCTGCTCATCCAGGCGTCGCTGGGCCTGTTCGTGGCCGGCTCGCTGATCGCGGGCTTCTCGCAGAACATCGAGATGCTCATCGTCAGCCGCGTGGTGCAGGGCCTGGGCGCCGGTGGCGTCACGGCGCTGGCGACGATCGTGATGGCCGCGATGATCCCGCCGCGTGAGCTCGGCCGGTACTCGGGACTCTTCGGTGCCGTGTTCGGCGTCGGCACTGTCGCCGGCCCGCTGATCGGTGGCCTGCTGGTCGACACCTCGTGGCTGGGCTGGCGGTGGTGCTTCTTCATCGGCGTGCCGTTCTCGCTGGCCGCGATCTGGCTGCTCCAGCGCACCCTGCACCTGCCGGTCGTGCGCAAGGACAACGTGAAGATCGACTACCTGGGCGCGTTCCTGATCGTGTCCGGTGTCTCGACGCTGCTGATCTGGTCGTCGCTGGCCGGTCAGAAGTTCGACTGGTGGTCGGGCTGGACCGCGTTGCTGGTGACCGTCGGCGTTCTGCTGCTGGTCGCGGCGGTGCGGGTCGAGGCCACCGCGCACGACCCGATCGTGCCGTTGTCGATCTTCCGCAACCGCACGGTCTCGCTGGCCACGATCGCGAGCGCCCTGGTCGGTGTCGCGATGTTCGGCGGCACGGTGTTCCTCTCGCAGTACTTCCAGCTCTCGCTGGGCAAGACGCCGACCCAGGCCGGCCTGCTCGGCCTGCCGCTGATCTTCGGCCTGCTCATCTCGTCCACCGTGGCCGGGCAGCTGATCACGAAGTACGGCAAGTGGAAGGCCTTCCTGGTCGCCGGTGGCGTGACCATGGTCGGCGGCATGCTGCTGCTGTCCACGATCACCGCCCAGACCACGGTGTTCATGGTGTCCGTGCACATGTTCGTGCTCGGCGTCGGCGTCGGCCTGCTGATGCAGAACCTGGTCCTGGCCGCGCAGAACGACGTGCCGGCCAAGGACCTCGGCACCACGACGTCCACACTGACGTTCTTCCGCTCGTTGGGTGGCGCGATCGGCGTGTCGGCGCTCGGCGCGGTGCTGGCCACCAAGGTCTCGTCGCTGACGGCCGAGAAGTTCGGCCCGGTGGCCTCGGGCGGCGACGCGGTGCCGGACATCTCGGTGCTGCCGCCGGAGATCAAGGCCGTGATCGCCGACATCTACGCGACGGCGACCGCGGAGATCTTCCTGGTGGGCGCGCCGTTCGCGGTGCTGGCGCTGCTGGCGGTGGCGTTCATCAAGGAGAAGCCGCTCAAGGAGCAGAGCGGTGACGACCGGCTGGCGGCGGAGATGGCCGCGGGCCACTGATCGTTCGCGTTTCCGGGTGGACCCCTGACTTTCGTCGGGGGTCCGCCCTGTCTTTCGGGTCGGGTTTCCGCGCCGGTCGCTCCCTAGGTTTCCGGTCATGAACAGCATCTTGGGCGCGGTGATGGCGCTGGTGATGTCCTATTCGGGCGAGGCTTCCTATCCGGGGGTCGCGGTGGCGATCACCAAGGGGGATCAGGTGATCGCGGTCGAGGCGTACGGTCACGACTCGACCGGCGCGCCGATGACCGTGAACTCGAAGATGGCGATCGCGTCGGTCAGCAAGTCGTTCACGGCGCTGGCGGTGCGGCAGCTGGCCGACGCGGGCAAGATCGACCTGGACCGCCCGGTCTTCGGGTCCAGGGTCACCCCGCGCCACCTGCTCGCCCACACGTCGGGTCTCAGCGACCGCGCGTTGCCGGAGAAGAGCCTGCCGCAGCCGAACACGCCGGCGGAGGCGGTGGAGCGGGCGCAACAGGCCCTGCTCAGCGCCGAACCCGGCACCGGATTCCGTTACACGAACACCAACTACCACCTGGCCGCGCGGCTGGTCGAGCTGGCCTCGGGCGAGAAGTTCAACGAGTACTTGAAGAAGCACATCTTCGAACCGTTCGGCATGCGGGACACGGTGGCGATCGACGTGACGCCGCGCGATCTGCCGCCGGACTACCGCAAGGGTTTCGGGTACGCCTACGGGTTCTCGATGCCGTTGACCGAGCCGGACCGGTTCGTCGCTGGTTCCGACGGGGTGATCACGACGGCGGCGGACATGGCGAAATGGCTTGCCCAGCAGCCGAAGCTGGCGCCCCAGGACGGCATGGGCTGGGAGACCGACGACCAGGGACGGTTGCGGCACAACGGGATCTGGTTCACCTCCACCGCGGGGCAGCTGCTGACGCCGTCCGGGTACGGGATCGCGGTGATGGCCAACAGCGGCATCACCCTTGGCAACGAGGGCACCCACGCGCTGGAGAACAGCCTCGCCGACATCGTGGACGGTAAGGTACCCGCGGAGCCCACGTCGTACCGGCTGCTCACCGATCTGGTGCTGGCGGCGCTGACGCTGCTGTCCCTGGTGCTTTACGTGCGTGCGCTGCGGCGGCCACGACGGTTCCACAAGGCGTGGCAGGTGCTGAGGTTGGTGCCGCTCGGGGTGCTGCTGGCGTTGCCGATGCTGCTGGGTGTGTTGTACGGCGGGCGGGACATCACCTTCTACCAACTGGCGCACTATTCGTTGCCTCTTGTGGTGTGGTTGGGCGTGTCCAGCGTGATGAACATCAGCGTGGCCGTGGTGAGGTGGCAGCGATGAGGATCGTGGCTCTCGCGGCCTGTGTCGCCGTTGCCTTCGGCATGTCGTTGTTGATGACCGAGACCGTGCCGCCTTGGACGGTCGTGGTGTGCGCCGCGGTGTTCGTCGTCGCCTTCCTGCTCGGCCGCAAGATGGCCCCTGCCTGGCCCGCGATCCTGTTCGCCGCAGCGGGCCTCGTCGGGCTCACCCAGCTCGTCGTCGTGGCGCTGGCGGTGGCGCTGCCGTGGTTCCTCGGTCGTGTCGCGCACCAGCAGGCCGCCTTGGCCGCGGCCGGAGTCGAGGCCGCTCACCTGCGCGAACGCACCCGGATCGCGCACGAGGTCCACGACACCCTGGGCCACGAGCTCAGCCTGCTGGCCCTGCAGGCGGGTGCTCTGGAGATGACCCTGCCCGCCGAGCACCAGGCGGCCGCCGCTCAGCTCCGGATGACCGCCTCCGGTGCCACGGAACGGTTGGCGGACCTGGTGTTCCTGCTGCGTGACGGCGATCCGCCGGCGGTGGAAAGCCTGCGGGACATGGTCGATCGCGCGGTGGCGGCAGGGATGCGGGTGGAGTTGTCCGTGGACGGTGGGGTGCCGTCCTCAGTGGAGCCGACCGTGCGCCGGGTGGTGCAGGAGGCGTTGACCAACGCCGCCAAGCACGCGCCGAAGTCGGTCTTGTCGTTGAGCGTCACGACGGCGGATGCCACGACAGTGGTGGAGGCCGCCAATGACGCCGCGCTGCGCCGTGGTGCGGGCAGCCGGTTGGGCCTGGTCGCGTTGCGCGAACGGGTGCGGCTCGCGGGAGGTACGCTCCGGATCAGTCGCGGCGACGGGAAGTTCGAGCTGGTTGCGACGTTGCCGCACTCGGGGGAGTCGTGATTCGCGTTCTGCTCGCTGACGACGAGGCGATGGTGCGTGCCGGGGTGCGCGCCATCCTCGGTTCGGACACCGGGATCGAGGTCGTGGCGGAGGCGTCGGACGGTCGCGAGGCCATCGATCTGGCGCTCAAGCACCGCCCGGATGTGATCCTTCTGGACATCCGGATGCCCCGCCTCGACGGTCTGCAGGCAGCGGTCGAGCTGGCGCGCCTGGATTTCAGCGTCGCGATGCTGACGACGTTCAACGACGACGGCTACCTCGAGCAGGCTCTGGACGGCGGCGCTAAAGGGTTCCTGCTGAAGTCAGGTGATCCGCGCGAGCTGATCGCGGGCGTGCACGCGCTGGCATCCGGCGGCGCCTACCTGGCGCCCAAAGTGGCGGCGCGGATGATCACACGGTTCCGCGGCGGCAGGCTCAGCCAGGCTCGGACCAGGGTGGAGTCGTTGACCGCGCGGGAACGAGATGTGCTGGCGCTGCTGGGCGAAGGGCTGTCGAACGCGCAGATCGCGCGCAGGCTGGACCTCGTGGAGGGCACGGTGAAGGGGCACGTGAGCGCCATCCTGACCCGGCTCGGGGCGCAGAACCGGGTGCAGGCGGCGATCGTCGCGCACGAGGCGGGACTCTGCTAGTGGCGTGACTCAGAACGGGAAGTGGCCGTGCTCCCCGGCGATCGTGACCCAGCGGGTAGCGGAGAACGCCTCGATTCCCCAGCGGCCCCCGAACCTGCCGTACCCGCTGGCCTTCACGCCACCGAACGGCACCTGCGGTTCGTCGTCCACGGTCTGGTTGCCGACGTGCACGATGCCGGTGCGGATGCGGCGGGCCAGTGCCAGGCCGCGCCGGGAGTCCTCGGTGAGCACGCCCGCGGTGAGGCCGTGCTCGGTGTTGTTGGCGATGGCCACGGCCTCGTCGTCATCGGCGACCGGCACGACGACCACGGCCGGGCCGAAGATCTCCTCCCGGAAGACGCGCATGTCCGGGGTCACGCCGTCCAGCACGGTCGCGGCCCCGTCGCCGCCGGCCCGGACGCGGGCGCCGGAGCCGACCGCCTCGGCGACCAGCGCGGCCACGCGTTCGGCGGCGCGCGGGTTGATCACCGGGCCGATCACGGTGCCGGGGTCGGCCGGGTCGCCGTGCGGCAGCGACGCCACCTTCGCGGCGAGCTTCGCGGTGAACTCCTCGGCCACCGCCTGGTGCACGAGGATCCGGTCGGTGGACATGCAGATCTGGCCCGCGTTGTGGAACGAGCCGAACGTCGCCGCGTCGACGGCGTGGTCCAGGTCGGCGTCGTCGAGCACGAGCAGCGCGTTCTTGCCGCCGAGCTCCAGCACGGCGGGCTTGAGGTGCTGCGCGGCAAGGGTTCCTACGATCCGGCCCACCTCGGTGGAGCCGGTGAAGTTCACCGCGCGCACCCGCGGATCGGTGATCAGCGCCTGCGCGACTTCCGCCGCGTCCGCCGGCGCGTTGGTCACGACGTTGAGCACGCCGGGAGGCAGCCCCGCCTCGTGCAGCACGTCGGCGACGAACAGCCCGGCCGCGATCGGCGCGTCCTCGCTCGGCTTGAGCACCACGGTGTTCCCGGCCGCGATCGGTGCCGCGACGGCCCGCGCGCTCAGGATGATGGGAGCGTTCCACGGGGCGAACGCCGCGACCACGCCGAGCGGCTCGCGGACCGCGAGCGACAGTTGTCCCGGCGTCTCGGTCGTCAGCACCTCGCCGACGGGCTGGGTGACCGCGGCGGCGGCTTCGCGCAGGATGTTCGCCGCCAGCATCACGTTGAACGCGGCCCACCCGGCGACACCGCCGACCTCGGCGGCCATGAGCTGCACGGCCTCCGGCGTCCTGGCCTCCAGGTCGTCCGCCGCCCGCAGGAGGATCCCGCGCCGCACCGACGGCGAGGTCGCGGACCACTGCGTGAACGCCTCGTGCGCCGCATCGACCGCTCTCGTGACGTCCGCGGGTCCTGCCGCGGCGACCACGGCGTGCACCCCGCCGGTGTACGGGTTGAGGTCGTCGGTCGTGCGACCGTCCAGTGCGGGAACGCTTTCGCCACCGATGAACAGCAGCTGAGTTTCGCTTGCCACGGTTGGAGAGTAGAGCCCCGGGCAAGAGCGTCAACCAAGCCCGGTTTCCGGTGGGTGGAAACCAGACTCCAGCGTCCGGCCGATTCCCCGCGCCGCCACCTGCAACGCCGCGACCAGCCGCGCCCGCACGTTGCGCAGGTCCGGCACCACGATCCCCAGCGCCGCCACGACGTGCCCGTCCACCTCGACCGGCACCGCCACGCTGCACGCGCCGAGCGTCATCTCCTCGAACGTCTGCGCGTACCCGTCCCGCCGGATCCGGTGCAGCTGCGCCCGCATCCGTCCCGGCTCGGTGACCGTGTACGCGGTCAGCCGGGTCAGGCGGTGCGCGAGCACGTCCTCCTGCAGCTCGGCGGGCGCGTGCGCGAGCAACACCTTGCCGACCCCGGTCGAGTGCAACGGCAACCTGCTGCCCGTCGTGCTGACGATCGGCACCGACGCGTGCCCCGACACCCGGTCGAGGTACAGGACCTCGGTGCCCTCCCGCACGGCCAGGTGCACCACCGCGCGCGTGGCGGCGTGGATGTCGTGCAGGAACGGCTCCGCGACCCGGCTCAGGTCCACCTCGCCCGCCGCCAGCAGCCCGAGCCGCCAGATCCGCCGCCCGATCACGTACTCCCCGGAATCCAGCCGCCGCACCGCGCCCCACGCCAGCAGTTCCGCGAGCAGCCGGTGCGTGGTGCTGATCGGCAGGCCGCTGCGGCGCGCGATCCCGCTGAGCGTCTGGCTGCGGTGGCGGGTGTCGAAGGTGCCCAGCAGCGAGAGGAGCTTCGAGGAGACGGTGGCGGCCATCTGCGAATGATGCCCCGTGGGCGGATCATGCCGCTGGGTCGGTGAGTCGCCCGGCCAGGCGAAAAGTCGTTTCGGAGGCGTGGGGGCGGCGGGTGGGACTGGGCGCGTGACGTACCTCGGTGAGGCGAATAGTCGTGCCGGAGGCGTGGCTGACGCACCTCGGTGAGTCGCCAGGCCAGACGAAAGTCGTTCGGACGCGCGGGAGCCGCGGGTGACACTGGGCGCGTGACGTACCTCGGCGAAGGCTGGGACAGCACCGCGGTCCTGGTAGGCGGGCGCTGGGTGGAACGGCGCCCGCGCCGCCCGGAGATCGAGCCGCAGCTCGTGCGCGAGTCGGTGATCATGCCCTGGCTCGCGCCGCGGCTGCCGTTGCCCGTTCCGGTGCCGGTCGTCGTGTCCGGCTCACCGCTGGTGGTGCGGCACGAACTGGTGCCCGGCGACGAGCTGACGGAGTTCAACGCCGTGCAGGGCCGGCAGCTCGGGGAGTTCCTGCGAGCCCTGCACGCCGCACCCACCGCGGAGGCGGCCCGGCTCGGTGCCGGTGGAATGCGGCTTCCGGTCGAGCGGTTCCGGGCAGAGGTGCTGCCGCACGTGACAGGCGGCGAGGAGCTGCTGGCCAGGATCGACGGCCTGCCCGCGGACACGCTCGTGCACGGCGACCTCGGGCCCGAGCACGTGCTGGACCGCGCCGGAGTGCTGACCGGGGTGATCGACTTCGGCGACCTGCACCTCGGGGACGCGGCGATCGACCTGGCCTGGGCGTTGCACTCGACGTCACCGGAGTTCGCGGGCGCGCTCGCCGAGACCTACGGCGTGACCGCGGAGCTGCGGGAACGGGCGTTGACCTGGCATCAACTGGGTCCGTGGCACGAAGTGCTGTACGGCAACGACATCGGTGATCCGCAGCTCGCCGCAGTTGGGCTGGACGGAGTACGTGAACGGCTGAACATAGGGGTATCCCACCGGTGACAAGCCACCGTCAGAAGGAGTGTCGAAGATGCCTTGGGTACGACGACACCGCCGCAGCGCGCCGTACAGCTGGTTCCGCACCACCACGGTCCGCAGCCACTACCGCCGGCCGTCCGGTGGGGTGCTGATTCCCGTTCTCGTGGTCGTCGCGGTGATCGTGCTGCTCATCGCGCTGTTCTGAGAGAACGCGTAAAGTCGCGGGCATGGGGCAGTTGGGTGAGTTGTTCCCGGGACGCAAACTCCGCAGCGAGTCGACGGACTCCGGTACCGGCGAGGACTACGAGGAGACCGGGCCGCTCGACCTCACGCAGGGGGTCGTGCAGCTGAGGCCGCGCCCGAAGCCCGCGCCCGAACCCGAGCGCGACGAGTGATCTTCGGTATTACGCTGGGCCGGTGCTGGCCGGCCTGCTGTTCCTCATCCCCGCGGTCTTCTTCGTGTACGGGGTGGTGCGTGACCGGCGCCGGCTGAGCAACGCGATCTGGCTCGGCATCTCGCTGGTGATGCTGCTGTTGCTGCTCGCCGAGGCGGGCAGGGACAACCCGGTGCTGAGCATCCCGCTGCTGCTCGGGTTCATGCTGGCCGTGCTGGGCCTGATCCTGCTCCCGCTGGCGTTGCTGGCCAACGGCCTGGTGATGGTCCGCCGCGAGGGCCGGTCGCTGGGCAACCTGCTGTCGTTGCTCGCCGGGCTCGCCCTGCTCGGCGAGATGGTCTACTTCGCGTGGGGCATCAGCCAGCCCAACGACTGGATCCGCGGCATCGCGATCGGGCTGTTCCTGGTGTCGGCGTACATCGCGTTCCTGTTCGTGAGCCTGGTGCTGTACGCGATGATCTACGGCCGCACCGGCCGGCGCAGCGGGTTCGACGGCATCGTGGTGCTCGGCGCCGGGCTGGTCGGATCGCGGGTGCCGCCGCTGCTGGCGAGCCGGCTCGACCGCGCGTTGCGGCTCTACCGGCGCGACCAGGCGGCGGGGCGGTCACCCGTGCTCGTGGTGTCGGGCGGGCAGGGCGCCGACGAGGACGTGTCCGAGGCCGCGGCCATGCGCGAGTACCTGCTCGACCGCGACGTGCCGGACGCCGACGTGGTGCTGGAGGACCAGGCGACCACGACCGAGGAGAACCTCAAGTACAGCAAGGCGTTGCTCGCCGAACGAGGTCTCACCGGCCGGATCGCCGCGGTCACCAACAACTACCACGTCTTCCGCACCGCCGTGCTCTCCCGCAAGCAGGGGCTGCGGCTGCAGGTCATCGGTGCGCCGACGGCCTGGTACTTCGTGCCCAGCGCGTTCCTGCGGGAGTTCGTGGCGCTGCTCGTCCGCAACCCGTTGGTGCACGGCCTGGCGTGCGCGCTGCTGATGGCGGGTGGTCTCGCGCTGACCCAGATCAACTGATCCTGCGGAGTCGTTTGTCCACAAGGGACGGCGAGGTCGTGTAGACGTCCTCCTGGCGCAGGTTCCTGCCCGGCGGCACGATCTCGTCGACGCGGTCCAGCACGTCCTCGCTCAGTTCCACGCCGGCACCCGCCAGCAGACCGGCCAGCTGCTCCGGGGTGCGCGGACCGATGATCACCGAGGTCACGGCGGGATGCGCCAGGACGAACGCGGTCGCGAGGTGCGGCAACTCGATACCGGCCTCGGCCGCGAGCGCGGACAGCTTCCCGGCGGCCTCCAGCTTGACCTGGTTCTCCGGGATCGTCAGGTCGAACTGCGGCGCTCCCGCGGTGGCGCGGCTGCCGGACGCCGCGGTGGGGTCGGCCCGGCCGGAGAGCCAGCCGCCGTTGAGCGGGCTCCACGTCAGCACACCCATGCCGTAGCGCCGCGCGGTCGGCAGCACCGAGGTCTCGATGCCCCTCGTCATGATCGAGTACGGCGACTGCTCGGCCCGGAACCGCTGGTGCCCGCGCCGTTCGGCGACCCACTGCGCCTCGACGATCGCCTCCGCGGGGAAGGTCGACGACCCGATCGCCCGCACCTTGCCCGCCCGCACGAGGTCGGACAACGCGGACAGCGTCTCGTCGACGTCCGTGTCCGGGTCGGGGCGGTGCATCTGGTAGAGGTCGATGTGGTCGGTGTCCAGGCGCCGCAGGCTCTCCTCGGCCCTGCGGATGATCCAGCGCCGCGAGCCACCGGCCTCCGGTTCCGCCGGCCAGCCGAACTTGGTCGCGAGCACCACGTCGTCGCGCCGGCCCTTCAACGCCTTGCCGACGATCCGCTCCGACTCGCCGTCCGAGTAGATGTCGGCCGTGTCGATGAGGTTGATGCCCGCGTCGAGGGCCGTGTGGATCATCCGCACGGACTCGTCGTGGTCGGAGTTGCCGAAGGCGCCGAACATCATCGCGCCGAGGGTGTACTCGCTGACCGACATTCCGGTACCGCCAAGAATCCTGCGTTTCATGATCTCCACAGTCGTCGCCACCACCGCCGTGGCGCCAACACAGCCTCCCTGCAGCGGTTACAGTTCGAGACTGTGAGTCCTGAGCTGCGTCATCTGCGGTACTTCGTGGCGGTCGCCGACCAGCTGAGCTTCAGCGGGGCCGCCCGGCAGCTGGTGATCACCCAGCAGTCGCTCTCGCAGCAGATCAACGCCCTGGAACGGATGCTCGGCGTGCGGCTGTTCGACCGGGACACCCGCGGCACCCGGCTGACCGGCGTGGGCGAGGTCTTCCTGCCGGAGGCCCGCGCGGTCCTCGCCCGCGCGGACGAGGCGGTGGCGACGGTCCGGCGGGCCGCGCGGGGAGAGGTCGGCCGGCTCGCGGTGGCGTTCCTGTCGTCGACCGCGAACTTCCTGCTGCCGCCGGTGGTCAGGGCCTTCCGCGAGCGGTATCCCGAGGTCGAGCTGATCGCGGAGGACACCGACGTCGCCAGGCTGGTGGCCGGGCTGCGCGAGGGCCGGTACGACGCCGCGTTCACCCGGCCACCGCTCGTGCCGGACCTGGCGGCTCAGACCGTGGTCGTCGAACGAGCATGTGCGGTGCTGCCGCAGGAACATCGCCTGGCCGCGAGGGCCGAGCTGACGCTGGCCGACCTCGCGGACGAGCCGTGGGTGCTCACCGAGCCGAGCTCGTGGCCGTTGTGGCACGAGCGCTTCGCGCAGGACTTCCGCGACGCGGGCTTCGAGCCGAACGTCGTGCAACGGGCCAGCGGTGTGCAGAACCTTCTCGGCCTGGTCGCCGCCGGTGTCGGCGTCACGCGGCTGACCGAGTCGGCACAAACGCTGCGCCGCGGCGGCGTGGTGTTCGTGCCGCTGACCGGCGAGAAGGCCTACACCGATCTGGTGTGGCTGGTGGACAGCCCACTCGTGGCCAACCTCCGCGCGCTCGTCCGCGAGCTGGCCGCCACCACCGACCTGACCCGGTACGGCTAGCTCCTGCGCTCCCAGGCGGGCCTGCCCCACTTCGCGATGAACGCCTGTTCGTCCACCTTGGACTGTTCGTGCAGCACCGGGTTCCCGGTGGTGGAAGCGTTGGGGCGCAGGTGCTCCACGGTGACGCCACCGACCAGGACCGTGCCGCCCAGCGCCTGGGCCCGCCACTCCAGGTCGTCGTCGCCGTACCACCAGCGGAACCGTTCGTCGGCGCGCAGGGCGGCCTGCCCGTTGAGCACGAACGCGTACCCGCTCAACCGGTTCTGCCTCGGCACGATGGGACCCTGCACGGTGTTGTGCCAGTCCTCGCCCAGGCCGAACTGGTCCGGGTAGGCGATCACCGCGCCGGTTCGCTCCATCGCGGCCACCATCGCGGCCATGAACCCCGGTGGCAGCACCAGATCGTCGTTGAGCAGCGCCACCGCGTACGGCTCACCGGCCGCCTGCTCCCGCGCCCAGTCCAGGCCGATGTTCCACAACCGGCTCAGGTTCGGCGGCTGTTCCTCGTCGCGGACGATCACCGCCGGCACCTCCGCGACGGGCGGCGAGCTCGCGTTGTCGATGACGAGCACGCGGTGCGGCGGGAGGCCGAGCGTGGCGATGGTCTGCCGCAGCTCGGCCGGGCGGTCGTGGGTGGGGATGACGGCGAACGCGAGCGTCATGATCGCTATCGTGGCACGGGGGCCGGGACGACCCGGCCCCCGAACCGTCAGATGGTCCGCAGGAGGTCCTTCATTTCAGTGATCTCCTGCTGCTGACCGTCGATGATCGCCTGTGCGAGTTTCCTCGCGCCGGCGTCCTTGCCCTGGGCGAGCTCGGTCTTCGCCATCTCGACGGCACCCTCGTGGTGCTTGATCATCAGGCCGAGCCACATCCTGTCGAACTCGGCGCCGGTGGCCTTCTCCAGGTTCGCCATCTCGTCCGGGTTCATCATCCCGGTCGTGCCGTGGCCCTCGTGCTCCTTCTTGGGCGCGCCCCACTGTTCGAGCCAAGCCTTCATCTGCGCGATCTCCGGGTCCTGCGCCTTCTCGACGCGTCCGGCGATCCCGCGGACGTTGTCGTTGGAGCTGCGGGACGGCACGAGCTTCGCCATCTCCAGCGCCTGCTCGTGGTGCGGGACCATGTCCTGCGCGAACGTGACGTCCGCGGTGGTGCGGGTGCCAGTCTGGGTGTCAGTGCTGGCGGCCGGGCTGCTGCAGGCGCTCAAAATGAGCATGCCGACGACAGCCCCGATGAGGGACTTCTTCAAGGTCTTCTTCTCTCTGCGGTTGTGGACAGTGCTGGAGTGGACTGACGAACTCAGTTCCGCAGCACGCAGAGAGTCGTGAGGAGAGGTCTGCCGCCCGGTGGCGGACGCTGGGGTGTGCTCAGCGGCGGGTCGCTCGGGTGCGCCACGCGCTGGGGGAGTGCGGTCTTGTGGAACAACCAGGTCAGCACGGCCAGGGCCACCGCGGCCAGGACCGCGAGGCACACGTGGAGCAGGTCGTGCTCGTGCGGTTCGGGTTCCTGCTGGTGGCTGACCGAGTGTTCGGCGTGCGGGGTTTCCGCCGCTGCGACATGGTGCATGCCTGCGACGGCGAAGACGAGCGCGCACAGCAGCACCCACTGGGTGAACCGGCGGCTCGTCATGTGACACACGGTACCGGGGTATGGCTTGATACGGATACCCCCTAGGGGTATGTTCGGCACGACCCCTGAAGGAGGACGAGATGGATCACGCTCCCGCGAGTCTCACCAGGCAGGCGATCTCCGCGACGCTGCACTGCCTCACCGGCTGTGCGATCGGCGAGGTGCTCGGCATGGTCATCGGCACGGCGCTGGGCTGGGGCAACCTCGCCACGATCGTGCTGGCCGTGGTGCTCGCGTTCGTGTTCGGCTACGCGCTGACCATCCGCCCGGTGCTCAGGTCGGGCCTCGCGTTCAAGGCCGCCCTCGGCGTGGCGCTGGCGGCGGACACGGTCTCGATCGCGGTCATGGAGATCGTCGACAACGCCGTGATGGTGCTCGTGCCCGGCGCCATGAACGCGGGCCTCGCGAACTGGGTGTTCTGGGCGGCGCTGGCGTTCTCACTGGCCGTAGCGTTCGTGGTGACGGTGCCGGTGAACCGGTGGATGATCGCGCGCGGCAAGGGCCACGCCGTGGTCCATCAGCACCACCACTGAACGTCTAGTGGACCATGCGGCTGAACCGCATGGTCCAGTTCTTCTCCCAACTCGCTCCGTCGTCGTAGGAGAACGACTGCTCCCACACGGGCTCCGTGCCGGGCGTCCAGTCGAACCGGACCTTCACCTCGTGCCCGCCGACCACGTCGTCGCCGAAGAAAACGCCGTGCCCGTCGGTGAACCGGCCCTCGACCGGCGGGTCGAGGTGACCGGGAGCGCGGGTGGAGGCCCACCAGATGCGCCAAATGCCGGCTGAGGGGTCGTACTGACGCAGCGTCATGCCCTCCCAGCCGTCCGCGTGGAAGCTGTCGACGTTCGCCGCGCCGCCCAGAATCGGTCTGACCTCGGCGGACGCGGTGAACTCCGTCCACTCGGTGCCGTGGCCGACGATGTCGGCGATCTTGGTGTTGGCCACCTGCCACTGTCCGTGCAGGAAGTCGAAGTCGCTGGCGCTCATGGGCTGAAGCTAAAGCGTTATCCCTGTCAACCAATGTCAGTGATCAAGGGATTGACGCAAAGGTCTGGACCATTTTACGGTCTGCACCAGTGGCCGCCGCCCTAGCCAGGAGGTCCTTCCCTTGCGCCTGCTCACCAGAGTGGTCCCAGTGCTAGCCCTGCTAGCGGGGACCTTGATAGCCGTGACCAACGCCCCCACGGCCGCCGCAGCCCACGAGGACTGCCGGCCGGACGGGCTGTACAAGACGCCTGGCGTCGAATCGCCGTACTGCACCGTGTACGACACCACGGGTCGCGAGAACATGGGACCCGGCAAGTCCCGCCGTGTGATCGGGTACTTCACCAGCTGGCGGACCGGCAAGAACGGTCAGCCGGGGTACCTCGCCAAGGACATCCCCTGGAACAAGGTCACGCACCTGAACTACGCGTTCGCGCACATCGACGGGCAGAACAAGATCTCCGTCGGTGCCAACGACGCCAACAACTCCTCCATCGGCATGGAGTGGCCAGGCGTGCCCGGCGCGGAGATGGACCCGTCGCTGTCCTACAAGGGGCACTTCAACCAGCTGACGAAGTTCAAGAAGCAGAACCCGAACGTCAAGACGCTGATCTCGATCGGCGGCTGGGCGGAGACCGGCGGCTTCTTCAACGCCGACGGCAGCCGCAACGCCTCTGGCGGCTTCTACAAGCTCGGCCAGAGCCAGGCGGCGATCGACACGTTCGCCGACTCGGTGGTCGGGTTCCTGCGCCAGTACGGCTTCAACGGCGCCGACATCGACTACGAGTACGCGACGTCGAACAACCACGCCGGCAACCCTGACGACTTCTGGATCTCCAACGCCAACCGCGGCACGCTGTGGACCGGCTATCAGGCGATCATGAAGACGCTGCGGGAGAAGCTGGACCGCGCCGGTGCGGCCGACAACAAGCACTACCTGCTGACCGCGGCGGTGCCCGCGTCGGGCTGGCTGCTGCGCGGTCAGGAGGCCTACCAGGTCGTCAAGTACCTCGACTACCTCAACGTCATGAGCTACGACCTGCACGGTTCGTGGAACCACTTCGTCGGCCCGAACGCCGCGCTCTACGACGACGGCAAGGACGGCGAGCTCGCGGCCGGTGGTGTGTACACGGCGCCGCAGTACGAGGGCATGGGGTACCTCAACACCGACTGGTCCTACCACTACTACCGCGGCGCCATGCAGGCCGGACGCATCAACCTCGGCGTGCCGTTCTACTCCCGCGGCTGGCAGGGCGTCACCGGTGGCACGAACGGGTTGTGGGGCAAGGCCGCGCTGCCGGACCAGTCCAAGTGCCCGCCCGGCACCGGTTCGGCGGTCGGCTCGACCACGCCGTGCGGTAACGGCGCGACCGGTGTCGACAACATCTGGCACGACGTCACGGCCGGTGGCGCCGAGGTTCCGTCCGGCGTGAACCCGTTGTGGCACACCAAGAACCTCGAAGGCAAGATCACCGGTTCGTACTCCGCGCAGTACGGTCTCGACCCGGTCAACGACCCGGCCGACCGGATCACCGGCACGTACGCGCCGCAGTACGACTCGACGCTGAAGTCGCCGTGGCTGTGGAACAACGACAAGAAGGTGTTCCTCTCCACCGAGACCGAGCAGTCGATCGGGGAGAAGGCCAAGTACGTCCGGGACAAGGGTCTCGGCGGCATCATGATCTGGGAGCTCGCCGGCGACTACAAGTACGACTCCGTCAAGAAGGAGTACTTCATCGGCGACACCCTGCTGTCGACCATCAACACCGGCCTCAACGGTGCCGCGCCCTACGGCGCGTCGAAGGCCACGACGCAGCAGTCCCAGTCGCTCGCGGTCGACGTGGACGTCCACGGCTTCGCGCTGGGGGACAACAACTACCCGATCACGCCGAAGATCAAGTTCACCAACCGCTCCACCGTCACCATCCCCGGTGGCACGAAGATCGCGTTCGACTACGGCACGAGCGCGCCCGGCGGCATGGCCGACCAGTCCGGCTTCGGGCTGAAGGTCGTGAGCAAGGGCCACAGCGGGTCGAACGTCGGCGGTCTGAAGGGCGACTTCCAGAAGGCGGAGCTGACGCTGCCGTCCTGGCAGTCCCTCGCACCGGGCGCGTCGATCGAGATGACGGTCAGCTACCAGCTGCCGATCTCGACGCCGTCGAACTTCGTGTTCACGTTCGGTGGCCAGTCCTACGCGATCTCGGCGGACTACCCGAAGATCGGTGGCGGCAACCCGCCGACCACCACGTCGACCACGACCACGACCACGACCACGACGAACCCGCCGGCCTGCTCGCTCCCGGCGTGGGAGACCGGCAAGATCTACAACGGCGGCAACGAGGTGGCGCACAAGGGCCGCAAGTGGAAGGCCCAGTGGTGGACGCAGAACGAGGAGCCCGGCACCACGGGTGAGTGGGGCGTCTGGCGCGACCAGGGCGCCTGTTAGTTCTCGCTTAGTTCTCGTTGGTTCTCGCTAGTCAGCGATCTGTCAGGCGCGGGACTTAGGCTGTCGGACGTGACAGCCAAAGACCCGCGCCTGCAGGAGCTCGTCCTGCTCCGCAAGGTCCGTGACCGCATCGACCGCGAGTACCGGCAGCCGCTCGACGTGGCGGCGCTGGCTCGCGGCGTGCAC
The DNA here is from genome assembly GCF_044455585.1 of Lentzea sp. NPDC051213. Taxonomy (NCBI): domain Bacteria; kingdom Bacillati; phylum Actinomycetota; class Actinomycetes; order Pseudonocardiales; family Pseudonocardiaceae; genus Lentzea; species Lentzea sp. NPDC051213. The sequence goes on from NZ_JBITEX010000002.1 coordinate 1,077,550, forward strand.
CTGTCCGCGGGGCACCTCAGCCGGGCCTTCCGCGCGGCGTTCGGCGAGTCGCCGTACAGCTACCTGATGACCCGCCGCATCGAGCGGGCGATGACCCTGCTGCGCCGCGGCGACATGTCCGTCACGGACGTCTGCTTCGAGGTCGGCTGCACCTCGCTCGGCACGTTCAGCACCCGGTTCTCCGAGCTGGTCGGCATGTCGCCGAGCCAGTACAAGAAGGTCGCCGCGACCGACGGGCAGGGTATCCCGAACTGCCTGGCCAAGGCCGTGATGCGGCCGATCAGGAATCGAGAAGCGGCGGCCGGGCCGTCAGATTAGGTTGATCGCCATGTCAGTCATCATCGCCGCCGCGTTCCTGCCAGCAGACGACCCCGAGAAGTCACTCGGCTTCTTCCGCGACGCACTCGGCTTCGAGGTCCGCCAGGACGTCGGGCAGGGCACCATGCGCTGGATCACCGTCGGCCCACCCGACCAGCCGCAGACCGGCATCGTGCTGCACCCGCCCGCCGCCGACCCCGGCGTCAGCGAGGAGGAGCGCCGCACGATCGCCGTTTTGATGGCGAAGGGCGTTTACACGGCCGTCTCGCTCGCCTCCAAGGATCTGCAGGGCACGTTCGACCGGGCCAAGGCGTGGATCGAGGCTTCTGGGGCGGCCGAGGTGTTGCAGGAGCCCGAGGACCAGCCTTGGGGGGTGCGGGACTGCGCGTTCCGGGATCCGGCCGGCAACCTGGTCCGCGTCAACCAGCTGTGAAGGTGCTGCCCGGCGCGGCGTACGCGATGTCGCCGGCGTAGCGGGCCGAGGCATGGGTGACCGCTTCCTGAGGGGTCAGGGAGCGGCCCACGTGCGTCACGATCAACCTTTGCGTGTTCGCGCGGGTCGCGGTCTCACCCGTGTCCTCCGGTGCGTGGTGGACCGATGACGGTTCCGCGCTCTCGGACTCGCACAACAGCAGGTCGGTGTCGCGGGCCAGCTCGGTCAGGCCGGGGCACGGTGCGGTGTCACCGGAGTAGGTCAGTGATCGGGTCGTGGTTTCGACGCGCACGGCGAACGCGGGGATGCCGTGCTCGACCGCGGCCGTGGTCAGCTTCAGCGATCCGACCGCCGTCTGATGGCCGTCGTGCAGCTCCGTGATCTCGAACGCGGACTCGACCGGGCTGCGCTGCGGACCGTTGGTGAGGAACCCGGCGAGCCGGTCGGCGATGCCCGGCGGGCCGTACAACGGGACCGGGTCGCGCTCGATGTTCGCGAACAGCAGGGCGTAGTAGGTGGTGAGCAGGTCCGCGCTGTGGTCGGCGTGCAGGTGCGAGATCCAGATGGCGTCGAGGTCCTCGAGCCGCACGTGGCGCTGGAGCGGGCCGAGCGTGCCGGTGCCCGCGTCCATCCACACGCGAGTGTCGTTGTGCGACACCAGGTAGCCGGAGCAGGGGTTGTCCGTGCTCGGGTACGGCGTCGCGCACCCGAGCACGGTCAGGCTGAGCTGGTCCATGACCGTCACGCTAGTGGCGTGACTCAGAAGGTGGGCGGGGAATTCACGCTCAGCAGGGCGCCTCGCGGCACCGCCCCCACGCCCCACAACACCAAGGTTGAGGACGTGGGGGCGGCACACCACGATGCGCCTGTCTGACCGCGAATTCCCCGGCCACCTTCCATGCCCCGAGGCTAGATCAACGAGCTCGGGTGCCCTTGAGCTTCACCAGCTCCGACTCGTAGAGCCCCTCCACGACCTTGAGCGTCCCCGGCACCCCGGCATCCGGCTTGGTCATGTACGACTGCGTGGCGGAAGGCCGCCCCACCAACGAGAACCGCAGATCGCCGCTGATCCCCTTGGTGCTCAGCCCGTTGGTGTCGTGGAACGCCCGCAGCACACCGTCACGGGTGAGGTCCTTCTTGCTGCACGCCTTCTCCATCACCGCGACGAACGCCATCGCGACCGTGTAGCCGTGCACGGTGTTGATCGTTCCCGGCTCGCCCGGCCAGCGCTGCTGGTAGCCGTCCCGCAGTTCCTTGATGCCCTCGGCGTCGCCGCTCCACGGTGCGAGTGGCGTGGGGATCAGCACCTGCTTGGCGAACACCGGCGCCACCGGCGACTGCATGATCGCCGCGTCGAAGCTGACCGCGCTGACCAGGATCGGCGCCGTCCACCCGAGTTGGGCGGCGATGCCGACCGCGGCGGCGGCCTGGGGTGGGGTCAGGCTGATCACCAGCACCTTGGCGTTGGCCGCCTTCAGCGCCGTGATCTGCTCGGTCAGGTTCGCCGTCGTCTCGGAGACGGGCTGTTCCGCGACCTTCATGCCCCAGTTGGCCGCGACGAACCGGCTGCCCTCCAGGGCGTCGTCGCCGAAGCTGCCGCGCAGGTGCACGTGGCCGATCGTGTCGCCCTCGGTGAGGATGCCCTTGCGCTTGTAGTAGTCGAGGCCGTTGATGATGTCGAGGTCGTAGGTGGTGCCGACGATCATCATGTGCGGGTTGCCGAGCAGGTCCGATGCCCAGGAGGCGGGCACGGTCAGCGCTCGCGTCTGCATCAGGTCAGGTTCGATGGCGGCGGTCATCGGCTGACCTAGCACGTCGATGAATCCGAGTACCTGTGGTTCGAGGTCGAAATAGCCGTCGAGTGCCTTCTGCACGTCGTAAGCGTGGTCCTTCTGCTTCAGTTCGACGCGCCGGCCACACACACCACCGTTTTTGTTGACGTGGTCCAGATAGAGCTCGTAACCGCGGATCCGGAAGATGGACGACCCTTTGAACGGGCCGGTCATGTCGGTCAGCACGCCGAGCGAGATGGTGTCGGCGGTGACGCCGGGACCTGTGCGAATTGGTTGGACCACTTCGCCGGATCCGCACGCGGTGAGCGTCGACAGCAGCAGGGAGGCTGACACTAATACGTTGCGAATGGACATTCCAGGCCTTGTCGCAGGGGATGTTACCGGTGGGTAGCGCGAAGTATTGGGTAACAGGTGATCACGGGTCCACCTTTGTGGCCCGAAACACCCTCCGGACGAATAGCTTCGATTGTCGATGTAAAAGAGCGGCGGGGCCCTGCGCGGCCACCGTACCGCTGGATTAGGTTGATCGGGTGCCGGAACTTTTTTGGAACGAGTGGCGGCGGCCCGGACCCACGCCCGCCCAGCGGCGGCGCGACATCGGCATCACCCTGCTCGTCGCGCTGTGCGCGTTCGAGATCACCGTGCTGGTCAACAGCGTGGGCGCGTTCACCCACGGCCGGGCTCCTGATCTCCGCGAACAGGTCGCGTGGGTGGTGGCCCTGGCGCTGCCGCTCGTCGTGCGGCGCCGGTACCCGCTGGCGGTCATGCTGGTGGTGTCGGTGTTGTTCATCGGCGCGCAGTGGCGGCAGGTCGGCGACAACCTGGCGCCGTCCGCGATCCTGTTCCTCGCGATCTTCACCGTCGGCGCCTGGGAGCAGAACCGCGTCGTCGCGCGCTGGGCCCGCATCGGCGTGATCATCGCGATGTTCCTGTGGCTGGGCTTCGGCCTCGTGCGCTTCCTGATCGGCCCGGAGGTGCCGTTCGAGAACGCCGCGGGGCCGATGGACCCGGTGCTCGCCTCCGTCCTCTACGGACTGGAGTTCAACGTCTTTTTCTTCATCTTCGCCTACGTCATCGGTGACATGGCGTGGACGGCGGCGCGGCGCAACGCCCAGCTGGAGTTCCAGGCCGAGGAGTTGCGGCGCTCGCAGGAGCAGAACACGCGAGGCGCCATCGCCGCGGAACGCATGCGGATCGCCCGCGACCTGCACGACGTGGTGGCGCACCACGTGTCCGTGATGGGCATCCAGGCCGGCGCCGCCCGCCGGGTCCTCGACTCCGACCCCGCGCTGGCCCGTGACGCGTTGCAGAGCGTGGAGCACACCGCCCGGACCGCGATCAGCGAACTGCGCGGCCTCCTGGGCGTGCTGCGCGCCGATGCCGAGCAGGATCTCAAATCCGCGCCGGGGCTGGACGACCTGCCGGAACTGCTGGAGAGCGCTCGCGCCGCCGGGCTGGAGGTCTCGCACGGCGTGTACGGCGCACCGCGAGACGTGTCCTCGGCGGTCGCGTTGTCGGCGTACCGGGTGGTGCAGGAGGCGCTGACGAACGTGGTCAAGCACGCGGAGGCGCAGCACGTCGACGTCCGGATGCGCTTCCTGGACAGCGCTTTGGAGGTGGAGATCGCCGACGACGGCCGCGGCCGCGGCGCGACCGGTGCGGGCTTCGGGCTCGTGGGGATGCGTGAGCGCGTGGCGGTGCACGGCGGTTCGCTGGAGGCAGGACCACGGCGTGACGCGGGCTATCTGGTGCGCGCTTCGCTGCCCACGGAGGAGAGAGCGTGAGTTTGCGAGTCGTGCTGGCCGACGACCAGGACCTGGTGCGGGCCGGTTTCCGCGTCATCCTCGGCACCGAGCCGGGCATCGAGGTCGTCGGCGAGGCGGGCGACGGCGCGGAGGCCGTGGACCTGGTGACCGCGTTGCAGCCCGACGTCGTGCTGATGGACGTGCAGATGCCGCGCATGGACGGCCTGGAAGCCACCCGGAGGATCCTGTCTTCCGGCGGCGCCACCCGTGTGGTCATCCTGACCACGTTCGACCGCGAGGACTACCTGTTCGAGGCGCTGCAGGCCGGTGCGAGCGGGTTCCTGCTGAAGAACGCCTCGCCGGAGGACCTCGTCGAGTCGGTGCGGGTGGTGGCGCGCGGCGACGCGTTGCTGTCGCCGGAGGTCACCCGGCGGGTGATCGCGCGGTTCAGCCCCGGTGCCAGGGAGCGCACCCGGCCGCCGGTGCTGACCGATCGCGAGTTCGAGGTGCTGGTCGAGCTCGCCAAGGGGGCGTCGAACGCGGAGATCGCCGCGACGCTGTTCCTGGGCGAGACGACCGTCAAGACGCACGTGTCACGGGTGCTCACGAAGCTCGGGCTGCGGGATCGCACGCATGCGGTCGTGTTCGCTTACGAGCAGGGGATCGTGACGCCGGGCGGCTGAGCCGCTACAACACCGTGAAGGTCAGGGAGAAGCTCGCTTTCTGCGGGTGGAGCCGGTGCTGCGGCAGCACACCCGGACCGCACGACGCGGTGCCCAGACCGTGCTGAGCCAGGTCGAGGTTCAGATGGACGTGCTCGCTCGGCCTGAGGTCGGTCGTGTGCCGGGCTGCGTCGAGGTCCTCGGTGGTCCAGCGGCGGGCGGTGAAGTCGAACACCGGCTCGCCCTCGACCTGGATGCCGCCGAGCCGCAGCCGGCGGGCGTCCGCGCGGTTGCCGTTCTCCTGCGGGAAGACGTACGGCGTCTGCAACTCGTCCACAGTGGACGAGAAGCGGCCGATCCTGGCGGCCTGGCGGCTGTCCGCGTACGCCTCACCGGGGCCCTTGCCGAACCACTCGACGGTGTCGACCGAGCCAGGCAGTGCCAGACGCAGGCCGAGCCGGGGGAGGGTGCAGGGCCACTCGCCGTCGGGAGTCACGGTGAGCCGCAGCCGCAGCCGGTCGCCGTCAGCGGTCCAGTGGTAGTCGGCGAGCATGCCGAAGCCCCAGCTCGGTGGTGCCACACGAGTGCGCACGACCAGAGCGCGCTCCTGCACCTCCACCTCGGCCACGCGGTGCTGCAGGCGGTGCAGGCCTGCCTCGCGCCACGCGCGTTCCTCCGGCTGGTCGGAGCCCCGGTCGTTGTCGGTGGGCGCGCGCCAGAGGTCGAGGCGCGGGCCTTGGACCGGATGCTCGCCGAGCCGGGTCAGCAGGCCCGTCACGCGGTCGAACTCGCCGCGCCCCAACGACAGCACCTCGCCCACGCGGACGAGTTCCACCGCGCTGAGCGGCGCGACGGGCTTGGCCTCGACGACGGCGACCTGGCCCCACGCGACGAGATGGCCGGCGGCTGCCCAGCTCGTGGCCGCGCCGAGCGAGGCGCGGACGGTCAGCCAGCCTTCACCGGACACCGGAGGCAGGGCGGGCAGCGCGACTTCGGCGTGCTCACCCGCGGGCAGTGATGGCACTTCGAGGGAGCCGGCGGCCACCTCCACACCGTCGTCCTCGTAGACCCAGTCGAAGCGCAGGTGGTCCAGCGAGACGTGGTCGTAGTGGCTGGCGATCCGGATGTTCTGCGCGGTGCCGGTGATGCGCACCGGTTCGAAGACCTTCGCGAACTCCAGCAGGCCGGGCGAGGGAGTGCGGTCGGGGAACACCAGGCCGTCGATCACGAAGTTCCCGTCGTGCAACGGTTCGCCGAAGTCGCCGCCGTACGCGAAGTGCCCGTCTTTGATGTGACCGTCCGCGGCGAGCCCGTGGTCGATCCACTCCCAGATGAACCCGCCCTGCACGTGCCGGTAGCGCTCGAACAGCTCGCGGTACTCCAGCATGCCGCCCGGCCCGTTGCCCATCGCGTGCGCGAACTCGCACAGCACGAACGGCAGTCCGTGGGCGTGCGTGCGCCCGATCTGGTCGACTTCCTCGTGCGAGGCGTACATGCGGCTGTACACGTCGACGTACTCGCACGCGAAGTCGCCCTCGTAGTGCACCGGCCGGGACGGATCGCGCTCGCGGGTCCACTGCGCCATCGAGGCCAGGTTGCGGCCGGTGTGCGACTCGTTGCCCAGCGACCACAGCACGATCGACGGGTGGTTCTTGTCCCGCTCCACCATGCGGCGCATGCGGTCCACATAGGACTCCGCCCAGCGCGGATCGTCGCTCGGATTGCCCGCCCAGTCCAGCTCACCGAACCCGTGCGTCTCCAGGTCGCACTCGTCGATCACCCACAGGCCGTACTCGTCGCACAGGTCCAGGAAATGCGGATCCGGCGGGTAGTGACTGGTCCGCACCGCGTTCACGTTGTGCTGCTTCATGAGGAGCACGTCGGCGAGCGCGAACTCCCACGGCACCGCACGCCCGAACTCGGGGTGGTGCTCGTGGCGGTTCACGCCGCGGAACACGACCCGCGCGCCGTTGATCGTCAGCACGCCGTCGGAGATCGCGACCGTCCGGAAGCCGATCCGCACCGGCACCCATTCGGCGGCGGTGTGCACGAAACCGTTGTACAGACGGGGATTCTCCGCGCTCCAGGGCTCGACCGGCACCTCGGCTGACCGCGCGTCCTTGACACCCAGCGACGGCACGGTGAACAGCACGCCAGGAGCCGCGGTGAGCGACAGGGTGCCAAGCCCGGTGGTGTGGTCGTACGACGCGTCCAGGTGGTAGTCCGCGACACCGCCGCGCGGGCGGGACAACAGCGTGACGGCCCGGAAGATCCCGGACAGCCACCACATGTCCTGGTCCTCGAGGTAACTGCCGGCCGACCACTGGTGCACGCGCACGACCAGCACGTTCCCCTGCGGCCGGAGCAGGTGCCCGACCTCGAACTCGGTCGGCAACCGGCTGCCGCGGGTCACGCCCAGCTCGACACCGTTGAGCCACACCCGGCCGCACGAGTCGATGCCGCCGAACCGCAGCGCGGCCGGTTCGTCCGGCCAGGAAGCCGGCAGGTCGAACGTCAGCCGGTGATCACCGGTCGGGTTCTCCGACGGCACGAACGGCGGCTCCACCGGAAACGGGTAGCGCACGTTCGTGTACGCGGGCGAGCCGTGGCCCTGCAGCTGCCAGTGGCCGGGCACGGTGATCGTGTCCCAGCCGCTGTCGTCGAAGTCCTCGCGCTGCACGCCTTCCGGCGCCGCGAGAGCCGACGGCGACAGGTGGAAGCGCCAGGTCCCGTCCAGCGACAGCGACGGTGCGTCGGAGGTGAAGAACGCGCGCGGCGGCAGCGCTCCAGTGCCGGGACCCATGTCCTCGATGTATGACAAGTTCTTCAGCCCTTCAGTGCTTCATCCCTTTAGGGCGCCGGCGGCGATGTTGCGGATGAAGTGGCGCGACCCGATCAGGAACACGATCACCAGCGGCACGATCGCCACGAGGGTCCCGGCCATCACGACGGCGTAGTTCTTGAGGTACAGGGAGTTGAGCTGCGACAGCGCCACCTGCAGCGTCACGTGGTTCGAGTCGATCAGCACGACCAGCGGCCACAGGTAGTCGTTCCACGCGTTGACGAAGGTGAAGATGCCGAGGAACGCGAGCGCGGGCCGCAACACCGGCAAACCCACCGACAGGTAGGTGCGGAAGAAGCCCGCGCCGTCGACCCGTGCGGCCTCCAGCAGCTCGTCCGCGATGGCGCCGCGGGCGTACTGGCGCATCCAGAAGATGCCGAACGCGTTGGCGGCGGCAGGGATGATCAGCGCCTTGAGGTCGCCGACCCAGCCGAACTTGGCCATCAGGTCGAACTGCGGGATCGCGGCCAGCTGGGTCGGCACCACGAACGTCGCCAGCAGGACGCCGAACAGCACGTTGCTGCCGGGGAAGTCGTACTTGGCGAACGTGAAGGCCGCGAGCGAGTCGAAGAACAGCACCAGCAGCGTCGTCGCGATGGCCACGACCAGCGTGTTCAGCACCGAGCCGAAGAAGTCGACCTTCGCGAACACCTCGCCGATGTTCTCGAAGAAGTGCCCGCCGAACCAGAAGGTCGGCGGCGACGAGTAGATGTCCGCGGTGGTGTTCGAGGCCATCACCGCGAGCTGGTAGTAGGGGAACAGCGTGATCAGCGCACCGGCCATCAGTGCTGCGTACGTGAAGACGCGGTTCATTTGGCGCCCCCGTTGCGCAGTGAGGTCATCTTGGGCGGGCGTTGCACGAGCCGCCAGTTGAGGATCGAGAAGAGGACGACGACCACGAAGATGCCCCAAGCGATCGCGGCGCCGTAGCCGAAGTCGTTGTCCGCGAACGCGGTGTTGTAGAAGTAGAGGACCATCGTCATGCCCGCGCCCTCGGGGCCGCCGCGGTTGCCGAGGAGGATCTGCGACTCGGTGAAGATCTGCAGCCCGCCGATCGCCGACATCACGACCGAGAACAGGATCACCGGGCGCAGCAACGGAAGCGTGACGCGGAAGAACGTCTGCACGGGCCCGGCGCCGTCGAGTTTGGCTGCTTCGAAGACATCGGAAGGCAATGCCTGCAGGCCGGCCAGCAGGATGATCGCGTTGTACCCGGTCCAGCGCCAGATGATCATCAACGAGATCGCGGTGCGGATCGCCCACGGGTCGTTGAGCCACTGCACCGGATCGACCCCGACGAGGCTCAGGAACCAGTTGAGGACACCGAACTCGTTGGAGAAGAAGGAACCGAACACCAGCGACATCGCCACGATCGACGTGACGTTCGGCAGGAAGTAGGCCACCCGCAGGAAACCGCGGTGGCGCACCGAGGAGTTCAGGCCGAGTGCCACGAGCATCGACAGCACCAGCATCGGGATCGTCGACATCACCCAGATGATCAGGGTGTTGCCGATCGCCTCCCAGAACGCGGTGTCGGTGAGCAGGAACTTGAAGTTCTCCAGGCCCACGAACTTCATCGGGCTGACGCCGTTCCACCGCTGGAGCGAGAGCCACAACGAGTACAGCACCGGGTAGACCCCGAACACAGCGAACAGCACGAAGAACGGCGCGATCGCCAGGTACTGCGGCAGGAACTTCCAGCGACGGTTCACGCGAGCACCCCCTGCCGGCGCAGCAGCCGCTCGACCGCGGTGCGAGCGTCTTCCCACGCGCGTTCAGGATCTTTGCCCGCGCTCTCGACGTTGGTCAGCTCGTCGGTGTAGGTGTCGGAGATCGAGATGTCCCAGGGGGAGAAGTAGACGGGCTTGACCTCCTCCGCGATCTTGCCGAACACCTCGATCGTCGCCTGCCCGCCGAAGAACTCCTCTGGCGCGAGCACCTGAGGGTCGGTGTAGACGGCGGGGCTCGACGGGAACAGGCCGAGCTCCAGGAACATCGCCGCCTGGTTCTCCGGCGACAGCACCCACTTCACGATCTCGTAGGCGCCCTGCGGGTCGGGGCAGTACCTGGTGATCGCGAGGAACGAGCCGCCCTGGTTGCCGGGACCGCCGGGCGGGCGGCACACCCGCCACTTGCCGGACGTGTCGGGCGCCGACTGCTTCAGGTTGCCGGTGATCCAGGAGGCGTTGACGAAGCTGAGTTCCTTGCCGGTGTTCCACGCCGCGAGCCGGTCGACGCCCTCGCCGCCGGCCGAGCCCGCGTAGCCCGCCGTCAGGCCGAGCTGGAACGCCTTGACCGCGCGGTCCCACGCACGCCGCGCCTGCGACTGGTCCGCGAGATAGCGGTTCTGCCGGTCGAGGTACTTCTGAGACTCCTGGGCCAGCGAGTAGGTGAACACCATCTTCGTGTCGGTGATCAGGTACCGGCCGGGAAGCTTGTCCTTGACCCGTAAGGCGAACTCGAAGTAGTCGTCCCAAGTGGACAGTGCGTCGGCCACCGCGTCTGGCTCGCTGGGCAAGCCGGCCTCGGCGAACTGGTCGGCCCGGTAGTAGAGCGCGGCCGGCCCGATGTCGATCGGGAAGCCGAGCTGGAACCCGTCCGGGCTGCGGCCGGCCTGCCACTTCCACGGCAGGTAGCGCGGCTCGTCCTGCGCCGCGCCGAGCTTGTTCAGGTCGGCGAACCGGTCGGTGGCGGAGAAGTACGTGGAGATGCCGTCGCCGATCATCGTGATGTCCGGCAGGTAGGCCTCGCCGGACAGCGCGGCGAGCAGTCGCTGGTTCAGTTCGCCGCTGACCTTGGACGTGGTCAGCTTCTTGTCCGCGAACCTGGTCACGGCCTCGGCGAGCACCTTGTCGGACAGGCCGTTCGACGAGTGCCAGAGCGTGATCCGCCCTGGGTTCGCCGTGGTGGGGCTGCTACACGCGCCTGCGCCCATCGCGGTGGCGGCCACGGCGGCCGCACCGGTCAGGAACCTGCGTCGAGTCAACGTCATCGGGGACCCTCCGGAGCCCGTGAACGCTCCCGTGAACGTTCACGGATTGCCGCGAAGCATGCGCAGAGCGGGTGAACCTGTCAAGGCCTGAGGGGGAAAGACGCAGGTCAGGCGGACTCGCGGACCACCAAGGCCGCGTGGATCACTAGCTCGTCGGCCGACAGCGGCTTCGCTCCCTGGAGCAACCGGCCGGCCTGCTCGACGGCGAGCGCGCCGAGCCGGCGGGTGTCGAGGCCGACGCTGGTCAGCTCCGGGTCGACGACGGTGCCGAGTTGGAGGCCGTCGAACCCGACCACGGCCAGGTCGGCGGGCACCCGGCGGCCGAGACGTCTGGCGGCCCGCAGCGCGCCGACGGCGATGATGTCGTTGAACGTGAAGACGGCAGTGAGTTCGGGGTGCGCGCCGAGCAGAGCGGTCAGAGCCTCGGCGCCGCCGTCGACCGACTGCACCGCGGTGCCGACGACGTCGGCGGGCAGGCCGTGCGCGGCCATGGCGTCGGCGAACCACTCGCGGCGGACGCTGGGCTCGGCGCGGTTCGCGTGGTCCAGCATGCCGATGCGGCGGTGACCTGCCCGGACGAGGTGGTCGACGGCCTCGCGGATGCCCGTCGCGCCGTCGATGCGGATGGAGCTGAACCGGGGCATGTGGTGGTCACGGCCGACGAGCACGACGGGGATGCCGCTCAGGTGCTGGTCGAGCTCTTCCTCGTCGAGGCTGAAGTAGCCGACGACGGCGTCCACCTGCGAACCGATGACCTTCAGCGTGCCGCGTTCCTCGTCGACGCTGTCGGCGGTGTCGTAGAGGACGACGTGCCAGCCGCGTGCGCGCGCGGCCTCCAGCGCGGCGGCGGCGACCTCGGTGAAGAACGGGTTGAGCAGATCGGGGACGACGAGCCCGATCGTGGTGGTGTCCTGCCGCACCAGCCCGCGGGCGAACCGGCTCGGCCGGTAACCCAGCTCGCGCGCGGCGTCGAGGACGCGCTGCTTGGTGGTGGCGTCGATCTCGCCCTTGTCGTTGAGCGCCCGCGACACCGTCTGCCGCGAGACCCCGGCGGTCCTGGCGACGTCGTTGATCGTCACTCGATCCGGCACGTGATCACCTCCCCTCCGGCAGGGACCGAGTATGCAGGGCGTCGAGCACCACTGTGATCGCGGCGCGCGAATCCCGCCGCACGGCCGCGATGATCCGGCGTGTCACCGGCAGCTCCCGCGTCACGACGTCGAACCGCGGGTCCGCGGCCAGCGCGGGCAGCATCGCGACCGCCAGCCCGGCCTCGACGTGCTTGAGCGTCAGCATGTAGTTGCTGAACCGGCCCACGACCTTCGGCTCGAAGCCGGCCTGCCGGCACAGCCGCGTCGCCAGGTTCGCCATGTACGAGCCGGGGATGTCGAACGCCCAGGGCTCGTCCTTGCAGGCCGCGAGGTCGCCCTTCGGCTGTCCGGGCGGGGTCACCAGCACGATCGGGTCCTCCGCGAGCGGCACCATCTCGATGTCCTTCGGCACGGGCAGCTCGACGAAGCCGGTCGTCGTGATGATCACGTCGACGTCGCCCGCCAGCAGCGCGGGCATGCTCGCGTGCGGCTCCAGCTCGACGATCTCGACGTCGAGGTGCGGGTGGTCCAGCTGCGCGATCGCGGGCACGGCCAGCGTGTGGATCGAGCTCTGGAACGCCCCGAGCCGGATGAGCCCGGACGGCTCCTGACTGAGGCCGCGCAGCTCGGCCTCGACGGCGTCCATCTGGTCGAGGATCGACCTTGCCCGCCGCGCCAGGATCAGCCCGGCCGAGGTGAGCCGCACCCGCCGCCCGGTCCGTTCGAGCAACTGCGTGCGCGTCTCGCTTTCGAGCACCGCGAGCTGCTGGGACACACTCGACGCGCTCAGGTTCGCGGCCAGTGCCACGGCCCGCACGGTGCCCAGCGCGTCGAGCTGGCTGAGCAGGCGCAGGCGCCACGGGTTCAGCGTCATGCTGTGCAGTATTTCCGAACAGCGAGCGTGGCATTGTGAGATGGACCTGATGCTGGGCGGCCCATAGTTTCGTGCCTATGGACACCTTCTGGGACGACGTAGACCGCCACCTCGTCCGCTACGGCGGGACGTTCACGCACGAGATCATCGACAGCGCGTCGGGGAGCTTCCTGTTCACCGAGGACGGCCGCCGCATCCTGGACTTCACGTCCGGTCAGATGAGCGCGATCCTCGGCCACTCGCACCCGCGCATCGTCGAGACCGTCCAGCGCCAGATCGCGAACCTCGACCACCTCTTCAGCGGCATGCTGAGCCGCCCGGTCGTCGACCTGGCGCGGAGGCTCTCAGCGACCCTGCCCGATCAGCTGTCGAAGGTGCAGCTGCTGACCACCGGCGCGGAGTCGAACGAAGCCGCCCTGCGCATGGCCAAGCTCGTGACCGGCAAGCACGAGGTCGTCGCCTTCGCCCGCTCGTGGCACGGCATGACGGCCGCGGCCGCCGCTGCGACCTACAGCGCGGGCCGCAAGGGCTACGGCCCGGCGACACCGGGCAACTTCGCGATCCCGGCGCCCACCGCCGACTGGACCGTGCAGCTGGATCTGGCGTTCGACCTGATCGACGCGCAGTCCGTGGGGTCGCTGGCCGCCTGCATCGTCGAACCGATCCTGAGCTCGGGCGGGGTTCTCGAGCCGCCGGTGGGGTACTTCGCCGCGTTGTCGGCGAAGTGCCGTGAGCGCGGGATGTTGCTGATCCTGGACGAGGCGCAGACGGGCCTGTGCCGCACGGGGAACTGGTACGCGTTCGAGCGTGACGGTGTGGTGCCGGACATCCTGACGTTGTCGAAGACTTTGGGCGCCGGGTTGCCGTTGGCCGCCGTCATCACCTCCGCCGAGATCGAGGAAGAGGCGCACGCGCGGAACTACCTGTTCTTCACCACCCACGTCTCCGATCCGCTGGTCGCCGCGGTCGGCAACACCGTGCTCGACGTGCTCGTCGAGGAACGGCTGGACGAGCGGGCCGCCAAGCTGGGGTCGTTCCTGCGCAACGGGTTGGACGACATCGCCGCGCGGCACTCGCTGGTGTCGGACGTGCGGGGGCGTGGGTTGCTGGTGGGGCTGGAGATCGCGGACGAGAGCCTGAGCGCGCCGATCACCCAGCGGTGCCTGGATCTCGGGCTGCACATGAACATCGTGCAGATCCCTGGGATGGGTGGGGTGTTCCGGATCGCGCCGCCGTTGACGGCTTCGGAGGAGGAGTTGGCGCTCGGGTTGAGCATTCTCGACGAGGCGATCGGGTCCGCGGGCTGACCTCGTGGCCACTCGGGCATCGGCCGGAAGGTCGAGGCCGGGCTGTCAACACGGCTCGTACGATCGTCGTCATGGGGGTACTTCGGCGGCCGTTGCTCGTGACGGCGATCTTGTGTGCGGTCGTGCTCACGGTGACGGGGCTGGTCGCCGGCTTCGGCCGGGCGTTCTACTTCAGGCCCGGTGCGGATCGCGGTCGCCGCGGTGGGCCCGCACTGGCTGCTGCCCACCGCGGGCGACCGCGAACTGGCGTGGACGTGGTGGCAGCACGTCATCGGCAACGCCTACGCGTGGCTGGCGCTGGCGTTCCTCGCCTGGTGCGCGATCCAGGCCGTCCGCCATCGCCCGGCGGGTGAGCTGGGACCCGTCGAGATCGGCGAACCGGCCGGCTACTTCCGGACCGGCTCCGGCAGCTTGCCGAGCAGCGCCCGCGCCTTGCCGACGATGTCTGCCTCCTCGTGACCGAAGTCCGAGAGGTAGTGGCGCAGCGCGTGGCGGAGGAGGACGAGCTCCTCCTCGGTCAACTCAAGGGTGGTGCTGGTGCCCATCTTTCGATGTTAGGCCTGTTCAACGGTACTGCCAGTCGAACTTGTGCACGGTTTTGCCGAGGTAAAGCGCCTCCAGAGCCTGCTGGGCGGTCAGCTGGTCTTCCGCCATCTTCGCCGCGATGGCTCCGCCCAGGTACGCGGCGGCACAGGAGGTGCCGACCCACTTCGCGTAGCCGCTGGAGAAGTCGTCGGGTGAGAAGGCCTCGTGCAACTTCACGTCGGTCGCTTTGAGGTAGGTGCTGACGAACAGGTCTTCCTGTGTGGTGGGGTCGACGGGGTCGACGGTGCAGGTGACCCATGGGAGGTCGGGGCTGTACCGCGCCAACATCCACGGGCCGTCGGCGCTGTACGGCACCGGCGCCGATGCCACGCCGACCGCGACGACGCGGGGGAGGGCCGCGGGCCACGTCGGTGAGTTCCTGGTGATCTGGACGTCGGTCGAGATGCCGATCGTCTCCCCGTGGTTGCCGGCGGCGGCCACGACCATGACGTGCGCGCTGAGCCGTTCGATCGCCCGGTCGAGGATCATCGGTGCCTGGCCGTCCGACGTGCGGCAGCCGTTCGCCAGCACGAGGACGTCGACCCGAGGGCTTTCGTCGTAGAACTCGGCGAGCTTCTGCACCACCTTCCACGCGGTGGACTTGCCGTTGGGGCCGAGCGCGTGCCTGGCGACGAGCGTGGCGCGCGGCGCCTGCCGGAGGACGAGCCCGGCCGCGAACACGCCGTGTCCTTCCTCGACGGTGAACCGGACCCCGTTCGCCGGTTCACCGAACTTGTAGTGGTCCGGCGTCTCGATGTCGCGATCGGCGAGAGCGGGATGGTCGTAGATCTTGGTGTCGAGGATCCCGACGCGGACGCCGCGACCGGCCTCGCCGTCGAAGAACGCGCCGGTCTCTCCGGCGAACGCCTCCGGATCCCACGAGGTCATGCCCCTGGTCTGCGGGTAGGCGCCGAACTGGCTCACCATCGTCCGGTTCTTGCCCAGGAATGGTGTCCACCCGCCGCACCGCCCGGCGAGCCGGGCGCGCACCTCGGTGAGCACCGGGTCGACGTCCCTGACCGGTGTGCCCGGTGGGGCCGCGTGTTCGAGCTCGAGCAGCGCGAGCTCGAAGGCCGGCAGGTCGTCGGTCTTCGCGATCACGATCCCGAGCTCGTCGAGCACCTGCCGCACGACCTCGATCTCGGTGGTGTCCACGATCAGGTGGCCGGATTCGGCCGTCGTGGGGCAGTAGTCCTGGTCTGTGGTCATCTCAGCCTCCGGTGTGAGCCGTTCGCCGAACCGATGCCGCCGCGCCCGACGCTGATACCCGCTGGCGAAGAAGGTCATCGCCGTGCACATTGGTCATCATGCTGCCGGGATCGGTGTTACACGCGGCGCGGGAATTGATGCGGCTCGCCGACGTCGACCCAGCCAAGGCGATCCCGATGGTGTCGCGCGTCGTGCACCAGGCGCAGGAGGAAGGCAACGCCCCGGCTCAGGCGCTGGCCGAGCAGGCGTGGGGGCATGCGCTGACCCAGACCGCGCAGATCGACGCGGCCGTCGCGCACCTTCGGCGTGCCGTCCGGCTGGGGGTCGGCCAGGCGGCGGCCGAGAGCCGGATGAAGCTCGCGTACGCGCTCGTGCACCAGGGGCGGGCCAAGGCCGCGCTGCGGGAGGTCGATCTCGCGCTGCCGGCGCTGGGCGCCCGTGCTCGGGCCCAGCGGGCCGTGATCCTCTACCACCTCGGCCGGCTCGACGAGGCGTTCGCCGACTACCGGTCCGCTGAGCGCGCACTCCGCCGCGGCGGCGATCGGGTTTCGTTGCAACGGGTCCTCATGAACCGCGGCATCCTGCAGGCCGAGCGGCACCAGTTCGGCGCGGCGACCAGAGACCTGCTCGAGGCCGACGGGATGGCGCGCGAACTGGGCCGCGATCTCGCGGTCGGCATCATCGCCGAGAACCTGGGCTGGGTGGAGGGGCAGCGCGGCGACGTGCCGTCCGCGCTCGCGCACCTCGACCGGGCCGAGGAGATCATCTCGCGCAACGGCGGCCAGCTCGCGCCCGTGTTGCAGGATCGCGCGGAGCTGCTGCTGTCCGTCGGCCTGGTGAGCGAGGCGCGGGAGCACGCGTCCCAGGCCGTCGCGGCCTATCGCGGTGAGGACCGTCAGCTCATGGTCCCGGAAGCCCTCCTGCTGCTGGCCGACGTCGCTTTGCACGCCGCCGACTGGGCCGCGGCCGGTGACCACGCGCGCGCCGCCCTCGCCCAGTTCGTCAGGCAGGGCCGCCACCACCACGCCGCCGTCGCCAGATCGACCGTGTTGCGTGCCGCACTGATGGCCGGAAAGCCTTGCCGGTTCAGCGACTCCGACCTCGACGCCATGGTGGCGGCGTTGCACGGCCGTCCGGCCGCCGCGGTTCAGGCGCACCTCGACCTGGCCCGCGTGGCCGAGCGCCGAAGACAGCCCGCCCGCGCGCTGGAACACCTGACCACCGCCAGCCGGGCCAGGACGACAGGCCCTGCGACGCTCAGAGCCCGCGGCTGGTACGCCGAAGCCCTGCTGCGCCAACGCGTTGACCCTCGGTCCGCAGCCGCCGCGGCACGAAGAGGCCTCCGCGTGCTGGACGAGAACCACGCCGCCCTCGCCGCCGGTGACCTGCGCGCGCACGCCGCCATGCACCGCGCCGACCTGGCCGAACTGGGCCTGCGCAGCGCAGTGACCGGCGGCAGACCCGCGGACGTCTTCGAATGGGCCGAACGCGGCCGCGCGAGCCGCCTGCTGCACCGCCCGGCCCGCCCGCCGGACGACCCCGAACTCGCCGCACTGTTACCGGCGTTGCGCGCCACCGCGTTCCAGCTCGAACGCGCCCGCCTGGACGGCCAGCCCACCGCCAAGCTCCAGCACCGCCAGGTCGAGCTGGAACGGCAGATCAAGACCCGCAGCCGCCGCCTCAGAGCCACCGCGAGCGGCCCGGCCGACCCGGTCCGGCCAGCCGACCTCGACCTCGGCGACCAGGTGCTCGTCGAGTTCATCGAACTGGACGGCTCTCTGCTCGCCCTCACCCTCGCCGATGGCAAGCTCGCCCTGCGGTCGGTCGGGCCTGTCCGTGAGGTCGCCGACCTGCTCGAACGAGTGCCCTTCGCCCTGCGGCACCTGGCCAGGCGCCCACGTCAGGAGACCAGGGCGTTCCTGCGCAGGACGACCGGGAAGCTCGACGAGCTGCTCCTGCCTCGCCACGACCGGCCGCTGGTCGTCGTCCCCACCGGCGTGCTGCACGACGTCCCGTGGTCGACTTTGCCGTCGTGCCAAGGAAAACCCGTCGTCGTCGCACCCTCGGCGTCGTTGTGGCACACCGCCGCGACCCGCCCGGCGCGTCCCAGGACCTATGCCGTGGCCAGCGGTCCAGGCCTGCCCGGTGCGCACGAGGAAGCGCAGGCTGTGGCGGCCCTCCACGACACGACCAGCCCGCAGCACGCGACGGTCGACGACGTCCTGAAATCCCTCGCCACCGCCAGCACCGTCCACCTGGCCGCCCACGGCAGGCTCAACCCGGACAACCCGCTGTTCTCGGCCCTGGACCTGCACGACGGCCCGTTGGTCGTCTACGACGTCCACCGCCTCGACCAGGTCCCGGAGACCGTGATCATGGCCGCCTGCGACGTCGGCCGCTCGGTCGTCGTGTCCGGCAACGAGCTCCTCGGGCTGGCCGCCACGTTCCTCGAACGCGGTGCGTCCCAGCTGATCGCGTCGGTCGTCCCGGTGCCGGACGCGGAGACCAAGGACCTGATGATCGCCGTGCACCGGGGGTTACGGGCCGGGCGGTCGCCCGCGCAGGCGCTGGCCGAGGCTCAGCAGGAGCTCGACCAGCCCAACGGCTTCGTCTGCGTAGGCGCTTAGCTTCTTGCCGCCTCAGCCGGTGACGGCCTGCGGCCACTGCCCGCCGGGCAAGCTGGTGTCGGCCATGAGGGTCATGAGCGTGCGCAGCTTGGCGCACGTCTCGACGATCCTCTTGGCGCCCTCCGCCATCAGGCCCAGGTACTCCTCGGTGAGGGCACCGATGCCGGCGGCGAGCTGCTTGATCGCGTCCGGGATCGTGAGCACTCCCACCGTTTCGCACGCGACCTCGACGAACTTCGCCGCGAACTTCGTCGCCATCTTGACCAGGGTGGTCATGTAGGTGACGTTCGCGGTGGCGATGTCCATGAGGAACTTGCTGACCTCGTCGGCCTTGTGCGCGACGGCCTTGGTCGCCTCGTTCTGCGCCGTCACCTTCTCCCAGTAGGCGTCGGCGGCCTTGCCCTCCCACTCGTGGGCCAGGTTGGACTTCGGGTGGTGGAAACCGACCACGGGGTTGTGCACGTCGCGGATCCAGTTGAAGGACTGCACGAGCAGCGACGCGACGGGCATGTGGTGGCGCCACGCGGTCTGGGCGAGTGCCTCCAGCTTGCGCAGGGCCTCCCTGACCATTTCGAGGAACCTGTGGATGACGTCCATCTTCAGGTAGAGCACGTTGCGCCACTCGTTGACGTGGTGGATGGCCGCGTTGAACTTGTCCGTGCAGATCCGGAGTTGCTCCTCGAGACCGTCATAGCTCCGGTCCAGGATCGAGGTCAGGTCCTCGGTGCTGATGCTTTGGGTCATCTTTCCTTGCCTACGCCTTGTAGAACTTGCCGATGTCGAGCCGGTTGGTGTCCTCGGTCCGGTCGTACTCGTCCGCGATGTCGCGCAGCGCTTTGTCGACCTGGTGGAACTCCGTGTACGCACCCGTCAGGGTCTTTTCCATGAACTGGCGGAATTCCTCGTAGAAGCGGGCTTCGAGATCGGCGTTGACCACTCCGAGCAGGCTGAAGTCGGCGACGGCGAACGCGCTGGGGCGCAACGTCATGCTCTGCACCGCCCGGATCGCGACGTAGGCGTGGTCCGCGCGGTTCTGCCAGTGCTTCGCCTCCTCCCGCAGGTCCCGCGTGACAACCTTGAACTTCTGCTTGCTGGTGCTCATGTCAGTCCCTGTCGTCGAACACGTTGACGGCCGAGAAGTAGTCGTCGTCCGCCTCGCCGCCCTCACGAGGCCGGGCGGGGCGTGGCCGTTCCTGAGCCGCGATGCCGAGTCCGGCCTGGACGAACAGCTGCAGGATCTCGTTGGACAGCACGGTTTCCGACGGGTTGCGCAGGACGTGCGGGTCCGCGGTGATCGCGACCGGCCCACCGGCGCGCATCCGCAGCGTGAGGTAGCCGAGCGGGCTGCGGAACTCCTGGTCGACCGGCCGCGGGGTCTGCTGGGCACGGCGAACAACCGCTTCGCGCTCGCCGTCGAGTGTGTCGAGCCGGGACTTCATCCTGGCGAGCCACTCTTCTGGCGACAGCCCCGTGAGGTCCTCCGGTGCAGTGGCCGGCCTGGGGGCGCTCGGCGGGCTCACCGGTCCGCGCTTGGCCTCCACGGCGAGAGAGCGCTGAACCGCGGTCAAATAGGTGCTGTAGAGCGCGCCGGGGAATGCCTCCGGCGAGAGGTTGTCGTTCCAGTGCGGCCTGATCCGCACATTCGTCACCATCTGTTCCCGGTCGACGGTGACGATGACGAATCCGCTCCGGTCCTGAGCCTCGTACTTCTCGGCAGGCTGCAGTTCGACGCCGCCGGGACGGGTGAGCTCGGCGATGCGGGCCTGCGCCTGCGGGTTGTTGTCGGGAATGTCGAGCGTGGCCAGCTCGAGCTTCTCAAGCGGCACCATTCCCCCTGATGTTCCGACGCGACACAGGCGGACATTAGCCGTGGGCGGTCGGGAAGCGTGCGGGGAAACGGATGGTTGTTCCGCTGGGCGGTCCGCCGAGGCTCCTACCTCGTGCGGTCCACTGAGGACGCTGCCGAAAGGCAGATCCGGGCGTGGTCCGCGGCGCGAGAAACGAGTGGGCGGGGCCGTGCCAGGTAGGCCCCGCCCACTCCGACTACCTCGTGCCGTGACCGCCGGCCTTCGCCGCGTCTTTCGGCGCTCAGCAGGGCGCCTCGCGGCACCGGCCCCGCGCCCCCGTACAACCAGTACGAGGACGCGGGGCCGGCACCACGATGCACCCGTCTGACCACCGAAATACGGGGCAAAGGCAGGCGGTCACGGCACTAGCGAGCGAACTGGAACCAGTTCACGTTCGCCAGGTCGCCACCCGTGCCACCGGTCGCCACCAGGTACAGCCGGTGCACACCGGTCGCCCCGGAAGCAGCGGCCGTGCGGCTCGTCCACGTCTGCCAGCCGCCGGTGCTCGCCGCCGACACGGTCGCGACCACCGGGCCGGTCGGGCTGTCCAGCCGGTACTGCAGCGTGCCGTTGGCCGTGGAGCCGGACGCTATCCGGGTCGTCACCGACGTCGGCGGGGTCGCGCCGAAGTCCACGTCCGCGTAGGCCACGTAGTCGCCCGGCGTCAGGTAGCCGATGTTCTGGCCACAGCCCGAGTCCGTGCAGCGCTGGACCTGCGTGCCGCTCTGCTCGTCGTAGTACGACGCGCCGATCAGGGCGTAGGCGCTCTGCGTCGCCGGGAACTGCGCGCCGAAACCGTAGGCGAACAGCGGTGCTTTGCCGTCGCCGACGTTGATCGGCTGCTGGCCGGCGTTCTGCATCCACGTGAACGGCAGCTTGCCGGTCGGGCGGTAGTCGCCGAACAGGACGTCCGCGACGCCGTTGCCCTCGGTGCCGGGGAGCCAGGCGGCTACAAGTGCGTGCCATTGCGGCAGCTGGGCCGCGATGTCCAGCGGGCGGCCGGACACCAGCACCACGACCACCGGGACGCCGGCGGCGCGCAGCGTGTTCAGCGTCGCGATGTCCTCGCTGTCGAGGCCCAGGCTGCCGTCGCGGTCGCCGGCACCTTCGGCGTACGGCGTCTCACCGATGACGGCGATCGCGGCCTGGTAGCTGCCGTCGATGCCGGTGCCGTTGCGGTTGTAGGTCACCGTGCTGGACGGCGACACGGCGGAACGGATGCCTTGCAGGACAGTGGTTCCCGGCGTGACCGGACCGCTGCCGCCCTGCCAGGTCATGGTCCAGCCACCGCTCTGGTAGCCGATGTTGTCGGCGCTCTTGCCCGCCACGAACAGCTTGCTCGCCGTCTTCGGCAACGGCAGCACGCCGTTCTGGTTCTTCAGCAGCACCTGCGACTTGCGCACCGCCTCGCGTGCGAGCTGACGGTGTGCCGCGTTGCCCACGGTGCCCGTGTACGAGCGGTCGGTGAGCGGCTTCTCGAACAGGCCCAGTTCGAACTTCTTGGTCAGGATGCGCCGGTTGGCGTCGTCGATGCGCGACATCGGCACCCGGCCGGCCTGCGCCTCCGCCTTGAGCAACGTGATGAAGGAGCGCCACTCGGTGGGCACCATGACCATGTCCATGCCCGCGTTGATCGTGGTGCGCACCTCGGCCGCGGTGAAGCCCGGCTGGCCGTCGATCTGGTCGATGCCGTTCCAGTCCGACACCACGAGGCCGCTGAAGCCCAGCTCGTTCTTCAGCACGTCGGTGATGAGGTACCGGTGGCCGTGCGTCTTCACGCCGTTCCAGCTGCTGTAGGTGATCATCACCGAGCCGACGCCCTTCGCGACGGCCTCGCGGAACGGCGGCAGGTGGATCGCCCTCAGGTCGGCCTCGCTGACCTGGGTGTTGCCCTGGTCGTCGCCGCCGGTCGTGCCGCCGTCACCGATGTAGTGCTTGGCGGTGGCGAGGACCGAGGCGGGGTCGGAGAGCTTCGTGCCCTGCAGACCGGTGATCATCGTGGTCATCGACGTCGCGATCTCCGGCGCCTCGCCGAACGACTCGTACGTTCGGCCCCACCGGTCGTTGCGCGCGACGCACAGGCACGGGGCGAAGTCCCAGTCGATGCCGGTGCCGGACACCTCTTCGGCGGTGGCGCGGCCGATCCGTTGCGCCAGGCCGGGGTCGCGGGTCGCACCGAGGCCGATGTTGTGCGGGAAGATCGTCGCGCCGGACACGTTGTTGTGGCCGTGCACGGCATCCACGCCGTAGATCATCGGAATGGCCAGCGGCGTGGCGATCGCCGCGCGCTGGAAGTTGTCGTACATGTTCGCCCACGACGTGGCGTTGTTGGGCGAGGGCGCGGAACCGCCGCCGGACAGCAGCGAGCCGATCCGGAAGTTGGTCAGGTCTGCGGCGCTGACGGAATTGCGCTCGGCCTGCGTCATCTGCCCGACCTTTTCGTCGAGCGACATCCGCCCGAGCAGGTCGGCGACCCGCGCCGGGATCGGCTGGGTCGGATCCTTGTAGATCGGATCGGCCGCGGCGGCGGTGCCGGTGGGGACGACGGCGGCACTCATCAGCAACACGGCCGCGAGGAGCTTTCTCATGAGCAGACCTCCGGGGGACGAGGTCCTGTTTACCTTGCGGCACAACAGGGTTTGCCGAGCGTAACCCCTGGTTGACAAAGTGGTATAGACCATCGGGGAACCGGAACGAGGACCGGTTCCCCGATCGGGCTCAGCGGCACCAGGACTCGACGGTCGTCGCGAAGTCCGGGAACTCGGCCCGCGCGGCCGCCAGCACCTCGGCCGGCGTGCGCGGCTCGATGCCGGAGTGCTGCTCCGCCACCGCGCGCAGGTCGTCGTGCGGCACACCGCTGTCCGCCCCGAACTCGATGGCCTCCTGCGGGCCCACGCCACCCGCCAGCAGCCACAGGAACTCGCCCAGGCTCGACGCCACGATCCCGGACTCGCCCTCGGAGCCGAAGAACGCCACCGGCTGCTCGGTCAACGGCTGTCCCGGGCGCACCAGCCAGCACGTGGCCAGGCCGCCGGTGCCGTCCTGCCCGAACACCCGGAACGCGTCACCGTCGAGTTCCTTGTCACCTGTCCAGGCTCTGATCCGGTCGGTGGTCTCTTCGGCCGAGTCGAACTCGTCGTACGGCTCGTAGTCGATGTTGCCGGGCGCCGGGGTCTCGGTCTTCTCGTCGTAGTCCCACGGGAAGTCGATGCCGCTCAACGCGACGAGTGCGGCGGGGAAAGTACGGTCGTCAGGGATTTCCACGCGCGCACGGTACAGACGACTTCAGTCGCCGTGCGGGTCGGTGTTGTTCAGCGCGGCCACCACCTGGTCGTAGTCGCCGCGAGCCTCGCCGTAGCGGAGGAACTTGACCCGCTCGACCTGGACCTCGCGAGCGTCGGGCTGCGTCTCGATGATGGACATGACCTCGGCGACGAAGTCGGCCAGCGGCAGGGCGTGGTCGTTCTCCGCCTGGCCCGGCAGCAGATCCGTCTGCACCGACGGCGGTTCCAGCTCGACCACCCGCACCGACGTGTCGGCCAGCTGCAGCCGCAACGACTCGCTGAGCATGTGGATCGCGGCCTTGGAGGCGTTGTAGCTCGGCGTCACCTTGAGCGGGGTGAACGCGAGCCCGGACGACACGGTCATGATCGTGGCGTCCGGCCGGGTCTGCAGGTGCTCGACGAACGCGGCGATGAGGCGGATTGGGCCGAGCACGTTGGTCGTCACGATGCCCTCGGCCGACTCCAGGAACGATTCGGGGCGGTGCCAGTCCTCCACGCGCATGATCCCGGCCATCGTGATCAGCACGTTCAGCTCGGGGAACCGGGCGAGCACGTCCTTGGCGGCGGCCTGGATGCTGTCGGCGTCGGCGGTGTCGATCTGCACGGTCTCGACGCCGGGGTGTTCGGCGGCGATCTGCTCGAGCAGTGCGGTGCGCCGGCCGCCGACGATCACGGTGTTGCCGCGCTCCCGCAGGGCGAGGGCCAGCGCCAGGCCGATGCCGCTGGTGGCGCCGGGGATGAAGACGGTGTTTCCGGTGATGTTCATGCACTGAGCTTCTGCGGTGTGCCCGACGCGCGGCAGAGACCACTCATCGGGGGATCGGCGATCCCTGGTTACCGGCGGAGGAGTCCGGATACTGGGGTTCATGGATCGTGCGGAGCTGGCGGCGTTCCTGCGCCGCCGCAGGGAAGAGTTGCGGCCGGAGGACGTCGGGCTGCCGCTGGGTGCGCGCCGCCGTGCCCACGGGTTGCGGCGTGAGGAGGTCGCGGCGCTGGCCGTGATGTCCACGGACTACTACACGCGCCTGGAGCAGCAGCGCGGCCCGCAGCCCAGCGAGCAGATGCTGGCCTCGCTGGCCCGCGCGCTGCGGCTGACCGGCGACGAGCGCGACTACCTGTTCCGCGTCGCCGGGCGCAACGCGCCGTCCCCGGAGACGACGGGCACGCACGTCGCGCCAGCGTTGCAACGGGTGCTCGACCGGCTCACGGACACGCCCGCGCTGATCCTGTCGAACCTCGGCGAGGTGCTGATGCAGAACCGGTTCGCCGAGGCGCTCTACGGCGACTCGTCGCGGTTCACCGGGCTCGCGCGCAGCGGGATCTACCGCTGGTTCACCGATCCGGACGAGCGCCTGATCTATCCGGAGCACGACCGCGAGCGCCAGAGCCGGGCGCAGGTGGCGAACCTGCGTGCCGCGTACGGCAGCATGGGCCCGCGGTCGCGGGCAGGCGAGCTGGTGCGCGTGCTGTCACGGGAAAGCGCCGAGTTCGCGCAGCTGTGGGAACGGCACGAGGTAGCGAAACGGTTCGAGGACCACAAGGTGCTCGTGCACCCGCAGCTCGGTGAGATCGAGGTCGACTGCCAGGCGCTGTTCACCGAGGACCAGTCGCAGGCGTTGCTGGTGCTCACCGCGCCGCCGCGCACCGAGGCGTTCGACAAGCTGCAGCTGCTCGGCGTGCTGGGCACCGAGACGTTCGTCAGCCGAGCTTGAGGATCGTCTCCTCGATCTCCGCCTTGCGTCCCGCCGCGTAGCCCCTGTCGGTGCCGACGACCTCGAAACCCGCCCTGGTGAGCACGCGGATCGACCCCGCGTTGTCACTGGCGGCGCGCCCGAACACCGGCCGGACGGTGATCTCTTGGAGCATCAACGCCACGGCCCTTCCCGCCACGCCTTGCCCCCACACGGCGCGGTCGACCCAGTAGGTGATCTCCTGGTCGCCTTCGAGGACGAAGCTTCCGACGCTGCCGACGACCCGTTCGTCGCCGAGGATGACCCGGAACCAGGTGTCGGGGTTGGCGCGAATCCGGTTCATGTGGGCGTTGAACGCCTCGCGGTCGTCGGGATCTTCCGCGGTGAACGCGGCCATCCACACCGACTCGGGATCGCGCATGAACTCGAACAACACGTCGAGGTCGGCGTCCTCGACGTGCCGCAGCACCACTTCGTCCACGCGTCCCCCGAATCAGCGAGCCAGCCGCTCCGCGAGCCAGGCCAGCGAGAGCGGGTAACGGTAGTCGATCCCGCCGTGCCCGGCGTCGAAAAGCTCGAAGTGCACTCGGTCATCCGGAACGCCCGCCTTGGCGAGTTCGGCCCGGAACGCTTGTGCGCCAAGGTCGAGGTAGTACTCGTCGCTCGTGCCCGCGTCGATCCACACCGCACGCAGACCGCGCACGGCGTCGGCGTGTCCGGCCACCATCCGCACCGGGTCCCACTCGAGCCAGCGCTGCCAGACGTCCTCGCGCGGCGCCCCGGTCACCTCGTCGAACGGCAGCTCCGGCGTGCCGTCCGGGGTGGCCGAGAAGCACGCGGCAACGCCGAGCATGCCCAGCAGCGTCGCGTCGTGCGGCCTGGTGAACGACGGCCGGGCGCGGAAGTCCGCCCACCACGCCTGGATGTCGTGGTCGTAGTCGCGCAGGGCACGTGCCGCCTGGCCGAACTCGGGCAGGTAGCACAGCTCGTACAGCGCGTCACCCGCGTGCGTGGCCAGCGCGCCGAACAGGTCCGGTCGCAGCATCGGCGTGATCATCGCGCCGAACCCGCCCGACGACTTGCCCGTGATCGCGCGTGACTCGCGGTCCGCGATCGTGCGATAGCGCGCGTCCACCCACGGCACGATCTCGTCGCACAGATACGAGTGATAGCGGCCTGTTCCCGGCGAGTCGACGAACTGCGAACCGCCGTACGTGGTCCAGGCGTCGACGTAGACCACGATGCAACCCGGTGTGCCCGCGGCGAACACCGCGTCGGCCGTCTCCAGGAACGGCTGGCGGAACGGCATTCGGTTGGCCCACATGCTCAGATGCCCGGTGTAGCCCTGGATGACGTAGACCGCCGGGTACCGCTCGTCGCTCTCGTCGTAGCCGGGCGGGACGTACACCCACAGTGGACGTTCATGTGGGTCGCCGAGCGGATTGTCGCGCAGCAGCCCGGAAACGACGGTGTGCCGGTCGAGCCGGCCGGTGAGTTCGACCTCCCAGGGAAGCATGCTGCCAGTCAACCACGATCACGGCTGGAGGTCGGGCCGCGTGTAGCGATGCTTTACCCCGACAGGGAAATAGTGGGGATCGCCCGCCGGCAGCACCACGATCTCGGGCAGCTGGCGCTCCTCCGGGACGTAGTGCGCGAACTCGCTGTTGAGCCGCAACAGCTCTGTACGCACCGATTCGGCTATCCGCGCAGCGTCCGGGATCGCGCCCGGCGCAGCCTCCACGGTGATCCGCAGGAATCGGTCGCGGTCGGCGTCCTCGACCGACTCGATCACGAACTTGCCGGTCACCGCGTCGCTGATGCCGGGCTGCTCCAGGCCGACCGTCACGTTCTCGGGGTAGATGTTCGCGCCGAAGAACGACACCGTGAACAGCGAGCGGCCGAACAGGTACACGAACGGCAGCTCCGGGCCGGGCGGGGGAGTGAAGCCGTGCCCGGCGCAGTAGTCCAGCAGTGCGGCGTGCGAGAAGAGGCCGCCCTCGTCGGCGATGTGGTAGCGGATCAACGGGATTCCGCCGTCGGCCGTGACGACGAGCGTTCCCTCGTGCACCTCGAAGAACCGGCTCGCCGGGTCGTACTGCACGAGCGTGGGCAGGCGGGCGTCGCCGAAGACCTCGCGCGCCAGGTCGGGGCGCAGGGCGAAGAACCGGCGGATCCCCACGGAGAGCGCGGTCTCGGTGCCGAGCACGCCCGAGTCGGCGGTCCCGTACAGCGAGGCGATGTCGCTGATCGGGTCGGCGATCGCGGCGCGCTGGGCGACCAGGTCACGCCACTGCTCGCTGAACACCTCGCCCGCCAGCACCAGCTTGATCCGGTACGCGGGCCAGTCCACGGCGCCGGTGTCGATGACGTCCTTCACGAACGGCGGGTAGCCCAGCAGCACCACCTGCTCGAAGTGCGGCGCCAGTTCGGGCAGCACGCGGAGGATCTCCGCCTTGTTGTTGCCCGGCGCGACCACCGTGATCGGGCAGCCCTTGGCCGCGAGATGGCGGACGCACGCCTGCGTGAACAGGCCGCCGACCCAGGTGCCGAGCGGGAAGCAGACGACGGCCAGCGTGTCGCGCCGGTCCGCCTGGAAACCGTCCACCAGGACCTGTTCGAACCGCCGGGCCACGTGCAGCTCGTCCTCGAGCGTGCGCGGCCAGATCGTCGGCCGGCCGCTCGACCCGGACGAGACGGCGATCATGTCGTTGCCCGCGAGCCGTCCGTCGCGGCACAGTTCGGGCAACGGGTACTTCTGGTGGTAGGTCTCCTTGGTGACCAGAGGGAGCTGGCTGAACTCGGCCGCGTCGGGCTCGATCCCGTGCTCCTGGAGGAACTTCCGGTAGGCCGGCACCGTGGTGGCGGTGCGGCGGACCAGGTCCGGTATCCAGCTCTCCTGCCGTTGTGGTGGCTCGAAGAACTCGTCGAACGCCTGGCGCACGCGGGTTTGCCGGTCCATCGTCCGACCGTAGCAGGTTGGACCGGCTGGTCCAGAAAACGTACAGTCGAGGCATGGCACTCACCGCGAAGGGCCGCGCGACCAGGCGGCGCATCGTCGAAGGGGCCGCGGCACACCTGCGCAGCGAGGACCCGGCCGGCGTCACGCTCGACGACATCCGGGCGATCACCGGCACCAGCAAGGGGCAGATCTTCCACTACTTCCCGGACGGCAAGGAAGAGCTCTTCCTCGCGGTGGCGCGCTACGAGGCCGATCGCGTGCTCGACGACCAGCAGCCGCACCTCGGCGCGCTCACCTCGTGGGCGGCCTGGCGCCGGTGGCGTGACTCGGTGGTGGCCCGGTATCGCGCGCAGGGCCGGTCGTGCCCGCTGGGGGCGCTGATGAGCCAGGCGGGCAGCACGCCGGGGGCGACCGAGGTGGTCGGTGCGCTGCTCGCGCGGTGGCAAAGCCATGTGCGGCGCGGAATCATCGACATGCAGCAAGCCGGGCTGGTGCGGGCGGGCGTGGACGCCGACCGGGTCGCTGCGGCCTTCATCGCCGGGATTCAGGGCGGTGTCCAGGTGCTGCGGTCGACCGGCAGCGTCGGGCACCTCGAGGCGTCGCTCGACACCCTCATCGATTTTCTGGACTTGCCGGTCCAAAATTAGATACCTACCTTCGCTGGCATGGCATCTCGTCTGGCGGGCAGGACCGCCCTCGTCACCGGTTCCACCAGCAACATCGGCCGTGCGATCGCCGTGGCGCTCGCGGCGGAGGGCGCGCACGTCGTCGTCTCCGGCCGTGACGACCTGCGCGGCGCGGCCGTCGTCTCACACATCCGGCAGTCGGGCGGCCGAGCCGACTACGTCCAGGCCGACCTCGACGGCACCGCGAAGGCCAGCCGCGCACTCGCCGAGGTGGCGGCGAAGCTGGTCGGCCGGGTCGACGTCCTCGTGAACAACGTCGGCATCTACCCGCCGTCGACGACGCCGACGACCGACGAGGAGACCTTCGACCGCGTCTACGGGGTCAACGTGAAGGCGCCGTTCTTCCTGACCCAGGCCCTGGTCCCCGCGATGATCGAGGCCGGTGGCGGTGTGGTGATCAACCTCGGCTCGTGGATCGCGCGCCTCGCCGTCCCCATCGGAGCTCTCTACAGCTCCACGAAGGGTGCCATGGAAACGCTCACACGGGCGTGGGCGGCGGAGTTCGGTTCGCAGGGTGTCCGGGTCAACGCGATCTCGCCCGGTGTCGTCGTGTCGCCGGACTGGGACACCGCGACCGACCACCCCGGCGAGGTGATGATGCACGGCACGCCGTTCGGACGGTCCGGGCATCCCGGCGCGATCGCCGCCGCGGCCGTCTACCTGGCCTCGGACGAGTCGGCGTTCGTCCACGGCACGGTGCTCGACGTCCACGGAGGCCGTACCGGAGTTGCCGTCATCGCCCGAGGTTGACCTACTTCAGGCGGAAATAGATCATCCTCTGGTCGTACTCGGCAACGCGACCGCAGGGTGACGCGGGACGAGCCGTCCGGAAAGCACTGTCTCTTCCGTGACTCTGCCGTCCCCGACGATCACCCGCTGGCCTGCCCCTGTCATCACCAAGGCCCCGGCACCGAACCTGCTGCGCTGGACCGGTTTCGGCGGTGCCGTGCTGCTCACCGCGGGGGCGTGGGCGATGTCCGCGAGAGCGGGCGCGATCCCGATGGGCGTGGCGATCGCGGGCGTCGGGCTGGTCGTGGTGGCCTGGGTGATGCTCGGCCGCACCAGGCCGGACGTGTCGTGGTTGCGGCGGACGCTGGCCTACTGGTGCGCGCCGCTGGTGGTGGCACCGCCGTTGTTCAGCGCCGACGTGTTCAGCTACCTCGCGCAGGGCGAGGTGGCGGCACGCGGCCTCGACCCGAACGTGGTCAGCCCCGCCGCGGCTCTCAGCGGCGATGTCCTGCAACGGGTCGGCGTCTACTGGCGCGACACGCCTTCGCCGTACGGGCCGCTGTTCGGCACCGTCGAGCGGGCGATCGCCAACGTCACCGGCGGCGACCCGGTCGTGGGCATCGTGCTGTACCGGCTGGTCGCGGTGCTGGGCCTGCTGCTCGTGGTGTGGGCGGTGCCGCGGCTCGCCGCGATCGCCGGGACGGACGAGCGCGTGGCGTTGTGGATGGGCGTGCTGAACCCGTTGGTGCTGTGGCATCTCATCGGCGGCGTCCACAACGACGCGCTGATGCTCGGCCTCATGCTCGCCGGCACCGTCATCGCGTTGCACGCGCTGCGCGACGCGCGGTGGTGGCAGTTCACGGCCGGTGTCGTCCTCATCGCGCTCGGAGCGCAGGTCAAGCTGCCCGCACTGGCGGCGCTGGCGGTGGTCGGCACCGCGCTGGCCCGCCGGCTGGGCGGGGGACTGGCCCGGTTCGTGGCCGCCGGGTTCGGCATGGTCGCGGTGGCGGGCGTGGTCTCGGCTTTGACGTCGCTCGCGGGTGGGTCCGGCTTCGGCTGGGTCCAGGCGCTCGGCACCCCGTCGAAGATCGCCAGCTGGATGGCGCCGACCAACTGGCCGGGCTTTCTTACCGGTGCGGTGTTCGGGCCGGAGAGCGGGCAGGCGATGATCTCAGCGGGACGGGTCGCGGGGCTCGTCCTGATCCTGTGCGGCATCGTGGTGGTGCTGAGCCGTCAGCTGCGCGGCGGGATCGGCGAGGTGACGGCGCTGGGGATGATGATGAGCGTGATCGTGGTGCTGGGGCCGGTGGTGCAGCCGTGGTACCTGCTGTGGGCGGTGCTGCCGCTGGCCGCGGCCGGTCTGTGGCGTACCAGGACCGCGGCGGCCGTGGCGGTGTTCGCCCTGCTGGTGCCGCCGCTCGCGGGCAACTTCGCCGGTCGCGTGCCGGAGCTCGTCACCGGCTACGCGCTCGGGATCGCGCTGGTGGCCGGCGCGTACCTGCTCCTGCGCCGGGCACGGGTGACCGTTGCGCAGAGCTGACCTGGCCCGGTACGGCGCGGCCGCACTGGCCGGCGGCCTGCTGGCCCTGAGCTTCCCGCCGCGCACCCTGTGGTGGCTCGCGGTGCCCGCGTTCGTCGTGCTGTGGCTGATGCTGAACGGCGCGGGCGCCCGCCGGGCGGCCGGTCTCGGCTTCGTGTTCGGCGCGGCCTTCTTCCTGCCGCACCTGTGGTGGATCCAGCACTTTCTCGGCCGGGAGTACGGCCCCGCGCCGTGGCTCGTGCTGTCCGCGTTGATGGCCCTGTTCATCTCGGCCGTGTGCGCGCTTATGCCGTTGGTCGCCCGGCTGCCCGCCGCGCCGGTGTGGGCGGCGTTGCTGTTCGTGCTGCAGGAGACCGCGCGCGGGCTGATCCCTTTCAACGGCTTCCCCTGGGGCCGCGTGGCGTTCGGGCAGGTCGACGGCCCGTTCGCGCGCCTGGCGATGGTGGGCGGCGCGCCTCTCGTGACCTTCGCGGTGGTGCTGACCGGGTTCGGCCTGGCCGCCTGGCTGCCCCGGTGGCGTGCGGCCTGGGCCGCGGTACCGCTCGCGGCGGCTCTGGCGCTCGGCCCGCTGATCGCGGTGGACGCGCAGAACGGCAGCCGGACCGTGGCGGTGGTGCAGGGCAACGCCCCCGACATCGGCCTCGGCCTGCTCACCGCGCGGAACACCCTGCGCGACAACCACCTGCGCAAGACCGCCGAGCTCGACGCGGCGATCCGCTCCGGCGCGGTGCCGAAGCCGGACCTCGTGGTGTGGCCGGAAAGCTCCACGAGCACCCGTGACCGCGACCCGGTGCTCGACCGCGCCGTCGACGACCTCGGCGTCCCCGTCCTGGTGGGTGCGGTGCGCGACAACCAGAACGCGGTCATCGCCTGGCAGCCCGGCACCGGTGCGGGACAGTCCTACGCGAAGCAGGAGCTCGTCCCGTTCGCCGAACACATCCCGTTGCGCCCGCTGGCCCGGCTGGTGACCCCGTTCGCGGACCAGCCGGATCTGGAGGCGGGCAGCGAACCCGGCGTGCTGAACGTCGCGGGCACCAGCGTCGGCGTCGGCATCTGTTACGAGGTCGCCTACGACTACGTCCTGCGGGAGAGCACGGCACAGGGCGCCCAGCTCCTGGTCGTCCCGACGAACAACGCCTGGTACGGGCCCGGTGAGATGACCTACCAGCAACTCTCGATGGCCCGACTGCGCGCCATCGAGCACGGCCGTTCGATCGTGGTCGCGGCGATCAGCGGTGTCAGCGCGGTGGTGCGCCCGGACGGCAGCGTCGTGCGGTCCACCGGCATGTTCACCGAGGACCTGCTGGTCGGCACCGTGCCGTTGCGCTCGGAGCTCACGATCGCCACGAGGTGGGGCGGCGTGCTGCACACCGCCTTCACCGCTGCCGCTTTCGGTGCGTGCGCGTTCGCTTTGTGGTCGCGCCGACGGACCTCAGTTGTGCGAGCTGAGCAGCGCCGATCCGAGTGAGGTCCGCCGGTGCAGCACGGACAGGCCCTGCCTGGACGTGGTGAGCAGCCCGGCCTCCCTCAGCACGGTGGTGTGCCTGCTGACCGACGACAGCGAGAAGCCGAGGCGTTCGGCCAGCTCGGTGGTGGTGGCGCCGGTGCCGACCGCGGCCAGCACGGCCGACCGCGTGGTGCCCAGCAGCGCCGCAAGCGCCCCTTCCCGGCGGTGCCCGCTCGCGAGCTGCCGCTGCCACGTCCAGTCGTGGAGCACGGGGTAGACGACGGTGGGCGGTAACCCCGGATCGGCGAACGCGACCGGGGTGCGGCGGCAGAAGTACGACGGAACCAGGCGCAGGCCGCGCCCGCCGAGGTGCAGGTCGCGGTCGTAGGAGTACTGGACCTCCAGCACGGGCGGGCGCCAGTTCATCAACGGCCACATGCCCCGCAGCAGCCCTTCGACATCGCCCGTCGCGGTCCGGTGCACGCGGTCCGTCTCGACCGCGTCGTGGATCATCTCGCCGTACGGCTCGATCACCTCGGCGTGGTAGCGGGCCAGGTTGTCGGTGACGTCGGTGAGCGCACCGGCGTCACCCGCGGCGATCGGACGGGTCCAGGCCGGCGTCGGGCAGACCGCGGTCAGCAGGTCGAACTCCTCACGCAGCCGGGCGCGCGGTGTGGACCGGATCGCGTCGAGCCCGCTGGCCAGACCGTCCGCACCCTCCGGCGGTGTCATGAAGTCCGGGAAGTAGGACCCGAGCGGCGTGAGCACGGACAGCATCCGCACGCCGGCACCGACGACCTGCCGGTCGGCCGTGCGCCGCACCTCCCGCAGCCATGGTTGCAGCATCAGCCCGCTGTCCTGTTCGGTCAGTCGAAGCCAGCTGAACACCATCTCCCACAGCGGATCCACTCCGTCCGCCACCTGCGTACGCTCCAGATCACCAGCGGAAAAATGGATGCGCAACACAGAGACCTCCCCCCGACCAGGTCACCGTCGATCACACTACCTGCCGTGTCACTCCGCCGAATTCCGTAGTCGCAGGGAATCCGGTGATCTGTAGATGCATTACGCAGGCATCTACGTATCTACGTAACTCTCACCGACGCGAAGGATCCCCGCCCGCCGCGAAGCTTCCGGTGTGCAAACACGAACTGCTCCAACGCGAACGGCACAGGCGGTGGTCCTCGCCTCAGCCACCCTGACGATCATGGCCGCGGCGATCATCGCCCCGAGCCTGCCCGCGATGGGCGAGGTCTACGGCGAGGGCGTGCTCGTCCGGCTCGCCCTGACGATCACCTCGCTCGCCATCGCGATCAGCGCGCCGGTCGCGGGCCTGGTCGCCGACCGGCTGGGGCGCAAGCCATTGCTGGTCGTGAGCCTCGTGCTCTACGCCCTCAGCGGCACGGCGGGCTTCTTCGTGAGCAGCCTGCCGGTTCTGCTCGGCACGAGAACGGTGCTCGGCCTCGCGGTCGGCGGGATCATGACGTCGGTCAGCGCGTTGATCACGGACTGGTTCGACGGTCCGGAACGCGGCCGATTCCTCGGGTTCCAGCAGGCTTTCGCGAGTCTCGGCGGCGTCGTGTTCCTGCCGCTCGCCGGGGTGCTCGCGGGGGTCGACTGGCGACTGCCGTTCTGGCTCTACGCCGTGGCAGCGGTCGTGGCGCTCGGTGCCATCGCCGGGTTGACGAACGAGCCGCGCAGCGCACAGAAAGCCGTGCCAGGCGCGTTCCCCCGCGCCGCCATCGGCATCTACCTGATCGCGCTCATCGCGACCCTCACGTTCTACATGGCACCGACGCAGCTGCCGTTCCTGCTGCGCGACCTCGGCGCCGGACCCGCCGTCATCGGTCTCGTCGTCGCCGGCAGCACGCTGACCAGCGTCGCCGGAGCGCTCGTGTTCCCGAAGCTCCCTCAGGGCCGGATCACCGGCGCGGGCATCGCGTTGCTCGGCGCCGGCTGGGCGCTGATCGGGGCGACGGACAGCATCTGGCTGGTCACCGCCGGGCTGCTCGTCGGCGGCTTCGGGGTCGGGCTGGTCGTGCCGAACCTCAACCTGCGGCTGGCGGATCTCGCCCCGCCGGCGCAACGCGGCCGCGTGCTCAGCGGTCTCGTCGCCGGGATCTTCCTCGGGCAGTTCCTGTCACCGCTCGCCATCGCACCTCTGGTCCCGGCGGTCGGCATCGCCGCCGCCTTCGTCTGGACCGGGGTCGTCACCACCGTCGGAGGGGCGATCCTCGCCCTGGGATACAAGGAGAAGAACTGATGATCTACCACGGCAACCGCTTCACGCTGCGCAGGGACGCGACGCCCGAGCAGGTCGAGGAGGCGCTGGAGAGCCTGCGCAACCAGGGCCGCGTGATCCCGTCGGTCAAGTCCTTCGTGGTCGGCCGCGACTACGGCGGCGAGTACGAGTGGGGCGCGACGTTCGTCATCGAGGACCTCGAGGGCTACTGGGAGTACCTGATCCACCCGGCGCACCGCAACACCGACCGCGTCGGCCTGCCCCTCGTCGACAAGTTCATGTCGTTCGACATCACCGACGACGAAGACCCGGAGATGGGCGCGAAGATCGCGGCGCTGCACCAGAAGCGCTACGACTCCGACCCGGAGCTGACCCAGCTCGTGTCCGACCTCGGTGAGTACACCGGCAGTGCCGCGCCCGGCTCGCACGGAGACAAGTGATGAGCGACATCGCGGAGATGTGGGCCGACCTGTGGAACGGTGAGCTGGACCTCGTCGAGGACATCGTCCACGAGGACTTCGTCTCGCACGCGGCCCCGCTGCTCGGCGGCCCGCCACAGGACAACACCGGACGCGCTCCTCTGGCCGGGTGGGTGCGCGGTGCCCACGAGAACATGCCCGGCCTGCGGTTCACCATCCAGGTAGGACCGATCGTGCAGCAACCGTTCCACGTGCTGCGCTGGCACGCCACGGCGGACGGGATCTCCTTTTACGGCACGGACATCCTGCGCGTCGTCGACGGCAAGATCGCCGAGTACTGGGCCAACGCCGACAGCCTGTGGGCGGCCCAGCAGCTCGATCTGGTGCCGGCGCTCAGCTGATGTCGGGCAGTTCCCGCAACTGCCGGCGCGAGTTGATGCCGAGCTTGCGGAAGATGTTGCGCAGGTGGGTGTCCACCGTGCGGGGACTGAGGAACAACCGGGCGGCGACCTCCTTCGAGGTCGCCCCGGTGGCCACCAGGCGGGCGATGTGCATCTCCTGCATGGTGAGGTCGTCAGCGGCGGCAGCGGTGCGGCTGCGGGCGACCTCACCGGTGGCCTTCAGCTCGTCCGCGGCCCGCCGGGCGAATGCCTCCATCCCCATGCGGGACAACAGTTCGTGGGCGGTGCGCAGGTGCTCCCTGGCATCGACCCGGCGGCCGGCGCGCCGCAACCACTCGCCGTACAGCAGGTGGGCTCGCGCCAGATAAGGCCTGACAGCGCAGGTTTCCAGCTGTTTCAGCGCCTCGACGTAGCCCTCCTCCTCTCCGGTGACGAGAGCTCGCGAGTAGGCCGTGACGCCGAAAGCCCATGGGGTGTCGCAGGGTTCGGTCCGTTCGGTGAGGTCCGCCAGCGCGGCACCGGCGGCCGCGGCGTCACCGCAGCGGACCGCCGCCTCGACCAGTTCGGGCAGGGCGATCCCGGCGAGGTAGAGATCTCCTGGTTCGACGGCCAGCCGGGCGGCGGCCAGTGCGGTCGGATAGTCGGCCAGCCCGTTGTGCAGCACGGCGGACGCCCAGTGCGCGTTCGCGACCAGCAGCCCGGCCCGGCGCTCCGCCTCCCGCGTCGCGTGATCGATCTGGGCCAGCACCTCCTGCTTGTGTCCGCGCAGCGCGGCCAGGTGCAACCGCGGATAGCGCAGCGGCGCAACCCCGACCGCGTCCGCCACGGCCTCTTCCTCGGCAATGGCGGACATGGCCTTGCCGAACTCGCCGGTGAGCACCGCGCCGGTCGCCAACTGGGCCAGGCCGAGCCGGAGCACGAACGGTGAGCCCGCCTCCTGCCCGGTCTTCATCAGCCAGCCGGTGACCGCCGCGTGCACGTCGGTGTCCCACAGCTCACCGGCGAGCATCGTGGCCAGTGCGGGGTGCCGGGTCCACGACATGCTTTCGTCCTGGAACGTCTCGCGCAGCAACGGAACCGCGCTGCGGTGCCCTTCGGTGGCGAGGAGCACCAGGGCGTCCAGCACGTCCGGTTCCCGCGTCGACGGCTCGAGCTCCCGCGCCTCCCGCACGACGGCGTCCACGATGCCGCTGGGCCGCCCGAAGGCGAGCCCGAACTCCAGCGCGTCCAGCACGCAGTCGCGTGCCGCGGCCCCGGTCATGCGCCGTGCCGCGCTCAGCACGAACGCCGGCCCGTCGTTCTCCTTGTTCCGCACGAAGGCGATCCGCCCGCGCAGCAGGTCCGTCCGTGCGTCGTCCACCTCGACCGTGGTGAGCAGTTCGGCCGCCACCCCGACCGCGCCCGCGTCGAGCTTGGCCTGGGCAGCCGCGAGCGTGCGTTCGCCGCGCAGCCTCGGTTCGAGCGACAGTGCCGCCGCACGTTCGAGGAACGCCGCCGCGGCAGCCACCCCGCCGCGGGCCCGCGCACGTTCGGCGGACCGTTCCAGCTCGGCGGCCACGTCGTCGTCCGGCCCCGTGCCGGCCTGCGCGCGGTGCCACACCCTGCGGTCCGGATCGGCCTCGGGATCGGTCACCGCGGCCAGCGCGAGGTGCACCCGCTGGCGCTGGGCGGGTTCGGCGGCGAGGTAGACGGCCGACCGGGCGAGCGGATGGCAGAACCGCACCCGCGTGGAGATGCCGACCAGCCCGGACCCCTCGGCTTCGGCGGCCGCGGTCGTGACGTCGATGCCGAGCTCCCCGGCAGCGGCCCACAGCAGCCGCGGTTCGCCGGTCGGCTCGGCGCCGGCGACGGTCAGCAGCAGCCGTGCGTCCGCCGACAGCCGGGCGGTCCGGTCCTGGAAGCTGCGCTCGATCCGGCTGGGCACCGACGACACGTCCGGCAGCGCGTAGCCACCTGCCTTGGGCAGTTCGAGCAGCGCCAACGGGTTGCCGCGTGCCTCGGCCAGCAGTCGTTCGCGCACCTTGTCGTCGACCAGCCCGGTCGCGAGCAACGCGCGTGCGTCGGCGTCGGCGAGGCCCTTGATCTCCAGACCGGGCAGCTCGTCCAGCCTGCTAGGCGTTGCCGGCCGGCGCGCGGCGAACACCAGCACCACCGGTTCGGAGGTCAGCCTGCGCCCGAGGAACGCGAAGACCTGCGCGGACGCCTCGTCCATCCAGTGCGCGTCGTCGACCAGGCACAGCAAGGGGGTCTCCGCGGCGGCCAGCAGCTCCAGGGTGGCCATGCCGATGCGCAGGACGTCCGGTTTTCCGCCGGCCAGTCCGAACGCGACCTCGAGCGCTTCCCGGTGCCTGGCGGACATCTGGTCGAGTCCGTCGAGCAGCGGCACGCACAACTGGTGCAGCGCCGCGAACGGCAGTTCGGTCTCGAACTCCGATCCGGACGCCTGCACGACCCGGAACCCGGACGCCTTGCCCTGCAGGTGTTCGAGGAGCGCGCTCTTGCCGATGCCCGCCTCACCGCGCAGCACCACTGCGGCACCGTTGCCTTCCCGCGCGGCGTCGATCATCCCGTCGAGACAGCGGATCTCGTCGTCCCGGCCGCGGAAGGAGGTCTGTGTGAGCGCGTCCATGCCGCGAACGGTAGGCGAGAGCTTCGCCGGCATCGCCTATCGAGACGCAAGTGGGAAAGATCTGCCCTCGCGGCCGCTCAACCTGCTGCGTCACCCGGATGGCCCACAACCTGAGGAGGACGCGTAGTCACCTGAAGTCTGATGCGGCCGTACGGCGCAGCTCCCTAGCCTGGAAAGCACTTGATCAAGAGGGGGAGCTTGTGCGGGGACGAGTTGCCGCGACCACGGGCGTGGTCGTGCTGGCGAGTGCGATCTTCACGGGGGTGCCGGCCACGGCGGCGCCGAGCGGCGCGACGCTTCTGGCCGACACGAACAGAAACGGCACGGTCGACTGGTCCGACCTGGCCGGCAGGGGCAGGTGGACGCAGCAGCGGGGCGCGATCTTCCTGCCGAACATCGACGACGACGCCAAGCGCTGCACGGTCAGCGAAGAGGAGCTGAAAGACCGGGCGATCGCGGTCGACGAACGGCTCGCGGCGTGCAACGACGCCCAGGACGACGTCGTCAACGGCCCGCTCGACGCGGCGGACTTCGCGCCGTTGCGCACGATGCCGCGCAACGCGAGCCAGGACGGCACGGTGTCGCTCGGCCAGGGCGAGGAGAAGCACGCCCGCCTGTGGGTCGAGCGGAACGGGGCGTGGACGTCGCTCGGCTCTGGAGGCACGCTCACCGCGGCCGAGCTGCGCAAGGGCGCCCGGCTGGCGCTCGAGGGCCGGGACGTCATCAGGGACAAGGCCGCGTGGAACGGCGTGGTCACCGTGACCCTGAAGGCGGGCGGCACGGACTCGGTGCAACTGCGCGTGGCGCCGCTGATCCTGCAGAACGACCTGAAGGCGCCGCGCCGCGTGGTGACCTCGGAGCCCGCCGCGCCTGAGCTGCGTGCGGGGTACGACGACTTCCTCGCCACGCTGCGCAAGGCGATGACGGCGGCGAACCTGCCGGAGTCCGCGCTGACCGCGGTCAGCAACAACGACCGGTGGTTCCAGGACA
Source organism: Lentzea sp. NPDC051213 (assembly GCF_044455585.1). Taxonomy (NCBI): domain Bacteria; kingdom Bacillati; phylum Actinomycetota; class Actinomycetes; order Pseudonocardiales; family Pseudonocardiaceae; genus Lentzea; species Lentzea sp. NPDC051213. The sequence goes on from NZ_JBITEX010000002.1 coordinate 1,116,892, forward strand.
TCTTCGAGCCCACCACCGCCAGCATGCCCGGCCCCGGCGGCAAGCCGCAGGTGATGCACGTCCTGCTGCGCAGCGCCAACTACTTCCCCGGCCGCGAGTGGGAAGGCGTCTACTACCCGCCGGCCCTGCGCGCCGCCGGGCGGGTGGCGTTCAGCACGCTGCGCGGCCAGGACGTCGGCGTCGTGCAGCAGTACACCGCCCAGCGCGGCCCGGCCGTCGACGACAGCCTGAACTCGACCGGCAACTACGAAAGCCTGCCGCCCTACCAGGGCCACGCGCTGGGCCGCCCGCTCTACGGCAGCACCGCCCAACGGCAGCCAGACCCGTCGTTCACCACGCTGATCGGCTCGCAGTACGCGGACCCGGTCATCATCGACACGTCCTGGCTGGTCGTGGGCCACTCCGACGAGACGGTGCACGTCATCCCCGCCCGCAACCAGCGCGGCTGGACGTTGATGGTCGCGGACCCGCGCCTCGCACTCGACGTGCTGCGCAAGGCCACAAAGGACGGACACGGCAGCGCAGTGCTGTTCGAGGGCACCAGCGAGGCGAAGAAGCCGACGATCGACGAGGCGCTTGCCGACCCGAAGTTCCTGGAGCAGAACGAGACCGCGGCCAGGCACATCGACACCCAACTCGCCGTGCTGACCAGGGAGACCGGGCTGACCGACCGTGACCTGGTCCGGGTTCCGGTGCTGTTCGAGCAGTTCACCTGGGAGACGCTTGACGCCGCGGGCGACGAGCTCGTCGCGTCCGGCCGGGTCACCCGTCAGATGGTGGACGACCTGCGTGACCGGATGAAGGCGGGCACGGCGGCACTAACGGCGTTCGCGGCGCACACGGCGGGTATTCCCAACGGGATCTCGCTGGGTGGGGGAGTGTTCGGTGCTCCCGATCCGCATGGGCCTCGTGTTGACGGCGTCGATCTGTTCAAGAGTGCTGCGGAGCGGGTGCTTGCCGGTACTCCCGTGAAGGTGAAGTGGGTTGAGGACTGGGACTTCCTCCACAAGGGGCTGGGGGAGGTGCACTGCGGGACCAATGCGTTCCGGGAGCCGACCAGGGCCGATTGGTGGCGTGCCTGATCTGCCGGTGGGGCGGCTCATCGCGATGAGCCGCCCCGTTCTCTCACTCGGCGGCAGCCAGGACCTCACTGATGGATCGGCACAGAAGGTCGTCTTCCGGGATGGCGTGCCGCCGGTCCCACTGAACCGGGCGAACATCCGTGTTCAGCAGTGGCCGGAGCGCGGGGAGCGCTATTTGGGCGAGGGGCCCCATCCGCACGAGATTCCCGATCAGTCCGATCCCGTATCCGTACACGTATCCCTCCGAGCGGAGCGCACGGCGTACTGCCGCTGCTGACGCAACGGCATCCACGGAGTCGCCGGTGATCGTCCACAACGCGTGTTGGATACGTGCCCGCTCCCAGCCTGGTCGCTCGCGCTCGGCCAGACGTCGCAACTGGTCCGCCGCGTCGGCAGCCGCCGGGCCGACGTCGGCCAGTACGTGGACGTGCTTTCGCAAGGTGGGATCGGCTGTTCGGAGCCGGTGCAGCAGTGCCGTGGCGTCGCCGGTGACCTGCCATCGGCGAATGGCAGTCCGGATCTCCGTGGACTTGCTCTGCCCGTGTTGTGCCCCGTCGATCACGGTGAGCACGGCGTCACGAGCTTGGACCGAATCCAGCGCGACAAGCGCGTCGAGAGCCCATTCCTCGGCTTCGGTGCCCAGCAGTTCGGCGATGTCACCTACGGCTTCCGCGGCAGCCGTTCCCCACGCGGTGAGCACCTGGAGATAGGCGCGTTGCTCGTGCAGCGTGGTCGATGCGCCCAGCCTCTGCCTGACCACTGGCAGCAACTCGGCGGCGGCCGTTCGCAGGGGTTCGAGGATCTTGGCGATCGAAGGCTCTCTGCATCCGCCTTCGCCGCACACCCCGTGGTCCGGTGTGCTCAGCAGATCTGCGACCACGTCGACCGCTTCGGGCGCGCCGGCCGAGACCAACGCGTGCAGCGCGGTTCGTGCCACGGCGGGCACTTCGTCTGCACAGGCTTCGAGAAGTGCGTCTCGCCACGACAGCGAGGCCGAGCCGGTGGTGGCGAGGATCGAGGCGACCTGGCGGCGCTGCTCGGGGTTCGAATCGGACAGATGGACCGCGACGAGCGGCAGCAGAGTCGCCACCGGCGAGCGCCAGCGGCTCATCACGGTGAGTGCCGTTTTCAGGCCTGTGCTGCGCTTGTCCGCATCGTTCTGGCGCAGCATTGCCGCGGCCAGCCGGGTCCGGCCGTCACGATCGGCCCGGAGGAGGTCGTCCGTCGTCGTGATCAACCGGGCAGACGTTCGTCGTGCGCCCAGAACGTCCTTCCACACCGACAGGTCGGCGGTGTCCAGATAGGACGCCGCTTCGTCGATGTGCCGGGGGTCGCGTCCGCCGAGACCCGAGCGGCGCAGCGCGAGCACCCCGGCGAACCTGTGGGCTGGATCCGGGTGGCGCGACAGTCCGGAGAGCCAGTCGACCACCGCGGAGGGCCATTCGCCCACCATGTCGCGGAGCAGTTGCGAGGCCGCCGACACTAGACAGAGGCGGGCCGGCTCGTCGGTCTCCTGTTGCCACCGGGCGTGCAGAGCCGGCAGAACCAGATCGGTGTGTTCGTACGCCTGCGCCAGTGCGCTGGCAACTCGCCGGCGCACGACCGGATCAGGATCGCTCATCAGAGCGACCAACTGGGGGACCGCGGCATCCCACGCGGCATGCCAGCCAGGCGGGACGTGTTCGGGCCGCGCCTCACGTGCGGCCGCGGCCAGGTCGCTGACGAGTGCGATCGCCGCCGGCCTCGGCTTGGCGGCCGGATCCTGGGCCCAGCGAACCAGGACGGGCATCACGGGTGGTGCTGCGGAGACGATGCATCCGCCCTGGTGATAGATCTTGTTGTGCAGTTCGCCGAAGGCACGGGAGTCGGTGGCGCACCGGAGGAGCAGATCAGGAATGTCTTCCGCGGTGCCGAAGTGGTGGTGCAGACGATCCCACGGGACGTTGTCGACCGCGGGTGCGAGATCCTGGGACATCCAGGCGACTTCTTTTCGAATGGGGCCACCCTGCGGCGGCCTGTGGCCCTGATACTACCGGTGCGGCCAGCCCGCCGACACCCGCGCGGGAAACCGCGCCGCGCGGGCTCGCCGATCAAGCTCCTCAACCGGCAGTTCGGCATCGGTGGACACGATGACCACGTTGCCGATGCCCTCACCGCGGAGCACACCGACCTCGGCGATGACCAACGGCTCACCGAACCACTCGGTGACAGCGGAGACCAACGCCGCGGTTGCCCGCAGACCAGGCCGATCGAACACGTTGACGATGTAGGTGCGGTCACCGGCAAGAGCGGCGGCCACGTCCGCGTGGAACTCCGTGCTCGCGAACTCCGCAGGCATCACGTTGCCCTCGAAGACATCGACGACGACGAGGTCGCAACCACGCACGTTCCTGATGGTGTCCAGGCCGTTCTCCACCTGCAGATCGATGCCGGCAGGGATCGGCAGGTGGGTGGTGACCAGGTCGACCAGCTCGCCGTCGACGTCGACCACGAGCTGGTCCGAACCGGGCCGGGTGTGCTGGATGTAGCGCGGGAGGCTGCACGCGGCGCCGCCGATGTGCAGGGCGCTCAGCGGGGCCGGCGGTAGCGCGTCGATCACGTCCGCGACCCTGCGCATCGCGCAGCACGGCAGGTCGGTGGGATCGGTCAGATCCACATAGGACTGCGGGAGCCCGTCCACGCTGACCAACCAGGCGTCGGCACGGGTGCGGTCACGCTCTACCTCGGCCAGCCCGGAACGCACCCGGCGTCGTTGCACCGTCTCGAATCGCGGTCCTGTTGTGCGCATGTCGGCATGATCCACCAGTCGTTCTTCCCCCTTGGGGCAAACCTCCTTGCCCCCTGCCCGACGGTCCGGGGAAAGCGCTTTCTGGTAGTCGTCGCCGTGATTACCGTCCCCGAGCGGCGCGTGCCATCGCATTCAAGGAGTCTCAATGATGCAGCGACGACGGCTGAGCTTCGTGCTGACAGCCGCCGCCAGTGTGGCGTTCCTGATCGGAACGTCCGCGGGTGCGGCAGGGCCGGCACCGGCGCCGGCCGCGCAGGAAGGGCCGACTTACGTCTTCCGCGTTCCGGCCCCGCTCGGGCAGAAGGCGCAGGACCTGCTCGCGCGCGGGTTCGACGTGCTGGAGCAGCGTGACGGTGACGACCTGTTCGTGCTCGGCACGAAGGACGTGCACGGCAAGCTCGCCGAGGCCGGGTACACCGGCACCGTCGAGTCCGTCATGGCGCCGCCGCAGTTCGAGGCGAAGACCCAGGGCTACGGTGTCACCGAGACGTACTACGGCGGCTATCGCACGGTGAAGGCGCACTACGCGCACCTCGACCAGGTCGCGCTCAAGTACGCCACGCTCACCACGCTCGTCGACTACGGCGACTCGTGGCGCAAGACGCAGGGTGCGGGCGGTTACGACCTGAAGGCCATCTGCATCACCAAGAAGGCCCCCGGCGACTGCTTGCAGATCCCGGCCTCGCGCAAGCCGCGGCTGTTCGTGTCAGGCCAGATCCACGCCCGTGAGATCACGACCGGCGACATGGCGTGGCGCTGGATCGACCACCTGACCACCGGCTACGGCAAGGACGCCGAGGTCACGAAGCTGCTGGACACGACAGAGGTCTGGGTCGTGCCGATCGCGAACCCCGACGGCGTCCAGATCGTCCAGTCGGGCGGCGACTCGCCGAAGTTGCAGCGCAAGAACGCCAACTACACCAACGGTCCCAGGGAGTGCCCGACCGGCCAGGACCCGTACGCCCAGGTCGGTATCGACGTGAACCGCAACTTCAGCGTGCAGTGGGGCGACAACGGCACGTCGAGCGACCCGTGCCACCAGGTCTACCGCGGGCCGTCGCCCGACTCCGAGGTCGAGACCAAGGCGCTGGAGAAGCTCTTCCGCGGGCTCTTCCCGGACAAGCGCGGCCCCGCGGTGACCGACCCGGCGGCCCCCGACACCAAGGGCATGGTCGTCACGATGCACTCCGCCCTGAACGTCGTGCTGCTGCCGTGGGGCTACACCACGCAGCCCTCGCCCAACGACGGGAAGCTGCGGGCGATGGCCGCCGACATGGCCCGGCTCGCGGGTGGCTGGAGGTACGGACAGCCCGGTGAGCTCCTCTACACCGCGGGTGGCTCGATCGACGACTGGGTGTACGGCGAGCTCGGCGTTCCGCACTACACGTGGGAGATCGGCAACTGGGAGGGCGACTGCGCCGGCTTCCTGCCTGCTTACTCCTGTCAGGACGGTCACTGGGCGAAGGTCAAGCCGATGCTGGCTTACGCGGCGGCCAAGGCTGCCGCTCCGTACGCCAATTGAGATCCTGGAAACCGTTTTCCCGACACACAGGTACTCCCGGCGGCGTTCGTGGTTCTATGAACCGCGGCACGCGTTGCAGGGGGTACCTGTGTCATTCGAAGTCGAATTGTTGGGCGAGGTCCGGGCGTGGTCCGGCGGCGTGGAAGTGCCGCTCGGGCCACCCCGCCAGCGCGCGGTTTTCGCCGTCCTCGCGGACCAGGTCAACCGCGTGGTGCCGCGCAGCGAGCTGATCGACGCGTTGTGGGAGGAAAGTCCCGCGAATGTCGCCGGCAGCCTTTACACCTACATCAGCGCGCTGCGCCGGGCCCTCGAACCGAATCGGGAGAGCCGGGCGCCGAGCGGCTTCCTGGAATCACGCGGAACCGGTTATCTGCTCAGGATTCCCGCCGACGGCGTCGACGTCGCGCGGTTCGAGTCGCTGCGTGACCGGGCCACCGGACTGCTCGTCGCAGAGGCTTACGCGGACGCGCTGCGCGTGCTCGACGAGGCACTGGATCTGTGGCACGGCGAGGCTTTCGACGGCATCCCCGGGCCCTACGCGGCCGGCCGGCGCACCGGGCTCGCCGAGCGGAGGCTGGCGGCCAGGGAACTACGCGCCGAGGCGCTGCTCGGCCTGGGCGCGCACGCCGACGTCATCGTCGAACTGACCGGCCTCGCGCGGGCCCACCCGCACCGGGAACGGATCCGCCGCCTGCTGATGGACGCGCTCTCTCGAGACGGACGGCGGGCCGAGGCGCTGGACGTCTACCAGGACACGCGCCGGCTCCTGGTCGAGGCTTTCGGCGTCGAACCGGGCCCGGCGCTGCAACAGCTGCATCAGCGGATCCTCGCGGACGCGCCGGCGCCGAGGCCCGAGCCGGTGTTGTCGGCCAGGACGAGCCGCCACATCCGGGTGCCGCCGGTGTTCGTCAACCGGGTCGCGGAGGTGGCGCGCCTGCGCGCGATGGTGGCCGATCTCGCCGCCGGGACGGGCGGTGTCGCCTGGATCCAGGGTGAGCCGGGCATCGGCAAGTCCGCGTTGCTCGCGGCCGGTCTGGCCGGTGCGGAGGAGGCGGGCTGCCGGATCGGCTGGGCCTGCGCGGACGAGCTCGGCCCGCAGTTCCCGCTCGGCACCGTGCTCGACTGCCTGGACGCCGACGTGCGCGCGTCCGAGACCGTGACGGCCGCGGCCGACCGGCTGGTGGCGTTCGCCGAGGAGCTCTGCGAGCGGGCTCCGTTGCTGCTCGTCGTCGACGACCTGCAGTGGGCCGACGAGAGCAGCCTCATGGTGTGGCACCGGCTCGCCCGCGCCTCCCGGCGCCTGCCGCTGTTGCTGGTCGGCAGCGCGCGGTGTCTGCCCCGCAGACCGTTGCTGGACCAGCTGCGAAGATCCGTCGAGGGGCAGGGCGGGTTCGTCTGCACCATCGAGCCCCTCGTGTGCGCGGACGTGGCCGATCTCGTGCGCGGGCTCTTCGGCGCACCGCCGGGTCCCGAGCTGAAAGCGGCGACGGCACGTGCCGCCGGCAATCCGCTGTACGTCCGCGAACTCCTGGACGCATTGCACGACGCGGTCACGGTCGACGACAGCGTCGCGGAGCTCCGGGGCGCGGCCCGCGTGCCGGACTCCCTGGTGGCCACGCTCTCACGGCGACTGAGCTTCCTCACCTCCGAGACGCGCGAAGTCCTGCAGTGGGCGACGCTGCTGGGCAGCGAGTTCGCGGTCAAGGACCTCGCCGTCATCAGCGGCCGCTCGATGCCGGACCTGCTGCCGTTGCTGACGGAGGCGACCGCGGGACACGTGCTGATCGACGGCGGGCCGTACCTCCGCTTCCGGCACGACCTGGTGCGGCAGGCCCTGTACGAGGCCACGCCGGAGGCGATTCGCCTGGCGCAGCACAGTCATGCGGCAGAAGCGCTGGCGAAAGCGGGCGCACCACTGGAAAAGGTCTCTCAGCAGCTGCTCGCCGGCCCGGACGCGGTCGACGGCTGGATGGTGACGTGGCTGGAGCACAACAGTTCCGCTCTGGGCAGGCGCGCACCCCGGATCGCCGTCGATCTCATCCGCCGCGTCCTGGCCGATCCGTCGCCGGGATCACAGGCCAGGGAGGCGTTGACCGCGGAACTGGCCCACCTGTTGTTCGGCCTGGGCGGGTCTCCTGACGCGGAAGCACGCTATGTGCTGGACAGGACCAAGGACGTCGAACGGATGTCCGCGATGCGCTCGATCCTCGCGCACCTGCACTGCCGCCGCGGCACCGGCGCGGCCGCGGTGGAGTTGCTGCGCGAGTCGATCGAGTGCCCGGACGTTCCGGAGCGGTGGAAGGCCAGGCACGAGGTGCTCACCGCGGCGGCGGAACGCATCGGCAACCACGATCTCGTTGCCGCCGAAGTGAGTGCGCGGCGCGCTGTGTGGCGCGCGCAGGCCTGCGGTGACGCGGACGCCAGGGCGCACGGGCTGCAGGAGCTGTGGGTGCTGCACTCGATCCGGCGTGATCACCGCGCGGCGCTCGCCGACGCCGACCTGGCGCTCGCCCTCACCGCCGACGTGCCGGAGCTGGAGGCGTTGCGGCTGAGCCTGATGGACCGCCGGCTCTTCAGCCTGCAGAACCTGGACCGTTTCGACGAGGCGCACGACACCCTGCTCGTGGCGCGCGAACTCGGCCGGCGCCGTGCCGTCCCCACCGAACTGCACCTGCCCACCGCCTTCTACCACTTCTGGCTGGGACAGTGGGACGACGCGCTCGCCGAGCTGGACGGCATCGCCGAGGACAGCCCGGAGATGACGTACTACGGGCTGCGGGAAAGCAGCGCGACCCTGCTCCTGGTACACGGCTTGGCCGCGCTCATGAGCCTGCGGCGCGGCCAGGACGAGCCGGCGAGCGCCCACCTGCACGCCGCCGAGGAACTGTCGGTCTCGAGCCACGCGGAACGTGCGAACCACGACTTCCTCCTCAACGCGCAGGCGGTCGCGCAGGAGCGGGCCGGGTGTCCTGGCAGGGCGCTCGAGGTGCTCGCCCCGATCGTCACCAGCGACTACTCGCCGATGATGCTGCGGCATCAGTGGTTGCCGTACATCACCCGGCTCGCCATCGACGTCGGTGACACCGGGCTGGCCACGACCGCCGCGCACCTGTGCGGCGAGGAGGCCCGCCTCGAGCGGCAGCCGGCCCGTGCCTTCGCCGCCTCGTTGCGCTGTACGGCTCTGGTCACCGGAGATCCGCAGCCCGCTCTGCGCGCCGCCGGCCACTACCGCCGGGTCGGTCGCACCGTCGAGCTCGCCCACACGCTCGAAGACGTCGCCGTGCTGCAGGTGCGGCGGGGCGACCGAAGAGCCGCCCAGGTCGCACTCGACGAGGCTGTCGCCGCCTACAGCGTCTTCGGTGCGACCTGGGACGTTCATCGTGCCGTGCGGCGCGCGGGCTTGACGCCGACGGCCTCCATCAGGCCGGCTTCATCACGACTTCCTCAGGCTGTCCGCAATTGAACCGGGGGTGTTTTCCTTTCTACCAGCCCGATCGACGGAATTGCCCTGAACCAAGGTGAAGGGATCTTTGCCCACAGGGACAGCCGGGTGGGGGGAAAATCCAGGCATGGCAACAGAGGGCTGGCTGATCACCGGCTTCGACGCGTGCCGGTCCGCACTGACCGACCCGCGGCTGTGCAAGCACGACGCGACCGAGATCCTCGCGCGCCGCGGTGGGTACGACGCGGGACCAGGACGCGCGTTGACCGACCACATGCTCAACGCCGACCCGCCGAAGCACACCAGGCTGCGCAGGCTCGTGCAGAACGCGTTCACCCAGCGCCGGATCGCCGATCTCAGGCCCAGGATCGAGGAGATCACCACCGCCCTGCTCGACGGGCTGGCCACCGCGCAGGAGTTCGACCTCATCGAGGAGTTCGCGCTGCCGCTGCCGGTCGCGGTGATCGGCGAGCTGCTGGGCGTGCCCGAGGCGGACCGCGCGGTGTTCGAGGTGCGGGGCAACCAGCTGACCGAGGGGCGCGGAGACCGGGAGATGTCCGTGAAGGCGGCGTTCGCGCTCGTCGACTACCTGCGGGACCTGATCGCGGCCAAGCGCGCGAACCCGGCCGCTGACCTGCTGTCCGCGCTGGTGCGGACGCACGACGATGACGGCCTGTCCGACGAGGAACTGACGTCGATGGCCTTCCTGCTGCTGATCTCCGGGCACCAGACGATGGTCAACCTGATCGCGAACAGCGTGTACGCGTTGCTCTGCCACCCCGAGCAGCTCGCCGCACTCCGCGCCGACCTCTTCGCCCTGCCCGCGGCGATCGAGGAGTTCCTGCGGTACGAGTCACCGTTCAGCGTCGCGACCCTGCGCTACGCGGGAGAGCCCCTGACGATCGAGGGCGCCGAGATCGCCACGGGGGAGGTGGTCCACGTCGGCCTGGGTGCGGCGAACCGCGATCCGCTGGCGTTCGGCGAACCCGACCGGCTCGACATCACCCGCCCGGCGGCCGGGCACCTGGCGTTCGGCCACGGCATCCACCGGTGCCTCGGCGCACCGCTGGCCCGGCTGGAGGCCGAGATCGCGCTGCGCGCCCTGCTGACCCGGTTCCCGGATCTCCGCCTGGCCGTGCCGCCCGGCGAGGTGGAGTGGCAGGACAACCCGCGGCACCGCGGCCTGGTCGCGCTGCCAGTCCGGATCCGATGACACTTTCCTGAAGGCTGTCCGTCTTGTTTGGACTTTCTTTCCAGCGCGTGGATCTCGGCATTGAGAAAGTCTTGAGATCGTGTGGAGAACGCGGGCCAGTGCTCGTTGAGATCGGCTGCCCACGATGAGTTCGTGCAAATCCTGGTGCGTTCCACAGATCACATCAGCAAGGCCGGTGTGATGCGGCAGCTAGAAGAGTGCGCCGACATGGACGTGCTCGACGACGCCGTCGAGCCCGATGTCGTGGTGGTCGTGACCGATCGGCTCTCGCAGCACGTGCTGGCCGCGCTGCGCAGGTGCGCGGCCGAGCACAGCACGCCGGTGGTGCTGGTGGCCGACGAGGTCGCCGAACCGGACCTGGCCGTCGCCGTGCAGCACCACGTGGTGGCCGTTCTGCCGCGGGTGGCGGCGACCACCGACCAGCTGGCGCAGACCGTGCGGATCGCCGCGGCCGGTGGTGGCGTGCTGTCCCCGGCGCAGGTCGGTGAGCTGCTCAAGCGCGTGAAACAGTTGCAGCGCGAGGCGATCGCGCCGCTCGGGGTCAACCGGTCCGGTCTGACGGCGCGCGAGGTGGACGTGCTGCGGTTGATGGCGGACGGCCTGGGCGTCGGGGAGATCGCCGACTCGCTCTGCTACTCGGAACGCACGGTGAAGTACGTGATCCAGGGCGTCATGAGCAGGCTGAACCTGCGCAACCGGCTGCACGCCGTCGTGTACGCGATGCGGGCCGGGCTGATCTGACACGCGAGGCCGGTGCCGCTGACGCGGACACCGGCCTGCCTGCCTGACAACTACGCGGGGACGGTCCACCTCTGGTTGGCCCCGCCGGAGCAGGACCAGATCTGCAGTCTGGCGCCGTTGGCCGTGTTGTTGCCGATCACGTCGAGACACTTGTTGCTACCGACGTTCACCAGCGTGCCGTTCACGGCCGTCCATCTCTGGTTCCCGCCGCCGAAGCAGTCCCACAGCTGGACCGCTGTGCCGTCCGCGGTGCCGTTGCCGGTCACGTCGAGGCACTTGCCCAGGCCGCGGACCGTGCCGTCGGCGGCGAGGGTCCACTGCTGGTTCGGGCCGGACGTGCACGTCCACATCTGCGGCTGGTTGCCGTTCGTGGTCGAACCGTTCGTGACGTCCAGGCACTTGCCGCCCAGGCCGGTGATCGCGCCGGTCCGGCCGGGCTGACCGGGGTCGAGCGTGCCCGGCCAGGTGAACGTCGCCATCGCCCCGCCCGGCAGGTTGTAGCCGAACGTCTGGCCGCCGTAGGAGACCTGGAAGTTCTGCGTGCCACCGGTGTTGATGGCGACCAGCACGATCCGGCCGTCCGGGTTGCGGAACGCCACGTTCTGGATGCCGCCGTCGCCGAACCCGGTCGAGTCGATGCGGACCGCGCCGGGCTGCACGAACTTCGACAGGTGCCCGAGCACGTAGTACTCGGCGTTGTACGTCACGTTGCTGCCGTTGGTCGTGACGACGCCCATGCAGTTGCCGCAGCTGCCGATGACCGGGCCGTGGTTGTTGTCCAGGGCCAGGTTCCAGATCGCGACGCTGCGGGCCCAGTTGCGGGTGGTGCCGATCGCGAGGTTCATGCCCTGCCAGCGCAACGTGTCGCGGAACGTCGCCGCGTCGGTGCCGGACGAGGTGCCGGAGCACTCGGTGAAGAAGATCTCCTTGCTCGGCTGGGCGTTGCGCACGACCGACTGTCCACTCGGGTTGCCGCCGTAGCAGTGCCACGCCGATCCGGCGACGTTGCCGCCGGCGCCGTTGTTCACGACCTGCGCGTAGTTCGTGTCGTCCCAGTTGTGGTCGTAGCCGAGCAGCCGGGCGTTCTGCCCGGCCGCGCGCAGCTTCGGCACCAGGTTGTTGATGACGTTCACCTGCTGCTGCGCCGACATCCGCATGCCGGGGTAGCCCGGCGGTTCGAAGTTCGGCTCGTTCTGCACGCTGAGGTAGTCGATGGGCACGCCCGCCGCGGCGTAGGCCTGGGTGAACTTGACGAGGTAGTCGGAGTAGACGCCGATCCGGCTGTCCTGCAACGAACCGCCGATGAGGTTGTTGCTGGTCTTCATCCACGCCGGGGCGCTCCACGGGGTGCCCATGACGGTCACCTGCGGGTTGAGCTGCTTGGCCTGCCGCAGGAGCGGGAGGATGTAGGCGTTGTCGTGCGCCACGGAGAACCGCGACAGCGTCGGGTCCGCCGCGCCGTCGTTGTAGGTGTAGAAGCTGCGGGAGAAGTCGGTCGCGCCGATCGGCTGGCGCAGGAAGCTCATGCCGACGCCGGTGGTCTTGTTGAACAGCGCGTTCATGATCTCGTCACGGCGCGGCGAGTTGAAGATGTTCCACGCGGCGGAGTCGGTGAACGACGCGCCGAACCCGACCATGGACTGGTAGGTCGTGTTCGGGTTGACCGTGATCACCGAACCGCTGCCGCCGGACCCGAACGACACGTCAGACTGCTGCCGCAACAGGTTCGAGCGGTCCGCGGTGGTCAGCCACACGTTCGCGGCGGTGGCTGCCGTGGCCGGGGTGGCCAGCTGGGTTCCCGCCGCTACGGCCGCGATGGCCGCCACGAGCGCAACGCTGCGCCAACGGCGTTTTCTAGGGGACATAAGCGCTCCTTGCAGGGTTGGGCGCCCGTTTATGTGTTTTTAGTCGTAGAGACGGATATCGGCGATGCTCCACCAGCTGGTCGCGCTGCCGGTGGACGTGATGCGCAGGAACCGGGCCTTGGTGCGGCGGAGGTCGATGTTCGTCAGCTGGCCGGTGCCGGCTCCACTGGCGACGGTGCGCCACCGCGTGCCGTCGTCGCTGACCGAGAGCTCCCAGTTCCTGGCGTAGTCCCCCAGATTGCCGCCGCTGTCGACGGCGACCCGGCGGAACTCCGTGCGCCGGCCCAGATCGACCTGCACGTGCTGGCCGGGAGCCTGCGCCGCGCCACTGGACCAGCGCGTCGAGGCGTCGTCGTCCACGGCGAGCGCCGCGTCCGGTGTCGCGGTGGCACCGGTGAGCGGCACGAAGTCGAGCTTGCCGCGCAGCTTCGCACTGGCCGGCCAGGTGAACGTGGCCAGCGCGCCGCCGGGCAGCGTGTACTCGAAGGTGCGCTCGCCGACGTTGACCGCGAACGTGCGCGGATCGTCGTTCTCGTTGTGCACCACCAGCGCGGTGGAGCCGTCCGGGTTGCGGAACGCGGCGTCCATGATCTGGCCGTTCCACCCGGTGGTGCCGAAGGACGTGCTGGCGATGCGGCGGGCACCCGGTTTCACGAACTTCGACAGGTGGCCGATCGTGTAGTACTCGGCGTCGGTGCGCACCGAGCCGTCCGGCTGGACGGTGACGAGGCCGGTGCACGTGCCGCAGCCGCCGTTGTGCGGGCCGCCGGTGCTGTCGAGCGCGATGTTCCAGTTCACCGCGCTGCGCGCCCAGTTGCGGGTGGTACCGAGCACGACGTTGCGGGCGTGCCAGCGCAACGTGTCGCTGAAGGCCTTGGCGGGCGGATCGGTGGCGCCCTTGGAACCCGAGCACTCGGTGAACCAGATGCCCTTGTCCGGGAAGGCGTTGTGCAACGCGGTCTGGGCGCTCGGGTTGCCGAAGTAGCAGTGGTAGGCGGTACCCGCGATCCACTTCGCGGCGTCGCTGCGCAGGATCTGGTACGGGTAGTCGTTCTCGGGGCTCTGGCCGGGCGGCGGCACGTCGTTGGGGTGCGTGGCCCAGTTGTGGTCGTAGCCCAGGATCTTCGTGCGCGGGCTGGCGGCCCGCAGCTTCGGTCCGAGCCGCTCGATGACCTTCAGCTGGTCCGCGACGGGCATGTCCATGCCGGGGTAGGCGTCCGGCTTGCGGTTCTGCGGCTCGTTCTGCACGGACAGGAAGTCGATCGGCACACCCGCGGCCGTGTACGCCTGGACGAACTTCACCAGGTAGCGCGCGTAGGCGTCGAAGACGGCCGGGTCGTCCTTGAGCCGCCCGCCGACGAGCGAGTCGTTCGTCTTCATCCACGCCGGCGGGCTCCACGGCGTGGCCATGACCTTCAGGCGGGGGTTGAGTTTCTTGGCCTCGCGCAGCAACGGCAGGATCTTCGCCTCGTCGTGCCGGATGGTGAAGTGCTGGAGCGCGAAGTCGGTCTGGCCCGCCGGGACGTCGTCGTAGGTGTAGTGCTCGGCCGCGGCGGTGAAGTCGGACGAACCGACCGGCTGGCGCAGGAAGCTCACCCCGATGCCGCGCACCGGGTCGAACAGCTTGCGCATGGTCTCCGCGCGCACAGCGGGCGCAAGGCCCGCCAGTACGGCGGCCGACGAGTCCGTGATGGACGCGCCGAACCCGTCGACGGTCTGGTACCTGCGATCCGGGTCGACGACGATCGTCGGGTGCGTCGAGGCGGTCGTGCCGAACGTGACGCGCGGGCGCTCGAGGAGCAGTTCGGCGCGGTCGGGCGTGGTCACCCACACCCGCGCCTGCACATCCCGTCCACCGGAGGCCTCCGCCACCGGCACGGCGGTGAGGCCGAGGGTCAGAGCCACGATCGCAGTTCGTCTCATCGCCGTCCTTCGGGATGTAACGCGGTTCATCACTGTGAAACACAATCTTTTCAGGATGAAACACCCCGGTGTTTCGAGCGTCAATGCTTTGGGCTAGTTCCGGTACATTGACCTGGTGCAACGCAAGATCGAGCAGGTGAAACAGCGCGCCAGCCTCCGGGACATCGCCGCGGAGACCGGTGTCTCGATCGCGACCGTCTCCCGCGTCCTGAACGATCACGTCAACGTGGCGCAGAGGACCCGTGACCTGGTGCTGCAGGCGGTCGAACGCCGCAGTCAGGAGAGGCCGACGCGGACCAGGACGGTGTACGTCCGCTGCCCGTACGTGCTCAGCGACTACTTCGGCCTGATCGTCTCGTCGATCGCGGAGGCGCTGAAGCTGCACGGCCTGCGCCTGCTGCTGGACGCGGGGGAGTCCGGCCAGCACAGCGACGCGCTGCGCGGCCTGCCCGGCCAGCAGGACGTGGACGCGGCGATCCTGATCCTGCCGCCGGAGGAGGGCGACGAACTGGTCGCGCTGACGCGGGCCGGTTTCCCGTTCGTCGTGGTCGATCCCCGCACGCCCCCGCCACCGGACATCGCCGCCGTCTCGGCCGCGCACTCGTCGGGGGCACGGGCGGTCGCGGACCACCTGATCTCACTCGGCCACCGCGACATCGGCGTGATCGCGGGACCGGAGGAGTGGCTGGCGGGCGACGCGCGGCTGGCCGGCCATCGCACCGCGCTCGCGCAGGCCGGCGTCCTCCTGACTCCGGACCGCGTGCGGCACGTCGAGCCCACGACCGCGGCGGGCAAGCGCGCGGCGGCCGAGCTGCTCGACCTCGTCCCGCGGCCGACCGCGATCGTGTGCTTCAACGACAAGGTGGCCGTGGGGACGATGCAGGCTGCGCGGGACCGTGGTCTGCGGGTGCCGGACGACCTGTCCGTGGCCGGGTTCGACGACATCGAGCTCAGCGAGGCGACCGATCCGCCGCTGACGACGGTGCGGCAACCGTTGCAGGAGATGGGGCGGATCGCTGTTGCCCAGCTCATGCGGGTACTGGACGGTCACGAGCCCGAGGCGTTGCACATCGAGCTCGCGACCACCCTGGTGATCCGCGGCTCTACGGCCTAAAGCTCCTCGACGTACTTCGCGCGGAACCGTTCGTAGTCGGTCTTGCGGTCACGGTCCTCCTGCGTCCTGAGATGGCGGGACGGGCCGGGAGGTGGTGGCAGCGGGTCGACGAGCTCGAACGGCGCCCACTCGGCGTGCCTGCGCTGACGACGATCGATCGACGCCAGCTCGGCGATCAGTTCCGGCTTGGACAGCTGAGAGCGCAGGAACCTGGTGCGGAACGGGCGGACCATCGCGTCGAGGGCGGCGACGGTCAGCGATTCCGGGTTCTCCGGGATCCGGAGGTGTTTCTCGGTCTCGTACTCCAGCGCGGCGAGCGTGGCGGCGCGGACGGCCGCGATCAGCTTGTCCGCGAACTCCCCGGGCTCCGCGTGGAACGCCTGTTCTGCGGCGTCCATGTCCAGCGTTGCGACGGTCTCGACAGCGAGTTCGGCCTCGTTGCGAGCCCACTCGTTGCGGCTCCATGAGCGGTCGGTCGGCATGATGATCATTCTTCCGCACAACCGGGGCGCGGGATGGCGATTTCAGCGACGTGACCGGTGCCGAGGCGCACGACCGCCCCGGCACCGATCGACTCACGTCACGGCCGCAGCGTCACCGACTGCCCCTTCCGGAGCTTGACCTTCTTCGACCAGCGCCCGGCCCGCACCTCGGTCTCGGTACCACCAACGCTGCGCACGACCGCGCGAGTGACCTTGCCGTCCCGCCACTCCAGGTCGACGCTGAACCCGCCACGCGCACCGATCCCGGTGACCGAGCCGGTCTTCCACGCCGACGGCAGCGCCGGCAGCAGGTCGATCACGCCCGGCCGCGAGTACAGCAGCATCTCCAGCATCGCCGTCGGCGCACCGAGGTTCGCGTCGATCTGGAAGATCGACCGGTCGCCGAAGCTGTACATGTCGAAGAAGTTCGGCGCCGTGCCGTTCGAGTAGCTGATCGACGGCCGGATCACCTTGAGCACGAGCTCGTAGGCCTTCTCCGCGTCACGCAGGCGCGCCCAGCACGCCGCCCGCCAGGCGAGACCCCAGCCGTAGCTCTCCATGCCGCGGGTGATCAGCAGCTTCCGCACGCCGTCGAGCAACGCCGCCGGTGACTTGTCGTGCGCGATGCGGTCGCCGGGGAAGAACCCGACGAGCGGCGACAGGTGCCGGTGCGTGGTCTCGCCGAGGTCGTCCGGCGACATCCACTCCTGCAGCATGCCGGTCTTCGGGCTGACCACCGGCAGGTAGAGCCGGTCGCGCAACGCCGACACGCGACGGCCGTAGGACTGGTCGCGGCGCAGCACGTCGGTCGCGATCCGGTACTTGCCGAACAGGTCGTGCACGATCTCCTGCGCGTAGGACATACCGCGCGCGTCCTGCGGGCCGTGCTCGGGTGACCAGTCGTGGTCGTCGACCAGGCCCTGCGGCGTCTCGACGAGCCGTGCCTCCCAGAACTCGCAGGCGCCCTTGAGCAACGGGTAGATCTTGGCCAGGTAGTCGCGGTCGAGCGTGTACTCGTAGTGCTCGAACAGCGACTGGCACAGCCACGCGTTGCCCGCCGGGTGCCACCACCAGCCGTTGCCGCCGTAGATGTTGGTGGAGAAGGCGACCGTCCACCCGGCGACCCGGTTGTTGGTGTTGCGGAACCTGTTGCGCGAGTCCTGGAAGAACGCCTGCGTCTGGTTCGACCACGCGGGCAGCTGCGCGAGGCAGTAGTCCGAGAACGCCTCGAAGCTGTCGGACAGCGCGGCCCGGCCGGCGAGCCAGTAGTTCATCTGGACGTTGATGTCCGTGTGGTAGTCGCTGTACCAGTCGGGGTTGTTGTTCGACAGCCACAGGCCCTGCAGGTTCAGCGGCAGGTTGTCGCGCGAGCCGGTGATCGTGAGGTACCGGCCGAACTGGAGGTAGCTCGCCTCCAGCTCGGGGTCGGGAACCGTGCTCGAAGCCCTTGCCTGCAAACGGGTCCACGTGTCCATCGCGCGCTGGGCGTCGGTGGATCGGCCGAGGTCGACGCGCTGGCGGTCGTAGCGCTTGCGGTAGTCGGCGACGTGGGTGTGCAGCAGGGCGTCGGCCCTCGCGCGCACCGCCGCCTTGCCCAGGGCGATGGCGGCGGGTTCCACCAGCGGGTCGAGGAAGCCGGCGGCGGCGTCCGGCACGTAGTTCGTGCCGCCGGAGAAGACGATCACCAGGTCCGAGCACCCGGTGAAGGTGAGCTGGGAGCCGGAGACCGCGACCGTCCCATCAGGACTGAACGCGGTCACGACACCGCTATAGGCGAGCTTGTTCGCGAACGAGCCGGTGAAGACCGCGGCGGTGTGCGGTGCGTCGCCGACCGCCGGTTCGCCGTGCGCACCGGCCAGGTTGATCGTGCCGGTCTGGTTCGGGCCCTTGAGGCGCACGATCACCACGTCGTCCGGGTGGCTCGCGAAGATCTCGCGCCGGTACTGCTTGCCGCCGTGCGTGTACGTCGTGGTGACGATGCCGTTGCTCAGGTCGAGCGCGCGGCGGTAACCGGTGGCACCCGCGTGGCCCGGCACGTCGACGTACAGCTTGGCCAGCAACGAGAACGTGCCGAAGTGCGTGGGGTCGTACGAGAACTGGCCGTCACCGTCGAGCGCGTCGTTCAGCTCGCCGGTCCACAGCGTGACATCGGTCAGGTACAGGAAGTCCTTCTCCACGCCGCCGCCGACGAGCGCGCCGAGGCGCCCGTTGCCGATCGGCAGGCCCTGCTCGATGATCTTCGCCTCGTCGGCGGGAGCGGGGTACCAGAGGGTCGTCGGAGAAGTGTTGAGCGGGTTTCCGTACGGCCGCTCGGGAGCGGCGTGTGCGGTGAACGCAGGCAGGACGAGTGCGCCCAGCCCCAGCGCCCCGGAAGCCTTCAGGAAGGCGCGACGGGAAGACATCGTTGTGCTCCTCAGCGGGTCAGGAAGCGGACAGGGTGGACAGGTGCACGGCGTTGTCCGGGCCGCGTACCGCGACCCAGGCCGTACCGCCGGTTCCCGCCGCCGCGCCGACCGCGCCGGTCAGTGCGTTGCTGCTGAACTGGTCGCGCTTGAACCACCAGGTGCCCGCGCCGTTGACGAGGTCCTGCTGCCACAACGTGTAGTCACTGCCGCGGACGAAGACGCTGACCTTGTCACCGTTGGCGAGCGCGGTCGGGCTGCCGCTGATCACGCCGCCCAGCGAGGTCCACGCGGACCAGCCGTTCGCGGTGCGCCGCCGGTACCAGGCGGAGTCGTCCTGCAGGCGGACCGTGACGAACGTGCCGGAGGCGACGGTCGCCGCCGAGGGCCTGCCGTAGATCTGCTGGTTGCCTGGCGAGCCGACCGAGGTCCAGCCGCTCGTCCTGTCCCGCGTCCAGACGCGACCGTCGGCGCCGCGGCCGAACAGGTTCCAGCTGTCCGGTCCGGTGAACGCCACCGACACGGAGTCGGTCAGCGTGCCGCCGAGCGAGGTCCAGCCGCCCCACCGGTTGTTGGCGTAGGTCCTTTGGTAGGCAACGTTGTCGGTGCCGCGGACGAAGAGGTCGATCCGGCCACCGGCGCTCGCGAACGCGGAGGGCTGGCCGAGGATCTGGCCGTTCTTCGGGCCGCCGAGCGTGACCCAGCCGCGCCATTCGCCGCCGACCTGCGACCGCTGCTGCAACCGGCCGCTCTTGTCCCGCGCGAAGACGGCGGAGTTCTGGTCGTCCCACCGCACGAGCGCCGGGCTGGCCGAGGTGTCGCCGCCCAGGTCGGTGCCGGGCACGGCGGACTCGCCGCGCAGCTTCAGGAACGCGGTGCCGTGCGCGGGCACGGTGACGGTGTGGGAACCGGTGGCGGTGCCCCGGTCGGCACGGGCGCGCAGGTCGCGGATCGCGACGGTGCCCTTGAGGCCGGCGTCGGCGAAGTTCACCGTGAACTCGGCGGGCGCGTCGTTGCGGTTGAGCACCGCGACCGCGCGCTCACCCTTGCCGGACAACACCTTGCTGTAGACGTCGACGTTGTTGCCGCCCGCGACGCGGACGCCCTGGATCGCCAGCGGGTCCTGGTCGACCGCGATGATCTCCGGGTTCTTCAGCGTCTCGATCATCGACGGCGGCAGCGTGCGCGGGTCCGAGCCGATGATCAGCGGCGAGGCCATGACGGACCACATGACGAGCTGGGAGGTCGACTCCTCCTCGTTCAGCTCGTACGTGCCCTGCTCGGTCTTGCGCATCGGGATCAGGTAGTCCGGGTCGTTGTAGTGACCGGGTCCCTGCGCGGCGGGCCGGTAGAGGTTGCGGTCCATGTTCCGCAGCACGTCCCGCCAGATGCCCTCGTACGGCGTGCCGAACGCGACGTCGGTCGACGTGCGCCACGAGTCACCCACGCGCGGTCCGTAGGTGTAGGCGACGTAGGCGGTCTGGTCCCACCGGTGCGGGACGTTCCACTCGTCGGTGACCGGGTTGCAGAGGTTGAGGATCATCTTGCGGCCGGCCTTCTGCACCGCCGCCGAGAACTGGGTGAAGGCGACCGCCGGGTCCATGTTCTGCGCGATCCCGCACAGGAAGTCGATCTTGATGGCGTCGAACTTCCACCCGGCGAACTGCTTCGCGTCCGCCTCGTAGTAGCCGCCACCGCTACCGGCGGCGCAGTTCTTGCCGTCCGACGCGCCCGCGTCGGTGTAGATGCCCGCGCGCAACCCCTTGCCGTGCAACGTGTCCACCAGCTTGGTGAACCCGGACGGGAACCGCGCCGGATCGGGCAACAGCGAACCCCTGCCGTCACGCGGCGGGCTCGCGTTCCACCCGCCGTCGATCCAGACGATGTCGTAGCCGGCCTTCGCCAGTCCGCTGCTGACGAGGTGGTCGGCGACCCCGAGCACCTTCTCCTCCGACGCCGCCCCCACGGCGAAATAGGAGTTCCACCCCATGTACGGAGTACGTGCGATGCCTGAGTCGTAGTAGGTGGGCGCGCCCTGGTCGACGCCCGCGTGCTCGGTCAGCACGGAAGGTGCTGCGGCGGCAGGGGGTGCCAGCAGCAGGAGGGCGATGGCCGCGGTGAGCAAGGTTCTCGGCATACCCGGTACCTCTCGTCATTGAGGGGCCCTCAGCATGCGTGGGCCGCTCAACCTCGTCAAGAATAAATACTAAATTAAGTATTCACCGGGGCGCCCATCCCGTTGTGATGCACACCATGCCTGATGGCATCGCCGGCCGTGACCGCAGGGTGCCTATAAGCCATCCGACCACTGGGGTTAGTCACCGCGGAGGAACCGGGCGCATCGATTTCGTCGTTCAGGACGAAGTGCGGGCCCGCCACCGTGTCTAGCGTTGGCTGACATGAGGGTGGAGCTGTTCGAGAGCCGGCTGCTGCTGGCAGACATCGGGCGACTGGTGCGGTGCGAGTCGCCGTCACACGACCTGGCTGCGGTCGCGCGCAGCGCCGACGTCACCGCGGCCGTGGGCAGCGCGCTGCTGGGCGCGCCCCCGGAGAAGATCGTGCTCGACGGCCGCACCCACCTGCGCTGGCGGCTGGGCACCGGGCCGCGCCGCGTGCTGCTGCTCGGGCACCACGACACGGTGTGGCCGATCGGGACACTGGACCGGCTGCCGTTCGAGGTGCGAGAGGGCGTGCTGCGCGGGCCCGGCTGCTTCGACATGAAGGCCGGTGTCGCGATGATCTTCCACGCCGTGGCCGCGCTGCCCGGCCTGGACGGCGTCACCGTGCTCATCACCGGTGACGAGGAGCTGGGTTCGCCGTCGTCGCGGGGTCTGATCGAGGCCGAGGCAGGGGAGCACCCCGCCGCGCTGGTGACGGAGGCGTCGGCGGACGGTGGCGCGCTCAAGACCGAGCGCAAGGGCGTGTCGCGGTACGAGGTGACGCTGCTGGGGCGCGCGGCTCATGCCGGGCTCGAACCGGAACGCGGCGTGAGTGCGACGGTGGAGGCCGCCCACCAGGTGCTGGCCGTGTCCGGGCTGGCGGACCACTCCCTGGGCACGACCGTGACGCCGACGTTGCTGTCCGCGGGTGTCACGGCGAACACCGTTGCCGCGCAAGGAGAGTTCGCTGTCGACGTGCGGTGCCGCGATGTCGGCGAGCAGCGGCGCGTCGACCAGGCCATCCGCTCGCTCGAACCGGTGCTCGCGGGGGCGCGGGTGGAGGTGACCGGCGGGCCCAACCGGCCGCCGCTGGAGCACACGGCGTCCGCGGATCTGTTCGTGCTGGCCGCGAAACTTGCGGCGGGCCTCGGGATCGGCCCGTTGGAGAAGGCCGCGGTCGGTGGTGCGTCCGACGGCAACTTCAGCGCTGGGGTCGGGACTCCCACGCTCGACGGGCTCGGTGCGGTCGGCGGCGGGGCACACGCCGAGCACGAGCACGTGCTGGTGGCGGAGTTGGCGCCGCGCACCGCGCTTCTGGCCGCGCTCATCGGGGAGCTGGTGACGAGATGACCGCCGTGCGGCAGTTGACCGAACTCGCCGATCTCGTTGCGGTGGAAGAACTGTACGAGCAGACGTGGAAGGTCTCGCCGGTCTCGGCCAAGCTGCTGCGGGCGCTGACGATGGCCGGTGGTTACGTCGCGGGCGCCTTCGACGACGCAGGCCTGATCGGCGCGTCTGTCGGGTTCTGCTCGCCACCGTCGGCACGTGAGCTGCACAGCCACGTCACCGCGGTGGCGGCGGGCGTGCGCGGGCGCAACGTCGGTTACGCGCTCAAGCTCGACCAGCGCGCGTGGGCCCTGCAACACGGGATCACCGAGATCTCCTGGACGTTCGACCCGCTGGTGCGGCGCAACGCCTACTTCAACCTGGTCAAGCTCGGCGCCGAGGTCGCCGGGTACCTGCCGGACTGCTACGGCCCGATGGACGACGCCATCAACCGCGGCGACGAGAGCGACCGGCTGCTGGTGCGCTGGCGGCTCGACAGCGCGCCCGTGCCGCAGCGTGGCAGCACTGTCCGTGTCGCGGTGCCGGAGGACATCGAGGCGTTGCGCGCCAACGATCCCGCTCGTGCCCGCCGATGGCGGCTGGACGTGCGGGAGGAGCTCGGCGGGCTGCTGGCAGGCGGCGCGCGGGTGACCGGATTCGATCGAGCAGGGTGGTACATCGTGGAAAGGAACGACGCGTGAAGCTCTCCGGAGTCGAGGTCCGGCGCATCGAGATGCCGCTGGTGGCACCGTTCCGCACCTCGTTCGGCACACAGACCGTGCGGACGTTGTTGCTGCTGCGTGCCGTCACCGACGAGGCCGAGGGCTGGGGCGAGTGCGTCGCGATGCCGGACCCGGTCTACTCGTCGGAGTACGTGGACGGCTGCGCGGACGTGCTGCGCCGGTTCCTCGTGCCCGCGCTGGCGGGGGAGTTCTCCGGTGCCACCGCGGTCGCGCCTTCGCTCAGGAAGTTCCGCGGGCACCGGATGGCCAAGGCAGCGCTGGAGACCGCGGTGCTCGACGCCGAACTGCGGGCGCGTGGCGTGCCGTTGTCGCGCGAGCTCGGCGCCACCCGCGACCGGGTGCCGTGCGGGGTGTCCGTCGGCATCATGGACTCGATCCCCGAACTGCTGGACGCCGTCGACGGCTACCTCGCCGAGGGCTACGTCCGGATCAAGCTGAAGATCGAGCCGGGCTGGGACGTCGAGCCCGTGCGCGCGGTGCGCGAACGCTTCGGCGACGATGTGCTGCTCCAGGTCGACGCGAACACCGCCTACACACTCGGCGACGCCCGGCACCTGGCCAAGCTCGACCCGTTCGACCTGCTGCTGATCGAACAGCCGCTGGACGAGGAGGAGCTGCTCGCGCACGCCGAGCTGGCGAAGGTGGTGCGCACGCCGATCTGCCTGGACGAGTCGATCACCTCCGCGCAGGCCGCCGCCGACGCCATCAGGCTCGGCGCCTGCCAGGTGATCAACATCAAGCCGGGACGGGTCGGCGGCTACCTCGAGTCGCGGCGCATCCACGACGTCTGCGCGGCGCACGGCATCGCGGTGTGGTGTGGCGGGATGCTGGAGACCGGCATCGGCCGGGCGGTGAACGTGGCTCTCGCCGCGTTGCCGGGGTGCACGCTGCCGGGTGACACCTCGGCGTCCGGCCGCTACTACCGCACCGACATCACCACGCCGTTCGTGCTCGACGACGGGCACCTGACCGTGCCCACCGGACCGGGGATCGGGATCGCGCCTGACCAGGACGCGCTGGACGAGGTCACGGTGAAGACGGAATGGATTCCACTGTAGACCGTGGCATGGTGGTGGGATGAGCACGCTGGCCAGGGTGCTGGACGAACTCGGCACCACCCTGATCGACCTCCTCGCCGGCGACCCCGGCCGGGCGGACGACGTCGGCGGCGTGGTGATCGACGACCCGCTCGACGACCAGGTGCTCCCGGGGCAGGCGCTGGTGCTCGGCATCGGG
This sequence comes from Lentzea sp. NPDC051213, assembly GCF_044455585.1. Classification (NCBI taxonomy): domain Bacteria; kingdom Bacillati; phylum Actinomycetota; class Actinomycetes; order Pseudonocardiales; family Pseudonocardiaceae; genus Lentzea; species Lentzea sp. NPDC051213. The sequence goes on from NZ_JBITEX010000002.1 coordinate 1,140,930, forward strand.
CTGCGGGAACCGGCCGAGATCAGCGCCCGGCTCGCCGAGCTGGGCACGCACGACGCCGCCGCGTTGATGGTGCGTGCTCCGCTCGCGGTGACCGACGAGATCATCGCGGCGGCTGAGCACTCGGGGGTGGCGCTGCTCGGCCTGGCGCCGGGCGCGTCCTGGACGCAGCTCGCCGCGTTGCTGCGCTCGCTGCTGGCCGAGGACGACGTCGGTCCTGGTGAAACCCTTGGCGGACTGCCGTCAGGAGATCTGTTCGCGCTGGCCAACGCCGTGGCGGCGTTGATCGGCGCGCCGGTGACGATCGAGGACCGCAGCTCGCGGGTGCTGGCGTTCTCCGGACGGCAGGAGGACACCGATCCCTCGCGCGTCGAGACGATCCTCGGCAGGCAGGTGCCCAGGAAGTACTCGCAAAGCCTGGAACAGCGCGGTGTCTTCCGGCGGCTCTACCGCAGCGGCGGGCCGGTGTACATCGACAGCATGCCGGGCGACGAGACGGTGTTGCCGCGCATGGCGATCGCGGTCCGCGCCGGTGACGAGATCCTGGGCTCCATCTGGGCCGTGGTCCGCGAACCGCTGCCGGACGACCGCGCCAGGGCGTTCTGCGACGCGGCGAACCTGGTGGCGCTGCACCTGATGCGGCAACGGGCGGGCGCGGACGTCGAGCGCAGGCTGCGGGCCGACCTCGTCAGCACCGCGGTAGAAGGTGGCGCGGGCGCGGCCGAAGCACTGCGCAGGCTCGGGCTGGCCGATCAGGCCGCGGTGGTGCTCGCGCTGGCGCTGGAGGACTCCCACGGCGACGACCCGGCCCGGCACGCCGAGCACCTCGCGCAACGCCAGCAGATCGCCGACGCACTCGCGATGCACCTCAGCGCCGTGCACCCCCGCGCGGCCGCGGCGCTGGTCGGCGATGTCGCGTACGCGATCCTGCCGGTGTCCCAGGACGACGCGGCCGCCCGCACGGCGACCGACTTCCGCAACCGCATCGGTGATCGGCCCGCGGTGCTCATCGGCGTCGGCCCGGTCGCGGACGGCCTCGGACTGGCGAAGTCGAAGGCCGGTGCCGATCTCGTGCTGCGGGTGCTGCGGGCCGGCCGGGGGCGAGGCCCGGTGGCTCGCCTGTCCGACGTGCACAGCGAAGGGCTGTTGCTCGAACTGTCCGACCGGATCGCCGAACGCGGGGACGGGCTCTCCGGTCCGCTGGCACGCCTGGTCGCGTACGACCGCAAGCACAACGCCTGCCTGGTGCAGACGCTCGGCGCGTGGCTGGACGCCTTCGGCGACGTCGCCGCCGCGTCCGCCGCGGTCTTCGTGCACCCGAGCACCTTCCGCTACCGGTTGCGCCGCCTGTCCGAGGTGGGCGAGATCGACCTCACCGATCCGGACGTGCGCTTCGCGCTGATGCTCCAGCTGAGGTTGTGGCACCCCGGCGGCTGACCGTGTATCGGCGATGTATCCGCCGTGGATGACCCCTCCCCAAGCTGCTCGTGCAGAGCAGACATGGAAAAGGGGATCTTCATGCGGTTCACCAAAGTGACGGCCGCGGTCGTCGGCCTGCTGGGCGCGGCACTGATCGGCACCGCCGCACCGGCCGGTGCGACGAGCCAGGAAGTGTTCAGCACCAACGTCGAGATCGCGCAGCCGTGGCTCGAGGACACGGCCACCGCGCCGGCGTTCGACGGTGAGATCGGCATCCAGCAGACGGCGGCCGGCGCCATCAAGTGGATGTCGGACCGCCGGGGCAGCACGGCGTACGAGGGCTACTGCGAGCGGGCCGTCCGCCTCGCGTGGGCCCGCAGCACGCACCACGCCTCGGCCATCGACCACTGGCGTTCCTCCGACGGCGCCCGGCACACGACGGGGCAGCCGCCCAGGGGCGCGTTCGTCTTCTGGAACACCAGCCAGTGGGGCCACGTCGGCATCGCGGACGGCAACGGCGGCTTCTGGTCGACCAGTGTCGGCGGCAAGATCGGCCACGGCACGTCGACCGGCTACTTCCGCAACTACCTCGGCTGGAAGCCCGGCAACAGCAACTGATTCAGGGCGGCCAGGGCACCCGCCGCGCGCGCCAACGTGCGCAGCGCGGCGGGTTCGCCTTCGCGGTTGCCCGTCCGGCGGTAGGTCTCCAGCGCTTGTTCGGCCAGATCGTGCGCCGCCTGCGGGTGGCCGTTGGAGATCAGCGCCTCGGCCAGCTCGACCTGGGCGAACGCGGTGCACCGTTCGTCGGTCAGCTCCAGCAGGATCGTCACGGCCCGGCGCGCGCTGACCAGTTCGGCCTCGTGCTCGCCCGCGGTGCGGTGCAGGGCGGACAGCCGGACCAGGACGAGCGCCTCCCGGTGCGCGTCACCGAGATCGGCGGCCAGCTGCCGGGCGCCGGTGAGCCAGGTGCGGGCCTCCTCCAGGTCACCGAGAGCACCGTGCACAGCCCCGATCGACGCCCGCACGTGGGCGACGGAGTGCAGGTCTCCCGCGGATTCCAGCAGTCGCAACGCCTCGGTGTAGCAGGTCATCGAGCGTTCGTACTCGGCTCGCAGCCGGTACACCACTCCGACGCCGGCGACCGCGATGCCCTGACCGCGCTCGTCGCCGATCGAGCGGTAGAGGTCTTGCGCGGCAAGCAGTTCCTGTTCGGCATCGGCGAACTCGTCGCGGTAGATGTGCACCTGGGCGACACCGCGCAACAGTGCCGCCTCACCCGCCTTGTTGCCGGCCGCACGAACGCATTGCAACGCCCGCAGGTGCGTCCGTGCCCAGTCCTCGTAGTGGCTGTGCAGGTCGAAGAACGGCACGCAGGCCGCCGCGAGCTGCCACGCCACCTCGTCGAGACCGGCGGCCGCGGCGAGATCGACCGCACCGCACAACGTCCGCCGCTCCGCCTCGAACCACGCGACCGGTTCGGCGAGCAGGTGTTCCGGGGCGCGGACCCGGTCCACGTCGGCGATCGTGGTGCCGAACGTGACCGGTAATCGGCGCGCTGCCGTGACCGCGAGCCACAGCCACGCCCGCAGCGTCCGTTCCAGTGCGGCCGCCCGGTCCGGCGGTGCGTCGCTCAACGCGTGGCAGCGCAACAGGTCGTGCAGCCGGTAGCGCGGCTGGCCGATGCCGTCGGCGCCGCAGGACTCGAGCAGGTTGGCGTCGACCAGCCCGTCCACCAGGTGATCGCTCCCCGGCTCGTCGAGCAACGTCTCGACCACCCAGCCCGGGAAGTCGTGCGGGCCGAGCAACGCCAGCCGCACGAACGCCCGCGACTCGGGCTCCGGCAGTTGCCGCACGCTGAGGTCGAAGCTCGCCCGCACCGCCAGCTCACCGGAACACAGCTCACGCAGCCGCGTCGACTCGTCGACCAGCCGTTCCCGCAGCACCTGCAACGACCACCCGCCGCGCCCGGCCAGCCGCGCGCCGGCGACCCTGATCGCCAGCGGAAGGTGCCCGCAGGCCAGCGCGATCGCCGCCGCCTCGCCGGGCTGGGCGCTGACCCTGTCCTCGCCCGCGATGCCCGCGAGCAGGGCGGCGGCCTCGTCCGGGTGGAACGGCGGCACCTCGACCTGGCACGCCCCCGGCAGCTCCGACAGCCTGCGCCTGCTCGTGACCAGCACCGCGCAGCCGGCCTCGGCCGGCAGCAACGGCACGACCTGGCTCACCGAGGCGGCGTCGTCGAGCAGCACCAGCACCCGTCGCCCGGCGAGCCGGGAGCGGTAGAGCGCCGCGCGTGCGGTGACGCCGGAGGGCAGCCCGGCACCGGTGACTCCCAAGGCGTGCAACAGTTCTGTGAGCACTTCCCCCGGTTCACGCGGGTGTTCGGCGGTGCCGCCGAGATCGACGTACAGCTGCCCGTCCGGGAAGTGGTCGCCGACCTGGTGGGCCACCCTGATCGCGAGCGTCGACTTGCCGACGCCCGGCGGTCCGGTGATGCCCGCCACCGGTGCGGACACCGAGCCGCGCATCAGTGCGGCGGCGAGGGTCGCGGTTTCCGTTGTGCGGCCGCAGAAATCGGACACCGCCGGCGGGAGCTGCCTGATCGGCTCGGCGCGGGCCGCGGTCACGGGTGCCGGTTCGTCCCGCAGCACCGCGAGATGAGCATCCCTCAGCACCGGCCCCGGTTCGAGCCCGAGCTCACCGTCGAGGCGTTCGCGCATGTCCGCGTAGACCTGCAGGGCCTCGGCCCGCCGGTTGTCCCGGTGCAACGCGACCATCAGCCGGCCGCACACGCTCTCGCGGTACGGGTGCTCGGCCAGCAACGCCCGCATCTCCGGGATGGCGGCGCTGTCACCCTGTTCCACCTGCAGGGCGAGCCGCTGCTCGGTCGCCGCGAGCCGTGCCTCGTCCAGCCGGGCGATCGCGGGGGCCCAGGCGTCGTGGTCCGGCAGGTCCGCCAGCGGCCGGCCGCGCCACAGCGACTCGGCCCGCCGCAACGCGTCCAGCGCGGTCTCCGGCCGGCTTCGTGCTTCGGCCACCAGGGCCTGGAACAGCAGCGCGTCGAGTTCGTGCGCCTCCAACGTCAGCACGTACCCGGTGCCGTGCGTGCGCAGGTGCGCGTCGAGCAGCTGCCGAAGTTGCCAGACGTAAGTGCGGACGTTCGCGATCACCGACCGCGGCCGCGACACCGGCCACAGCGCCTCTACCAGCTGGTCCAGTGAGACGCCGGTGTTCGCGTGCAACGCCAGGTGGGCGAGCAGGGCCCGCTGCTTCACCCCGCCGAGGGGTTCCTGATGATCGTCCCGCCAGACCTCGAGCGGGCCCAGCAACCGCACGCTCAACCCGCTGATGGCTCCTCCGATCCTCGGGGCCTTCGCGCGGTTTCTGCTGACAGGAACCGGCGCAGGCGGCAGGATAGTGGTGGCGCCGCGGCTGTGGTGCTAATTTGCGAGAAAATGTGGCAGTTCGTCAATTATGAACTAAAGTCACGTCTGATCATCCACAGTGGACGGTCAGCGGTTCGAGGTGGGGAACCGGCCGTCGCGGCTGCCGAGCGCGACCAGGTCGGTGTACTGGTCCTGCCACGACCGCTCGGTGGCGAGCAGGTCTGCCAGGCGCTGCACCCACGTCTCGTTCACGGTGCCGACGGCCCTCGCCGCGAGGTGGCGCGCGGTCTCCTCACGGGCCTTGAGCCATTCGGCGAGCGTGGGTTCGAGCGAGGGGCCACCTTGTTCATCCGGCATGGACCGACAGTACGCGCTCTGCCTGCGCGCATGTCCGTGCCCGGTAGGCTACTGTGGGCCGAGTTGGGGTTCCAGCCTGCGGCATTCGGCCGATGCGGTCCCCGATCCCGTCCGGTCCGGTGGTTTCCGGCCGGAGACAGGAGCGCCGGCTTGCAGCCGGATCGCCAGCCTTCGTCATCCAGCTCGCCCAGCGGGCCGAGGCGTGCGGCCGTGGACTTCGCTGAAGCCCGGCTCTCCGCGCAGAAGGCGGAGCTCGTCCACCAGCGTCAGGCCGCCAGGAGAGTGGCGGAACACTCCCACGACGTGGGTGACTGCCGTGAACTGCTGTCCATGCTCGGTCTGGTGAACCTGCCACCGGCATCAGGGCACCGTCCCGCCGTCGCGCGTGACGATCTACCCGCCCTGACTTTCCCGGAGGCGCTCGACGTGTTCCGGTCTGCAGAAGGAGCACGCGGATGACTCGTGGAACTGTCAAATGGTTCAACGGCAGCAAGGGTTTCGGCTTCATCGCTCCTGAGGGCGGCGGACCGGACCTCTTCGTGCACCACACCGAGGTCCAGGGATACGACTTCCAGGGCATCCCGGACAACCAGCCCGTGGAGTTCGAGATCGGGCAGGGCCAGAAGGGACCGCAGGCGTTGGCCGTGCGCGTTCTCTGACCAGCTTTGAACGAACGGGGCGGACCGGTCATCACGACCGTCCGCCCCGTTCTTCGCGTTCAGGCCGAGTCGCGGATGATCAGCTCGGTGGGCAGTATCAACGACGTCGGCTGTTCCCCGGCCAGCAGCCGGACCAGCATCCTCGTCATCTCCCGGCCCAGCGCCTCGATCGGCTGCCGGACCGTGGTCAGCGCGGGGTGCATGTGCTTGGCCGTGACGATGTCGTTGAACCCGACCAGGGCGACATCCTCCGGCACCCGCTTGCCGTGTTCCTGCAGCACGGTCAGCGCCCCGGCGGCCATGGCGTCCGACGCGACGAACACCGCGTCGAGATCGGGATGATCGTCGAGCAGCAGCTTCATGCCCGCGGCCCCGGAGGCCTCGCTGAAGTCGCCGTGCGCCACCCGTGCGTCACTCAGCCCGGCGAGCACGACGGCCTCGCGGAAGCCGAGGAAGCGTGCCGTGCCGGCGTGCGTCTCGAGCTCGCCCGTGATGGTGGCGATGTTCCTGCGACCGGACGCGATGAGGTGCTCGACCGCCGTGCGCGCGCCGCCGCGGTTGTCCGCGTCGACGTACCACTGCGGGGTCCGGTCGAGCGACCGTCCGCCGTGCACGGCGGGCAGGCCGCTCTCCTCCGTCATCTTCGACAGCGGGTCGTTCTCCTTGAGCGCCAGCAACAGCACGCCGTCCGCGCTGCGGGACTGCAGGATGCGGGAGAGCCGGGCCCTGCCCCGTTCCGACGCGGCGAGCACCAGCATCAGCTGGAGATCGGTCTCCTCGATGATCGCGTTGACCCCGGTGATCACCTCGGCGAAGAACTGGTTCGCGAACAGCGCCGGGTCGTCACTGGAGATCGCGAGCACGATGGCACCGCGGCGCTGGGTGGCCAGCGAGCGGGCCGCGGTGTTCGGGACGTAGCCCAGCTCCTCGATGGCGTGCTGGACGGCGCGCCGCGACTTGTCGCTCACGTGGCGGGCGTTGTTGATGACGCGCGACACCGTGCCGGTGGAGACGCCGGCCAGCTGCGCCACCTCTTCGAGGGTGGGCGGTCGCGTGTTCATGGCCGGAGCCTACCAATCCTGTAAGCGCTCACAGGCCACCACGCCGGATCACGTCGCCGTACCACCGCGCACTGTCCTTCAGGGTGCGGCGCTGGGTCTCGTAATCGACGTGCACGATGCCGAACCGCTGGGCGTAGCCGAAGGACCACTCGAAGTTGTCCAGCAGCGACCACGCGAAGTAGCCCTGCAACGGCACTCCGCGCGACACCGCCTCCGCGCACGCCCGCAGGTGCCCGTCGAGGTACGCGACGCGCGCCGTGTCGTGCACCTCGTCGTCGAACGCGGCGCCGTTCTCGGTGATGTAGAAGGGAATCGAGGGGTAGTCGCGCTCCAGCCGCAGCAACAGGTCGAGCAGGCCGCGCGCGTCGATCTCCCAGCCGATGGACGTCCGCTGCCTGCCGCCGTCGTGCTGGACGACGTGCTCGGAGCCCACGTAGGCGGACGGGCTCGGCGTCGTGCCGTGGCCGACCAGCATGGGGGAGTAGTAGTTCACGCCCAGGAAGTCGATCGGCGCGGCGATGGTCTTGAGGTCGCCTTCCTGCACGTGGTCGAGGCCGGTGACCGGCTCGAGGTCCGCGACGACGTCCTCCGGGTAGGCGGCGAGCAGCAGCGGGTCGAGGAAGATCCGGTTCTGCATCCCGTCGATCCGCCGTGCCGCGTCGAGATCGGCGTCCGAGTGGGAGACGGGGGTGACGTGCGTGAGGTTCAGCGTGATGCCCGCCCGTGCTTCCGGCATCGCCTTGACCGCGAGGCCGTGGCCCAGCAGCAGGTGGTGCGCGGCGCGGATCGCCGCGGCGGGCTCGCGGCGGCCGGGTGCGTGCCTGCCGGTGGCGTAGCCGAGGAACGCCGAGCACCACGGTTCGTTCAACGTCGTCCAGTGGGTCACCCGGTCGGCGAGAGCCTCGTGCACGATCGCCGCGTACTCGGCGAAGCGCAGCGCGGTGTCGCGTTCCGGCCAGCCGCCCGCGTCCTCCAGTGGCTGGGGGAGATCCCAGTGGTACAGCGTCGGCCACGGCTGGATTCCCTGCTCCAGCAACGTGTCCACGAGCCGCCGGTAGAAGTCGAGGCCGCGCTGCTCGACCGCGCCGGAGCCGAGTGGCTGCACGCGCGGCCACGCTATGGAGAACCGGTACGCGCCGAGTCCCAGCTCTCGCATGATCTCGACGTCGTCGGGATAGCGGTGGTAGTGGTCGGCGGCCACCTCGCCGGTGTCACCGTTGTCCACCTTGCCCGGTGTGGCGCAGAAGGTGTCCCAAATGGACGGTAGACGTCCGTCCTCGGCGACCGCGCCCTCGATCTGGTAGCTCGAGGTGGCTGCCCCCCAGAGGAAGCCGGGTGCGAACGTGGTCATGCCTTGACCGCCCCTTCCATGATGCCGCCGATGATCTGGCGACCGAACGCGATGAAGACGAGCAGGAGTGGCACCGTGGCGACCAGCGCTCCGGTGAACATCAGCGTGTAGTCGGTGTAGTAGGTGGTGGAGAGCTGGCTCAGCGAGAACTGGACGGTCGGGTTGTCCGCCTCGAGAACGGCCAGCGGCCACAGGAAGTCGTTCCACGTCCCCATGAACGTGAACAGGCCGAGCACCGCGGCACCGGGACGCAGTGCCGGGAGCACCACGGTCCAGAAGATGCGGAACGTGCTGCAGCCGTCGACCCTGGCGGCCTCGATTAGCTCGTCGGGCACGGCGCGCTCTGCGTACTGCCGCATGAGGAACACGCCGAACGCGGACACCAGCGATGGCACGATGATCGCTTCCATCCTGTTCTGCCAGCCCAGTTCCACCATGATCATGTACAGCGGGATGATGCCCATCTGCACCGGGATCATCATGGTCGCGAGGATCACCAGCAGCAGGCCGTTGCGGCCGCGGAACTTCAGCTTGGCGAAGGCGAAACCGGCGAGCGAGGAGAAGAACACCACGGCCACGGTGACCACGACCGACGACAGCGCGGAGTTCCACAGGCCCAGCAGGAAGTTCGCCTGCTCGGCGTCGAACAGCCGGCCGAGGTTGTCCCACAGGTTCGGGCCGGGCACGAGCGGCGGCGGCCAGTCACCGACGACGTCGTTGGACCGGGTGGCGACGACGAAGAGCCAGTACAGCGGGAACGCCGAGAGCGCGATGCCCGCGAGAAGCGTGCCGTAGAGAAGCGGCTGGGTCCTGCGCACGGCTACCTCCCCTTTCGCGTGACGAGGAAGTTGATCACCGCGAGGACCGTGATCAGCAGGAAGATCATCCAGGCGACCGCGGAGCCGTACCCGTAGTCGAAGTCCTGGAACGCCTTCTCGAACATGTACATCGACACGGTCTGGAACTGCCGCAGGCTGCCGCCGGCGATCGCGAAGCTGCCCTGACCGAAGATCAGCGGTTCGGTGAAGAGCTGCATGCCCGCGATCGTCGAGACGATCACCGTGAAGATGATGGCCGGCCTGATCATCGGGACGGTGATGCTCCAGAACTGCCGGATCTTCGAGGCTCCGTCCACGGTCGCGGCCTCGTAGAGGTCCCGCGGGATCGACTGCATCGCGGCCAGGTAGATGACGGCGTTGTAGCCGGTCCACCGCCAGTTGACCATGGCGGAGATCGCCGTCCACGACGACCACTTGTCGGCGCGCCAGTCGATCGGGTCGATGCTGAACAGGCCGAGCAGGCCGTTCACCATGCCCGCGTCGCGGTCGAAGATCTGGCTGAACACGATGCCCACCGCGGCCACCGAGGTCACGATCGGCAGGAGCACACCCATCCGCAGGAACGTGAGCCCGCGCAGCTTCTGGTTGAGCAGGCTGGCGAGAATCAGCGCGAACAGCAGCTGTGGCACCGTCGAGAGCACGAGCATGCCGAGGGTGTTGCCGACCGCGTTCCAGAAGTCCGGGTCACCGAACAACGTCACGTAGTTGTCCAGCCCGACGAACCCGCCCGCGCCGGTGATCTCCCAGTCGTGCAACGACACCCAGGCCGTGAAGACGAGCGGGAACAGGCCGAAGATCCCGAAGATCACGAAGAACGGCGCGACGAACAGGTACGGCGACCAGGACGCGTCTTTCCGGGCGAACCAGGACGGCGGTTTCGCCGGGGGAGGTGTGCCGCCGTCGCCGGCGGTCCTCTTGCTCGTGGCCGGTTCCGGCCGCAGTTCAGTCAGCAACGTGTGTCCTCAGTGGATCGGCGTGATTGGCGCCCGCGCCGCTGATGTCTGCAAGTACCACCAACCCATGATCGAACCGCCGCCAACTACACCCAACTCACTCTCCGCGCCGAGGCCGTGCCTGGGCTGGGGGCGGTTGGTGGTAGAAAACTGCCTGTTGATGTTGTGTTGGTGGTACTTGCAGACGCCATAGCGGGGTGGGGTTGGCAGCCGGAGCGGTTCGGGGGCACGCTCCGGCTGCCAAGTCGCTACTTGACCAGACGCTTGGCGTCGTCGACGGCCTTGGCCCAGGCCTCGTCCGGCTGGAGCTTGCCCTGCTCCACGGCCAGCAGCGCGTTGCCGACGCGGTCGCTGATCGGCAGGTTGTCCGGGCCGAGGTAGACGGGCTTGAGCGCCTTCACGCTCTCGCCGAAGATCTTGCCGACCGGCGCGTTGCCGAAGTACGCGTTGGTGAAGCTCTGGACGGCCGGGTCGTCGATGGCCTGCGGCGACGACGGGAAGTTGTTCTTCGACTTGAACGCCGCGGTCTGGCCCTTGGCGCTGGTCAGGAACTTCGCCAGCTCCACAGCTTCCTTCTGGTGCGTGCTCTGCGTGGGGACCGCGAGGAACGACCCGCCACGCACGGCGCCGTCACCGGGCACGCGGGCGACGTCCCACTTGCCGGCGTTCTCCGGGCCGGACTGCTTCTCGATCGTGCCGAGCATCCACGACGGACAGGGGATCGTGGCGAACGTGCCGTTCTTGAACCCGGCGTTCCACTGCGGGCTCCACTGCGCGATGTTCGCCGAGAGGCCGGCCTTGACCATCTCGATGGTCTGGTCCCAGGCCTTCTTCACGCCGGGGTTGCTGTCGATGACGAGCTTGTTGGACGTGTCGTAGTACGTGTGATCGCCTTGCTGCATCAGGATGTTCTGGTACAGGCCACCGGAGGCGTCGTAGAAGGCGGCACCGGTGTTGGACTCCTTGAACCTCTTGCCGGTCGCGATGTAGGCGTCCCAGGTCGGCCACAGCTTGCCGACCTCCTCGCGGTCGGTGGGCAGGGCGGCCTTGGCGAACAGGTCGGTGCGGTAGCACATGCCCTGCGCGCCCACGTCCGTGCCGAGGCCGATGACCTTGCTGCCGTCCGCGGTGGACGCCTGCTTCCACTTCCACTCGAGGAAGTTCGGCTTCAGCTCGGCGGCACCGTGGTCGAGCAGGTTCACGAACTGGTCGGGCTTGGCCATGAACTGCGAGAGGATGCCTTCCTCGAGGGCCACGACGTCGCCCGCGCCCTTGCCGGTGGCGAGCCACTGCTGCAGCTTCGGCAGGTAGTCGCCGAGCTTGCCGGTGTTCTCCTCCTTGATGGTGATCCCGGGATGGCTCGCCTCGTACTCCTTGAACAGCTCCTCGTAGCCGAACTGGCTGAAGGTCTTGACGATGAGCGTGGTCTCGCCCGACGACGCGGAATCGGCGGAGCCGCCGCCGCACGCGGTGGTCGCCACCAGTGCGCTGAGCAAAGTTGTGGCGAGCAGTGCCCGCCTCGGTCGAGCAGTCATCAAGAACCTCCAGTTGGCGGATGGTCCGCAAGCGGTAACAACTGATTTCGGGGCGCTTTACGGGCCGCTGTACACCGTTCACCTGCTGCGACGCTGCGGCGAGTGCCGGTGTGGGGCGCTCAGGATCGGGGGAGACTGTGAGCGCTTACAGGACTGTAACCACGTCGCCATTCAGATGTGAAGAGGTAACCCAGGTCACGGTTCGGTGACGTGTGGTCGTTGACACATCCGGCCGCGTGGGTGAGCATTCGCCTTGACGCTGCGGTCGAGCCGGGAGACCTTCGACCCCGAGAGGGTTCCGGTATGTCCGTGAAAACCAGGCTGGTGGCAGCCGGCCTTCCGCTCGTGCTCATCGCCGCCGTCGTGACTCCCGCGACGGCAGCCGAGAGCTACGAGCGCGTGCTCAACGGCACCTTCGACGGTGTGAAGACACCATGGTGGAGCAGCGGTAACACTCCATCCAGAGTGGATTCCGGTCGGTTGTGCGCCGACATCCCCGCCGGCACCGTCAACCCCTGGCAGTCGATGATCGGCCAGAACGACGTGCCGCTGGAGGCGGGGCAGCCCTACACGCTGCGCTTCACCGCCACCGCGACGAAGAACGTCACCGTGCGGGCGACCGTGCAGCTCGCGACCCCGCCGGGCACCAGCACGATGAACAAGGCGGCCGCGCTCACCAGCACTCCCAAGACGTTCGAGTTCGTCGGTACGTCCACAGTGGCCACCCGCAACGGCCAGGTCTCGATCCAGGCTGGCGGCGCGACCGAGGCCTACACGCTGTGCCTCGACGACGTCTCGCTGACCGGTGGCGCGATCCCGCCGGGCGGTGGCTGGGACTACGGCTCACCGGTGCGGGCCAACCAGCACGCCTACCCGGTGTCCGGCGCGAAGCGCGCCTCGGTCGTCGACAGCTCCACGACCCCGCTGCCCTGGCAGTTGCGTGACGCGGCGGGCGCGGTGGTTGCGAGCGGAAACACGCAGGTCAAGGGCGATGACGCGATGACGCGCGACCACGTGCACATCGCCGACTTCTCGTCCTATCGCCAGGTTGGAAGCGGTTACACCGTGGCCGTCGGCGATCAGGTCAGCTACCCGTTCGACATCGCCACCAAGCCCTACGACAAGCTGCGGCGGGACGCGCTGGCGTACTTCTACCACAACCGAAGCGGCACCCCGATCGACGCGAAATACGTCGGTGACGCCTACGCGCGACCGGCCGGGCACGTCGGCGTGGCCCCCAACAAGGGCGACACCGCGGTGCCCTGCCTGCCCGGCGAGTGCGACTACACGCTCGACGTGAGCGGCGGCTGGTACGACGCCGGTGACCACGGCAAGTACGTGGTGAACGGCGCGCTGGCGGCGTGGCAGCTGATGGACGTGTACGAGCGCTCCCTGTACCGGCTCGACATCGAGGGCCTGCGCGACGGCCTGCTGGCGATCCCGGAACAGGGCAACCACGTGCCGGACGTGCTGGACGAGGCGCGCTGGGAGGTCGAGTTCCTGCTGAAGATGCAGGTGCCGGCCGGCAAGCCGCTCGCGGGCATGGCTCACCACAAGATCCACGACCTGGCCTGGACGGCGCACCCGACGCTGCCGCACAACGACGCCCAGCCCCGCTACCTGCACGCCCCGTCGACCGCGGCGACGCTGAACCTGGCCGCCGCGGGTGCGCAGTGCGCCCGGATCTGGAAGCTGTGGGACCACGCGTTCGCGCAGCGCTGCCTCACCGCGGCCGAGACCGCGTGGCAGGCCGCACTGGCCAACCCCGCCAAGTTCGCCCCGCGTGAGGACAGCGTCGGCGGCGGCCCCTACGACGACACCGACGTCACCGACGAGTTCTCCTGGGCCGGCGCCGAGCTGTACGCGGCCACCGGCAAGCGCCAGTACCTCGACAAGGTCACCACGAAGCTCACCTCGGCCGGGTTCTCCTGGAAGGACACCGGTGCGCTGGCGGACCTGACCATCGTCCGGCTGCCGTTCCGCTTCCCGATCGACCGCGTGCTCGCGGCCCGCTCCCGCGTGCTCCAGGTCGCCGACGGACACGTGCACGACCTGAAGTCGCAGGGCTACCCCAACCCGTCCAAGCCCGCCGACGGCCTCTACGCGTGGGGCTCGACCAGTGCCACCACGAACGCCGCGGTGATCATGGGGATGGCGTACGACCTCAGCTACAAGCGCGAGTACAGCGACGCCGTGCTCGAGTCGATGGACTACCTGCTGGGCCGCAACGGCCTGAACCAGTCGTTCGTCAGCGGCTACGGCGAGCGCGCGAGCAAGAACCAGCACCACCGGCACTGGGCGCACCAGGTGGACGCCAAGCTGCCCAACCCGCCGGCCGGGTCGCTCGCGGGCGGCCCCAACTCGGGTCTGCAGGACCCGGTCGCCCAGCAGAACCTCCGCGGCTGCGCTCCGGCGAAGTGCTACATCGACGAGCTCGGGTCGTGGTCCACGAACGAGGTCGCCATCAACTGGAACTCGTCCCTCGCTTGGGTCGCGGCGTTCGCCGACACCCGCTGAAAAACTCCCGTCGTTCACCGCCCGCGCAACGCTGCGCGGGCGGTGTCCGCGACGGGTGAAAGGAAAACAGCTCGAACGAAAGGGGATCCACAGTGCGGTGGATTGTCCGTTTATCGGCGACCCTCACGGCAATGCTCCTGTTACCAGTCCCATCCGCCGTCGCTGCCAGTCCGATCGACCTGACCAGCGGCTTCTACGTCAACCCGAACTCCGCTCCCGCAACCTGGGCGCGGAACAACTCCGGCGACTCCAGGGCGGCACGCATCCAGTCGTCCATCGGCGCCAAGCCGATCGCCCGCTGGTTCGGCAACGACAGCAACATCGGATCGACCGTCGCGAACTACACCGGCGCGGCGGACGGGCAGGACAAGCTCCCGGTGCTGGTCGCCTACAACATCCCCAACAGGGATGCCTGCGGTGGCCATTCGGGCGGTGGCGCGGGTAGCGCGGCCGCCTACCGGACCTGGGTCTCGAGCTTCGCGGCCGGGATCGGGACCAAACCGGCGGTGGTCATCATCGAACCGGACGCGCTCGCCGCCTACGACTGCCTCACGCAGGCGCAGCGGACCGAGATGGCGGGCCTGCTCAAGTACGCCACCGAGCAGTTCAAGGCCAAGGCCCCGAACACGTACGCGTACCTCGACGGCGGCAACGCCGGCTGGGTGTCGCCGTCCACCATCGCGTTCCGGCTGAACGAAGCCGGAGTGCAGAACGTGCGCGGGTTCTCGGTGAACGTGTCCAACTTCTACACCACGAGCCAGTCGACCAGTTATGCCAACTCGGTCATCGGCTACCTCGGCTACACGACGAGGTTCGTGGTGGACACGAGTCGCAACGGCAACGGGCACAACGGTTCGTGGTGCAACCCGCCCGGTCGCAGGCTCGGTGTGGCTCCCCAGGTGGGCGGCGGCGCCGAGATGTTGTTGTGGGTGAAGACACCTGGTGTGTCCGACGGTCCCTGTGGCATCGCGCCCAGCACACCCGCCGGCACGTTCAACCCCGATCTGGCCGTACGGCTGATCGACGGGGTCTGAGCACAGGGCCAGGGGCACGGGCGGAGTGGAACGACCGCGTGCCCCCGGCGGGACCGACTGTACCTGGAAAGCGCTTACCAAGGTTGACAACTTTCGGGAGACTTCGTCTACGGTAACGTGGAAAGCGCTTTCCAAGGAGACGATATGACAGTGCGCACACTCGGTGTGGTGATGAACGGCGTCACCGGGCGGATGGGGTACCGGCAGCACCTGGTCCGGTCGGTCCTCGCGATCCGCGAGCAGGGAGGGGTGGAGCTGCCGGACGGCACGCTCGTGCAGCTCGAGCCGCTTCTGGTGGGACGCAACGAGTACAAGATCGCCGAGATCGCGCGGCAACACGGACTCACCAGGTGGACGACGGACCTCGACGCCGCTCTCAGCGACGACGCGTATCCGCTGTACTTCGACGCCCAGCTCACCGCGGTGCGCGAGAAGTCCATCCTCAAGGCCATCGATGCGGGGCGGCACATCTACACCGAGAAGCCCGTCGCCGAGTCCGTCGAGGGCGCGCTGGACCTCGCCTGGCGGGCCACCACGGCGGGCGTGAAGAACGGCGTGGTGCACGACAAGCTCTACCTGCCCGGCCTGCTCAAGCTGAAGAGGCTGGTGGACAGCGGGTTCTTCGGCCGGATCCTGAGCGTGCGCGGCGAGTTCGGCTACTGGGTGTTCGAGGGCGACTGGCAGCAGGCGCAGCGGCCGAGCTGGAACTACCGCGCCGAGGACGGCGGCGGCATCACCGTGGACATGTTCTGCCACTGGAACTACGTGCTGGAGAACCTGTTCGGGACGGTGCGCGCGGTCACCGCGCGGACCGCCACGCACATCCCGACGCGGTGGGACGAGGCCGGCAACCCCTACGACGCCACCGCCGACGACGCCGCGTACGCGATCTTCGAGCTGGAGGACGGGGTGGTCGCCCAGCTCAACTCCTCCTGGTGCGTCCGAGTGCATCGCGACGAACTCGTCGAGTTCCAGGTGGACGGCACCCACGGCAGCGCGGTCGCCGGGTTGCACAAGTGCGTCGTGCAGCCCAGGGAGACCACGCCGCGGCCGGTCTGGAACCCGGACCTGCGCGAGACGCAGTCGTTCCGCGGGCAGTGGCAGGAGGTCCCGGACAACGCCGAGTTCGACAACGGCTTCAAGGCGCAGTGGGAGCAGTTCGTGCGGCACGTCGTCGCGGACACCCCGCACCCGTACGACTTCCTCGCGGGAGTGCGCGGCATCCGGCTGGCCGAGGCCGGTCTGGAGTCGTCCCGCACGGGCCGGCGCCTTGAACTGGAGGCGTTGTGAGCACCGAGATCGTCCTGCCTGGAGTCAGACACGTCCTGCGCGAGCCACCGGTCTGGCGCAAGCCCACCGCGCCGATCCTGTCGCGGGTGGCGTTCGCCGCGGCCCACGTCGTGGCGGATCCGTTGGGGGACAACCGGCCTGGCGCGCCCGCTGTCGTCGACTGGGACAGCACGCTCGCGTTCCGGCGCCACCTCTGGTCCTACGGCCTGGGCGTGGCCGAGGCGATGGACACCGCGCAGCGCGGCATGGGCCTCGACTGGGACACCACGCAGGAACTGATCCGCCGCAGCGGTGAGGAGGCACGTGCCGCGGGCGGCCGGATCGCCGCCGGTGCCGGAACCGACCACCTCGGCCCCGAAGTGTCCGATGTGGATGCTGTGCTGCGTGGGTACGAGGAGCAGCTCGAAGTCGTGCAGAACGCCGGGGCGCAGGTGATCGTCATGGCCAGCCGGCAGCTGGCCGCCGCCGCGACCGGACCAGCGGACTACCGCCGGGTGTACGGCAAACTGCTGCCGCAGGCCCAGAACCCGGTGATCCTGCACTGGCTCGGCCCGATGTTCGATCCGGCGCTGACCGGGTACTGGGGTTCGGCGGACGTCGAGGTGGCGACCGCCGCGTTCCTCGAACTGGTGCACGACCACGCCGATCGCGTCGACGGGGTCAAGGTGTCGCTGCTCGACGCGGACCACGAGAAGAGGCTGCGGGCGCAGCTGCCCGCCGGCGTCCGGCTCTACACCGGTGACGACTTCCACTACCCCGAGCTGATCAAGGGGTCGAGCGACGCGCTGCTCGGCATCTTCGCCGCGATCGCACCGGCGGCGTCTCGTGCTTTGCAGGCGTTGGACGAGAACGACCTGCACACCTACGACGAGGTGTTCGCGCCCACCGTCGCGTTGGCCCGGCACGTGTTCGGCGCGCCGACGTACTACTACAAGACGGGCATCGCGTTCCTGGCTTGGCTGGCCGGTCTGCAGCCCGGGTTCTCGATGGTCGGTGGTCTGCAGAGCGCACGCTCGGTGCCACACCTGGTGGAGACGTTCCTGCTGGCCGACGCGGCGGGACTGCTGCCGGACCCGGCGCTCGCGGTGCATCGGATGAACCTGCTGCTCGACCTGCACGGGGTCACGCGATGAACCGCCTGTCGCTCAACCAGAAGACCATCAACTCCAGCACCCTGCCGCAGGCGATCGACGCGTGCGTGAGGGCGGGCATCGGCTCCATCGGGGTGTGGCGGGAACCGTTGCAGGAGGTGGGCGTCCAGCGCGGCGCCGAGCTGATCGCGCAGGCCGGGCTGCGGGTGTCGTCGCTGTGCCGAGGAGGGTTCTTCACCGGCCAGGACCGCGCCGCCGTGCTCGACGACAACCGGCGCGCCATCGACGAGGCGGCCGAGTTGTCGGCCGGGTGCCTGGTGCTGGTGGTCGGCGGACTGCCCGCCGGGTCGCGCGACCTGATCGCGGCGCGGGCGACGGTGGCCGACGTGCTGGAGGAACTCGCGCCGTACGCGGCGGACCGGTCGGTGCGGCTCGCGCTGGAACCGATGCACCCGATCTACTGCGCGGACCGCGGCGTGGTCTCGACGCTCGGGCAGGCGCTGGACCTGGCGGAGTGGTTCGATCCCGAGGTGGTCGGCGTCGTGGTCGACACGTTCCACGTCTGGTGGGACCCGGACCTCGAACGCCAGATCGAACGCGCGGCCGGGCGCATCGCGTCGTTCCAGGTGTGCGACTGGATCACCCCGTTGCCCGCGGACACCCTGCTGGCGCGCGGTGTGATGGGCGACGGTCACATCGACTTCCCCTACATCGCCGGGCTGGTGGCGAAAGCCGGCTACACCGGCGACGTCGAGGTGGAGATCTTCAACGCGGACCTGTGGCGGCAGCCGGCCGACGTCGTGGTGCCGCTGATCGCGGAGCGGTTCGCCGAGACATGCGGGTACTGATCGCGCCGGACTCGTTCAAGGGCAGCATCGACGCGGCCGGCGCCGCCGAGGCCATCGCCTCCGGCTGGCGTGCCGTCCGGCCGCAGGACGAGGTCCGCTGCCTGCCACTGGCGGACGGGGGAGAGGGCACGCTCGCGGCGCTGGCTCCGGGTGCGTCCCTGATCCCCGCTCGGGTGTTCGACCCGGTCGGGCGAGAGCGCGACGCCCACTGGGCGTTGCTGCCGGACGGAACGGCTGTCGTCGAACTGGCGGAGGCATCCGGCCTGCCGCTGCTGGAGACGCCGGCCCCGCTGACCGCGAGCACGTTCGGCTTCGGTCAGCTGTTGAGGATCGCGGCCAGGCACCGCGGCACGCGCCGGATCATCGCGGCTCTGGGTGGCTCCGCCACCACGGACGGCGGCGCCGGTGCTCTCACGGCTCTCGGCGCCGCGTTCCTGGACTCTCAAGGGAAACCACTTCCTCCCGGTGGCGGCGCGCTGCACCTGCTCGCGGCAGCGGACCTGTCCGGGCTGGTGCCGTCCGGAGAGGTCGTGTGCCTGGTGGACATCGACACACCGTTGCTCGGACCGACCGGGGCGGCCAGGAGGTTCGCGCCGCAGAAGGGCGCGGACACCGCCGGCGTCACGGTGCTGGAGGCGGGACTCGCCCGGTACGCGGACGTGCTCGGCGGTGACCGCGACGCGCCCGGCGCCGGTGCCGCCGGGGGAACGGCGTTCGGGCTCGCCACCGCCTGGGGCGCGCGGCTCGTGCCGGGCGCGCGGTTCGTCGCGGACCTCGTCGGCCTGCCCGCCGCACTCGGCCGGGCCGATCTGCTGATCACCGGCGAAGGCCGGCTGGACGAGCAGAGCTGGTCGGGGAAGGTCGTCGGCCATGCCGCGGCCCAGGCCCGGCGGGTCGCGCTCGTGGTGGGTTCGTGCGCCACGACGGTGCCCGACGGGATGGCGTGCGTGTCGCTCGCCGAACTCGCCGGTGACGTGCGGTCGGCCGTGCGAGAACCCGCCCGCTGGCTCGCCGCGGCGGGCAGATCGCTCGCGGAAATCTGTCCGGTTTGACATCGCCGATACCGCCGATCGGCCGTAGACCGGCCTCCGGCCCCTGTGCCTGGATAGATGGGAGCGCTCTTACAACGTTGTAAAAACGAAGGGGATCTCGTCGATGAGGAAAGCCGCCCCCGTATTCGTCGCGCTGCTGCTGGCGTTGGGCATAGTGCAGGGCATGCCATCAGCGGGTGCCGCCGAGCCAGTGCACGGCCTTAAGGGCGAGTACTTCACCATGTCGGCGCCGGGCGCGAGAGACTTCGCGACCCTGGCCGGGACCGTGCTGGACGCCGAGGTGAACCACCGGGACCTGACATCGGTGTTCGGGTTCCTGGCCGGGCGCACCGAACACACGACGGCGCGCTGGACCGGCCGCATCACGGTGCCGCAGACCGGCGACTACACCTTCTACGCGATCGGTGACAACGGCTTCCGGCTGCACATCGACGGCAAACCGGTGATCGACCACTGGGTCGGCGACTGGGACCGCGAGCAGACCAGCGCGCCGGTCGCGCTGACCGCGGGGCGGCAGTACGACTTCCGGCTGGAGATGTTCCAGGACACCGGTGGCGCCAACATGTTCCTGCGCTGGTCGAACGGGTCGATCGGCAAGCAGATCGTGCCGGAGTCGGCGTTCACGCCACCGGCGGACTTCCAGGTCGTGCCGCGCACCGCGGTCGTGTCCGGGGACGGCCGGTCGCTGACGATGGAGTTCGGCGGCCGCGTGACGAACACCGCCGGCCTCAAGGACCACCTCCGGGTCGAGGTGGACTCGACGCCGATGCCGATCTCGGTCGTCACCGCGCGCCGCACCAGCCTGACGATCAGGCTGGCCGAGGAGGTGCTGAAGAGCCAGCGGGTTCGCCTGTTCTACGACGGCGCCGGTGACCTCGCGGTGGACGGGCGGAAGGTGGAGAAGACGGCCCGCACGGTCCAGAACTCCTCGACGCGGCGGTTGAAGACGCCGTGGGGCGAGAAGGTCGACCCGCGCAACCCGTTGCCGGAGTACCCGAGGCCGCAGCTCGAACGCGACAAGTGGCTCAACCTCAACGGTCCCTGGGAGTTCGCGGCCGCGAAGGCCGGCCAGCAGCCGGTGTTCGGGCAGCGGCTGCCGGAGCAGGTGATCGTGCCGTTCCCGATCGAGTCCCAGCTCTCCGGGCTGGAACGGCACGAGGACCACATGTTCTACCGCCGCACGGTGTCCGTGCCGCAGGACTGGAAGGTCGGGTCCGGGCAACGGTTGCGGCTCCACTTCGGCGCGGTCGACCACGAGGCCAGGGTGTGGGTGAACGGCAAGCTGGTCGCCGAGCACTCCGGTGGTTACACGGCGTTCAGCGCGGACATCACCGACGCACTGCGCAACGGCGGTGCGCAGGAGATCGTCGTCGCGGTCACCGACACGACCGGCCCGAACCAGCCGAAGGGCAAGCAGTCGCGCAACCCCAGCGGCATCTTCTACACGCCGTCGTCGGGCATCTGGCAGACCGTGTGGATGGAGCCGGTCCCGGACGCCGCGGTCGACGAGATCAAGATGACGCCGGACCTCGCCACCAGCACGCTGAAGCTGACCGTCGCGTCCAAGACCAGCGCCACCGTCACGGCGGTCGCGAAGGACGCCCAGGGCAAGCAGGTCGGCACCGTCACCGGGCCGGCGAACTCCGCGCTGGCGTTGCCGGTGCCGGACCCGCACCTGTGGACGCCGGACGACCCGTACCTCTACCAGCTCGAAGTCTCGCTGGGCCAGGACAGGATCAAGAGCTACTTCGGCATGCGGTCCATCGGCATGGCGAACGTCGGCGGGACGCCCAAGCTCACGCTCAACGGCCAGCCGATCTTCTCGTTGATGATGCTGGACCAGGGTTTCTTCCCGGACGGCCTGAACACCGCGCCGAGCGACGAGGCGCTCGAGTTCGACCTGAAGGCGCAGAAGGATCTCGGCTTCAACTCCGTCCGCAAGCACATCAAGGCCGAGCCCGCCCGCTGGTACTACCACGCGGACCGGCTGGGATTGCTGGTGTGGCAGGACTTCGTGTCCGTCGAGAACGGCAACAACAGCACGGCGCAGCAGGCGTTCCTCAGCGAGAGCCGCGAACTGATGAAGCAGCTGCACAACTCGCCGTCGATCTTCGCCTGGATCGTGTTCAACGAGGGCTGGGGCGAGTGGGACCGCGAGGTCACCGGCCAGATCACGACCGACGTGAAGGCCGCGGACCCGAGCCGGATCGTGAGCGCGCACAGCGGCGTGAACTGCTGCGACTCCAAGGGTGACTCGGGCAAGGGCGACGTCATCGACCACCACGACTACAACAACAACGATCCGGCACGTCCGGACGGCAAGCGTGTCGTGATGGACGGCGAGCACGGCGGCTTCACGCTGCGCACGCCGGGCCACCAGTGGCCGGGTGCGCCCACGAACATCTACAGCGGTGTGGCGGACAAGGCGGCGCTGACGGCGAAGTACGTCGACAACACCCGCACGTTCTACCTCGGCCAGGCGCGGGCTGAGCTGTCGGCGTCGGTCTACACGCAGGTCACCGACCTGGAGAACGAGCTCAACGGGCTGTGGACCTACGACCGCAAGCGCATCAAGGTCGATCCGGGTCCGGTGCGCGAGATCAACAGGCGGGTGATCGCGGCCGGTGCGGACGCGGGCAAGCCCTACCCGTACGCGGCGCGTGGTGCCTGGAAGCTGGACGAGGGCCGTGGAACGGTGGCCGAGGACTCCAGCGGCGGGGGTAACCCGCTGACGCTGAGCCCGACCGGTGTCGCGTGGAAGTCCGGGGCGCTGGAGTTCACCGGCGGTTCCGCGGAGACCTACGGGCCGGTGGTGGACACGACCGGCGACTACACCGTGTCGGCACGGGTGCGGCTGGACGAGTTGCCCGGCAACTACGCCACCGCGCTCAGCCAGGACGGCCGCCAGCAGGAGAATCCGTTCTACCTGCAGTACGGGCAGGGCGGGTTCGCGTTCAGCACGCCGGGCGGCAACCGGGCCAGGGCCTCGATCACGCCGGAGCTCGGCCGCTGGTACCAGCTGACCGGGGTGCGGGCCGGCAACGAGATCCGGCTCTACGTCGACGGGGTGCGGGTGGCGACGGCACCGGCCGGACCGGCGGCCGCCAGCACCGGCGCGTTCGCGGTGGGACGGGCCAAGTTCGGTGGTCAGAACACCGACTTCTGGCGCGGCGCGATCGACGACGTCAGCGCGGTCGGCCGCGCACTGTCCGACGGCGAGGTGGCCGCCCGCCTCTAACCCCCGTTTACTGGCGCACGCGGGGCGCTTACGTGCTGTCTGAGTGCACGAAAGCTCCCCGCGTGCGCTTCAACGAGTGCTCTTGATGTTGGGAGAACGCTCTCCGGACGTGGTACAACCGGTGCATGAGCAAGGGCGCGCCGACGCTGGAGGACGTCGCGAGGGTCGCTGGAGTGTCCCGCGCGACGGTCTCGCGGGTCGTCAACGGCACCCGCAACGTCGACCCGCAGCTGCAGGAGACGGTGCGCAACGCCATCGAGCAGACCGGGTACTCGCCCAACCGCGCGGCGCGCTCGCTCGTCACCCGCCGCACCGGCACCGTGGCGCTGGTGATCTCCGGCGCGGGCGGGGGATCGGACGTCTTCACCGACCCGTTCTTCGGCAGGGTCACGGCCGGTGTCGTCGACTTCCTGCGCCTGCACGGCGTGCACCCGGTGCTCATGCTGGCCGACTCCGACCAGGCCAGGTCCGAGGTGGTCGAGTTCCTGCGGCAGGGCAGCGCCGACGGTGCCCTGCTGGTGTCCACGCACTCCGCGGACCCGCTGCCCGCGCGGCTGCTGGCGGCCGGCGTCCCCGCGGTGCTCTACGCACGGCCCGGCACGCCGATTCCGCTGAGCTACGTCGACGTGGACCACCAGGCGGGCGGCCGGCTCGCCGCCGACCACCTGGTCGCGGCCGGACGGGCGAACATCGGCACGATCGCCGGTCCGCTGGACGTGCCGGCGAGCCAGGACCGCCTCGCCGGGTTCCGCGATGCCATGGCACGGCACGGTTTCCCGTACGTGCCGACCGCGGAGGGCGGCTTCACGGCGGAAAGCGGCGCGGCCGCGATGGAACGGCTGCTCGCCGAGTGCCCGGGGATCGACGCGGTGTTCGCCGCGAACGACCTGATGGCGCAGGCGGCGGTGTTCGTGTTGCAGGCACACGGGAAACGCGTTCCCGAGGACGTCGCCGTCGTCGGGTTCGACGACAGCGCGCCCGCGCTGGCCTGCCGCCCGCAGCTCACCACGGTGCGCCAACCGGTGGAGGACATGGCCGCCGCGATGGCGGATCTCCTGCTGGAAAGCCTGGAAAAACCGGGACAACGGCCGAGATCCATCATCTTCGAACCGGAACTCGTCGTCAGAGCCTCTGCCTGATTGACCTGCCCGATACCTGGAGTTAACGTTTCGGAGAGCGCTCTCACGGCGTCCGGACGCCACTCGCCCCGGGCTTTCCGGCCCCTTCGCGTCAGGCAGGATCATGGGCTTTTCCCTGTCCAGGGCAGCCGCGTTGACAGCAGCCGCCCTGTGTTTAGCGACCACGATCAGCACCTCCCAGGCCGGTGCTGCCGAGTGCGGTACCACGAACGTTGCTCTTAACCGCCCGGCAACCGCGTCCACGACGGAGAACGGTGGCACGCCTGCCTCCGCGGCCGTCGACGGCAACGCGGGCACGCGGTGGTCGTCGCAGTTCTCCGACCCGCAGTGGGTGCAGGTCGATCTCGGCTCCACCCAGCAGGTCTGCCGCGTGTCCCTGCACTGGGAGACCGCGTACGGCAAGGCGTTCCAGGTCCAGGTGACCGACAACGCGGCGGATTCCTCGTCGTGGCGCGACGTCTACTCGACCACCACGGGTGCCGGCGGCACCCAGAATCTCGACGTCACCGGTTCCGGCCGGTACGTGCGCGTGCTGGGCACCCAGCGCGGCACCGGCTGGGGCTATTCGTTGTGGGAACTGGGTGTCTACGCCGTGACCGACCCGACCGGTGTGCCGCCGACCGACCCGCGCAACCCCGACTTCGGGCCGAACGTGCACGTCTACGGGCCGGGGTCGTCGCAGGCCGAGATGCAGTCGCGGCTCGACTCGATCGCCGCGCAGATGAAGACCAACCAGTTCGGACCGCAGCGCCACGCCGTGCTGTTCAAGCCCGGCACGTACAACGCCGACGTGAACCTGCGCTTCTACACGCAGATCGCCGGGCTCGGACTGAATCCGGACGACGTGAACATCAACGGCCACATCCGGGTGGAGGCCGACTGGCTGCAGCAGGGCAACGACCCGAACAACCTCGGCAACGCGACGCAGAACTTCTGGCGCGGCGCGGAGAACCTTTCGGTGACGCTGCCCGCCAACCAGATCGAGCGCTGGGCGGTGTCGCAGGCCACGGCGTACCGGCGGATGCACCTGCGCGGCCAGGCGCACCTGTGGAACGGCCACGACGGCTGGGCCAGCGGCGGCCTGATCGTCGACAGCAAGATCGACGACGTCGTCGTCTCCGGTTCGCAGCAGCAGTTCCTGACCCGCAACAGCAACCTCGTCAACGGCTGGGCGGGCTCGGTGTGGAACATGGTGTTCGCCGGTACCCAGGGCGCGCCGGCCGACCACTTCCCGGACCCGTCGCACACCGTCGTGGACACCTCGCCGGTGACCCGCGAGAAGCCGTTCCTGTACTTCGACGGCTCCGGTGAGTACCGCGTCTTCCTTCCGGCCGTGCGCACGAACTCGCGTGGTACGAGCTGGGAGAACGGCAACCCCGGCACGTCGGTGTCCCTCGCGGACTTCTTCATCGTGAAGCCCGGCACGCCGGTCGCCACCATCAACGCCGCCCTGGCGCAGGGCAAGCACCTGCTGCTCACGCCGGGCATCCACCAGGTCGACGACACGATCCGCGTCACCCGGCCGAACACTGTCGTGCTCGGCCTCGGGCTCGCCACGCTGACGCCGACCACCGGCAAGGCGGCGTTGAGCACGTCCGATGTGGACGGTGTGCGGCTGGCCGGATTCCTGGTCGACGCTGGTGTGCAGAACTCGCCGGTGCTGCTGGAGATCGGTGACTCGAGCGCCGCGGATCACGCGGCGAACCCCACCTCGCTGCACGACGTCTACCTCCGGGTCGGCGGGTCGCAGGCGGGCAAGGCGACGGTCAGCATGCGGGTCAACAGCCGCAACACGATCATCGACCACACCTGGGTGTGGCGGGCGGACCACGGTGATGGTGTCGGCTGGACCGCGAACCCCGGCCAGAACGGCGTGATCGTCAACGGCGACAACGTGATCGCGTACGGGCTGTTCGTCGAGCACTACCAGCAGCACAACCTGGTCTGGAACGGCAACGGCGGCCGCGTCTACCTGTACCAGAACGAACTGCCGTACGACCCGCCGAACCAGGCCGCGTGGATGAACGGCTCCCAGCGGGGCTGGGCCGGCTACAAGGTCAGCGACTCGGTGACCACGCACGAAGCGTTCGGTGTCGGCGTCTACTGCTTCAACCAGGCCGACCCGAGCGTCGTCACCGACAACGCCTTCGAGGCGCCGAACCGGCCCGGTGTGCGGTTCCGGCACCTGGTCGCGGTGTCGCTCGGCGGGGTGGGCACGATCGCGAACGTCATCAACGGCACCGGTGGTGAGGCGAACCTGGCGAACCAGGTCCGCTACGTCGTGAACTACCCGTGATCGAGCCGCTTCTCGCGTGAAGACCGGACGGACGCCGCGACCTCCTCGGTCGCGGCGTCCGCGCGAAAACACCCCAGGGCACGCGCCGCCCTGGGGTGCATGAAAGCGGGAACCTCACCGCGGCAACCGGTAGTCCGGTCCGAGCGCGGCTCCCCGATCTGGCTTGTACTGGTCGTACCCGCGCGGGTCGCACTGGAGGCCGCCGTTGACGCAGTGGCGGACCAGCGCGGCCTGAGTGGGTGCGTCCCAGGCGTTCATGAAGTCGTAGTGCCAGCTGTAGCCGCGGCCGCTGGAGAGCCGGACCCGCGACATGTCACCCGACACCGGGAACGCCATCTTGAACTCGATCATCGGTACCGCGACCGGGTGACTCGCCGGGCACACCAGCGTAGCGCGATCGGGGTAGGCCATGTGGGACCGGTGATCCGCCGAGTCGAGATCACGGCCGTTCCAGCAACTCGGCGCCTGGTAGCGGATGTTGAGCTGGCTGCCGGGCACGCACCAGGCCGGGATGTCCCAGTTGTGGGTGCTGTCGCCGCACTCCCAGCCCTCGATCGCGCCCGGCGCGGTGCGGAACTCGTCCTGCGACGCGGCCGGACTGCCCACCACGAACCGGATTCCCGGCGGGAACGGCACGACGTCCTGGTACTTCAGGATGCCGGACTTGTAGTAGATCACCTGGGGGAAGTTCGGCGGCACGACCTGGTCGCCGTTGTAGATCGACGGGAACCAGTACGCGGACTTGTCGTCCGGCGTCCTGCAGTTGGTCTGACCTGCCTTCAGCGAGTCGTTGGTGCTGTGGGCGTTGGTGGAGTCGTTGCCGAGGAACGTGTGGAGGTGCGACGCGCCCGGCAGTCCCGGCAAGACGATCGGGTCGTCCGGGAGGTGGGTGGTGACGGAGCAGTTCGCCTGGAACTCGTGGTGCGTCACCAGATCATCGGCCAGGGCCGACTGACCGGCGACCGTGCCGAAGATCGGTACAACGGCCGTGACGAGGGCGGCCGCGACCGCCAGTGCGCTGAGTTTTCTGGACATCCTTGTCCTCCTGCCGACGTGGGGACCGGCTTGGAGAGCGCTCTCCGAACCAGGCTCCCGCTCCCGTGCACGAGGTGTCAAGAGGGTGCCGTTGACAGCGCTGACGCTTGTTCGCCACAATCGCCGCAGGGTTGTGAGAGCGCTCTCCACGTCTCACCCCTACTTCGGCAGGAGGCGCGATGGTTCGCGTCCGCTCCCTCTGCACGGTCCTCGCCGTGCTCGCAGGACTTGCAGTCGTACCGGGACCGGCCAGTGCGGCGCCCGCTCTGCTGTCCCAAGGCAAGCCCGCTGTGGCGTCGTCGGCCGAGGGCGAGGGCACGCCCGCTTCGGCCGCGGTCGACGGCAACGGCGACACCCGCTGGTCCAGCGCGTGGAGCGATCCCCAGTGGCTGCGCGTCGACCTCGGCGCGACCTCGGCGCTCAGCCGGGTCGAGCTCGACTGGGAGGCCGCCCACGCCACGGCGTTCGAGATCCAGGTGTCCGCTGACGGCGACGCGTGGCAGCCCGTCCGTTCGGTCACCGGAGCGACCGGCGGCAAGCAGGTGTACGACGTGAGCGGCAGCGGCCGGTACGTCCGCGTGCACGCGACCCAACGTGCGAACGGCTACGGCATCTCGTTGTGGGAGTTCCGGGTCTACGGCGAGTCAGGCTCCGGTGTGCACGTGACCGGTGCGCAGGGCAACTGGCAGCTCACGGTGGACGGTCAGCCGTGGACCGTGAAGGGCCTGACCTGGGGCCCGCCCGCCGCCGACGCCGCGCGGTACATGCCGGAGCTGAAGTCCATGGGCGTCAACACCTTGCGCACCTGGGGCACGGACGCCACGACCCGGCCGCTGCTCGACGCGGCGGCCGCGAACGGGCTGCGCGTCATCAACGGCTTCTGGCTGCAGCCCGGTGGAGGTCCCGGTTCCGGCGGGTGCGTCAACTACGTCACCGACGCCCAGTACAAGGCGGACGTGCTGAACGCGATCCGGCAGTGGGTCACCGAGTACAAGGACCACGCCGGCGTGCTGATGTGGAACGTCGGCAACGAGTCGATCCTCGGCCTGCAGAACTGCTACTCCGGCGCCGAGCTGGAGAACCAGCGCGTCGCGTACGCCAAGTACCTCAACGAGGCGGCGCGGGCGATCCACGCCATCGACACCGGCCACCCGGTGACGAACACGGACGCGTGGACCGGCGCGTGGGTGTACCTCAAGGCCCACACACCCGATCTCGACCTGTACGCCGTCAACTCCTACGGCAGCGTCTGCAAGGTGCGGCAGGACTGGCTCGACGGCGGTTACACCAAGCCGTACATCCTCACCGAGGCGGGACCGGCCGGTGAGTGGGAGGTTCCCAACGACGCCAACGGTGTGCCGTCGGAGCCGACCGACGTGCAGAAGCGCGACGGCTACACCCAGGCGTGGAACTGCATCACCGGGCACACCGGTGTCTCGTTCGGCGGCACGTTGTTCCACTACGGCACCGAGTACGACTTCGGCGCGGTGTGGTTCAACCTGACGCCCGCCGGCAAGAAGCGGCTGTCGTTCTACTCGGTGCAACGGGCCTTCGGCGGCGCGACCCCGTCCAACACCCCGCCGGTGATCTCGGCGATGACTGTGCCCGCGACGGTCGCGGCGGGTGCTCCGCTGCCGATCGACGTCGCGGTGTCCGACCCGGACGGTGACGCGATCAGCTGGTCGGCCGCGGTCAACAGCAAGTACCTCGACAACAGCGGCGGCCTCGCGGGAACCCCCGTCCAGGTCAACGGCAACCGCCTCACCGTCACCGCGCCGGACCGACTCGGCGTGTGGAAGGTCTACGTCATGGCCGAGGACGGCCGCGGCAACATCGGCATCGAGACGAGGTCGGTCCGCGTCGTGGCGCCCCGTCCGGACGGCACGAACGTGGCTCTCGACAGGCCCGCCACGGCCTCGTCCTACCAGCAGGTCGGCGACGGAGCGCCGTTCCCGCCCGGCAACGCCGTCGACGGCAACAACGGCTCGCGCTGGGCCAGCGACTGGGCCGATCCGCAGTGGATCAGCGTCGATCTCGGCGCGGTGACGGCGTTCCAGCACGTGCAGCTGGTGTGGGAGGGCGCGTTCGGCCGTGCCTACGAGATCCAGGTGTCCGATGACGGTGGTAACTGGCGATCGGTCTACGGCACGACCACCGGCAGCGGCGGTGTCGACTCGATCGACGTGAACGCGAGCGGCCGATACGTCCGGGTGCACGCCACGCAGCGCGGCACCGGCTGGGGCTACTCGTTGTACGAGTTCGGTGTCTATCGCCGTTGACCGAGCCCGTCCTCCAGCGGCGCTGATGGAGCAGGAGTAGCTTCCTGCTCCATGCCGGATGATCTTCCGTCCCGCCCGATGCCCGGCGGCTTCGTCCTCGACCGCACCAAGGTCGTGGTCGCGGTCGCGGCCGGCCTGGTCGCCGGGCTCGTCGTCGCGCTGACGGGCCACACCGAGTTCGCCCCGCTGGCCGGCTGGGACATCGCCACGCTCGTGTACCTCGTGCGGGCGTGGATGGTCATCTGGCCGATGGACGCGGAGGAGACCGCCCAGCACGCCGTCCGCAACGACCCCACCCGCCGCGTCGCCGAGGTGCTGCTGATCGTCGCGGCGCTCGCGAGCCTCGTGTCCGTCGGCTTCGTGCTCGCGCGCGCCGCGCACACCACCGGTGCGTCGGAACTCCTGCGCGTCGGGCTGGGCGTGCTGTCGGTCGTGCTGTCGTGGACGGTCGTGCACACGATCTTCACGTTGCGCTACGCCCGGCTGTACTACTACGGCGCGGACGGTGGCATCGAGTTCAACCAGTCCGAACCGCCGGACTACGGAGACTTCGCGTACGTCGCCTTCAGCATCGGCATGACCTTCCAGGTGTCCGACACCAGCCTGTCCGGCAGGGAGATGCGACGCACTGTCTTGAAGCACTCGTTGCTGTCGTACCTGTTCGGAACCGGTGTGTTGGCCACCACTATCAACTTGGTGGCGAGCATAAGTAGCCAGTAGCGTGACGTTTCGGGCCACATAGTTCTTGGGGGGACTACATGAGGCACCAATTTCGTTACGTCGCACTCCTCGACGGGCGCAAGAACCCGTTCGTGGTGCTGAGAATCCGTGACTCCGTCGAAGAGATCCACGTGCCGGACCGCGGCTGGGAAAGCGCGGATCCACGCTGGCGCGACTGGTTCATGAACGTCCCGATCGAGGCCGGGCACGCGCTTGGGTTGCTCTCGTCGCTGGCTCCCACCGAGCTGCGGGAGGACATGGACCCGTATCCGCACGCCCTCAGCCGTGATGCGGCTGAAGGCTTTGGCACACAATCGTTCTACTACGCCGTCGAGACTGCGGAGCACCCGCTCGACGACCCGTTGACCTTGGTGAAGCTGCACTACCCGAGCAAGTCCGAGTGGTGGTTCACGCCGGATCTCGTGTGGGCCAAGGCGCCGGTGGCCGGTAGGCGGGTCCGGGTCAGCCGCGAGGACCTCGACCGGCTGGAGGAGGTCCTGGTCCGCCGCGCGTTCGGGGGTGCGGAGGTTCAGCACTACGCCGTCGTCAACCCGTTCTACCCCGACGCGGAGCACCCGGCATCGATCGTGCGAGTGGGGCGGGATGGAGAGCAACGCTACGTGCAGGACGACGACTGGGTCTCCACCAGCGTCGTTCCCTATGTGAGGCACAGGCATCGCCACGGCACGCTGATTCCGCTGACCGATCAGGCCGAGATCGACCGCCTCGTCGCACGGTGGCGGCCGCACCCGGACAGCTCACGAGTGCGGTACTTCGCGTGGTTGACCGCCGACGAACAGCCGTTGGCGGTGATGCGCGCGTGGGACGTGGATGGCGGCGTCGAGGAAGAGTCCTATGTGGATGGCCTGTGGGGTGGCCGCGAGAGGTGCGTCTTCGACGACGAGCAGAGACGCGTCGAGATCGACCAGGAGACCGCCGAACGCCTGGGTGACGTTCTGGATCAGCACGATGACGGGCCCGCGCCCGAGGACGGGCGGTACAACTACTTCGCGATCGTCGAGCGTCAGAGCGACGACGTGTCGACCGCGGGCCGCCTGGTCCGGACGTGGGGAGGCCACGACGGCATCGGGTACGAGGACCTGTTCACCCCCCGGATCGGCCGGTGGCGCTGGTGCATGGTCGTGTACGAGACCAGGACCGGCCGTGACGACGACTACGCGATCCCGATCTCCGACGAGGTCGCGGAAGAACTGCGGCAGATCCTCCTGGCCGGCTTCGCCGCCCGCTCGGCCGGGCGGAAACCCGAGGTGCCTCGCTCGCTCGGGAAGTGGATGGGATTCGGGAAGGTGACGCTCCGGCAGATCGAGGGCGCGGTGCTGGACTCGCTGCGGCAGACCGGTGATCCGCTGGCCGACGCCGCGATCGCCGAGGTGTACGAGCTCGGTGCGGTGGACCGGGTCAACGAGGTGCTGGCCGGGTTCGTGCGCAACGGCGACGAGGTGCCGCAGGACCTGCCGCCGTTGGTGCGCCGGTACTTCGCCGAGTCGGCCGGCCTGCCGGAGTGGGCGGATCGCGCGGTGCTCGCGCGCGGGCAGGAGCTGTGGGACCGGTTGGGGCCGCACCTGGCAACGTTGCTGTGCTGCTACCTGCTGCCGGTTCGCTACGGCTCGGCGTGGGCGTTGCGCCACACACGCCAGGGCATGGAGTCCACCCGGCTGCTCGAGGACGTGCTGGCGGACGGGGGTCTGCTCGATCCAGGCGGCCGCGGCCTGCGGACGGTGCAGAAGATCAGGCTGCTGCACGCGGCGGCGCGCCAGTACGTGGACCCGGAGTTGCTCCGTGCGAACCAGGAGGATCTGGCCGCGACGGTGGGCACGCTGACCGTCTGCCTGCCGCAGGGTCTGCGGAGGTCCTGGGTGCTGTCACCGGACAGCGATTTCGGCGACCTCTTCCACATCTGGTCCGTGGTGGGACACCTGATGGGCGTCGACCCGAGGTTGTTGCCGGGGAACTACGACGACGCGGTCAACCTGATGGACACGATCTGGCGACGCGGCCGGGCGAGAACCACGATTGGCTGGGACCTGATGGCTGCCCTGGAGCAGCGTTTCCGCGCCGCGCTGCCGGGTGAGCTGGGCGAGATGTTCTCCGACCTGGTCAGGTTCTACTGCGACGACGGCCTGGCGAACCTGCTCCGGGTCGACCCGTTCGACATGACCACCTCGCTCGGCTTCGTCGAGCCGGTCACCGCGGCGGCCGGACTCCCCGCCGGTTCGATCGTCGACGACCGCGTGTGGCGGCGCACGCGGTCGACCCTCGTGGGGGAGGCGTTGCTCAGAGCCGACCGGGAGGACCTGGCTCTGCCGCCCGGCTGAGGAAGTCCTCCAGCACCGCGTTGAACCCGGGAGCTTCCGGCACGAGGTGGTCCCGTCCCTTGCAGACGGCCCGCTGCGCACCGGTCTCCCGGGCGATCGTGTCGCAGATGACCTCGTAAGCCTCGCCGTGGCCGCCGGAGATCACCAGGATCGGGAAGGCCGCGGCGCGCAACGCGGACAGCGGCGGCTCGGCCTCGTCCGGCGGGCGGGCGCCGAGCAGCTGCCGGATGCCCTTGAGCAGCGTCTCGTGGGGTTCGTCGGGGACCTCGACCGGAACTCCGGCGACCACGAAGAAGCGCCGCAACGTCTCCACCGGGTCGGCGGCGAGCTCGATCAACGACCGCACCGACGCCGCGTACTCGTCGACGGCTGCGACGCCGCGGGCCACCCCGGAGGCCGGCGGCTCGATGATGGTCAGTGACAGCACGTTCTCCGGCCTCGCCGCGGCTGCGTACATGGAGACGATGCCGCCGTAGGACAGTCCGACGACGTGGCTCGGTTCGTCGAGAAGTTGGTCGGCGACGAGCGCGGCCTCCGGCTCGAAGTCCTGCCGCGCGGGCGGCGACTGGCCGTGGCCCGGCCGGTCGGGTGCGAGCAGCGTCCACCGCTCGGTGAGCGGCCGCTGGGCCCGCCAGGCCTCCCGGCCGCCGAGCACGGCGCCGTGCACCAGCACCACGCGCGGTCCCTGGCCCCATCGGTGAACGTGCAGTCGCATGATCAGAGGGTATGGCGGATCATGCTGCTGGGCCGCATGCGGTTCCGTTTGCAAGTTCGGCATTGGTGAGCGTGTGGTCGCGTGATCAGCGGGTGTGGCGGATCGTGCCGTCGGGCCGCTTGCGGTTTCGTTTGCGGGTTCGACGTCGGTGAATGTGTGGTCGCGTGATCAGCGGGTGTGGCGGATCGTGCCGTCGGGCCGCTTGCGGTTTCGTTTGCGAGTTCGGCATCGGTGAAGGTGCGGTCGCGTGATCAGAGGGTATGGCGGATCGTGCCGCCGGGCCGCCTGCGATTCCGTTTGCGAGTTCGGCATCGGTGAACGCGTGGTCGCATGATCAGCGGGCACTGCGGATCATGCCGCCGGGCCGCCCGCGATTCCATTCGCGATCCCGAGCTCGACCAGGTCCTGCGGCCGCAACCGCAGCTGATCGGCCGTCGCCTGCGCACTGGACGGCTCGCGCTTCAGGATCGCCGCCGCCAGCTCGGGCGAGATCACCGCGAAGTAGCTGTCCGGCGTCACCCACATCCGCCCCGGTGCCGCGAAGGCCAGCGCCCCACCGGACCCGCCCTCGCCGATCAGCAGTGTCGTCACCGGCACACGCGCGGCCGCGATCGCCGTGAACAGGTCCGCGATCGCCGCGCCGACCCCCGCTTGCTCGGCGGCCGGATCGTTGGCCGCGCCCGGTGTGTCCACCAGCGTGAGCACCGGGATGCCGAGCCGGTCTGCCAGCCGGACCAGCCGCGCGGCGGTGCGGAACCCGGCCGGGCGGGTGGCCGTGCCGCATTGTGCCGCGTAGGCGATCGTCACGCCGTCGCGCTGCCCGAACCCGCACAGCACGCCGGGATCGACGCCGCCGCAGCGATCTCCGTTGATCGGTTCGTGCCAGTCGAACCAGGCCTCGAGGTAGGCCGGGGCGCGCGGCCTTTGGGGCGCACGTGCGCGTTGTACCGCGTCCCACCCGGTCTCCGGCAACGTCGGCGAGCCCAACGCCGGCGGCGCGGCCACGTCCGTCGCGGGGGTGGTGAGCAGCCGCAGCCACCGTTCCAGCCGGGCGCGCAGCTCCTCGTGCGACACGAGCTGGTCGACCAGGCCGGCCTCGAACTGCTGGGTGACCGAGTACCCCGGTGGGCGCACCCGCGACCCGGCGAACCCGACCTGGGCGCCGTGCAGACCCAGCACGACGTCGGCGCCCGCCCCGAGCGTGGCCCAGCCGCCGCCGGTGGTGGGATCGCGCAGGACAGAGATGTGCGGCAGTCCGGCCTCGCGGGTGAGCACGAGTTGGAGCGCGATCCGTTGCAGCTGGGTCAGTGCGGGCGTGCCCTCCTGCATGCGGCTGCCGCCGGTCGCGACCAGTGACACGACCGGCAGGGCGTGGTCTCGTGCGTGCGTGAAGGCCTGCTGGATCCTGGTGCCGGTGCGGGTGCCCAGTGAGCCGCCGAGGAAGCCGAACTCGAACGACACCACCATGGTCGTGACGCCGCCGATGTCGGCGATGCCGCAGACGACGGACTCGTGCTCGCCGGTGCGTTCGGTGGCGCGGGCCAGGGCCTCGGCGTAGCCCGGCCACCCGATCGGCCCGTCGGGTCCGGGCAGAGGGCCACCCGTCCACTCGAGCTCCCCGTCCACTTCGGACGGAGCAGGCAGCTCGGTGAACGCCGACGCCACCAGGCCGATCATCCCGCGCGCCGGGTCACTCCCGGAGCGCACGCTTCATCACCTTGCCCATGTCGTTGCGCGGCAACGACTCGACGAACCGCACCAGGCGAGGGCGCTTGTGCGGGGTGAGCAGGCGGGCGACGTGGTCGACCAGCTCGGACGCGGCGGGCGCCGCACCCGCGGGCACGACCCAGGCGATGATCCGCTCGCCGAGGTCGTCGTCGGGCTCGCCGGTCACCGCCACCTCCGCCACCGCCGGGTGCTCCAGCAGGGCGTTCTCGATCTCCCCGGCGCCGATCTTGTAGCCGCCGCTCTTGATGATGTCCGTGGCCTTGCGCCCGACGATCCGGTAGTAGCCGTCACCGTCGCGCGTGCCCACGTCGCCGGTGCGGAACCAGCCGTCCGCGAACGCCTCCGCGGTGGCGTCCGGGCGGTTGAGGTACTCGGTGAACAGGTTCGGCCCGCGCACCTGGATCTCGCCCACCGCACCGGTTTCGTGCAGTTCCGCGCCGCTGTCGTCGACGAGCCGGACCTCGACACCGGCTAGGGGCACGCCGACGGCGCCGGGTTTGCGGTCACCATCCGCGCGAACGCTGGTGTTCATCAGGGTCTCGGTCATGCCGTACCGCTCCACGACCCGTTGCCCGGTGGCGGCGGCGATGCGTTCGTGGTCGCGCACGGGCAACGCCGCCGAACCCGACACCAGCAGCCGCGCCCAGCTCAGCGCGTTCGCGAGCCTGGGCGTGGAGCCGACCTCCTCGGCGATGCGGTGGTACATCGTCGGCACACCGAAGAGCATCGTGCCGTCGCCGGCGAGCGCCTGTGCGACCAGTTCGGTGGAGAACTTGCCGAGGTGGTGCAGCGTGCCGCCGCGGCGCAACGGACCCAGCACGCCGAGGATCAGCCCGTGCACGTGGAACAGCGGCAACGCGTGCACCAGCACGTCCTTGCCGGTCCACCCCCACGCGTCCGCCACCGCGTCCAATGTGGACACGATCGCGCGGCGTGGCAGCACCACGCCCTTGGGTGACCCGGTGGTGCCCGAGGTGTAGACGATCAACGCCGGCGCCTCGGGCCCCGGTTCCGGTGGCAGCTCGGCGGATCCGGTGTCGAGCGTGACGTCCTTGCGGGGCACCGCATGCAGGCCTTCGGGGAGACGTTCGCCGGGAGCCGCGAGGATGGCGGCAGGTGCGCTGTCCGCCACGATGTGGGCGAGCTCGCGTTCGCCGACCTTCGGGTTGAGCGGCACGGCGGGCACCCCGGCGAGCAGAGCGGCGACGACCGCCACGCACGTCTCGATGGTCGGCGTCGCCCAGACCGCCACCCTCGGCAGCCCGGCGAGTTGCTGCGCCAGGGCTCCCGCGCACGAGGCCAGCTTGGCGTGAGTGAGGGTGCGGTCACCGAAGCGGAGTGCGACGCGATCCGACTGCGACTTGGGGAACATGACTCACCAGATTCCGGGGACGACGAGGGCGAGCCAGACCAGCGGCGGTGCCGCCGCGACCATGATCCCGCCGTAGGCCATGAGCTGCTTGAAGAACTTGTCGCGGTCGACGTCCTGCGCACCGGCGAGCACCAGCGCGCCGTTGGTGGAGAACGGACTCACGTCGACCACGGTCGCCGACACCGCGAGCGCCGCGATCAGGCCGACCGCGCTGACGTCGCCCTGCAACAGGAACGGCACGGCGAGCGGGATGAGCGCGCCCATGATGCCGACCGACGAGGCGAACGCCGACACGATCGCGCCGATGTAGCAGATCAGCAGCGCGGCGAGCAGCGGAGCGCCGACGCCGGCGACGGAGTTGCCCGCCCACGTGATCGTGCCCATCGCCTGCAGCACGCCGACATAAGTCAGGATGCCGCAGATCAGCAGCACGGTCGGCCAGGTGATCTGGGTGATCGCCTGCTTGCTCTGCTCCGGCCACACCACGCTGAGCAGCACCGCGACCGTGATCGCGGCGAGGCCGACGTCGAGATCGAACACCAGCGCCGCCACCACGAGCGCGGCCAGGCCCGCGAGCGTGGCGATGCGCGGAGTGGTCAGCGCGACGCGTTCCTCGACCTCCTCGCCGTCGCCGCCTCCGCCACCGGTGCGGACCAGGGCAGGAGCCTCCACGGGCTGCCTCGCGAGCTTCAGACCGCCGAGCACCACGAAGACCACGGCCGCGATCAGCAGGTTCACCACGGCACTGGCCAGGAACAGCACGATCTCGTTGCCCGGCAGGCCTTCCTTGGCCACGATGCCGTTGACGATCGTGCCGTAGATGCTGATGGGGGAGAAGCCGCCCGCCTGCGCGCCGTGCACCACCATCACGCCCATCAGCAGCGGACTGATCCGGTACTTCGCGGCGAAGCCCATCGCGATCGGCGCGACGATCGCGACCGCCGCCGGGCTCACGGCACCGATCGCCGTCAGCACTCCGGTGATCGCGAACATCACCCACGGCATCAGCGCGATCCGCCCGCCGACCAGCCGGACAGCCATGTGCACCAGCCAGTCGGTGGTGCCGTTGGCCCTGGCGATGGCGAACAGGAACGTCACGCCGACCAGCACGACGAACAACGAGCCGGGGAAGCCTTTGAAGATCTCGTCGGTCTTCATGTCCGCGACGAGCGTGCCGACCCCGAAGGCCGCGGCGAACGCGAGCGCGCCCATGTTGACCGACCTGGTCGTGGCGATGACGAACACCACGACCAGCACGAGGATCGAAATCAGTTCGGGGGACATCGGGGGCGCTCCCGTCGTTGGGCTCCCAGAGGACAGTGGCCAAGTGGCTCAGCCACTTTCCGCCCTCTGTCCAGCAGCTGTCAAGAGGTGGCCTAGTGGCTGAGCCACTCGGCGGGCTACCCTGGACCGATGTCAGAGGCACTGCGGCCGATGGTGAAGTCCCGCCTGTACGAGCAGGTGCTGGATCGCCTGCGCGAGTACGTGGCGGAGGCGGACCTGCACGCGGGCGACCGGCTGCCGGCCGAACGCGACCTGGCCACGCGCCTCGGGGTGAGCCGCGCGTCGGTCAAGCAGGCGATCGTGGTGCTGGAGGTCCAGGGCCTCGTCGAAGCACGGCACGGCGGCGGCACCTACCTGGTCCGCGACACCCTCGACGTGGAACCGGTCGAGCAGCTCGTCGAACGCCGCAAGCGCCTCCCGGACGTGCTCGAGGCACGCGAGGCACTGGAGACGAAGCTCGCCGAGCTCGCCGCCGAACGCCGCACCGACGCCGAGCTGGAGGACATCCGGCAGGCACTCGGCTTCATGAGCGACGAGATCGCCGGCGGCGGGTTTGGCGTGGAGGGCGACCGGCGCTTCCACGCCGCGGTCACGGCCGCCGCGCACAGCTCGCTGCTCGCGGACTTCATGAAGACCATCGCCGGCCAGATCACCGAGAGCCGCAACGAGTCGCTGCGTCAGCCGGGCCGCCCGTCCCGTTCACTGGCGCAGCACACCGCGATCTACGACGCCATCGCCGCGGGGGAACCCAAGAAGGCGGCCGCGGCGATGCGCAAGCACGTCCGCACCGTGGCGAAGGTGCGGTTGCTGGACTGGGTGCCGGAGGACTGACGGCCCAGGGTCGTTCACTTCGAACGCACGTGTGCGCGCATTCCCTGTGGGCCGAAGAGAATCAGCAACTCGACCGCGCCGCCGTCGGCGCTGCCCAGCCAGTGCGGCACGGACGTGTCGAACTCGGCCGCCTCACCGGGTGACAGCGCAAGATCGCGATCACCGACCACGAGCCGCAACCGTCCGTTGAGGACGTACAGCCACTCGGAGCCGTCATGGGTCTGCGGCGTCGGTTCCAGCGGTTCCGGCACGGCGGGGATGAGCATCTTGAACGCCTGCGTGCCACCGGGCCGCCGGGACAGCGGGACGAACACCATGCCGTACCGCTTGATCGGCTTGAGGTGGATGCGCGGATCGCCGGTGCGCGGCGCGCCGACGAGCTCGTCGAGCGGCACGTCGTGGGCGCGGGCCAGCGGCAGGAGCAGCTCGAGCGTGGCCCGGCGTTGTCCCGTCTCCAACCGGGACAGGGTGCTCTCCGGAGTGCCGGTCTTCTCCGCGAGCTCGGCCAGGGTCACCCCGCGCTGATGCCGCAGCGCGCGCAGCCGCGGCCCCACCGAGTCGAGCACGTCCTTCGTTTCGTCGTCCACGTCCGCCAACTTGCCAGAACGGCAAGTTTTCGTGCCAGTCGGCGCCGGGCCTGGCAAGACTTCCGGCATGCGTCGAGACAAGCCACCACCCCGGACCGGAGGCAGTGAAGCCGAGGTGCTGCGCGGTTTCCTCGACTACCTGCGCGCCTCGATCGTGCGCAAGGTCGACGACGCGCCGGAACCACAGGTCCGCATCGCCGGTGTGCCTTCCGGCACGAACCTGCTCGGCCTCGTCCACCATCTGACGTGCGTCGAACGGGCGACGTTCCTCGGTGATGAGGTCACCAACTGGAAGGCCACGTTCCGCGCCGGCCGGAACGTCAGCGTCACGGAGGTCGTCGCCCGCTACCGGGAGGCGGTGGCACTCGCGAACGAGGTCCTCGACGGGTGCACCGATCTCACCGGCATGCGCTGGACGCTCACCCACATGATCGAGGAAACCGCCCGTCACGCGGGCCACGCGGACATCCTCCGCGAGCTGATCGACGGCCGCACCGGCCGCTGAACACGGTGAAACAGAACAGGAAATCATGATCCGCACAACACTGGCCGCACTCGCCCTGCTGCTCGGCGCCTGCGCCACCGCTCCGGAAGTGCCCGCCTACGCCGCCATCACCCAGCACGACCCGGACTTCGCCGGCACGTTCCGGCACGAGTTCGCCGACGTCGACGGCGTGCGCATGCACTACGTGACCGGCGGGAGCGGCAGCCCGGTCGTGCTGATCCACGGCTGGCCGCAGACCTGGTACGGCTGGTGGGAGATCATGCCCGAACTGGCCGAGCACCACACCGTCTACGCCATCGACCTGCCCGGTCTGGGCGACAGCAGCGGTTCCCCGTCCGGCTACGACAAAGCGACCCTCGCGCGGTACGTGCACGCGCTGATCGCCGACCGGCTCGGCCTGCGTGACGCCAACGTCGTCGGGCACGATCTCGGTGCCGCCGTGGCGTTCCAGTACGCGGCCCAGTTCCCCGGCGACACCGCCCGGCTCGGCTACCTCGACCTGCCGTTGCCGGGCCCGGGGATCGACGCGCCCGCCTACCGCTCGCTGAGCTGGCACATCGCGTTCCACTCGCAGCGCCGCGTACCGGAAACCGTGGTGGGCGACGACGTCCGCGAGTACCTGGCGCTGTTCTACCCGCAGGTGTCCTTCGGTGGCACGGCTTTCGGCGGAACGGCGGACCGCTCGCCGTTCACCGGCGCCGAGATCGACGAGTACGCCCGCACCTACCGCAGGCCCGAGGTCCTCGCCGGAGGCTTCGACCTCTACCGCAGTCTCGACCGCGACGTCCGGGACACCACGGCGGCCGCGCCCGTCAGC
Organism: Lentzea sp. NPDC051213; assembly: GCF_044455585.1. Classification (NCBI taxonomy): domain Bacteria; kingdom Bacillati; phylum Actinomycetota; class Actinomycetes; order Pseudonocardiales; family Pseudonocardiaceae; genus Lentzea; species Lentzea sp. NPDC051213. The sequence continues at coordinate 1,181,198 of NZ_JBITEX010000002.1, forward strand.
ACGCCGACTCTTCTGCTGACCGCGCAAGGACAACTCGACCCGATCCGCGCCATCGCGGCCCCGCGCCTGACCAACATCGTGCGTGCGGCCGACGTGCCGGACGCTGGGCATTGGCTCGTCGAGGAGAACCCGCGGTTCGTCACCGCCGAGCTGGTGCGCTTTCTCAGCAGTGCCTGAGAAAGGCACTCGGCCGGGATTTCTGGAATTCGAACTGAAAAGTTAAACGTGCCTTCGAAGTGCAGGTCTGGCTTACGTTTTCGCCACCCTGCCTGCGAAGGAGTTTCGGTCATGCGATTGGGAAGAAAAGCAATAGCTGCCTCATGTGGTGCGGCGGTGGTGCTCGCCGTGGTCCAGGGCGGCGCGGTCGCCGAACCCTCGGTGCCGCCCGCCGCGGTGAATGGGGTGGCGGAGGCGCTGGGAGTCTCGGCCGAGCAGGCGCGCACCCAGCTCGTGGCGCAGGACGAGGCGCACAAGAAGTTCAAGGGCCTGCCCCAGGACCTGCGCGCGCAGTTGGCCGGCCACTGGTTCGACCCCGAGGCGAAGGCGCTCACCGTCTCGGTGACGAGCGCGAAGGCCGCCGAACAGGCCAGTGCGCTCGGTGTCAGGGCAACGATCGTCGGCAGGAGCGCCGCCGAGCTGGACCGGTTGCTCGGCGAGGTGCGCAAGCTGGTCGGGCAAGGCGTGCCCGGCGTGTACAGCTGGGGTGTCGACCTGAAGGACAACCAGGTCGACGTCACCGTCAACACGTCGAAGAAGACCCAAGCCACCGAACAGTTCCTGACGAAGGTGCGCGCGCTTGGCGCCGGTGTGAACGTCGTGCAAACGAAGTCACAGCAGTCGCAGCAGGCCGGCACCGTCCAGCCGGGCAGCCCGTGGTGGCCGGGTTCGGAGTCGAACTGCTCGATCGGGTTCGCCGCGACGGACTCCAACGGTGGCAAGCACTTCCTCACCGCCGGCCACTGCACGAACGACGCCAACCAGGCCGCTTACGGCCAGAGCGGCCAGCAGAACAAGCTCGGCACGTCGAACGTCGGCGGCTCCCGCAGCGTCAACGCCCGGGAAGGCGACATGGGCGTGGTCGCGGTGACCGAGCCCGGCTGGACGCTGTCCGCGGCGGTCAACACCTGGGGCCAGCCCGCGATCACCGTGACCGGGTCGGCCGAGGCGATGGTCGGCGACCGCGTCTGCCACTCCGGCAACACCTCGAAATGGCAGTGCGGCGAGGTCAAGTACACGCACAAGGCCGTGGATTACGGCGGTGGCCTGATCATCGAGGACCTGACCTGGACCACGGCGTGCTCGCGCGGCGGGGACTCCGGCGGCGGCTGGTTGCTCGGCGACAAGGCGGTCGGCCTGCACGACGGCGGCCCGTCGCAGTGCGTGCAGAACCCCACCCAGGACGACGACCTGTCGATCTTCCAGCCCGTGAACGAGGCGCTGCGGAAGTGGTCGCTGACGCTCGTCACGGGTGGGTCCGGCGACACGACGGCGCCGAGCGCGCCGGGCAACGCCCGGTCGACCGGCAGCACGTCGACCAGCGCGTCCCTCGCCTGGGACGCCTCCACGGACAACGTCGGGGTGACCGGGTACGAGGTCTACAACGGGTCTGCGCTGGCCGCGACCGTCACCGGCACCACCGCGACCGTGTCCGGTCTGAAGCCTGACTCGACCTACACGTTCACGATCAAGGCGAAGGACGCCGCGGGCAACGCATCGGCCGCGAGCGCCGAGGTCAAGGTGAGCACCCCGCCCGGCGGCGGCGACGAGGAGCCGCCGACGACCCCCGGCAACCTGCGGTCGACCGGTACCACGTCCAGCAGCGTGTCGCTGGCCTGGGACGCCTCGACGGACAACGTCGGGGTGACCGGGTACGAGGTCTACAACGGCAGCACGCTGGCCGCGACCGTCACCGGCACCACCGCGACGGTGGCGAACCTGAAGCCCGACACCGCGTACAGCTTCACCGTCCAGGCGACCGATGCGGCTGGCAACAGGTCGAAGCCGACCGTCGCGGTGTCCGCGCGCACCGCGCCCGGTGACACCGGCGGCCGGACGTTCACGAACGACACGGACTACCCGATCCGTGACTACCAGGTGGCCGTCAGCGCCGTGCGATCCACGGCGACCGGGGCGGCCGCGAACCCGATCACGGTCAAGGTCGACGCCACGCACACCTGCCTGGAAGACCTGAACGTCACGCTCGTCGGCCCGAGCGGCCGCTGGTACCCGCTGCTGAGGTGGCCGGGTGGCAACTACACCTGCACGCCGTTCCCCGCGGGCAGGACGTTCACCTTGGTCCCGGCGGCGGGGGAGGCCGCGGGCGGCACCTGGACACTGCGCATCGGGGACAACGGTCCCGGTGACACGGGTGTTCTGAGCGGTTGGGCCGTCACGGTCTAGCCGGGTGCCGGGTGGTGGCGGATCCCCGAGCGGGATCCGTCACCAGCTCCACTCGAAGCCGTAGCAACCGGGGCCGAACTTCAGCGCGACGCCGTGCACCGCGTTGCCCTCGTCCAGCCGCACCCCGAACTCCTGGCGCGTCCCGTCCACGTCGGTGACGTGCCTCGTGCACGTGCGGGGCAGCGCGGCGCCGTCGAACGACACCTCCAGCACGTACTCGTGCACCGGGCGCCGGAACTTGCGCTCGTAGTTCGTGGCCAGCGGGTACGGGGCGTGGTTGACGATCTCGTGCTCGGTGATCACGGTCTGCCCGCGGCGCAACGGCGCGCGGAACAGCAGCTCGGCCACCAGCAGGCCCTCGCCGGGACGGGTGACCACGCGCCCGAGCCGGCAGTTGTGGCGCGGTCTGATCAACGGCAGCGGCCGGTCGTGCTCGTCGAGGTGCACGATCGCCACCCAGCGGTCCGGGCCGTCCTCCTCGGCGCGCAGCACCTGCCGTGACAGGAACCTCCGCTCGCCGCGTTCCGGCCCCACCGTCACGTGGTCGTGCTGGCTGATGCGGGTGAGCCGGTGGTCCCAGTGCGTGTCGACCTGGCCGACCACGTCGTCGATCACCGCGGGCGCCGGCCACAGCGCGCCGATGCCGTTCTCCTGCCGTCTGATGGCGCGCACCCCTGGCGCGAGCAGAGCGGTCAACGTGCCGGGCGCGACCTCCAGCACGTCCTCCAGGTGCCCGACCGCGAGCAGGGACGCCCGCCGTTCGGGCAGGCTGCGGCCGGTCTGCCAGTAGCTCAGGGTGGCGAAGCTGAGGGAGACACCGCGCCGGGCGAGGTGGTCGCGGAGGCGTTCGAGCGAGAGACCGCGCGCCGTGATGGCCGCGCGCAACGCCTCCGCGAAACCCAGCGAGGTGGACATGGGACTCCTCGTGGCCGGAACGAGAGCCTTCCGACGGTATTCCTCCCGGCTAAGCAGCGGAGTCAGAACGTAAAAGTGAAAGGACCCCGGTCAACGGGAATGAACACCCGCTTGAATTTCAGACGCTGATCGACTCCATGACGGCGGCGAGCGGGGCCGCGGTCTCCGCATAACGGGTCGCCAGCGTCTGGAACAGCTGCTCGGCCTCGATCGCCGGCCAGTCCGCGGCCAGCAGCTCGGCGGGCAGGTGGGGGTCCTGGCGCACCAGGTCGAGCCAGTCCGAGTGCAGCACGAGCTGGCGCGCGAGGTCGTCCGGTAGCTCCGGCAGCGGCTTGCGGCCACCCCAGCGTGCGAGGAAGTCCTGGTAGCGGGCGCCGATCGCGGCCGTGTCGAACGCGCGCCGGGTGAGGTCCGCCGCCTCCGTCGGCTTGGCGTGCTGTGCGGTGAACACCGTGACGTTCTCCGTCAGGCCGAGGCTCTCCACCATCTCGGTCACGTCGCGGGTGCCGGGCGCGATCCACAGGCCGTTCTGGATCGGGCCGAAGCCTGCCCACTGCAGCTGCGAGCGCAGGTCGTGCCGGTCGCCGCGGCGGCCCTCCGGCAGGGAGAAGCCGACGAGCGTCCAGGTGCCGTCCCAGTCCGTGTTCACCGCGCCGGTCTGCCAGATGCGGCGTTCGCCGTCCTGCAGCACGTCGCCCGCTCTGCTGGTCAGTCCGAAGTAGACCTTGCGGCCGTTGCGGTGCTTGGCGAGCAAGCCGCGGGCGGTCATCCGGGTCAGCGTGGAGCGCACCGCCTCCTCCGACACGTCCACGCGTCCGAAGACGTCGATCACGCTGCCGGAGTACACGGCGATGTCCCGGCCGAGGACGTACAGGCCGAGGAAGTTGAGCATCAGCGACTGCGGGGTCACGCTGTCACGATACATGTTGGGCAGAATCTAGACGACCGTCACCAAAATGACGTACGTTGGTGTCGACCCCAACGGAGAGGACTCGTCGGATGGATCTGTCGGGAAAGGTCGCGATCGTCACCGGAAGCGGGCGCGGGCTGGGCCGGGCGTACGCGGAAGCCTTGGCGCGCAACGGGGCCAAGGTCGTGGTGAACGACGTGGACCACGCCGCCGAGGAGGTCGCCGCGCAGATCGGCGGCCACGCCGTAGTCGCCCCGGTCGGGTCGGCGGAGACCGCCCAGCTGCTGGTCGACGCCGCGGTCGAGAAGTTCGGGCGGCTGGACGTGCTGGTCACCAACGCGGGCATCCTGCGCGACCGGGTGCTGTGGAAGATGAGCGACGACGACTTCGACGCCGTCATCAACGTCCACCTGCGCGGCACCTTCACCTGCGCCCGCGCGGCGGCGGTGCGGATGCGGGAGCAGGGGACGGGCGGCAGCCTCGTGCTGATCTCGTCACCGGCCGGGCAGCGCGGCAACTTCGGCCAGACCAACTACGCCGCCGCCAAGGCCGGCATCGTCGCGATGGCGCGCACCTGGGCGCTGGAGCTCTCCAGATCGGACATCGCGGTGAACGCGGTCGTCCCGGTCGCCGCCACCGAGATGACCAAGACGATTCCCGCGTTCGGGCCGTTGATCGAGGAGGCCGAACGCACCGGCGAGCCGCTGCCGGACTGGGTGCGGCGCGACGAGGGGCTCGGCACCGTCGGCGACGTCGCGGAACTGATCGTCTACCTCGCCTCCGACGCGGCCAAGGGCGTGACCGGGCAGGCGATCGGCATCGGCGGCGACCGGCTCGCGCTGTGGCGGCACCCCGCCGAGAAGCAGGTGCTGTTCGCCGACGGTGGCTGGAGCGCGGACGCGATCGCCGGGCAGTGGGACGTGGTCGAGCCCGAGACCTACGGCATTCCGCTTCCGGTGGCGCCATGAACATCGACGACCTGGTGGCCATCGACGTGCACACGCACGCCGAGATCTCCGGTGACGGCCACAGTTCCCTGAGCCCGGCGCTGATCGAGGCCTCCGCCAAGTACTTCAAGGCGGCCCACCGCCAGCCCACGATCGCCGAGACCGCCGAGATCTACCGCGAACGCTCGATGGCCGCGGTGATCTTCACCGTCGACGCCGAGCACGCCACCGGCCACCCGCGCATCGCCAACGAGGAGATCGCAGCGTCCTGCGCCGAGCACGCCGACGTGCTCATCCCGTTCGCGAGCGTCGACCCGTGGAAGGGGCGCGCGGCGGTGCGGGAGGCGCGCAGGCTGGTCGAGGAGCACGGCGTGCGCGGCTTCAAGTTCCACCCCAGCCTGCAGGACTTCGCGCCGAACGACCGGATGGCCTACCCGCTCTACGACGTGATCGAGGAGCTCGGCGTGCCCGCGCTGTTCCACAGTGGACAGACCGGGATCGGTGCCGGGGTGCCCGGTGGCGGCGGGATCCGGCTCAAGCACTCCAACCCGATGCTCGTCGACGACGTCGCGGTCGACTTCCCGCACCTCAAGATCGTGCTCGCGCACCCGTCGTTCCCGTGGCAGGACGAGGCGCTCGCGGTCGCCACGCACAAGCCGTTCGTGTACATCGACCTGTCCGGCTGGTCGCCCAAGTACTTCCCGCCGAACCTGGTCCGCTACGCCAACACCGTGCTGCAGGACAAGGTCCTGTTCGGCTCGGACCACCCGGTGATCACGCCGGACCGCTGGCTTCAAGATTTCGCCGCGCTCGACATCAAGGACGAGGTGCGGCCGAAGATCCTCAAGCACAACGCCGCCCGCCTGCTCGGACTCGTCAAGGAGGACGCATGACCACCGCTGTACAGGGACTGGACGAACTCAGGGCCCTCGCCGGCACCGACCTCGGCTACACCGACTGGCTCCAGGTCGACCAGGAGCGCGTCAACACCTTCGCCGACGCCACCGACGACCACCAGTGGATCCACGTCGACCCCGCACGAGCCGCGGCCGGCCCGTTCGGCGGCACGATCGCGCACGGCTACCTGACGTTGTCCCTGCTCATCCCGCTCTTCGGTGACCTGCTGGCCATCGGGGGCGTGCGGATGAGCGTCAACTACGGCCTGGAGAAGGTGCGGTTCCCCGCGCCCGTGCCGGTCGGCGCCAAGATCCGCTTGAAGGGCCAGGTCGTGTCCGCCGACGAGGTCGCGGGCAACGGCGTGCAGATGGTCGTCGACTTCACGGTCGAGATCGAGGGGTCAGAGAAGCCCGCGTGCGTCGCACGCGCCGTTTACCGCCACTACGCATAAGGTGAAGTGAAGTCATGGCGACAACAACGCAGTTACGCCGGGCCGTCGCGTCGAGCTTCCTCGGCAGTGTGATCGAGTATTACGACTTCCTGCTCTACGCCACGGCCTCCGCGGTCGTGTTCGGCAAGGTGTTCTTCTCCTCGCTGGACCCGCTGGTCGCGACCATCGCGAGCTTCGGCACGTTCGCCACCGGTTACCTCGCCCGCCCGCTCGGCGGTGTCCTCTTCGGACACTTCGGCGACCTGCTGGGGCGCAAGAAGATGCTCGTGCTCACGATGAGCATGATGGGCATCGCGAGCTTCCTCATCGGTGTGCTGCCCACCTACGCCCAGATCGGCTGGCTCGCACCGGCCGGGCTCGTGCTGCTGAGGGTCGTGCAGGGCATCTCGGTCGGCGGTGAGTGGGGCGGAGCGGTGCTGATGTCCGCCGAGCACGCCACTTCACGCCGTGGCCTGTGGGCGAGCTTCACCAACGCCGGCGCGCCGTGCGGCATGGTGCTGTCGACCGCCGCGCTCACCGGCACCGCGGCGCTGGTGGGGGAGCGGGCGTTCCTCGACTGGGGCTGGCGGGTGCCGTTCCTGCTCAGCCTGGTGCTGCTCGGTATCGGCCTGTTCGTGCGCAGCAAGGTCGAGGAGACGCCGGTGTTCAAGGCGGAGCGCAAGCGCTCCTCCGCGCCGCTGATGGACGTGCTGCGCAACCACCCGCGCACGTTGCTGCTCGCCATCGGGGTCGGCCTCTCGGCGTTCGTCGCGCAGTCGACGCTGACGACGTTCGTGCTCGCGTACGGCGTCCAGGCCGGCACCAGCAGGCAGGTGATCCTCAACGCCCTCACGCTGTCGTCCGCGCTCGCCGTGCTCGGCATCCTCGGCTGGTCCGCGGCCTCGGACAAGTTCGGCAGGCGGCCGGTGGTGCTCGCCGGCGCGGTCATCATGGCAGCGTTCGGGTTCGTGCTCTTCCCGTTGGTGGACAACGGCTTCCTGATCATCGCCCTCGTGCTGGGGCAGGCCGTGATCCACCCGATGATGTACGGCCCGCTCGCCGCCCTCTACAGCGAGCTCTTCAGCACCGGCAGCCGCTACACCGGCGCCTCGCTCGGCTACCAGCTGGCGGGACTCGGCGCCGGGCTCGCCCCGCTGCTGTTCGCCCAGGTGCAGTCTGTTTCGGGCACCACCGCCATCTCGTTCATCCTCGCGGCGTTCTGCCTGCTCACCGTCGTGTGCACGTTGGCGTTGCAGGAGACCAGCCGCACGAGCCTGACAGGAGACCGGAATGCGGAACGCGGGACTGGGCAGCTGGCCGGCGCGCCGCGCCCGAATCGCGCCGGCGCGTGACGCTCTCACCTTCGACGGCGTCTCCACCACCTACGCGGAACTGGCCGACCGCACCACGCGGCTGGCGCGGCAACTGGAACAACTCGGCGTCGGGCGTGGTGACCGGGTCGCCTACCTCGGCCCCAACCATCCGTCGTTCGCCGAGACGATGTTCGCCGCCCACCTGCTCGGCGCGATCTTCGTCCCGCTGAACTTCCGCCTCACCCCCGCGGAGCTCAACTACCAGCTGGCCGACAGCGGCGCGCGCGTGCTGATCCACGCGCCGTCGCACCGGGCAGAGCACCAGGCGGCGATCTCGCTCGACGGCTACGAGGAGTGGCTCGCCGCCGGCTCGTCCGCACCGCTCGACGTGCCGGTCGCGATCGACGACCCCGCGCTGATCCTCTACACCTCCGGCACCACCGGCAGGCCCAAGGGCGCCGTGCTGAGCCACGCCAACCTGCTGTGGAACACGTTCAACCTGCTGGTGGGCGCGGACCTCGCGAGCGACGAGGTCACGCTCGTCACCGCGCCGCTGTTCCACGTCGCCGCTCTCACCCAGACGCTGCTGCCGACCTTCATCAAGGGCGGCCGCAGCGTCATCACCCCCGGCTGGGACATCGGCGAGTGCGTCGCCCTGATCGAGAAGTACCGGGTGACGTACATGTTCGGGGTGTCCACGATGTACGGCGACCTCGCCGCTTCCCCGCACTGGCGCACCGCCGACCTGTCGTCGGTGCGGATGCTGATGTGCGGGGGAGCGGCCGTGCCGGACGCCGTGATCCGGACCTACCAGGAACGAGGTCTGGTGTTCTGCCAGGGTTACGGCCTCACCGAGACCGCGCCGGGCGCCACGTTCCTGGAGGCGGGCGACAGCGTGCGCAAGGCGGGATCCGCCGGTGTGCCGGTGTTCTTCGACGACATCCGGCTCGCCGGGAACGGTGAGATCGAGGTGCAGGGACCGAACGTCACCCCCGGCTACTGGAACGACCCCGTCGCGACAGCCGCCGCGTTCACCGACGACGGCTGGTTCCGCACCGGCGACATCGGCCGCCTCGACGACGACGGTCACCTGTACGTCGTGGACCGGGTCAAGGACATGTACATCTCCGGCGGCGAGAACGTGTACCCGGCCGAGGTGGAGAACGTGATCGCCGACCACCCCGACGTCGCCGAGGTGGCGGTGGTCGGCGTCCCCGACGCACGCTGGGGCGAGGTCGGCCGCGCGTTCGTGCGCTCACGACCGGGTTCCGCTCTCGACGCCGCCGGCCTGCGGGAGTTCCTGCTGCCCCGGCTGGCGAAGTACAAGATCCCGGTGCACGTCGAGGTGGTGGCCGAACTGCCGCGCACGGGGTCGGGCAAGGTGCTCAAGTCCGCGCTGCGCCGCCTCCCCATGAACGCCTGACGCACGCCTCGTCAGTCCGGTAGCAGCGGCACCGAGATGCCGGGGTCGCGCCCGAGCAGCACCGCCCGCGTCACCGCCGAGGTGCCGAAGCGGTCCCGCACGTGGTCCAGTGCGGAGTCGAGCGCGCCCGGCTCGTGGTCCTCGAACGGGAGCATGAGCTGCATCGGGTTCTCGTCCTGGAGATTGGCGAGGGACACGCCCAGCAACGTGATGCCGCGGCTCGTGATCAGGGGCATCGCCGTGGTGAGAAGCAGTTTCGCCGTCGTCAGCAGCACATCCGTTGCCGTCGTGGGATGCGGCAACGTGTGTGAGCGGGTCGCCCGCGTGAAGTCGGCGAAACGCAGGCGCAGCACCACGGTCCGGCACGCGCGGTGGGCCGTGCGCAGGCGCCGGGAGACGCCGTCGATGAGGGAGGCGAGGATGGCCTCGAGGTCGTCGGGTGTGCGTGGCCGGCGGCCCAGCGCCCGCTGCGAGCCGATCGAACGGCGGCGTCTCCCGGTCTGCACCGGACGCGGATCCTGGTTGTGCGCCAACGCGTGCAGGTGCCTGCCGGCCGCTTTGCCCAGGATCGCCACCAGGGTTCGCTGGTCGAACGCGGCGACCTGGGCGACCGTGTGCAGGCCGCGGTCGTGCAGCTTGGCCGCGGTCACCTCGCCGACGCCCCACAGCCGTTCGACCGGCAACGGGTGGAGGAACTCGAGCTCACCGTCCGGTGGCACGACCAGCAGCCCGTCCGGCTTGGCCACCGCGCTCGCGACCTTGGCCAGGAACTTCGTCCTGGCCACGCCGACGGTGATCGGCAGCCCGACCAGCTCGAGCACGTCCGCCCGCAGTCGTGCGGCGATCACCTCCGGCGGACCGGCGATCCGGTGCAGGCCGCCGACGTCCAGGAACGCCTCGTCGATCGACAGGCCCTCGACCAGCGGCGTGGTGTTGCGGAAGACCTCGAACACCGCCTTGCTCGCGGCGGAGTACGCCGACATCCGCGGTGGCACGACGATCGCGTGTGGACACAGCCGCAACGCCTGCGCGCCACCCATCGCGGTGCGCACGCCGCGCGCCTTGGCCTCGTAACTCGCGGCCAGCACCACCCCGCCGCCGACGATCACCGGGCGGCCCCGCAGGCGTGGGTCGTCCCGCTGCTCGACGGACGCGTAGAACGCGTCCAGGTCGGCGTGCAGGATGGTCGCGGCGGTCACGAACACATGTTCGCATCCTTCACTCGTTCGGCATAGCTCCGTCGAGCAGCACGCCGTTGTCCAGGCGCAACCAGCGGTCGATCTTCACCTCGTTCAGGAACCGCTCGTCGTGGCTGACGATGACGAACGCGCCCTGGTAGGAGTTGAGCGCACTCTCCAGCTGCGCGGCGCTGACGAGGTCGAGGTTGTTCGTGGGTTCGTCGAGCAACAGCAGTTGTGGCGCGGGTTCGGCGAACAGGATGCACGCCAGCGTGGCGCGCAGCCGCTCGCCACCGGACAGCGCCGCGACCGGCAGGTGGGCCCGCGCGCCCCGGAAGAGGAAGCGCGCCAACAGGTTCATCCGCTCCGCGGGCGGCATCGCCGGAGCGGCCGCGGCCAGGTTCTCGGCCACCGTGCGGGCGTCGTCGAGCAGGTCGAGGCGCTGGGACAGGTAGGCGATCCGGCCGTCGGCCCGCTTCACCTCACCGCTGTCCGGCGTCAGGGAACCGTCGATGACGCGCAGCAACGTCGACTTGCCCGCGCCGTTCGGGGCGGCGAGCGCGATGCGTTCCGGGCCGCGGATCGTGAGGTCCACGCCCTCGAACAGCTCGCGCACCCGGATGCCCGCGCCGGAGAAGAGCGTGCGTCCGGCGGGCACGGCGGTCTGCGGCAGCTCCAGGCTGATCTTCTGCTCGTCCTTCACCGAGCGCTCGGCCTGGTCGAGCCGGTCCTTGGCGGCACTGAGCCGGTTCGCGTGCGTGCCGTCGGCCCTGGCGGCGGACACCTCCGCGTTGCGTTTCATGTTGCCGGCGAAGATCCTTGGCAGACCCGCGTTGGACAGGTTGCGCTGCGCGTTCGAGGCGCGCCGGGCGGCGCGTTCACGGGCCTGCTGCATCTCCCGCTTCTCGCGCTTGACCTCCTGCTCGGCGCTGCGGATGTTCTTCTCCGCGACCTCGCGCTCGGCCGTGACCGCCTGTTCGTAGGAGCTGAAGTTGCCGCCGTAGAACCGGATCTCGCCGCCGTCGAGCTCCGCGACGCGGTCCATCCGGTCGAGCAACGCGCGGTCGTGGCTGACCACGACCAGGCACCCGCGCCAGTCGTCCAGCACGGCGTAGAGCCGGCGGCGGGCATCGAGGTCGAGGTTGTTGGTCGGTTCGTCGAGCAGCAGCACGTCCGGCTGCTTGAGCAACTGGGCCGCGAGCCCGAGCGAGACGATCTGCCCGCCGCTCAGCGTGCCGAGCGTGCGGTCGAGCGCGAGGTCGCCGAGACCGAGGCGGTCGAGCTGGGCGCGGGTGCGTTCCTCGATGTCCCAGTCGCTGCCGATGACGGTGAAGTGCTCCTCGCCGACGTCGCCGGACTCCACGGCCGCGATGGAGCGCAGGACCTCCGCGATGCCGAGCACCTCGGCCACCGTGAGTTCGGCGGTCAGCGGCAGGTCCTGGGGGAGGTAGCCGATCACGCCGTCGGCGGTGACGCTGCCCTCGGCCGGCGTCAACGCCCCCGCGGCGAGCTTGAGCAGCGTCGACTTCCCGGCGCCGTTCGGGGCGACGAGACCGGTGTGGCCGTCGGGAAACGTGACGGACAGGCCGTCGAAGACCGCGGTGTCGTCCGGCCAGGCGAAGGACAGGTTGGACACGACAAGTGACATGGGAGAGACCTCGGGAGGGTGCTGCGCGGGGACTACCGCGCGTATGGACAGGGGAACGACGAAGTGGCCACCACGGCGTTGCCGCTCATGGCCTGTCACCTTCCGGGCTCACCCGGAGATGTCGTCTTCACCTACCAGCACGTCGAACTCCTCGTCAGGGACGTTGATCTCCACACCCACGGTAGCAGCAGGCTCAACTGAGTGCCGTACCCCTGCGAATGCCAGCCTGGTTGTCCTCGCGAGCGGTCCTCCGAAGTGATCCGCAGAGCAGGCCACGACGCTGGCCGGCTCGCCTCACTCGACATATCAGGACGCATCATTCAGGTCTGGAAGCGTTTCATCAGAAGGGCGGAACCGGTGCGTGTCCACTCGGACTTCTAGACGAGGAATCGACGCAGCGCTTTCGGACTTGCTGCGTACCTCAACGATGAGCTCCTCAATGCTCTCGATGGCTTCCAGCATAGAGTGTCTGACGGCGAAAAGCAGTTCCGTAGCTGCGCGCGCCTCTCTTTTCATTTGGTCGGCCGTTCGGGTGGGGGTTTTGCTTCCCGCGTGCTGCTCGGTAATTCCGGTGAGCACGGTAATCAGGTTTGTTGCTGCCATTTCCCAGGTGGCAATGGTGGCCAGTTTTGTTTTGATGGCGATGTTCCGTTTGCTGAACTCTCTGCGGCGCGCGTGCATGAGAGAGGAAAGCTTCTCACTCGACCTGTGTACCCTTATTGCGGTCTTGTTCCATTCTCTGAATTTATCCTTGTAACTGCCACCTTTTCCCGGTGCTTTCTGAAGTTCGTCGAGTACGCGCTCGGCCTCATCACGCCAATTCTCCAGTGTTGAGGATAGGCTGATCACGGCGAGTCAATTCTGGCTGCGGGTCCAGCGTTGGTCCGCAGAACGGCGCAACTCTTCGCCTGCCTGGCGGATGTCAGGCAGCACCTTGTGGGCGATGACAGCGTTGGACATCCTGATGAGCTTCTCGCGAACCGCTCTGAGTTCGAGTTGCACCTCGAGAGTGTCCCCGGCATCTTCGAGGATGTGTTCCAGTCGGGTTGCTAGTGCCCGCAGCCCCTCTCCGATGTCTGCGAGGCGTTCGCCGCTGGACGTCGGTGAGAGGTTATCGATTCCGTGTAAGAGCTGCAGGAGCAGTTCTGGGACAACGTCCGGATGTGGTCGCGGACGCAGCTGGATGATCTTTGCCTCAGGCGGTGCGCTTCGGTCAGCTGCAGGTTCGTCGAATTCCAATTCGTGGACTGCTGCCGCTCTGTGCATTTCAATTGGTGCGCCGGGCTGATTTCGGTTTGTGTGGTCGAGATTGTGGAACGCACGCGTTGCAAGTGCGGCAACTTCGAAGAACCACCGACGATCGGCGATGGACGGGAATCGGGCGTGTTGGGATGTGAGCCTCAGGGCCACGATCGCCAGTGCGAGCAACTTCTGGCGCGGCCAGTCGTGGCCGGCGCCGCTCTCGAGTGCGAGGAGCTCTGATGCCTCGTGGATTCGTTGGCTTACCGCGCGATATCCCGTGGTCGGAGGAGTCTCTGAGGTGGTGTCTGGTTCTACGATCAACTCTGCGAGTCGTCGTCGGAGGCCGGTGTCGGGCGCAAGATCGGGCAGCCATTCGGCGGCTATCGATCCGAGCAACTTCATCGGGTCTCGTGCCAATGGCCCGTTGTATGTGAATCTTCCAAGGTCGAGCAGTTTGTATGAGTTCGCGTCAATCACTGGCTTGGTTGGCACGAGTAGGTTGTGCACGTGCAGATCTCCATGGCACAAGCCAGACCAGATCTCGATCACTTCGTCTGTCGGGCGCAGCAATGCTAGGGGGTTAGGTAGACGCTCTTTTCGGCCAGAGAAATCCACGTATGGGTCGGGCTTTTCGAGGTTTAGTCCCGTTTCCTGGGTGAAAGTGCTGAGTCCGCAGCCGGGACGCAGGTAGTCTGCGATGGACTTGTGCACATATTCGTTGACTGGGACTTCAGTGTGCTCGTAAGGCTGCTCGGCGTTCCACTCCAGGTGTACTGATTTTATTATGGAAGCGCAGTGGTCACCCAATGCGGGATCGATCATGATATTGGCGAGAGGCACCCAACTGCTCACGTCCCCGCCACCCACATCCTGGACGTGGAGGTACCAAGAGCATCCCGGAAGCTTTTCGGAGACGATGGTCGGAATGATGTGCCTGTCGAAGAATGCGCTTGGAGAGTGCTGCTTCGCAAGGCTGACGTTGCGCGATTCCAGCTTCCCTAGTTCTGGAGGGATCAGTTTGAGGATCTGTTCCCGTCGTCCAGTTCGGACCTTCGTGCGCACGCGCGCAATCGCGGAGCCGCTTCGACCGGACAGCCAGGCGCGCCATTCCAGCTCCACTGCGGCTGTCTCGGTCCATTCGCTGAGGGCCGTGACGACGTCTGGGGCGACCCTGTCCAGCCACACTTCTTCGTTGGCGAGCAACGCCGGCCCCCTCACCTGTTGGGCGGTCTCCCTCAGTACATGACCTCGATAAGATCGTTCCGCCTCAGCGCCCGGCACCAGAGAGCGACGGCACCGCGTGTCTACTCGGGTATTGGCTTCGCTGGTATCCGCCAGCAGGGTGGCAGGTTGGAGGTCTTGGCTGATGCAATCGGCCAGTGAAGCATCGGGTGCGTTGACAGACCAGGTCGCGCTTGTCAAATGGCACATCGACCGCTATGACAGGCTGCGTGCGTCGACGGCGAGCCGAGCTGCAGTTGTTCTGAGTGCAGGAGCGCTGCTTTCGGCCGGCAACGCGGTGATCCTCGCACAGTTGTTCGGTTCGAGTGGCTGGGACAACTCCTGGCTTCTCGCCGGATTCAGCGTAGGCCTGGCCACGAGCGCTTCCATGGTTGTCGCGTCCTTGATCGCTGCGGCAGGCGCCTTGGTGACAATCAAGGACAGTAGAACACTATTCGCAGAGGGAGCAGATTTACCCCCTTCTCCGATTTTCAACGGCTCGTACTCGTCGCGACATCTGACGTCATTCAACGAGTTCCAGTCGGTCGCCTTGACTCAGGACCACGCACACATCCTTGAGGCTGCGCACGTTGAGCTATGGATCATCGTTCGGCAGCACAGGCACAGATACGAGCGCCTGCGCCGCGCAGTACGGATCCTGCGGTGGGCGGCTGCCGTGTTCTTGGTCGTCTTTCTGGGGCTGCTGCTGGCCAACTTTGTCGACCACTTGTGATGGCGGTGTGTCGAATCATTGCGGATACAGGTGATCGTGTAGGCGCTCAAAGAAACACGAGCTCGCTGAAGAAACTGCGCGCCCCGTCAGGGCCTAGACCTGTAATCAACGTCGTTGTGCCACACCGACTTTCGTCATCGCGTCGGGTGCATCGGCGAACATTCGAGGCACGTTCATGAAGCCGTGGGCCATCCGCGGGTAGGGCACAGAACCCGACGGGAACCCAGCGGCGTCGAGCCTGCGCGAGATCTTCGTCGTGCAGCGGGTCGTTGCCCGCGACCACAACGGTGGTGGGTGGGAGCCCTGTGACGTCCGCGGCGTGCAGGGGAGATCAGCGAGTCTCGCCGGTCGGTAGGTGGTGTCGCTGGGCCGCCAGCATCGCTGCTGCGGGCAGGATCGGCGCGTTCGCGTTCGGACACGTCGATTGTGCAGGTGAGCGACTCGATCGTCTCGCACTTCCGGACGCCGTTTCGTTGCCTGTCCTGCACCCCAGCCGTCACCGTGGACGTGCAGAACGATCGGGAGCGGCCCTCGAATGCCGAGGTGCAAACCCGAAGAACGAGTTCGCCGGACCGTGTGCTGGTCGCGCGGTGGTAGTGCGCCAACAACGGACATCGAGAACTCCAGACCGGTCAGAAAGGGTTGCGTCCCTGCAGGATCGAGCGCAGGCGGTCCATCCCCTCGACGAGGGTGCGCGCGGCCCGACCCGGACTCCGGGGTGGTCACGCTGAAGGCCGCGCCGAGTACCCGGCGGACGACCCGCTGCGGGTTCACTATGAAGGGCACGTCCGTCGCGGCCGTCAACACGGGCCCCATCGGCCGCGGGTGCGGTGATCACCGCAGCCGCGATTTGGTGGGACAGACGCCGAACCGCCCGTTGACAACCATTCGGCAGGCGTGTCTGTCTAGTAGTGGTGGACATGCTCACCTCTGGGAAAGCACCGTCGCTGACGCCGCCGGCCCCGTCGCCAGTTGCTGTCGCACGTCCCCCGCGCCGGTGGTGGTTCACGCTCGTCGTGGTCGCGCTCCTCGCCCAGATGGCGATCGTGATGATCACGACGGCCGTGCGGCAGTCCCCGACGATCGACGAGCCGGTCTACGTCGGCGCGGCGATCGTCCAGCTGCAGCAGCACAGCCTGCGGTACAACCCGGAGCACCCGCCGCTCGGCAAGCTCATCATGGCGGCGGGCCTCGCCTTCGCCGACGTGCGCCTCGACCCGGCCTTCGCGGGCGACCAGACGCAGCTCGGCCGGCACGTGCTCTACGAGTCGGGCAACGATCCGGCCAGGCTGTTGCTGCTGGCGCGGCTGCCGATGATCGTGCTGACACTGCTGTTCGGGCTCGTCGTGCTCGGGTTCGCCAGTGATGTCGCCGGCCGTGCGGGCGGGCTGGCGGCGCTCGCCGTGTACGCGTTCTCGCCGGACGTCATCGCGCACGGGTCGCTGGCCACGCTCGACGTGCCGGCGGCCGGTTTCCTGCTGACGTCGGTGTGGCTGTTGTGGCGAGCCCGCAGCCGCCCCGGTCTCTACCTACCCCTCGCGGGACTCGCCCTTGGCGCGGCCCTCGCCACGAAGATGAGCACCCTGGCTGTGGTCCCGGTGTTGCTGGTCCTGGCCGCACTGGCCGGCCTGCGGGCTCGGCTCTTCTGGTTCGTCATGGCCGCGGTTGCCGTCGTGTGGATGTCCTATCTCGTGGTGGATCCGCAGCTGCGTTGGGAGTCACCGGCGGATCTGCCGGACGTTGAGGGCATGCGTTGGCTGCCGTTCCCCGAGCCGTTCCGGGACGGCATGCGCGTCCAGTTCGGCCTGGAGGAGCGGGTGTGGGGCGGTTTCCTGTTCGGGACGCACTACCTCGGTTCGCGGTGGTACTACCTGCCGGCCGCGCTGCTGGTGAAGACACCGTTGGGCGCCTTGGCGCTCTGGCTGGCCGGTGCCGTCGCGCTGGTGTCGGTGCGGCGGCTGCGCCCGGCAGCGTTGTACGTCCTCCTTCCCACGGCCGTGCTGCTGGCCGCGGCCATGACCGGCAACCGTGACCTGGGCGTCCGGTACGCGATCTTCGTGCCGATGTTCCTGGCGGTCGCGGTGGCCGGTGTGGTCGCCGTGCGGCGGCGGTGGGTGCATGTCGCAGTGGCGGTTCTAGTCGTCTTCGCCGCGGTCAGTTCGCTTCGGACGTTCCCCTACTACCTGCCGTACTCCAACGAGGCGTTCGGCGGGCCGGCGGAGACCCATCAGCGGCTGCACGACTCGAACGTCGACTGGGGCCAGGACCTGGGCCGGCTGGCGGACCGCCTGCGGCAGCGCTACCCCGGTGAGCGGATCTGGCTCGTCTACAAGGGAAGCGGGGTGCCGTCGTACTACGGCATCGACGCCGCCGATCCACGTGAGGTGCCACCGGATCAGGTGCGCGGGCTGCTCGTCGTGTCGGATTCGGCCATCGCCAAGGCTGACGATCGCCTCAAGGCGTTGGTCTCCGGCAGCACGCGGATCGACGAGGTCGGCCACTCCATCACGATCTTCCGCCGGCCGTAGCCCTCGTCTCCGGCGTGCTCAGCGCCAGGTCGACGGCGGCCTCGGCGTGGACGAGCGCGGTGTCGACGAGGGGCACCGGGCTGTCCTGCGCCTCGACGAGCATGCCGAACTCGGTGCACCCCAGGACGACCACTTCCGCTCCCCGGTCCACCAGGTCGGCGATCGCCGCCTTGAACCGTTTGCGCGTCTCGGGCCGGAAGATCCCTTTGGCGAGTTCGTCGTACAGCGCGTTGTGCACGTGGTCCCGGTGTTCTCCTTCCGCGACAAGCACTTCCAGGCCGTAGCGCTCCCGTAGCCGGTCCACGAAGTAGCCGCCGATCATGGTGTAGCGGCTGCCGAGCAGCCCGACGGTGTGGAAGCCGCCATCCAGGATCCGGCGCGCGGTCGGGTCGACCACGTGCAGGAACGGGAGATCCACGGCGTTCTCGAAGTGTTCGGCGGCGGCGTGGACGGTGTTGCACGCCACCAGGAAGAAGTCCGCACCGGCCGCCTTCAGCCTGGTGGCCTGTTCGGCGAGCAGCTGACCGACCACGTCCCACCGGCCGAGTCGCTGGTTGCGCTCGACCTCCGCGAAATCGGTCTGTGCCATGACGAGTTTCGCGCTGTGCAGACCGCCGTCGCCCGAACGCTGCGCGATCAGCTCGTTGATGACCCGGTAGTAGACGATCGAACTCGGCCATGCCAGGCCGCCGACGATCCCGATCGTTTTCATGACCGCACGCTAGGACGGGTCCGACTCATACGTCCAATACGGAATAGCGCTGTATTTGATTCGCTGGTGTATGGAACCTTCCGGGTGTCGGCTGCTCCGAACGGACGCTTGTGGTGCGGACAGGAGCGCTGCCACGATCGGGGTGCGATGCAAATGACTGGGGGGTCATTCATGAAGCCACTTCTGAGGCACACGACTGTCTTCACGTGTGCTGCCGTTCTTTTCGCAGCCGCCGCACCGTCCGCATTGGCGGGCGATGACGCCAAAAGACCTGCGCGCGTCGAAATCACGACGAATCTCTGGCAGAAGCAGGAGAAGATCGACAGCCTCGTCAAGGACATCCGCACGAGCGGTGAATCCGGCGGCATTTCCGGCGTGGTCGTCGATCCGGACCACGGGAAAGTGACGCTGTACTGGAAAGGCACCCCGCCCGCGGCGGTCGTCGGCCGGATCAAGGCGGCGGACGGCATCGCGGTCGAGGTGCGGCAGGCGCCCTACACCGAGGCCGAACTGCTGGCGGAGGCCGACCGGATCTCGCGAAAGCCACTGTTCAACGGGCCGCGCACGGGTCAGCGGATGATGAAGGTGAGCCCGCGGCCCGACGGCACCGGGCTGGACGTCGGCCTGCACGGCCTGCCGGCGGAGGTCGCGCCGCAGCAGGCCCGGCAGGTGGTTCCGGCACTCGACAGCACGGTGCCGCTGAAGGTCACCGCCACCGATCAGGTCTCGTTCACCACCCGTGCGTTCGACACCGAACCGTATTGGGGTGGCAGTTACATCCACCGCCGCGCCAACGGCAATTCGTGCTCGAGCGCGTTCGGCGTGACCGGTCTCAACGGTGCCGCCACCTATCTGCTCACCGCTGCGCATTGTGGTGAAGGCACGTGGGGTAGCGCGCTGTACCGCGACGCGAACGGGAACCTCCAGCAGAACGTTTACGGAAACACCATTCCGGCGGGCCGGGCGACGGACATCGACGTGCAGCTCATTCTCACGCCGGCCATCGACGGAGCCGGGGTCTACTGGGGCAGCTACATGAACCCGCCCGCCGGCGATCCCGGCACGAACGACGGCGTGTCGGTGCGCGGCTGGACGCCGAACAGCACCGGCAACGCGTTCTGCCTGTCCGGTTCGTACTCCGGCACGGTGTGCCCCGGCGCCGACATCCGGGTCACCGGCACCAACATCACGATCACCTACGACCCGCCGTCCAACGGCGTCGGGCGCGTGACGAACCTCGTCCAGGGCGCCGACGTGACCGGCACCCGCGGTATCGGCATCGTCGGCAACGGTGACAGCGGCGGGCCCGTGGTCAGCCCGACCAACGACGGCGGCGTGCTCGCCCGTGGCGTGATCAGCGGAATGGCGACCGGGTCCAACTTCGAGCAGCCGTGCCAGGGTTACGTGCCACCCGGCCGGGTGTGTTCCAGGGTGGTGTTCTTCGCCGACCTGCAGAATTCGATGGCCAGGGTCGGCGTGCGGCTCAACACCACCACCGGCTGAGCAACCTGGGAGGCGTCTGGTTCCGTCCTCTGTGCAGGACGGAACCAGACCGGACGCGGAGGGGTGATGGTGCGCAAGGCTGTCGTGGTCGCGCTGCTGGCCATGCTCGTGGCCTCCTGCGGGAGGAACGCCACCGAGCAGGGCAGTCCGCCGCCCGTCGACCCCGCGCTCACCGCCGCCGCGGCCGCGATCCAGCCGTTGCTGGAGTCGTTCACCGGCACCTTCGCCGGGCTCGAACTCCGGCACGAGGTGCCGTCCCTGGTGGTCTACCGCAAGCCCGACCCTCGGCTCGACGCCGAGGTCGGTAAGGCCGCGTCCGGCGTGCGGGTGGAGTTCCGCGACGCGAAGTACTCGCTGGCCGAGATGAAGGCGGCCGGCGGGCGGGTCATGGACGACCGCGAGTACTGGAAAGGCCGTGGCCTGACCATTTCCGCTGTGGGACCGAAGGTCGACGGATCGGGCGTCGAGGTGACGTCGGTGAACGAGGCCGGCGACTTCGCCGGTGCGCTGCACGAGCGTTACCCGGACATGGCGTTCGTCGTGCGCAAGGGTGGGGAGGTCGTGCCACCTATGGACACCGGCTCGCCGCCGGTCTACCCCGGGCCGCCGTCGAAGTGACCGCGCTGGACGTGAATCGGGCGGGGCAGGCTGCTTCGGCCGGTCGTCGAAGTGACCGTGCCGGACGTGAACCTGCTCGCCACCGATCTACCCCGGCCCGCCGTCGAAGTGACCGTGCCGCCCCGCCCCAGACGCGAACCGGGCCGCGCCGGCAACCCCTTCCTGCCGCACGATCGGCACCCCGGCCGCCCCCTCAGCGCGCAACGCCTCCGCCAGCGGCAGGTCAAGACCCGCGTAGGTCGACGCCCGATCAGCGAGCACGCACTCGAACGGAAACGCGGCGATCTGCGAGGCCAGCCGCAGCGCCGCGGGTACGGCCTCGCCAGGCTCGACGACCCGGTTGGCCAGCCCGATCGCCAGCGCCTCGTCGGCGTGCACGGGACGGCCGGTCAGGATCAGGTCCAGCGCCCGCCCCAGCCCGACGACCCTCGGCAGGCGCACCGTGCCGCCGTCGATCAGCGGCACGCCCCACCGCCGGCAGAACACGCCGAACACCGCATCGCTCTCGACGACCCGCAGGTCCGCGAGCAGCGCCAGCTCCAGTCCACCCGCGACGGCGTGGCCGCTGACCGCCGCGATCAGCGGCTTGCTCAACTGCAACCGCGTCGGTCCCATCGGGCCGGTGCCACCGCCGTCGGGGTCGAGTTCGTTGCGCCGCAACGGGTCGCTGACCGAGGTCAGGTCCGCGCCCGCGCAGAACGTCCCGCCCGCGCCCGCGAGCACCGCCACTCGCTGGCCGGGATCCGCCTCGAACGCGAGGAAGGCGTCCCGCAGTTCGGCGGCCATCGGGCCGTCGACGGCGTTGCGCCGGTCCGGGCGGTCCATCCAGATCACCGTTGTGGTGCCTGAAGTCTCGACACGGACGTCCATCAGTCCTCCACGGGTTTGCGGGCGACGAGTCGTTCCACCAGGCCGAGCTTGAAGCGTTGCCGTTGCTCGACTTCGAGGCCGCGTGCCTGGAGCAGGAGCAGCGGCCGGCGGCGGAAGTGCTCGCCTGCCAGCGGAATCGTGGCTCGCTCCACCAGCCACTGCACGCCGCGGGTGAGCCGGGCCGAGCCCGCGACGTGGTCGAGCAGGATCAGCCGCCCGCCGGGACGCAGCACCCTGATCATCTCGCCGACCGCGACCGAGGGGTCGGGGATGGCGCACAACCCCAGCGTGCACACCACGGTGTCGAACGCGCCGTCGGCGAACGGGAGGGCGTGCGCGGTTCCTTGCTGCAGCGTCACTTCGCGGCCGAGTTCCCGGGCGCGGGATCGCGCGAGGTCGAGCATCCGTTCGCTGAGATCGAGGCCGGTCAAGGTGACGGCAGCGGGGTAGAACGGCAGGTTGAGTCCGGTGCCGATGGCGACCTCGAGGACCTCCCCGGTGGCCTGCGAGCAGGCCCAGCGGCGGGAGTCGCCGAAGACCTTGCGGTCCAGGACGCCCATCTGATCGTCGTAGTTCGCCGACTTGCGGTCCCAGTACCGCTGCCAGCGGGTGGTGTGATCCACGGTTCCGCCCCCTCGGTCGTCGTGATCACAGAGTGATCGTTTGGAGCTGCTCCAAGTAGGCGACACGCCCACTACATGTAGGTGGTGGATCGCTCCCGGCGTCCATGTATTGTGCCTCGAAGCTGGTTCGGCCGATCATCCAGATCGGTCGTCGCAAGAGGGAACCCGGTGTGAATCCGGGACTGCCCCGCAGCGGTGAGTGGGAACGAAAGCCGTCAGAAGCACTGGACACCGATGTCTGGGAAGCGACGGCCGGTAGGAGCCGACAGGCGTGCCCACGAGTCCGAAGACCTGCCAGCACCCCGCACGTGCCTGCGTGCGGGCGTCCGCGGCCCCGAGGGAGGGCGGGAGGACGTGGCGGTCGCGCGCGCCCGTCTACTCCTCGCTGCTCTCGTGGCCACCTAGCTCGCGAGGAGAGAGCTGTGACGGCGGTCGACACTGTCACCACCACCATGCGCGTCAAGAAACGCAACGGTTCACTCGAACCGGTAGACCTCAACAAGATCGTGCGCGCGGTTGAGCGCTGCACGGTGGGTCTGCACGACGTGGACCCGCTGCGGGTCGCCACCAAGACCATCAGCGGCCTGTACGACGGTGCCACCACCGAGGAGCTGGACCGTCTCTCGATCCAGACCGCCGCCGCGCTGGTAGCCGAGGAACCCGAGTACTCCAAGCTGGCGGCCGGTCTGCTGGCCGCCTACATCGAGAAGGAAGTGCGCCGCCAGGGCGTGCAGTCCTTCAGCCAGAGCGTCGCGCTCGGGCACGCGGAAGGCCTGATCGGCGACGCGACCGCGAAGTTCGTCGCGGCCAACGCCCGCAAGCTCGACGACGCCATCGACCTGGACGCGGACCGCCGGTTCGAGTACTTCGGCCTGCGCACCGTGTACGACCGCTACCTGCTGCGCCACCCCGCGAAGCGCTCGGTCATCGAGCAGCCGCAGTACTGGCTGCTGCGCGTCGCGTGCGGCCTGTCGCACACCGCGTCCGAGGCGATCGACTTCTACCGGCTGATGTCGTCGCTGGCCTACCTGCCCAGCTCGCCGACGCTGTTCAACTCCGGCACGGTGCACACCCAGATGTCCTCGTGCTACCTGCTGGACTCGCCGCGCGACGAGCTCGAGTCGATCTACGACCGGTACGCCCAGATCGCCCGGCTGTCCAAGTTCGCCGGTGGCATCGGCGTGCAGTGGTCACGGGTGCGCTCGCGCGGCGCGTTGATCCGCGGCACGAACGGGCACTCCAACGGCATCGTGCCGTGGCTGCGCACGCTGGACGCCTCGGTCTCGGCGGTGAACCAGGGCGGCCGCCGCAAGGGTGCAGCCTGCGTGTACCTCGAGACCTGGCACCCGGACATCGACGAGTTCCTGGAGCTGCGCGACAACACCGGCGAGGACGCCCGCCGCACGCACAACCTCAACCTCGCGAACTGGATCCCGGACGAGTTCATGCGCCGGGTCGAGGCGGACGCGGACTGGTCGCTGTTCGACCCGGACGAGGTGCCGGAGCTCGTCGACCTCTGGGGCGACGAGTTCGACCGCGCCTACCGCGGTGCCGAAGAGGCCGGTCGTGCCGTGCGCACGGTGAAGGCTCGTGACCTTTATGGACGGATGATCCGCACGCTGGCGCAGACCGGCAACGGCTGGATGACGTTCAAGGACACCGCGAACCGCACCTGCAACCAGACCGCCGAACCCGGCAACGTGGTGCACCTGTCCAACCTGTGCACGGAGATCCTCGAGGTCACCAGCGACGAGGAGACCGCGGTCTGCAACCTCGGCTCGGTCAACCTCGGTGCGCACGTCGCTGATGGCGGCATCGACTGGGAACGCCTGCGCACCACCGTCCGCACGGCCGTGGTGTTCCTCGACCGGGTGATCGACATCAACTACTACCCGACGGAGCAGGCGGCGCGCAGCAACCCGCGCTGGCGCCCGGTCGGGCTCGGTGTCATGGGCCTGCAGGACGTGTTCTTCAAGCTGCGCCTGGACTTCGACTCACCGCAGGCGCGGGAGCTGTCGACCAGGATCGCCGAGGAGATCTACCTGACGGCCCTGGAGTCGTCGGCCGAGCTCGCCTCGTCGGCGGGGGCGCACCCCGCCTACGCCGAGACTCGCGCGGCCAAGGGCGACCTGCAGCCGGACCTGTGGGGCGTCACGCCCACGCAGACCGAACGCTGGACCGCCGTTCGCGAGCGGATCGCCGAGCACGGCCTGCGCAACTCGCTGCTGATCGCCGTCGCGCCGACCGCCACGATCGCGTCGATCGCCGGCTGCTTCGAGTGCATCGAGCCGCAGGTGTCCAACACGTTCAAGCGCGAGACGCTGTCCGGTGAGTTCCTGCAGATCAACTCCTACCTGGTGCGCGAGCTCAAGTCGCGCGGCCTGTGGACCGAGGCGGTCCGCAACCGGCTCAAGCAGGACGACGGGTCCGCGCAGGGCATCGCCGAACTGCCCGCCGAGGTGCGCTCGTTGTTCCGCACGGCCTGGGAGTTGCCGCAGAAGGCGCTGATCGAACTGGCCGCCGCGCGCGGCCCGTACATCGACCAGAGCCAGTCGCTCAACCTGTTCGTCGCGTCGCCGACGATCGGCAAGCTCTCCTCGATGTACCTCTACGCCTGGAAAGCCGGGCTGAAGACCACGTACTACCTGCGCTCCCGTCCGGCGACGCGCATCCAGCAGGCCACCGTCACCGTCCCGACCGTCACGTCGGCCGACGCCGTCGCCTGCTCCCTGGAAAACCCCGAGTCCTGTGAGGCCTGCCAGTGACCACCCTCGAGAACACCACCCGCAAGCTCGCCCTGCTGGACCCCGGCATGGACCTCACGCTGCGGCCCATGCGCTATCCGTTGTTCTACGAGCGTTTCCGTGACGCGATCAAGAACACGTGGACCGTCGAGGAGGTCGACCTGCACTCCGACCTCGCGGACCTGAACAAGCTGTCGGAGGCCGAGCGGCACCTGGTCAACCGGCTCGTCGCGTTCTTCGCCACCGGCGACACGATCGTCGCGAACAACCTGGTGCTGAACCTCTACGAGCACGTGAACGCGCCGGAGGCCCGGCTCTACCTGTCGCGCCAGCTGTTCGAGGAGGCCGTGCACGTCCAGTTCTACCTGACGCTGCTCGACACCTACCTGCCCGACGAGAACGACCGCATCGAGGCGTTCGCCGCGGTGGAGACGATCCCGTCGATCCGCGCGAAGGCCGAGTTCTGCTACAAGTGGATCGACTCGATCTCCGCGCTGACCGAGCTGCGCACCCGTGAGGACCGCCGCTCGTTCCTGCTGAACCTGATCTGCTTCGCGGCGTGCATCGAGGGCCTGTTCTTCTACGGCGCCTTCGCCTACGTGTACTTCCTGCGCTCGCGCGGCCTGCTCAACGGCCTCGCGTCCGGCACCAACTGGGTGTTCCGCGACGAGTCGATGCACATGGCGTTCGCGTTCGACGTCGTGGACACGGTGCGGCGCGAGGAGCCGGACCTGTTCGACGAGTCGCTGTACGAAGAGGTGCGGCAGATGCTGCGCGAGGCCGTCGACGCGGAGGTCCAGTTCGCCGAGGACCTGCTCGGTGGTGGCGTGGCCGGCATGTCGGTCGCGGACATGCGGTCCTACCTCGAGCACGTCGCCGACCGGCGGCTGCAGGTGCTCGGCATCGAGCCGATCTACGGCTCCAAGAACCCGTTCGCGTTCATGGAGCTGCAGGATGTGCAGGAGCTGTCGAACTTCTTCGAGCGCCGGGTGTCGGCGTACCAGGTCGGCGTGACCGGCACGGTGTCGTTCGACGAGGAGTTCTAGGACGGGATCAAGCCGGATCGGCAGCTTCCTGCCGGTCCGGCTTCACCGCCGGCGCGGGCACGATGCGGGCGGAGACCGAGGGCGGTGGGGGAGCGAGGCCGGGACCGCCGGCGTCGATCCAGTCGATCACGCCGTGCACCGCGTCGTCGTCCAGCACGGATCCGACCCACACCGGCTTCGCCCCGGCTGCGCGGGCGGCCGGGCTGGGCTGCACGACGACCACGTTGGACTCGGTGCACGCGTCGAGGCAGTCCGCCACGCGCACCGCGGTCAGGCGCCCGCGCAGGACCTCCAGCTGCTGGTCGTGGTCGACGTCGGGATGCTTGCGAGCGGTGCCGCAACAGCAACCCCGGCAGACCGTGACACGTGGCGTCGTCATGATCTCGTTCTACCCATCCGGTGACCGGATGGGGCGAGAACGTGCTGCGGTTCTCACCTCAGCCGAGCAGGTGCTCCTCCGCCGACCGGGTCGGGCTGCCGAGGTCGACCGGCAGGGAGTGCAGCCCGTAGACGATGGACAGCTTGCGGAACGACAGCGCGCCCGGCTCGACCGCCAGCCGCATCCGGGGGAACCGCTTCGCGAGCGCCGGGTACGCGATGCGCAGCTCCATCTTGGCGAGCTCGGCGCCGATGCACCGGTGGGCGCCGTAGCCGAACGCGAGGTGCTGCCCTGCGGACCGCTCCGGGCAGATGTCGTCGGGCGCGCCGTACACGCTCGGGTCGCGGTTCGCCTGGGACAGCGAGCACGCGACGATGTCCCCGGCGCGCACCTTCGTGCCGGCGATGTCGACATCGCGGCGGGCGACCCGGAGGAACGCGACCTGCACCACGGTGAGGTGGCGCAGCAGTTCGTCGACGAGCCCGCTCACAGCCTCCTCGTCGCCACGGACGTGGTCCATCAGGTCGGGGGAGCGCAGCATCGCGAGGGTGCCCAGCGAGATCATGCTCGCCGTGGTCTCGAAGCCGCCGGTGACCAGGCCGTCGGCCAGGCCTGCCAGCTCGTCGTCGTCCAGCTCGTCACCGTGCTTGCGCACGAGTTCGCCGAGCAGTCCGTCGGTCGGGGCCAGCCGCTGGGCCCGGACGAGTTCCCGGAAGTAGACGATCGACTCGGACACGGCGGACAGCGACGCCGTGGCGGCCCCGCCCAGGTCGAAGCGCGCCACGCTGCGCCGCTGGAACTCCTCGCGCTCGCTCGCGGGCACGCCGAGCAGTTCGCAGATCGTGAGCGCCGGCACGGGAAGCGCGAAGTCCTCGACGAGGTCGACCGGACCGTCCTTCATGGACATGATGTCGAGCTGGTCCGCCACGATGGTCTCGATCCGCGGCACGAGCCGGGAGAGCCTTCTCATGGTGAACTCCGGCGTCAGCACCTTCCGCAGCCGGGTGTGCTCGGGAGGGTCGCTGAAGCCCAGCCCGCCCGGTGCCTCGGCGGAGAACACACCGAGCTCCTTGAAGTGGCTGAAGTCGTTGCTGAACGACTCGGCGTCGACCAGCACCCGCTTGGCCGCGTCGTAGCCGGTCACGAGCCACACCGTCACCGGCAGCGGCAGGCGGGTGATCGGGCCCGCGGCGTGCATCCGCGCGAGCTCGGGCACCGGGTCCAAACCGTTGCGCCGCAACGGTGCCATCACGCGTGATGGCACGAACCAGGACGACTCGAGGTCGAACCCGGTCCGGCTGAGCCGGGCGAGCAGCCGCCGTCCCATCCACTCGGTCACCCGTGAGCGCACGGTGGTTGCTGAGTGCAGAACGTCTCTCATGGCGCACGTTCCCCTTCGGCGGCAAGGGCTTCGGGGTCTGCGGTAACCCCAGGACGGACCCTATCCACTTCGCTGCTCGCGCGTCGTCATACTCGGGGCTTAGTACCCAGGTCGTATGGCGGCGGGTGCCGCACCGTCTTTCCGGCGACACCCGCCGAGACGATTAACGGAAAAGCGCTGCGGCGGACAATTGACGACACGGCGCCACTATGCCAGGTTCGAGTGACTTCCACGCGCCGGGAATGCGTCGCGATTACCGGCAACACACCCGTCGGCAAGCATTGCCGGGTGTGCACAGAAGCATTCCGGGGCTCCGTTCGACCTGAAAGGAACGATTCCTTGTCCCGTTTTCTGCTGCGCGGATGCGCGCTCGCACTCACTGCCGCACTCCTCGTCCCGACCACCGCGACGGCCGCGGCCACCCAGTGGCAGCGGGTCGGCAGCGGCATCACCGAGGGCGTCAGCGGCCTCGCCGTGCTGTCCGCGCGGGGTGACCGGCTCGAAGCGCTCTCGGTCGTCGACAACAAGAAGGCGGGCCAGGACCGCGCCCGCCGGATGGTGTTCCGCGCCGGCGAGGTCACCGCGGTGCGGACGCTGACCTGGGCGGGGGAGACGCCGGTCGACCTCGAGGCGGTCACCCGCGTGCCGGGCCGGTCCGACGAGTTCGTCGCGGTGGCCAGCGACAGCCGTGCCTTCCACCTGCGGGTGAAGGGTGACGTCGTGAGCGTGCTCGCGGCCTTCGACCTGCCGGGCGACAACACGGCCTACAACATGGAGAGCTTCGCGCTGCACGCCGCCGGATCACGGCTGGTCGCGGTGTGGGCGGACCGCGGCGCGGGGACCAGGGCCTCGACCCTGTTCTCGGCGTACTTCTCGGTGCGCGACCACGGGTTCGGCAAGGTCACGTCCGTCCAGTACCGCACTGCCGGCAACGACGAGTCCGTCCGGCACGCGTCGGACATCGCGATCACCGGGCAGGGCTCGCTGCTGATCTCCTCGGCGGTGGACCCCGGTGACGACGGCCCGTTCACGTCGTCGTTGCGCGAGGCCGGACGCCTGGTGCCGCGCCAGGACACCGTGAGCGTCGAGCTGAGCAAGACGCCGCGGCTGCTCGGCACGTTCGACGGCCACAAGATCGAGGCGGTCACCCTCACCGGCGGGCGTGACGTCCTGCTCGGCACCGACGACGAGAACGACGGCGGCTGGGTCGCCCTGGACTGACCACGAGCCGACCCGGCGGAGGCACGACCGCCGGGCCCGCGAAATCCCCATTCTGGACATGTCCGCCGAGAACGCATGCGGAAACACCGGAAGAATACCGGCAGTTCACGGATGAAAACCGCGCATCGCACTCGCCATTGACTTCGTAAAGAGTCTTTCCCTAGCGTCGGTGCATGCGTGAAAATCCTCCACCCAGAAAGGCGTCCGCGCACCCTCGCATCGCCGAGCGGTACGACGACGCCATGCGCGGCTACTCGCGCCGCAAGATCTTCCAGATCGGTACTTTCGGGAGTGTCGCGCTCGCCGGCGGTGTGCTGGCCCCCGGCGCCGTCGCGGCCCCTGCCGTGCTGCTGACCTCCGAGACGGTGGCGGGCTCCGCGTTGCGGCCGTTCGGCAGGCACCTCGCCTTCGGCGCGGATCCGTCGCGGCAGGTCGTGGTCTCGTGGCAGACACCGGCGAAGGTCACCGCGCCGTACCTGAGGATCGGCACGGTCGCGGGTGAGTTCGGTGAGGCCGTCCCCGCTGAGGTCCGCGCGCTGACCAGCGACCTGGCCTGGCAGACACCGGACCACACCTTCTCGCCGCACCTCGAGAAGGCCGTGACCCAGTACTACCTCCACGTCCGGCTCGGCGACCTCGTGCCCAACACGACCTACTACTACGTGGTCGGCCATCAGGGCTACGACCCGACGACCAGCGGACGGGTCGGTGAGATCGCCACGTTCCGCACGGCTCCCGCGGCGGGCAGTACGGCCGGGTTCTCCTTCACCGCGTTCGGTGACCAGGGCGTCGGCTACAACGCGCTCGCGACCAACAGCCTGATCGCGGACCTCGCGCCGCGGTTCCACGTCGCCATGGGCGACCTGAGCTACGCGCTCAACGGCGAGGGCGGCCACCCGGCGGAGGACCTGTACGACGCCCGGAAGTGGGACTCGTTCTTCCAGCAGAACGAGGTCATCGCGGCGGGCATCCCGTGGATGGTCGCACTCGGCAACCACGAGATGGAGGGCTGGTACGACAACCACGGCTACGGCGGCATGCGGGCGCGGTTCTCCATGCCCGACAACGCGTGGGACGGCTCGACCTGCATCTACTCGTGGCGCTACCAGAACGTCGGCCTGATCAGCCTGGACGGCAACGACATCTGCTTCAACAGTCCGTCCAACCTGGACTACACCGGCGGCAGGCAGCAGACGTGGCTCAAGGCCCAGCTCGCGAGGTTCCGCGCGGACCCCACGATCGACTTCATCGTCGCCTACTGCCACCAGTGCACCTACTCCACGTCCAGCTCCAACGGCGCCGAGCTCGGTGCTCAGCAGCGGTGGGCGCCGCTGTTCGACCAGTACCAGGTGGACCTGGTGCTCAACGGGCACAACCACGTCTACGAACGGACTGACCCGATCCGCGCGGGCAAGGCCACCCGCCGGGCGCCGGTGCGCAGCACCATCGATCCCGCCAAGGACGGCACCACCTACATCACCGCGGGCGGTGGCGGCGAGAGCATCAACAAATGGGTCGACCCCAAGATCGCCGACTCCTACCTCGGCAACGTCAGGGACGCCACCGCCACGATGCGGCTCGACCAGGAGAGCGGCGAGGAGGCGATGATCAAGGTCGACTGGTCGCGGGTGCGGTTCCGCGGCTACAGCCTCGTCGCCGTCGACGCCACACCGGCCGCGAACGGCAGCCCCGCGCAGCTGAAGATCCGCGCACTCACCGAGACGGGCACGCTCGTCGACGAGATCACGCTGCGGCGCAGCTGAGAGGAACACCGATGAACCAGCACTCGCGCCGGGCGTTGTTCACACTGGGCGGTGCCGCGCTCGCCACCGCGGCCGTCCTGCGTCCCTCAGCCGCCTCGGCAGCCCAGAACTCGACCCTCCGGCCGCTCGGCCGCCACCTCGCCTTCGGTGCCGACCCGTCTCGCCAGGTCGTGATCTCCTGGCAGGAACTGAGCCAGGTGAGCGGGCCGTACGTCCGCATCGCGACCAAGGGTGGCGAGTTCGGCCGTCCGATCGCCGCCGAGATGCGCAGGCTCGACAGCAAACTCGACTGGCAGAAACCAGAACACGACTTCCCGCCGCGCACGCCGGCCACGATGAGCCAGTACTACCTGCACGTCCGGCTCACCGACCTGACGCCGGGCACGACCTACCACTACGTCGTGGGACACCGGGACTACGACCCCACCACCAGCGGACGCCTCGGCGAGATCGCCACGTTCCGCACCGCGCCGGGCAGCCCGGGCGGGTTCTCGTTCACCGCGTTCGGCGACCACGGCGTCGGCTACAACGCCCGCAGGCTCAACAGCCTGATCGCCGATCAGGCTCCGGCTTTCCACCTGGCGCTGGGAAACCTGAGCTACGCCATCAAGAAGGGCGCTGCCAACAACGAAGGCGGGCACACGGGCACGGACGAGTTCGACGCCGCGCGGTGGAACTCGTACTTCGCGCAGAACGAGATCGTCGCCGCGGGAACGCCGTGGATGATCGCGCTCGGCAACCGCGAGATGGAGGACTGGTACTCCAGCACGGGCTACAGCGGCGTCAAGGCCCGGTTCACGATGCCGGACAACGCGGTCGCCACCGGCGTCTACTCGTGGCGCTACCAGAACGTCGGCCTGATCAGCCTGGACAGCAACGACATCTGCAACCGCAACAGCGCCAACCTGGACCACACCAAGGGAAAGCAACTCACCTGGTTGAACAGCAGGCTCAAGGCGTTGCGCGCCGACCCCACGATCGACTTCATCGTCGTCTACCTGCACCACGCCCCGTACTCCACCGCCGACGCGGGCGGTGCCGAGAGCGTCGCCCAGCAGAAGTGGGCGCCGGTGTTCGACAAGCACAAGGTGGACCTGGTTCTCAACGCCCACAACCGGTTGTACGAACGCACCGACCCGATCCGGGCGGGCAAGGGCACGAAGCAGGTGAGGCCGCGCGGCACCGCGGTCCCCTCCGCGGACGGCACGACGTACATCACGGCCGGTGGTGGCGGTGAAGCGCTCGACATGTTCTACAAGGACGCACCCGAGAGCTACCTCGACCACGAGAACACCGGTGGCTCGCCGACGATGAAGTGCTTCAAGAAGAACAGCGACAGTCACACCGACACCGAGGTCGCCTGGTCACGTGTGCGCTATCGCGGCTACAGCCTGGTCGCCGTCGACGTCACCCCGGGAACGATGACCGTACGGGCGCTCGCCGAGGACGGCACGCTGATCGACGAGATCACGCTGCGCCGCGCCTGAGGGATCGGTGGCCCCTCGGGTCCTGGGGGCCACCGCCTGACAGTCACGAAGATCCGTGGCTATGCTGACGTGATGGTTCTGGGGGATGAGCCGTCCTTGATTCTTGCCACGATTCCAAGCCCGGCCCAGGGTGTCTGG
Source organism: Lentzea sp. NPDC051213 (assembly GCF_044455585.1). NCBI lineage: Bacteria > Bacillati > Actinomycetota > Actinomycetes > Pseudonocardiales > Pseudonocardiaceae > Lentzea > Lentzea sp. NPDC051213. The sequence goes on from NZ_JBITEX010000002.1 coordinate 1,213,468, forward strand.
CACCTCGGGCCGTTACCACTGCGTGCTTACGCCATCTGCATCATCGCGGGCATCCTCGTCGCCGTGTGGCTCACCGAACGCCGGTGGGTGCGGCGTGGCGGCAGACCCGGTGCCGTCATGGACATCGCGACCTGGGCGGTCCCGTTCGGGATCGTCGGCGGCCGGGTGTACCACGTGATCACGTCCTGGCAGCCGTACTTCGGCCCGGACGGCGACCCGCTGCGCGCGTTGTACATCTGGGAAGGCGGCATGGGTGTCTGGGGTGCCATCGCCCTCGGCGCGCTCGGAGCGTGGATCGGCGCCAGACGTGCCGGGGTGAAGCTGCCGCCGATGGCCGATGCCGCGGCACCTGGAATCGCGCTGGCACAGGGGATCGGCCGCCTGGGCAACTGGTTCAACAACGAGGTGTACGGCGGCCCCACGGATCTGCCGTGGGCGTTGCGGATCTACGAGTGGGACCAGTCGGCCGGCCGCGCCGTCATCGGCCCGGACGGTATGCCGGTCGTGCTGGGGACTTTCCACCCCGCCTTCCTCTACGAGCTGTTGTGGAACTTCGGGGTGGCCGCCGTGGTGATCTGGGCGGACCGCCGGTTCGTGCTCGGCCACGGCCGCGCGTTCTGGCTGTACGTGGCGCTGTACACCGCGGGCCGGTTGTGGATCGAGGCGCTGCGGGTCGATCCGGCGAACCAGATCCTCGGTCTGCGCCTGAACATCTGGACGTCCCTGATCCTGGGGCTCGTGGCCGTGGTGCTCTTCGTGCTGTCGGCGCGGCGAAACCCCGGCCGTGAGGAGTCGTTGCTCAGGGAGTGAATTCCTTGCGGCACGGCATAAACAGCGTGGTGGAATACATCTGATCCACCTCGGAACGGGTGGCGCTCTCGCTAGAGTCGAGGCATGCCAACCGCTCTCGTCACGGGTGCCACGGCCGGTCTGGGACTCGAGTTCGCCTGTCAGCTGGCAGCCCGCGGGGACGCGGTCGTTCTCGTCGCCCGCACCGAGACGCGGCTGCGCGAGGTGGCCGCCGAACTCGAAGCAGCCTACGGCGTCACGGCCGAGGTGCTCGTCGCCGACCTGGCCGACCGGGCGGACGTCGAGCGGGTCGCCGCGCGGGCGAGGACCGTCGACACGCTGGTGAACAACGCCGGATTCGGTCTGCGCCAAAGCTTTCTGGACAACGACCTGGCGGCGGAGGAGGAGATGTTCGAGGTGATGTGCCGGGCCGTCCTCGCCCTCTGCCACGCCGCGGGCAGGGGCATGAAGGAGCGCGGCACGGGCCAGATCATCAACGTGTCCAGTGTGGCCGGCTGGCTGGCCTCCGGCACGTATTCGGCGGCGAAGTCCTGGGTCACCGTGTTCAGCGAGAGCCTCTCCGGCGAGTTCGCCGCGTCCGGCGTCTCCGTCACCGCGCTGTGCCCCGGTTTCGTCCGCACCGAGTTCCACCAGCGAGCCGGGATCGGCACCGGCGCGATCCCCGCCAGGGCGTGGCTCGATGCCCGGCGGGTGGTGCGCACCTGTCTGCGTGACGCGGCCAAGGGCAAGGTTCTCTCGGTTCCCGGGCCGATGTACAAGGCGATCGTGCTCGCCCTGCGTCTGGTACCGCGGCGGTTCCTGCGCCAGAGCGGTAGTGCCGTCGCGAAAGCCCGTCGCGCATGACCGCAGCGATGATCACCGGTGCCACCTCGGGCATCGGGCTGGAGTTCGCACATCAGCTCGGCGCGCGCGGCCATCACCTCGTGCTCGTCTCCAACGAGGACGATCGGCTCGCCGCGGTGTCGGCCGAGCTGGCCGCGAAGTACGGCGTCGAGGTCGAGACCGTCCTCGCCGACCTGTCCGTGCGCGCCGACGTCGAGCGCATCGCGGACCGTGCGCGTACCGTCGGCGTCTTGGTCAACAACGCCGGATTCGGACTCCAGCAGTGGTTTCTCGACAACGAGCGCGCCGCAGAAGAGGCACTCCTCGACGTGCTGTGCCGCGCGGTCCTGGTCGTGAGCCACGCCGCCGGACGCGCCATGCGGGACCGCGGCAGCGGCACGATCATCAACGTCGCCAGCGTCGCGGGCTGGGTCGCGGGAGGAACGTACTCGGCGGCGAAGTCGTGGGTCATCGCGTTCAGCGAGGGCCTGGCGGGCGAACTGGCCTCGTCCGGGGTCACCGTGACGGTGCTGTGCCCGGGACTGGTGCGCACCGAGTTCCACCAGCGCTCCGGGATCAGCGTCGACAAGGCGTCCGAGCGCCTGTGGCTCGACGCGCCGCGGGTCGTCCGAGACTGCCTCGCCGACGTCGGCAGGGGCAAGGTGATCTCGGTGCCGGGCCCGATCTACAAAGGACTGGCCTGGATCTCCAGGATCGCGCCGCGCCGGTTCGTGCGCAGCGGCGGAAAACTGACTTCACATCGCCCTCCACTGCGGTGAGGGCTGGGGGATTGACACGATGAGTGCACAGGACGGCCGGGCAGCGCGAGCCGTCGCGGCGGTGGGCAGGGCGAGCGTCCGGCACCGGTTCGCCGTGATCGGTGCGTGGCTGCTCGTGGTGCTGGCGCTGGTGATCGGCGCGAGAATGATCGGCACGCCGACGGACAACGACGTGAGCCTGCCGGGAACCGACGCGCAGCTCGTGCGGGACCTGACCGCGTCACCGGAAGCCCCGCTCACCTCGGGAACCGTGATCCTGGTGGCCCCCGGCGGCAGGCTCGACGACGGTGTGCTGGCAGCGACGGCGGCTTCCCTGCAACGGGCCGAGCACGTCACCACGGTGAAGCCACCGGCCACAAAGGACGGATCGCTGTCCGCGGACGGCCGCACCGGCTGGTTCACGGTCGGCCTGGACGTCCGCCGGGCAGAGCTCAAGAAGCCCATGGCACAGACCGTGATCGACGCCGCCGGGCCCGCCAGGGACGCTGGGCTGCGAGTGCTTCCCGGCGGCGGGTTCGCCCAGGTGATCGACGGGTCGGGCAGCACCGGCAACGAGTACTTCGGCCTGCTCCTCGCCGCCCTCGTGCTCTTCCTCGCGCTCGGCGGGATCGTCGGCGCGGCGCTGCCGCTGTTGTCGGCGGCGCTCTCGGTGTTCGCGACGCTGGAGATCGTGGGGCTCGCCGGGAACCTGACGTCGATGCCCGCCCAAGCCTCGACCCTGGCCCTCATGATCGGCCTCGGCGTCGGCATCGACTACTCGTTGTTCCTGCTCAGCCGGTTCCGCACGTTGTCCCGTGAGGGCCTGTCGGTGCCCGACGCGATCGAACGCGCGGCCGGCGACTCCGGCACGGCGGTGGTCGTGGCCGGGGTGACGGTCGCGGTGGCGCTCGCCGGGCTGAGCCTGACCGGGGTGCCGCTGCTGCAGACGCTGGCCTGGACGTGCGGAATCGCGGTCTTCTCCGCCGTGCTGGCCGCGCTCACCCTGTTGCCGGCGCTGACCTCGCTCGCCGGATCCCGGCTCGCCCGCGGCGGGAAGCTCTACAACCGGCTGGCGAGCCGCGCCGGTTCCGGTGGGTTCTGGGCGCGCCAGGCCGACCGCGTGACCCGGCGGCCGTGGCTGGCCGGCGGTTCCGCGGTCGTGCTGCTGGTCCTGCTCGCCGCGCCGGCGCTGGATCTGCGGCTCGGTCAGCTCGACGCCGGGTCTTCGCCGGAGGTCACCGCCGTCCGTCAGGCCAACGACGCCGTCTCCGCCGCGTTCGGTCCCGGCACGGGCACGCCGCTCACCGTGCTCGGGCAACTCTCGACGCCGGTCGCCAGCGCCCAGGATCCCCGCCTGGCCCCGCTCGTGGCGATGGTGCGAGCCCAGCCGGGCGTGGCCGCCGTCGGGCCGCCGACGCCGTCCGGTGACGGACGGGTCGTCACGGTTCAGGCGATCGCGTCGACTTCGGGCGGTGACCCGGCGACGGCGGACTTGGTGCACCGCCTGCGAAGTCAGTCCGTGCCGGGTATGACCGTGCACGTCGGCGGCAACACCGCGGCCAGGGTCGATCTTGCCGACCGGGTCACGGACAAGCTGCCGCTCGTCATCGGGGCCGTGCTGCTGCTGTCCGTTCTGGTGCTGCTGCTGTCTTTCCGGGCGCCGCTGCTGGCACTGAAGGCCGCCGTCATGGACTTCATCTCCATCGGTGCGGCCTACGGTGTCCTGACGGCGGTGTTCACCTGGGGCTGGGGCGTGACCTGGATCGGGCTGTCCGGTCCGGTGCCCATCCCGAGCTTCGTGCCGTTGATGCTCTTCGCCCTGCTGTTCGGCCTGTCGATGGACTACGAGGTCTTCCTGCTCAGCGACGTCCAGCGGCGCTGGCAGCTGACCGGGGACAACCTGCGCTCGGTGCGCGAGGGCCTGCTCGGCACCGGCCGGGTGATCAGCGCGGCGGCGGCGATCATGGTCGGCGTCTTCCTCGCGTTCGTGCCCAACAACGACCCGACGATCAAGATGTTCGGCGTCGGCCTGGCGGTCGCGATCGCCGTGGACGCGACCGTCGTGCGCTGCCTGCTCGTCCCGGCCACGATGGCGGTCCTCGGCGACCTCAACTGGTGGACGCCGGGCCGGAAGCGGGTGCGCGCCGGCGCAGCCGGGTGAGGTACACGACGGCGGCGAACACCAGACCGGCGATGGCCATGCCGGCGATCCCGTCGACGACGTAGTGGTGGTTCAGGTAGACCGACGCCAGCAGGACGAGGCCGAAGAACGACCACGCGAGCACGCGCAGCGAGCGGTACTGGGTCGCGAACAGCGCGGCGAGGAACGTCTGTCCAACGTGGAGGGACGGCAGCGCGCCGAAGACGCTGGAACTGGCCCGGTACTGCCCGGAGAACCAGTGGACGCCCAGCAGCTCGTCGAACCGCAGACCGCCCGCCGCGTCCGGGGGCGCGGTGAGCACGGCCGGTCCGGTGCCGTAGTCCATGACGTACCAGGGCGGCGCCGTCGGGTGCAGGAAGTGCAGCGTGTAGCCGATCAGGTGCAGCGCGAGCAGCGACCACATGACGACCTGCGCATCCGTGCGCTTCTCCCGGAAACGCCACCAGGCGGCCAGAAGCACGAACCCGTACATGAACCCGAGGTAGGTCAGGCCGCAGACGACGTCGAGCACCGGCGACGTGTGGCTCTGGAACCACTCGGGCGGCGTCACCTCGCCCTGCCCGGCCGGGATGCCGAACCAGGCCAGTTCCCAGTCGCGCGGACCGGTGACGTCGACCGTTCTCCCCGTGACGGCGGGGGAGAGCACGCGTTGCCGGTCGTAGACCAGGAGCTGGATCAGGAACGGGGAGGCGAAGAGCGCGAACGCCTGCCATCGGTGACAGGTGAGCACCACGACTGCCGCCACGGCCCCGAGGACGACCCGGAACAGCAAGGGGCCACTCGAGAACACCATGAAACCGAGGTACGCCACGCCCGCGACGCGGACGAAAGGGATCCAGCTCAACGGTCGGCGCCCGCGGGAACGTCCCGGATCCGGCGCACCAGCACGTAGTCCTCCGCGAACTCGTCGGCGATCTTCCCGCTCTCGCGGTCGATCAGCCACGGCATCGCGAGCCGCTCCGGCACCGCCAGCGGCATCGTGAACGGCACGTAGGTGCCGAAGACGCGGTCCCACACGGCTGACGTGACGCCGAAGTTCCTTCTGGGAGTGTGGAAGTGGTGCTGGACGTGCTGCAGCCGCAACCACCGCCCGTACGCCGTGCGCGGCGCCTTCAGGTGGATGATCCGGTGGATCGTCTCGTAGAGGACGTACCCGAGCCCGAGTCCGACCGGGAAGGCCGCGGCCTCGTAGTGCCCGGAGGCCAGCCGCAGGATCGCGATGAGGGTGCCGGTCACGAACGCGACCCCGAGGAGCTTGCGGGGCCAGCCGACCATGTGCAGCGGGTCGGCGTGGTGGAGCGCGTGCTCCTTGGCGAACGGGTTGCGGAGCTTGCGGGTGTGGAAGAGCTGCCCGTGCAGGAGCCATTCCAGGAAGGTCCACGTGATGCCGCCCGAGACGAAATACCCCAGCACTGTCGCTATTGCGGATATCGAAAAAGCCACGGTGATCCCCCAATTCCTGCGTGCCCGCTCACGTGCGCGCGAACACGACTGACGCGTTGAGCCCTCCGAATGCGAACGAGTTCGACATCACCACGCGGGATTTGTGTCCTCGCGCGATGTTCGGCACGCAGTCGAGGTCGCATTCCGTATCCGGTCCGTCGAAGTTGGCCGTGGGCGGAACCACGCCGTGTTCGAGGGTCAGGAGTGCGGCCACCGCCTCGATTCCCCCGGAGGCACCGAGAGCGTGGCCGGTGGTGCCTTTCGTCGACGAGAAGACCGGCACCGAGTCGCCGAAAACGGTTTTGAGCGCCGCGGTCTCGGCCGGGTCGTTGGCGGCCGTGCCCGTGCCGTGGGCGTTGATGTAGTCGACCTCCGCGGGGGAGATCCCGGCCGAGCGCAGCGCCGTCGTCACGGCCGCCGCCATCCCCGTGGCGGCGGGCCGGGTGAGGTGCCCGGCGTCCGCGCTCCAGCCGAAGCCGGACACCCTCGCCCTGGGCACGAACCCCCTGGCCCGCGCGTGCTCGGCGGACTCCAGCACGAGCATGCCGGAGCCCTCGGCGAGCACCAGACCGCTGCGGCCGGCGGCGAAGGGACGGCAGGTGTCGGACGTCAGCACCCCGAGGGACATCCATCCCCTCAGGGCGCCCTCGACCAGGCACGCCTCGGTGCCGCCGCACACGGCGACGTCGACGACGCCCGACTCGATGAGCTGGGCGGCGATCCCGATCGCGTGCGTCGCCGACGCGCAGGCACTGGCGACGGCGAAGGCGGGGCCGCGGAAGCCGAACGTCATGCTGATCCAGCTCGGCGCGGCGCTGGCCATCATCTTCGGCACGGTGAGCGGGGTCAGCTTCGTCTGGCGCTGCCGGTAGAGCAGCTCGTACTGCTCGTCCAGGGTCGCGAGGCCGGGAGCGCCACTGCCGACGATCACCGCGACCCGGTCCGGTTCGAACGAGCCCGCGTCCAGAGCGGCGTCCTCCAGCGCACCGCGCGCGGCCGCCACGGCCAGCAGCGCCGACCGGTCGACCAGCGCCGGGTTCGAGACAGCCGACTCGGTGATCCAGTCGGTCGTGCGGATCTCCGCGACCGGCACGGTCACCTGCGGGAAGGCCGACGGCGGCGCGAAGGCGGGCGACGGGTCGACCAGACCCTCCCAGAACTCCTTCAGGTTCGACCCCTGCCCGGTCAGGATCCCGAGCCCGCTGACGCAGACCTTCTTCATCGGCCGTCCTCCCGGATGCGCTGATCGAGCAGCTCGGCCATGGCCACCAGGGTGTTGTCCATCCCGGCCAGCACCTCGTCCAGCCCGAGCCGGACGGCGAACTCGCGTTCGATGACGAAGAGCATTTCGAGGGCGATGAGCGAGTCGATCTCCAACGACCCGAGCGCCTTGCCCGGATCGACCTCCTGCGGCGCGCACGACAGCATCCGGGCGAGGTGCTCGCGGACGACCTCGACGATGAACCCGACGCGGTCCGCCTGGTCGCCCAGCCGTTCCAGCGACAGGCCCTGCGGTTCGGTCGCGACGAGCGCTTCGAGCACGGGCCGCGCACCGGCCAGCAGGTCAGCCGACTCGTCCCAGGCCGCGACCGTGAGGTTGGGCTCGTCCTGGGCAAGCGCCATGCCGACGGTCGAGAGCACCTGGTCGACGGTCAGCCGCCGCAGCCCGAGCCGCTCCCACACGTCGTGCAGCTGCGACCCCTCCCGCGTGGCACCGAAGCCGACCTCGCCGATGGGACCCCACGCGATGCTGACGGCCCGGACCCGACCCCGGTGCAGGCGCCGGGCCACTCCGTCGAGCACCGCGTTCGCCGCCGCGTACCCGGCCTGCCCCGGTGACCCGAGCGTGGCGGCCGCCGACGAGAACAGCACCATCGCCTCGGCACCGAGGTCCTCGGCGAGTTGGCTCAGCAGCAATGCGCCACTGGCCTTGGCTCCGAGCAGGACCTCGATCTGCTCGTCGGTGGCGGTCTTCAGCGAGGTCACGCAGGACTGGCCGTCGAGCCGCCAATTCGAGGCGAGATGGAATACCCCGCCGAGAGGGTCGCCGCGCAGACGGTCGGTGAGTGCGTGCACGGCCGTCGGGTCGCCGACGTCCAGGACCTCGTACTTCGCCGCGCAGCCCAGGCTCTCGAGCAGCCGGAGGTTGCGCTCGCGGTCGGCGTCCAGCGGGCTGCGGCCGAGGATCAGCAGGCGTTTCGCGCCGCGGCGGGCCAGCCAGCGGGCGACCTCGAAGCTCAGCCCCGTCGCGCCGCCGCTGACCACGTGCAGCCGTTCCGGCGACAGGCCTTGGCCGCTGGCGGTCGGTGGCAGCGTCGAGGCACGGAGGCGGGCCACGAGTGGGCCGTCGTCGCGCAGCAGCACCTCGTCCTCGCCGGAGTCGGAGAGGAGGTGGTCCGCCAGCATGCGGCCCGCGGTGGCCGGGTCGTCGACGTCCAGATCGACGAGGCCGCCCCAGCTCTCGAAGCTCTCGGCGGCGTGGCAGCGGCCCAGTGCCCAGGCGAAGTCGTGTTCCGGCCGGGTCACCTCGTGGGTGCCGGGGCCGTGCAGCCCGGTCCGCGTGACGATCCACAGCTTGGCTCCCGGCTGGGAAGCGACCTGCTGGCACAGGCGGACGGCCGCGTGGGCCCAGTCCCAGTTCGTGGCGCCGGACCCGGTCATCGGCACGGTCTCGTCGAGGAACAACACGTACCGCGCGCCGGCTTCTTGCCGCACGCGGGGGCCTTCCGTGCTTGGCAAGCGCACGAAAGCTCCCCGCGTGCCCTCGCGCGAGACAGTGGCGCCGACGTCCTCAGTCGCGAGGTCCGCCCGCCGGACGCCCGCGCCCTCGTCGCCCAGCACCACAGCCAGAGCGTCGGCGGCCCGGCTCGGCCCCCACGACAGCAGGACCCACTCCGTGCCCACCGCCGCACCCGGCCAGGGTTCGAACTCGGTCTTCTCCCAGTGCAGGCCGAGGATGCGCGTCTGGTCGTCGTCAGTCATCGAGAGCTCCCTGGGACTCGTTCAGCTCGGCGAGGAACGGCAGCTGCCGGCGGACCTGCTCGCCGCGCAACCCGAAGTCCACGAGGCACGCGACCTCGTCGACGCCGAGCTCGCGCACGGTCTTGAGCGTCGCCCGCGCGTCGTCGACGGTGCCGATGAGCGAGCGGCCGTCGAGTGCGCGCTGGAAGTGCAGCCGGGTGAACTCCTCGACGTGCCGGGCGCTCATCCTGTCGACGTCGACACCGCGCTTCCTGGCGGTGGCGAGGCCGCGGGCCAGCGGCGTGATGGACTTGAGGTAGTCGCGGTACGGGGCGCGGACGAGCTCGACCACCTCGTCCCGGTCGGCGCCGAGGTAGGTGTGCAGCATCAGCGCGACGCGGCCGTCCGCCGGATCACGACCGGCCGCCGCGAACTCGGCGCGGTAGGCCGCGATGTTCTCCTCGAGCTTCTGCAGGTTGCCGTCGAGCACGTGGGTGACCACGCCTTCCCCACGCCGACCGGCACTGCGGAAGGTCTCGATGCTCTGCGAGGCGGCGATCCACACCGTGAGCTCCGGCTGCACCGGACGCGGCAACGCGCGCACCCGGATGACCTCGTTGGTGCCTGAAAGGGCCTCGTGCAGGCCGCCGCGCCACAGCGCCTGCACCTCGTCGATCAACTCGAAGAGCACGGCGTGGCGCCGCTCGTAGCGATCGGGGTAGAAGGCGAAGTCGGCAGGCGACCAGCCGGAGGCGAACCCGGCCTCCAGCCGGCCGTCGCACAGGTTGTCCAGGACGGCCAGGTCCTCGGCCATCCGCAGCGGATCGTGCAGCGGCGCGACCAGGCTGCCGGTGCGCAAGGTCAGCCGTTGCGTGCGTGCGGCGACGGCGGCCAGCAGCGGCACCGGGTTCGGGAACGGGGAGCCGAAGGTGGAGAAGTGCCGTTCCGGCAGCCAGAGGCCGGCGAACCCGGCGCGGTCCGCGAACTCGGCGAGCTCCAGGACGGTCCGGTACTGGTCGGCGGCACGGGGTTCCAGCGCGCCGGCGAAGAACATCAGGCTCAGTCGCATGGCTCGCCCTCCACGTAGGAGAAGCCGCCGAACATGAACTTGGTCGCCTCCGCGCCGAGCACGCCGAGCACCTGTCCCGGTTGCAGCAGATGCTGTGAGCGCACGCTGTGCAGGCCGATCCAGGTCGAGGCGGAGCCGGTGTTGCCGTAGTCGGCGGCGCAGTTGTGGAACTTCTTCTCCGGGATGCCGAGGACGGGGGAGAGCACCTCGCCCATGCGGCCGTTCGCCTGGTGGGTCAGGTACCTCGCGACCTCGGGCTCGTCGAGGCCCACCGACTTGAGCGCCGCGAACCCCGCGTGGAACAGGTCGAGCCCCTCGGCCCGCGCCAGGTTGTAGTCGTTGACGAAGAAGTTCGTCCCCGGCTGGTCGGTGGCGTGCGCGGGCCGGGAGGAACCACCAGTGATGAGGCTGAAGGCGGAGGGTTTCCCCAGGCCCAGCGTGCCGAAGTAGACGTTGGACAGGTGAGCGCCGCCGTCCTCGGCGTACCGCGACAGCACGACCGCGCCCGCCCCGTCGCCCATCTGCGCCGCGTTCACGAGCTGGCCGCGATCCTTGCGGGCCTCGTCGACGTCGAACAGCACGGAGCCCGTCTCGCTGCCGACGATGCACACGCGGTCGGCGGCCTTGGAGGTCAGCATCGAGCTGGCGATCATCAACGCGTTGGCGAAGCCAGTGCACGCCTGCCGCAGCTCCAGGTAGTGCCCGGCGTAGCCGAGGTGGTCGGCGACCCACGAGACGTTCGGAGGCAGCAGCGTGTGCGGCGTGGTCGTGTGCCCGATGAGAAGGTCGACGTCGTCGATCGTGAGCCCGGCCTGGTCCACAGCGTCACGCACGGCTCGCGCGGACAGTTCCGGGTTCGTGTCGCCAGCTCGGGGCAGCTCACGGGTCGCGAGGCGATCGCGGGACAGAAAGCGCTGGTAGACGCCGAGCTGGTCGGCGATCTTCCCGACGAACCGGGAGCGGTGCGCGCCGGCGCCCAGTGCCATGAACCGCACCATGTCCTCGTTCGACACCGGCGGTCCCGGCAAGGCCGTGCCGGTGCCCAGCACCCCGAGCGGGGCCGAGAGCATCCGGGTCACGCGTCGGCCCTCGCCGGCTTGTCCTGCTCCTGCGGCGAGGCCAGCGGCAGGAAGAGGGGATTGGTGAAGAAGCGCCGCAGGTAGGCCACCGTGAAGCTGCGCTCGTACGGGATCCCGCGGGACTGGAAGTCCTCACGGAGCACCTTGGCGACCTTGACCAGCCGCGGTCCCGGCACGTCCGGGTAGGCGTGGTGCTCGGCGTGCCGGTTGGCGCCGCTGAGGAACATCTGCCCGAAGGCGTCGCAGTCGAACGACGTGCACGCCTGCAGGGTGTCCTCGGCCACCAGCCCCTGGTGGTAGACCATGTCGTTCAGGCTGCCCAGCACCGATCCCGCCAGGATCGTCCACAGCAGGAAGTACCACTGCTCGTTCGGCAGCACCTGGCTGAGCAGCGCGTACAGCGCCACCGCGGCGATCGGTCCCCACAGGGCCCGGAGCACGCCGGTGTGCTTGAGCGCGATCATCGGCGCGCGGACCAGCAGGAAGATCGGCGCGCCGACGACCGACGCGACCGTGAGCAGCGCCATCGTCGCCGGTGCCGACCGCTTCGGGAAGATGATCTCCTGCGGATCGGCCTCCGTGCGGAACCGCGCGTGATGGGTCAGGTGCGCGGCGCGGTAGCCGGGGTACGACGTCCCGACGATGAGCGACATCGCCTCCCCGAGCAGCCGGTTGACCTTCCTGTTGGCCGCCAAGTGCCCGTGCGCGGACTCGTGCATCAACCCGAAGATGCCGATGAACTGGAGTGCCCCGAAAATGATGCAAAAGACCTGGACGGGCACGGTGAACGGGCCGGAATACGTCGACCCGAAGATGATCGAAAAGACGAGCATCGCCAGATAGGCGATCAGCTTCCACTTCTGCCAGGAAACAGGCACGAAATGCTCCGGGGACAACCCTCCCCGGCGCCTGGACACAGGCACCACTGCGACACCCCCACCCCCATGGAGCTGCGGCACGCCCACCCCCAGGAGTGCCATTCAGCAATGACCGACACTACCTGGAGGCGGGCTTGAGTGCAGAGAATTGCGGGGGTGCGGCGGAAAATACGCCTGATGGCCTAGGTGACCGCGCTACGCCATTCGACGTGGAATGTTTCCATTGTTTGACGCGGCAGTTATGAACGCAGAACCGAGATCGTCACCGTGAAGGCTCCGCTGTGCGGCACGGTCAGGATGAATATCCGGCGGCCTGGATAGGTGATCGTCGACGCTGGCCGCAGGTCCGGGGTCAGCGACTGCGCCCAGTCGAACCGCAGCGCCACCTTGCCGCGGGTGAGGGTGAGCCCGCGCGAGTCCAGTTCGACGATGTCGGAATCCTTCACCACCAACGGGATCTGCTCGACGGCCGCGGCGTTCGCGGTGACCGTGCGGGTGATCCGGTCGGCCGCGACGGTCACCTCGGTGACCACCGATCCGCTCGGCGTCCGGTACCGGAAGCGGTACGGCTCGCCGCCGAGGAACTCGGCCTCCTGCGGCCCGTTGGCGTCGGGGACCTGGCCGGAGAACACGGTGGCCCAGCAGGCGTGGTTGTTGTTGTTCATCGACTGCACGACCGTGCCCGCCACCGGGTGCCACAGGAACGTGAGTCCGGTGCGGGCCAACGTGGTCGCGCGCCTGGTCCCGAAGTAGCCGCCCAGGTAGAACTGCGGCCTGCGCAGGAACAGGAAGTCCTGGCCCTGGTCGCTGCGGATCTCGGTGAACCGCGCCCGCCGGTAGGGCAGTCGCGCGATGGCCGCGGTCCGGGCGGCGCAGGTGGGGTAGCGCTCGTCGTAGATCGCGTGCGCCAGAATCCGGGGTGAGGTGTCCGGCTTGACCAGTGCGGGCACGGGCGCCGGGTTCGCCGCCCACGTCGCGCGCGCGGCCGCGAGGTCCTCCCGGCTGGACATGAACGCGGCCAGGGCCGGCACCGCGGGCACGAACTGGTTGTTCAGCGCGGTGCGTTCGGGATCGGGGCGCACATCGGCGTAGAACTTCGACGTGGTGCGGGAGTTCGGTGCGACGTTGGCGAACCAGCCGGAGCCGTCCGGTTCGCGCAGCAGGTTGTAGCCGAGCCAGTCGGTGTACCTGCGGGTCATGGTCACGAGGGTGGCGTCGTCGGACTGCCGCCACGCGTCGGCCAATTCCGGCAGCATCACCTCGAAGTTGTAGTTCGTGTCCGCGCCGGTCTCCTCGTAGAAGTACCCGGCCGGGCTCTGCCCGGTGGCGGCGAGCCGGGTGAAGGCCTCGGTCAGTCGTTGCCGCAGAACGGGATCCGGGTTCTGCCTGAGTGCGAGGGCCGAGCCCGCGAGCCCCGCGGTGACCTGGTTGGAGAAGTGGATCTTCGGCTGCCACACGGTGCCGTTGGCCGGGTTGAGGAACCACGTCATCGCGCGCTGCAGCGCGGCGGTGATCTGGGTCTGCCGCGCCGCCAGCACGCCGGCCCGGCTCAGCAGGGTGTTGGTCTTGCTCAGGTATCCCATCGCGAAACCGGTCGCCGCCAGCGAGTGCTCGGTCGGCGAATACTCCGGCCACGAGCCGTCGGCGTGCTGCAGCCCGAGGTAGTGGCCGAGGGCGCGGTCGAGGGCGGACAGCAGCTCCGCGTTGCCGCGGTAGGGGTTCCACGTGCGGGACTGCGTCGCGAACAACGCGAGGGTGTAGACGTGCTCCTGGACGCGGGCGTTGTACGACACGTTCGGGCTGCGCCACCAGCCACCGCCGAAGAAGCCGCCGGGCTCCATGTCGGAGAGCATCGGCGACACCGCCATCAGGTACGGCGCGAAGCGCTGTTCCGCGGGCGCGAACTGGCGGCGGTCCGGCGTCACCGGTGGCAGGGCGAGAGCGCGTCCCGGCAGGGCGGCGAGCAGTCCGAGCGCGGTGGCGCCGGTGATCAGGCTGCGTCGGCTGAATGAGTTCACGGGCCTACCTCCTTCGAGGCAGACCTTCACGTGTGCCGCCGTCCGCGTCAAGGAGCTAATTCGAATTATTGCAGGCTTGACGGGCGGGGTGGCGGCGTCGCAGAATCCGTGCCAATTCGAATTGGCACTCGGGAGTGCTCATGACCCGTCGTCTCACCCAGCAGGACATCGCCCGGATGGCAGGCGTCAGCCAGGCGACGGTGTCGCTGGTGCTCAACAACCGGCAGGACGGCAACGTCCGCATCGCGCCGGAGACCCGTGCGCGGGTGCTGGAGGTGATCCGCCGGACCGGCTACGTGGCGAACCCGATCGCGCGCAGGCTGCACGACCGGCGCAACCGCATCCTCGGCGTGTTCACCTACGAGGCGGTGTTCCCGAGCACCAAGGCGGACTTCTACCAGCCGTTCCTCGAGGGCATCGAGGAGCAGGCCGAGAACATCGGCTGCGACCTGCTGCTGTTCACCAGCGCCAAGGCGGCGGGACAGCGGCGGCGGATCTTCAGCGACGACAGCAGGGTCCGGCTCGCCGACGGCTGTCTGCTGCTCGGCCGCACCGTCGACCGCGACGACCTGGCGCAACTGCTCAGGGAAGGCGTCCCGTTCGTCTCGATCGGACGGCGTGACGACGCGGGCGGGCCGGTGCCGCACGTCGGCGCCGACTACGTCACGGCGGTGCGCGACCTGGTGCGGCGCGCGGTCGCGCTCGGACACCGCAAGCTCGCCTACGTCGGTCCGGGCTCGGGTGCCGAGTCGTCCGCGGACCGGTTGCGCGGGTTCCGCGAAGCCGTTGCCGCACGGGGCGTCGAAGGCTTGCACGTGCAGATGGCGTCGCTCGATCTGTTGCGCGAGTCGGGCGTCACCGCCGTGCTCACCGAGGAGGTATCCGACGGCGCCGCACTGGTCTTGGCCGCCCGCGAGCGTGGCCTGTCGGTCCCGGGCGACCTGTCCGTGATGATGCTCGGCGCGGCCACCCGCCCGGCGCCGGAAGACCTGGCGCTCACCGGTTTCCGCATTCCCCGGCGCGAGATGGGCCGCCGGGCGGTGCAGGCGCTCACCGAGGTGCTCGAACACGGCACCTCCCCGCAAGAACTTCTCGCCTGCGAGTTCGTCGAGGGTTCGACGCTCGGCTGATCTGGAGGAACCTTGCTCGACCATGTTTCTGGGGACGTCGTCGTCGTTGGCGGCGGACTCGGCGGTGTCGCCGCGGCACTCGCCCTGTTGCGCGCCGGGCGCCGAGTCGTGCTCACCGAGGAGTTCGACTGGCTCGGCGGGCAGCTCACCAGCCAGGCCGTGCCGCCCGACGAGCACAGCTGGGTGGAACGGTTCGGCGTCACGGCCTCGTACCGCGCGCTGCGCGACGGCATCCGCGACCACTACCGCCGCAACTACCCGCTGACCCCGCGCGCGAGGGCCTGGCGTGAGCTCAACCCCGGCGCCGGCAACGTGAGCAGGCTCTGCCACGAGCCGCGCGTGGCCGTGGCGGTGATCGACGAGATGCTCGCCCCGTTCCGCGGCAGCGGCCTGCTCACCGTGCTGCAGCCGTACCGGCCCGTGGCCGCGCGCTCCGACGGAGACCGCATCACGTCCGTGACCGTCGAGCACCGCGACAGCGGTGAGCGGATCGAGCTCTCCGCGCCGTACGTGCTCGACGCGACCGAGACCGGTGAACTGCTTCCGTTGTCCGGCACGGAGTACGTGACCGGGTTCGAGTCCACACTGGACACCGGGGAGCCGAGTGCGCCCGAGGTGGCGCAGCCGGCGAACATGCAGGCGATGTCGGTCTGCTTCGCGATCGACCACATCGACGGCGACCACACGATCGACAAGCCTGCGCGGTACGACTTCTGGCGCACCTACCAGCCGTCGTACTGGGGCGACCGGATGCTGTCGTTCCGCTCGCCCGACCCGCGCACGCTGTCCATCGCCGAGCGCACCTTCACGCCGAACCCGGACGACGACCCGTTCTCGGTCGTGTCCGACCAACGCCTCAGCGCCGGAGACGGCAACCTGTGGACGTTCCGCCGGATCGCCGCGCGCCGCAACTTCGTCGAAGGCGCCTACGCCAGCGACATCTGCCTGGTGAACTGGCCGATGATCGACTACTTCGAGTCGCCGGTCATCGACGTGCCCGATGCCGAAGCGCACTTCGCCGCGGCACGGGAGCTGTCCCGTTCGGTGCTGTACTGGCTGCAGACCGAGGCGCCGCGCCAGGACGGCGGCACCGGCTTCCCCGGCCTGCGGCTGCGCGGTGACGTCACCGGCGGCGCGGACGGCCTCGCCCAGGCGCCGTACATCCGCGAGTCGCGCCGGATCCGTGCCGAGTACACGATCGTCGAACAGGACCTCTCGCTCGCCGTGCGCGGTGACAAGGGCGCGGTGGAGCACGAGGACGCCGTCGGCGTCGGCATGTACCGCATCGACCTGCACCCGTCCACGGGCGGCGACAACTACCTCGACGTGGCGAGCTGCCCGTTCGAGATCCCGCTCGGCGCGCTGATCCCCCAGCGCGTGGAGAACCTGCTGCCCGCGGGCAAGAACATCGGCACCACCCACATCACCAACGGTTCCCACCGGCTGCACCCGGTCGAGTGGAACATCGGCGAGGTCGCCGGCGCACTTGCCGACTTCTGCCTCGCGCACCGCGTCACCCCTCGCGCCGTGCGCAACACCCCAGGCCTGCTCGCGGAGTTCCAGCACCGGCTGGACCGCGACGGGGTAGAGCTCCGCTGGCCGGACGTGTCCGGTTACTAAGGGAGACAACAACAATGACAACGCTGTCGAAGCTCACGACCCTCCTCGTCGCCGGAACCCTCGCCCTCACGGCCTGCAGCGGGTCCACCGCGCAGTCCGGGCCGAAGTCGCTGCGCATGACCGTGTGGACGGCCAACGAGGCGCATCTCAAGCTGCTCAACGGAATCGCAGACGAGTACAAGGCGTCCCACCCGGACATCACGGAGATCAAGTTCGACTCGATCCCGTCCGACGGCTACACGACGACGCTCACCACCCAGATCGCCGGCGGCAACGCGCCGGACCTGGCGTGGATCCTCGAGGAGTCGGCGCCGGACTTCGTCGCCTCCGGTGCCCTCGCGCCGATCCGCGGCAAGGTCGAGAAGGTCGACGAGCTGGTGCCGTCGGCGACGAGGCTGTGGGAGAAGAACGGCGAGCTGTTCGCCTACCCGTTCTCCACCTCGCCGTTCGGGCTGTTCGTCAACACGAGCCTGATCAAGGACGTGCCGCCGAACTGGACCTGGGACCAGGCGATCGCCGCGGCCGCCGCCTCCGGCAAGGGCCTGGTGCTGCCGGACTTCAAGTACCAGAACTGGGCCGTGCTGTCGGCGATCTGGCGCGGGTGGGGTGCGAACGCGTGGAGCGACGACGGCCGCACGTGCGGGTTCGCCAGCCCGGAGATGAAGGCCGCGATGTCGTTCGTCCACAAGGCGATCTTCACCGACAAGGCCATCCCCGGACCGGGCACGACCGTGGACTTCTTCGCGGGCAACGCCGCGATGGCGGTCAGCCAGATCTCGCGGGCGGGTGCGTTGAAGGACGCCAAGTTCACCTGGACGCTGGTGCCGCTGCCCTCCGGTCCGAAGGGTGACTACGCGGTGATCGGGCAGGCCGGTGTCGGCGTCATGAAGCGCTCGAAGAACGTCGAGGCCGCCTCGGACTTCCTCGGGTTCATGACCAACGAGGCCAACTCGGCGAAGCTCGCGCAGTTCTTCCCGTCGGTGCGGTCGTCGTTGCTCAACGCCGAGACGCTGGCCAAGAGCAACCCGCTGATCAGGCCGGAACAGCTGCAGTCGGTCGTCGTCGAGGGCATCAGCAAGGGTGTGGTGAAGCCGAGCCACCAGGGACAGGAAGAGCTGAACCAGACGATCCGCGCGGCGCTGGACCCGTTGTGGAAGGCCGACGCCGACGTCGGCGGCGTGCTGGACGCGGTGTGCACGAAGATCAAGCCACTGCTGGAGCGCAAGTGACGTGGTGGACCTACCGCAGGCGTGACAACCTGGTCGGCTACCTGTTCGTCGCGCCCGCGCTGCTCGGCAGCATCGCGTTCGTGCTCGTACCACTCGGGTTGGTCGGCTGGTACAGCCTCAACGAGTGGAACGTTCTCGGCGGCACGTTCGAGTTCATCGGCGCCGAGAACTACGAACGCCTGCTGGCGGACGAGAAGCTGCGCGAGTCGCTGGTGGCGACGGCGTGGTTCGCGGCGGGCCTGGTGGTGCTCAACCTGTCGCTCGCGCTGCTTCTCGCCGTGCTGCTGAACCAGAAGCTACGCGGCACCACGTTCTTCCGCACGCTGTTCTTCTCGCCCGTGCTGGTGTCACTGGTGGCGTGGACGCTGGTCTGGCAGCTGATGCTCCAGCCGGAGGGCAGCGTGAACGACCTGCTCGGCGTCCTCGGCATCGAGGGCCCGAACTGGCTGCGCACCGACGCCGGCGCGATGGTCTCGGTGATCGTCGTGCAGGTGATCAAGAACGTCGGGCTGAACATGGTGCTGTTCCTCGCGGCGCTGCAAGGGGTGCCCGCCCCGTTGTACGAGGCGGCGAAGCTCGACGGCGCGGGCGCGTGGACCCGGTTCCGCCGCATCACGATTCCGTTGATCAGCCCGACGATCCTGCTCACGTCGATCATCACGATCGTCGGTTCGCTGCAGGTGTTCGCGCAGATCGCGGTGCTCACCCAGGGCGGTCCCGGCACGTCGACGACCGTGTTGATCTACTACCTGTACCAGCAGGCGTTCCAGTTCCACCACTTCGGCTACGGCGCGACGATCTCGGTGCTGCTGTTCGTCATCGTCGCCGCTCTCACCCTGCTGCAGTGGCGGATGCGCCGGAAGTGGGTGCTGCATGAGGCCTAGGGCCAAGATCGCGCTGTACGGACTGCTCTGCCTGCTGTGCGTGCCGTTCGTGTTCCCGACGTGGTGGATGATCACTTCGTCGATGAAGCCGATCAGCGAGATCTTCTCCGAGTCGTTGCTGCCGGTCGACCCGACGGTCTCCACGTACTCGCAGGTGTTCCAGCTGCAGCCGTTCGGGCAGCAGTACTGGAACAGCCTGTACATCGCGGTGATCGTCACCGTCGGCACGATGGCGGTCGCGGCGATGGCGGGATACGCGTTCGCGCGCATCCGGTTCCCCGGCCAGAACGTGCTGTTCGTGGTGGTGCTGGTCGGCCTGCTCATCCCGAGCGAGGTGACGATCGTGCCGTTGTTCCAGCTCTTCCAGTCGATCGGGCTGACGAACACGCACTGGCCGTTGATCATCGTGCCGGTGTTCGGCGCGCCGTGTGTGCTGGCGATCTTCATCATGCGCCAGTTCTTCATCGCGCTGCCGGGGGAACTGGAGGAGGCGGCGCGCATGGACGGTCTCGGCCGGGCCGGGATCTTCTACCGCGTCGCGCTACCGCTGTCCCGGCCCGCGCTGGGTGCCGTCGCGATCTTCACGTTCCTGCACTCGTGGAACCTCTACCTGGAACCGATCGTGTACCTGTCCACCCCGGACATGTTCACGCTGCCGCAGGCGCTGCCCCAGTTCACCGACATCTACGCCGGTCCGATGTGGAACGTGCAGCTCGCTGCCGCCACGATGACCGCGGTGCCGATCCTGATCGTGTTCGTGCTGGCACAACGGCAGTTCATCGAGGGCCTCGCGCACACCGGGGTGAAGGGGTGAGACCGCCGATCGACGAGGAGATCGCCGCTTCGGTGGATCTCGCCCGGCCGCGGCTGGAGCGGTCGGGCATCGCGATGGCACGGGAGAACGCGCGGAGCGCCACTGATGCCGAACTTTCCCGTGGTGGCACGGTGACGTTCACCGAGGCCGACGCCGACGGGATGCCGGTGCTGGTGCTGCGCCCGGTCGACACGACCGGACCCTCGGTGCTCTACCTGCACGGCGGGGGAATGGTCGCCGGCACCCGGCGGACGGACCTGCACGTGCTGGCCGAGTGGGTGTCCGCGCTGGGGATCGTGCTGGTGTCGCCGGAGTACCGGCTGGCCCCCGAACACCCGCATCCGGCACCGTCGCGAGACTGCTTCCGAGCGCTGGAGTGGATGACGCGCAACGGTTTCGGCTCACCGGTCGTGGCCGGCACGTCCGCGGGCGGCGGGCTGGCGGCGGCGGTGACGCTGATGGCCCGTGACTTCGGCGGCCCACCGGTGCGCGGCCAGCTGCTGATGTGCCCGATGCTGGACGACCGGTGCGAAACCCCGTCCAGCCACGAGTTCCCCGACGGCAACACCTGGGTGCGCACGTCCAACATCACCGGGTGGACGGCGTTGCTCGGCGCCGCCCGTGGCGGTCCGGACGTGTCGCCCTACGCCGCGCCCGCCCGTGCCAGGAGTGTGGCCGGCCTGCCGCCCACGTACCTCGACGTGGGCTCGGCCGACCTGTTCCGCGACGAGACCGTCGACTACGCCGCCCGGCTGTGGCGCGCGGGCGGGGACGCCGAGCTGCACGTGTGGCCGGGCGGGTGTCACGGGTTCGACCAGCTGGTGCCGGAGGCGGTGCTGTCCCGCCGGGCCCGCGCGGCGCGGATCGAGTGGTTGAGCCGGCTGCTCCGCCCGGAACTCCTGTCCTGACGCTTGTGTCTAGTGCGGAACCGCCTGGGCGAACGCGAACACCCGGTCTGGGTCGTACTTCACGGCCACCTCTCGCAGCCTTGCGAGGTTGGCGCCGTAGTACGCCTCGGCCCACTTCGGCAGCTGCGGGTCGATGTAGTTGACGTAGCTCGCGTCACCCACGAGAGCGCCGAGCCCGTCGCGGATCTGGCCGAGCGTGCGGGAGGCTTCCGCAGCCGCCTCAGGTGGTGTCTTGAGGTAGATCTGCGCGCAGGCGAGAGCCGAGCGGTGCGGGAAGGCGGTGGCCTCCGGCGCGACGCCGGCCACCGCACCGCCCAGCCCGTCGAAGATCAGGTACGTCTCGTCGGACTGCCCGGCCAGCAGGTTCACCGCCTTGGCGGTGTCGCCGATCGGCTCCCGCACGATGCGCGACGACGCCACGAACGACTCGTGCTCGATCCCGCTGCCCGCGAAGTACTGCGTGGCCTCGGCGTAGCTCTTCGGCTGGATGAACCGCGACGCGG
This sequence comes from Lentzea sp. NPDC051213, assembly GCF_044455585.1. Taxonomy (NCBI): domain Bacteria; kingdom Bacillati; phylum Actinomycetota; class Actinomycetes; order Pseudonocardiales; family Pseudonocardiaceae; genus Lentzea; species Lentzea sp. NPDC051213. The sequence continues at coordinate 1,234,555 of NZ_JBITEX010000002.1, forward strand.
GCGCGGGCAAGCCGGCCAGCAGGGCGGCGAGCTCGGCGACGTTGCCGACGAAACAGCCGCCGATGTGGCAGTTCGGCTGCGCGCCACCGCGCACTGCAACGTTGGCCCACATCTCGTTGGGCGTCTGCGTGATCCACTCCTGCCACGCCCCGAGCGCCTCCGCGGCGGCACCCGCGCCGTACTGAAGTGAGAAGACGGCGACATCAGGCGCAGGCACCGTGGTGAACACGAACTCGGTGACGATCCCGAAGTTGCCGCCGCCACCGCCCCGCAACGCCCAGAACAGGTCAGGCTCCTGCTGGGCGGACGCCGTGACCAGCCGCCCATCGGCCGTGACGACGGTCGCCGACACCAGGTGATCGCACGTCAGTCCGTACTTGCGGGCGAGAACGCCGATGCCGCCCCCGAGCGTCAGCCCGGCAACGCCGACGGACGGGCAGGTCCCGGTGGGCAGTGCCCTGCCCGAGGCCGCGAGCACCCTGGCAACCTCGCCGAGCTGGACACCCGCGCCGATCCGCACCTGGTCGCCGGGCAGCACCTCGACTCCGGCCATCCCGCGCAGGTCGACCTGCAGCCCGTTCTCCGGCGTGGAGTAGCCCGCGTAGCTGTGACCGCCGCTGCGTGCGGCGATCGGTGCACGCAGCCGTGCCACTTCCACGCAGGCCTGGACGTCCGCGGCAGACGTGCACCGGGCGACGGCGGCGGGCTTGCGGTTGTCCCACACCGGGTTGAAGCCCTGGTAGGCGAAGCCGTCGTCGCCGGCCAGCACGAGCCGGCCCGACAGCCGGGAACGCAGGGCGGTCCAGTCCGGCGGTCCACTCGGGACGGACGAACTGGACGGGGGTGTCGCGACCGGCGGGCTGGAGCAGGCGGCGAGGACCGCGCCCGCGCTCGTCAGCCCCGCTACCTGGAGGAACCTGCGTCGATCCACGACCACCACCCTTTCCACTGACGCATGGTGGTACGTCGTGATCAGTTGGGAGGTTCAACGCGCCGTACCCGCGGCCATCGCCGTGGTCGCCGACCGGAACCGTGAGCAGGCGAACGTCACCGCGGTGAGGGCGAACCCGGCCGTCGCGACCGCCAGCGCGACCCGGTGGCCCGCCGTGTCCGCGAGCAGGCCTCCCAGCGGCGCGCCGATCGTGACCATGCCCCAGTTGAGCGAGCGGATGGTGGCGTTCATCCGTCCCTGCAACCGGTCCGGCGTGACGGCCTGCCGGTAGGCGAGCGTGCTCGGGCTCTCGACGCAGATGCCGAACCAGAACAGGAACTGACCGGCGGCGGCCCCGGCCCAGTCCTGCGACACGGCGATCAGTCCGAACGCGACGATCGGCAGGAACCGCGCGGTGACGGCCGCGCGCCCCAGCCCCAGCCGGTCTGCGATCCGCGTCGAAACGGCACCGCCGAGCACGCCACCGACACCGGCCGCGGCGAGCGTGGCGCCGAGCTCGAACGGGCTGAGCCCCAGCACTTGCGTGGCGAACGGGACGTACACCGCGCCCGCCGCCGCGGAGAAGATCATCCACGCGTGCGTGTTGAGTGCGAGCGCACGCAACATCGGGTGCCCGTAGACCCAGGCGAGGCCTTCGCGAATGGTGCCGCGTCTGTCGGGTGCCGGTGGTTCCTCCGTTTTGAGCGTGGCCAGCAGCAGACCGGACACCAGGTACGACACCGCGTCCAGCACGATCGACAACGGTGCGCCGAGCGCGCCGACCAGCCCGCCCCCGACGAGTGGGCCCGTCGCGGCGGCCGCGGATCCGGTCTGCGCGAGGCGGGCGTTGGCGTGGGGCAGGCGCGCCCGGTCGACCAGCCGGGGCAGGAACGACTGGGACGCGACGTCGTGGCCGAGTGACAGCAGTCCGACGAGGAAGACGACGACGAGCAGCACCGTCAGGTCGCGCACGAACAGCGCGGCGGTCGCCAGCAGCACCGCCCGGCCCAGATCCGCCGTCACCAGGACCGGCAGCCGCCGCCAGCGGTCGATCAACGCCCCCGCGAGCAGCCCGAACAGCAGGTACGGCGCCCAGCGAGCGGCGTTGAGCAGGCCGACGTCGGTCGCCGAGCCGTGCAGGGTGACCAGAACGAACAAGGGCATCGCGAGGGCCGTGACCTGCGTGCCGAACTCGGACGCCGTAACAGCGGTCCAGAAGCGGTTCATGATCCGCAGCGTGGCGTTCGCAGGATGTGCGAATGTTGTGGCGTGGAGTTCGTGCTGCTCGGACCCGTTGAGGCTGGGGTGGACCTCGGTCCGCTGCGGCAGCGCGCGGTGCTCGCGGCAGTGCTGCTGGACACGCCCGTGCCCGTCGACCGGCTGGCCGAACGCGTGTGGGGACCCGACGTGCCGCGAACGGCGCGGCGCACCCTGTTCAGCTACCTGTCCCGGCTGAGATCGGCCGGGGTGCCGTTGGTGCGCACGCCCGCCGGATATCTCGTGTCACCGTCCACTGTGGATGTTATTGAGTTTCGATCGCTAGTGGCTGCGGGACGCTTCGAAGAGGCTTTGGCCCTGTGGCGAGGGGAGCCGTTCGCGGAGCTCGACTCGCCGTGGTTCACGTCGATGCGCGCGACCCTGTACCGCGAACGCGAGGCGGCCGAGCTGGAACTGGTCGACTCGGCATTGCGCGCTGGTACCCCGATCGACCTCGTGGGCCTGGCCGCGCGGTGTGCGGAACGGCCGTTGGACGAGCGGCTCGCCGCCCAGTACCTGGTGGCGCTGCACCGCGCCGGGCGCACGGCCGACGCGTTGGAGCACTACCGGCGGACCCGGCAGGTGCTGCTCGACGAGCTGGGTGTGGAGCCGGGACCGTTGCTGTGCCAACGTCATGTGGAGGTCCTCGGGCCTCAGCAACTTCCCGCGCGGCCCCTTGCGTTCGTCGCACGGGAGTCCGACCTCGCGCGGATTTCTGCTGGCCGGATCTCGGTGATCAGCGGGCCAGGCGGGGTGGGCAAGACGTGGCTCGCGCTGTGCTGGGCGCATCGTGGCCGGTTCCAGGATGGCTCGTTGTACGCCGACCTGCGCGGCTTCGATCCGGCTCGGGCTCCGGTGTCGTTCGAGGTGGTGCTGCGCGGGTTTCTGGTCGCTCTTGGGGTGGCGGAGCCGCCGGCTTCTACGGATGAGCAGGTGGCTTTGTACCGGACGATCACGGCTGGCAAGCAGCTGCTCGTGGTGCTGGACAACGCTCGTGACGCTGCCCAGGTCGTGCCGTTGTTGCCTGGGGCGTCGGCGACTGTGTTGGTGACCAGTCGGAATCGGTTGCACGGGTTGGTCAGTGGGCACGGTGCTCGGGCGGTGCCGTTGGCCGCGTTGGGGGCGGAGGATGCTCGGCGGGTGCTGCGGGCGCACCTCGGCGGCGGTCGCCGTGTGGTCGGGGCAGATCTTGGCGGGGAGGCTGGCGCCCGCCGCGCACCCACGGCCGACCTCGGCGGGGAGGCTGGCGCCCGCCGCGCACCCACAGCCGACCTCGGTGGGAAGCCCGGCCGCCACGTCGCCCACCGCCCACGCACGGCCCACCCCGACCCAGACCCCAGCACCCACTGGGACGAGGTAGCCGACCTGTGCGGCGGCCTCCCACTAGCCCTGGGCATCGCCGCCGCCCGAGCCCAAGCCGTCCCCGACCTGGTCCGCGAACTACGCGAAGACCGCCTGGGAGCCCTGGACGGCGGCGACCTGACCGCGAACCTCCGCGCGGTCTTCTCCTGGTCCCTGCGCGCCCTGGACCCCAACGCCACCGAGGTCTTCGCCCTCCTCGGCCGAGCGCCCGGCCCGGACGTGGGCGTCGAGACCGTCAGAGCCATGGCCGGACGTGACGTCCGCACCGACCTGCGCCGCCTCGAAGACGCCCACCTCGTCGAGCAGCACCGTCCCGGCCGCTACCGGATGCACGACCTGGTCCGCATCCACGCGGCCGAACAGCCCGCGAGACCCGACGCCCACCGCAGGCTCGTCGACCACTACCTCGGCACGGCGTTCGCGGCTGACCGGCACCTGCAGCGCTACCGCCTGCCGATCGACATCACCCCGCGCCCGGCCCCCGCCGACCCGCTGGCCTGGTTCGCCGCCGAGCACGACTGCCTGCGGGCCACCCAGCAGCTGGCGGCCGAACTGGGCTGGGACGAGGACGTGTGGCGGCTGGCGTGGGTCCAGGACGGCTACCACTCGTGGCGTGGCCTCCTGCTCGACGCCCGCGCCGCGTGGACCGAAGGCCTCCAAGCCGCCGAACGCCTCGACGACCGCCAGGCCAGACACCTGGGCCACCGGGCCTTGGCCATCGCGCACTCCCAACTCGGCGACACCGAAGCCGCGTCCGAGCACCTCGACCGGGCGATGGAGCACGCGGACGGCATCAACGTCACCCACACCGAGTTCTCGATAGCCCGCGTCGCCGCCCACCGCGGCGACTACGCGAAAGCCCTGAAGCTGGCCGAGCGCGGCCTCAAGGCGTACGAACAGGCGGGCAACGACCTCTGGCTCGCCCTCGCCCACACCGCCGTCGGCTGGTTCTCGGTGCAGCTCGGCTCGACCGACGACACCCACATCCTGCGCGCGATCACGTTGTTCCAGGAACACGACGACCTGATCGGCGAGGCGGAGAACCTCGGCAACCTGGGCCACCTCCGGGCGGTGCAGGGGCGCGAGGACGAATCGCTCGGGCTCTACCAGCGGTCGCTGGAGCTGATGCGGCGTGCGGACAGCCCGTTCGGCGAGGCGATCACGCTGGAGGAGATGGGGCACGCCCTCAAGCTGCTCGGCCGTGACCCGTCCGCTGCCTACGCCGAGGCCGTCGAGCTGTATCGCGCGCAGTACCGGATGCACAAGGTGCTGGCGCTCGGCTAGCTCTGGTGATCGATGCAGTACGCAGAATGGCGACCGGGTCCTTCGCCGCCGACAAGGCCGAGAAGGTCGTGCGGTTCACCGCGAAGTCCGGGCGGTACCTGCGGTTGCGGGCGCTGAGCGAGATCAACGGCGGCCAGTGGATAGGCCCGTTGCGGGAATGACCGCGTTGCGTGACCTGACTTAGACCTGGATGACCCGGACACCTCGTTCGGTGAAGCGGCGGACGTCCTCGTCGCCGGCCTCGGTGTCGGTGACGAGGACGTCGATCACGCCGATCGGGCAGATCGCGGCGAACGCCCTGGCGCCGATCTTGGACGAGTCGGCCACCACGACCACGGTCTTCGCCCGGTCGGCCAGCAGCCGGTTGATCGCGGCCTCGCCCTCGTGGTGCGCGGAGGCACCCGCGTCGGGGTCGATCGCGTCCACGCCGAGCACGGTGATGTCGAGGCTCAGCTCCGCGAGGATCTTCTCCGCCAGCGGGCTCATCAGCTCGTAGGACTGCGACCGCACCACGCCACCGGTCACGACCAGCTTCACCTGGGGCCGCACGGCGAGTTCGTTCGCGATGTTCAGCGCGTTCGTGACCACGGTGATCGCGGTGTCGGCGTCAGTGCGCGCGACGTCCGCGCGCGTCGCGAGCGCCCTGGCGACCTCGGTGGTCGTGGTGCCGCCGTTCAGCCCGACCACGGCGGTGGGGTCGACCAGGTCGGCGGCGGCCTTGCCGATGCGCTGCTTCTGGTCCGCGTGGCGGACGGTCTTGTAGCGCAACGGCAGGTCGTACGCGACTGCGTGCGCCACCGCGCCGCCCCTGGTCCTGGTGAGCAGCTGCTGCTCGGCGAGGTGGTCCAGGTCGCGGCGGATGGTGGCGCCGGAGACCTGCAGCTCCTCGGCGATGCCGTCGACCTCGATCTTGCCGCGCACGCCGAGGATCTCCAGCAACGTGTTGAGCCGCTCGTATCGGTTCACATCGAACATCATCGCGCACTTTGTGCAGCCTCAGGTGTGCGATCGCGCAAAAGTGCGCAATGTTTGCGCACAACAGAGCGCTACTAGGCTCTCCGCGTGAAGCGACTCCTCGTGGCGACCCTCTGCCTGCTCGCGACCGCGTGCACCCTGACGCCGTCCACCCCTCCCACCTCCGCCCCGAAGTCGGCCGACGAGTCGCCGGCCGTCCGTGAAGCCCTGGCCGCGTACACGACGGCCGCGGTGGCCAAGGACGGCGCGACCGCCGTCACGGTGGTGGCGAGCACGTTCCTGAAGGTCTACGACGACGTCAGAAAGCTCGCGCTCACCGCGACCGAGCAGGAGCTCGCGGACGTGCCGGTGAGCAGGCGGGTCATCGCCTACGCGATGCGCGGCGACCTCGATGCCGCGACCTTGCGTTCCGCGTCCCCGAAGGACCTGGTGACGGCCGCCTTCAACAAGGGCCTGGTCAACGCGCAGAACACCGGCGGCATCGAGCTCGGAGCGGTCGCGGTCGACGGCGACGTCGCGTCGGCCGAGGTGCTCGTCAAGGGCGAGAAGGCGCCGTACAAGTTCCGGTTCCTGCGCGAGGACGGCAGGTGGAAGCTGGACCTCGAGCCGGTGCTCGCCCTCACCGACACCGCGCTGGCCGCGGTCGCGAAGCAGAAGAACGTGACCGTCGAGCAGCTGGTCGAGCAGGCGCTGGTCACGAAGTACGGCGCCGCGAAGGCCGCCGAGGTGCGCAAGCCGATCGGCGCCTGACTCAGCGGTCCTGGCCGGGAAGTCCCAGCGCCAGCGTCAGTTCGAGAACCCGTTGCGGCGAACCGAGATCGGGGAACAGGTCGCGCAGCTGCCCCATCCGGTAGCGGACGGTCTGCGGATGCACGAACAACGCCGCCGCCACGTCTTCTCGCCTGCCCTGGTGCAGCAGCCACGCCCGTAGCGTCTCTTCGAGCCGTCGAGCGGAGCTGTCTGCGACCGTCCGCAACGGTGCGAGCGCGCGAGCACGCAGATCCGCGTACGCGTCGGGATCGGCGCTGAGCACCAGTTCGGTCAGGTGGTCCTCGGTGTCGCGGATGTCAGGGGAGAGCGCACGCGCGCGTACGGCGCGTGCGTACGAGGCGGACGCACGCGCCCACGGCCGTGCCGGGCCGACGACAGCCGAACGGCCTGTCAGCTGCCGCAGCAGGTGGGCGCGGTCCGCGTCGGACACCAGCAACACCCCGGTGGCGTCCGGCAGGTCGTCCAGCACCAGCGCGCCGGGGTCGAGCGCCCGGTACGCCGGACGGGTCTGCGCGGCCGGCAGCAGGACCGCGGTCAGCGTGCCGGGCGTCGGCCACCCCGCCCGGTTCGCGTCGGCCAGCAGCACCTCGATCCCCGCGCCCGCGAGCAGGTCACGGGCGAGCTGCTCCAGGTGACGCTCGTGGGCGAGGCCCCGCGCGGCGAGCTCGTCGGCGTGCCCGGCGGCACTGGCCGCGGACAGCTCGTCGATGTAGGCGAAGGTCAGCTCGGCGAACTTCGCCACCTCCTCCGCCGGCAGGCCCGCCGACACCGCGCCCGCGGCCAGCCCGCGCCACGCCACCCGCGCGCCGACCCGGTAGGCGCTGAGCAGTGCGTCCATCGAACGGCCGTCCCGCACCTCGCCGCGCCCGAGCTCGTAGGCCGCGTCACCGGCGTCGCCACCGGTGGTGGTGCCGCCCGCGAGGTCGAGGTAGTGTCCGAGCGCCGTGCGCACCGCGCGGCGAATCGTGCCGCCCATCCGGCCGGTCAGTGCATTGGCGTAGCTCGGCACCTCGTCGATGATCGCCTCGACGACCTCGTCGGCGGTCTCCTTCAACGCCACTCGCAGCGCGGTGACCGTGGTCTCATCCAGCGCCAGTTCGGTGGCTCTCCGCATTGCATGTGTCACGTTTTGTTCCCTGCGAACAATCTGGCCGGACAAATTCACGTCGTAGGTACAGGACTTTACGCCCTGAGGCGCATCAAGCTGGAGTCATGACGAGTGCCGCCCTCCGCAGCAGGGCGTGGAAACTGCTGGAGATGGTCACGACGCCGCTGCTGCCGTCCGACTACCTCGACCTGGTCAGCCCGCTGCGTGCGGGCGCCGACCTGCGCGGCCGCATCGAGGCCGTGCACCCCGAGACAGATGACGCCGCGACCATCGTGATCAAGCCGGGCAAGTCCTGGCGCGGTCACGTCGCCGGCCAGTACATCCGGATCGGCATCGACGTCGACGGTGTGCGCCTGTGGCGCGCCTACTCGGTGACCTCGCCGACGAACCGCGCCGACGGCCGCATCACGATCACCGTGAAGGCCATCCCGGACGGCAAGGTGAGCAACCACCTGGTCCGCAAGGCGAAGCCGGGCACGATGATCCAGCTCGACCAGGCCACCGGTGACTTCGTGCTGCCCGCGGTCAAGCCGGCCAAGGTGCTCTACCTGACGGCAGGCAGCGGCATCACGCCCGCGATGGGCATGTTGCGCGACGCGCAGCTCGACGACGTGGTCATGATCCACTCCGCGCCCCGCCAGGAAGACGTGATCTTCCGCAACGACCTGCACGACCTCGCGGCCGACGAGGCACTGCGCCTGGTCGAGCTGCACACCGACACCGACGGCATGCTGGACCTCGCCCGTCTCGAGGAGCTCGTGCCCGACTGGGCCGAGCGCGAGACCTGGGCCTGCGGCCCGGCGGGCCTGCTCGACGCCGCCGAGGTGCACTGGGCGAGTCACGGCATCGCCGACCGCCTGCACACCGAACGTTTCCGGCCCACCGTGATCGTCACCGGCGACGGTGGCACGGTCACGTTCACCACCACGGACAAGACAGTCGAGGCCGACGGCGCGACCCCGTTGCTGAACGTGGGCGAAGAGGCCGGCGTGCTGATGCCGTCCGGGTGCCGCATGGGCATCTGCTTCGGCTGCGTCACGCCGCTCAAGGCGGGCGCGGTCCGCGACCTCCGCACCGGCGAGATCACCGAGGCCGAAGCCGGCGTCCTCATCCAGACCTGTGTGTCCGCCGCGGCGGGCCCCTGCGAGATCGAACGCTAGGAGCTTCATTGACCGCCATCGACCCCACCGCGCACCTGTCCGCCGCGCAGATCGAGGAGCTCGGCCGCGAACTCGACGCGATCCGCGACGAGATCATCGCGAGCCGTGGCGAGAAGGACGCGGCCTACATCCGCAAGGTCATCTCGGCGCAGCGCAAGCTCGAGCTGGTCAGCCGGGGCATCCTGCTGTTCTCGATCTTCCCGCCGGCGTGGCTGATCGGCACCGCCGGTCTGTCCGTCGCGAAGATCATGGACAACATGGAGATCGGCCACAACATCCTGCACGGTCAGTGGGACTGGATGCGTGACCCGAAGATCCACTCCACCACCTGGGACTGGGACCACGTCTCGCCGGCCGACCAGTGGAAGCACTCGCACAACGAGCTGCACCACACGTACACCAACGTGATCGGCAAGGACAACGACCTCGGCTACGGCATCATGCGCGTGGACGAGGACCAGAAGTGGCACCCGATGTACCTGGGCCAGCCGCTGTGGAACTTCATCAACGCCTGCTTCTTCGAGTACGGCATCGCCGCGTACGACCTGGAGCTCGGCAAGAACCTGCACAAGCGCCGCCGCAAGAACCCCGAGTTCCGCGCGCGGGCCAAGGCCGTGGGCCGCAAGATCCGCAAGCAGGTGCTCAAGGACTACGTGATCCACCCGCTGCTGTCCGGCCCGTCGTTCCTGACGACGCTCGCGGCCACGTTCACCGCGAACCTGGTCCGCAACCTGTGGACGCACTCGGTGATCATGTGCGGCCACTTCCCCGAGGGCGTGCAGACCTTCGAGCGCCGCTCGATCAAGGGCGAGACGCGCGGCCAGTGGTACCTGCGCCAGATGATGGGCTCGGCGAACATCAGCGGCAGCAAGGCCATGCACTTCATGACCGGCAACCTGTCGCACCAGATCGAGCACCACCTCTTCCCGGACCTGCCGAGCAACCGGTACGCCGAGGTCGCGGTGAAGGTGCGGGCGCTGTTCGAGAAGTACGAGCTCGAGTACGTCACCGGTCCGCTGCCCAAGCAGGTCTTCTCGGCATGGCGCAAGGTCTTCCGGTTGTCGCTGCCGAACAAGAAGGTCAAGACGCCCGACCGCGAGAAAGAACTGGTCGCCGCCTGAAACCGGTAACCATTCAGATCCTTCGGCCGTACCGGCATCGCCGCCGGATCGGTGAGATCCACTTGTAGGGCCCGGTTCGCTGTACCCCCTGCTGCTTCACCCGGGCCCTCCAAACGGAGGATCTCATGCGAAGGTTCGTCGCGGCCGTCCTGCTGGCCGCCGGAACGATAGCCACACCCACCGCCGAGGCCGCCCCTGCCGCGGTCACCGAGACGGTGTACGTCGAGTCCACAACGGACAGTGACGCGGACGGCAAGCTCGACCGGATCGCCGCGGACGTCATGCGTCCGGACGCGGCCGGGAAAGTCCCCGTCGTGATGGAGGCCAGCCCCTACTACGGGCTGGGCGCCGAGATGGCGACGAACGTGCCGCGCGGCTTCAAGCGCTGGTACGACGAGTACTTCGTGCCACGCGGATACGCCGTGGTGGAAGTGGAGATGCAGGGCACGTCCCGCTCGACGGGCTGCCCGACCACCGGTGGCCCTGAGGACACCGCGAGTGTCCGCGCGGTGGTGGACTGGCTCAACGGCCGTGCGAAGGCGTTCTACGCCGACGGCAGCCCCGCCACCGCCGACTGGAGCACCGGCAACGTCGGCATGCTGGGCGTGTCCTACAACGGCACGCTGCCCAACGCCGCCGCCGCGGCCAACATCCCCGGCGTCAAGACGATCGTGCCGATCGCGGCGATCTCCAGCTGGTACGAGTACTCCCGTGACCAGGGCATCGGCTACCGCGGTCACACCAAGGACTACCCGACCTACCTGGCCAACTACGTCGTGAGCGCCGCGCAGAAGGCGAAGTGCCAGCCGGTGATGGACCGGCTGGCCCGCGAGGACGGCGACGAGAGCTACGACTACACGTCGTTCTGGAAAGAACGCGACTACCGCCCGTCGGCGCAGAACGTGTCCGCGTCGGTCTTCGTCGTGCACGGCCAGGCGGACTGGAACGTCAAGCCGTCGCAGTTCGGCCGCTGGTGGCAGAACCTCGCCGACAACAACGTGCCGCGCAAGATCTGGCTGCACCGCGGCGGTCACCTGGACCCCGTCTCGTTCCGCCAGGCCGAGTGGCAGCGCGTGATGGGCCTGTGGATGGATCACTGGCTCAAGGGCGCCGACAACGGGATCATGGACGAGCCCATGGCCGACGTCCAGCGACCGGACGGCAGCTGGGAACAGCACGCCGCCTGGCCGCAGCCGGGTACCAAGGACACGACCCTGTACTTCGGCCCGGCCGCCGGCGGTTTCGCGGGTTCGCTGACCATCACGCCGAGCACGGGTGAGACGCAACGCCTGTCGGACAACGCGAACCTCAGCGAGTCGATCATGATGGCCAACCCCGAACAGGCCGACCCGCGCCGGCTCGTCTACGTGACGCCGCCGCTCACCGAGGCGGCCCGCCTGTCAGGCGAGGTCCGCCTCACCGTCCAGGTCGCCTCGAACCGGCCCTCGACCCCGCTCACCGCACTGCTGGTGGACTACGGCCCGAGCACCCAGGCGGTGCTCACCGACCGCACGCCGCTCCAGCTCTCCACCGAGACCTGCACCCGAGCCGACCTGCGGGCCCGCACCGGGTGCGCCCGCCCGCCGGACGTCTCCGTGCAGGCGGTCTCCGCGACCATGCTGACCCGAGGCGCCATCGATGCCAAGAACCGCCTGTCGCTGGAGTCCTCGACGCCGTTGCCCACCGACGAGACCGCGGACGTCAGCTGGCGGATGCACGCCAGGGACGCGCTGATCCCCGCCGGGCACCGCATCGGCATCGTGATCGTGACCAACCACAGCGGCTACATCGGGCCTGACTCCGGCGCGAACGGCATCGCGCTGAACGTGTCGCTCGGTGTGAGCAAGGTCGTGCTGCCGATCGTCGGGGGAGTGGTGACCACCTGATGAAGGTCCGCCGGCCGCCGCGGTGGGCGGCGGCCGGCGGACGGCCGTCGTCAACCGCCCGAGTTGGTCAATCGCAGACTGATTTGGTCCGCCTCCGGCGAGCCCAGATCTGCGTAGATGAGGTGAGCGGCCCGCCAGTGATCGCGGGCGCGGTCGCGGTCGCCCAGGTTCTCGTATGCGCTGGCGAACCCCTCGTGAGCCTGCGCTTCCTCGTGACGATCGCCGATCTGCTGGGCGATCAGGTGCGCCTCCTGGTGAAGGTCGAGTACAGGTTCCATGTGCGTCAGGAGGCGGTTCGTGTTGCCGAGCCCGTTGAGCGCGGCGGCTTCCAGCGCACGATCTCCGGTTTCGCGTGCCAGAACGAGTGCTTCGTCGTGATGACTTAGCGCTTCGGTGTACCGGCCGAGCCGTTGCAGGACGACACCGACGTCGTTGAGGGCATATCCCTTCCGCGGTCCATCACCAGTCTGGCGAAACAGCACCAATGCTTGTTGCATGTGATCGAGGGCCTCGTCGCAGCGGTCCTGACGAACCAGCAACATGCCGATGTTGTTCAGCACCTGGCCTTGGCCGGTCACGTCACGCTCCTGCTCGAACAACCGCAGTGCCGCCGAGAAGTTCACGAGGGATTCGTCTTGCCGTCCCAACAACATCAGGACGAAGCCGAGGTCGCTGAGCGCGAACGCTTCGACCATCGGCTGCCCCACCTGCCTCGTCGCCTGGAGTGACTGTCCCAGATGCGCAAGCGCCTCCTGGTAGCGCCCGAGTCGTTGATAGATGCTCCCGAGGTTGTGCAGCGCCCTCCCCACAGCCACTGGGTCCTGGCGGTTGTGGCCTGCCGCCACAGCGGCGGTGTGCAACGTGACCGCGTCGTCGAAGTAGCTGTGGCTGTCCATGAACCGATAGATCGTCGCGGACAACGCAATTGTGAAGATCGCCCAATTGCTGTGCGACGTGTGCGCGGCCATTGCGAGGAGCGCTGTCCGTTCGTCGTCCAGCCAGCGCGCTGCCTGCCTGTCATCGACGAGGTGGGCGCTACCGGCTGTCGGCACTCGCGGACGGCGATCACGTTCCTGCGGGTAGAGGATGTCCATCGCGACTGATGCCGTGGCGAGGAAGAAGTCGAACAGCCGTCGGAGAGCTGTCTCCTGTTCGATCGCCGGCTCCTCGCTCCTCGCGAGGTCGGCTGCATAGACTCGGATCAGGTCGTGCATCTGGTAGCGCCCGCTGCGAGTGCGTTCAGCGAGATGAGCACGAACCAGCGAATCGAGAAGCCGTCGGGCTTTCGCTGATCCGATTCCCACGAGCACTCCAGCGCTCGTTGGCTCGAAGTCACGTCCGGGGTGCAGGCCGAGCAACCGGAACGCCCGCGCCTCGTCCGGTGGAAGACTCCGGTACGACCAGGAGAAGACGGCGCGCACAGCCGTGATCGGATCGTCTCCCGCGTCGAGGGCAGCGAGCCTGGTCTGCTCGTCTTCGAGGTCGTGAGCCAACTCCGCGAGGGTCACGTCCGGGTTCATCACCGCCAGGTCGGCCGCTATCCGCAGTGCCAACGGAAGCCGGCCGCACTCGTGCACGAGTGTCATCGCGGCCTCAGGCTCGTCGTCCACCCGGAAACCGATCAGCATCCGCAGCAACGCGATCGCTTGCCCCACCGGCAGAAGATCGAGGTTCACGCGCCGCGCGCCGTGCCGGGACACCAGTCCCTGGAGCACATCGCGGCTGGTGACGAGGACGACGCAGGAGGACGTACCCGGTAGCAGTGGTCTGACCTGTTCGGTTGTGGCTGCGTTGTCGAGGACGATCAGCATCCGCTTACCCGCTACCAGACTGCGAAACCTGGACCCGCGTTCCTCGACGTCGTGGGGTATCTCGTCGTTCCGTTCCCCCAAGGACCGCAGAAAGCCGGCCAAGGCTTCTCCCGCGGAGACTGGTTGGTACGGCCCAAAACCGCGAAGGTTGACGTACAGCTGACCATCCGCGAACCGACTGCTCACTCGATGCGCCCAATGGATCGCGAACGCGGTCTTGCCGACTCCCGCTGTTCCGGACACTGCGGAGATGACCACCGCGGCCGTCGAAGTGCTGCTCTCCGCGGAGGCGAGGAGCAGGTCCATCTGGTCGAGCTGCTCTGCCCGATCGGTGAACGCGTGCACGTCGGGAGGTAGTTCGTGCGGTGCTGAGAACGACAAATTCGACTGGTGCAGGTGAACGCTTCCGGTGATCGAGCCCGCTTGAACCACTGCTCCTGCGAGACCTGACATCTCGTTGGCACTGGTGGACTCCTCGTCGACCACGCCACCCTCCCCCCGCGCGCATCTGTCGCCAACCGATCTCAACTTACGGTGCTGGCAGGCTCATGGCGCAGTTGTCGCCCGCAGGAACACGCATTTCACCCGAAATCCGGCCGCTGTTCGACTGAAGCGAGAACCGAGAATAGTAGCGAATGGATCGCAAAACGAACAAGCCACCGATGAGGTGAACGTGGGGGTTTATTGGGCGGGTGGAATAAGTAATGTGCGGCCAATTGCCGTATTGCCCGGCGGTTCGGGCATCAACCTGCGGTGAGGGTGCAGAGCCAGGCCCAGATGGGCGATGACCTTGTCGAGGTCGCCTGCGCAGCGGTTCTGTTTCCGGCGCGGCTGGAACCTCTCGAGGTGCTGCTGCCAGGTTCGTCGATCTGCTCGCCAGGCGCGCACATATTCTTCGCACCATTCAGGCTGGATGTACTGGCATCGTCCCCGTGCGGCCTTCAACGAACTGAGCATCCTCGCTTCCAGTTCGGAGGCGGCTGCCATGCGACGGACCATGTCCATGGTTTCCTCGATGAACCTCTGCCGCCTGGCCAGGTACTGAAGCCAGTAGGCGGCATCAGCGTCTCGGAGCGTTCGTCCTTCGTCGAGGAGCCAGAACAGTCCTTCCGCGAGGATGTCGCCGAACTCCTCCATCCGGGCGCGGAGGTCGCGGGCGAACGGGTCGTACGGCTTCTGGAGTGCGGTGCCGATGACAGCCGTGGAGCGCAACTTCTCGCCACTGAGCAGGAAGAACCAGTCCTCGTTGTAGATGTTGGGGAAGAACGAGGACGTCGAGCCGGTGTGGACGGCGAGAGCACCGCCCCCGACGAAGACGTCCTGCGCTCCGCCGGCTTGGCGATAGGCGTGGCAAACGACGGAGTTGTCGGGGTATCCCGATATGTTCAGGCCGACTCCGGCGTGCCAACCGGAGAGTGCTGCGGCCCGACACAGATCAAGCGGCTCCGGTATCTCGATGTCGTCGTCGAGGAAGACGATCCGCTGCCAGCCGGCGACCCAGGCGATGAGCAGCCCGAGATTTCGTTTCAGGCTGGTGTCCCTGCGCAGTCCGAGCCTCGTGTTCGGCAGGTAGTTCGTCCTGAAGTCGGGCAGCAGCCCAGTGGGAAGGTCGTCGACGTCGATGGCGAGCAGTTCCACGTCCGCCTGAGTGGCGAGTCGGACAACGGCGTCGGCTGACGAGCGCTGGCTGCACAGCGTGACCAGGACGCAGTCGAGCTGTGCAGCCAGGCGGATCGCTTCTGTCAGTGCCTGAGGATGGCGGGCGGTCGGCACGATGATCGCGTCCACATCGGCCCGTGGAGAGTTCTGCGGAGCGGAGTACAGCAGGTTTCGGTGTGAGCCATGGTGGTGCGGGGACCGGATCTGAGCAGTTGCGGTCATGTGGGTTCCACTGGCCATTCGTGCAGTCGGAACTCGGGAGTGGTCCAGTCAGGCGTGACGACCGATCCGAGCAGGACGTGGACACGGCTGATGAGGCTGAACGTGTGGTAGCCGGCGAATCGGCTTCGCAAGTAGGCGTTGTTGCGATCGCGGAACCGGGCGTCCGTCAGCGCGCGTACGGCGCCAAGGGTTCCGCGGGGGTACACGCCGTTGCAGATGGTGACGGTGCGTTTCCTGTTGAACGGGTTATGTGACCGGTAGAAGTGTGCGATGTCTTCCTCGAGAACCTGTCGGTTCCCCGAGTCACGCAATATCGGCCGGAACGTAGTGCGATTTTCGTCGACAACGACTTCGAATGCGCCCGTATGTGATTCCTCGGCCCTTGATTGTTGCCGGATGGGCAGGTCGATGCGATGCATCACCTCGGCGGTGACGTGGTTCCAGTCGACACCGCCCAGCAACACCAGGTGGCTCGTGTACACATCGGACGCGAGGCACGATGATCCTGCGCGCACGTGGACGTTGCTGCCGGGATTGGCCGCACGGATGTGCCCGTGCAGTTCGAGCAACGAGTCGAGGTCGGACAAGCGGTACAGCTCGACGAAGTCAGGATCTTCGGGGTCGGTGAACGGGAGCGGCTCGAGCAGCCGCCTCGGCAGTTCGGAGCAAACGATCGTGATGTCCTCGTTGGGCGGGAACCGCCACAGGTCGTCGGCGAACGGGGGCGCGGCTTCGGCCGGCATTCCCTCCAACGCCATGGACCGCAGTTCGGTGAGCTCGGTGACCAACGAGTCTCTGGCTGCCTGTTCTTCGTCGGTCAGGTGAGCGAGGAGCCGGAACGGTCGCCGTTCAACAGAACGGACCGTGGCGAAGAAGGTGGCGTAGGCATCGAGGCGATGCTGAGGGGGCAACACGGGCTCCCTCGACCGCTCCCATGAGGAGATCAGCGGAACGCTGACGTCGAACGCCTCGGCCAGTTGCTCCTGAGTGATGCGCTTGCCCGGCCAGCCCTGTTTGCGCATCGACCGCAGCCGCCGCGCGAGCAGCAGCGCGGGGTTCTCGGCAGCAATCACGTCACCACGTCCTTCAGCCCAAATTCAGCGCATAGCCAGGATAGCCTAGTTCATCTCAGCTGAAGTAAACTGAAGTGCTGTCGGTGTGCAGATGGGCCGTCGGGGCGACCCAACTGCATGGTCGACCCCGACGGCCCGGGAGAGCGAGTTGCTTTGTGCTGTGCGAGGTTGCTGCCCCGCTACGATGCCTGGATCACCGCGGTGACCGTGATGTCGACGTAGTGGCCGATCATGAACTTGGGTGCGCGGATGCCCAGCGTCCTGCGGTCCAGCCTGGCGGTCGCGGTCAGCACCGCCTCGTTACCCTCCACAGTGGACAGTTCGGCGGCGCCGCTCAGTTCGGTGGAGGTGCCCCTCGCGGTGAGGGTGCCGGTGACGAGCCAGCCGCGGTCGGCGGGTGAGGCCGACGTGGCGGTGAACGTCATCGTGGGATGGCTGTCGAGGTCGAGCAGGCTCGGCTTGCGCAGGTCCTTGTCGCGCTTGGCGATCCCGGTGTCGATGGAGCTCAGGTCCAGGGTGCCGTGCACGGCCAGCAGCGCGCCGTCCGCGCCGATCTCGACGGTTCCGCCGGTGACGGGCACGGTCCCGTGCGCGACCCTCCACATGTTGCTGACCTGGAACGACGCGCTGCTGCGCGTGAGGTCGGCCCGCCACACGCCGGCGGCCAGCGTCCTGGTGGCGGTCATGACGACGCTCCGGTGTGCTCGAAGACCTCGTGGACGGGGTAGATCTCGACCCGGTCGGCGCCCGGCAGCAGTGCCGGGTTCTCGCCGGGCAGCAATGAGGTGGTCATGATCGCCTTCTGGGTGTCGATGAGCGCCTGTTCGGATTCGGCGAGCGACACGACGACCTCCGAGCCGTCGGTGCGCCGCAGCACGTAGGTCCTGATGTTGCCCGGCACGGACACGGTCGCGGGCATGATCCGCTGCTGGACCGCGTAGTCGGCGGCGGCCAGCTGTTCCGGGCCGCGTGGCCGGTCGAAGTAGGTGAGCTGCGCGTACACGTCGGTCCTCCTCTGCTCGTGCGGTTGTGGTGTCGCTGCCGAGTCTTGGCCGGGCGGGCGCGGCGCGGATCAGTGCCAGTACGGAGTTCGGTACTGAACCGCCACCGGTCGGCGATACTCCGGAGGTGGACGTGCCGATCGTCGGACGCGACCGCGAGCTCGCCGAACTGCGCGCGGGGCTCGTGGCGGCGGCCGGTGGCGCGGGCAGGCTGGTGCTGGTCGGTGGCGACGCGGGCATCGGCAAGACGCGGCTGGCGGCCGCCGCCACGGCCATGGCGGCCGACTACGGCATCCCGGTCGCCCGAGGTCAGGCGGTCGACGACCCCGGCATGCCGCCGCTGTGGCCGTGGCGCCGGCTCGCCCGCGATCTTGCCGCGCTGACCCGCGTGTTCGCCGACGCGCACTTCGAGCCGGGCGATGCGGACGCCTCGGCGACGGCGCGGTTCGCCATGGTCGCCGACGCCGCCGACGCGGTGGTCGCCGAGGCGGCGCCACGAGGACTTCTGGTCGTGCTGGAGGACATGCACTGGGCGGACCGGACGTCGTTGCGGCTGCTCGCCCACCTCGCCGGTGAGCTCGGCACCGCGCGGATCCTCGTCATCGCCACCTACCGCGACGACGGCGGCGCGCTGGCCGGCGTGCTGCCCGACCTGATGCGCGCCCCGGCCACCCGCGTGGTCCGGCTCGGCGGTCTGACCCGCGAGGACGTCGCGGGCTGGGTGCGTCGCGTCACGACCGTGGCCGATCCCGAGGAACTGGCGGCGCGGCTCACCGACGGAACCGGCGGCAACCCGCTCTACGTGCGGATGCTGCTGGACCGCCTCACCGACAACGGGGAGGTCGCGGGCCACCCGGAGCTGCACAGGCTGGTGCTGTCCAGGTTGGACCGGCTGAGCGGCCGCGCGCGGGACGTGCTCGGCGCGGCGAGCGTGCTGGGGGAGCGGATCGAACCCGCTCTTCTCGCGGTCGTCACCGCGGAGGAGCCCGCCGCGCTGCTCGACGAGGCCGTCGCCGAACGGGTGCTGCAGGTCAGCGACGGCGCCATGGCGTTCACGCACGCCCTCGTCCGGGACGCGATCTACCAGGAGCTGGCCCCGTCCACCCGCGCCGACCTGCACCGCCGGTGCGCACTGGCCCTCGCCGCCGGCGGAAGTGCCCCCGGACGCGTCGCCACCCACTGGAGCCGTGCCGGTGACGCCGCCGAGTGCACCCGCTGGGCCACCGTCGCCGCACACGCGGCCACCGCCGGCCTCGCCTACGACGACGCGGTCCGGTTCGCCGCCCTCGCTCTCGACTCCGCCGAGCACGCTCCCGCTCGCGACCGCGCCGCGCTCATGGTCGACCTGGCCAGGGCCGAATTCCTGGTCGGAGAGGTCGACGCCAGCCTCGGCCACTGCCGCGCGGCGTCCCTGCTGGCGCAGGAAGCGGGAGCTCCCGAGCTGATCGCCGACGCCGCGCTGGTGATCACCGGCCTCGGCGACCCGTCGCTGCTCACCGCGGTGGACCAGCTGTGCACGACGGCGCTGCGGTTCCTGCCTCCCGAAGCGACAGGCCTGCAAGCACGCCTGCTCGCCCGCCGCGCGATGGCGGCGACCGCCACGGGGTCCTGCGAGCTAGCCCGCGAACTGTCCGCCACCGCGCTGGACCTCGCCACGGACAGCGGCGACCCGGACGCCGAGCTCGACGGCATCCACGCCCGCCACCTGTCGCTGAGCGCTCCGCAGTTCCGTGCCGAGCGGGTGGTGCTGGCCAACCGGGCCGTGACGCTGGCCGAGACCGCCCGCCAGCCGCATGCTTCGCTGTGGGGCCACGTGTGGCTGGTCGACGCGGCGTTCCAGGTGGGCGACCTCGCCGCCGTCGACCGCGAGCTGGGCCTGATCGAACAGTTCGCCACGGCACGGCAGCACGCCGTCGCCTGGTGGCACCTGCACCGGCTGCGGGCCAGCAGGACGGCACTGGTCGGCAGGCTGGACGCCGCACGTGAGCACAACGAGACCGCCCGCGTGCTGGCTGAACGAATCGGTGCCACCGCGGCAAAAGGCATGTACTACGCGTTCGAACACTGGCTCGCACAGCTCGCCGGCACCATCGACGCGAGCGCGGCAGCGGAGGCGTTCGAGGTGCTGGACCACATCCACGACATGCCGCTGGCCCGCGTCTACGTGCCGTTCCTGCACGCCCTGCGCGGCGACCTCGACCAGGCCCGTGCCACGTTCGAGGAGTTCCGGGCGATGCCCGCCACCGTCGAGATCGGGCCGATGTGGGCTCCGCTGGTCAGCCAGATCGGGGTGGTCGCCTGCCTGCTCGACGACACCGAGACCGCCGGCCTGGTCTACAGCAGACTGTCCACATTGGAACCGGACTTCTTCGCGGACGGGTCCGGCGCGGTGTTCTGCAGCGCCGCCACACCCCACCTGCTCGGCGACCTCTCGATGACCTGCGGCCGGACCGCCGTGGCCGCGAGCCACTACCGCACGGCCATCGAGATGAACGCCCGCATCGGCGCCCGCCCGTTCCTCGCGCTGAGCAGGCTCGGACTCGCGCAGGCCCTCATCGCCGAGGGCGATCTTCCGGCCGCCCGGACCCTGGCCACCCAGGCGGCGGCGGAGTTCCGCGCGCTGGGCCTCCCGGTCCGGCTGGCCGGCGCGGACCAACTGCTGCGGCGCATCTCCGCCGAGGAGCGGACCGCGGATCCGTTGTCACCGCGGGAGTCCGAGGTCGTGGAGCTGATCGCGCAGGCGCTCACCAACCGCCAGATCGCGAGCCGTCTGGTGTTGTCCGAACGGACCGTTGAGACGCATGTTCGCAGCGTGCTGGCCAAGTTGGGGCTGCACAGCAGGACTGAGATCGCCGCGTGGTCGCTGCGCCGTTAGGGCTTTACCGCTGTGGGACAAGTAGTGGCTTCGACCGCACCGCCAGCGCCGCACCCAGCCCGAGAAACCCTGCGAACATCCAGTACGCCGCCCCGAGATCACCCACCGACACGATCGCGCCACCCACCGCCCGCCCGAGCAACCCGCCGAACGCCTCCGCCGTGATCACCGCCGCCGCCAGCTCGGTCGCCCCGAACTCGGCCCCGGTCGTGGACCTCAGGTAGAGACACGGATAGGCCAATCCCACCCCGACCCCGCCGAGCGTCCACGCCACCAGCGCCACCGCGAAAACCGGTGCGCCCCAAGCAAGTGCGCCCACCGCGACGGCCGTGAGCGTGAGCCCGGCCGCGGGCGGTGGCTCCTTCCCGATGCGTTTCAACCGGGGCACCGCGAGGCTGGTCACCGCCCACGCCAACGGTGCCGCGCTCAGCACGACCGCCGCCCGCGCCATGCTCGCGCCGTACCCGTCGGTCAGCAGCACGGTGATCAGGCCGTCCGCGCCGAAGTACCCGGCCGCGAACAACGTCATCGCCACCAACGCTGCCGGAGCACCCCTGCGCGCCGTCAGCGTGCCCGCGGGCATGATCGACGCAACGCCGACCAGAGCAAGCGCCACACCTCCAACCGCGAACGGCCACCAGTCGCTCAGCACCACGCCGCTCACGCCCAGCGGCACGAGCAAGGTGCGCCACAACGGCCGTTCCGCACCGTCCGAAGGCCGTTCGCTGCCCGCCGCCCGCAGGATCAGCACCCGCCCGGCGAACACCACGGGTACCGGCACCAGCAACGTCCACCGCCACCCGACGAGGTGTTCGAGCGCCAGCGTCGCGGCCGGACCGACAAGCGCGGGCAGGATCCACATCGCGGACGACGCGGCGATCACGCGCATCCGCCACTGGTCGTCGAGGTGCTGGATCGCCGCGCTGATACCGAAAACCGCCAGCAGCCCACTCGCGCAACCGGACACGAACTGACCGCCCGCGAACACCCACGCGGTCCCGGAAACCGCCGAGGCGGCGGTGCCCGCCACGTACGCGACCATGCCGGCGGCGAGCGTGCCGCGTGACCCGATCCGGCGCACCACGCGCGTCGCGAGCGGAAGGGCTACGAACAGGCCGAGCGTCGAGCCCGCGATCAGCAGTTCGACCGCGTCGCGTGCGGACAGATCGCGCACGATCGCGGGCAGCAGAGTGGACGAGACGAACGTGGAGACCGCGGCCGCGAACTCCAGCGCGACGATGCCGATGGCCAGCGTCATCGCGTGGGTCCGCGGCTGCGTCATGTGTACAGCTCCCGGTCCAGCAGGTTGATCTGCACCCACACGCCGTCCGGATCACGCACGCGCAGGGACTGCCCGTGGTTCTCGTCGAGCACGGGACCGGGCTCGAACCCCGCCTCCCGCAGCCGCGCGGCCACGTCCTCCAGTGGTTCCTCGGTCTCGAACGCCAGCTCGCACGTCCCCGGCGTCTCATCGGCCGCGGTGTGCAACGCCAGCATCCCGGACGCGGCAGGCAGTTCGGCCCACGCGCCTGGGCGTGACTCCGCGCCGGACGACAGTCCCAGCGCCAGGTAGAACCGCCTCGCCGCGGCGATGTCGGCGGTGTAGCGAATCGGCACGATCCTCATCGCTGTTCTCCCTCGCCGAGTTCGCGCAGGTAGCTCTCGAGCGCTTGTTCCACGAACGCCGACAGCGACACGTTCGCGTCCACCGAGGCGTGCTTGACCCGTCTGACCAGCTCGGCGGGGAGGTAGATGTTGAACTGCTGCTTCTCACCGGCCACGCCTAGGATGCTAGCATTCTAGCTGTCGACGGGCACGGGCGATCTCGTGCGGATTCGCCATCACCTCGGCGAGCGCCAACGCCTGCCGGAACGCCTCCACGGCGGCCGGATCACCCATGACGGCAAGGGTTTCGCCGATCTCGTTGAGCGTCTCGCACTCACCCGCGCGATCGCCGGCGGCCCGCAGCAGGTCGAGGGCATGCCGGTGGTTGTCCAGCGCCTCGTCGAGCCGTCCCGAGGCTCGCAGCACGATCGCGAGGTTGCCGAAGACGTGCCCCTCGATGTCGTCCGAGCGGGCCTCGCGGATCAGCTCCAACGCGCGCAGGCAGTGCGCCTCCGCCTCGGCAACACGTCCCTGGCCCGCGAGCACCACCGACATGTTGCCAAGCGCCCAGGCGACGAATTCCGGCTGGAGGTCCGCGCACGCCACTGCCCGCTCGTAGTAGGCAAGCGACTCGGCGTCCTGGCCCAGCCGGGCGCACGCTGCGCCGAGGTTGTTCAGCGTCGCGGCCATCAACGGCTGGTCGTCCACCGCGGCGTACACCTCCAGCGCCTGCTCGAAGCAGCGGATTGCCTCGTCGAACCGGCTGTTCCAGAACAGCGCCACGCCGAGGTTCTTCACGGTCGCCGCCTCGGCCAGCACGTCGCCGGTGCGCCGGGCGGCGGCCAGCGCGCGTTCCAGGCTCGGTACCCAGTCGGAGCTGTGGCCGCGGGTGTAGCGGTAGTACCAAAGCACGTTCGCGAGGCGCCACGCGTGGTCGTGCCAGCCGTGCGCCGCGGCGAAGTCGCCGGCCGCGACGATGTTGTCGAACTCGGCCTCCAGCTGATCGGTGCTCAGGTAGTGGTCGAGCAGCCGGGCGGTGGCGGCGTCGTCCGGTTCGGCGATCTCGCGGGCGTAGCGCGCCACGAGGTCGTGCATGCGATAGCGACCCGGCCGGTGCTCTTCGACCAGGTGCACGCGCTCCAACTCGGCGAGCGGGTCGGCGTCACCGGTCAGCGCGGTGGCGGCCGCGAGGCTCAGGTCCGGGCCGATCACGAGGCCCAGCAACCGGAACGACCTGGCTGCAGCGGGCGTCAGCGCGTGGTAGGAGCCGGCGAGCACCGCGCTGAGGTTGGCGCTCGGATCGTCGAGCGCGTCCAGCCCGTCGGTGAGCTCCGCCGACAACGCCGCCAGCGGGAAGGCGGGGTACTGGGCCGCGCGGGTGGCGACGATGCTCAACGCCAGCGGGAGGCCCGCGCAGTAGCGCAACAGCGCCGCGGTGTCGGCGGGCTCGGCCTCCAGCCGGTGCGCGCCGACGTGATGGGCCAGCAGCCGGCGCGACCCGTCGTCGTCGAGGTAGTCGACGAACACGCGATCCGCCGTCAGGCCCGCCAGGTCGTGGCGACTGGTGATCAGCACGCTGCCGGCGCCGCCGGGCAGCAGGGGAGCGACCTGGGCGGCGTCACGTGCGTTGTCCAGTACTACCAACAACTTCCGGTCCGCGACGAGGTCCCGGTACAAGGCGGAACGGGCCTCCTCGTCGCGCGGGATGTCCTGCGGCGGCACGCCGAGTGCGTGCAGGAACGAGCGCAGCACCGCCGCGGGTGCCACCGGAGCGCCTGCCGGGTCGAAGCCGCGGAGGTTCGCGTAGAGCTGGCCGCAGGGAAAACCGGCGGCGTTGTCGTGCGCCCAGCGCAACGCCAGCCACGTCTTGCCCACGCCACCGGTACCCGCGATCGCGGCGATCGTGGCACCTGACGCGATCGGATCCAGCCGCCGCAGCTCGTCGTTCCGTCCGACGAACGACAACGGCGCGGCGGGCAGTTGCCGGGGGACCGCCAGACTCCGTTGTGCGGCACGGCGTTCCTCGTCCAGCGCCGCCCGCAGCCCGATCGCCCACGGCGTCTCCGCGCTGCCCAGCACCTCGCCCGTCCACAACCCGAGCGCCTCGGTCAGCGGCACCGCCGACCCGCGCTCGCGCCCCTCCGCCACCAGCCGCCGGAACCGGTGCAGGTCAACGGACTCGGGATCGGCCTGGATCGCGTAACCACCGGGCAGCCGCACGAGCTCGTCGCCACCCATCAACGCGCGCAGCCGGTGCATCTGCGTCTGCAGCGAGGCGCGCGGGTTGCGCGGCAGGTCGTCGCCCCACACCCGGTGCACGAGCGTGTCGACGGACAGCGCGGTGTTCACGTCCGCCAGCAGGGCGACCAGCAGGTCGCGCACGCGCGGCTGCGTGACGGCGACGACGCGGTCGTCCGCGAGGATCCGGACGTCACCGAGCAGGGTGTATCGCGTGGGCATCACGCCCTGTCTATCACCCGTGGCGCGGAATGCATTTCAGTCCGAGGCGCCCACGGTGAGCCGGTAGCGCGCCGACGTCGAGAAACTGCCCGACTCACCCGCGACCCGCAGCTCGTGTTCTCCCGCCTTCAGCGGCGGCAACCAGGTCCACAGACCGCACCCGTAAGCCGGCAGGTTCCCTGCGCGCAGACCCATCGCGTTGCCCCGCGCGGCCTGGACGGTGATCGCGACCGGCTCGCTTCGGTGCCGGCCAGGTTGACCGCGGGGCCGGCGAGGGGGCGCCCGGCGAGCACCTGGCACGACCGGTCCGCGTCACGGCCGAACGTCCCGGCGAAGAACCACACGTCCGCGGGCTGGTCCTCACCGCAGAACATACCGGTGCGGTCCACCACGGGGTTGCGATGAGCAGTCTCGGCTCGAGCGAGGTCTTCGCACGCAGAGCGTTGCCGGAAGGCAGAAACGCGTCTGCCCTGACCACGAAGATCAGGGCAGACGCGTTCGCTCAAGGTCAGTGGCCGCCTGCTCCACCAGCCGCCGCGAACTGGGCACGCTCGTCGGCCCGGTTCGGCAACCACAGGAACGCCGTCACCGCGGTGATCAGCATGACGCCCGCGCTGGCCAGCGAGACCACGGTCAACCCCTCGAAGAAGGCCGACCGCGCCGCGTCCATCAGTGCCGCGCCGGACTCGCCGAGCCGGAGCGACTCGGCCGTCGCCGCGGGCAGGGACTCCGCGGCCGCCGACACCGTCGCGTCGGGCACTCCCTGCACCGCGGCGAAACTCGCTCCGTACACCGCGGTCATCACGCTGCCGAGCAGGGCGATTCCGAGGCCGCCGCCGAGTTCGAACGAGGTCTCCTGGATCGCGGCGGCGGAACCGGCGCGCCACGGCGACACGCTGGTCATGATCGCCTGCGACCCGGCGGTCACCGCGATGCTCGCGCCGAAGCCGACGCCGGCGAACCCGACGACGATCACCACGTCGTCGAAACCGTTGCCCAGCAGGGCGAACACCGCCAGCGTGAGTGCCTGCAGGCCGAAGGAGAAGGTCAGCGTCACCCGCGAACCCCAGGAGCGGATCATCTTCTCGGTCAACGGCGCCGCGACGATGCTGGCCAGTGCCATCGGCAGCAACCACAGGCCGGTCTCCAGCGCACTCGCGCCGCGGAGGAGCTGGAAGTACTGCGTGAGGAAGAAGATCATGCCGAAGAAGCCGAAGAACGACAGCAGCACGGTGAGCGTCGCCGCGCTGAACCGCCGCTCGCGGAACAGCGACAGGTCGAGCAGCGGGTGCTCGAGCTTGCCCTGCCGGCGGACGAACACGATGGCCAGCATCAGGCCCACGAGCAGGGCGACCACCGCGGGGACGGCGCCGAAGCCGTGTGCGGCGATCTCCTTGATGCCGTAGACGATGCCGACCATGCCGCCCATCGACAGCAGCACGCTGAGCGGATCGAACGGGCCGGGGTTCGGGTCACGCGACTCGGGCACGTAGATGATCGTCAACACCATCGCGGCGACGACCACCGGCAACCCGACCAGGAACACCGAGCCCCACGGGAAGCTCTGCAGCGCCGCGCCCGCGACGACAGGGCCCACCACCGAGCCCGCCGCGGCCGTGGCCGACCAGATGCCGATGGCGACACCGCGCTCGCGTGCGTCGGTGAAGACCGTCCGGATGATCGACAACGTCGCGGGCATGATCATCGCGCCGCCGACCGCCCGCAGGACCCGGGACGCGATCAGGACCTCGACCGATCCAGACAGGGCCGCGACGACAGAGGCGACGCCGAACAGGAGCAGGCCCAGCAGGAAGAAACGCCTGCGGCCGAACCGGTCCGCCGCGGTGCCGGCCGTCACCAGCAGACCCGCGACGACCAGGGAGTACGTGTCCACGATCCACAACAGCGCCGTCTTGCCGGGCTGGAGCGCCTCGGCGATCGCGGGCAACGCGACGTTGAGGATCGTGTTGTCCATCGCGGCCAGCAGCAGACCGCTGCACATCAGCGCTAGGACCAGCCATCTGTTGCCACCACGCGTGCCGTGGTCGGTGGCGGCGGGAGCCGCCGGGGCCACCGGCGGGGCGTTCTCCATGATCCACACCTCACTAGCCGTCTGCACGGCTGACCGTATTGTGGTACCGTATGACCGTACAGTACGGTGAAACGGCTTCGCCAACCGGTTCCACGTATTGACACGCACGGGTCATGTTCGCCAAGATCTCCGTTTCATGGACACCAAAGTCGAGGCCTCCGGTTTCGCCCTCTCGCGAAGGCGAGCGGGTGGGGAGCGTCGAGAGAAGGTGCTCCGGCAGGTCATCGCCGTGATCGCGGAGCGCGGGTACGACCGCACCCGGTTCGCGGACGTGGCGACGGTGTCCGGCGTGGCGGTCAGCACGCTGCAGTTCTACTTCGGCTCGCGCGAGGACATGCTGGTCGAAGCGCTGCACAGGTCGATCGAGGAAGAGGTGCTGGCGCTCGAGTCCAGCTACCGTCCGGAGTCGTCCCCGTGGGAGCGGCTGGTGGCGCTGGTGGACCGCGGCCTCGATCCGGCCGCGCAGATCACCGGCAAGATGCTCCTGGAGTTCTGGCACGCGTCGGCGCGCGACCCGCAGCTGCGGGCCGTCGGTGCCTACCTGTGCCAGCGGTACCGGCAGCCCTTCATCGACGCGATCCGCGCCGGCGTCGAGCACGGCTCGTTCCGCACGGCCGACGATCCCGAGGACGTCGTCACGGTGCTGAACGGGATTCTCGAGGGCTTGATCATCCCGCGCGTCCTGGAGCACGACTACTACCACGTGCAGCAGGTGCGCAAGATCGTGATGCGCACCCTGGCGGGTTTGCTCGACGTGTCCGAGTCCGTCAGCACCGACGGATAACAGTTCCCCTTTCTCCAACACCCCGGCAGCAGCTGTCTGCGCGGGGTTTTTGGCATTTCCGGGGCGAACCGGTGTCGCGTTTGTTCGATGGGCGAGATTTCCCGGTCCTTTTTCCGCCTGTTTCGGTGAGGACGCAATTATCCGTGCGACCGAGAAATCATTGGGTTTGATGGTTGATACATTTAACTTCTTTGCGAACACGGTCCGCGATCGGATGATTACCGTGTGGTGCCGGTGGAACACCTTCTTGACGCCCGATTTCATTCCGGATTACTTTTGATGACGGGGGAGGGGGGTGGCTTGCCAGAATGTGAATGTCTTGTTTGGTTCGCCTTTGACGTGGACTTCACGGACGCGACCCGGCGTGCGCGGGTGAGGGATCCTGATCTGCGGCGACCACCTGGTATTGCGGAATGCGCATTCCGTTTTTACGGCAATGATGAGCTCTGTGTCACGTATCTGAATGCGGAACGGACAAAGTGGGCGGCGAAGGTTTCGTACGCGTGTGCCAAAAATGGTTCCGGTATAGTTGTGTAACGGCGAAATGAGACGCTGGCGGCACTGTCTCAGTTGGACTCGAAGTGTTCTAAGCTGCGTTTATCGCGCCGGGCTTGCACTCATGTGGAAACGCTCTCTGTACTTCGTTGCCAAGGGTGCAACCCTGTCCTATAGTTCGTTTCAGGTACTTTAGTTACTCGGTGTGCAACTGTGGCTCCAATTGGCGTGGGCGCGACAGCACCGACTTCACCTGATTCTTTGCAAATCATTGATGGGAGAGTGCTGTGTCTGAGCAGTCCGTACAGGCACCCGAGGCCGTCGAGAACGAGCTGGACGAGCTCGATGACCTGGGAGACGTCGACTTCGACCTCGACGAGGTCGAGAACAAGATCGCGCCGCTCGCTCTCGCAGGGCGTTGGTGACCGGGATGAGCACGTCGATCAGGTCCGTTGAGGACCACGTCGTACGGGCGGACGCGGTCGTGGTCGACCTCGACCGCGGACCGGCCGAGTCGTATGCGGGCATCCGGCACGCCCTGCTCACATTAAGAGCGGAGGGCGCCACCTTCGGGGACCTGCCGAGCAGGTACAGCTCGGAGTGGGCCGAGCTGTTCCCCGGCGAGGTCACCGGGGCGGCCAGGCTGTCCGACATCGCCCTCGCCGCGTCGGAACGGCGCCTGCACCGGGAGAGCGAGCAGGTCTACCGGGTGCTGTCGGTCGCGGCCGCGGCGCTGTGCGCGGCATCGGCCGAGCTGGACAAGACCATCGCCCTGCGCGGTGCCGGCGGGGCCGACCTCTCCTCGCTGCGCGGGCTCATGCTCGCGGTGGAACGCTCGGCGATCACGCCGGGTGCCCGGCTGGAGCTGGTCGATCCGACCCGTGTCCGCGTCCCGGCCGGCCCGCACGCCGACTACCGGGCCGAGCGCGTGCGCTGCCTGAACCGGATGGGCCTGCCGGTCACCGTCGGCGACCTCTCCTTCGACCTGGCGGACCTGCCGGACAGCGGCTTCGCGCCGTTCTCGGAGGAAGGCCGCCTCTACGCCCAGGCCGTCGACGCGGACAGCGCTCGCACCGACCGGATCGCCGCCGCGCTGGCCTACTGCCGGCGGGCGTTCTTCTCCGCGAACTGGGAGGGCATGGCGATCGTCGCCAAGGACGCGCTGGGTCTCCTGCGCGGACTGCCCGAGACCGCGGTGGCCGAGGTGCTCACGAAGGCAGAGCGGCAGGACGGCTTCGCGGACGCGATCGAGTTCGAGACCGTCATCCTGCGCACCACGGCGGACCTGCGTGCGTTCCTGCTGAAGGTGCTGGGCATCCAGGCCGGCTTCCGCGGCGACCAGGACACGGCCATCGGGTACTTCCGCTCGATGCGCACCGCGGTGGACGGGCTCTCGCCCGAGCTGCTCGCGCAGTCGCACCTGTACACCGCGCTGACGTTGTCCAAGCGCAAGGGCCAGCTGCCGGACGCGATCGCCGAGGTCGAGGAGGGTTTCACCGCGGTGCCCGCCACCGACGGCGAGCCCGACAGCGTGCGCCGGGAACGCGGCTGGCTGCACAACCTGCGCGCGCTCACGCTCTTCGCGCAGAAGAAGTTCACCGACGCCTTCCAGCACGAGAAGCAGGCGTTGGCGTGCCTGGAGGGCCTGGGCGACGCCAGCTCCGCGCACCTGCGGATCAACCTGTACTCGAACATCAGCGTGCTGCAGGAGAAGGCGGGCAAGCTGACCCAGGCGCACGCCACCTGGGACAAGTTCCGGCAGGCCTCCGGCGCGGGCAACGCGGCGTTCCTCAAGCACCACGCGTACCGCAGCGGCGGGATCCGGCTGCTGATCGACGAGCGGACCGAGGCACTCGCGGACCTCGCCACCACGCTCGAGAACGCCGTCACGCTCAACGACGACTTCCACGAGTGCGAGGTCCGGCTGGAAGTGGGCGGGCTGCTCGCGCGGTCGGGCGAGTCCGAGGCCGCGGCGGAGCAGTTCCGCCTGGCCGAGATCGCGGCCAGGCGCATCGGCGATCCGTACCACGTCGCGCTGGCCCAGGCCGGCCTGACGGTCATCACCGGCGAGGCCAACGACGCGGCCGGCACGGCACGGCGCAGCACCAGCTACCCGGCGAAGGCCGCGGCGCTCGCCGACGCGATCGGGAACAACGCCGCGGTGCTGGAGTTGTTGCCGTCGCCCAAGACGAAGCTGAACCGGCCGTTCGATCCGATCAACTTCCAGGACTGATCTCGATGGGTGACTCCTCCTGCTGGCGCCTGTACCCCAGACTTCTGTTGCGCCGCGCGGGTTTCGAGGTGGGGCTGCTCACCGGCCTCGCCGATGGGCCCGCCACGCGGGTGCTGGCCGAGTACCGCGACGCGACCGACGTGTTCGAACGCGCTCGCGCGGCGCTGCGGACCCGCATCGCCGACGAGGTCGGGCGCACGACCGACAAGGCTGTCCTGCGTGGACTGTCCAAGTTGCGCAGCCGGGTCGGGCGCAGGTTGCCGGCCGGGGAGTTCTCCGGCGACGTGCTCACGCACGAGATCGACACGTATTCGGCCGCGCTGCGCGATCTGGACGAGGTCGACGAGCTGCTCGCGAGCGCACTGACGGCGGAACAACGGCGCCGCTCGGAACGCGTCCGCGCACTGCTGTCGCGTGAGCAGGTCCAGGACGCTCTGCTGCAGCTGTCCCCGTCGTTCTACGACGAGGTCGTGCGCTGGCTCGCCGGCCCGGCCGGCGGTGATCGCGCCAAGGACCGGGCGTTCTACCGGCGCGCGTACCTCTACGGGCAACGGCTCGGGGCGAAGAACGAGACAACCAGCTTCTTCGGCCCGCTGGTGCACGGCCGCGTCAACGATGTCAGCGAAGGCATCGTGCTGGGCGAGGAGCACCCGTCCGGCGTCGTGGCCACCGAGGCCATGGTCGCCTTCTGGGCGGTGTGCGAGCTCGCCATGATCATCGGATCGGCGCCGGAGGTCCGGGAACGGCTGGCCGTCGCGTGGATGCCCGCCTGCGGGCGGGACAACGGCGTGGTCGGCCTCGCCGACGGGCGCAAGGTGCGGCTCACCGGCTGGCGCTGGGACCTCGTCGACCTCATCGACGGCGTCCGGTCCGCGGGCGATCTGGCTGCGGCGCTCGGCAAGCCGGTCGAGTCGGTGCTGGAGGTGCTGGACAAGCTGCGCCAGGCGGGCACCGTCCGGTTGTGGCCGGAGCCGCCCTCGACGACCGCACGGCCGCTGGACTGGCTGATCGACTGGGCCGGGCGGAACGTGCCGGACGGCGAGTGGCCCGCGAAGCTCGCGGGGTTGCGTGAACTGGCCGGGAAGTACGCGGCCGCGCAGGGACACGCGGCGCGGGCGGTCGCACTGGAGCAGGTGGAGAAGGGGTTCACGGAGCTCACCGCGGTCGACGCCCGCCGGGCCAGCGGGCGCATGTACGCCGACCGGCTCGTGGTGTCGCTGGACGCCAGGGGAGACCAGGGTCCCGTGCTGGTAGGAGGTGACGTCGCGGCCCGGTGGGAGGAACAGCTCTCTCCCGTGCTCGACCTGGCCGCGCGGTTCGGTGAGCTCAAACGGGTCGCTGCCAACGAGACGTGTGCCGCGGTGCTGCGAGCCGCGGGCACCGAGACGATGCCCTACGGCGAGTTGATCCAGCGCCTCCAGCAGGAACCGGCGACCGAGTCGCTCGACCGGTTCACCGCGGAGTACGCGAAGCTCGTCGAGTCCGGTGTGGACGGACTCGAAGCGGTGCTGGCACCGGAGGACCTCCGCGCGCTCGCGGGTCCCCCGGCAGCCACCGGGTTCGTCAGCCCCGACCTGATGCTCGAACACGCGGCCCGCGGCCGGGAGGTCCTGGTCCTCGGGGAGCTGCACCCGTACGTGTTCGCGTGGGGATCGCAGGGTCTGTTCAGCGGGGACCAGGACGAGATGCTGGCCGATCTCGCCGCCGACCTGAGCCCGTGGGGCGGCGCGGAGAAGCTCGCCACGGTGATCCGCCGCCGGCGCCACAAGGGACTGGTCGCCGACTGGTTCCCCGGCCGCTTCATCGAGATCACCGCGTACGCGACCGACGACCGGTCCCGCACCGTGCCGCTGACCGACATCGAGGTCGTGCTGCACGACGGGCAGGCGAAGCTCCGCACGGCCGACGGCGAACTGGTGCTGTACGCGGGCGAGGACGATCACGTGCACCTGCGCGCGTTCGCACCGCCCGGGGTGTCGCTGCCGACCATCAGGTTCGGCGACTTCAGCCCGCGGGTCATGGTCGGGGACGTCCTCGTCCAGCGGGCCAGGTGGTGGCTCGGCCGCGAGGACCTCGGCCTGACCGGGACGAGGGACACCTCCGTGGTGGTGCGTGCGGTGCAACGACTTCGCGCCACCCGCGGGATCCCGCGGTTCTGCTTCGTGCACGTCGGCGGTGAACCCAAGCCGGTCGGCATCGACCTCGACAACCCGCTGGCGGTGGACGCGCTGGTGTCGCTGGTGCTGGCGGGGGACAGCCAGGAGATCTCGATGGCGGAGATGCGCCCGGCCCCCGACGAGCTGTGGCTGCGGCGCCGGGGCGGGCTGACGACGTCCGAGTTCCGGATCGCGATGAGAAGAGCGACATGACCGACGACAACTGGCACTTGCTGCCGGTGATGGTGCTGCGCAGCGCCGGGTTCCCGTGGCAGATGGTCGAACAGCTCGCCTACTCCCGATCCGGCCGGCTGATCGACGAGCTGCTGGAGCTCCAGCAGGCCGCCACCGAGCACGCGGGCGGGCTGCGGCCGGCCAGGAACCTCTCCCGCGGCCAGAAGAGCAAGCTCCGCAACTTCCGCATGATCCCGGACACAGACGCCGATGCGTTCCCGGAGGAGTGGCGGCGGGAGTGGAACCGGCTGACGGCGCACATGGAGGACTTGCTCGGCCGGCTCGGCGAGGCGGCCCTCGAGGACAAGGCCGACGTCGACGCGGCGCTGCAGCGGATCAGGGCCGACGAACGCTTCAACGACGCGGTCGTGTGCTCCTCACCGGCGGCGCAGCGGGACCTGAGCCGTGGCGCCCAGGGCTCGCGGATCCGGCGGCAGCTCGCCTCCTACGCGCAGCGGCTCGCGTCCAAGAGCGAGACGATGAGCTTCTTCGGACCGATCAACTACGCCACCGTGGACCGCGCGAGCGGCACACCGTCCAAACTGGACTGGCTGGGGCATCGGGAGATCCGGGCCCGCCAGGCGCACACCGCCGCGCGGGTCAACGACGCGGTCCAGGCGTTGCTGCTCGGTGATGACGACGCGGCCGCGCGGCTCGTGCCACGCCGCAAGACCGCGCTGCGCCCGCCCCGGCCCGGCGATCTGGTCGCGGACCTGGTCGGCGCGGTCGACGGTGCTGCGAACGTCCGCGAGCTCGCGGACCGGCTCGGTCGCGCCCTGCCCGAGGTGCTCGAAGCGTTCCGCACCGCGGTGACCAAGGGACGGCTGACGCACGACCTGGCGCCGCCGTCGACCACGATCGATCCGTTGCGCTGGACCGTCGACCGCGTCGAGGGACCGGTGCGAGACCTGCTCGAGAGCACGCTCGCGCTGCTGGAGGCGTACCCGGCGGCGAATCCCACGCGCAAGGCGGAGATCCAGGGCGAGATCGAGGCGTCGCTGTCGTCCGTTCCGGCGCAGGCGGCCGGCAACAAGTTCTACAACGACCGCGTGATCGTGCACGAGGCGGCCGTGGGCACCGCCGACTTCCGCGTGAGCGGCCCGTTCGCGGACGACCTGGCCGAAGCCGTGGCGCCCGTGCTGGACCTGCTGGCTCACGAGGCCGAGCTGACGAGGAACCTGACCAACCGCGCGATCGCCGCTCACCTGGGACCGGGACGGTTCCCGCTGGTGAAGGCGCTCACCGTGTGCGCGAACGTGCAGATCGTGCCGAGCACCTGGCTGGCCGAGAACCTCGTGTTCGACCCGGAGCAGCCGGTCGTCGACATCGCGGGTCTCACGCCCCCGGCCGGTCCGTCGGCGCCTGTGCTGTGCTCGATCGACATGCTGGCCGCGGTCCCCGACATCGCTCAGTACGACGCCGGCTCGACCCCGCTGATCATGGGTGACATCCACGACGCCGCACTGCTCACGCCGTGGGCGTTGCAGTTCAACGAGAACAGCGCCGAGATCCTCGCCATGCGGGACGAGACGGTGCGCACCACCCTCGGCGACCAGCTGGCGGTGAACGTCATCTCCCGGCGCACCACCGGTCTGCCGCCGCTGGAGTTCCCCGGCATCGTGCTGGAACTCGGCGGCAGCGCGTCGCCGGGCAGGGACCGCGTCGGCCTCGACCAGCTCTGGGTGCACAGCGACGGGACGACCGCGGAGCTGCGCAGCGACCTGCATCCAGGGCAAGCGTTGCTGTTCCACAACGGCGAGCTCGACAGCGGGTTGCACACCGCGCTCGCGTTGCCGCGCATCCGCCGGCCGCGCCTGCCGGAGCTTCCGCACCTGCCGCGCCTGACGTGGCGGAACGTGGTGCTGTCGCGGAGGCGGTGGACCGTCGCCTCCGAACGGGTCCTCGCCGTCAGCGCCAAGCAGGACGAGGTCGAGCGGCTGCTCGACGTCGCCCGGTTCGCCCACACCCTCGGCCTGCCGAGGCGGCTGTTCGCCAAGTCGCCGAACGAGCGGAAGCCGATCTACGTCGATCTGACCAGCCCGGACCTGCTCAAGGCGCTGACGAGGCTGGCGGGTACCGCGGACGAGCTGACGCTGTCCGAGGTCCTGCCCGCCGCGGACGACGCGTGGCTGCGTGACGGCGAGTTGCGGTTCCCATCCGAACTGCGTTGCGTTTACACCAGAGGACGACGATGAGACTCGTAGTGGTGCCACCGCTTTTCGACCTGACACTCACCCCGGTCATCGAGGCGGACGACCGGCTGATCGACCTCAACGCGCACTTCGTGCACCGGCTGACCGCACCCGACGCGCTGCGGCAACTCGCGGAACGGGTGCCTGCGGACGAAGCGGTGTTCGTGCACGCGGCCGCGGCCGCGCTGGGCAGGGAACGCGCCGGCTTCGGCACGTTGCGCGCGGCAGGGCTGGCGCTGCGGTTCGCCGCCGCGAACGACCCGAGCCTGCGCCTGGCCGGCGACGACGTGGAACTGGTCGACGGCAGCACGGAGTCGAGCACGCAGGTCGTCGCCGCCGCGGCGCGGACCCGGCTGTTCGATCCCGAGATCGCACTGGCCGCCACGGCCGGCCAGGTGATCCACCTCGTCCTTGAGACAGACCAGCAACTTCCTGCCGTCGTGGGGATCGTTGCGGCGGTCGGTGCCGGGAACGTGGTGCTGTGCGGTCGTTTCGCCACCGAGCACCGCGCCGCGCTCGGTGCGGTCGAGGCGCTGCGCGGAGTCCGGTTCGACGAGTGGGCGCCGCGGTGGCGGCTCGCCGACGACTGGGCACCGCGTCCGATCCGCTGGGTGAAGCGGCCCGGTGACTGGACGCCGGGCGAGGAGTGGGTCGGCTGGCTCGCCCCGCGCGATGTCCTGGCTGTTCCCGCTGAAGCGTGGGCATCGTGCGTCGGGCTCACCGTGACGGCGGCGCAGGTGCACGGGGACGATTTCGTTGACGTGCATGGAGACACCGTTGATCTGAGCGGTTTCACGCCGTCGATCGAGCTGCTGGTCGGCGCCCCCGGGGTCAGTGCGGAGGAGACGCGCGAGACCGCCATCCGGCTGGTCGAGTCGGGCCGGCTGGCCGGGCTGAGCCCGTTCCGCCTGCCCGCGGGTGCCCCGCCGGTCTGGGCCGGCACGGCGCTCGACCTGCTCGACGTGTCCGGGCACGACCTGCCGCGCTGGAGCCGGTTCGCCGTTGCGGAAGCACCGCTGGCCGAGTTGAACGCGGAGTTGGCGAGCCGTGCGGATTACCCCGGCCGGTTCGCGGCCGAGGCCACACCGCTGGCCGAGCTGAACGCGGAGCTCGCGAGCCGCACCGACCTCTACCCCGGCCGGTTCGCCGCCTGCTGCCTGTCGCGTCCTGACGAACCGGGGGACTGGGACCCGTCCGCCGTCGTCGTCGACTCGTCGGTGGTGAACCTGCGCACCGGACGGGCGTTCCGCGTGCACCCGAAGCTGGCGCCCGTGCTGGAGCGCCTGGCCAACGGTGACGCCCACGCGCTGACCCGCCTGCCTGAGGCGGGCCGGGTGAAGCTGGCGGATCAGCTGGTCCGCTCCGGAGCGCTCAGGAGGAGCGCATGACTCGGCGATGGCAGATCGGGAAGCATTTCGTGCTGCGGCACGCGGGTATGCCGTTCGACTGGCTCGAGGATCTCGGTGCCCAGCCGGAGTTGCTGCGGCTGGCCGACGAGGTGCTCGACCGCGAGGCCGAGGTCCGCGAGGCCCACGGCTCGTCATCCGCGTTGCTGCGCGGCCGCCCGGCCCAGTTGCCCCAGACGCCTGTCGTCAAGCAGTGGGCGCAGGCCTTCGAGCGGTTCAACGCCGCGTACCAGGAGGCCGACGACGCTGCGTCCGAGCGGCTGCGGGAGATCCTCGCGCGGCCCGAGGTCAGCGAAGCGATCTTTCTGTCCAATCCGGACGCTTACCACAACATGCTCCGTCCCTGGCTCGCCCATCGTGGCACGACGACCTCGAAGTGGCGCCGGGTCCGGCGGCAGATGTACACCTACGTGCAAAGGTTCTGCGCGAAAAACGAGACCGTGAGCTTCTTCGGCCCGATGGCCTACGGCGCCAAGGGTGAGCGCACCGAGCTACGTACGGACCTCGACCGCGGCCGCCAGGTGTTCTTCTCGCACTGGGCTGCCAAGGCGGTGGCCACCGCGATCGCCCGCGACCCGAAGATCCTGCCGGACCTGACCTTCCACGCCACGGGCAGGACTGCCGCTCCGGCGGCGGTCCTCGCGCTGGTGACGGCGGGCGGCCGCACGTTCCGCGAGATCCACGCGGCGTCGGACCTCCCCGCCGGTCAGGTCGCCAAGGCCCTGATGGCGCTGATCGCGAGCGAGGCGGTCTGCATCGAGCTGGGCGGCGGCGAGTACGACCACGATCCACTGGCGACGATCGTTCGCCAGCTCGGGGAACTGCCCGCGTCGGCCGCGCGGGAGAAGTGGCTCGACCGTGTCGAGTCGTTGCGGCACCACACCGCCGACCTCGCCGGGCAGGACCTGGACGGCAAGGCGAAGACCGTTGCCGCGCTGGAGGAACTGTTCACCGAGGTGACCGGCAAGCCCGCTCGCCGCGGTGCGGGGGCGGCCTATGCGGACCGTGCCGTCTTCTTCGAGGAGTGCGCGTCGCCGTTCGCGTTGACCGTGAGCGCGGAGCTGCTGGCCCAGTGGGAGGCCGTGATCTCGGACGCCCTCGAGGCGTGCGTGGCCCACGGCAACGCCACCCAGCAGGTGGCGATCGAGGCCGTGCGACAGCAGTACGGGACGACCGAGATCGACTTCCTGGACTACGCGGAGCAGGCCGCCGCCGCGCTGGCCGCGGCGACGAGCACGCAGCAGGCGACCTACGCGCCCACCTACCCGGCGACCGAGCTCGACCGGCTGGTGAGCGACGCCGAGGCGTTGCCGGGGGACCGGTACGCGGTGATCGACCTGTGCCCGGCCGCACCGGACGTCGACGGGCTTTCCGATGCCGCACTGGTGCTCTCGCGCGTGCACCACCACCTGCTCGTCGAGAGCTGGCTCGCGACCATGCACCCGGATCCGGCGGAGTACGGCGCGGACGCGGCGGAGTGGATCGCCGAGCAGGACGGCCGGCTGGTGGGCCTGGACTTCGGCCGGCGCAACAAGGGCTACTACCGCTTCCCCGGCCGTGAGGTCGCGATGCGGCCGTTGACCTGGACCGACGTCGTGGGCGAGCAGATCCAACGGTCGTGGGAGATGCAGGTGTCCGTCTCCGCGGACGGGGTCGAACTGCGTGACCCGCAGGGCACGCCGGTGCAGACGTACATCGCGTTGAGCGACTTCGTGAAGTACCCGCCGATGGCGGCGCTGTCGCACCCGCAGGTGCTGCACCCGTCGTTCACCACCGACGGTGAGGTGGCGGCGAACGACGTCGTGATCCAGCGCGCCCGCCGCCAGGTCGCCACCGAGGCTCTGGCCGCGCCCGAACCGCACGTCCGCTTCCTCCAACTCCGGCGCATGGCCCGCGAGTCGGGCGGCCGGTTCGTGTTCTGCCGCAGCGCGAACGAGCGCAAGCCGTACCTGATCGACCTGGCCTCGCCGCTGGCGGCCGACCTGATCGGACACGTGGCGCGCGGCGTCGACCTGCTCGGCGTCGAGCGGATGGCGCCCGAGCCGGAACGGTTGTGGCTCAAGGACGAACAGGGCCGGCGGTACACGAGCGAGCTGCGCATGCAGGTCATCGGCAGGAGCGCGTCATGAGGCTCTTCGCCGAGAACACCACCTGGGCGCGCAGGACGTTCAGCCCGGACGGCACGGTGACCGACGAGACGACGGCGAGCCGTGGCGCGTGCACCGAGGTCGACCGGGCCGGCGTGACCGAGCACCGGATCGTCGAGAACGTGGCCGACGACGGCGTCTTGGCCGTCTTCGAGCGTCCACAGCACGAGATCGTGGACGACGAGTTCATCCTGGCCGCCAAGCGAACCGGGGCGGAGATCACCGTCGGCGCGTGGCAGCAGCACATCGCCGTCGGTGCGCCGGGGACGACCAGGTCCGCAGAACGGTTCCTCACCTCCACCGAGGTCCGGTTGCGCGGGGAGGACGGCACCAGCCACGCGCAGGTGCTCTTCGGGCCGGGCGGCGACATCGACCAGGCGGCCGAGGACGTGCGGGCACGCCTGGCCATCCCGTTCGTCGACGAGTTGCCCCAAGCCGACCTGGTGCTGCAACCCGGCCGCGCGGGCGCGTTCTTCCACGAGGTCGTCGGCCACCCGATGGAGGCGGACGTCGTCGCGTCGGACACCAGCTACCTGGGTGCCCTGCGCGGTCAGGTGATCGCCCCCGAGTGGCTCACCGTCGTCGACGGCGGGCAGCGGGCTGAGGCGGGCTTCCGCAGCAGCGTTGACGACGAGGGGACGCCCTGCCGGGACGCGCTGCTGATCGACCGCGGCCGGGTCGGTGAACCGATGACCGACCTGGCGCTCGCCGAACGCCTTGGCGTGCCGGGATCCGGGCACGCGCGGCGGCAGAGTTACCGCCATCCCGCGATTCCCCGCATGACGCACACCTGCGGACTGGTCGGCGAGGACGCATCGCTGACCGGTCCTGAGGGACCGTGGATTGCCGCGCACGGGCTGAAGTTGCAGGTCATGAACATCGCCTCCGGCGACTTCGTCTTCACGGTGTCCTTCGCGTTGCTGCACAAGGCCGACGGCACCGTGCGCAGGCTCGGCCCGTTCGACGTGGTGGGCAACGGGCTGGACGTGTTGCGTTCGATCCGGCCGTATTCGCGCGAGGTCGCGGAGTACGGCCGGGTGACCGGTGGGTGCGGGAAGCTCGGGCAGTTCCCGGTGCCTGTCACGTTCGCCAACGCCGGCGTGTGTCTGCCGGCGGGTTCCGTGGTGCTGAGGGAGGTCCGGCGTGGCTGAGGTCGAGGTTCACGTGACCGGACTGCTCACTCCGGCGGCGCCGCGGCCGCGGATCTCCGTGTCCGTGGAGGCGATCGGCTTGACGCTGGCTGGGACGGACGTGGCGTCGTCGGCGCGTCCGGGCGTGGCACTGGCAGGGACTGACGTGGCGTCGTCGGCGCGGCCGGGCGCGGCACCGGCAGGGACTGACGTCGTCGCGTCGCGCCGCCTGGGCCCCACCCCGACAGACCAGGCCGTCGCGGCCGCAGCCGTCGACCTCCTCGAACGCACCGCGGACGAGGCCCGCCAAGCCGGTGTCCGATTGCAGAGCACCGTGGCCGATGTCGTCGATCGGGGTGCACGGCAGGTTCGCGTGCTGGCACGAGCCGAGACCATCGGCGGCCCGGTCCTGCTCGGCACCGAGTCGGCGGATCACCGCACCGCCACGTTGCCGTTCGCCGAACTCGGCCGCCTGCCCGCCGCGCTCTCACCCGCTACCGACGCCCGCGACCTGCCCATCGTCCTGCGGCCCGGCGTCGCCGCCGTGCTCATCGCGGGTGCGGTCTTCTCGCTGACCTCCGCGCGGGGCAGGGAGAACGCGCGACAGCTGGCGGGCAAGCGGGTTCTGCCGGGGCTGACCCTCACGGAAGCGGATCGCACGCTCGTCGACGCCGGTGTGCTCGTTGCCTCCGATGAGGCACCACAACGTATCTGGGACCACGAACGGCAGTCCTATGTGGAGGACCCGCTGACCCGCGCCGGGATGCGGGGGCCGGAGGCGCCGCTGCCGCAGGACTTCGTCGAGCTGGTGTGGTGCGTCGAGGGGTTGCAGCGCTACCACGCCGACGGCACCGTCCGATTGCAGTGCCTCGCGAAGACCGGGGACGAGTGGTCCGTGCGGACCCTCGTCGGCAAGCCGATCCGGTTGCTGCGCCACGTGACGGCTGTGCACGGTCCACTCACGACGGTCTTCACCGACAGCGTCGTCACCACCCAGTCGCTGGTGCTCACCAGCGCTCGCACTATCGAGGGGAAGGGCAATGGCCGCATCATCGAGGAGTGATTTCGCCGTGGTGGGCGGCGGGATCGTCGGCGCGTGCGTGGCCGACGAACTGGCGTCGCGGGGCGCGTCGGTCGTCGTGCTGGACGCGGGATCCGAACCCGGCCACGCCACCAACCGTGCCGCGGGGGTGGCGGTGCCGTCGCTGCGCTACCTGCCCGACACCGAGTTCTACCAGTGGTTGCGCGACGCCAAGCAGTGCCTCGACGAGGACGTGCTGAAGCTCGAACCGCAGTTCGGCGCGTTCAGCCGCTCGAAGTCGATCCTGCGCGCGTTGCGGCAGAGCGACGTCGACCAGTTCGGCGACGCCATCGAGAGCTCGGCCCAGGCCCGCTGGCTCTCCGGTGACGAGGTGTCCGCCGCGGCACCGGGGATGAAGCTGCCGGCGAACCGCAGCTACCTGCTCGACGACAGCGGCCTGATGGTCGACGGCCGCCGCTACCTCGACGCGGTGCGCCGGCGGGGCATCGGTGCCGGTGTCCAGTGGCGCCAGAACGCGTTGGTGCGCTTCGTCGAGGAAGAGGCCGATCACGTCGCGGTGGTGACCGAGACTGCGGTGGTCGAGGCGGACCAGGTCGTGATCACGGCCGGTGCGTGGTCGAGCGGACGCGGGCTGGCCGCCGGCACCGGGATCTCCCCGCAGCGCGGCCAGTTGCTGATCCTGGATCGCGCGGTGGACCTGCCGTGCATCCTGTCGTCGGCCTTCTACCTGGCTCAGGGCGTCGACGACCGCGTGGTGGTCGGTGCCACCGAGGAGAGCGCCGGTTTCGACGAGAGCGTGACTGTGGAAGGCATCTCGCGGTTGCTGATGTTCGCCACCGCGGCGATGCCCGCACTCGGCGCTTGCGAACCGGTCGAGTTCCGCGCGGGTCTGCGGCCGGTGAGCGCCACCGGACGGCCGGTGGTCGGCCGGGTTCCCGATCGCACCAGGGTGTTCGTGTCGGCCGGGCACGCGGGCCACGGCCTGCTGTCGGCTCGCGCGACCGCGCGCGGGCTCACCAGCGGACTGCTCGACGACGACTGGGATTCGCTGCCCTACAGCATGTGCCCGGTCGAGAGCGTGAAGGGCTGACATGCGCATCGATCACGTGATCCTGGGCGCGCGGACCATCGAGCCGTTGCGCGAGCTGCTGTGGGAACGGCACGGTTTCGGCATCACCGACGGCAGCCCGAACCCGGACGGCACCGCGAGCTGGGTCGTGCCGTTCGACACGGCGGACGTCCAGTACCTGGAACTGCTGGTGGTGCACGACGAGAAGGCGCTCGCCGAGTCCGAGTTCGGCGAGGTCTTCCTCGACCGCACCGCCGACGGTCCCGCGTTCCTGAACTGGGCTGTGCTCGTCGACGACATCGTGTCGATCTCCTCCCGGGTCGAGGAACTGACAGGGATGGACCCGGACATGTTCAGCGGCGAGTCGGTGCGCGCCGACGGCCAGGTGGTGCCGTGGGCCGAGGCGGCGTTCAAGCTCTCCTGGGAGAGCCGGGTGCTGCCGTTCTTCCTGCGGTACGGCAACGCCGAGGCCCGCGCCGACCGCGTTCCCGGCGATCTGGCCGCGGCCGGGCACAAGGTGCGGCCGACGGCGATCACCGGCGTGCGTCTCGGCAGCGCCGACGCGCACGGTGCGTGGCTCGCGGACTGGCCGTCGCTCGACGCGCTGCCGGTTCAGCTCGACCCGGCAGCGGGCGTCGGCGTTACGGGTGTTCAGCTGTCCACTGAGGACGGTCCGTTGCTCCTGGAGCGGCTGTGAGCGATCAGCCGTTCCCGCGCCTCGTCGTTCGTCGCCGCCTCGGCCGCGGTCCTGGCCAGCGCGATGGCGCCGTGCACCAGGGCCCGGTCGGCCGACGGGCCGACGCACGCCGCGGCGAACTCCGGCTGGTGGTTGACCGCGCCCGCGGTGTCGATCGCGATGCTCGGGTGCAGGCTCGGGATGACGCGGCTGACGTTGCCCATGTCCGTGCTGCCGGTGGGCAGGGTGCGCTCGACGTCGAGCGGGGGCAGCGTGCGGCCGAGGTCCGTGATGGCGGACCGGTAGGCGGACACGAGGAACGGGTCGTGCACGAGCTCCGCGTACGCCGGTTCCGCCACGACCTCGTGACCGCACCCGGTCGCGAGCGCCGCACCGGCGAAGCAGGCCCGGACGCGCTTCTCCAGACGCTCGAGCGACTCCATGTCACCGGCGCGCAGGTTGTACAAAGCGTTGGTGCGGACGGGAACGACGTTGGGCACGTCACCGCCCTTGGTCACGATGCCGTGCACCATCTGCCGCGGCTCGAAGTGCTGCCGGCCGACACCGACGGCGACCTCGGCGACGGTGAGCGCGTCCGCCGCGTTCACCCCCAGGTGCGGCGCCAGGGCGGAGTGGGACTCGCGGCCGGTGAACCGCACCTCGAGCTCCAGCAGGGCGAGGGGTTGCGGTGCGCTGATCTCGTCGATGGCGGGGTGGATCAGCATCGCGAGGGAGACCTCGTCGAACACGCCCTCGCGCAGCAACTGGATCTTGCCGCCACCCTGCTCCTCGGCGGGCGTGCCGATGACGAGGACCGTGATGCCGAGCTGGTCCGCGACGTCGCGCAGCGCGAGCGCGGCACCGGCCGAGGAAGCGGCGATGATGTTGTGGCCGCAGGCGTGGCCGAGCTCGGGCAGCGCGTCGTACTCCGCGCACAGGCCGACGACCAGCGGGCCGTCGCCGAAGCGAGCGGTGAACGCGGTGTCGAGCCCGCCGACGCCACGTTCGACCTCGAAGCCGGAGGACTCCAGCAGGCCGGAGACCTTGGCCGCGCTGCGGTGCTCCTGGTAGGCGATCTCGGGTTCCGCGTGCAGGCTGCGGGACAGCTCCACGAGCCCGGCGGTGTTGTCCGCGACCGCGTCGGCGATGCGAGTCTGAATGGTCATTGATGCGACTTCCTCCGTGGACGGTGTCTATTTGATACACCGGCCCACGCACTGAAAGCAAGCTGTTCAAGTCCGATTTCTGGTGAGGGTACCGTCGTGGCCGAAGACGCTATTTCGTGGACTTTTCCTGCCGGGCGTGGCGCACTTGAGGTGCGGCCGCAGCCGTGGGTTCTGCTGCGCACGACCGGCTTCGGGGTGCGGATGGTCGAACGGCTCGCGACCGTGCGCCTGGACGTCGTCGACCAGGTGCTGGCCGAGCGCGAATCGCTGGCCGAGTTGCAGCAGGAGTTCGATTCATGCTGGTCAGAGCTTCGTGATGCCGTTCGGGCGGTCGAGCCGCGGCAGCGCAGCGAGCGCGCGTTGCGCAGCTGCCGGCGACTGGTCGCCGAGGGTGCGGAACTGGATGACCGGTGCGTCGCGATTCTGCGGCAACTGGGTCGGCTGGAGTTCGCAGAGCGCTGGAACGAAATGGTGAAGCGCTGCGCCGACTCGGGTCACGAGGAATTCGAGCGCGCGTTGTCCGAATCCTATGCGGAGATTGCCGGGGCGGTCCGCGACGACCGGTTCCAGCACGCCGTCTTCGTCTCGAACCCCGCATTCCACCGGTCCGTTTCCGGCCGGGATTCCGCGGACCGGCGCACGCTCGACACCCTGCACCGCTACCTGCGCCGGTTCGCCACGAAGTGCGAGACCGTGTCCTTCTTCGGGCCGACGCTGTACGCCCGGTTGCGGCCGGAGCTGCCCGCGGCGGTGGAGGTGGGCGAGCCCGGCGCGGAACGCGTCGTGGTCGAGGCGAGCGTGTGGCTGGTCGAGGAACTCCGCAAGCACGCGACCGAGCGGCTCGACCCGGACCAGCGCCGCGCGTGGCGCAACCCGTTGTTCCGCGCGCTGCCTTCCGGTGCCGGGCTGGAACGCGTGGTCGACGGCAGGAAGTTCCGCGTGGCGGAGCAGGCGATGGCGGTCTGGCAGGCCGCTGACGGCAGCCCGCTGGCCGCCTCGGCCACCAAGGGGCTCGGGCCCGCGCTCACGGTGTCCGCGTGGCGGTTGCCCGCGACCGAACTGCACGCGCTGACGAGGCTGGCTGAGCACGAACCCACCGCCGCCTCGCTTGCCGCCCACCGCGATGCCTACGCGTCAGCAGGCTGGCCGGAACGAGCCACGCATCTCGCTGCGGCCCAGGAGTTCGCGGAGGGCCTGTTCGGCCAGGTCGAGCACCGCGCGGGCCAGCACTACGCCGACCGGGAGCTGTTCCACGAGGACAGGTCCAGCCCCTACAGCGAACGCGTCGTGCTCGGTGGCCCGATCGCCGACGCGCTGCGGAAGGTCACCGAGGCGATCCTGCCGCTGACCTACCTCGCCGCCCTGCTGACCCGCGAGGACGCCCGCGACGTGCTGCGCGCCGACCTCGCCGGAGAGCCCGGTTCCCTTGCCGCACTTGCTGTTCGGGACCTGCCGGAGAGCCGGGAGCGGCGGGGTCAGTTGGACGAGGTGCTGCGGGATCTCGTTCGGGAAAGCCCGGTGCTGACCAGCGCGCGGCTCAGCGAGGTGCTCGCGCCGTTGTGGACGCAGGTGCGGCCGCAA
Source organism: Lentzea sp. NPDC051213 (assembly GCF_044455585.1). Lineage (NCBI taxonomy): Bacteria > Bacillati > Actinomycetota > Actinomycetes > Pseudonocardiales > Pseudonocardiaceae > Lentzea > Lentzea sp. NPDC051213. The sequence continues at coordinate 1,279,519 of NZ_JBITEX010000002.1, forward strand.
CCCGAGGACGCGTGCCTGCCCAGCCCGGACCTGATGGCCGTCGGCACCGATCCCGAGTCGGCGATCTGGGTGCTCTCCGAGATGCACGACGACTGCAGCTCGATCTACGGCGGCCTGGAACGGCCGTTGCACAGCGACCCCGACGACCTGTGGCGGCAGTTCACCGCGCGGGTCGGCGAGGTGATCGCCGAGGAGGACTCGGCGACGATCGTCTCCCGGCGCCGCAGCGCCCACGTCACGCCGGAGCTGCCCGGTGTGTCAATCGAGCTGAGCGGGTTGTCGGCCAAGGACCCGGCGGACGTGGTGGCGATCGCGGACGTGATCGTCCCCGCGAGTGGTGACGCGGTCGAGGTGGACGGCAGGCGCCGGTGGCTCTACCCAGGCGATCTCGCCTCGACCCTGCACCGCGCGGTGTCGCGGCCCGCGGTCGTGCCGGTGCCGATCGACCTCGGCGCGCACACGCCCCGCATCACCATCGACGGCGTCGTCTACCAGCGCGCCCGCTGGCGGGTCGCACTGCCGGCGCGTGCGGGCGAGCGGTTCGACCAGTGGCTTGCGGTGCAACGGATCCGGCGCGAGCTCGGCCTGCCGAGGTACGTGTTCGTGAAGCACCCGGCCGAACCGAAGCCGCTGTACGTCGACTTCGCGGACCCGGTGTCGGTGCTCGACCTCGCCCGGCTGCCCGAGGCCGAGGTGCTGGTCTCGGAGATGTTGCCCGCCCCCGATCAGCTGTGGTGGCGGGTGGACGGCGAGGCGCAGTGCGCCGAGTTCCGCACGGGATTCCTCGTGCGGCCGGTGAATTTCGATGAATCCATTGAGGAGTGAGCAAGTGAGCACCACTGGTACGGCCCGCGTCGAGGACGCGTACGACAAGTCGGCCCGCAAGTACAACGCGGCCATGTTCAACCCGATCGGCAAGCAGCTCGTCGACCTGCTTCGGTTGCAGGAAGGGGAGAACGTCCTCGACCTGGGCTGCGGTCGCGGTGCCTGCCTGTTCCCCGCGGCCGAGGCGGTCGGGCCGGCGGGCCGGGTGCTCGGCGTCGACCTGTCGGCCGAGATGGTGAAGCTGTGCGCCGCGGACGTCGAGGAGTACGGGTTCGGCGACCGGGCCGCCGTCCGGCAGGGCGACGTGCAGGAGTTCTCGAGCGACGAGCAGTTCGACGCGATCTCCGCGGGCATGGTGCTGTTCCTGCTGCCCGACCCCGCCGCCGGTTTGCGCAACATCGCGCAGGCCCTGAAGCCGGGCGGCCGGTTCGCCGCCACGACGTTCCCGACCCAGGACGGGCGCCTCGCGGCGGGCTGGGAGTCCGCGGAGATCATCGGCGAGGTGCTGGGCGGCTACATCCCCGCCGGCATCGACAACCCGTGGGTGCCGGTACTCGGCGTGGGAACCGCCCTCGCCAACGCAGAGACGACCGCCGACGCCGTGCGCGCCGCCGGCTTCAGCGAGGTGGAGATCAGCTCGATCGACGCCGTGTCGCACTTCGACTCCGTCGACGCGTACATCAAGTGGACCTGGAACATCACCACCCGCATGTTGTGGGACCTCGTGCCCGCCGACCGGGTCGAGGAGGCCACGTCCGAGGCACGCGAGCGGCTGCAGGTCATCGCCGGGCCCGACGGGGCGGTCGACTTCATCTGTCCTACCAGGACCGTTCTCGCGGTTCGCTGACGTCAGTCCGGAGTGCCTCATGCGTGCAGAACTGATCCGCCCACTGCCCGAACTGCTGCGGCTGCGTGCCGAGACGATCGGCGACCGCGTCGCGTTCGCGGACGCGACGAGGGAGGTCACCTACCGCTCGCTCGACCAGCGGGTCCGCTCGCTGGCCGGGCTGCTGGCCATCGCGCCGGGTGACCGCGTCGCGATCCTGCTGGGCAACACCGTTGCGGCCGTGGAGAGCGGCCTGGCCGTGGTGGTGGCGGGCGGGATCAGCGTGCCGCTGAACCCCTGGTCGGGTGATGCGGATCTGAGGCACTTCCTGGTTGACAGCGGTGCCGCGGTCGTCATCACGGACGAGGCGCACCGCGAGCGGGTGGACCGGGTGGTGGACCCCGGCGTCCGGGTGCTGGACGTCGGGGACTTTGACTCGCCGGACTCGGCCGGGGACTTCGGTTCGCTGGACCTGTCCTGGAACGTCGACTCGCCTGGCCTGTCCGGGGGCTTCGATTCGGTGGACCTGTCCGGGGATTCTGGGTCCTCATTGGACGGTCCAGCGATCCTCCTGTACACGTCCGGAACCACCGCCCTGCCGAAGGGTGTGCTGTACTCGTTGCGCAGCACGCTGTGGATGGCGGCTGCCTGTCACGTGCCGATCCTCGGTCTGTCGTCTGAAGACACGGTTCTGTGGCCGCTGCCGCTCTTCCACGGCCTCGGGCAGAACCTCGGCGTCTTCGGCGCGGTCGCCGCCGGCGCGACCGTGCGAATCCTGAGCGGCTTCTCCCCGGCGGAGGTGCTCGGTGCGTTGCGCGAGTACGACGCCACCGTGCTGGCCGGTGTGCCCACGACCTACCACCACCTGCTGTCGTCGGCGGACGCCGAGGCGTTCCCGGCGCTGCGGCTGGGTTTCGTCGCGGGCTCGGCCAGCGGGGCGGCGCTGGGAGAGCGGTTCGAAGCCGCGTTCGGGGTGCCGCTGGTCGACCAGTACGGCTCCACCGAGACGGCCGCGATCACGACGAACTGGCCCGCGGGGCAACGGGTTCCGGGCTCGGCCGGGTTGCCCGTGCCGGGAGTGAGCGTCCGGCTGGTGGATCCTCTCACCGGCCGCGAGGCGTTGCCGGGGGAGGAGGGCGAGGTCTGGGTCAGCGGGCCGAACCTGATGCTCGGGTACCACAACCAGCCCGACGCCACGGCCGAGGCGTTGCGCGACGGCTGGTATCACACCGGTGACCTGGCGCGCCGCGACTCGGCGGGGTTCGTCACGATCACCGGACGGCTCAAGGAACTCATCATCCGCGGTGGGGAGAACATCCACCCCGCGGAGGTCGAGAACGTGCTGCGGCAGGTGCCGGGGATCGCGGACGTCGCGGTCGGGGGGAAGCCCGACGAGGTGCTCGGCGAGGTGCCGGTGGCTTGGGTCGTGCCTGGGCCTGATGGGTTCGATGCCGAGGCGTTGTTGGACCTGTGCCGGCGGGAGTTGGCCTATTACAAGGTGCCGGCTGAGGTTTATGAGACGGCGGAGATTCCGCGGACTCAGTCGGGGAAGGTTGCTCGGCACCGGTTGGGTGGGTTGCCGGCTCGGTTAGTTGCCGCGGCGCCTGCGGTGCCGCTGGTGCAGGCTGGGGGCGGGGTGGCAGGGGCGACCGCGCTGGCCGGGGATGGTGCCGCGGAGTCGGCCGCGCGGACCGGTCGATCAGCGGCCGATGCCACCGCGGAAAGCGATCTTGCCGTCGTGCCCCATGGTCGCGACGAGGCAGGCGCGACTTACCTCGATCCCGCCGCCGTCCTCACCCTGATCCTCGCGGAGACCGCCGCTCTCCTCGGCACCGACGAGGTCGCCCCCGACCGCCCGTTCGTCGAACTAGGCCTGGGCTCGATGGCCGTCGTCACCCTGACCGAGCGCCTGATCTCCGCGACCGGAGTGCGACTCTCGCCCACAGCCGCGTTCGACCACCCCACCCCACAAGCGCTAGCCCGCCGCATCGTCGCCGGCGAACAACCCGCTCCCGTGGCGCGCAAAGTGCGGCGCCAGGCTGCGGACGACGACCCGATCGCCATCGTCGCGATGGCCTGCCGGTACCCCGGCGGCATCACCTCGCCCGAGGACTTCTGGGAGTTGCTGGCCGAGGGCCGCGACGCGATCGTCCCGTTCCCCGCCGATCGGGGCTGGGACCTCGACGGCCTGCACCACCCGGATCCTGAGCACACCGGCACCACCTACACCCTCGAGGGCGGCTTCCTGACCGACGTCGCGGGGTTCGACGCGGAGTTCTTCGGCATCAGCCCGAAGGAAGCGACCGCGATGGACCCGCAGCAGCGACTCACTCTCGAAACGTCCTGGGACCTGCTGGAGCGGGCCGGGATCGACGTGACGTCGTTGCACGGCTCCATTACCGGCGTGTTCATGGGCGTCCAGGGCGGCGACTACCAGCACCTCGGCCGGGGTCTGGGGGAGTACGAGGCGCAACTCGGCTTCGCCACCTCCGCGAGCGTGCTGTCCGGCCGGGTCGCCTACAGCTACGGGCTGGAGGGGCCCGCGATCACCGTCGACGCGGCGTGTTCGGCTTCGCTGGTGGCGATCCACCTGGCCTGCCAGTCGCTGAGGTCGGGGGAGTCGGAGCTGGCGATCGCGGGCGGTGTCACGGTGATGTCCACTCCGGACAGCATCGTCACCTTCGCCCGGCAGCGGGGACTCGCCGCGGACTCGCGGTGCAAGACGTTCTCCGCGGACTCGGACGGCACCTCGTTCGGCGAGGGCATCGGGATGGTGCTGCTCGAACGTCTCTCCGACGCGCGGCGCAACGGGCACCAGGCGCTGGCCGTCGTCCGCTCTACCGCGGTGAACCAGGACGGTGCGTCGAACGGGCTGACCGCGCCGAACGGCCTCGCCCAGCAACGGGTGATCCGCCAGGCACTGGCCAACGGCGGCCTCACCGCGGCCCATGTCGACCTGGTCGAGGCGCACGGCACCGGTACCACGCTGGGCGATCCCATTGAGGCGCAGGCGATTCTGGCGACCTACGGCCAGGACCGGACCGAGCCCGCCTGGCTCGGCGCGGTGAAGTCGAACTTCGGGCACACCCAGGCCGCGGCCGGCATCGCGGGCGTCATCAAGTCCGTGCAGGCGATCCGGCACGGTGTGATGCCGCGGACGCTGCACGTCGCCGAGCCGACCCCGCACGTCGACTGGACCTCGGGCGAGGTGCGGCTGCTGACCGAGGCACGAGAGTGGCCCTCGAACGGAAACCGGCGCCGCGCGGGCATCTCCGCGTTCGCCATCAGCGGCACCAACGCGCACGTCATCGTCGAGGAAGTGCCAGCGGTCATCGAGAACGCGCCCTCGCCGCGGGAGCACGGGCCGTTGCCGTGGCTGCTGTCCGCTCGATCCGTTGGGGCACTGCGGGACCAGGCACTCCGCCTGGCCGAGACCGACGCTCCGGCCGGTGACATCGCGTACTCCCTCGCGACCACGCGCGCCGCGCTGCCGCACCGGGCGGCGGTGGTCGCCGACAGCATCGAGGGCTTCCGCGCCGCTCTGGCCGACCTCTCCCCGGAGGTCGCCGCCGGACGCACCACCGCGTTCCTCTTCACCGGCCAGGGCTCGCAGCGGATGGGCATGGGCAAGCAGCTGCACGACCGCTTCCCCGTGTTCGCCGCCGCGTTCGACGACATCGCGGGATACTTCGACCAGCCGCTGCGGCAGATCCTGCTCGGCGACGGCGACCCGGAGCTGGTCAACCGCACCGACCACGCCCAGCCCGCGCTGTTCGCCTTCGAGGTGGCGCTGTTCCGGCTGCTGGAGCACTGGGGCGTGCGCCCCGACGTGCTCGCCGGTCACTCCATCGGCGAACTGGCGGCCGCGCACGTCGCCGGTGTGTTCTCCCTCGCCGACGCCGCGGCGCTGGTGTCCGCTCGCGGCACGCTGATGCACGGGTTGCCGGGTCGTGGCGCGATGTACGCGCTGGAGCTGACCGAGGACGACGCCCGAGAGCTGCTCGCGGGCGAGGAGCAGGCCGACATCGCGGCGATCAACGGACCTCGGTCCGTGGTCGTCTCCGGCGACGAGGCCGTGGTGGCGCGGATCGCCGACGTGGCACGCGAACGCGGGGTCCGGACGAAGCGGCTGATCGTGAGCCACGCGTTCCACTCGCCGTTGATGGAGGGCATGCTCGACGACTTCCGCTCGGTGGCGGCCGGGTTGAGCTACCACGCGCCGCGGATTCCGCTGGTCTCCACGGTCACCGGCGACACCGGCGCGCCTTGGACGGATCCGGAGTACTGGGTCGGGCAGGTGCGGGCGGGCGTGCGCTTCGCTCCGGCCGTCAACACCCTGCGCGCGCTGGGCGTCGACACGTTCCTCGAAGTCGGTCCCGACGCGGTGCTGACGGCGCTCGTCGGCGACAGCGGGGCTCTGTCCACGGTGCGGCGCAACAAGTCCGAAGTGGACACTCTCGTCACGGCGTTGAGCAAGCTGCACAACCGGGGCGTCGCGGTCGACTGGCGTCGCTTCTTCGCCGGCTCGGGCGCGCGTGCGGTCGCGTTGCCGACCTATTCCTTCCAGCACCGCCGCTACTGGCTCGACCGGGTGCCGGTGGCACACGTGGAGGCACCGGAAGCGGCTCCCGCACCAGTGCTCGACCTGACCGGCGTGACGGACGAGGAAGAGCAGTTCGCCGCGGTGTTCGACGTCGTCGCCGCCGCGGTCGCACGAGTGCTCGGCTACCAGGATCCAGCGGAGATCGATCCCGACATGGTGATCGCCAACCTGGGCCTCGACTCCCTCGCCGCGGTGGACCTGCGCAACGAGCTGGCGGACCGGACGGGCCTGGAGCTGCGGGCCACCGTCGCCCTCGAACACCCCACCCTCGCCGTGCTGACCGACGAGCTCGCGACCCGGCTGCTGGCCGACGCGAAGGCCGGCCCGGACGCGATCGACTTCGCGGCGGAGGTCACCCTCGCCGCAGACATCGTGCCCGCCGCGCGCGTCGAGACCGTAGTCAGCGATCCGGAGCACGTTTTCCTCACGGGCGTAACGGGTTTCCTGGGCGCTTTCCTGCTGCGTGATCTCCTGCAGAAGACCACCGCGACCGTGCATTGCCTGGTGCGCGCGAAGGACGCCGCCGACGGACTGGAGCGGGTCCGCACGAACCTCGACTGGTACGGCATCGAGGCCGGCCTCGACCGGCTCGTGGTGGTGCCCGGCGACCTGGCCGCACCGCGCCTCGGCCTGGACGAGGAGACCTTCGACCACCTCGCCCGCACCGTGGACGTCGTTTACCACGCCGCCGCGCAGGTGAACGGCATCTACCCGTACTCGGCGCTGAAGCCCGCCAACGTCAGCGGCACCGAGGAGATCCTGCGCCTGGCCGCGACGCACCGGACCGTGCCGCTGCACCACGTGTCCACCACCGGCGTGTTCTCCGGGCAGCTCAAGCCGGGCGTGCCACTGGCGACGTCCGACGTGACAGGCCCGCCGGAGAAGCTCTGGTCCGGCTACCGGCAGAGCAAGTGGGTCGCCGAGCAGCTCATCGGCCTGGCGGTGGAGCGCGGGCTGCCGGTGTCGATCTACCGGGTCGACGAGATCTCCGGAACGCAGGACACCGGCGCCTGCCAGCAGCACGACTTCGTGTGGCTCGCGGTCAAGGGCCTGCTGCAGGCGTGCGCGGCACCCGCGGGTTCCAAGGGCGACTTCCACCTCGTCCCCGTCGACTACGTCAGCGCGGCGGTCGTGGAGTTGTCGAGGCGCAAGCAGGGCACCTACCACCTCGGCAACCGCACGCACCTGCCGTTCGCCGCCATGCTGGACAGCCTGCGCGGCCTCGGTTATCCGCTGTCCGAACTGGACTGGGACGACTGGGCCGCCGCGATCCGGTCCGATCAGGACAACGCGATGAACTCGATGCTCGCCGCGTTCGAGACGACCATCCACACCGCCGACAACGCGTACGTGACCATCGGCCTGGACGACACCGAGCAGGCGCTGGCCGGTTCGGGCGTCGTCTGCCCGCCGATGACGCGCGAGCTCTTCGAGAAGTACGTGCGGTGGTTCGCGAGCGTCGGCTACTTCCCCGCGCCGCAAGTCGAGCGAACGGGGCTCGTCGTTCGTCCGGCCAGGCTCGCCGACCTCGAACCGCTCGCCCGGATCTGCTTCTCCTCGTTCAACGAGCTGAACCAGTCGCTGAACCTCCCGCCGGAGTGGGAAACGCTCGATCAGGCGCGCGAGGTGATCAGGGAACGGCTCACGTCTCCCGCGTGCGTCACGCTCGTGGCCGTCGACGACGACGGCGCCGTGCTGGGCTCGAACTTCGTCCTGCCCGGCGACGAGGTCGCGACGTGGGGACCGCTCAGCGTCGACCCGCTGGCGCAGGGCCGGGGCGTGGCCCGCCGCCTGATGGCCGCGACGATCGAAGCGATCGAGGCGACCGGCCGCAAGTCTGCCCACGTCGTGCAGACCGCGGCGAACCTGCCGGTCTACCGGCTCTACACCTCGGCGGGGTGCGCCGCGAGCGACGAGCTCGCCGTGCTGCGCGGCCGGATCCACGACCCGGTGGCACTAGAAGGGTTCACGGTGCGGCCGTTGGAGGTCGCCGACATCGACGAGTGCCGGCAACTGCACCGCGAGGTCGTCGGATACTCCCGCGACACCGAGATCGCCCTGGCGGCACGGGGTGGGTTCGGCGGCATCGACCCGTACGTGGTGATCGAGGCCGGCCGGATCGTGGGTTACACCACCGGGCTGACCTTCATGGGGCACCTCGCCTGCGAGTCCGAGGCGGCGGCCCGCGCGCTCGTCGCCGGGGTGAGCGAGGCCTCGGCGCAGCCCCCGCTGCTGCGGGTGATGTCGCGGCTCAACCCCGAGTTCCTCACCTGGGCACTGCACTCCCGTGACGTCGGCATCAGCCGGCTCGAAACGATCATGTCCTACGGCGCGTACCGCCAGCCGCTCGGCGGCGTTTACTGTCCCGCTCAATCTCACTAGACGGTGGATGAAAATGACCTCGTTCCTCGTGGTGTCCGGCAGCCCGTCCGCCGTGTCGAAGACGGCACTTCTCGGCGATCTCGTTGCGAGCAGGCTGGGAGAGGCGCGGCACGTGCGGCTGCGCGACCTGCCTCCCGCCGCCCTGCTGGCGGCGGACGCGAGCGATCCCCAGGTGCGCGACGCGGTGGACGCCGTCGCAGCCGCTGATGCTGTCGTGCTGCTGACGCCGATCTACAAGGCCGGTGCCGCCGGACTGCTCAAGGTCTTCCTGGACCTGTTGCCGCAGAACGGGTTCGAGGGCAAGACGGTGCTGCCGATGGCCCTGTGCCGATCCATGGCCCACCTGCTGGCGCTGGACTACGGACTGCACCCCGTCCTGCAATCCATGGGATCCCAGCGAGTCCTGCGTTCTCTCGTACTCCTCGAAGAGCACCTGGAGATCGACCCGTCCGGTCGCGCCGGACTGGTGCCGGACGGCGAGTTGCGTCTCCTCGACGTGGTCGCCGAGCTCCGCGACGGGATCGTGCTGTCGTCCGCCCGCGTGTGAACCCTCAGCGGGCGAGGCTGCCGCCGAGCAGGGAAAGCCCGGTGGCCAGGGTGCCGGCGTCCACGTCCTCGACGATGTGGTGCATCACGATCAGCCCTTTCATCAACGAGAGCAGCGTCGCGGCCGCCGCACGGGTGTCGGCACCGGCGGGCAGGTGGCCCGCCTCGCACCAGCGGCGGGCCAGTGCGTCGATGAGGCCGAGGGTGTCGAGGTAGATCGCACGGGCCTGGGCCAGCAACCGCGGGTTGCGCAGGGCTTCGGCCCAGGCCTGCAACGCGATGCGGGTCATGTCGTAGTCCGGGTGGGTCGTCCGGCTGTGCAGTTCGCCGCTCAGCAGGATGAGCATCTCGGCGGGCGACGGGCACGGGTCCTGCTCGAGGATCGCGACGAAGACGCCGCGCACGCGGTTGAGACCCTCCTCGGTCGTCGCCGCGATGATCTCGTCCTTGCTGCGGAAGTAGCGGTAGACCGCGCTCGAGGACATGCCGGTCCCGGCGATCACGTCGTCCATGGACGTCGCGTGGAAGCCGTTGCGGGAGAAGCACTTCCAGGCACTGGTGAGGATGTGCTGCCGGCGCTCCGCACGGGTCTTGTCGCTGAGCCTGGGCATGGCGCCAACCTTAATCGCTCTCCGTGCGCGGTCCTCGCAGGTGCTCGCCGAAGAAGACGTCGATGCGCTTCCACGCGTCCGCCGCCGAGTCCGGTTCGTGGCCGAAGCCGGTGACGCGCACGAGCGTGCGCATCAGGCGTGAGCCGGGGTCGGCGTCGTTGAGGAAGGCGTGGCTCGCGGCCGGGTACTCCTTGACGTCGTGCGGGATCCCGGCCTTCGTCAACGCCGTCTCCAGCTTCGCGGCAGCGCCACGCAGCGTGAGGTCGCGCCGGCCGAAACTGCCGACGATCGGGCACGCGCCCGCCAGCGCCTCGTCGAGATCCTTCGGCAGCTGGCCGTAGTTGACGGCGGCGGCGTCGTACCCGGCTCGGGCGCTGAGCAGCGCGAACCCTCCGCCCATGCAGAAGCCGATTGAGCCGACCTTGCCGGTGCACTGATCGGACTCGGCCAGATACCGGCGGGCCACGTCGATGTCGGTGAACGCGCGGCCGCTGCCCTTCAGCATCGCTCGCATGGTCGACACCAGGCACCGGCGTGCGCCGCCCTCGCTGTAGAGGTCTACGGCGAGGGTCAGGTAGCCGAGGTCCGCCAGCCGGTCGGCATGGCGGCGCATCATGTCGTCCAGGCCGAAGACCTCGTGGATCAGCACCACGCCTGGCCAGGGTCCGTCGCCTGGTGGGGTGGCGAGGTAGCCGCGCAGTGAGGGGGATCCGCCGTGTTTCGCGGCGAGTCCGGACAGGTCCAGGTCGGCCATCGTGTCCCCTTAAACGCAAACGATCGGTCTCGTTTGACGGTACCGCAGATTAGGCATAGCGCAACCGATCGTTTTCGTTTACGGCCAGTTCTTCGGGCTCTGACCGGTCGCAGGGAGCAACCGCGAGCCCGGCCGGACGTCGAACAGACCATGACCGTTCGGGGGAGGCCGCCAGTGAAACGTCGAGTGTGGGCGGGCGTCATCGCAGTGACCGCGGTCGTGGCGGGGGTCGTCGTGGGCGGAGTGGCGTGGCGCGCTCCGGCCACAGCCGACGTCACGGAGATCCTCGCGGTCCACCCGGACGGCACCGTGGAGTGGGTCGACGCCGAGATCCGGCCGGCGGAGGTCAACAACTCCGACGTCCACACCCTGCCAGGGGCCGAGCACCGGCACGAGTCGAAGCTCGCGGGCAACGCCGTGATCCGCACGGCGCTGGGCTGCAGCCCGCCACACCGGCTCGAACTGGCCGGGAACGGGCTCGGCGCGATCGAGTGCGGCCGGGACGAGTTCCTGGCGATGGAGTCCCTGCCGTACGCGCCGCGCCTGGTGTTCAACCGCGACGGGGAGATCATCGAACTCCTGGGGCGCTACCACCCGTGAGGTAGCGGTCTATGGTCGAGCAAGGCTCGATTGACCATGGAGGGTTCGTGCGCGACGACTACCGGCACTGGCAGCGGATTCCGACCCGGTGGGCGGACAACGACGTCTACGGGCACGTGAACAACGTCGTCCACTACGCGTTCATGGACACCGTGATCAACACGTGGCTGATCGGCGCCGGGCTGGACATCCACGACGGCGCGGAGATCGGCCTGTGCGTGGAGTCCCACTGCAACTACCGCGCCGCCGTGGCGTTCCCGGACGCGCTGGACGCGGGGCTGCGTATCGGGCATCTCGGCAGGTCGAGCGTGCGCTACGAGGTCGGGTTCCACTTCGAGGGACGCGACGACGTGGTCGCGGAAGGCCACTTCGTGCACGTGTTCGTCGACAGGGCGACGCGCAAACCGGTCGAGATCCCCGCGCACCTGCGCACGGCGATGGAAGGCCTGGTGGTCGCGTGAAGACGCGGGGCGCGGTGCTGACCGGCGTCGGCGGGCCGTTGGAGATCGTCGACCTCGAACTGGACCCGCCCGGTCCTGGTGAGCTGCTGGTCCGAGTGCACGCCACCGGGCTGTGCCACTCCGACCTGTCCGTGATCGACGGCTCCCGCCTGCGGCCGCTGCCCATGGTGCTCGGGCACGAGGCGGCGGGCGAGGTCGTCGAGGTGGGGCCGAACGCCGAGTTCGCGCCGGGCGACCACGTCGTGCTCTCGTTCGTTCCCGCGTGCGGTGCCTGCCGTCGTTGTGTGTCCGGCCGGCAGGCGTTGTGCGAGCCGGGGGCCGCTGCGAACCGCGACGGCACGTTGCTCGGTGGGCAGCGCCGGTGGACGCTGCCGGACGGCACGCGGCCGCACCACCACCTCGGTGTGTCCGGTTTCGCCGAGTACACCGTGATCTCCGGCAAGTCGGCCACTCTCGTGCCGGCGGACCTGCCGTTCGACATCGCCGCGCTGTTCGGGTGCGCCGTCCTGACCGGTGCGGGTGCGGCGTTCTACAGCGCGAACGTCGTGCCGGGGGACAAGGTCGCGGTGTTCGGCCTCGGCGGTGTCGGCCTGGCAGCGGTGCTCGCGGCGGTCGCGGCGGGCGCTACCCAGGTCGTCGCGGTGGACGTCGTCGAGCACAAGCGGCAGCTCGCGCTGACGCTCGGCGCGACGCACGAGGTCGCGGGCGGGCCGGACGTCGTCGCCCACGTGCGGGAGCTGACCGGCGGTGGCGCGGACAAGGTCATCGACACGACCGGGGTCGCCGCGGTGCTCGAACAGGCTTACGCCGCAACGGGTGTCGGCGGCACAACGGTGACGGTCGGGCTGCCGCACCCGGACCGGACCGTCACGCTGCCCGCGCTGAACCTGGTCGCCGAGGAACGCACGCTCAAGGGCAGCTACCTGGGGTCGTGCGTGCCGCGCCGGGACGTGCCGCGGTTCGTCGACCTGTACCGGGCCGGCCGGTTGCCGGTCGAGGGGCTGTTGTCCGGGCGGTTGCGGCTGGACGAGATCAACGACGGGTTCGCGAGGCTCGCGTCCGGGGAGGCCGTGCGGCAGGTCGTCGTCATGGCGTGAGCGTCAACTGCACTGCAGGTAGCCCAAAGCGTCGTAGTAGCACTGCGGCGTACTGGGCACGAGCAGCCAGATCAGCAGGATGAGCGCGATGAAGGCTCCGCCGACCCAGGCGAGCACCTTCACGGCCGTGGGAATCTGCCCTCGGGCCGGAGGTGGAGCCGCGGCGAACTGCGGTGGCGGGTGCACGGCCGGACCGAGCGCCAGGTACTCGTGTGCCCGGCGCGAGGCCATTTCGTAGAGATCGGTGCGGCGGCTGAACATCTCCAGCAGGTCCCGGGCCGCCCGGCGCTCCTCGGAGTCCTCGGCCCGTGCCCCGCGGCCCAGCATCTCCACGATGTCCCGCTGCTCGTCCATGGTCAACGCCGGCCGGTTCAGCCGATCGCGCAGACCGTTCAAGTACGACAGCGGAACGGGTGGGGCGGGCGGAAGCGGGTGCGGTAGCGGCCGGGCCGGCCGGATCGTCGCCGCCGCTTTGGCGAAGGCGTACGCCGCCGCCTCGCCAGGCTGCACGTAGTCGACGATCTGCAACGGCGCGAGCTCGGTCGGCAGCACGTGGTGCGGCACCGGGGCCACCATGACCGGCACCAGGTGCTTGCCCAGCAAAGTCGCGTACTGCCGTTCGAGCAGACATGCCTGCGACGCCAGGAAAGATGGCGATACCAGCAGCAACATCGCGTCGCTGTCGCGGATTCGGCTGAGGATCTCGTCCCACCAGGCCTGACCGCCGTGCAGGCCTGAGTCGGACCACGGGCTGTGCCCCAGATCCAGCAGCCGCTGCTTCAGATGCTCCGCCTGCGGACGGTCTTCCTGAGCGTATGAGATGAATACCCGCACGATGCCTCCTGCGCACGTGACACCCGGGTATCTGCCCCTCCTCGAGGATTGTTACGACGGCCTTGTCACCGGAAAGCCGCGAGCCCCGCCGGGACGGTGTCGGACTCCCCGCCCGGCACGCCGGCGCCCAGCACGTAGAGGGGGACAGCGGTCACCCCGTCCAGGCCGAGGCGTTCCGTGAGCGCCATGTCGTCGAAGGCGCCGGTCTGGAACGGCCCGACGCCCAGCGCGGTCGCCACCAGCGCGAAGGTCTGGCCGAGATGGCCCGCGTTGAGCAGGCACACCCGGTAGGCGCGCGGGTTGCGGTACTTCACCATCATCCGTTCCATGCGCGCTACGAGCACGACGACGAACGCGGCCCCGTCGACCCATTCCTGGCCACCGCACAACTTGCCGAGATCGGTGCAGCCCTCGGCGAGCAGCTCCAGCGAGTGTTCGCGGGCGTTGTAGTGGAACCATCCCGGCGCGAGTCCCGCGACGGACCGGGCACCCACGTAGGCGTCGATCTCCTGCCTCGCACCGCCCTGGGGGCTGGTGCGGCGGTAGAGCGCCCCGAAACCGCCGCCGTCGATGTAGTCCACCGGGCCGAACGTCTTGGCGAGCAAGGTGGCCAGCGATGTCAGCGGCACTCGCGCCGTGGCGAACCGGCGGTGGGTGCGTCGCGCGTACAGGGCCTCGACGAGCGCGATGTCGAGATGGCTGTGCGGACGGGGGAGAAGCACGCGGTCCGCGGCCGGATAGCTGGTGAACAGCGGCGGCCGTCCGTCCACGACCAGGTCGATCCGGTCCTGGTCGCCCGCCTGCTCGAACACGTCGTGCCGCGTGCCGTAGTGGAAGAACGGCGCCTCTGGCGACCACGATTCCCACTGCCGTGCCACGTGTTCGTCCTGTGCGGCATCCGGGCTGCCTTCCGGCAGCAGCAGGCCGTTCTTCGCGAGCACGTCGACCGCTTGCGCCACGGTCTCCGGGGTGTAGGCGGGCAGGAGTCTCGCGGCGTCCTCCGCGGTGCGCCACTCGCCGAACGCGTCCAGCACCTCCGCGGTCATGGACGGCAGCGACACGGGGGAGCCGTGCAGGTAGGGATGTGCGACGAACTCGTCGCCGAGCCAGTAGCAGACCAGGCAGTGAGTGCGACGGAGACGCATTGTCGTGTCCTCTGTGGAGGGTGGGACGGCGCCCGGCACACTGCGTGCCGGGCGCCGAGGGACGGGTTACCAGGCCCAGTTCCAGAACCGGCGAGCCCGCACGATCGGCTTCGCCGTGATCGTGATCTCACGCATCTTCACCACACCTCCTTTCCCATCGGGGAGTGTTGGCCGTCATGCGGCCCGGACATCTGTGCGCGCGCGACGATCAGCCGCTTGCGGTCGGTCTTCTCGTCGCTGCCGTTCGTGAGGCCGCGGACGGTGAGGCCGTGGTCGGCGACCTGCACGAGGCCCGCCTGCAGGAGCAGCTCCTCCACGCGTGCCGGCGGGAAGTAGGCCCACGAGTGCACGACCGACATGCGTGTCCAGCGCTCCTGGTCGTCCGGGAGGAAGTGGTCGACGCGCAGATCGGCGCCGCGCTCGGACGAACTGCCGCGCTGCAGCACCAGCATGTCGTCGTACTCGTCGATGGCCCGCACGGTGCCGATGCGCTCGTAGAAGCCAGAAGTGTTGAGGTCGAAGACGAACAGTCCGTCCGGCGCGAGAATCTCCGCCACGCTCTCGAACGCGTCCAGCAGCTCGGTCTCGTCGGCCAGATAGTTCAGCGGCTCGCCGAACGTGACGGCGACGTCGAACTCGCCGAGACCCTCCGGCAGTCGCCGAAGATCACCGGTGACGTACCGGATGCCCTCGCTGCCGGGCTTCAGCCTGGCGACGCGCAGCATCTCCGGCGAAAGGTCGACGCCCGTCACGTCGAAGCCGTGCGCGGCCAGTCGCACCGAGGCCTTGCCGGTGCCGCAGCCCAGGTCCGCGAGCCGTCCCGCGGTGACCCCGTGCTCCTGCAGCAGGCGGAGGTAGAGGCTCACCCAGCGGCCGTAGTCGTCGGCTTCGGTGACTTGGTCGTAGAAGGCGGCTGTCCGGTCATAGGTCTCACGGACGGATTCAACGGCCAAGGGGGCAACCTCAATTCGCGATGTTATTCGGCGCATTCCGGACTCAGTGCGTTTGAATGGATGAAGATCTGATGAAAGGCTATGCCCGGTTTGCCCTTATCGGGGTGGATGTGTTCGAAAGGGCAGCGCTCTATGTGCGTAGTGGCGCCGAGCCACGTGAGGTCGAAAACCGAAATGAGACAGGCGGTTGTTCAGCGGGACCGGAATAGACCTGGGCCGGCCGCCCACCTCGTGGTGGACGGCCGGCCCAGGTCTCAGGCGTGTGGTCTCAGCCGCGCGCGTTGACGTGCAGCGCGAGCGCGGTACCGGCACCAAGAGTGGCGGTGAACCGGCCGGAGGAGTCGACGGTGACGCGCGTGCATCCGCTGTTCTGCACGTCGCAGTACACCCCGGCGGGCAACGCCGTCTGGAACGTGCGGCTCACCGGGAAGGTCTCGCGGTTGATCGCGACGAAGCCCTTGCTGCCGCGGCCGAACGCGATGGTGTCGTAGCCGTTGTCCCACCAGTTGTTCACGTCGGTGCCCGCGACGGTGTTGCGGAAAGCGACCATGTTCGCGATCTGCGTCCAGGTGTGCTGGCACTTCCAGCCGCTGAAACAAACGGAGTTGCCGGGCGGACCGGCGTCCTTGTCGGTGAACTCGTAGCCCGAATACACCTGCGGCGCACCGTAGTTCCACGCGAGCATGAACACGTTGGCCAGCGTGTAGGTGGAACCGTCCTTGTAGGTCAACGTGGAACCGTTGCGCTCGGTGTCCCAGTTGTCCACGAACGGCCGCGCCTGACCACTCGGCAGGAAGCCCCACGACTGCCCGAACGTGCGCAGGTAGGCGAGGTTCTCGTTCTGGAAGATCCGCTTGAGGTCGTAGGCGTAGCGGAACTCGTCGACGTCACCGGAGCCGGTGTACTCGCCGGGCTGCACCGCCTCGCCCGCGCCGTAGATCACCTCGTGCACCCAGAAGACGTTGGGGTTGCTGAGCTTTCCCTTGATGGCGGCGAGATCGCCGGCCGCGATGTGCTTGGCCGCGTCGACTCGGAACCCGTCGACGCCCATCCCGATCAGCCGGTTGAGGTACCCGGCGATCGCTCCGCGCACGTACTCGCTGCCGGTGTCCAGATCGGACAGACCGACGAGCTCGCAGTTCTGCACGTTGTAGCGGTCCTGGTAGTTGTTGATCGGCGAGCGGCAGGGGTGGAAGTCCCAGTCGCTGTAGTAGCCGGGGTAGTTGTACTTGGAGTACCCGGATCCGCCGGTCCCGGTGCCGGATCCGGCGCTCATGTGGTTGATCACCGCGTCGGCGATGACCTTGACCCCCGCGTTGTGGCAGGTGGTGACCATGTTCCGGAAGGCCGTCTCGTCACCGAGGCGGCCGGCGATCCGGTAGCTGACGGGCTGGTAGCTGGTCCACCACTGCGGGCCCTGGACGTGCTCGGTGGCGGGGGAGACCTCCACGTACCCGTAGCCCCTGGGGCCCAGGACGTTGGTGCACTCCGCCGCCACGCGGGCGAACGGCCATTGGAACAGGGTGACGGTGACGTCCTTGGCGCCCGGTGGCGCCGCAACACCTTGCACCGGTGTGGACAGTCCGACGATCAGCAACACCGCGACGAGGGTGCGCGAAGCCGAGGAAACCACGTTGTCTCCTTGCTGCAGGGATTCACCCATGGTCGTAGCACCCTCGGGTGCGGTGGGCAAAGCGTTGCAAGAAGTTTCCGGTGCAATTCGGCCATGGGGCCGTATGGCCTAGCGCCTTGCATCATCCTTTCCAACGCACACGACCGCCGCGAGCAGGAGCAGCAGCACCTCGATCACCCGTGCCGACAGCAACGACGTCTCCACCATGATCTTCTTCCTCTCAGCCGAATCGTCCTGAATCCACGATGTCGGCCGCGATGCGTCCCGTCATCCTCCTGTTCAGATCCTCCTCGCCAGGTTCGTTGCCGGTGCCCTGGCCGTGTGCTGCAATGAAAGTGATCTCCAGGGGGTCCCGTGCACTTCAACGACGAAGTCGACTGGCCGGACGTGTTCGGGGAGCACATCTCCCGCTCCAGCCTCGCCGATCCGCGCAATCCAAGGCGATCCGCCTACGTCAGAACGATGGTGTTCCTCGAAGGCGGGCTCAGGGAGATCGACGACCAGCTGTCGGGCCGCAACACCCGCAGCCGCGACGAGCTCGCCGGCGCCAGGCTGACGCGAGGCATCGTCCTGCGCCGCGCCGCCGAGGTCGCCACCGAGCTGCCGCAGGCGATGCGCGTCGGCGAAGGCGCCTTCCGCGACCGCTGGCCAGGACGCGGCGGCATGGCGAACTTCTTCATGTGCCTGGTCAAGTACACCTGCACGGCGCCGCGCTGGGGCCTCTTCCTCGACTACGGGCCGCGCCGGGCCCTTGCCGAGCTGCCCAAGGTGCACGCGGGCGAACTCGAGCTCACCGATCTCATCTCGAAGATCGCGACGCACGATCTGCGGATGCGCATCCGGTTGGCGCGGTACTGGCTGTTCCAGCTCTCGTTGACGATCGACGCGAAGTGGCAGGCCGTGGCGATGCGGGCTTATCGCGAGATGCTCGAGGCGTATTCCACGCGGTGGGTGCCGGTGTACGAGGAAGGTTTGCGGGTGCTCGGGGTGCAGTTCCGGCCTGGGATCACGCCGCGGAGTCTCAGCATGATGGTGTCTGCGCAGACGTCTGGCTTCGCGCAGCACGTTGCGGGTGCTGGGGATGACACCAGGGAGAACCGCGATCTGTTCGTGGCGTCTGTTCAGTCGTTGATCTACGCCGCGCTCGACCCTGGGGACGGGCGCGGCGTCACGGAGGCGTTGCGCGGGATCCTGATCAGCAGGTGAGTCGCGCGTCCGCCCAATCAGCGTGGTCGTACCCGGCGCCATCCCCACCACCGGTAACCCGCAACTGAACCTGGGCAGCCCCGGTCAGATCAACGTCGACGGCCTGACCAGAACCACCCCCGGTCAGCAAAGGACTCTCGAACACCCGCCGCCCATCCGCCCAAACCTCGAAAACAACACTCCCCATCCCGCCAACCTCAGCATCCACCCCGACCACCGCGGTGAACCGAGAGCACCGCGATCCGAGGTGAAGCCCAACCGAGGACTCGGCGTGCACCCCGAGCCCCTTGGCATAAGCGGTAGAACCGATCATGAGCGGCCGACCGTCCCCGGCCCCCAACTCCCCGTTGCTCAGATCGAGTTCGACCGGCCCCCACCCGTTGCTCTGCGAGGTGAAGGTCAGATCACTGACCCAAGCCTGACCACGAGGCGGCACAGGCGGAGCCGCCACCGACACCGTCACGGCGTTGGACCGAACCCGTGACCCACCGATCGAAGCCCGTGCCGTGATGACAGCCCGCCCACGACCGACCCCGGTCACCACCCCACGACTGTCCACGGTGGCAACGGAAGGCGCCGAACTGGTGTAGCTCACGACCACCGGCGTGCTGGTGAGCTTGTCCGCGTTCAGCACGAGATCATCACCGGCGACGACGACCTCCGAAGCCGGCATGTTGGCCGTGTTGACGCGCCGGTTGAACCCGTCGTCATAGCGGTTGGACGCGAGCTTGATGGCAGAGCCGCCGTCGAAGGAGAACAGCGGCGCGTTGCCGGTCGAAGGTGGCGCATCGGTGGACAACTGAGCGGTGCCCCCGACGTACACCGGCTGATCCGGCTCGCTCAGGTGCAGGCCCGCGTAGTGCTGCACCCGGTTGGAGCGGAAGGTCAGATCACCCACGCTGCGACCGGAGATCACCGTGCCGGAGATGAGGTTGAAGGAGTTGTCCTCGATGAGGACGTTGCGGTGCACCGGTTCGCCGGCGACGACGTCCTGGTTGGTGGGATCGAAGGAGATCACCGGGCTGGCCGGGCGGTCGAAGACGTTGCGGCGGATGACGACGTCCCTGACGGGGCCGGACTCGTACCAGGAGCGGGCGTCGGAGGAGATGTAGATGCTGGACATGGTCATGCCGTCGAAGCGGTTGTCCTCGATCAGCACAGGCTTGCGCGTCGTGACGAGGATGCCCCGGGTCGGGACCGCCGAGAAGGTGTTGCCCTTGATCACGACGGACGGCGTGTAAGTCACGTTCTCGGCGGCGAAGTCGCCGGGAGCGGCGATGACCGGGTCGGGCAGTTGCTTGTCGACCACGACGGTCATGGTGCGCAGGTACGTTGCCGGGTCGGCGCCGGGCGGCACGCTTCGGCCGGTCGGGCCGTCCACCGACACCACGGTGGCCGTCGTGCCGGGCACCGGCAGCATGGTGCGCTTGCTGACCAGTTCGACGGTGTCGCCGGGGTAGAACTGCGGAAAGCCCGAAGTCTGGTTGTGCCTGTACTCCAGCCGCAGCTGGCGCGCGGAAGCGCCGGTCACCTGGAGGTAGGTGCCGTGGACGTTGATCGGGTCGTCCTGCGGGTTGTCGAAGACGCAGTTCGTGATGCGCACGGTGCCTTTGACGCCGGACATCTGGATGTGGTCGGCGAAGCTCGACGTGACGCGGCCGGTGCTGCGGTCGGTCTTGAACTCCACCGAGTCGATGGTGACGTCCTCGCTGAACTGGCCCACCAGGCCGAAGCCGTGGAGGTAGCCGAGCTTCAGGTGGTCGACGGAGATCCTTGCCGACTCCCAGAAAAGGGCGGCCGGAGTGTCCCTTGTGTCCTCCCGCATCACGTAGACGTAGCCGTGGTCCGTTGGCGCCACGCCGTTGCGGTAGACGATCTCCAGCCGGCGGCCGCCCAGGTCGGTGATCCTGGCGACGTTCTCGAAGACCGGGTTCGAGGTGCGCCAGGTCTTGTTGGACGCCGGGTCGTGCACCTGCGCGTAGTTGAAGGAGTTCGTGCCGGTCCAGTACGGCTGCCCGGTCGCCGGGCTCCGCTCGCCGGACCACCGGACCGAGGTGCCCTCGATGGCGTAGTTGTAGGTCGGTGGCACCGAGATGACGCGGTAGGCGCGGCCGTCTCTGACCCCGGTGCCGGTCACCCTGATGTCGACCGTCTTCGGGGCGACCCAGTCCTGCTTGAAGTTGGTGAACCGCACGTCGGTGGAGCGGATCGCGGCGAACACGGTCTGGAACCCGTGGTTGAGGATCGTCGCGCCGCCGCCGTCGACCACGACGTCGTGCATGTCCTCGAGCAGGATGCCGATGTTCTTGGTCTTCCACGTCTGGTCGGCGCCGATGGTGTTGGTGACGTAGAGCTCCCGTTTCGGGGCGCGCTCGGGGTAGATCTGGTAGGTGCCGGGGGCGAAGTGCAGGGTCGTGGGCCGGTTGAGGCGCTTCGCGTGCGCGATGGCCGCGGCGATCCCGGCCGCCGAGTCCGACCTGCCGGAGCGGTCCGCGCCGAAGTCCGTGACCTCGACGGTCGTGCGTCTGGGGTGATCGGCCGAGGCAAGGCCGGTGGGGGTCAAGCACATCGCCGCCACGGCGCACACGGCGACAACAGAGGAACTTGCCTTCATGGCATCCCTATCCGAGTACTGCGCCCGTCGAGCAAGATAGAGCAGCACTCATCAGAAGGACAAGGGAAGCAACAAAAGACAACAGTGGATCAGCGGCGCGTCTGGACCAGTCCGTTGATGTGCGCGTAGGCGACGGCGTGCACCCGATCACGCAGCCCCAGCTTGGCCAGCACGCGGGACACGTGGGTTTTGACGGTCTCGTCCCCGACGTGCAGCCTGGCCGCGATCTCGGCGTTGCTGTACGCCTCCGCGACCAGGTGGAGGACCTCTCGTTCGCGCGCGGTGAGCAGTGCCAGCTCCGGTGGCGTCGAGGGCGGGGCGAGGCTGACGGCGAAGCGGGCGATCAACCGTTGCGTCACCGACGGGTCGATCAGCGCGTCACCGCGGGCGGCCACGCGGACCGCGGAGATCAGCTCCTCGGGCGGCAGGGACTTCAGCAGGAAGCCGCTCGCCCCGGCGTTGAGCGCCCGGTAGATGTACTCGTCGGTGTCGTAGGTCGTCAGCAGCAGGACCTTGGTGCGGTTCGCCGGGTCGGACAGGATCATCTCCGTCGCGCCGAGGCCGTCCAGTTTGGGCATCCTGATGTCGAGCACGGCCACGTCCGGGCGCAGCCTCGCGACCTCGGCCACGGCGGCCCGGCCGTCGCCGACCTCCGCCACGCATCGGAGATCGGGCTGCGTGTCGAAGATCGCGCGCATGCCGGACCGCAGCATCGCGTGGTCGTCGGCGAGCAGCACCGTCAACGTCATGACGCCTCCAGGGGGAACGCGACGACGGTCCGCCAGGTCCGCCCGTCCGGGTCGAGGCCGGAGTGGGTCGTCCCGGCGAACATGCCCGCGCGGTTGCGGATGCCGACCAGGCCGCGGCGCACCGAACTGGAGTGGCCGTTGCCGGATCCCGCGCTGTTCTCCGCGGCGATGGTGAACGAGTCCGGCGCGTACTCCAGCGTCACCGTCACGCCGGACGAGTCGCCGTGCCGCAGGGCGTTCGTCAGCATCTCCTGGATGATCCGGTAGACGGTGACGTCCAACGACTCCGGCACGTCGCGCTGCTGGCCACGGACCTGCAGGCGCGCGGGCGTGCCGGCCGCGCGCACGTTGTCGAACAGCTCGTCGAGGTTGTCCAGCCCCGGCTGCCGCGCGCCCTCGGACTTGTCGCCGTGCAGCAGGTCGAGCAGGTGGCGCAGGTCGACCATGGCCGCACGGCTGGCGGTCTCGACCGACCGCAGCGAGCCGGCCAGGCCGTTGTTGCCGTTGCCGGCGGGCAGGCCAAGCCGGGCCGCGCCCGCGTGCATGCCGATCGCGCTCACGTGGTGCGCGATCACGTCGTGCAGGTCGCGGGCGATCGCGCTGCGCTCCTCGGTGATCGCCTTGGTGACCGCGGCCTTCTCGTCGCGCTTCTCGAGCTCCGAGCGCTTCTCCAGCTCGGCGAGATAGGCGCGGCGGGCCGTGGTGTACCGGCCGACGAGCCACGGCAGCACCGCGATCTTCGCCACCACGAGCAGTGCTCGCGCCGGGTCCGCGCCCATCGAGAACGCGCAGCCGAACGCGCTCGCCGCAAGCACTCCCAGCGACGCGTACGCCGGTGTGCCGCGCAACCAGGCGCCTGCGCGGTATCCGGCGATCAGCATGCCGGCCTCGTTGCCGTGGATCCGGTCGCCCATGGTGACCAGGATGATCACCGGGACCGCGGCCTGCGCCACCGCGACCCAGCCGGACAACCTGGCGGGACCGGCCAGCATCGCGTTCACCGTCAAGGTCATCGCGAGCAGGACGGCGGTGCGCACCGGCGGGCCGGGGGAGAGCACGATGAAACCGCCGTCGGCGACCATGCACACGGCCGCGACCAACCACGACTGGTGCTTCAGGGGCAGCTTGATCCGGTCCATTGCCTGAGATCTTGCCCCATCGCGGCCCTGAGGACGTCCCGCTTCGCAGGGGTCGGAAATCCCCCGTGCGGGGGACCCGGTTTCCGCCGCGGCAGTGACGCTTTCGGCCCACCATGATCGATACGTTCGGTCGCGATGAAACGAAGTGTTGCGATCTTGCTGCTGGCGCTGGGGGCGATCCTGGGGATCGCGGCCCCGGCGCTCGCCGACGGCGCCCAGGTGGGCGGAGACATCCACGTGGCGCAGAGCATCGGCGACCGCGAGCTCACGGTGATCATCCGGCGGGTCGCGGAGGTGCCCGGTCCGTTGCACGTCGACCTGGTGACGCACGCGGGTTCGCCGCCGGGTGAGATCACGCTGACCCTGCGGGCCGCGGGCGCCCCGACGAGCATCACCAAGGTCGTTCTCGGTGCTGATCCCGGTTTCTACCCAGGTCTTGTGCACGTGGACCGGCCCGGTCCGTGGGAGCTGGCGGTCGATGAGGCGACCATTCCGTTCGTCGTTCCGGCGAAGGTCGCGTCGCCGTGGGAGAACGCGACTTACGGCGGGTTCATCGCGGCCGGCGTGCTGCTGTTGATGGCGCTGTCGTTCGCGGTGTTCGGGAAGCCGGGGCTCGCGCTCGTGCCGACCGCGGGCATGGTCGCCGCGGTGGCCGTCGGGGTGACGGCGGCGTTGCTGGCACCGAGCATTCCACCGGTCGCGGCTCCGGGCACCCAGCTGGATCCGACCTACGACAACGTCAACGACCCCTACCAGCGAACGTCCATAGTGGACTTATCGCGGCCGCCGGTGAACCTGGTGCCGGGCATGAACGGCAACGACCTCGTGCTGAGCCTGACCGACGGGTCCTCGGGACGGCCGGTGGACGACCTGATGGTGCACGACAGCGCGTTCATCCACCTCGTGGTCGTGTCCCCGTCCGGGAACCTGCGCCACCTGCACCCGATCCGCACGGCTCCCGGCGAGTACCGCGCCCGGCTGCAGGCGCCGGAACAGGGCGCGCACGCGATCGCGGCGGAGATCGCCCGGCGTGGCGGGGGAGTGCAGCTGCTGCGGTCGAGCATCGAGGTCTCCGGCGCCGCGGCCACCCCGCCGAACGACGGAAAGGGCGAGCTCGCAACGGAAATCCGCGAGCCGGGACGGCCGAGCACGATCACCGCGAAGTTCGGCGAGCGGGATCTGCAACCGTGGCTGGGCATGCTCGGCCACATGATCGTCGTCGGCCCGGTCTCCGGCGGTGTGGTGAACGCGCCGATCTGGGCGCACGTGCACTCGATGATCCCGCCGACGCCGGGCATGCCCGACCAGCCCGACGAGAGCGTCGCCGCGTACGGGCCGGACGTGCCGTTCACCTACTCGTTCCCGTTGCCGGGCCGCTACCTCGTGTGGATCCAGGTCGAACGGGACTACTCGATCGTCACGGTGCCCACCGTCGTCGAAGTCCCGGCGGGGAAGGGGGTGTCCGCGAAGTGAAGCGTCCTGTGCTGATCGTCCTGGTCGGGGTCGTCGCGGTGCTGGCGGCGCTGGTGGTCCTGTGGCCACGCGGTGTCGAGGCGCAGCCGCACCTCGCGGAAAGCGACCAGTACCGCTTCGTGCTCACACCTGCGAGCACGAAGTCCGGCAGCAACTCGTTCGACCTGCGGATCACCGACCGCACCGGCAACGCCGCGCACGGCGAGGTGACGATCGAACCGGCGATGCCGCAGATGGGCCACGCGCTCGCCCCGATCACCGCGGCGCCGGTCGAACCCGGCCACTACCGGGCCGGTATCGACCTGCTCATGGCCGGTCAATGGGAAATCACCGTGTCACACAGCAACGAGCGGGTCGTCATACCGCTCTTGCTCACCTAGAGGGGGAGGAAGAAAAGTGGACATCACGGCAGTCGCGTCGCCCGCCAGGACGGTCCCGCGGGGGTTGGTCCCGGCGGGTCTCGTGCTCGGCGGCACCGTCATCTCGCTCATCGGCCTGACGTGGGACATCCAGTGGCACAGCGATGTCGGGCCGGACACGTTCTTCACGATGCCGCACCTGTTCCTGTACGCGGGCAGCGCCATCTCGGGTCTGGCCAGCCTGGTCGTCGTGCTGATGACGACCGCGAACACCAAGCGCGACAAGACCGTCGACCCGATCGTCGGCGGCCGCGCGGTCGGTGTCTTCGGCCGCACCTTCGCCGCTCCGGTGGGCTACCTGGTCTCCGGCATCGGCGCGGCCCTGTTCCTCGTCTACGGTCTGTGGGACCAGTGGTGGCACGGGTTGTACGGCTTCGACGCCGTGATCGACTCGCCGCCGCACATCGGGCTCCTGCTGTCGATCTCGATCACCATGGTCGGCGCGGTCATGATCTTCGCGGTGGCGCGTGACCAGCGCTGGGGCATCTGGGGCGTGGTCGGGTCCGCCGCGGTGCTGCTCGTCTTCAGCATGGTGAACGTGCTCGGCCTGCGTGCACTGCCCGGTGGCATCGTCAGCACGGTCAACGTGGGCATGGGGTTCTTCTCCGTGATGATCCTCTTCACAGGCGCCTACGCGGTGAGCCGGCGAGGCGGTTTTCTCGCCGTCGCGCTGACGGTCGCGGCGCTGCAGGCCGTGTTCTGGTGGTTCTCGCCGTGGGCGACCAGGGTCTACGCGGACGCCAGCGGTCTGCCGCTGCGCGACTACACCGACGGCATCCCGGGACTGCCCAACCTGATCCCGATGAGCCTGATCATCGTCGCGGTGGCCGCGGAACTGCTGCGCAGGCTGCCCGCCTGGATCCCGGGCGCGCTGGGTGGCGCGATCATCGCGGCTTTCGTCCCCGTGCAGCGCATCATCGTGGGAACCGGCGGTTTCCCGAACCTGGACAGGTACGTGGCCACCATCGTGGCCGCCGCCGCGTTCGGCGCCCTCGCCGGAATGCTCGGCCGGCGGTTCGGTCAGATCCTGCGCCACCTCGCACCCGCAAAGGAAGACCGCCATGCGTAAGACGTTGCTGGGACTGCTGGGCACGGTCGCCCTGCTGCTGGGGCTCGCCGCCCCGTCGCTGGCCTTCGAGCCGGTGAACGTCGTCCACACCGAGAAAGTGCAGGCGGGGCCGTACAACCTGACCGTGGGCTTCAGCACCTGGCCGCTCAAAGCCATGCAGTCGCTGGACTTCACGTTCGCGCCGGAGGACGGGATCGCGGGCAAGCAGGGCACGCTGACCATGCTCTGGGGCGCCGAGGACATGGGCGACGGTCCGCTGGCGCGCCATCCCCGCAAGCGCGAGGTCTGGGGCCTGGACATCCACGCCATGGAAGCGCCGGGGACGTGGACCCTGCGGTTCGACATCGACGGCGCGGCCGGCCCTGGCACCGGCGAGCTGAAGAACCTCCAGGTGATGGAGCAGCCCGGCCCGCCGATGGGGTTGTCCTGGGCCATCAGCACCATTCCGCTGTTCGGCCTGATCGTGCTCATCGTGATCGCGTGGCGGCGGACCAAGGGCACCGCGACTCCGTGAACACCGCCCCCGGTGCCGGGCCGGCCCGGCACCGGGGGCGCAGACCGGTCAGGAATCGAGAAGCACCGGTAGCGGGGCCACGCCTAGCGTTGCCGGCATGACCTCAATCGACGCGATCACCCTCGAGGTGGCCGACCTCGCGGCCGCCGAACGCTTCTACGCCAACGCTTTCGGGCTCGGCGACCGGCTGCGGCTGCGCGCCGCGCAGGAACCGGCCACCGGCTTCCGCGGCTTCACCCTGTCCCTCACGGTGTCCCAGCCCGCCGACGTCAACGTGCTGTTCGACGCCGCGGTCGGCGCCGGTGCGACGGTCCTCAAGCCCGCCGCCAAGTCGATGTGGGGCTACGGCGGCGTCGTGCAGGCCCCGGACGGCACCATCTGGAAGATCGCGACCTCGGCGAAGAAGGACACCGGCCCGGCCACCGGGCAGATCGACACCATCGTGCTCCTGCTCGGCGCCACCGACGTGGGCGCGAGCAAGCAGTGCTACCTCGACCACGGCTTCACCGTCGCGAAGAGCTTCGGCCGCATGTACGTCGAGTTCGCCTCGGCAGGTTCCATCAAGCTGGCGCTGTACCGGCGCCGCGCGCTCGCCAAGGACGCCGGAGTGTCCCCCGAGGGCACCGGCTCGCACCGGATCGCGGTCAGCGGTGCCGCCGAGCCGTTCACCGACCCGGACGGGTTCGCCTGGGAAGTGGCGAGTCTGAACTCGGCCGGAGCCCGGTAAGTGCCGCCTGCCGCACAATGAGCGGCATGGCAGACCCCGGACCAAAGCCGTTGACCACGCGGTCGATCGTGCTGGGCGGCCTCACCGTGCTGGCGGTCGGCGGCGTGATGCTGACCCTCCTGCTCACGCTCTACGGCGGCGGGTCGCCCCAGGACCAGGCCCACCTGGACGCCGTTCGCACGGCGGGCACGATCGTGGTGGGCACCGGGGGAGCGGTGGCGCTCCTGCTGGCCGCGCGCCGGCAACGGTCGGCCGAGCTGACGTTGAAGCACCAGCAGGAGATCGCGCGCCAGGCGGAGTACGACGCGATCGAACGTCGCATCACCGAGCTGTACACGAAGGCCGCGGATCAGTTGGGCAGCGACAAAGCGCCCGTGCGCCTGGCCGGCCTGTACGCGCTCGAACGGCTCGGCGTGGCCAACGCCGAGCAACGGCAGACGATCGTCAACGTCATCTGCGCCTACCTGCGCATGCCCTACGAGACCGACCGGGAGGAGGCGCAGGTGCGGGTCACCGCGCTGCGCATCCTGCACGCACACCGACGCGGTGACCAGAACTCGTGGAGCGTGTCGATCGATCTCGACGGCGCCAACCTGGCCGGGTCCCGGCTGCCGCGCTCGAAGTTCGCGTGGGCGAGCTTCGAGGGTGCCGACCTCAGCCGCGTCGACTTCACCGGCAGCGACCTCTCCGACAGCGACCTGACCTACGCGAAGCTCGTCGACGCGGACCTCACGGACGTGGACCTCAGCGGTGCCAGGCTCGACCACGCCGACGTGACCGGTGCCTTGCTCGACGGCGCTGTGTGGAACGAGGAAACGGTGTGGCCGGAGAAGCAGCAGTAGCGCGTCCCGCGTTCACACCTGAGTAGCGTGGTGCTGAACGAACTGATCGGGAGGCGTGCAGGTGAGCTCGGACGAGGGAATGGCCGCACTGAAGGTGGAGACCGAGCACCGCGCGGAAGCAGTGCTGTTGCGGGCCGCGGGTGAGGT
The DNA here is from genome assembly GCF_044455585.1 of Lentzea sp. NPDC051213. Classification (NCBI taxonomy): domain Bacteria; kingdom Bacillati; phylum Actinomycetota; class Actinomycetes; order Pseudonocardiales; family Pseudonocardiaceae; genus Lentzea; species Lentzea sp. NPDC051213. The sequence goes on from NZ_JBITEX010000002.1 coordinate 1,307,688, forward strand.
CGATTCCTACACAGCCCCGGTGTTGCGCGAAAGCCTGGCAGCGGCGTTCACCGCTGCGGCCACCGCGGGTCTGCCGGTCGTGCTCGACCTGAGCGAGGTCGCGTTCTTCGCGTCGTCCGGGCTTTCCGTGCTGATCGAGTACCACCAGCTCGGTGGCGACCAGGACATCTCGCTGCGGCTGGTGTCGCCGTCGGGAAGTGTGCTGCGGGCGTTGCGGGCCACCACGCTGAACGAGGTGCTTGACCTGTACTACAGCCTGCCGGAAGCGATCAGCGGGCGACGTGGCTGAGCCCGTGTGCGGGAGCAATCACAGCACCTAGTTCTGTGAACGACGACGCAGAATTCGATTGAACCTTTTTCGTTCTTGACGGTGATGTCGTCAGGGATCACGCTGCCCAAAACAACTAATCATCCGCCTATTTGTATCACGGATTGTCCGAACCTCATCAAGTCGGGGAACGCCATTGCCGAGCACAGCCGAGTCCACCATTCACAAGATGTGTCCGGGGATTGTCCGCCGCTTCTGGTGGCGCACCAGCCAACCGGCGAGGCTCACGATCGCGTGTGTCGGTGTCGTCGCAGCGCTCGCCACCACCGGAGCGGCCGCCTTCAGCGGGGATGCGCTCCAGGACGACCGCGGGAACGCTGAACTCGACGCGGCAATGCATCGGGGCGATGCCGTCGAGGTGATCGTGCAGAAGGTGTCCGATGTGGACTCTTTCGAGGGAATGGAGTCCGCTACCGGCCTCTCCTTCCGCGCCCGTGTGGCGGGGGTGCGCGGAATCGCGGACTGCTGGGTGACGGAGTCACGTGATACCGCGCAGAACATGCTGCGCGGCAAGAACGTGAAGCTGACCGTCAGGAACGACGCCAGTTCCGTGGGCGATCGGATCGCGGTGGACGTGCGGCTGCCAGACGAAACCGATTACGCGCGGACCGTCGTGCAGCAAGGGGCGGCTGCCGCGGACCTGTCGGCCCGTGGCGAGCTCGCGACGGTCGAGTCCGCGGCCCGGCTGGAACGCCGAGGCCTGTGGGCGTCCGGCTGTGCTCCCGGCACGGTGACGGAGACGTCTTCCAGCGCTCCCTCGTCGCCTGCGCCGAGCTCGACGACCCCGACGACGACCACGCCGCCCACGACGGAGTCCTCCGCACCGCCGTCATCGTCCAAGCCGCACGTCACGTCCTCCACGCTGCCGCCCAGCGAGACGTTCGACGGCGCCAGGCTTGGCCGGCCGTGCCTGATCGAGGGTGCGCGGTGGAAGACCGAGGATGGCGGCGAGATGGTCTGCGCCCGCAACAGCAGGAACCAGCTGAGGTGGCGGCGTGCAGACTGAGGAACGCATCGATCTGTTCAGCAAACCGGCGAACGTCGACAGGGCACCGACCGTCGTCGACGGCAGTCCGCCGCGCGGCCTGACCTCGGGTGGCTGGGTGCGCACGACGGGATGGCTCCAGGTGGGCGACCACCCGGTGAGCTCGGCGCACCTCGCCGCGGTGGTGGGTCTGCTGTGGGCGGTGGTCGGGGCGGCCGCGCTGGTGGGCACGTATCCGGTCGCCGCCGGCGTCCTGGTGCTCACGGTTCCGGTGCTGTGCGGCGTGTCGTGGTCGGTGTTCACCGGGTTTCTGAGGCCCGCGTCCAGGGCGCGGAATGTTGGGACGCGATATGCGGACGAGCTGGCGCCGGGTGACGTCGTGCGGCTGCACGGTTCGATCGGGCCGATCGGTCAGGTGACCTCGGTGACGTCCGGTGAGGAGGTGCTGGTGGACTTTCACGGTGGTGAGCACCGGATGTGGGCTCCCAGCCAGGTGGTGCACGTGGCGGAGTTGCTCAGCTGACGCCGGCGCCAGCCGTGGCATGCTGAGCGCGGAGCGTCCGGCCGGTGTGCGGGGAGTCTGGTGGGTGTGCGCGTAGCCGTTGTCTCCGGGGGCGACCCGGGGCATGTCGTTCCGGCGATCGCGTTGTGCCTGAGGTTCACGGAGGCGGGTGACACCCCGGTCCTGTTCACCGGCGACCGGTGGGTCGACGCCGCCGCGAGCGAGGGGATCAGAGCCTCCCGCGTGCCCGGTCTGGCGCTGGCCGATCTGCGGGACGCGCAGGATCTCGGCGGGGCGCTGCACGACCAGGCCGCATTGCTGGCGTCGGCGCTCGCCCCTGCACTGGCTGCCCACGCGCCGGATCTGGTGGTGTGCGATGTCCTCGCGCTGGGCGCGAGCATGGCGGCGGAACTGCTCGGCGTGCCGTGGGCACAGCTGTCGCCCCACCCGCTGTACGAACCGTCGAGAGGGCTGCCGCCGATCGGGAGCGGGCTGGCCGTCGGCACCGGCGTGCGAGGCAGGCTGCGGGACTCGGTGCTGCGCACGATGACAGCGAGGTCCATCCGCCAGGGTGAGCGCCAACGCGCCGTGGTGCGGCAGCGCATCGGTCTGAGCGCACGGGGTGCGGGCCCAGCGGTGCGGCTGATCGCGACGTTGCCCGCGCTGGAGGTGCCGCGCCCGGACTGGCCGGGCAACGCGCACGTGGTCGGGCCGCTGCTGTGGGAAGCGAGCCGGCAGCGGATGAGCCCGCCACCGGGCGCCGATCCGCTGGTGATGGTCGCCCCGTCGACTGCGTGGACCGGCGCCACCGGCATGGCCGAGATGACGCTCACCGCGTTGCGGGACAGGGGAGTGCGGGCCGTGGTGTCGACGTTCGGACAGGCGCCGGCCGGACTGCCGGAGTGGGCGCGGTCGGGGCCGGGGCGGCAGGACGAGTTGCTGCGCGAGTCCTCGGTGCTGGTCTGCGGCGGTGGGCACGGCATGCTCGTCAAGGCGTTGCTGGCCGGGGTTCCCGTCGTGGTGGTGCCGGGGGCGGGTGACCAGTGGGAGATGGCGAACCGGGTGGCCCGGCAGGGCAGCGGGGTGATCGTCCGGCCGGCCACTGTGGACGGTCTGCGGGCGGCCGTGGACCAGGTGCTGGGCGACCCGCGTTTTGCTGCCGCCGCATCGGTTGCGGCGGCGACGGTGGCGGATGTGCGCGACCCCGTTGAGGTGTGCCGCGCCGCAGTCTGAGTCACCGCAGAGGCGCTCCGGCGTCGTGCAGGTGGCGCAGGACCTGGGCGTAGGAGCGCACCATCGTGGTCTTGCTGTACGGGATGCCGTGCCGCAGGCAGAAGTCCTCGACGACGGGCTGCGCGCGCCGCAGGTTGGGACGGGGCATGTGCGGGTAGAGGTGGTGCTCGATCTGGTGGTTGAGGCCACCGAGCAGGGCGTCGACCCACCGGCCGCCGGTCACGTTGCGCGAGGTGAGCACCTGCTTGTGGAGGTGGTCGAGGCGCTGCCCCTCGGCGATGATCGGCATTCCCTTGTGGTTCGGCGCGAACGAGCATCCCAGGTAGACACCCATCAGACCCTGGTGCACGGCGATGAACACGACGGCTTTCACGGGTGACAGCACGAGGAACACCGCGACCAGGTAGGCGGCGAGAGGCACGATCTGGAGCGCGGCCTCCCGCCACGGGTTGCGCAGTTCGTTGCGGCACAACGCGACGAGGCCGGCGATCCGCAGGACGGCCGCCTCCGCGAGCAGCAGCGGGAAGAACAGGAACGCCTGGTGCTTGGTGATCCAGCTGTACACGCCGCGCTTGTGGGCGGCCTGCGCGCGGCTGAACGCGAGGGCGTGGATCTCGATGTCCGGATCGTGGCCCTCGTGGTTGGGATTGGCGTGGTGGCGGTTGTGCTTGGCCACCCACCACTGGTAGCTGATGCCGGTCAGCCCGCCGTGCAGGTGCCCGACGAAGTTGTTGTTGCGGTGGGTGCGGAAGATCTGCCGATGCCCCGCGTCGTGCCCGATGAACGCGAGCTGGGTCGAGATCACGGCGAGGATGCCCGCCGTGAGCACCTGCCACCACGAATTGCCCAGCAGCACGAACGCCACCGCGATCGCGCCGAGCAACAACCCGTTGATCGTCATCCGCAGCAGGTAGTAGCCGCGCCGGCGGTTCAGCAGACCGGCTGCCTTGAGTTCTTTGGTCAGGCGGGCGAAGTCGCTGCCTTGTGGGCGGTCGTCCGTGTCGGTGCGGACGTTGGTCGTCGAGGTCATTGATCTGCTCCGGGTGAGTGGTCGCTCGCGGATTCGGTGTCCAGGCCGGGCTCGTCCGGTCCGGACTCCTCGGGTTCGCTGGTGCGCACGTCGGCGGGCGCCACGTGTTCGTCGGCCTCGCTGAGCAGCGAGCGGATCGCGGAGTTGAGCACCGCGAGCAGCGGAACCGCGAGCAGTGCGCCCGCGATCCCGGCGACGAGCACGCCGGAGGCGATGGCCAGCACCACCGCGAGCGGGTGCAGCTTCACCGCCCGTCCCAGCAGGAATGGTTGCAGGACATGGCTTTCGAGTTGGTTGACCGCGATGACGATGATCAGGACGATCGCCGCGGTCACGGGACCGTTCGCGACCAGCGCGATGAGGACCGCCACGCCACCCGCCACCACGGCACCGAAGATGGGGATGAACGCACCGATGAACACCAGTGCCGCCAGCGGAACCGCCAGGGGCACGCGCAGCACGGCCAGCCCGATGCCGATGCCCAGCGCGTCCACCACCGCGACCGCCCCGGTCGCGCGGACGTAGCTCACCAGCGCGGCGAGACTGCGCCGGCCCGCGACGTCCACCCGCCTGCGGGTGCCGTCGGGAACGATCCGGATGAGGAACTGCCAGATCCGCGGACCGTCGTAGAGGAAGAACGCGAGCGCGAACAGCACCAGCAGCATCTCGATCAGGGTCTCGCCGACCGTCGCGGCGGTGGTGAGGGCACCCGAGGTGATACCCGACTGGTTGTCCTGCAAGGTTTTCACGATCCGGTCGGCGAAGTCGCGCAGTTGCGTCTCGCTGAGCTGCAACGGACCGCTGACGAGCCAGCCGGACACCGTGTCGATGCTGCGCGCCAGCTGCGCCGCGAGTTCCGGCACACCGTTGATGAAGGTCATCACGACGAACGTGAGCATCCCGCCGAGCACGACGAGTCCGCCGACGAGCACGAGAACGGTGGCGAGACCTCGGGGAACCCGGCGCGCCATGAGAAAGCCGACGGCCGGAGCGAGCAACGCGGCCAGCAGCAACGCGATCGCGAGCGGGACGACGAGCGATGCCAGCCTGCCGAAGATGAAGCCGATGACGTAGAGCGCGGCCACCACGACGAGAAAGCGCCAACCCAGCGCCGCGCTGACGCGCAACACAGCCGGGACCGAACCCCGCGTGGGCGCGACGCCATCGCGGTCGATGCTCACAGCGTCTGTACCTCCGGTGTCGAGTACCGACGCCGGGGTCTGGGGTCATCGGGGGGGGGGGGCGTTCGCACGCCACCTTCCGGATTCCCCGCCACGCCGGCCACAAACCCGGCACGACTGTGGCGCATTCGAAGGTTGAGGCGCGCCGCTGGGGGCATCCAGTGGTGCAACGTGGCACCTGAGATTCGGGTGCCGAGGAGGGCCACATGGGCACCGACGACAAGTTCGACGCCAAGAGCGACGAGCTCAAGGGCAAGGTCAAGGAAGGCGTCGGCGACGCGACCGGCGACAAGAGCATGCAGACCGAGGGCAAGGTCGACCAGGCGAAGGGTCACCTGAAGGAGTCGGCGGAGAAGATCAAGGACGCTTTCAAGAAGAACTGATCGCTCGCTGACTTCACGGGAGCGTGCATCCTCCGATGCACGCTCCCTCTGGCGTCTGGGGGAAGGCGGCTCAAGACAAGCCGGTACCGAACAGCCCAGCCACCACCAGCCCCACCCCCACGACAGCACCGAACAGCTCGACCGACACCAGCCGCCGCCCGGCCCACCGCGCGAACGCGACATTCACCGCGGCGTGGACGAAGGCGGTGGCCACCACCCACCACGGCCCGGCCACCAGGAGCAGCGTCGCGCCGATGCTGAAAGACGTTGCCGCGACGCCGCGAACACCGCTGTGCACGGGATGTGTGCCGACAAATCCACCCTGCGCCTTCAGTTGCTCAACGGCCCGTTCCCCGATGGGCCAGCCGAACCTCGTCAACTGGGTGGCCGCGAGGAACACGAGTTCCGCCAGCGCCCACCCGAAGCCGGCCCAGAGCGCCGGTCCGAACCCGCCCACGACGGCCACGACGAGCGCGAGACGGACCACCTCGTCCGTGGTTCCCGACGCCGCCGCGAGAATGGTCTCGCGACGCCGGGCATCGTGCAGCCTGCCCGCCGAGGCGAGCACCGGCAGGCGTGCCGCCAGTGCGACGAGCCAGCCGAGCACGCCCAGCAGCACCGCACCCGCCTGCGACACACCGAGAGCCACCACCAGGGCCGCCGCGAGCAGCCCGAGCACGCCTGCCATCACGGCGGCGCCCGCCCAGATTCTTCCGGTGACCTGAGCCGAGCCCGGTGGTGAGTCGCTCGCTGATTCGTCGATTCCCCGACGGTACTCCTGTCCAGGAAGCCTGACAGTCCACTGTGGATCCTCGGTCACCAGCGGGGCCGCGGCCGGCTGATCCTCGACAGCCCGTTGACCTCCGGTGAGCGGGCGTTGACCTGCTCGGCGACGTCGGACAGCAGCTGGTTGCTGTTGCGGGCGTAGTTCCGCATCAGGGAGAAGGCGTCCGCGACGCTGATCTCGAGGCGTTCGGTCAGCACGCCCTTGGCCTGCTCGATCGTGACTCGGTTCGTCAGCGCGGACTGGAGTTCGTGGGCGAGCATCTGGTTCTGCCGGGCCGATCGCACCTGAAGAAGGCTGATCGTCGCGACGTTCGCCAGCGACTGCGCCAGGCAGGCGGTCTCCGCGGGGAGGGCACCGGGCGAGGTCCGGAAGAGGTTCAGCGTGCCGATGACCTCGTCGCGCAACCGCATCGGCACCGCGTCGGCCGCGGCGAACCCGAGTTGCACGGCAGTGGCGGCGAACATCGGCCACCGTTGGGGCTCCGCGCGCAGGTCGTCGCACCGCACGGTCTGCCCGGAGCGGACGCATTCCTCGGACGGGCCGTCTCCTGCCTGGAGCGGGAAATGCTTCAGGGGACGGGTCAGATCGCTGGACGTGGCCATCAGCTTCAGCGCGCCGGTCTCGTCGGCCAACAGGAACCCCGCCGTGTCCACGTGCAGCAGCTCGACGCAGCGGTCGGCCAGCACGTGCAGGAACTCGATGCTGTCGAACCGCTCCACCAGCGTGTCAGCCAGCTTGACGAAGGTCTGTGCCACCTGTTGGTCCGACACGGCCGGTCACCTCTCACTCGTTGTCATCGCCGCCCACGTCGCCAGTCGATCTCTGGAGCTACCGGAACGGGCCCGGAAGGCGGCCAGACGTCCGGCGACCCACTCGCGTTCGGACGCGGGGAAGCCGGTGGCGAGGCGCGGGTGCTCGGCGATCAATGACGAGTCCGCCGGAATCGCGTTCCTGACGTTGCCGCTGACGGTGCTCACTGACATCTCCTCACGAGACCAGAGTCACCGCAGGGTCCGGGCGGTTTTCTCAGCTTAGCCCGGGAACGGTCATTATCACACTCTTCGACTCATTTCGTGCCATCTGTGTCAACGGTCTGCTGGAGGTGGGCTGATAATTCGGCGGCCGAACGGCCGAGCAGCGGCTGTGCGGTCGCCGCAGGTGCCGCTAGCAGCGGAGACGGCTACTGGAAGTGCCCAGAAATATCAAGAGCCCATTTCGGTCGATCATGCCTGAAAGAGTGTAGTGTGAATTTTGTCGAGAACATCTCGCACCTGAGCGGTCAAGCTCAAGTCGTACTCGGCGAAACCTGAACCGGCCTCTTTTCGGTCGGAGACGGGAGTCTCGGCATGACGTCGGCTCCTCACCAATCCATCGCCCCATCGGCCGTCACGGCCAACGAGCAGCCTCGGTATCCGCTGCGATTGCGGTTGCGGCCGAAGGCGCTCACCAAGGGTTATGTCGACGGTGCGTGGTGGCCGCGTTCCCGTGACCTCGCCGCCGAACTGCCCGCACTGCTCGCGGTGCTGGCGGTTCGGCTGGGTGAGATCCCGCGGGTGAGCTACAACCTGACCGAGTGGGACACCGCGCCGCGGCAGATCGCGGCCGACGGCGTCCGGATCCGGCTGAACGGGTTCTGGTCCAGGCCGGCGCACACCGTGGACCTCATCTCGGCGAACCGGCATCGCCTCACACTGCTCCTCGTTCCCCCGGACACCGACCCGTCCGCCGCACACCACACCATGATGCGCGCCGCCCAGCGCGAGAACGCCGACACCGTCGAGGACCTGTTCCGCGAGGGTGTCCGCGCCGCCGCGGAGTCCACTGTGGACGCGTGGGAGGCCGAGGGCGGCCGCATACCCCAGCAGACAGCGCGAGGATCACGATGACCACAACGATCTACACATCCGCCTACGAGCGCAGACTCAAGATGGTGCAGGACGTGCTTACCGGCAACACCGCGCTCGACGACAAGGCGACGCGAGATCTCGCCGTGCAGGTGCTGCGCGCGCTGGACCACATCCCGGAGCGGGTGCGTTGACCTCGGTCCACCACGGTAGCGAGGTACAACCGACGCAGGGCAGCCGGCTGCTCCGCGTCGGTTGTGCGTTCACCTACCGAGCCGAAGTGCCCACACCGGCGGTGTTGCTGGTGCGACCGGACCAGACCGGCGAAGTGCGCGTGAGCTGTGAGCGCATGACCGTCGAGCCGGACACCCCCGTGCGGCACTACTTCGATCTCTACGGCAACCGATGCGCACGCGTCGTTCTGCCGAGTGGCACGTCCACGGTGCACTACAGCGGGTGGGCGGACGTGCCCGACCGCGTCGAGGACATCGACGAGAGCGCGCAGGAGACGGCGCCGGATCGTCTTGCCGACGACGTGCTGCTGTACACGCTGCCCAGCCGGTACTGCGTGTCCGACGTGCTGGGCGACGAGGCCTGGTCGAGGTTCGGCGCTCATCCGCCCGGCTACGGCCGGGTGCGGGAGATCTGCCAGCACGTCCACGACTCGCTGAGCTTCAGCTACGGCACCTCGACGGCGTTGTCCACCGCGGCCGACGTCAACGCCGCGGGAATCGGGGTCTGCCGCGACTTCACGCACCTGGCGATCTCGTTCTGCCGTGCACTCAACATCCCCGCCCGGTACGTCTTCGGCTATCTGCCGGACCTGGACGTACCACCGGACGGCGCGCCGATGGACTTCGCGGCGTGGATGGAGGTCTGGCTGGGTGACCGCTGGTGGACCTTCGATCCGCGCAACAACATGCCCCGCAAGGGCCGGGTCGTCATCGGCCGGGGCAGGGACGCCGCCGACGTCGCCATGGTCACCACCTACGGCGGCCCGGTGCTGGAGTCGATGGTCGTCCACGCCGAGGAGGACCTCGCCCCGTCCTGGCGGTGAGCCCGCCGGCCTAAGGCCGTTTGCGGCCGCCGGGCGAATCTGTCGCGGCGGCCGCCAGCGCGGTCAGCTCGATCGTGCCCGCGATGACCCCCTCCGCCACGGAGCTGAGGTGCTTGTTGTTGCTGCGCGAGTACTGCCGCAGCGTTTCGAACGCCCTGCCCATGTCGATCTGCAGTCGCTCGGCGAGCACGCCCTTGGCCTGTTCGATGAGCACCCTGCTCTGCAACGCGTTCTGCAGCTGTCCCGCGAGCAGTTCGCGGTGACTGATGATCTGGGCCTGGAGCAGGCCGATGGTCGCGACGTCCGCCATGGCCTGGGCCACCCGGACGCTCGACTCGGTGAGCGCACCCTCGGCGACGGTGAACAGGTTCAGCGCACCGACTGTCTGCTCGCGCAACCGCATCGGCAGCGCGTGCACCGCACCGAACCCGGCGTCTCTCGCGACCGAGCAGAACTCGGCCCACCGGGGCGGCGGATCGGCGAGGCCGGTGACGGTCACCGGTTCGCTGGTGAGATAGCACTCCATGCACGGCCCCTGCCGGTGCTGGAGTTCGAAGAGTTCGAGCAACCGGGCGCGGTCGCTGGAAGCCCCGACCACCTGCAGCTCACCGTGGTGGTCGACGAGCAGGATGCCGGCGGCATCCACCCCCAGTGCGGTGACGCAGCGGTTGGCCAGGAGATGCATGAACTCGATCGGGTCGTAGTCGGCCACCAGGGTGTCGGCCAGCTCGACGAACGTCTCGGCCAGGTTCTCCACGGACATGAGAGTCACCTCTGTTGATCGATCGCCGGAAGGAAACCTGGTCATCGAGCATCAGGCCGGCCTTCCGGACACAGTCGCAGGCGCCGGGCGACGATGTCGCGAGCGACGTCGACGACCGGCAGGTCATGCGCGAACGCGTGGGCACGGAGTCGTACCAGTGCTTCATCCATGCTCACCCCCATCTGGACGGACAGCATCCCGGTTGCCTGGTGCACCTCGGCGCGGCTCAGCGGCATCGCATCGAGCGGGGGAACCTCTGTGTCGAGGTGGACGCGAGTCAGTTCGTCCAGCACCAACGACATGACGATGTCCGCCACGACGTACGCGTCGGACAGCTGCTCCGGGGTCAGCAACCCCGGGCTGGTTCTGTGCAACACGAGGGCGCCCAACCGGATCGCGCCACTGCGCAACGGGAACGCGAACACCGCTCGTGTACCGAAAGCGCCAGCAGCCGGCACGAACAGCGGCCACCGCTGGTGGTTCTCCCACGAGTTCAAGTCTCCCACCAGCACCGGCACACCGGAACGGACAGCGTCCTCGCACGGCCCCTCCCCGAGGGTGAACCTCAGGTTCTCGAGCTGGCTGCCGATCTCGTTCGTGGAGTACCGCGATTCCCCCCGGCCCGTGCCGTTCATCAGGGTCAGCTGAGCGCCGGTCACCCCGATCAGGGCGACGCACGCCTCGCACGTCGCTTCGCTGGAGGTCGCGACTCCGCGCCTCATCGCGTCGTCGGCGAGGTGTGCGAGCACCTTGGCCAGTCGCTCCCCGCTCAAGGATTCCGCCCTCCGTTGTCCCGGAGCATGCCATGCCGGGTCGCTCACGGCGGGTTCTGGGCGGGCGTGGCGGTGCCGGCGTCGATCCGCTCGGCGAGATCCCGCGTGCCGGAGTGGGCGCCGTGCTTGCGCGCCTGCGCGGCGAGGGGGCGGAACCGATCGCGCACACGGGCCGAACCGATGTCGCCGGCCGACGCCAGCGCCCGCAGTCCGGTACCGACGCCGACTTCGACGTCGCCCTCGATGAGGTGGTCGGTGGACAGCAGGATCAGGCTGAGGGTCCGGCTGCGGACCATGTCCTCGCCGTAGCCGTTGATCGCCGTGGTGAGGAGCGGAACGGCCGTCCGCGCGTGATGCCGTCCCACGGTGCCGGCGAGGTCCGTGTGCACGGCTCCGGCCAGCGCCGACAGATCGGCCTCGGTGAAGAACTTCGCCCAGTCGGCCACGGCGGTGCGGTCCGCCGCGTTGAACTGCTCGTAACCGCGGTCGAGCAGGGTGAGGGCACTGTGCTCTGCGCCCTTCTTGCCGCAGGCCCACGCCGAGTTCACGGTCAGGATGCTGGCCGCGAGCCGGTCACCGGACCGCGAGGCGGCGATCTGGCCGACGTCGAAGTACCGCAACGCCTCGTCGAGGTGTCCGTGGTGCAGGTAGACCCGCCCGAGCCGGTAACACACGTTGGCGATCAACCCGTCGTCACGGGCGATCCCGGCCAGGGCCAGCGCGTGCGAGAAGTGGTTGTGCGCGTTGCTGAGCAGTCCGGCGTCGAAGCACACCCAGCCCGCCAGGTTCCGCAGGTCGGCCACCGCGACGTGGAGCCGCCGCAGCACCTCCGGCGCCGCGTTCGAGGTGAGCATCGGGACGCTCTCGCGGATCCGGGTTCGCACGCGGTCGAGGCAGAGCTCGCCGCCGTGGCGGTAGTCCGATTCGCGCAGCGCGCGGGTGTCCTGCTCCAGGCGCGTGACATCGGAGAGACTGATCATGGCGGGCAGCACTCCAGACCAGGGTCGGGTGGAAGTGGCACCGCCGGGGACCGGGGCGGCTGGTCGACCTGGCGCCTGCCCGAGCAGGCGCACTGCTGATCTTAGTGCGGTGCTTCACCGGGGTCCGCCGCTGTTCGGCCGATGCCGGAAGTCTTGAGCTTGCGCGCCATCCGCTCCTGCCGCGGCCAGCGGACGGCGGTTGCCCAGCCGAAGATCTCGAACACCCGGATGATCCGCGCGGAGATGTCGATCTGACCGCGCCGCACGCCGTGACGTGCGCAGGTGGGGTCGGCGTGGTGCGAGTTGTGCCAGGACTCGCCCATGGACAGGATCGCCAGCGGCCAGAAGTTCGCGGACTTGTCGCGCGCCTCGAACGGCCGATCGCCGATCATGTGGCAGATCGAGTTGACCGACCACGTGACGTGGTGCAGCACGGCCACCCGCACGAGACCGGCCCAGAAGAACGCCGTCAGCGCACCCCACCAGCTCCAGGTGATGAGCCCGCCCGCCACCGCGGGCGTGAGCAGCGTGACGGCGGTCAGCGCGGGGAACCAGCGGTTGACCCGCTGAATGTCGGGATCGGCGAGCAGGTCGGGTGCGAACCGGGTGGCGTTGGTCAGCTCGCGCCGGAACATCCAGCCCATGTGGGCGTGCCAGAACCCCCTGGCCAGCGCGATGACCGACGTGCCGAACAGCCAGGGGGAGTGCGGATCGCCCTCGCGGTCGGAGTAGGCGTGGTGGCGGCGGTGGTCGGCGACCCAGCCGATGATCGGGCCCTGCATCGCCATGCTGCCGGTCACCGCGAGCGCGATCCGCAACCCCCGGTGGGCCTTGAACGCGCCGTGGGTGAAGTGGCGGTGGAATCCGATCGTCACGCCGAGACTCGTGAGGGTGTAGAAGAAGACGGCGAGACCGATGTCCGTCCAGCCGAGGCCCCAGCCCCACGCGAACGGGACCGCGGCGGCCAGCGCCAGCGCGGGAACCACCGCGAAGAGCTTGACCAGGAACATCTCGAACGGGGTGTTCTCACCCGAGAGCATCGGCTGCGGCGCAGCCTGCACGCGGGACACTGTCGTACTCACGTCGCGGACCTCCGGTGCGGCGAGCTGGTGTTGGCCGCCGGGGTCTCGGGCGATCGGGAGAACAGTCAGAAGCGTCGGCGCCGTCGCGCCGATACCTCATGTGTACCCGTGCTGCAGCGCTGACGAAACCCCCAGCGAGTCGACGACGTCCGTCACGTTCGGTGATGCCGGTCGTCAGCAGCGCGGTCGCCGCGCCCGATGCGTTGCTCAGAAGTCCACATGCGACAGTCCTTTCCGGACTGCCGACGGCGCCCGGCTGACGGCGGAATACACCTGCACCAGCTCGGCGGCGATGCGATCCCAGGAGTACCGCGCCTGCGCCCTGTCGTGTGCGGCGGCACCGAGGAGCAGTCGTCGTGAGCTGTCCGGGAGGAGTGTTCTCAACGCCTTCGCGATCGCGCGCGGATTCCTCGGGGGCACCTGCACGCCGGTCGTCCCGTCCACCACGGTGTCGACCAGACCGCCGACCGCGGTCACCACGACCGGCACCCCGCACGCCATCGCCTCCAGGGCCGCGATGCCGAACGACTCGTGCCACGGCGTGCACGCGACGACGTCCGCCGATCGCAGCAAGGCGGGCAGCTCGTCGTGGCGTACGTGTCCTGCGAACGTGACCCGGTGCGCGACGCCTCGAACACGGGCGAGCGCTCGCAACCGCCTCGCCTCCATGTCGCCGCGCAGCCGTCCGTTCGTGGAACCGCCGGCGATGACGAGCTCGGTGTCGTCCACAGTGGCCAGGGCGCGGATGAGGTCGTCGAAGCCCTGGTGCGGCGCCAGTCGCCCGACCGAGACGACGCGGCGGCCGCCGTTGCGTTCCGCGACCGCACCCTGCGGGGTGAACAGGGTCAGGTCGACGCCGTGGGGAATGACGGTCACCTTGGACCGGTTGATCCCCATCTTGAGCACTTCGTCCGCCTCGTCCGAGCGGGTGGCGACGACGCGCGCCACCTCGTGGCCGAGAAGTCGTTCGACGGCCAGGCGGTTCGTCGGGGGAACATCGGGCTGAGGTCGCTGGTGGCCGGCGCTGAGGGTGTGGAAGGTCTGCACCACCGGCACCTGGTTGCGGCGGGCTCCCAGCACCGCCGTGATGCCGGACAGCCAGCCTTGTGCGTGCACGACGTCCGGCGGGCTCGTGGTCCAGGCGGCGCTGAGGAAGCGGGCGAACTCACCGGCGTGGGCGGTCGCCTCGTCGCCGGTGATCCTCCTGGCCGGCCCGCTGGGCACGTGGACCACTTCGTAACCGGCGGCGGCTCGCACCCGGCTGAGCGCGTCCGGCTCGGTGCGCCGGGTGTAGACGGCGACCTCGTGGCCGAGGCCGCACAACGCGGCCGAGAGCGCCGCGACGTAGAGGTTCTGGCTTCCCGCGTCGAGCCGGCCGGGTGCTGTCAGAGGACTGGCGTGCTCGGACACCAGTGCGATTCTGCCCATCGGTCGATCTCCTCACGGCGAGGTGACGAGACCGCGGGGACCGGGCGGCTACTGGTCGGCCAGCCTGCCGAGGCTACCGGCTGGCGTGCCCCGGTGGGAGGACCGTGACTCGTTTGCCAGCCGGTCAAGCCCTCGCAGGGAGCCTGACAGTCCTCAAAGGACAGTCGACGTCACGCCGAGCGAGGCGTGCCGGCCTCCTGCCGATCCGCCGACGACGCGAAGTGCAGGTGCTCGTCGGCGACCGCACCGGCGCGCAGCAACCCGAGGTCCTCGGCGTAGGACATGGACATCAGCCACGGCGCCGCCGGGCCCTGTTTCGGCAGGTCCGCCAGCGAACGCTGGACGTAACCCGCGCCGAAGTCGAGCAGCGGGCGGGTGGGCATGTCCGGATCGGCGACGGCCCAGGCGGTGTCGCTGCCGGTGGCGTCCATGTGCGCGAGCAGACGGCAGAAGTACTCGCAGAGCAGGCCGATCTTCAGCGTCCACGACGAGTTCGTGTAGCCGATGGCGAGGGCGAAGTTGGGGACTCCGCTGAGCATCATGCCCCGGTAGACCACGGTGTCGGGCAGGCTCACCGGCCGTCCGTCGACGGACAGCCCGATCGCGCCGGCGACCTGGAGGTTGAGACCCGTGGCGGTGATGATGACGTCGGCCTCGATCACCTCGCCGGACGCCGTTTCGACGCCGGCGGGGGTGAACCTCGTGACCGGTGAGGTGACCACGGACGCCTTGCCCGCCCGGATGGACTTGAACAGGTCACCGTCCGGGACGATGCACATGCGCTGGTCCCACGGGTCGTAGGGCGGGTTGAAGTGCTCGTCCACCGGGAAGCCCTCCGGGAGGGCCTTCCGGTTCGTCCAGCGGATCAGCCTGCGCGCGGCCTGCGGGAAGCGGCGGCAGAACCGCCAGATCAGCCGTTGCTGCGCGATGTTCTTGCGTCGCGTCAACGCGTACGCGCGGTCTTCCGGCAGGAGTCGCTTGAGCAGGTTCGCCAGGCCGTCCTTGCTGGGCAGCGGCAGCACGTAGGACGGGGTCCGCTGGAGCATCGTGACGTGCGCGGCCGACTGCGCCAGCGCGGGTATCAGCGTCACCGCGGTGGCGCCGCTGCCGATCACGACCACGCGCTTGCCGGTGGTGTCGAAGTCCTCCGGCCAGTGCTGCGGGTGCACGATCTCGCCGGCGAACCGGTCGCGTCCCTCGAAGTGCGGGGTGTAGCCCTCGTCGTAGCGGTAGTAGCCGGCGGCGCAGAAGATCCAGTTCGCCGTGATCGTGACCGTCTCGGCGGTGTCGCCCCGCCGCACCTCGACCTGCCAGCGCCCGTCACGCGACGACCAGTCGGCGCTCAGGACGTGGTGGTGGAACCGGATGTGCGGTTCGAGCTCGTTCTCGGTGACGGTGCCGCGCAGGTAGGCGAGGATCCGATCGGCGCTCGCGATGGACTCCTTCTCCCGCCACGGCTTGAACTCGTAGCCGAAGGTGTGCAGGTCCGAGTCCGACCGGATGCCGGGGTAGCGGAAGAGGTCCCAGGTACCGCCCGTCGCACCGCGCGCCTCGAGGATCGCGAACGACTTCGCCGGGTGCCGGGCGCGCAGGTAGCGGGCTGCCCCGACCCCGGAGATGCCCGCTCCGACGATCAGGACGTCGAGGTGCTCGGCGGTCATGGCTGCTCCCTCGGTTGGCTACGTCCACATTGCCGAGTCCGGCGCGTTCCACAAAGGCACAATCTGCCACGTTCGGTGCCAGTTTGTGGTGCAGAATGTTCACCATGTGGCCGCTTCCCTCGCCGTCGGTGCGCGAGCTGCTCCGCCAGGGTGCGGAGATCGCGCTGAACCCGCGGCCGGAGTGGCTCGACGAGCTGCACGCGGCGGTGTTCGTCGGCGACCGGATGCGGGTGCTGGCCGAGGATCCCGTGCTGTCGGCGGCGTTGCGGCGAAACACCGTGTCGAACCTGATCCACTGGGCGGCGGCGAACGTGCAGGACCCCGGTCACCGGGTGGCGGCGAACGTCGGCCCGCACACCCTGGAGATCGCCCGCGACCTCGCCCGCCGCGGCCTCGACGAACGCGTCCTCGACTCCTACCGCACCGGCCAGGCCGCGGCGTGGCGGCGGTGGATGGAGATCTGCTTCGAGCTGACCTCCGACCAGGCGGAGCTGCGCGAGCTGCTCGACTTCTCGTCGCTGTCGATCTCGACGTTCCTGGACGACACGATCGCCGGCCTGACCGCCCGCATCGAGGCCGAACGCCAGGAGCTCACCCAGGGCAGTCACGCCGAACGCCGGGCCGTGGTGGCACTGCTGCTCGAAGGCGCCCCGATCAACCGCCGCCATGCCGAGGAACAACTGGGCTACGGGCTCACCGGCCCCCACACCGCCGCGATCATCTGGTCCACCGCCGGTGCCGCGCTGCAAGGCGTCGCCGAGACGCTCACGAAGGTCAGCGGCGCCACCCGCGGCCTGACGGTCATCCCAGGTGCGTCGGCGTTGTGGGTGTGGCTGCCGGTGGCCGACGTGCCGCACCAGCTGGAGGCCGCGCTGCACGCGCACCCCGGCGTGCGGGTGGCGGTGGGCCGCGCCGGCCGGGACCTGGCCGGGTTCCGCCGCAGCCATCTCGACGCGGTGGCGACCCAGCGCATGCTGACCCGCCTGACCTCACCACGTCAGATCGCGCGCTACCAGGACGTGCACCTCGTCGTCCTGCTCAGCGCGGACCCGGCCCAGGCCGACGAGTTCGTGGCGGACACGCTCGGCGACCTGCGCTCCGCCGATCCGGACATGCTCGACACCGTGCACACCTACGTCGCCGAGCAGTTCAACACCTCTCGCACGGCCGAACGGCTTTACACGCACCGGAACACGGTCATCAGGCGGCTGGCACGGGCGGACGAGCTCTTGCCGCGGCCGCTCGCGGAGAACGTGGCGGGGGTGGCGGCCGCCCTGGAACTGCTCAGGTGGCGTGGCTGATGGGCCTGTGACCAGGGCGGCAGCGTCGCCGCCAGCAGGCCGCTGCGGTGGATCGGTCCAGAGGCGAGTAGAATCGACCTACCGAGGGCATGTCGTGCAACAGCGGTCAAGCTGGTGCCGCCTTGGGCGCATCACGAAGCCCGGCCGGTCTCGGCTGGAGGCGGGAGCGCCGAGATGATCTCGGATCTGCTCTGCACCACCGCACTTGTGACCCTGGAACCCGGTCAGAGGTTGTCGCGGAAATCGAAGTCGTTGTCCGACGGGCACTTCGCCGGGAGCTGGCGGCCGTTGTCGACCGACCCGGCGATCGCCGTGCCCGCGCTCGTTCCGCCGGTCAGGCGGACCCGCTGATACCCGGCGGTCACCTCAGCCTCGGAGTCATCGCCCAGTCGCGCAAGGAGAACGAGCTCCGCCTGCCGATCCACCCGCTGCACCTGGACCGGATCGACGCGGATCTGCGCGGCCGCATCTTCCTCGAACGCGGCTACGGCGAACGCTTCGGCATCTCCGACGAGCACCTCGCGACGTCGGTCGCGGGGCTGCGCACACGCGAAGAGCTCATCGCGGAGTGCGACGTCATCCTGCTGCCCAAACCCCTCCCGGAAGATGTCGCGGAACTGCGAGAGGGCCAGGTGCTGTGGGGCTGGCCGCACTGCGTGCAGGACGCGAAGCTCACCCAGCTGGCCATCGAACGACGGCTGACCCTCATCGCTTTCGAGGCGATGAACCACTGGACCACCGACGGCTCGTTCGGCTTGCACGTCTTCCACAAGAACAACGAGCTCGCCGGCTACTGCTCGGTCCTGCACGCCCTGCAACTCGTCGGCTCGACCGGTGACTACGGCCGGAGGCTGAGTGCCGCCGTGATCGGCTTCGGTGCCACCGCGCGTGGAGCCGTGACGGCGCTGAAAGCGCACGGGGTGCACGAGGTCAACATCCTCACCAACCGCGGGATCACGGCGGTCGGCTCGCCGATCCACTCCGCGCAGATGGTCCACTTCGACCACGACGACGCCGATCCGCGGCGCAGCCACGCGTTGACCGACGACGGGCGCGTCCCGCTGGCCGGATTCCTCGCGGAGCACGACATCATCGTCAACTGCGTGCTGCAGGACTCCGACAAGCCGCTGACGTTCCTCATCGAGGACGACCTGGCGACGCTGCCTCCTGGCACGCTCATCATCGACGTCTCCTGCGACCGGGGAATGGGCTTCACCTGGGCCCGTCCCACCTCGTTCGCCGAGCCGTCCTTCGAGGTGGGCGATCACGTCCGCTACTACGGGGTGGACCACAGTCCGTCGTACCTCTGGAACTCGGCGACCTGGGAGATCAGCGAAGCGCTGCTCCCGCACCTGCGCTCGGTTCTCACCGGCGCCTGGGACGCCAGCGAGATCATCCGGCGCGCCATCGAGATCCGCGCCGGCGTCATCCAGAACCCCCGCATCCTGTCTTTCCAGCATCGTTCATCGGAGTATCCGCATGTCCACGTCTGAGTCGCTGACCGCAGACCTCGCCGACACCCCCGACACCACCGGTTCCTGCGACGTCTGCCCCCACCCGCGCGACGAGCACGACCCGCTCGGTGTGCGGTACTGCAACGCGACCGCGGTGTCCGCACTGCCCCGCGGTTGCATCTGCCGCTAATCGGATTCCTCTCCACCCGTTGACAAGAAATACTGGTTTGCACCAGTATTAGCCCCGTTGGTTGACCGGGGGGTTGGCAGGGGGGAAGTGGCACATGACGGGTGTGCACCTGCGCGTCGACAACCGGCTTATCCACGGACAGGTGACGGTCGCGTGGACCGGAAGTCTTGGCGTGCACCGGCTGGTCGTCTGCAACGACGGCGTGGCCGGCGACGAGCTGCAGCGAATGCTGCTGCCGCAGGCAGCGAGGGGGCTGCCGACCGAGGTGCTCACCGTCGCCGAGGCGGTAACGCGTGACTGGGGCGATGACGTGATGGTCATCGCGAAAGACCCGGACGACGCGTTCCGTCTTGTCGAGGGCGGGGTGCGGCCAGGGGTGGTGAACGTCGGGAACGTCGCACCCCGCCCAGGCACGAACTACACGATGGTCACCAGGTCGATCGCGGTGACCGTCGAGGACGCGGCGGGCTATCGAAGGCTCGCCGCGGCCGGAGTTCCCGTTGTCGCGCAGCTGATGCCGCGTGACAAGCCGGCGGACTTCACCGCGCTGCTCGACCGGAAAGGGCTGTAGCGCGGATGATCGTCGCAGTGGCTTTGACGTTGTGGGCCGCCATCTGCACCTACGACGTGCTGGGGCCGTTCCTGCTGTTCGCGGGGCGTCCTCTGGTGGCGGGTTCGGTGGCCGGTCTCATCACCGGTGACCCGTTGCTCGGCATGGCGATCGGCGCGACGCTCGAACTGGCAGCTCTGGGGGTCTACCAGTACGGCGGCGCGACGATTCCGGACTACCAGACCGGGGCGATCGTCGGCACCGCGCTCGCGGGGAGCGCGGCCGGACCGCTCAGTGCCCAGGTGGCGGTCGGTATCGCGGTGGCACTGCCCGCCGCGATCCTGTTGTCCACTTTGGACCCGGTCGGCAAGATGATCACGACGGGCATGGTGCACCGCGCCGACCACTACGCCGCCACCGGCGACGCACGTGGTCTGGCCAGAACGCATTGGCTCGGTCTCGTGCCGTGGTGCGGGGTCCGGGCGATTCCCACGTTCCTCGCGGCTCTCACGGCGTCCAGTGGCGTCGTGGAGACGCTCACCAGGGAGATTCCCGCCGGGTTCGTGAAGGGCATGACGCTCGCCGGCTCGCTGCTGCCCGCGGTGGGCTTCGCGTTGCTGCTGTCCATGATGCAGCTGTCGAAGTACTGGTACCTGTTGCTCATCGGCTTCGTCGCGTTCGCGTACATGGACGTGCCGGTGCTGGGCATCGCGTTGCTGGGCGTCGCGATCGCCTTCCTGGTCGTCAACCGCACCGAGCGGATCGCTCCTGCGCCCGCGGAACCGGCCGACGGCGAAGAATCCGATGTGGACAGAAGGCTGACGGACCAGGACCTCAAGAGGTCGTACCGCCGGTACTTCTGGTCCAGCCAGGTGTCGTGGAACTACGAGCGGATGCAGGGCCTCGGTTTCGCGTACGCCATGGAACCGGTGCTGCGCCGGCTGTACCCCGAGAAGCAGGACTACGTGCAGGGTCTGCAGCGGCACATGCAGTTCTTCAACACCTCGGTGCTGGTCGGCGGGCCGTTGATCCTCGGTTCGACCATCGCGCTGGAGGAGGCGCGGTCGCCCGAATCCGCCGAGGGCACCAAGGTCGCGTTGATGGGACCGCTGGCCGGTATCGGCGACACCCTCGTTTTCGCGATCTACAACAGCATCATCTTCACCGTGGGCGCGTCGCTCGCCCTGCAGGGCAACTGGCTCGGGCCCGCGTTCACCATTCTCATGGTGCTGGTGCCGTACGCGCTGGTGCGCCGCTGGCAGTTCCGCTTCGCCTACCGCGAGGGCAAACGGCTGGCCGGTCGCCTCGCCACCGGTGCGCTGGAGCCCCTCTCGCAGGGCGCGACCGTGCTCGGCTTCGTCGTGCTCGGCGGGTTCATCCCGTCGATCGTCAAGGTCGTCACGACGCTGACGTACCGGCAGACCACGACCGTCGACGACCAGCAGGTCACGCAGACCGTGCCGATCCAGGCGCGGCTCGACGACCTGTTGCCCCACCTGTTCCCGGTGCTCGTCACCGCCGCGGTGTACCTGCTGCTGGCCAAGGCGAAGTTGAAACCGGTGCTGGTCATCGGCATCGTTGTGGTGGTGGGTGTGGTGCTGGGCTGGCTCGGCTGGTTCGTGCCCGCCGAACCCAAGAGTTAGGAAGCTCCGATGACGATCCCCGTCCTGCTGGCCGGGCACGGCGCGCTGCCGTCGGGCATCGCCGACGCGGCCGAACTCGTACTCGGACCGCAGCCCCGGCTCGCCGTCTGCGAACTCGGTCCCGCCGAGAGCCCGGAGTCCTACCGCGAACGTCTCGCTGACCTGGCCGGTCCTGTGTCCGGCACCGGGGCCGGTGTGCTCGTGCTGGCCGATCTGCCAGGAGGCACGCCCGCCAACGCGGCGAAGCTGCTCGCGGCGCGCCGGGGCGGGATCAGGATCGTGACCGGCCTGAACCTGCCGATGCTGCTGGAGGTCCTGGTGCGCGGGGGAGACCTGGACGAGCTCGCCGGACTCGCGCAGTCGGCCGGGCGCGACGGCGTGCTGACCGAACCGGTGCTGACCCGATGACGCTGCTGCTCGCGGCCGGGCGCACGGTGATCACACCGGAGCCCGGCCACCCCATGGGCGGCTACCTCGCGAGGCAGGGCGTCGCCACGGGCGTGCACGACGACCTGGAGGCCACGCTGGTCTGGTTGTCCACAGAGGACGATCCCGGCGTGCTCTGGGTGACGCTCGACGCGCTGGCCACCGACGTCCCGCTCACCCGCGCGCTGGTCGCCGGGGTGGCCGAGGAGACGGGTGTGCCCGCCGAGCGAGTGCTGGTGTGCGCCTCGCACACCCACTCCGGACCGGACGGGTGGACCGGGTCGATCCACCCCGGGCTGCCCGCGGAGCGGGAACCCGAGCTGGTGCGGCGGCTGACCGAGCAGATCAGGGCGGCCGCGCGGCAGCTCCGTCCACAACGGACACCGGTCACCGCGCAGTGGCACGCCGGCGCGGCCGGGGCGGTGGGCACCAACCGCCACCGGCACGACGGCCCGCACGACGGATCGGTGGGCGTGCTGGCGTTGCGCCACCCGGATGGTGCCGCAGCGGCGTTGCTCTTCGACTACGCCAGCCACCCGACCGTGCTCAGCGCCGAGAACCTCGCCTGGTCGGCGGACTGGCCGGGTGCCACCCGCCGGGGGCTGGCCGCGCTCGCCCCGGTGTCCGCGTTCCTGCAGGGCGCGGCGGGCGACGCGAGCTCGCGGTTCGTCCGGCGCGGCCGCGGCCACGCCGAGGTGACCGCGCTCGGCAGCAGGCTCGCCGAGTCGATCACCCGGCTGCTGCCGTTCGGCCAGCCGGTCGAGGGTCCGGTCCGGTTGACGCGGACGGCGCTACGACTGCCTCACCGCACGCTGCCGTCGCTCGCCGAGTGCGGGCGGCTGCGCCAGGACGCCGAGAGCGGGTGGCGAAAGCTGTTGTCCCGTGGGGAGAACGACCCCGCCGTCCGCATCGCGCGCACCCGGTACGAGGGCACGCTGATGCTCACGACGCTGGCCGCCGCCGGCCTGCCCGGCGAGGCGGAGGTGCCGATCACCGTGGTGTCGCTGGGCGAGGTCGCCTGGCTGCACACCCCGTTCGAGCTGTTCGCGTCGATCGGCCTGCGCATCAGGGACGCCAGCCCGTTCGCGCACACGAGGGTGATCGGCTACACCGACGGCTACCTCGGTTATCTGCCCGACCGCGACGCCTACCGCGACGGGCTCTACGAGTCCTACATCGCGCTGGTGGAACAGGGAGCCGCGGAGGTGCTGGTGGAACGTTGTGTCGAGTTGCTCCGCGCTCACCGGGACCGGCGTGCGGTGGTGAACACGGTGTAGCGGTCGGCGCGGTAGAGCGAGCGCCCCGCCTCGATCACCTGGCCGTCCGCCGCGTGCAACGTGCCGCTGAGCACGAGGCAGGGCTGGGTCGCCTCGATCTCCAGCAACGCGGCGTCGTGCGGATTCGGCAATTCGGCGCCGATGGCGGTGTCATTCCAGTCCGGCACGACGCCGAAGCGCTCGGCGAGTGTCTTGTGCAGTGACTGCTCCGCCCAGTCGAATTCGTCGAGACCCGGAAAACGGTCGACCGAGAGGTTCGTGCGTTCCAGCGCGAGTGGTTCGTCATCGACCAAACGGAGCCGTTCCAACCGGAAAACCGGCGCACCCGGAGGAATGTTCAACCGGCCCGCGATCTTGGCGCCCGCGGATTCCACCAGGGCCCGCAGCACCTTCGTCCCCGGCACCGCGCCGCGGCCGCGGATGTCCGCGGTGAACGACGTGAGCATGTCGATCTGCCTGGGCGGACGTTCCGCGGTGAAGGTGGCGTTGCCGTGCTGGCGGTACAGCAGCCCGTCGGCCACCAGCCGGTTGATCACCAGCCGCACCGTGCCCCGGGAGATCGCATAGTGCTCGGCGAGAAATCGTTCCGACGGAATCAACCGGCCCGGCCCCGCGTCGGTGGCGACGCACTCCAGAATTTCCCTGAGCTGGTCGCCTTTGGGGCGGTCCGGCACCAACGCGTCGGGCAATGTCAGATCGTCGGCGGGAACATGCTTGGGGCGTGGCACATTCCCATTATGCCCTACTGGTCGGTGAATCTGCCCCAGTTGACCGGCCGGGCAGCGCGCCGCGTCGGCACGACCTCGGTGGTGTGCCGTGGTCAACCGTGATGACAAACCATCCGAACGACTGGATGTCGATCCCGTGCGCCGGGGTTACGTTCGCCGCGACGGCCTCGGCGTTCTGGAGCACCCAGGGTGCCGGGGCCAGACCCTGCAATCCCTGCGAAGGAGCCCCACGGTGCGAAGAAGACCCCTGCTCTCTGCTGCACTGGCAACCCTGGTCGCGGTGGCGATGGTCGTCCCTGCCGCCGCAGCGTCCCAGCCTCCCGCGAACCTTGCCGCGGGATGCTCCGGCACCAGTGACACCGACGTGGCGATCGGCGACAACACCACCGTCGAATCACCGATCACCATCTCCGAGTGCGCCTCGGCTCCGTCCGCCACCAGCACGGTGCCGGTGAAGATCGTCCACACCTACATCGGTGATCTCGCCGTCAGCCTGATCGCGCCGGACGGCTCGGCCTACACCCTGCACAACCACACCGGCGGCTCCGCCGACAACATCGACCAGACCTACACCGTCAACCTCTCGAGCGAGACCTCGAACGGCACGTGGAAGCTGCGGGTCAACGACAACGCGGCCAACGACGTCGGCCGCATCGACTCCTGGTCGCTCAACCTCGGCACGGGAACTCCGGCGAACGACTTCTCCGTGGCCGTGTCGCCGACCTCCGGTTCGGTGGCCGCGGGATCGTCCGCGACCACGACCGTGCAGACGCAGACCACGAGCGGCCAGGCGCAAACCGTGCAGCTGACCGCCAGCGGCCTGCCCGCCGGTGCGACGGCGTCGTTCAACCCCGCCTCGGTGACCACCGGGTCGAACTCGACGCTGACGATCAGCACGACGTCGTCGGTCGCCGCGGGCACCTACCCGGTGACCGTGCGGGCGGCCGGTGCCACGGCCAAGACCGCGACCTACACGCTGACCGTCACCACCGGCGGCGGGGTGCAGATCCCCGACATCGACATCGCGGCGGTCAAGCAGCACCTGGCCGCGTTCGGGACGATCGCCTCGCAGAACGGTGGCAACCGCCGCTCCACCACGGCCGGGTACCGCGCGTCGGTGACCTACGTGAAGGACAAGCTCACCGCGGCGGGCTTCACCGTGACCGAGCAGCCCTGCACCTCGGGCTGCACCAGCGGCGCCGGCCCGAACGTGATCGCGGAATGGCCCGGCGGCAACGCGAACAACGTCTACATGTTCGGTTCTCACCTCGACGGTGTGTCCGCCGGTCCCGGCATCAACGACAACGGCTCCGGCTCGGGCGCGTTGCTCGAGACCGCGCTCGTGCTCGCCAGGACGAACCCGACGATGCTGAACAAGGTCCGCTTCGGCTGGTGGACCGACGAGGAGCAGGGCCTCAACGGCTCGCGCTTCTACGTCTCGCAGCTGCCGGCCGCTGAACGCACGAAGATCAAGACCTACCACAACTTCGACATGATCGGCTCGGTCAACGGCGGCTACTTCATCAACAACATCACCGCCGCGCAGTCGACGCACATGAAGGCCTACTGGGATTCCCTTGGCCTGCAGCCGGAGGAGAACACCGAGGGCCGCAACCGTTCGGACGACGCGTCCTTCACCAACGCGAGCATCCCGGCGTCCGGCTACGCCATGGGTGCGAGCGCCAGGAAGACCGCGGCTCAGGCGACGAAGTGGGGCGGTACGTCGGGCGGCGCCTTCGACCCGTGCTACCACCAGTCCTGCGACACCACGGCCAACATCAGCGACACGCACCTCAACCGCGCGGTCGACGGTATCGCCTACACCCTCTGGAAGTCGGCCGTCACGAGCACGCCGTCGGCTGACTTCTCCGTGGCCGTGTCGCCTGCGTCCGGTTCGGTGGCGGCGGGTTCGTCGGTGAACACCACCGTGCAGACCCAGACCGTGACCGGCCAGCCGCAGACCGTGCAGCTGTCGGCGTCGGGTCTGCCTTCCGGCGCAACGGCTTCGTTCAACCCCGCGTCGGTGACCACCGGCTCGAACTCGACGCTGACGATCAGCACCACGGCGTCGGTCATCAACGGCACCTACCCGGTCACGATCACCGCGACCGGCGCGGTGACGCACACCGCGACCTACACGCTGACCGTCACCGGCGGCGGTACCGGCAGCTGCAACGGCACGAACCCGAACGACGTCGCCATTCCGGACGCCGGTGCCGCGGTCGACAGCGACGTGGTGATCAACGGGTGCCCCACGGCGCCGTCGAACCGTGCCGCGGTGGCGGTGAAGATCGTGCATCCGTACATCGGTGACCTGACGGTTGCCCTGATCGCGCCGGACGGCACGGCGTACACGCTGCACAACCGCACCGGTGGCAGTACCGACAACATCGACACCACGTACACCGTCGACGTGTCCAGCGAGACCGCCAACGGCACGTGGAAGCTGCGCGTGCAGGATGTCGCGCAGGCCGATGTCGGGACGCTCGACACGTGGAGCCTCAACCTGACTCCCTGACCGGGTTCGGCCGTGCTGACCCCTAGCTGTACTCGGCGAGGTAGGTCAGCACGGCCAGCACCCGGCGGTGCTCCTCGACGTTGGCGGCCAGACCCAGCTTGGCCATGATGTTGCCGACGTGGGTCTCGACGGTGCGATCGGTGAGCCAGAGCCTCCGCGCGATCCCGACGTTCGTGCAGCCCTCGGCCATGAGTCCGAGCACCTCGCGTTCGCGCGGGGTGAGCGCCCCGGTGGCGGGCCGGCCGAGAAGCCGGCCCACCACCTCGGGATCGAGGGCCGACCCGCCTGCGGCGACGCGTGTGATCGACTCGAGGAAGTCGTCGACGTCGAGCACGCGGTCCTTGAGCAGGTAGCCGAACCCGCCCTGGCTGACGAGCTCGACGGAGTGCCGCGTCTCGATGTGCTGGGAGAGCAGCAGGATCGCGACCCCGGGCTGGGCGGACCGGATCCGGCGGGCCGCGCGGGCGCCGTCGTCGCTGAGGTCGGGAGGCATCCGGACGTCGACGATCGCGAGGTCGGGCTCGGCCTGCGCCACGACGGCCACCAGGGTTTCGGCGTCGGCGGCACGGCCCACGATGTCGTGGCCGGCGTGGGAAAGGAGGCTGGCCAGGCCTTCGCGGAACAGTGCGGAGTCTTCGCCGATCACGATGCGCATGGCAGCACCGCCTGGATCGTCGTGCCGCAACCGGGCGCCGCGACGCGGTCGGCTGGCCCGGCGTGGGAAAGCGGGCCCGCGAGCCCGATCACGATGCGCATGGCAGCACCGCCTGGATCGTCGTGCCGCAACCGGGCGCCGCGACGCGATCGGCTGGCCCGGCGTGGGAAAGCGGGCCCGCGAGCCCGATCACGATGCGCATGGCAGCACCGCCTGGATCGTCGTGCCGCCGCCCGGAAGGCTGCTCAGCCGCAACGAGCCGCCCAACGCCGCAACGCGGTCCGCCAACCCGGCCAGACCAGAGCCCGCGCGCGGATCGGCGCCGCCACAGCCGTCGTCCTTCACGAAGACGTTCACCTCGTCGGCCTGCTGCGTGACCCGGACCGTGATGGCGCTGGCGTGCGCGTGCTTGGCGGCGTTGGTGATCGCCTCGGCGGCGACGAAGTAGGCGGTGATCGCGATGTCGTCGGCCAGCGGTTCGGACATGATCTCCAGCGCCACCGGTACCGGCAGCTTGTGCGTCAGCGCGGCCAGGGCGGAGTGCAGTCCGTCGTCGAGGCTGGTGGGGCGCAGGCCGTGCGCTATCTGCCTGAGCTCGGCGATGGCGGTCGCCAGTTCGGCAACGCCCTGGTCGAGCAGGGCGTGCACGTCCACCGCTCCGGTGGGCAGCTGCCGCTGGGCCAGCCGCATCGCCATGCCCAGCGACACCAGCCGCTGCTGGGCGCCGTCGTGAAGGTCGCGTTCGAGCCGGCGCCGCTCGGCGTCGCCTGCCTGGACCAGCCGGGCGCGGCTGGCCTCTACCTCGCGCAGGGCGGTGGCCAGTTCACCGCGCAGCCGGGCCACCTCGACGAGGCTGGCCGCGGCGGACGCCACGACCCGGAGCACGGCCGGAGTGGTGGTGGCCGAGGCGAGCACGCCGATCTGCGTGCCTCCGAGGGTGATCGGGACGAGGCCGGTGTCGGCCACCGGTGCGCCAAGCGCGTCGGCGAACCCGGCCGAGCCGGGGAGCAGCAGGCCCACCCGCAGCGCGGGATCCCTCAATGCCGTGCGCAGCACCGACTCCAGCTCTTCCGGCTGGGCTGCCTGTGTGTGCACGCGTTGTTGCAGATCGTCGACAGCCTGCAGGGCCGCTTTCGTTCGCGGGAAGAGCCGCCGGTCCACCAGTCGTTGCAGGCGCTTGCGCACCGGCGCGAGCAGCACGGCGCAGATCGCGGTGGCACCCGCCGCGGCGGCGGGGGAGTCCTTGCCCACCACGAGACCGAGGGCCAGGGCCGACACCGCGTACGCCCCGACGAGGATCAGCAGCACGATCGTGTAGCTGATGGCGTCGGCCAGCACGCGGTCGACGTCGTAGAGGTCGTGACGCAGCATGGCGACACCCACCGAGCACAGCAGCGCGATGATCGTCACGACGCCGAAAACCGTTGCTACGACGCCACTTCGGCCGGTGACCACGATCTCGGCGAGACACACCACCGGGTACGCCATGGCGGCCAGGCCCGCGAACGCGAGCCACTTCAGCTGTGCCCGGACGACGCCGGTGGACCGGCGGAACCTCAGAACCAGCGAGACACCAGACGCGAGGAACGCCACGACCAGCCCGATGTTCACCGCGAAACCGAGTGCATAGGCCACATCGGACGGTGGGCCCCACGGGTGCGCGAGCCCTTCCATCGGCGACGTGAACGGCTCCCGCGGCACCATCCCGAAGCCCTGCTGGGCCAGCGCGAGGGCGACGATCAGGGGCGGCAGCACCGACCACCGCCGGCCGGGCAGCGTGCCGTCCGGGAAGTACAGCAACAGCAATGCGACGGCGGCGAGCAGCCACCAGCCGCTCTCGTTGAACACCGCGACCACGCGGGAGTCCAGCGGAACCGAAGCGGGGTCGTCGAGCCAGCTCCGGTAGTACACGTCACGCGCGGCCAGGAAGACCACGATCGAGCCGGTCCAGGTCAGCAGGGCACCGACCGGGTTGGCGCCGACGCGGAACGCGATCACCACGCCGAGGCCGGCCATGGCCAGTCCGAGCGCCGCGAAGCCGGTGAACGCGCCAGCCAGGTCGCCGCCCGTCCGCATGCGGACGAGGAGCCAGCCGCCGCCCGCCGCCAGCACGACGGCGAGGCCCAGCAGGCCCAGTCCCACCGACCGCGGCCACCTCATCGGCCCAGGGTAGAGCCGCTGCGCCGACCCGGCCTCCGTGCCAGCACTGAGACCGGGTTCCGCGCCCGCACCGATGCGACCCAGGTCCTTCCACCGGTTGTCTGGAGCAACCACATTCCCACGGAAAGGCAGAGATCATGTCCGTCGACATCACCGCGGCGCACGACACCGCCGCGAGCTCCACGCGCGGACGCGTCGCCATCCTCGCGGCCGTCCTGGGGGTCACGTCCGTCGCCGCGATCGTCGGCGGGCTGTACTGGCCGGAACCGGCCGGCGGCGGCGAGACCTACTCGTACGCCGACATCGTGGCCGGTCGCGACCTGTGGTGGGGGCTGCTGACCGGGCTGGCGGCCATGCAGGTCCTGAACATTCCGCTGCAGGCGCTGGCGACGATGTTCCTCGTCCGGCGCCGCGGCAGCACCTGGGCGACCTGCGGGGCCGTGCTCATGTGGATCGGCGGGGGACTGCAGGCCACGGGCGTCGCGGGCTGGGCGGCAGCCTACTACTTCCCGACCGACCCCGGCGTGGACCGCGCGTTCGGCGAGGCCGTGGTCCAGGCGGCCAACAACGACACCGGCCACCTCTTCGCGCTGATGATTCCCGGCGCCGCACTGGTGCTGCTGGGCACCGTGCTGCAGTGCGTCGGTCTGTTCCGCTCGCACGCCGTGCCGAAGTGGGTGCCCATCACCGCGCTGACCGTCGTGCTGACCTTCGTCATCCCCGGCAGCGGGGTGGCCGGTCTGCTGACCAGCATCCCGATGGCGGCCGGAGCCATCGGCCTCGGCTACTTCGCCTGGCGCGCAGCCGAGTAGCACCTGAGTGAACGCCGCACCGCCGAGCAGCGGTGCGGCGTTCGTTCCAGCGAAACTACGGGGTCAGATAGCAGGACTTCGAAACCCCGTTCAACGGATCCGTGCCGAAAGCCCCGGTCGTGCAGGCCGTTCCACCCGTGAAGGTCCGATAGACGAACGCCCCACGCGCACCAAAAGCAACCGTGCGCTGCCCGGAGAACCCACACGTGGCCCCTTCACCGGCACACGACGTGGAGTACCCGGGAGGACTGCCACTCCGCGTGTAGCAGGCCTTGGCCTCACCAGGAATCGGATCGCCACCGAACGAGCCGTTCGCACACGAGGTGTTTCCGGTGGCGTTGGCGTACCGGAACGCGCCGTAGGCCCCAAAAGCCACCGGCTGACCGCTCACCGCCGGACAGGTGCCCCCTTCACCCGCGCACTGACTCCACCCTCCGGCAGGCGGTCCGGCCGGTGCGACGTAACAGGACTTCGCGACACCGCCGACCGGATCGCCGAACACGGCGTTGGTGCACGGCGTGCTGGAGCTGAACACGCGGTAGATGAAGGCACCGTTCGCGCCGTACGCGACGTTGCGGCCGTAACCGCTGATGGAACAGGTCCCGTTCTCGCCCGCGCAGGCCGTGTATCCCGGCGGGCCGCCGAGCGGGGCGACGTAGCAGGACTTGAGCAGGTTCGCGGCCGGGTCCGAACCGAACGCCTCGTTCGTGCAGGCGATCGACGAGGTCGCGGTCTTGAACGTGTGGCTGCCCGCGCCGTAGGCGACGTTGCGGGTGCCGCTGAACACGCACTGGCCGCTTTCACTGGCACAGTGGGTGAAACCGGCCGGGAGCCCGCCGGCGGTGGGGAGCGGGGGAGCGGTCGGGTTGCCGAGCCCGGTGGCCGTCACGTCGTAGGTGCCCGGGGCCACGCCGGTGAGGTAGACGTGGGTGCTGTCCTGACCGGCTCCGCCGATGCCCGGCCGAGGCGTGAAGGTGTTGTTGCTCCACACGACTGCCCCGTTGAC
Source organism: Lentzea sp. NPDC051213 (assembly GCF_044455585.1). Classification (NCBI taxonomy): domain Bacteria; kingdom Bacillati; phylum Actinomycetota; class Actinomycetes; order Pseudonocardiales; family Pseudonocardiaceae; genus Lentzea; species Lentzea sp. NPDC051213. The sequence goes on from NZ_JBITEX010000002.1 coordinate 1,338,425, forward strand.
CGAGACGGACACGTTGGCGCCGTTGAGTTTCGGCACGCCGATGCGGCCCGTCGTGTTGCCTGGGCTGGTGAGCCGGGCGGTGTAGGTGCCCGCACCGGGGTCGCGGGACCAGGCGGCGTTGAGCTGGCCCTGTGGCAGCGTGATGCGGCCTTCGGCACTGGTCAGGTCGCCGGGGTGCGGCACGAAGCGGTACTGGCCCACCTGGGGCTCCGGCGCGGTGCCGAGCACGTGGAACGTCAGTGCCGAGATCGGGCCGCTCGACCAGCCGTGGGCCAGGCTCATGAACGAGCCGCCGTAGGCCAGACCGCCGTCGGCGTTGATGCCTTCCCAGAACGTGCTCTTCGTGCCGATCGGGCTGTCGAGCATGTAACCCCAGGTCCGGCGGATCTGCGCGAGGGCGGTGAAGTCGTTGTTGGCGGTGAAGGGCGCGTGCACCTCCATGCCGCCGGTGAACGGGTGCACGTTGCCGCCCCACTCGGGAGTTGTTGCGCCGAAGGCGTTCCACCGAGTGCTGAGCTTCTGGGTGATGCTGGTGTTCTTCGCCGCCGAGTCGGTCAGGCCGTACCAGACCGCGAGCGCGTTGCCGTCCTGCGGATAGAGGTTGCTCGTCGGGTTGTCCCGGTACATGCCCGCGTTCGCGTCCCAGAGGCGGGAGTTCACCGCGGACTTCAACGCCGCGGCCCTGTTCGCGTAGGTCGCCGCCAACCCGCTGTCCCCCTTGGCGTTCGCGAGGGTGACGCCTCCGGTCAGTGCGGCGTAGAGCAACGCGTTCGCCTGGATGTTCTCCCCGCCCTGACCGGCCCGCGCCCAGTCCTGGGTCTTGGTCACGTTGAGCAGGTTGCTACCGCCGATCTTGGCGATGATGAACTGCATCCCGCGCGTGTAGCGCGCCCACACCGAGTCGAGCCAGGACCGGTCGGCGGAGTAGTTGTAGTACAACGAGGTCCCGTGCAGGGTCCACGTGTGGTAGGTGTCGGAGTCCTTGAGGTTGAACGGCGGGCCGGACCAGGGGATCTCCCCGTTCGCGGCCTGCACGTTGTACATGGTGGTCAGCGCGTTGCGGGTCGCTTCGAGCTCGTTCATCGACGCGTAGGCGGTCGGGACCGCGATGCCGAGGTCGCCCGGCCAGACGGTCCGGTCCCGTTTCGCGCCGTCGACGAGGACGGAGTTGCCCACCCCGACGGTCGCGCTGTTGTCCCATTCGGACGGAGGTGGCGGCCAGGCCCGGCCCTGGTTGGACGCGATCACGTTGGTCTGCACCGTGTACGCACCGGCATACCAGATCCGGTTGAGCAGGTTGTCGCTGGAGTAGAAGTAGTTCGCGTAGTCGGCGGGGTTCGGCTTGCCCGGTGCGGCGGTGAAGTTGAGCGACACGCCGGTGAGATCGACCCAGCCGCCAGTGTTCAGGAACACCGTCATATAACGGAAACCGCCACGCAGTCTCGCCGCCGGCATCACGTAGGTGCCGTTCGTCGGGGCATTTCCGTAGATCGCGCCGTCGGGGTTGCCGCCGCTGCTGGCGTCACTGGACCGTCCGATGTGGAGTGACGACTCGGTGAACGCCAGCCCGACCCGCTGGCCGCCGCTGGTGGCGCCGAACGAGAGCGTGCCGATCCCGCCGACCTCCTTGCCGAAGTCCAGCGTGATCGACGAGTTCGTGCCGGAGAGCCGGGTCGGTTGCCCGGACAGGACGTTCTGCGGGTTGGCGACCGAACCCGAGGTGCCCTGCACGGCGGTCGGTCGCACGGTCCGGGATGTCGGCGAGAGGTTCAGCGCCTCGATGGCACCGGGTGGAGCGGCCACCGCGGCGAGCGCGGCGGGCAGCGGGCGGGCGCCCGGCTGGGCCGCGACGGGCAGTGGTGTCGTCGAGAGACCCACCAGCAGCAAAGCACTCATCAAGCTTGCTGTGCGCATCAACTACCTTCAATCAGGAGTTGTAACGTTTCAATTCGAAGACGAGCGAAAACTCTGAAGCGGTACCCCGGGAGATCAGCCGGCGGCGTTCATCAGGTCCACGGCGCTGTGTTGCCTGGCGGCGTCACTGCGCTGGAAGGGGCCTGCCCACGGCTGGTCGTACGCGTCGGCGCTGGAGCGATCGCGCGCGTAGGCCGTGTCGGCCTGGCGGCGCAGGTAGCTCGTGTACGGGCGGTCCGCCAGTGCTCTGTTGAGCGCGGCCAGGCCCCGGACGTAGATCCCCTTGAAGGAGGGGACGTCCCCGCCGCCGCCGTCGTCGAACAGGATGCCGCCGGGGTTGAGGAAGGTGCTGCTGGTCGAGGCGTTGGCGAGGGTGCGTGCCCTGGCGAGCAGACTCGCGTCTCCGGTGGCCCGGTAGAGCTCCGTGAGCGCGGCGAGCGGAACGCCCTGGTTGTAGCTCCACGGCGTGAAGTTGTTGTTGGCGCAGGTGGAGGTCAGGCCGTCGTTGACCAGGTTGGCGCTGTTGATCATCTTGCTGTTGAGGAACCACGTCCAGCCGGTCCTCGCGCGCTGCAGGTAAACGGCGTCGCCGGGGATCCTGTTGTGCAGGGCGGCGTTGAGCTGGACGTACAGCGAGTTGGCGATCGCGTTCTTGTAGGTCCTGCTCGAACTCCACCAGATGCCGCCACCGCAGACCGAGTCCCAGTACCGGAAGATGTGGTCCGCGCCGATCCTGGCGGTGTTGAGATACCTGCTGTCGCCGGTCAGGTCGTAGGCGGCCAGCCACGCGAGGCCCCACCAGGCGACGTCGTCGTTGTAGTCGTTGATGAAATTGCCCTGCCACGCATGGAGGTTGAGGTCGTAGGTGCGGGCGATGACGTAGCGGTAGCTGGGCATCCCGGTCACCCGGATGTTGTCGATGATCGCGGTGAGCGCGTTGGCCGAGTTCCACCAGCTGGTCGTGTCGAACAAGCCGTTGCCGAGGTTGTACCGCTCCATCAACGCCGTCGCGGCGGCTGTCCGGCGTTCACCGGCGTTCCACGTCGTGCGATACCAACTGGTGCACGCGATCGCGGTCGACCCGGCCGGTCGTCCGCAGGCTCGCAGCAGGCCGACGCCGAAATTGGCCCAGTCGTCCACGTTGAACATCATCGTGCGCCAGTCGCCGAAGCCCGGCGGGACCGCCGTGTTGCCGAGCCTGGAGCCGGAACCCCAGCTGACACCGGCGTCGAAGGACCGGTCCAGCCACACCTCGTCGCCTTGCCCGGCAGCAGCGATCGCCGCCCAGCCCATCGCGTCGGTGTCGTTGAAGTGCAGGGAGATCCGGCGTCCGCCGACGGTCACGGTCTGCGCGAGCCTGTTCGACGGTGCGAGGGCCGGATCGCGGGCGTCGCAGTACCTGTTGCAGATGACGGCAGTGGGGGAGGGCGCGGCGTTTCCCGTTGACGGCGGGCCACCGGTCGGCGGCGGTGCGCTGGTGTCCGGCCGGTAAGGCGAGCGCCGCGCGCTGGGTGGCAGCGCGGGATCGCGGTTGTCGCAGTAGTTGCCGCAATCCGCGGTCGGTTGACCCACCTGTGGCGCGACGGCCACCGATTCCGACGGCACGGCCACGACGAGCGTGGACGTCAGCAGGGACGTGAGCACAGCAGCTCTCAACATTGAGACCTCCCGATGCAGGGGTGGGCGGCCGGTCGATCGGGTCAGGCGATGAGCGCCCCCAGGCCGCTCGCCTGGGTGCGCCAGTCCTGCTGGTTGGGTGTGCCGCCGGCCCAGCGCTGGCCGATCCGGTTGAGCGCGTCGCGGTCGGTGGCCCAGATCGAGTCGGACTGCTGACGCGCGTACCGCTGGTACACCGCGGAATTCGTCGCCTTGGTGAGGTCGGCGAAGTACCGCATGAAGATGCCCTTGAACTGCTTTTGGTTGTCATCACAGGAGCTCTGGCCGATGTCGCAGGACTCGGTGAGCACCCCGCCGCGCGTCAGCTGCGGACTGGCGATCGCGGCGTCGGCGAGACGCCGTGCGCCGTCGAGGAACCTGGTGTCGCCGGTTGCCCGCCACACCTCGACCAGACCGCCGATGCCCAGCCCCTGGTTGTAACTCCAGACCATCTGGCCGTTGTTGCGGCAGTCGCGGGTCAATCCGTCGTTGACCAGACCCGCGCTGTTGATCAGTCCGCTGCCGAGGTACCAGTTCGCGGCGGTGCGGGCGCGCTGCAGCCAGACCGAGTCGCCAGGGGTGCGCCGGTGCACCGAAGCGGTCAGCCGCAGGTACAGCCCGCTGGTGACGGCGTTCTTGTAGGTGCGTTCCCGGTCCCACCACACGCCACCGCCGCACGTGCCCGGATCCCAGAACTGGTGCACGTACGCCGCGATGGTGGAGGCCATGGCGAGGTAGCGCTGGTCGCCGGTGCGGTCGTAGGCGGCCACCCAGGCGAGGGCCCACCAGGCGCTGTCGTCGATCGACCGGCTGATGAAGTCGCCGTCGATCGGGTCGGTGCTGCGCTGTCCCGCCGCGAACCGGCCGCGGTTCACGTCGAACGTGCGCGCGATGATCCAGTCGTACTCGCGGACACCGGAGTCGATCACCGAGGTGAGCGTCGCCGCCGAGTTCCACCAGCTGTTGGGCCACCAGCCGGGGGAGGGGTCGTAGGAGTACAGCAATGCATCCGCGGCGGCGCGCGCTCGCGTCGGTGCGGGCCGCGCCCACGCCGTGCAGCTGCCTTCCTGATGGGCGGCTTCCCGGCCGCAGGCCCGCACGGCCCCGCCGTAGTGGCGGCCGCGCGGATCCCGCGTGGCGAACATCGTGGTCCGCGCCGTGCTCGCACCGACGGCCACCGCGGTCCGGCCGAGCGACGAACCGGCCGGCCAACTGGCCCCGCCGTCCCACGAGCGGTCCAGCCAGACCTCGTCGCCGCGGCCACCCGATTCGATGCTCGCCCACGCCATCGAGTTCTGGTCGGTGTGCAGCCGGATGACCCGGCCGTACAAGATCGTCGGTGGCACCGGCTGGGCGTCGCCGTTGGCCTGCCCCGCGTCGGTCCGGTCGCAGGTCACGTCGCAGACCGCGGGGTAGATCCAGTCCGTGCAGGCAACGGCGGCGGCGTCGCCGCAGGCGCGCAGGAGGCCGCGCCGGTGGTGGCCAGGATCGGTCACGTTGTACATCAGCGTTCTCGTGCCCGTCCACGTGCCGGGGATGCTCGCTCTGCCCAGCAGGCCTTCCCAGGTCACGCCACCGTCCCAGGACCTGTCGAGCCACACCGAGTCCCCGGCGACGCCGCCGTCGATGCTGCCCCACGCCATGCCGTCGAGGTCCGACGCGTGCAGCACCAGCCGTCTGCCGTTGATCTGCTTCTCCGGCACTGGGAACGTTTCCTGCCTGGCACGCGAGGGGTCGACGGTGTCGCAGGACAACACGCACACCACTGCGGCCACGGCGACGGGCGTCGCGGGGGTGCTGGGCGGCGCGGTGGGAAGCACTGCCAGCACGAGGGAAACAGCCATCACGAGGTTGAGCACGTCGACCACGCTCCCTGCGGTGGAAACGCTCTCATGGTCTTGCAGTCATCTGTCATCGGTCAACCGTGCGGCGGGTTGACGACCGGACAGGAATCTGGGAAGTGTGGCTTGGCGTCTGCAAGTACAGGTAGTTGCAGACGCCAGAGCCAGCAGGCGGCTAGTAGACCCAGACGCCGTAGTTGCGCATCGCCTCGACGACGGGCTGGAAGAACGTCTCGCCGCCGGTCGTGCAGTTGCCGCTACCGCCGGAGGTGAGGCCCAGTGCGGTGTTGCCCGCGAACATCGCGCCACCGCTGTCGCCCGGTTCGGCGCAGACCGTCGTGGCGATCATGCCGTACACGGAGCCCTCCTGGTAGTTCACGGTCACGTTCAGGCCGGTGACGCGACCGCCGTGCCTGCCGGTCGTGCTGCCGCTGCGTTCCACGTCCTGGCCCACGTAGGGATCGGCCGCGCCGTTGATGTCGCGCACGGTGCCGTTGTACATGTAGACGCCGCCGGGCCGGTCCCAGCCGTTGGCGTACCGGATGATGCCGTAGTCGTTGCCGGGGAACGAGGTTCCGGCTCGCCAGCCGAGGAACTGGCCGCTCGTCCCGGTCCAGTCCACGCCGATGTTGGTGCAGTGGCCGGCGGTCAGCGCGTACGCGGTGCCGTCCGCGGACGCCACGTTGAAGCCGAGTGAGCAGCGCCAGGGCCCGTTGTGGATGGAGTCACCACCGGCGATGAACGGCTTCATGACGCCGGGTGCGGACTCGAGGCGCGCCTTGTCCCCTAGCCGGGAGACGGCCGTGCGAAGCCGATCGAGCTCGGCGCCCTTCACGGTGCTGTCGGCCGTGATGCGCACCTGGTTGGTGACCGGGTCGACCGACCAGGACGTGCCGGGGATGGTGGCCGTGCGGCGCAGCTCGTCGGTCGCGGCACGCAGGGTCGCGCCGCTGTGCTTGACGATCCGGGCGGAGCCGCCGGTGGCGCGAACCCGTTGTGCCTCAGCGGATGTGGTCACGGTGACCACCATCTCGCCGGTGCCGCGGTCCAGATAGGACCAGGCGGTGTCGGTCACCGGGGCCGCCTGGGCGACCGGTGCCACCAGTGCGGTGCCGGCGACGAGTCCCGCCACGATGGCGCGCTTGATCTTCATGTGTGCCTCCCTGATGCAGGGGACGCGCCGGGTCGACGTGTCCAGGGATGGCCTGGTTCGGCAGGGGAACCGATGCAGGGAGTTCGATGGTCGTGCGCGCCCTGCGCGACTGTCAATAAAACGTTTCAATTACAGGTATGTTTGTCTTATCTTGTCAATTGAGGACGCTTTCCTGTCGTGAATTGAACGTTTCAACGCTCCGAGACCGCCGATCGACCCACCACGTGTAGGCCAGCGTGGCCGCGATGCTGGGCAGGACCTGCGCCGCGGTGTAGTCCCCGCCCTGGCTGAGGTCCGGGACGCCCTGGGTCGTCACCACGAGCAGGCCCACCGCGTTGTTCGCGACGTGGAGCGCGATCGCGGCCTCGATCCCGCCGGTGCGGACCGTCAGCCAGCACATCGCGAGCGAGAACACCACGAGGTCGGCGATCACCAGCGGGTCGGTGTACTCGTGCAGCCCGACGAACAGCGCGGTGGTGAGCACCGCCGCTGGCCACGGGGAGCGGGTCCACGACGAGATCGCCTGGAACAGCCAGCCCCGGCACACGTACTCCTCCGCCGCGGCCTGCAGCGGCACGATCAGCACGACGACCACCAGGAACTGCGCCCACAGGCCCCAGCCGGGCCACTTCGCGGCCTGCCAGCCGTCCTGGACCAGACTGACGGCCAGCACCGCGCCGATGGCCAGGAGGGCCCAGCGCGAGCAGTCGAGCAGCCGGTCCCACCGCAGCCCACCGGCCACACTGGACACCGAGCCCGGCCGCCGGCCACCTGCCCAGCGCACGGTCAGCAGCACGGCGGGCAGTGCCACCGCCACGATGCCGAAGTTCATGGCGAGGTCGAACACCGGATCGGCGAACGTCATGTCCGTGTAGGCGATGCCGAAGAGCGCGGCCAGTGCGAGGGACAGCAGTACGCCGGCCAGCATGAACGCCCCGAACAGCGCCACGAAGAGCAGCATCTCGACCAGCGGCCGCCACCACCGGTACCGGGCGTCCCGGCCGATCAGGTGGTACGGGACCGCCGTGGCGGTGTGGTCCGGTGGTGCGTCCATGTTCCTGCTCCCGGTGTGTCGGTTCGGTCCAGGCCGACACTAGGAACGCCGACAGCCCGGCCGCGTGGCCCGATCGGCCACGACGCCGAGCCGGTCGGCCATGATCGGCGGCACGATAGTCGGAACGCCGGCTGGCCACTCGTCAGTGGCGGCGGTCGGCGAAGTGCTTGCGCGCCACGTCGGTGAAGGTGGACAGGATGGTGGCGATGAGCAGCGACCCGAACAGCCACATGATCGTGCTGACGAGGAACAGGTTCGCGTCTTCCGTTTCCGTGTAGAAACCGGCCACCCCGAAGGCGGCGGTGAAGGGGAGCGCGAACGCGGGCGTGACCAGCAGTGGGCGCGCGAAGAACGTCGCGGCGATGACGAGGGCGATCATGGAGAGGGTGAGGCCGGTGATCAGCGGTACCGCGGCGTCGGTCCACTCGCCGTTCACCGGGTTGACGGTCGGTGGCGCGTGCGTGCCGAGGAACAACCACGTGATCGACGCCGAGAGGACGGCCAGTACGAGGGTGGCGAGCAGTTCGCGAAGAGTGAGTTTGGCGGATGGGGTCCTGGTCAGGTTCATGGGACGAGCATCAGGGACCGGACGCGCGCCCGACATCCGTAGGTCTACTCAGGACGGTTGTGAGCTGGGGAAATCATCCTTTGGATGGACCTTTCGTACTCTTAAGCATGGTCGGCGGGACCTTGCGCTGATGTGTACTCTCGCGCCTCGTGCGTGTGCTGCTCGTCGAGGACGACCACGAGCTGGGTAAGGCGGTGGTCGCCGGGCTGCGCGCGGCCGGGTTCGCCGTGGACTGGGCGCCCAGCGTGGCGGAGGCGGATCTCAAGCAGTCGGTGCACGCCTACGACTGCGTGGTGCTGGACCGGGGACTGCCCGACGGTGACGGGCTCGGCCTGCTGCGCGCGTGGCGGTCGCGGCAGGAGCGGATTCCGGTGCTGGTGCTGACCGCGCTGGACGCGTTGCCGGACCGGATCGCCGGGTTCTCCGACGGCGCCGACGACTACCTCGGCAAACCCTTCGCGATGGACGAGCTGGTGGTGCGCGTGGGCGCGCTGTGCCGGCGGGCGGAACCGCCGCGGGAGACCGTGTTGCGGGTGCTCGGTGTGGAGATGGACCTGCCCCGGCGGCGCGTGCGCCGTGACGGCGTGTTGCTGTCCTTGACCAGCAAGGAGTTCGCCGTGCTCGAACTGCTGCTCACCAGAGCGGGACACGTCGTGACGCGGTCGGAGTTCATCGAGCACTGCTGGGACGAGATGGCCGAGCCGATGTCCAACGTGGTCGACGTCGTGGTGGCCCAGCTGCGCCGCAAGCTCGGCGACCCGCCGTTGATCAGCACGGCGCGCGGTGCCGGTTTCATCGTCGGGTCTGCCGGGTGAACCGGCTGCGGCGCCTGCGCTGGCAGCTGACCGCGTTGTTCACGCTGACTACGGCCGTCTGCCTCGCGGTGCTCGCGATCCTGGCGGGCGTGATCGACCAGAGGTCGCGCGAGGACGTGGCCGACGCCGACATCAACCGGCAGGCCACCGGCCTGTCCAGGGCTGTCTACTACCTGAACGGCACGCTGCACCTCGAACCGCTGGGGGAGGACTACCTGGCGCGCGACGCCGAGGGCGTCCTGGTCGTGGCGCGCGGCGGGACCGGCTGGGAGGTCCGCTACGAGCGGGGCCGCAAGCTGGTGGCCGAGCCCGCCACGATCGAGAAGGTGCTGGACGCCGAGGACGTCGTGCTGGCCGGTGGTCGCGATGACCGGCTCGCGGCGGCACCGGTGTGGGACGAGAACAAGATCGGCGCGGTGGTGCTGGTCAGCGCGGGACCGCCAGGCGAAGGACACTCGGTGCTGGTCAGGTGGTTGTGGATCGGCTGCCTGGCTCTCGTCGTGGTCGCGGCGGCGGCCGGGCACCTGCTGTCGAAGCTCAGCATGCGGCCCGCGGTGCGCACCCTCGCGGAACAGGAGCAGTTCCTGGCCGAGGCGGCGCACGAGCTGCGCACCCCGCTCGCGACCCTGCGGCTGGTGGCCGACGCGGGCGCGCGCGACCCCGCCGAGGTGCGGCGGCTCGTCGACCGGCTGGGGTACCTCGTCACCGGTCTGCTCACCCGCGCACGGGTCAGGGGCGGGACCCAGGAGATCGAGCGGACCCCGTTGCGGCTCGACCAGCTGGTGGAACAGGTCGTGGACGAGCTGCCGTCCGGCCGGGTCACGGTGACGGCCGAACCCGTGGTGGTTCAAGGTGATCCGGAGCTGCTCGCCCAAGCCGTCCGCAACCTCGTCGACAACGCGCTGGTCCACGGAGGCGGTGACGTGGAGGTGGCGGTGTCCGTAGCCCCTTCCGGGGGCCTGGTGTCCGTCGTGGACGGTGGAGCGGGCCTCGGCCGGTCCAAGTCCGGGACGGGACACGGGATCGGGCTCGCGATCGTGCGCTGGGTGGCCGCGCTGCACGGCGGCACGGTGCAGCTGACCGATCGAGACGGTGGCGGCGTGCGCGCCGAACTCCGGGTGGCGGCCTCATGAATTCCTCATAGGCCTGGCCCCACCCTCTGGCCATGAGAATCCCATTGATCGCGATGGTGGTGCTCGTCGGTGTGGGCGGGTGCACTGCCGCGGCGAGCCCCAACCCGCGCGCTGCCGTGATCCGGGTCGACCAGACCGGCTACACGGCGAGCGAGACGAAGCACGCCTACGTCGTGTCGCAGCGGACCTCGGCCGGTGCGCGGTTCCGCGTGGTCAACGAGTCGGGCAAGACGGTGCTCAGCGGCACGGCCGGTGGGCCCACGGGCTCGTGGAACGGTAAGTACCGCGCGGTGAGCGTCCTCGACCTGTCCGCGGTAACCACGCCCGGCCGGTACCGGGTCGAGGTCAGCGGTGCCGTCACCGGCAAGTCCCCGGAGTTCCGGGTGGCCGCCGCGCGCGACCTGTTCGGCGGCCTCGCCGCCAGCAACGTGCGGTTCTTCCGCTCCCAGCGCGACGGCGCGAACGTCGACGGAAGCCTGTTGCGGCGCAAGCCCTCGCACCTCGCCGACCGGTCGGCGCTCGTCTACAACCCGCCTCGCATCGACATGGAGGCCTACAAGCTGCTCGACCCGGCCCTCACCCGCATCGGCGGGCCGGTCGACGTCGAGGGCGGCTGGTTCGACGCGGGTGACTTCCTCAAGTTCACCCACACCACCTCCTACGCCACCGCGCAGCTCCTGCTGGCGCAGCGGGACAGCGCGAGCAGCGCGGAGCTGGCCGCCGAGTCCCGGCACGGCGTCGAGTGGCTGAAGAAGATGTGGACCGGCGACGTCCTGTACGCCCAGGTCGGCATCGGCGTCGGCAACGAGACCGTCCGCACGGACCACGACGTGTGGCGGCTGCCGGAGGACGACGACAAGCTGGACGCGCCGCCCGGCTCCGTCGACCACCACATCAAGCACCGGCCGGTGTTCCCCGCGAACAAGCCCGGCGCGCCGATCAGCCCGAACCTGGCCGGCCGCGTGGCCGCCGTGTTCGCGCTGTCCGCGCAGCTGAACGCCAAGACGGATCGCGCGAAGGCGAACGAGCACCTGCGGATCGCGGCGGCGATCTACGGCCGTGCCGACCACAATCCCGGCGAGCTCATCAGGGCGTACCCGCCGGAGTACTACCCGGAGAACTCGTGGCTCGACGACATGGAGTTCGGTGCGACGGAGCTCGCGCTCGCGGCCCGCGCGCTGGGCGATTCGCGGGCCCAGGGCTGGATCGGCGAGGCCGAGCAGTGGGCGGCGCGCTACGTGCAGTCCGACAGCCGGGGCCCGGCCGGTCTCGCGGACGTGAGCGCGATGGCGCACGCCGATCTGGCGGGGCTGGTCGGCGGCACGCGGCGGCAGCAGCTGATCGACGACATCCGCAGGCCGCTGGGCGACGCGGTGAAGCTCGCCGGCCAGGACCGGTTCGCCTCCGGCGTCGCCTACTGGGACTGGGACGCGGTGCCGCACACGTTCGGCCTGATGATCACCGGCCTGCTCAACAAGAAGCTCACCGGGGACACCACCTTCGACGACTTCCTGACGCGGCAACGCAACTGGGCGCTCGGCGCCAACCCGTGGGGCGTCTCGTTCGTCATCGGCGCCGGTACGACGTCGCTGAGCTGTGCCTCGCACCAGGTGGCGAACCTGACCGGTGAGGTCCCGGTCGGGGCCGTGGTCAACGGCCCCAACGCGGCGAAGCAGTTCGAGGAGCTCAACGAGTTCCCCACGCTGCGTGCCTGCCCGGCGGACGGAAAGAACCCGTACGGCGAGTTCGACGGGAAGGGTGCGCGGTTCCTCGATCACGCCGGGGCGTGGGCGAGTGCCGAGGTGGCGATCGACTTCACCTCGACCGCGTTGCTCGCCTTCACTCTCGCTGCCCGCTAACGAGCCTCAACGGCCGTCAGCAACACGACGGTCCACTGTGAACAGACACGAGAGAGGTAGTCGTCATGTCGTCCACCCCTTCAGCACAGCGGTTCCAGTCGCGACGCGGTGTCATCGTGGGTCACGCCGCCACGTCCCGGTCGAACTCGGCGAGGTTCCTGGCCCGCTGACGGTTGAGCACGGGGCCCAGCACCGGGAGGCGCCCGCCATCGACGAACAGCTTGCGCACCAACATCTCGCGGCGGTCGTGGGGGTTGAACCACAGCCGCATCGCGTGACCGCGCTGCTGGTAGTGGCCGATGGCCGGGCGCAACTGGTGCTCCCACTCGGTCAGGGCGCGCCGGATGTCGCCGGGGTGCTTCGAGAGCATCGTCCCGAGCAGGTCGCCACCGGTCAGCCCCGCGGACACGCCCATGCCCGCGTACAGGGTCACGCACCAGGCCGAGTCGCCGACGAGCACGACGCGGCCGGACGACCACCGGTCCATCTTGACCTGTTCCGGCTGGTCGAACAGCAGGCTCGGCGTCCGCTGGGCCTGGTCGAGCACCTCGCCGAGCATCTTTCCGGTCGGCTCCGGGCCGAAGGCCTTGCGGAGCCTCGTCACCGGTGGCTCGGCGAACTCGGCGTCGACGTCGTCGGTCCGGTAGGTGAGCATCACCGTCGGCTTGCGGCCTTCGAACCCGAAGACCCACAACGCCCTGGCGGGCTCGAGCAGCATCGCCATGTCCTCGGTGGCGAGTCCGGGAAGCGGTCCCTCGAGCTGGAAGGCCGCGATGACGTGGCTCATCGGGTGCAGGTAGTCCTCGTCCGGGCCGAACGCCAGCCTGCGGACGGTGGAGCGCAGCCCGTCGGCGCCCACGACCAGGTCGAAGCGCTCGGTGGAGCCGTCGTCGAACTCGACGTCGACCCCGTCGGGGTCCTGGTCGATCCTGGTCGGTGAGGTGCTGTAGCGGATCTCGACGTCCGCGGGGAGGTGCGCGAAGGCCGCCTCCTCGACGTCGGTGCGCAGCATCCGGTAGGGCGGGTTCGGCAGGTCGTCGAAGCTCGTGGTCCTGGACCGGTTGCCGAGCCGGTCGTAGCTGAAGACGTCGGCCAGCTCGGCCGCGCGGTTCGGCATGTCCTCGAGGATGCCCAGCCGGCCCGCCGCCGCCCGGCCCGCGCCGTAGACCAGCACGAAGTAGCCGGTCTTGCGGCGGTCGGGAGCCTTCTCGACGATGACCGGCTGCCAGCCGTGCCGGTGCAGTGTGATCGCGGTGGCCATGCCGCTGATGCCCAGTCCGACCACCAAAGCTCGTTTTCCCATGACCCCAACGGTACGACCAACTGACCAGATCTGTCATCTGGTCAGTTGGTGACGCGCGGCACAGCCGGGGCAGGACGTGCGGGTGTCAGTCCTTGGCCGGGGCGAGCGAGGTGAGGATGCTCCGCCGGTAGTCCGCGAGGAGCTGCAAGGCGGCACGGGCGGTGGCGTCGACGTCCGCCTCGGTCGCGGTGAACGGGCCGAGCAGGGTGGTGACCGCCCGCACCAGCACCGCCGCGGGGTCCTCGATGGCCAGGTCCGGCACGAACACCGACGGCCGGTTGCCCAGGGTGAAGAACCCCAGGATCAGCGCGCGCAACGCGTACTCCTGATCCTGCTGGGTCCAGTCCGTGCGGGCCAGCCCGTGCCTGCGCCAGACCGGCAGCGCCACGGTCACCAGCGCGCCGGGACCGGCCATGTCGAGCAGTTCCCTGGTGCGCGGATGCTGGGCCAGCACGCCCAGCAGGTCCTGGTCACCGGTCTGGATGGCCTGCATGAACGGGTGCTCGTTCATCGAGCCGACGAGCAACGAGATCATCCGCTCCGGCCGCGCGACCGCCGGGTCGGCACCGAGCAGCTCGGTCCACTTCTCCATCGCGGTGAGGAAGTCGCGGCTGAACAGGCCGACCGCGAGGTCCTCCTTCGTCGGCCAGTACAGGTACACGGTGCCCTTGCCCACGTGGGCGCGCTCCGCGATCGCGGCGATGGTGACCGCCTTGAACCCGCGCTTGAGGATCAGCTCGCGGGCGGCGGCCAGGATGCGGGCAGCCCTCGCCGACTCCTGCTCGACCAACCCTGTCATGACCGGCACCTCCACGTCGCGGGCCTCGGCTCATCATGCCGATCCGGGGTGGGCGGCTCCTGCCGCACCCCCGTCCAGTGTGGACGGTGTGTCAGCGTCCGCCGGGGAACGGCGGCTCCGCCACGACGCGCGGCCGTTCGGACTGGATGCCGCTCAGCAGCCGTTGCCGCGCCTCGTCGCGCTCCACGCCGACCAGGTCGATGTAGACGATGGGGGCGAGCAGTCCCGGTGGTGAGCACTCCTCGACCCGGACGGGGATCAGCTTGCGCGCGAGCCCGTCGGGGTCCTGGACGAAGGCGGCGGCCCACTCCGACAGCGGGAACGGGCGGTCGGTGTAGGCGGGGCTGAGCACGGCGATCGTGCGGGTCGCCGACGTGCCCGTCTGCATCTGCCGGGCGATGTTGTGCCCTGGCCGCATGTCCAGTTCCTGGAAGACGACCTGGAAGCCCTCCTCCTCGAGCACCCAGGTGATCCAGCGCGCCCACTCGATGTCGTCACGTGTGAAGCTGACGAAGAAGTCAGGAGCCGTGTCCACCTGGCTAAGCTACCCGAGTGCCGCCGGACCGGTTGATCGTCAGCTACACCGACGTGGACCGCCGCTGGGCCAAGTGGATCGCCTTCCAGCTCGAACAGGCGGGCGTGGCGGTGCACGTCGACTACGAGCCCGGCAGCAACGTGGTCGTCGAGCTGGACCTGATGGTGGCCCGCGGCGATCGCATGATCGCCGTCGTGTCCGAAGAGGCCCTGCGGGACCCCCGATGCCGCGGGCACTGGGCGGCCGTGCTGAACCTCGACTCCACCGGCAGCGCTCGCCGGCTGATTCCCGTGCTCGTCGGGCCGTGCACGCCGGACGCCCTGCTCGGTGCGTTGAGCCCGGTGCGGCTGGACGGCCTCGGCCGCGAGGAGGCCGCCGCCGCGCTGCTCACCGCGCTGGGGCTGGGGCAGGCCGAGCCCGCACCTCCGGCGTTCCCGGGGTACGCGGGCGAAGCGGCCCGCCGGACACAGCGGATCGAGGCCCTGCTGAGCTCGCCGCCGGCGGCGGTGACGCGGCAGCGGCTCGACGTCTCGGACGGTCCGTTGCCGAGGTTGCGCTTCCTCAGCGATCAGGCGCGCACCGACATCGGGCAGGTCGCCGGGGTGAGCTTCGAAGCAGGGCTCTACGTGCGCCGCGACGTGGAATCGGGGCTGCTGGCGCACCTGCGGACGCCGGGCGCCCAGCCGCTGCTGGTCGTGGGTGAGCCAGGGGTGGGCAAGTCGAGCCTGCTTTGGGGAGTCGCCTCCGCGTTGCTCCAGGACGGTGACCGGGAGGTCCTCCTGCTGGCGGCGCCGTGGTTGCGCGAGCTCGCCCTCGACGGGCAGCCGATGGTGCGGCGCGACGTCGTGGCGCAGGCGATCCGGGCCGCGGCCGCGCAGGGCCGCGCGAGCACGGTGCTGGTCGACACCGCGGACCTGGTGGTGAACGACCTGCCCGCGCTGCTGGAACTGGCCGGCGTCGTCGACGTCGCCGAGGCCGCGGGCGCCTCGGTGCTCGTGACGACGAGGCCCTCCGAAGCGCGCTTTCTCCCCGCGTGGGACGTGATCACGCTCGGCCACTACGGCATGACGGCGGAACCGGGCGAGGCCAGTGAGTTCGAACGTGCCGTCGCCTCGCACTGCCTGGTCTACAACACGACGGCGCGCAGCGCGCACGAGATGGCCGCGAAGCTCGTGTCCCTGGTGCTGCGGGAAGGTCCCGGGGCGCACCTGTGCTCCCGCCCGCTGACGATGAGGATGCTCTTCGAGCTCTACGCCCCGGCGTCACTGCCGGACCACGTCGACGTGACCGCGCTCTACCAGCGGTTCTGGCGCGATCGGGTGGAGCGCGATCGGCGTGCGTGGGGGAGCCGTTCCACATCGGACACCGATGCCGACCTGACGCCGGTGGTGCTGCGCCTGGCCGAGCACATGCTCGCCGCGGGCATTCCCGAGGCGCCGTTGCGCGCGGTCGGCACGACGGCCGACGCCGGCTCGATCACCGTCGAGGACGGCGTGGCGGAGCTGGTGCGGCGCGGGGTCGGTGAGGTCACGCCGGTCGCGGGCGAGCGGGTGTTCCGGTTCTTCCACCAGACCTTCTTCGAGTTCGCGGCGGCACAGGCGTGGTGGCGGCGACGCGGCCCGGCGGCACTCGTGGAGCTCGGCGACCGCGCGCGCAGCACGCCTGACGACTACTTCCTGCTGGCGGTGTACGAGCAGACCTGGCTGTGTGCCTGGCGTGACGACACCGCGTTCGCCAGGGTTTCGGAGGTCGCGGAGAACCTCCTGGACGAGTTCCGCCGCGGGCTGGGGCCGCTGGGGTGGACCACGGGGGAGCAGTTCCCGTACTCGCTGCGGCGTTCCGTCCTGTCGGTGTTCGCGCTCGCGGCCAAGCTCTCGCCTTCGTGCCACAAGAAGTTCGGTGACGTTCTCCGGGACGTGGAACTGCCGCTGCTGCGGGACTGCCTGAGGTTGATGCCCGTGCCGTCCCGGCATTGGACCGAGTCGGACATCACCACGCTCGTGCCCTGCGCCGGGCGGGAGGACAAGGCGTGGATCGCGGTCCTGGGCGTGCTGGGCAGGCTTGCCCAGCGTGATCCCCGGCTGGCCGTGCCGGCGGTGCGGCGCCTCGATCTCGTCGAGCGCGTGACGAGCCTCGCCGGCCGGGGGCTCAACCTGCACACCGAGCTGGCCGAGCTGCTGGTGCGAGCGGCCCACGAGCCCGATGCGCTCGGGCTGCTCCGACGCATGTGCGGTGACCCCGCCGAGGCCGAGTGGACCACGAACGTGTTCCGGGTGATCGCCGCGAAGGCGGAGACGTCGTCAGAGATCGACTTCGCCGCGTGGGCCGACGAGGTCGCGGGCGATGTCTCGTGGAAGTCGCCGGCCGGGATGCGCGCTCACGCGGAACTGCACCGCCGCCAGGTGTGCCTGGCGGCCGGGGACGAGGGCGACTGGGCGGGGCAGCTCGACGAGCTGAAGGCCTTGGTGGGCCTGCTGAACGGCCGGCAACGCCTGGTGTCCCGCGACCGCCCACGTCTTGCCGGGTTGCTGCTCGCCTTCGGTCACGACGCGCCGCTGGACACGGCGGAAGCTGTCGCCGCCGTGCTGCGGACCGCCGATTCGCGGGCGCTGCACGCCGAGCTCCGGCAGGGGTGGCTGGTGGGTTTCGCCGTCCGGTGCCCGAACGCCATGACCCAGAACTGGATCGCCTGGCTGGTGGAAGGACTTCCGGCGGCGCGCTATCCCGAGGCGGGGGCGAACCAGCTGTGGGCCAACACGATCCGCAGGACGCTGGAACTCCAGGCCGTTCCGCTGACCGCCGTCGCGACGATCACGGACGCCGCCGCCTCGCAGCTGACCTCGGGCTCGTGGCGCGACGAGAACTCGTTGCGGCGGCTGGTCATGCGCGCGTTCGCGGGCGGATCTGCCTCGGCGCGGCGAGTGCTGGAACTCGCCCTCGAAGACCCTGCGGACGAGGGCGACGACCTGGTGGGTTCGGTCCCGATCGCGGTGGGGCCACTCGCTGATCTGGACCTGCTGTTCGACCTGCTGCTCCGGTGGCGCCGGCTGGGCCACCTCGCCGAGCTCGTCGACCGGCAGGAGGTGCCGGCCGAGCTGATCAAGGCGAAGGCGCCGGCGATCCTGGACCTCGTCGCGGCGCACCGGGAGAGGGGCAGCACCCGGCAGCAACAGGCGGCGGTGGTCCTCTTCGACGCGGCCTTCCGGCGCGGCGCGGTGGACCTTCCCGAGTGGACGGACCTGAAGGCCTGGCTCGAGGAAACCGTGATGCCGCACGCGCGGAACGTCCTCGTCGGCCTGATCGGAGACGGGCTCAGGCAGCACCGCTACCCGCACGAGGAGGCCCGGCCGGTGCTGACGGCCCTGCTCGGCAGCGACAGGTTCGCTCGTCGCGAGCTCGTCGAGCTGATCTCGGTGTGGGGAGGGGAACAGGACGCGGAGGAGCTGTTGCGGCTGGCGTTCACCAAACCGATCGACCACACCAGGCTCGCCACCGCGTCGAACTTCGTCAGGAGAGACCGGAGGGGGAGCCCACCGCTTCCGTTCCCCGTCGCGGTGCGGTTCGTGGCGGACTTCGCCACCGGCCTGAAGGGCGTGAGCGACCAGGCTCGCCGGAACACCGCGATCCGCTGGCGCAGCGCGATGACCGGGCTCCTGTCCGGGACCGGCCTCCAGGAGCAGCTGGACCTGCTCGGGCTGCTGCCGCGGCTGGAGGAGCACTTCGCCGCGAACGTCGTGCTGCAGCTGGAGCCGTGGCGCTACCCGGAGGTGCGGTCGAGGCTGAACGAGATGGTCGACTGGGCGCATCTGGGCGGGCAGTTGCGGCGGAACATCCGGCTCGTGCTCGCGAACACCCGGCGACCACGCCACTAGGCGCGACTCTCATCGAACGGGACTTCGACACAGGCCCCGCTACGTGCCGAGCCGCCGTGCTTTGGTCCGCTGCACGACGCGCTCGAGCAACTCGGCCTCCTCGCGGCGTTCGTCGGCCGAGGACGTGAGGGCGAGCAGGAAGACGATGATCACGCTGACCCCGGCGCCACCGATGATCAACGACGTGATCAGCTCCTGGGAGTTGCTGACGATGACCGGGGCGCCCTGGTCGAGCGTGATGTTCATGGCGTGCATGCCGGTGTAGTGCATGCCCGTGACGGCGAGTCCCATCACCAGCGAGGCGCCGGCGACGGCGAGCGGGCCGCGGACGTTCGTCGTGGCCCACAGCGCGGCGGTCGCGGCGACCACGGCGATCGCGATCGAGAGCACCACCCTGGCGGGGTCGTAGGTGACCTGGGCGCCGATGACGATCCCCGACATGCCGGTGTAGTGCATCGCGGCGACGCCGAGCCCGGTCACCAGGCCGCCCGCCACGAGCGGCCAGAGAGGCTCGTCGTCCTGCCCGTTGTTGCCGAGCCTGACCACGAACAGTCCGATGCCGACGACCACGATGGCGACGACCATGCTCAGCAGCGTGAGGGGGACGTCGTAGGCGACGTTCGCGCCCATCCACGTGCCGAGCATCGCGGTGAAGTGCATGGCCCAGATGCCGAGCCCGCCGATCGACACCGCGGCCACGGCCAGCCACCAGTTCCGCGAGGCACCGGTCGCTTTCCGGGCGCGCTCGGCGGACAGGAGACCCAGGGCAGAGCCCAGGCACGACGCGAGATAGGCCGCGATCGGTGTGAAGGTCCCCATGTCCATATGAGATGGAAACATCACTCATCTATGCATGCAAGACCGTCTTTGGCGAAACCGGAGTGTGAACGTTTTGGGTCCCCGCTACGTGTTCGTGCCAGCCGCGCTGGTCGCGCCGGAAAACCGGGACGACGAACGTGCCGAGGACGATCAGTCCCACGGCCACGAGGTCCAGCAGGCCGATGCCGATCAACGGTGACGCGACGATCGCGTAGACCGCCAGACCGGTGACGCCGAGCAGCTCACGCAGCACGAGCCGAGCCGGGTTGGCGCGCGAGCCGTCCACGCCGCGGATCCGGTAGCGCATCAGCCATCCGCCGACCGTCGTCCCGCCCGTCGCGGCCGGCAGCACGACGCGCAACGCCACGAGCACGCCTAGGCCCCAGCGGGGATCCGGCGGCAGCAGCAGCTTCGCGATCACGAGCACCAGCATCAGGTCGACGGCCAGGCCGAGCAGTTTGCGGGGCACGGTCACGGTGCCGGGATGGGCGGCCGAGTCGCCGGAGGAGGGAACCCTGGGCACCACGAGTGCGGCGGGCGCGATCATCCACCCCAGCAGGGCGCCGAAGGTGTTCGACATCAGGTCGTCGACGTCGGCGATCCGGTACGGGCACGCGTAGTAGCCGAGATTGCCGGTGTACTGCACCACTTCCACCGCCAGCGAGATCCCCAGGCCGATGGCGAGGACGGCGAACGGGCCCTTGCCGTAAGCCTTGCGCAGCACCACTCCCAAGGGGACGAACAGCACGACGTTGAACATCTGCTGCAGGAACGCCTGCGAGGTCACCATCGCCGCGATGCCGGAACGCCCGTTGGCCGCCATGTTGGCGCGCATGTCGGTGACCCACTGGAGCGGGACCGTGGACAGCATCTGGTCGCCCTGGCACACCTGCGCCCGGTCGGCCGGGAACGGCAGGAAGATCAGTGCCAGCGCGACGAGCCCGTAGGCCAGCAGCCCGTACAGCACCAGCGCCCGGCGCGGCTCCACGCGTCCGAAGCGGAAGTAGTGCAGCAGCGCCAGGGGAACGAGCGCGAGCAGGCCGATGCCCACGAACGCGAAGAACCCGGTCCGAGCGGTCTCCCAGTACGACACCATCATCTTCACCGCTCCGCACTTGTGTTCGTGCACTGAGCGGTCCTGTGCCCCCGGCGTCACCGGCGCAAACCAGGCTGGGCGAAGATCCGTCGGACGGACGCCGCACGTGCCGCCACCCGCCGGATCCGGGCACGGGCCCGAAGCCGGCGGGCGTCCGGCGTCAGACGTACAGGCGGAGGCCGGACAGCTGGCCGGCCGGCCATCCCGTGTTGCCGGTGAAGGTGAGCCGGACGTAGCGGACCTGGGTGCCCGGCAACGTGACCGTGGTCGTGTTACCGGTCGCCGGATCGAAGACCAGCCCGGCCGACGGGCTCAGCGTGGTGAAGGTCTGGCCGTTGGTGCTGCCCTGAACGGTGATGGTCTGGGTCCGCCGTCCCCAGGCCGGGTCGGGCGGGAGCGTCAGCACGGCCCTGCGCACGGCCGCGGCGGTACCGAGGTCGACCTGGATCCATTGCGGGAACGCGTTGTTCGCGCTTTCCCAGTACGAACGTGGATCGTTGTCGACGGCGTAGCCGCTGCCGTAGTGCTGGGTCTGCGAGCTCTGGGACGTCGGGCGGCCTGCAGCCAGATCGACGTCGGGCGCGGGCGGACCACCGATCATCGTCGGCGTGGGCCTCGTGGCGGTCAGGGGGATGAGGCCCTTGAGCATGCGGCCGCCGTCGTTGGTGAGGCGGAGGTAGTAGTCGGACGAGCAACGGGTGCCGTCCTCGTCGAGGGCGAGGTAGCCGGAGCCGGCCGGGACGTCGGCCTGCGTCTCGGCGGTCTTCGCGATCTGGTTGCCCTCGTTGTACTCGTCGAACATCGAGATGTAGATGCCCTGCACGCCGAGGCGGGTCATGTTGTAGAACTGCCGCCACATGAAGTCGCCGTGCACGCGATGCCGTTGCGACAGGTCTCCTGGCAGGACGCAGGGCTGGTAGTCGATGCCGCGGGCGTTGCACTCGGCCTGGTCCGGCGAGTTCACGTTGGTGTAGAAGTGATCCACGCCGTCGATCGTCGTGATCCGGCCGACCATCCACGGCGAGATCATGTGGAACGAGCGGTACACGTTCGCGAAACCCTGCCGCGAGTCCTCGCCCAGGGTGCGCCAGTGCGTGGGGACGCCGCCGATCACGTAGCAGCCCTGCGCCTTGAACCAGTTCACGACGTCCTGGCAGGCCTCCGGGCTGAACGGGCGGCCGGGGTCGTTGAAGCCGAAGCCCCAGATGCACACGACCGGCATGCCGTTCTGCCGGGCGTAGGCGGGGGAGGAGGTGTACGCGGACATCTTGTTCTGCCAGTCGGTCTTGATCTCCGACTGCATGTTCAGCCACCACGTGACGTCGTACATGATGTAGAACTTGCGGCCGGTGGCCTCGGCGGCGGCACGGACGTGCGCGGTCACCGCGTCGCGGATGGGACCTTCGCCGCCGGTGGGGTTGAAGCGCTGCAGAGCCGCTGTGTCGCAACCGTTGTCGCGCATCCAGCCGAAGTGGACGTCCACGGTCTGCCGGTCGTAGTTGGAGAACAGGGTCGCCGGGCGGCCGTCGCCGAGGTTCGGGAACGCGGTCTGGTAGGTGCGGGCGTAGTCGCGCACGTCGGGCCAGGAGATGATCGAACTGGTGGGCGGGGCCGGCGGCTGGCTCCAGTCGTTGTTCCAGTGCCACCAGCCGTTGATGGGGGAGTTGTCACCGCGGCAGGCGAACCAGCCCTGGTAGCCGACGGTGATCTTGCCTACGACGTCGCCGGGCGGGCTGGCCGCGTGGGCCTCGGACGGCAGGAGCTGCAGGGCGGGGAGGGCCGCGGCTGTGCTCAGGAGTGTTCGACGGGACAGGGGCATCTCGAACTCCTTTGTTCGACGGTCGACACCAGGGTGCAAGAACTTCGCAGAAAGATGCAAGAAACTGACCAACCGGAACGACGGGCGGCTGGGCCGAACGGAGCAGTGCTGAATGTGAATTCAAGTTCTGCGAGGTTCCTGTCAGGTCCCTGAAGGCAGGGCCCGTAACGGGCGAATCGCCTGGCGAGGAATCGGATCATGAGTAACGTCGGCAGCGTTCCCAGCTGACGGAGGCGTTGTCATGGTGGCTGATTCGGAGTGGAAACGGCGGACTGTGCTGAAGGCCGGCGGCGCTGCCGCCCTCACGACAACACTGCCTGCCAGACCTGTTCACGCCGCCGAGCCATCCACAGTGGACGCAGCAGACACACCGGACACAGTGGACATCACCCTGAAGGTCAACGGGCAGAGCCACCACCTGTCCGTCGAACCGAGGGTCACCCTGCTGGACGCGTTGCGCGAGCGGCTCGACCTCACCGGCACGAAGAAGGGCTGTGACCGGGGCGAGTGCGGCGCGTGCACGGTGCTCGTGGACGGACGCCGGATCAAGTCCTGCCTGACCCTCGCCGTGATGCGGCAGAACGCGGAGATCACCACGATCGAGGGACTCGCCGAGGGCGGAAAGCTGCACCCGTTGCAGAGCGCGTTCATCCGCCGCGACGCCTTCCAGTGCGGCGGCTGCACTCCCGGCCAGATCATGTCCGGTGTCGCGTGCATCGAGGAGGGCCACACGAAGTCGGCGGACGAGATCCGCGAGTGGATGAGCGGGAACCTCTGCCGTTGCGCCTGCTACGCCAACATCGTCACCGCTGTGCAGGACGCCGCGAAGGAGCTCGGCCGATGAAGGCGTTCGAGTACGCCGGCCCACGCACCGTGGCCGACGCTGTCCAGCTGGTCGGCGAACGGCCGGGTGCCGGGTTCATCGCCGGCGGCACCGACCTGCTGAACCTCATGAAGGACGGCGCCCAGGCCCACGACCGCATCGTGGACATCAACGCGTTGCCGCTCGGCGACGTCGTGCAGACCGGCAACGTCATCCGGATCGGCGCGCTGGCCAGGATGGCGGACGTGGCCGCGCACCCGGCGGTGCGAAAGGCATTGCCCGTGGTGTCCCAGGCGTTGCTGGCGTCGGCGTCACCGCAGGTGCGCAACATGGCCGCGATCGGCGGGAACATCCTGCAGCGCACGCGCTGCGGTTACTTCCGCGACGCGGGATCCGCCTGCAACAAGAGGATTCCGGGCAGCGGCTGCCCGGCGCTGGAGGGGCAGAACCGCGGGCATGCCGTCCTCGGCGGCAGCGACCACTGCATCGCCGTGCACCCGTCCGACTTCGCCGTCGCCCTGCTGGCGCTGGACGCGGTCGTGCTGACCCAGGGCCCGGCCGGAGCGCGGCGGATCCCGATGAGCGACTTCCACGTGCTCCCCGGCACGACCCCGCAGCGGGAAACCGCGCTCGCCCACGGGGAACTGGTCGTCGGTGTGGAGGTACCCGTGACGGCGATGGCGGCGAAGTCCGGCTACCTGAAGCTCCGCGACCGGGCCACGTTCGAGTTCGCGGTGGTGGCCGTCGCAGCGGCGCTCGACCTGCGCGGCGGCGTGGTCCGCGACATCAGGCTGACGTTCGGGGGCATCGCGACCAAGCCGTGGCGATCACCGGAGGCGGAGAACGAACTGCGCGGCAAGCGCATCACGGACGAGACGCTGGCAGCGGCCGGACGAGCCCTCACCACGGGTGCGATCACCAGGCCGGGCAACGCGTTCAAGGTGGACCTCGTGCACCGGGCCCTGGCCGGGCACCTGCGTGAGCTCGGAGGCGTGCGATGAGCCAGCCAGTCGGCCGTCCGCTCGACCGGGTCGACGGCATCGCCAAGGTCACCGGCGCCGCCCGGTACGCCGCCGACCGTACGCTCCCCGGCATGCTGCACGGCGCACTCGTGCTGAGCACCATCCCGCGCGGGGTGATCACCTCGATGACCTTGCCGACGACCGCTCCCGGCGTCGTCGCGGTCTACAACCACGAGAACGCGCCGCGGCTCACCCCGGGCCGCAGCCCGCTGCCCATGCAGGACGCGACCGTGAACACCAACGGCCAGATCATCGGCTACGTGGTGGCCGAGACCCTGGAGCAGGCCCAGGACGCCGCGGCGATGGTGACCGTGACCTACGGCCAGCAGCAGGCACCGAAGACGTTCATCGACGACGCTCGCGGCGAGATCTACCTCCGTCCCGAGCAGGAACTGATCGTGGGCGATCCCCAGGCCGGGCTGGCACAGGCGGACGTCAAGGTCACCAGCCACTTCACGACCCCGACGCACCACCACAACGCGATCGAGCCGCACGCGATCGTCGCCCACTGGGAGGGCGACCGGTTCACCGCGCACGTCGCCACCCAGGGCGTCGGCGGCACCCGGCGCACCCTGGCCGGCGCGGTCGCGGTGCCCGAAGCCAACGGCCGGGTCGTCTGCGAGTACCTCGGCGGTGGGTTCGGCGGCAAGACGTCCGTCGCCGCCGGACCGTACGCGCAGTTCACCCTGGCGATCGCCAGGCTGCTCAACCGACCGCTGAAGCTCGTGCTGACCCGCGCGCAGACGTACTCCGTGATCGGCCAGCGCGCGGAGTACGAAGCGGAGGTCACCCTCGGCGCGAAGCGGGACGGCACGCTCACCGCGTTGATCCACACCGGCACCCAGCAGCTCTCGCGGGCCAGCGAGACGTTGTACAGCCCGAACCGTTCGGTACAGCGCCTCTACGCGACCCCCAACATGCACACCCGCGCCCAAGGCGTGCGGCTCGACCTGCCGACCGCCCAGTTCATGCGCGCACCGGAGGTCTGCGGCCACTTCGCGCTGGAGACCACGATGGACGAACTGAGCTACGAGCTCGGACTCGACCCGGTGGAACTCCGCCTGCGCAACTACACCGACACCAACCCGTCGACCGGGCAACCTTTCAGCAGCAAGTTCCTGCGCGAGGCGTACCT
This sequence comes from Lentzea sp. NPDC051213, assembly GCF_044455585.1. Classification (NCBI taxonomy): domain Bacteria; kingdom Bacillati; phylum Actinomycetota; class Actinomycetes; order Pseudonocardiales; family Pseudonocardiaceae; genus Lentzea; species Lentzea sp. NPDC051213. The sequence continues at coordinate 1,363,641 of NZ_JBITEX010000002.1, forward strand.
GCTGGGCCGCAACGAGTTCGGCTGGCACCGGCGCAACCCCCGGCCGGGGGTCACCCGGGACGGCAACGACTTCATCGGCTGGGGCATGGCCACCGAGATGCACGCCTACGAAGGCGGGCAGGCTGCTGCGATGGTCCGCGTCAACCCGGACGGCACCGCGCTCGCCCAGTGCGGCACCCAGGACATCGGCACCGGCACCTACACGGTCATGACCCAGGTCGCCGCTCAGGCCCTGGGCATTCCGACGGCCCAGGTCACGTTCCAGCTCGGCGACTCGAACTACCCGGCTGCGGGCACCTCCGCGTCCTCGGCGACGGTCCCGAGCGTGACCGGAGCGGTCGACAAGGCGGCGCAAGCCGTGCGCGGCGCGGTGATCCAGCTCGCGATCACCGATGAGACATCACCGCTGCACGGCCTGACACCAGAACAGGTGGTCGCCGAGCACGGGTATCTGTTCGCGGCCGCCGACCGGTCCCGCCGCGTCAGCTACCGCGACGTGGTGACGAAGCACGGCGCACCCGTCGAGAACACGGCCACCAGTTCCAACGTGGGCGGGAACAGCTGCGGGGCGGTGTTCTGCGAGGTCCGGGTCGATGCCAGGTACGGCCGGGTCCGGGTGACGAAGATGGTCGGCGCCTACGACTGCGGCCGCGTGCTCAACCGCCGGACCGCACGCAGCCAGGTGATCGGCGGCATGACGTGGGGGATCAGCACCGCGTTGATGGAGCACACGATGTACGACGGCCGCACCGCGAGGGTCACGAACCCGAACATGTCGACGTACCTCGTCGCGGTCAACGCGGACGTGCCGAACCTCCAGGTCCTGTTCGTGGACAAGCCGGACCCGGTGAGCACGGCCCTGGGCGCACGGGGCTTCGGCGAGACCCCGATGACCGGCGTCCCGGCGGCGATCGGCAACGCGATCTACCACGCCACCGGCCGCCGCGTCCGGGACCTGCCGATCACCCAGGACAAGCTGCTATAGCCGCACGACCCGCTGGAGCTTTCCGGTGGATCGCTCCAGCGTTCCGGACGGCAGGATCTCCACCGCCACGGTGACGCCGATGTCCTCCTTGATCCTGGTGATCAGGCCGGAGGAGGAGATCTCGCCGTCCGCCTCGACGCGGACCGTGAGGTGGTCCATCCTGTCCATTTTGGACAGAACCAGCTGGAAGTGGGGTGCCGCACCGGGAGTCGTGAGGACGATCTCCTCGATCTGGGTCGGGAACACGTTCACCCCGCGCAGGATGATCATGTCGTCGGTGCGGCCGGTGACCTTGGCCATCCGGCGGAACGGGGGATGAGCGGTGCCCGGCAGCAACTCCGTCAGGTCCCGCGTGCGGTACCGGATGATCGGCATGGCCTGCTTGGTGAGTGACGTGAACACCAGCTCGCCGGTACCGTCGACCGGTTGCCCGGTCGCCGGGTCGAGCACCTCCGGGTAGAAGTGGTCCTCCCAGATGTGCAGGCCGTCCTTGGTCTCCGCGCTCTCCTGCGCCACGCCGGGGCCGATCACCTCGGACAGGCCGTAGATGTCGACGGCGTCGAGCGCGACCCGGCCCTCGATCTCGGCCCGCATCTGCTCGGTCCACGGCTCGGCACCGAACACGCCGATCCGCAGCGAGCTGGCCGCCGGATCGAGGCCGGCGCGCTCGAACTCGTCGAGCAGCGTCAGCATGTACGACGGCGTGACCATGATGATGTCCGGCCGCAGGTCGGTGATCAGCCGGACCTGCCTGGCGGTCATCCCGCCGGAGGCCGGGATCACCGTGCAGCCCAGCCGTTCGGCGCCGTAGTGGGCGCCGAGACCGCCGGTGAACAGCCCGTACCCGTAGGCCACGTGCACCTTGTCGCCGGGACGCCCACCCGCGGCCCACAACGACCGGGCCATCACCTCCGACCACGTCTCGATGTCGGCCGCGGTGTAGCCGACGATGGTCGGCTGGCCCGTCGTGCCGCTGGAGGCGTGGATGCGCCGGACGTCCTCGTGCGGCACGGCGAACATGCCGTACGGGTAGGCGTCACGCAGGTCCTGCTTGGTGGTGAACGGGAACTTCGCCAGGTCGTCCAGGCTGCGGCAGTCGTCGGGATGCACTCCGGCCGCGTCGAACTTGGCCTGGTAGAGCGGCACGTTCGCGTACGCGTGCCGGAGTGTCCACTGAAGACGGTCGAGCTGGAGTGCGGCGAGCGCGTCTGTGCTCAGATCTGGGATCATTTTTCGTGGGGTGCCTTGTAGGTCTTGGCCTGGTCGGCCTCGAAGAGCTGCTGCACGTACTTCTGGCCGCCCGGCGCGGACGCGTCCGGCTGGGCCACGTAGACCTGACGGGTCGCGGGAGCGCCGGCTTTGCCGAAGTCCAGCTTCGCGACCAGGTCGCCGGTGTCGGCGGACGTCGTCCGCTGCATCGCGAAGTGGATGCCGTCGCGGGTCAGATCCTTGATGCCACAGGCTTCCTTCAGCACCGCACCCCACACCTCGGCGACGGCGTACCCGTACGGAACGCCGGCGTGCGGCGGCTCCTTGAACCCGGCCGCGGTGTACTTCGCCGCGATCTCCTTCGCCTTCGGGATGTCCGCGGAGAACGGCACGGTGCTCGCGACGATGTACATCTTGTCCAACGCGCTCGCGGCGGGACTCTGGTGCAGCACCGGGTCGAAGCTCGGGTTGTTGCCCAGGATCGGCATGTTCAGCCCGAGCGCCTTGTTCGCGGCGGCGACCGATCCGGTCTGGGTCGGCGTGGTGGTCACCAGAATCGCCTTCACGCCCTGGCCCTTGAGACCGGTGACCACGTTGGTGAGGTCGGTGTCGGTGGAAGTGATCTTGACCTCGGAGAGCTTCATGTTGTGCTGCTGGGCGTAGTACTTCGAGCCGCGCAGACCGTTCGCGCCGTACTCGCCGTCGACGTAGATGTGCCCGATCGCGTCACCATCCGCGATCATGCCCTCCTTCTGGAGGTAGCTCAGCCCGTCGATCATCTCGACGTCGTAGGTGGTGCCGACGATCATCACGTACGGGTTGCTGAGCAGCTCGGACGACCACGAGGCCGGGGTGGTGGTCAGCTTGTCGGTCTCGATGTTCTTGCCGAGCGCCGCCATGATCGGCGAACCGACCAGCTGCACCATCCCGAGCACCTTCGGTTCCAGCTGCGGGTACAGGGTCTTCGCGGTGTCGGCCTTGTAGCCGTGGTCGACGACCTCCAGCTTCACCTTCCGCCCGCAGACCCCGCCCGCCGCGTTGAAGTCCTTCACCCACAGCTCGTTGCCGTGCGTGATGGCGGTCGAGATGTTCTTGAACGGCCCGGTCTGGTCGGTCATGACGCCGAGGGTGATCTCGGTGTCGGTCACGCCGATACCGGACTTCACGTCGCCAGAGCTCGTGTCCGTCGTGTTGCCCGCTTTCGTGCTGCACGCGGTGAGCAGCAACAGCGATGCCACCAGCAATCTCTTCATCGTCTGATCTCCTTGAGTCTGCGGCCGACGGCAGCGAGCCCGCCGGGTTCGAACAGCACGACGAGCACGATGGCGGCGCCGTAGACGAAAGAACTGACCAGCACCGGCGTGATCGAACCGGTGAACCAGCCGAGGTCGGTGGAGTAGAGCGTCAGCACCTGGGGGAGGCCGAAGACGACGAGCGCGCCGACCACCGCGCCCGTCACGGAGCCGAGGCCGCCGATGATCACCATGGCCAGGAACGCGATCGACGTGTTCACGCCGTAGGTGCCGAACTCGCTCTCATCGGGTTTGAGGATGTCGAACCACAGCACCGTCATCACGCCGGCGAGGCCCGCGTACGCCGACGACACGGCGAACACCGCCGCCTTGGTGCGCGCGACGTCGACACCCATCGCGGTGGCCGCGGCCTCGTTGTCCCGCACCGCCCGCCACGACCGGCCGACCCTCGTGCGGACCGCGCCGCGCGCCAGCAGGTACGCGATCGCGAGCAGCGCGAGGAACAGGTACCAGAGTCGTTCGGCGCCGCGGATCGGCACGCCCGCGATGACGAGCTCACCCTCGTTGGAGAACGAGAACCCGAAGAGCGAGAACGCCGCCGGGGAGCGCCCGGTGGAGGTGCCGCCGGTCAGCGTCTCCCACTCCTGGCCCAGGAACAGCCCGAGGAACACCAGCGCGAGCGAGGCGACGCCCAGGTAGATCCCGCGCAGCCGACCGGCCACCGGCGCGAACGCCATCCCGGTCAACGCCGTGATGACGACCGCGCCGATCACCGCGAGCAGCGGATCCAGCCCCAGCCCGGCCAGCTTGTCGCCCGGTCCGGAAAGGACGGTGTACGACGTGGCGCCGACCAGCAGGAAGAACCCGTGTGCCAGCGACAGTTGGCCGGCCTGGCCGGTGAGCAGCGTCAGGCCGATCGCGCCGACCGCGCCGATCATCATGTACTGACCGGCCTTGAGCCACTGTGCTTCGAGGTAGAGGGGCAACGCGAGCAGCACGATCACGGCCGCGAGCCAGGCGATGCGCTTAGACACGGGTTGTCTCCCTCGTGCCGAACAACCCGGCCGGCCGTGCCACCAGCACCACGAGCATCACCAGGAAGATGGCGCTCTTGGCGAAGGCGAACGAGATGTAGTGCGTGGACAACGCGTCCACGAGACCGACGGTGATCCCGCCGACGATCGCGCCCGCCGTCGAGTCGAGGCCGCCGATGATCGCGGCCGGGAACGCGGCCAGTGCGATCGAGTGCGTGCCGCGGGACAGGCCGGAGCCGGAGAAGTCCTGGGTGGCGATGAACAGCACCGCGATTCCGGCGAGCAGCCCGGCGACCAGCCAGACCGAGGCGGTGACCCGTGCGCTGCGGATGCCGGCCAGCGCGGCGGCCTCCCGGTTCTCCGACTGCGCCCGCATGGCGATGCCCCACGACGAGTAGCGCTGGAGCAGGAAGAAGCCGGTGATCAGCACCGCCGCCACCAGCAACGCCACCAGGTGCGTGCGGAAGAGCGTGATGCCGCCGATCTGGAGAGGCTGGGCGTCCCAGGCGTCGCCGATGAACGGCAGCGAGACGCCGAGGCGCCGGACCACCTCCTCGGTGATGATCACGTCTATGCCGATGGTCAGCAGTGCGAGGCTGAACGGGTCGGCGTGCCGCGATCGGGCCAGCAGCAACCGTTCCACGGCGAGCGCCAGCAGACCGGCGCTGGCGATCCCGACGACCGCGGCGCCGGCCCAGCCGAGCGTGTCCTTGGTGACCAGCACGAGGTAGCCGCCGAAGAGCACGAGCGAGCCGTGGGCGAAGTTCACCACCTCGGTCGCCTTGAAGATCACCACGAACCCGAGCGCCAGCAGGGCGAACACCGCGCCCTTGCCGAGTCCGTTCACGAGCAGCTGCACGAAGGTCGTCACGTCGTCACCCCGAGATAGGCTTTGATCACGCCGGGATCTGTCTGCACGTCGGCAGGGGAGCCGTCGGCGATGACCCGGCCGAAGTCGAGCACCGTGACCCGGTCGGCGATGCCCATCACCAGGTCCATGTCGTGCTCCACCAGCAACACCGCGATGCCCAGGTCGGCCCGGATCTGGCCGATCGTGCCCGCGAGCTCGGCGGTCTCCTCGGTGTTCAGCCCGGCCGCGGGTTCGTCGAGCAGCAGCAACGACGGCTCGACGGCCAGAGCCCTGGCGATGTCCACCTTCTTCACGACCCCGTACGGCAGCGCGCCGACGGGCTGGTCGACGGTGTCGCCGATGCCGAGGAAGTCGCAGATCTCCCTGGCCCGCGCGGCGTGGCGGCGTTCCTCCCGGCGGGTCAGGCCGAGCCCGCCCGCCAGGAACCCGCCGCGGGTCAGCCTGTGCCGGCCGAGCAGCACGTTGTCGAGCACCGTGGAGTGCGCGGAGAGCGCGGTGTTCTGGAAGGCCCGCCCGACCCCCAGGCGGGCGAGCCGGTGCGGCCGGACCTTGGTCAGGTCCTGCTCACCGAGCCGGACCGTGCCGGAGGTCGGCCGGTAGAGACCGCTGATCACGTTGAAGCAGCTGGACTTCCCGGCGCCGTTCGGTCCGATCAACGCGTGCAGCGAGCCGGGGGAGACGGTGAACGAGACCTCGTCGAGCGCGATCAACCCGCCGAATCTCAGCGTCACTTTCTCGACGTGCAGCATCACGACCACCTGGCCAGCGAACGGCGCTCGTGCGCGGGGACACCGAGGTAGTGGTGGTGCACGTGGTCGGCGATCTCGGCCGACGGCCCGGACGCCGCGACGTTGCCCACGTTCAGCACGACCGCGTGGTCGGCGACCTCGAGTGCCATCGTGGCGTTCTGCTCGACGAGCACGACGGCCGTGCCCTGGGCGTGGATCTCCCTGATGGTCTCGCCGATCCGCTCGACCATCTTGGGCGCGAGGCCCAGCGACGGTTCGTCGAGCAGCAGCAGCTTCGGGCTCGACATCAACGCCCGGCCGATGGCGAGCATCTGCTGCTCACCACCGGAGAGCAGGCCGGCCTTCTGAGCGGCGCGGTCGGCGAGCACGGGGAAGAGCGCGTGCACCCGCCGCCCAGCCGCTGCCCGGTCCGCCGCAGACCGGGCAGCGACCCCTCCTGCACGGAGGTTTTCGGCGACGGTCATCCGACCGAAGATCTGGCGTCCCTCAGGAACTCCGACGACCCCGAGCCGCACGATCTCGGCGGGGTCGAGCCGGTCGGTCCTGGTGTCTCCATAGTGGACTGTTCCGGCGATCACCGAACCACGGTGCAGCCGCAGCGTTCCCGAGATCGAACGGAGCAAAGTGGACTTTCCCGCGCCGTTCGTGCCGAGCACCGCCAGCACGCCGTCACCGGGAACATCGAGATCCACGCCGTGCAGCGCCGTCACCGAACGGCCGTAGCGCACCCGCAGATTCCGGACTGTCAGCACCGACATCCCTCCGCTCCTGTCGGCCGACAGTCTGCGGAGAACCTGGCGTGCGTTCACACCCCCAGGTGGAGACGTTCCTTATAACAACCCGGCTTCGCTGGCCTTGCCGATCGCCTCGACCCTGTTGCGGGCGCCCAGCTTGTGCAGAGCGGACTGCAGGTAGGTCTTCACGGTGTTGCGGGTGAGGCCGGTCGACTCGGCGATCTCGGGGTTCGTGCGGCCCTGGGCGGCGTGGCGGAGCACCTCGTACTCGCGGCGGGTCAACCCGCTGCGTGCCAACGCTTCCGAGCGCTGGGCGTGGTGCGGCGCGATCCGCGGATCGATGACGCGTTCGCCGCGCAGCACCTGCCGCAGTGCCGCCATCAGGTCGGTGCCCGCGACGTCCTTGACCAGAGCGCCGTTCGCCCCCGCCTCCAGCGACGTCGTGATGCCGTGGTGGTCGGCGTGCGCGGTGAACACGACGATCTTGCCGGGCGGGTGGACCTTGCGCAGCTCCGCTATCACCTCGGGCGCCAGCATGTCCGGCAGCCGCAGGTCGAGCAGGACGAGGTCGGGCTTGAGCTGGGTGATCCGCTCGATCGCGGCCCGGCCGGACTCGGCGGACCCGATGATCCGCAGGGTCGGATCGCTCTGCAGGAGCAGTGTCACGCCGTCGCGCACGACCGGGTGGTCGTCCACCACGAACACGCTCGCCGTCATCGAGGCAGCCACCCGCGCAGTGTGCAGCCTCCGTCGTCATCGCGCACCAGACTCACCTGCCCGCCCAGCCGCACCGCACGTTCGGCGAGCGTCCTGATGCCCAGGCCGCTGCCGGGGGTGCCGGCCGCGTCTCCCGTGCCGTCGTCGGCGACGACCACGTGCACACCACCGTCCTCGCACGAGCCGAGACTGACGATCACCGACTGGGGATTGGCGTGTTTCTCGATGTTCAGCAGGCCTTCGCGAACCACCGCCACGAGCAACGCCGTGCGTTCGGCGTCGAGCGGCGCCACGTTGCCGAGCTGCACGAACCGCGCGGGCACGCCGGAGCGCGCCTCGAACGACCGGACGTACTCGGCGATCTCCACCGGTAGCGCCCGTTCCGGCGTCGTGTCGGCCATCACGAGCAACGACTCGCGCAGGGCGTTGGACGCCGCGGAGACGTCGCACTCGAGCCGCCGCAGCCTGTCCGCCATCGCGGGATTGTCCTCAATGGACCGGTGCAGATCGCGGACCTGGACGCCGATCAGGAACAGCATCGCGCCGACGGAGTCGTGCAGGGCGCTCTGCATGCGCTGCCGTTCGGCCGCGACCGCATCGGTTTCGCGCGCCTCGGTCGCCTCGGCGATGCGCAACGCGGTGGCGGCCTGCCCGGCGATCTCGTGCATCCGGTCGACCGCGAAGTCGCCGAACGAGGCCGACTTGCGCATGGCGGCGTAGGCGATGGCCAGCGTCCGGCCGTCCCGGTCGATGATCGGCACCGTGAGCATCCCGCCGATGCCTTCGTGCCGCACCTGGGCGTCGAAGTGGTGGGTGATCGAGGACGAGCTGATGTAGTCGGTGACCCGCTGGGCCGTGCCGGTCGCGAGCACGCGGCCGCCGATGCCCTGGCCGATCGGCACGACGAGGTTCTGCAGCTGGTCGGTCCTGGTGCCGGACATCCACCTGACCACGGCCCGGTCCGGGGTCTCCATGTCGGCGACGAACCCGGAGTCGGCACCCACCATGTTCCTGATCAACCTGGCCGTGCCGTGCAGGGCGACCACCCGGTCCATGACGGTGAGGAGGCCGTCGCGCTCGCGCAACAACTCGTCGAGCGCCGTCAGACGTTCGGCGACCCGGTCTGCAGCTCGCTCGGCGGTCACCCGGTGACCTTCGCACATCGGGGTTCGAACACGGTATCTCCAGGTGGAGAGGCTGCGGTGACGGCCGGTCCACCCAGCGTAGCGCATGAAAATGAATTCGGATTCATCGCCGCGCCTCCCGGTCCGGTTGACACTTGGTCACTGACCAAGTTTACTGGAGTTGGTCAGTGACCAAGTCTGGTTGGGGAGGTCGACGTGCAGGGCACAAGAGTCCTGATCTCGGGAGCGAGCATCGCCGGGCCGTCGCTCGCGTTCTGGCTGGCGCGCTACGGGGCCGAAGTGACGGTCGTCGAACTGGCGCCGGAACTGCGCAGCGGCGGGCAGTTGGTCGACGTCCGGGGCAGGGCCGCGCACGAGGTGCTGGCCAGGTCCGGCCTCGGGGAAGCGGTGCGGGCGGCGACCACGGCGGCGGACGGCCTGTCCCTGGTGGGCGCGGACGGTCGCCGGCAGGCGTCGACGCGAGCGGGCGACCAAGGCGGAAACGGGGCGGTCGTGGAGATCGAGATCCTGCGTGGCGCGCTGTCCGGGGTGTTCTACGACGCGACGTGCGCCGACGTCGAGTACGTGTTCGGGGACAGGATCACCGCCCTGGACGAACAGCCGGACGGCGTGCACGTCGCGTTCGAACGGGCGCAGGAGCGGGCGTTCGACGTCGTGATCGGCGCGGACGGCCTGCACTCCGGTGTGCGGCGGCTGCTGTTCGGGCCGGTCGCGTTGCGGCACCTGGGCATGTACCTGTCGTTCTGGACCGCCGAGAACCACCTCGGGCTGCGGAACTGGACCGAGGTCTACTCCGAACCCGGCCGCACGGTCGGCATGCGGGCGATCCACGACAACAACGCGGTGATGGCGTTCACGGCCTTCACCTCGGAGGCGTTCGCCTACGACTACCGCGATCTCGACGCGCTCAAGACCGTGGTCCGCTGCAAGCAGGCCGGCATGGGCTGGGAGGCCGGGCGGATGCTCGCCGGGCTGGACCAGGCGACCGACTTCTACTTCGACTCGGCCAGCCAGGTGCTGCTGCCCGCCTGGTCGCGCGGCCGCGTCGGCCTGGTCGGCGACGCCGCCTACAGCGCATCACCGTTGTCCGGCCACGGCACGACCATCGCGCTCGTCGGCGCGTACGTCCTCGCCGGTGAGCTGGCCCGCGCCGACGGCGATCACGCGGCCGGGCTCCGTGCTTACGAAGCGCGGCTGCGGCCGTGGATCGAGCAGGTCCAGCGGTTCGGCCAGGGCAACGGCGCGGCCATGGCCCCCAGGACGTGGCTGGGGATTCTGGCCCGCCGGGCGGTGCTGCGCGGCCTGGAACTCCTGCCGGCCGCCGACTTCGCGATGCGCGGCCAGGTTCAGCTGTCCAACCGGTTCGAACTGCCCGACTACGAACTCCTTGAGAGGCAACGACGATGACCGTGGAGCACATCGACCCGCCCGAGCTGGCACCGCCGGTGCTCGGCATCTACCACCACATCGCCATCGGCCGCGGCTCCGCCGTCGTCGCGATTGCCGGCCAGATCGCCGTCGACGCCGAAGGCGAGCTCGTCGGCGAGGGAGACCACGCCGCCCAGGCCGAGCAGGCGTTCCAGAACCTGAAAGTCGCGCTGGAGGCCGCCGGCTGCGGTCCCGCCGGCCTGCTCAAGTACACCGTGCACGTCGTCGGTCACCGGCCAGAGCTGGTCGGCCCGATCTTCGCGGCCGGCCGCCGGGTCTTCGGCGCCGACTGGCCGCGCACTGCCAGCACATTCCTCGGCGTAGAGGCGCTCGGCGCGCCTGAGTGGCTCATCGAGATCGACGCCTTCGCCGTCATTCCGTGAACGAGAGGAAGATCATCATGTCCAAGACGTGGTTCATCACAGGCGCTTCGAAGGGCTTCGGTCGCGAGTGGACGGAGGCCGCGCTCGACCGCGGTGACCGGGTCGCCGCGATCAGCCGATCCACCGGCGCCTTCGACGACCTGGTCGCCCAGTACCCCGACGCCCTGCTGCCGATCCAGCTCGACGTCACCGACCGCGGCGCGGTGTTCAAGGCCGTGCAGCAGGCGATCGACCACTTCGGCGCGCTCGACGTGGTCGTCAACAACGCCGGCTACGGCCTGTTCGGCATGGTCGAGGAGGTGTCCGAGCAACAGGCCCGCGACCAGGTCGACGTCAACCTCTACGGGCCGCTGTGGGTGACTCAGGCCGTGCTGCCGCACCTGCGCGAGCGCGGATCAGGGCACATCATCCAGGTGTCGTCGATCGCGGGCGTCTTCTCGTTGCCGGGCCTGGGGATCTACCACGCGTCGAAGTTCGGCCTGGAGGGGTTCACCGCGAGCCTCGCCGCCGAGGTGAAGGACTTCGGCATCAAGGTCACGCTGGTCGAGCCCGCCGGGTACGCCACCGACTGGGCCGGACCGTCCGCGGTGCAGGCCGAGCGGTCCCCGGTCTACGACGACTTCCGCGCGGCCATGGCCCGGCCGTCGGGCAGGCGCGGCGACCCCGGGGCCACGCGTGAGGCGATCCTGAAGGTCGTCGACGCCGAGCAGCCGCCGTTGCGGATCTTCTTCGGTGAGGGGCCGCTGGCCGTGATCACGAAGGAGTACGAGGCCAGGCTGGACGAGTGGCGGCGCTGGGACGACGTGTCCAGGGCAGCGTTCGGCGTCTGACTTCGTAGGATTCCGGCCATGCGCTGGACCCAGGACGACGTCATCTCGGCCGCCTTCGCCACCCTCGAACGCGAGGGACTCGAAGGGTTGTCGCTGCGGGGAGTGGCACGCACGCTCGGGTCGCACCTCAACTCGGTCAGCCACTACGTCAGGACCAAGCAGAGCCTGATCGAGACCATGGCGGACGCGATCATCGGCGAGGTCGGCGTCGACGACCTGCCCGCAGATCCGGTCGGCCGGGTCCGGGTGGTGATCGGCCGGTACCGGGCGGCGATGCTCGCCCACCGGGACGGCGGCAGGCTGGTCGCGGGCACGTTCACCGGCACCGGCAACACCTTCCGGGTCGCGGAGGCGATCGTCGGTGCGCTGCTCGAGGCCGGGCACGCGGAACCGGAGGCCGCCCGGCTGTGCTGGGCGCTCGTCTACTTCAGCCTCGGCCTCACCCAGGAGGAGCAGACGAGTCCGGGCACGATCACCGCCGATTTCAGCGGCTACCCGGCACTGGCCAAGGTCGGCTCGCCGCTGATGAACGACTCCTTCGACGCCCGGTTCGACTACGGCGTGGCGAGGCTGCTCGGGAGTTAGTGGGTCATGCCGCCGTAGATGAACGCCGCGAGCGCGTCCTCGTCGGCCTTGGTCGTGCCGAGGTGCAGCGCGTTGTAGCAGTAGAGCTCCAGCAGGCTGATGATCATCAACGCGATTCCCGCCGCGTCGGCGACCGGCCTGCCGAAGCGGGCGCGCGTCTCGGCGACGTGGTCGCGCCAGATCTTCAGGTCGGCGTCCCTGATCTGCTCGCGGACCAGGGCGAACCGCGGGTCGGACGCGGCCGCCTCGTAGATCGCGACCATCTCCGGCAGGTAGTCGCGGTAGGTCTGGCAGTACGCCTGGACGTGCTTGCGGACGTCTTCCTCCGTCGTCATGGTGTGGTGATCACCGGACGAGTGCACGACGTGCGAGCGCCGTGCTGCGAGGAAGTCGTCGGCGAGTGCCTTGAGCAGGGCCGACTTGGACTCGAAGTACCGGTAGATCCCGCCGGCGGCCCTGCCCGCCTCCTCGGTGATGTCGGTGATCTTCGTGAGGGTGTAGCCCTGCCTCGCGAACACCCGGCGCGCGGCCTGTTTGAAGTCCTCCGCCGCCCTGGTCACGAGAAGAACAGCTCCTCGGGGGAGTCGACGAGGATCCGCCGCAGGTCGGCGGGCGTCCAGCGGGGGAGCAGGTTGAGCAGTTCGCCGGTGTCGCGCTGGCCGTTGGGCAGGTGCGGCCAGTCCGAACCCCACAGCAGCCGGTCGGGCCGTGCGTCGGCCAGCGCCTGCGCCAGGGGTTCCACAGTGGACAGGGGCAGGTTCTTGGCGAGCCGGTACGCGCCGGACAGCTTGATCCAGCAGTTGCCCTGGGCGAGCAGCGCCAGCAGCTCCACCGTGTCGAGGCCGTATCCCATGTGGTCGACGACGTACGGCACGTGCAGGCGCGGCAGGAAGTTCAGCAGGCGTTCGAGGACCGCGCCCGGCGTGTAGAACTGCAGGTGCCAGCCTCGGGGGCGGGCACGCGCCGCCATCTGCTCGATGTAGTCGATCAGCGCGGGTACCGGCCAGCCGGCGCGGGCGAAGAGGTCGAGCCGGATGGCGCGCACGCCCAGCTCGTGGAACCGGTCCAGTTCGGCGCCGGTCATGTCGTCCTCGATGCGCACGACCGCGCGGCACCGGTCGCCCAGCTTCTCCAGCACGTCGAGGGTGAGGCTGTTGTCGTTGCCGTAGAAGGTCGGCTGGACCAGGACCATCCGCTCGATGCCCAGGAACCGGGTGACGGCGAGGTACTGCTCGAGCGTGGCGTCCGGGAACGTGTACTGCGGGTCGTCGACGTGGGGGTAACCGGCCTCGAACACGTGGAAGTGCGTGTCGCAGCTGCCCGGCGGGACGACGAACGTGGGCTTGGTGTTGCTGTCCGCCGGTCGCATCGGCGTGGTCTGCGCGATCGTCACGCGAACTCCTTCAGGATCAGTCCGGCGCGCGCGGACGTGCCGGAATACAGCAGATCGGTGTCGGTGCCGGTCATGAACAGCGGGCAGACGCCCAGGGGGAGCAGCGACTTCAGCAGCTCGAGGTCGCCGACGCCGCCGAGCTGTAGCAACTTGCCGTGCGCGCGGCACGACTCGGCCACCGTGGCGACGTGATCGGCGATGTACCGGTAGTCGCCGGGAAAGCCCAGCTCGGCGGTGAGGTCGTTCGCGCCGATGCCGAGCATGTCGACGCCGTCGATCGCGGCTATCTCGTCCGAGCCGGCGATGCCGTCCGGGGTCTCGACGAGGATCTGCACGATCGTCGTGTCGTCGAGCCACGGGTTGAGCTCGGTCGCGGGGGTCGGGCGCAGGTCCAGCGCGGGGACCATCGAGAGCTGAGATCGCTGCCCGCGCGGCGGGAACCGGCAGGCACGGGCGACGGTCCGGGCTTCCAGTGCCGTGTCGACGCGGGGGGCCACGATGCCCTGCGCCCCGCAGTCGAGGAGCCGGCCGATCGCGCCGTACTCCCGCTCCTGGACCCGCACGAACGGTGTCAGCCCCAGGTCGGCGGCGGTCGCGGCGAGCTGGGCGGCGACGTCCAGCGGCATCGTGGAGTGCTCCAGGTCGATCATCACCGCGTGGTGACCGGTCGCCCTGGCGATCCGCACGACGTCCGGGGTCCGGGCGCTGCGGATCGACAGCATCAGCGTCGGCCTGCCCTCGTGCAGCCGCTGCAGGAACGAGCTCACCTGTCGCCTCCCGATCGTTGCTTGCGTCACAGCCGTGGCCGACGCTACCGTGAAAATGAATTCAGATTCAACACTCAGTCCCCAACGTCGAACGAGGTGGCGCGTGTCTCTTCTGACCGAGCTGTGGCGGATACCCACGTCGGGCGCCCGCGGCGTCACGCCGTTCACCATCGGTGACCAGGAGTTCCTGGCGATCCCGCAGCTCGCGATGGACGCCGAGGGCACCCCGCCGGGCATGAACGGCGGCGACAGCGTCACGGACCTCCTGGTGCTCCTCCGCGAGGCGGACGGCTACACCGAGTACCAGCGCATCCCCGCACCGGGCGGGGAGGACGCCGAGGTCTTCAGCATCGGCGGCGAGGTCTTCCTGGCCGCCGCGAGCATCAGGACCGGATGCGGGCCGTACGAGTACGCGATCAACTCGGTGATCCACCGCTGGGACGGCGAGAAGTTCCTGCCCTTCCAGGAGATCCCGACATACGCGGCCAAGCAGTGGAAGCACTTCGCGATCGGCGACCGGGACTTCCTCGCCCTAGCGCAGGGCGTCGCCGTGCGGCCGGAGGAGAACCGGGCATCGGTGATCTTCGAGTGGAACGGCACCGAGTTCGTGCCGTTCCAGGTGATCGACTCGCAGTGGTCCTACAACTGGCACCACTTCGTGGCCGGCGACGAGCACTACCTGGCGCACGCGGACCACGTCGTGCGCTCGGTGTTGTTCCGCTGGAACGGCGACCGGTTCGTGGAACACCAGACCCTGGCGAGGTCCGGCGGACGGGCGTTCGCGACCTTCCACGCGGACGGCCGGCTCTACCTCGCGGTCGCGGTGATCGACAACGACTCGCTGCTCTACCGCTGGGACAACGGTGTGTTCACGCTGCACCAGGTCCTCGACGGTCCCGGCGGCCGGGAGTGGGCGGTGTTCGGGCGTCACCTGATCCGCGTCAACTTCATCACCGGTCCACGCGAGAACCCGGTCACGCGGCTCGCCTCGCAGATCTACGAGTGGAACGGCGAGGAGCTGACCGTCGCCGAGACTTTCCCGACCTCGGGCGGCACGGCCGTGTCCGTGTACGGCGTCGAACCGCTGGTCGCCATCTCCAACAGCCTCACCGAGGACGTCCGGTTCCGCACCGACACAGTGATCTACCGGTGGACGCCATGACCAGCCCTGAGCTCGTTGCCTTGTTCGAGACCTACACCGGCGGTTCGGACACCATCGGTGTGCGTCTGGCGCAGGCCCACCGCGACCTCGCCAAGGACGACCCGCTGATCGTCGCGACCGGGCGGGACATCGCGCTGTTCCCCGGCTCCGGGTGGCCGCCGGAGGTCGAGAGCTTCCGGCTCGGCGCCCGCGGCTTCAAGGAGCTGACCGCGATCTCGCACCTCGGACCGGCGGTCGGCTCGCTCGTGATGATCCGCGAGATGCGCGGTGACGACGCGTGGCGGCGCGACGGCGAGCAGCTGCTGGCCGACGTGCAGAAGGCCCGCGAGGCCAACAGCGCCGGTCTGTGGCAGGACGTGCTGGCGGTGGACGCGTTCCGCGGCATGGAGCAGCAGATCGCGGACATGGTCGACTACTCGTGCGCGGTCACCACGAGATATCTCAAGCGTGCACTGTCCGAAGAGGACTACCTGTCGGCGGAGACGCTGCACCGGGACTACCTCGAGGGCACCCCCGTCCCCATCAACCACATGATGGTGGCGACGTTCTTCCTGGCCGGCATGGACGCCGCGCACCGGGTGCTGCGGTGGCTCGACGAGTGGGACCTCGACTGGCCGAACGCGATGGTGCTCATCGCGGGCAGGCAGGGCAGGCCGACCGCGGGCGTCACCTGGAACACCAGCAGCGTCGCCACGTTCATCCTCGGCGCCGCCCGCGGCAAGCTCCCGCTCGAACGGCTTTACATGGCACCACACGCACCCGTGTTCGACACTCCCGTCAACGGCGACGTCTCGCACGTGGCGGCGATGGAGACCGGACTGCGCACGCTCTGGTCCAGCATCAGGGCGACCGTCGAGCTCGGCGGCACGATGTTCCCGGGTCACCCCCGCTTCGAACCCGACGGCCACACCACGTCCGTCATCCACTCAGCGAACGACTTCGAGGCCCTCGTCGGCAGGCTGCGCCTGGTGCTCGAGGACCCGCGCCAGCTGTTGTCCGCCGCAGTCACCGACTTCGCCGTGGAACAGCTGGTGGCCAACGACAACGACCCGGCGAAGGTCATCGTGCCGGGCCTCACCGGCGTGCACTACCCAGCCCAGAACTGATCTGCACAGCCCTGACTGGAGAACCCCTCATGCAACGGCGCATCCCAGAACTCAGCAGGCGCACCTTCCTCCTCGGCTCCGGTGCCGTCCTCCTGACCGCGTGCAACGCCGGAACATCCGGCACAGGAGGCAGCACCGGCCCACTCCGGATCGGCGCGTCGCTGCCGCTGACCGGACCGGTCGCGGACGTGTCCAAACCCGGCTACCAGGGCTACCAGGCCTGGCAGAAGAAGATCAACGCGGCCGGCGGCCTGCTCGGCAGGCAGGTCGAGTTCGTCGTGCTCGACGACGGCTTCGACCAGAACACCGTGGTGGCCAACTACAACCGGCTGATCAGCCAGGACCGGGTGGACCTGCTGCTCGGCACGTTCTCGTCGTTCCTCAACCTGCCGGCGTCCACGATCGCCGAGCGGCACGGCATGCTCTACATCGAACCGTCCGGCGGCGCGGCGGAGATCTTCGAACGAGGCCTCAAGAAGCTCTTCTTCGCCCAGCCGGGCACGACCAAGGACGTGCCGGACCGGTTCGTGGACTACCTCACGAAGCTCCCGGCCGACGAGCGCCCGAAGACCGCCGCGTACTCGACGCAGAACGACCCGAGCGCGGACGTGGTGGTGCAGATCTTCCAGCAGAAGTTCGAGGCGCTCGGGATCCGCACGGTCCACAGCTCGAACTACCCGGCGGACACGGCGAACTTCGACGCGATGGCCTCGACGATCGCGCAGGCCGCACCGGACCTCGTGGTGCACGGCGCGGTGGCCGCGGACGGCGTCGGCATGATCAGGTCGTTCCAGAAGGTCGGGTTCAGCCCGAAGTTCCTGTTCCAGACCAAGTCGCCGTCCGACCCGCTGACGTTCCCCGACGGCATCGGCAAGAACAACACCGAGGGCATCTTCACCACGGCCGCCTGGCACCCGAAGGCCAAGACGCCGGGCAACGCCGAGTTCGTCGAGGCGTACAAGGCCCAGTTCAACGAGGAACCGACCGAGGACGGGGCCTCGTCCTACACGGCGACCCAGGTGCTGGAGGCCGGGGTGAAGGCCGTCGGGAAGATCGACCAGGACGCCATCGCGCAGTGGCTGCACGCCAACTCCGTGCCGACGGTCTCCGGGACGCTGGCGTGGGACGAGCGCGGGGTGCCGAAGGCGTCGATGTTGCTGGTGCAGTGGCAGAAGGGCCAGATCGAGGTGGTCGCGCCGGCCGAGGCGGCGACAACGCAGAACGTCGTCCGCCCGAAGCCCGGATGGGCGGGCTGACGTGATCACGTTCCTGCAGTCGCTCGTGTTCGGGCTGCTCGTCGGCGGTGTGTACGCACTGGCGTCGTCCGGCCTCTCGCTGATCTTCGGCGTGATGCGGATCGTGAACCTCGCGCACGGCGGCCTGATGGTCGCCGCCGCGTTCCTCACCTACACCATCTGGGACTCCACCGGGCTGGATCCGTTCCTGGCGATCCCGCTGGTGTGCACGGTCCTGTTCGCCGTCGGATGCGTGCTCTACCAAGGGGTCATGCGGTTCGCCTGGCGCGGCGGTGAGGCGTCGATCATCCTGGCCACGCTGGCTCTGGCGATGATCATCGAGGGCGTGCTCGCACTGGTGTGGGGCGCCGAGCCGCACAACGTGACACCGTCCTACGTGAACTCCGCGTTCCGGGTCGGGCCGATCGTGTTCCCGACCGTGCAGGCGATCGGATTTGTCGTCGCGTGCGTGCTGCTCGGTGCGTTGTACCTGCTGCTCAACGGAACCTGGCTCGGCAGGGGAGTGCGCGCCGCGGCGGCGAACCCGACAGGGGCGACCCTGACCGGCATCCGCGTCGAGCGGGTCAACGTCGCGACGTACGCGATCGGGGTCGCGCTGACCGGCGCGGCCGGGTCGATCGTGGCGGTGCTGGCGCCGTTCACGCCGGACTCGGGTGACCGGTGGATCGGCATCGGCCTCGCGATCGTCGTGCTGGGCGGCATGGGCAGCCTCGCCGGTGGACTTGCCGGCGCGTTGCTCTTCGGCATCGCGGAGACCATGACCACGACCTACCTCTCCACCGCCTGGGCCACAGCCGTGCCGTTCGTGGTGATCATCGTCGTGCTGCTGGTCCGTCCACAGGGGATCTTCGGCCGTGCGGTCCGAAGGGACGTGATGGCGGTATGAAAAAGCTCCTTCCGCTGGCCGCACTGGTGGTGGCGTGCGTGCCGCCGTTCTTCGTGGACAGCTACTACCAGAACATGCTGATCATGGTGTTCCTGCTGGCGATCATGGCCAGCGGGTGGAACATCATGGGCGGCTACACCGGGTACATCTCGTTGGGGCAGAGCGCTTTCCTCGGTCTCGGTGCGTACACCACGGGCATTCTCGCCAACGCCTGGGAGATCTCGCCCTTCCTCACCGCGCCGCTCGGCGGGGTCGCCGCGGGTGTGCTGGCGGCGTTGCTCGGCCTGCTGACCGCACGGGCGAGGGGCACGGTGTTCATCATCGTGACGTTCGCACTGCTGGCTCTGCTCGGAATCGTTGCGGTCAACTGGTCTTCGCTGACCAACGGCAGCCACGGCCTGGTGCTGGCGATCCCGACGTGGGACGCCGCCTACGCCAACTGGCCGTTCTACTACGTGCTGCTCGGGCTGCTTGCCTTGACCGTCCTGATGTCGTGGGCGATCCGCCGGAGCAAGTTCGGGATCGGCCTGCTGGCGATCCGCGACGACGAGGAGAAGGCCGCGGGACTCGGCATCAACACCCCGCGCCACAAGCTGCTCGCGTTCGTCGCCAGCAGCGTGCCGATCGGCGTCGCGGGCGGGATCTACGGCTACTACCTGTCGTTCCTGGACCCGCGGGCGATGTTCACCGTCGTCGCGAGCATCACCCTGGTCCTCGCGGCACTGCTCGGCGGTGCCGGCACGCTGTGGGGCCCGGTGCTCGGAGCCCTGCTGGTCGAGCCGTTCTCCCAGTGGACCAACCAGCAGTTCACCGGACCCGACGCGGGTGCGTGGCGGCTGGTGCTGTTCGGTGGCGTGCTGCTGCTCGTCGTGCTGTTCCTGCCCCACGGCATCCTGCCGGAGATCCAGAAACGCCTGAAGCGGACGCCCATGACCGCGCCGGTCGGCAAGCGCCTCGAGAACCTGCCGGTCGCCGAACCCGTCGGTCCGCGGACGATCGGTCCGGCGTTGCTGGAGGTCACCGACCTGCACAAGAGCTTCGGCGGACTGCGGGTGCTCGACGGGTGCTCGTTCGACGTCAGGCGCGGCTCGATCACCGGTCTGATCGGCCCGAACGGCTCCGGCAAGACCACGGTGTTCAACCTGATCCACGGCACGCTGCGCGCCGACTCCGGCACGATCTCGTTGCCGGGTGCCAGGCTCGCGCGGACCTACCAGCTGACCCGGCTCTTCCCGCGCCTGACCGTGCGGGAGAACCTGCTCGCCGGCGCCCGCCGGCCGGAGAAAGCCGAGGAACTGCTGGACTTCATCGGTCTCGCCGACTACGCCGACAAACTCGCCGGAAGCCTCTCCTACGGCCAGCAGAAGCTCGTCGAACTCGCGCAGGTGCTGATGCTCGACCCGGACCTCGTGCTGCTCGACGAACCGGCCGGCGGCATCAACCCGACCCAGATCGAGCAGATGGCGGGCCTGATCAGGCAACTCAACTCGTCCGGGACCACCTTCCTGATCGTGGAGCACAACATGCCACTGGTGCTGAGCCTGTGCGACGAGGTGCACGTGCTGGCGGGCGGCCACCGGATCGCGTCCGGCACACCGCAGCAGATCCAGCAGGACCCGCTGGTGCTGGACGCCTACCTGGGTGCCGACTTCCGCGAGTTGCACGGGACGAACTCATGATCACCATCGAGGGTGTGTTCGCCGGCTACGGCTCGGGAGACGTGCTGCAGGGCCTGGACCTCTCCGTGGAAGAGGGCTCGGTGACGTGCATCGTCGGGCCCAACGGTGCCGGGAAGTCGACGGTGCTGCGGACGATCAGCGGGCTGCTGAAGCCGCGGCTCGGCCGGATCCGGCTGGGGGAGAAGGTGATCAGCGGCCTCCACCCGGCCGACGTGCTGACCGCCGGCGTGGTGCAGGTGCCGCAGCAGAACGGGCTGTTCCCGGCGATGACCGTGCGGGAGAACGTCCTGCTCGGCGGGTACGTGCGGCGGCGCGACAAGGAGTTGTTGCGCCGCAGGTATGACGAGCTGTCCGAGATGTTCCCGATCGTCGGCGAACGGGCCTCCGATCCTGCCGGCAACCTGTCCGGCGGGCAGCGCCGCATGGTGGAGTTCGCCCGCGCGTTGATGATCGACCCGTGGGTGGTGCTGCTCGACGAACCGTCGCTCGGGCTGGATCCGCGGTCGCTCGGGCTGGTCAACGAGTCGGTCGCGGCCATGCGGTCGGCCGGGATGACGGTGTTGCTGGTGGAGCAGAACGTGCGGTTCGGGCTCGGGCTGGCGACCCACGGCGTGGTCATGGAGAGCGGCCGGGTGCTGCTCACGGACACCGCCGAGGGACTGCTGGCCAACCAGGAGATCGGCGAGCTGTTCCTCGGCGGTGTGCCGGGCTAGTGGTGTGGCCCGGCCCGTTGGCGGGTGATTCACGCTCAGCAGGGCGCCTCGCGCCGCTCCCACGCCCCCGTACAAACCAGTACGAGGCCGTGGGGCGGCACCGCGATGCACCCGTCTGACCGCGAATTCCCCGGCAACCTTCCGAGCCACACCACTACATCAGCAGAGGTGGATCGGCAGGACGGTCCCGCCGGACACCGCCACGTGCACCTTGGCGATCACGAACCCGGGACCGGTGGAGAGCCGGAAGTCGGCGGCGGCGTTCTGCCGGTTGCCGAATCCGGCGTCCGGGAGCGTGAACGTCGCCGTCTTCCACGTGCCGGTACCGGTGTTGGTGACCGAGGCGCTGCCCTTGTAGGCCTCGCCGGTGGAGTCGTACTGCACGTTCCACGTGCCGGTGCCCTGGTCGAGGTAGTCGACGGTCATCGTGGCGGTGTGCGCGGAACCGGCCGGCACGAGGTCGTCCGTCACGGCGAAGTACAGGTAGCCGTTCAACGTCTTGCGGCCGCCGTCGACCGGTTCACTGCGCCCGTCGTCGTTGTCCCGCCGCTGCAACCCGCACTCGGTGTCGGTGGCAGCGAGGATGGTGCACACGGTCGCCTGGCCGTCGGCGGCCGCCACGGTGACGGTGATCGTGCCGCCAGGCAGCGCCCGCCCGCTCTCGTCGGTGAAGGTCACCGGCACCGGGTGATAGCCGGAGGGCGTGTCGGCCGCGACCGCGACCGTGATCGCCTGAGTCTGGCCGCGCAACACCCCGGACGACGGTGTCACGGTGATCCCGGCCGGTGGTTTGGCCGTCCAGCGAACGACATCCGGCCGCCCGTCGGCGTCGACCGCGCCGACGGTGGCGGGGAACGACGTGCCCTGGCGCGCGACCACCTGGCCGGTCGGGCTGGTGTAGCCGATGGCGCCGACCTGACCCTCCGAATAGGACGGTGGAGGGGAAGTCGTTCCCCACGCGGTGTTCGGCTGTGCGGAGAGGTCGAAGTTGAGCGTCGCGCCGTCCCGCAGCACCGATGACGGCAGCGAGGTCCGGTCCCACGTCCTGCCGTTCAGCGTGAGCCGCTGGACGTAGGGGTGGTCGGTGGCGGCGGCCGGGGCGTTGATCGTGATCGACCGGCCGTTCGCCAGGTGGATCACGGCTTTCGGGAACAACGGGCTGGCCAGCGCCAGGTCCGTGGTGCCCGGCGTGACCGGGTACGCGCCGAGCGCGGCCCAGACGTACCAGGACGACTGCGCGCCCAGGTCGTCGTTGCCGGGCTCGCCGTTCGGGGTCGCCGAGAACAGCTGGTTCTCGATGCGGCGCACGACCTCCTGGGTCTTCCAGGGCTGGCCGGTGTAGTCGTAGAGCCACGGCGTCGCGAAGTCGACCTCGTTGCCCGACCACTGGTAGGGCGCGTTCGGCCCGACGTTGAGCTGCTGGAAGAACGTGTCGGCCCGGTTGTTGACCGAGTCGCGGCCGCCCATCGCGCTGATGAGTCCGGCCATGTTCTGCGGGACGAAGTAGTTGTACTGCGCGGCGTTGCCCTCGTCGAAGCCGTCCTGCCCGAACTGACCGGGCCGCGGCGGCACGAAACCGGGGCCGGCCGGGAACGCTCCGGTGCTGTCCTTGGGACGCAGGTACCCGGTGCTGCCGTCGAAGACGTTCTGCCAGTTCTGCGCGCGACCCGCGTAGGTGCGCGCCGTGTCGGGCTTGCCGAGTGCCGCGGCGAACTTGGAGATCGCGAAGTCGTCTACCGCGTACTCGAGGGTCTGTGATCCGCCGAGCCGCACGTGCCCCTGCTCGGACCGGTCGTTCGGCACGTAGCCGTACTTCTGGTAGTCGACCACGCCCTGCCGTTGCTGGTAGGGGAATCCGGGTGGTGCGGGCGTCGTGGCGCCCTTCAGCATGTACTGCAAGGCGGTCGCGGTGTCGAAGTTCCGCGCGCCGAAAGCGTGCAGCGAAGCCAGGAACGGCACGGCGTTGTCGCCGCTCATCACGCCGGACTCGGAGTTCATGACCGGCCACTTCGGCAGCCAGCCGAACTGCTCGGCGTCGTTCACCAGCGACTGCGCCAGGTCACTCGCGATGTCGGGCCGCAGCAGGGCTTGCAGCGCGGCGAGACAGCGATAGGTGTCCCACAGGGAGAAGTTCGCGTACTGCGCGCGCTGGCCGCTCTTCACCGAGTAGATCTTCTGGTCGAACCCGATGTAGCGGCCGTCGACGTCGCTGAACGTCGTCGGGTACAGCAGCGAGTGGTAGAGCGCGGTGTAGAACGTGCGCACCTGCTCCGGCGTGCCGCCGCCGATCTGGATGCGGGACAGGTTGTCGTGCCACTGCTTGCGCGCGGCCGCCTTGACCGGGGCGAGGTCCCAGGCCGGGATCTCGGTCCGCATGTTGCGCTGGGCACCCTCGACGCCGACGTACGAGATCGCGACCTTCGCCCGCACGGTCTGGTCGGCGCGCGTGTCGAACGTCAGGTATCCGCCGGACCGCGGTCCGGACACGTCGATCGAGGTTCCCGGCGTGACGGTCGTGCCGTCCCAGCTGCCGACCGTCGTGAACGGACGGTCGAACGTCAGCGCGAAGTGGATCGTGTAGCTGTGCTGCTTGCCGCAGAAGTCACCGGTGGTGGCCGATCCGACGACCTCACGGTCGCCGACCGTGCGCAGCGACGCGGCCTTGTTGCCGTTGAGACTCGCCCCTGCCTTGACCAGGACGCGTGCCTGCTCGGACGCCGGGAACCTCAGCGCCGCGAGGCCGGTGCGGTTCGCGGACGTCATGTCGACGCGGACGTTGGAGTCCTCCAGCGTGACCGCGTACTCACCGGCACGCGCGGTTTCGGTGCTGTGCGAGAACTTCTCGGTGCGGTTCCACGGCGCCGCGCCGATGTCGCCGACGACCGGCAGGATCGGGATGTCGCCGTACTGCGTGCAGCCGACCGAGGCGTGCGTGAGGCTGAAGCCGCGGATCTTGTCGCTGTCGTAGGAATAGCCCGCGTAGGCGCCGGGGGTGTCCGGGCTCCACTGGAGCATGCCGAACGGCACGGCGGGCCCGGGGAAGTTGTTGATCTGCCCGACGGTCTCGCCGCCGTTGCCGGTGCCGATCATCGGGTCGACGTGGGAAACCGGGTCGGTGACAAGGGAAACCGCGTGGGCCGGTGGCGTGAGGACACCGAGCACCACGAGAATCGCGACCACGCTCCGTGACAGTACAGTTGCACAGCGCATGGTCTTCAACTATCGGATTTTGATCAAACCTTGTCAATAGTCAGGAGATTGGGCGCCTCCGCGAGAACCAGCGCCGCCGCGCCCCTGGCGCTCGCGCCATCGCCGAGCGCGCTGTCCATGACCTGCAGCTCACCGTGCAGATCGCCGACGGAGTTGCGCCGCAACGCCCGGCGGATCGGGTCGAACAGCACGTCCCCGGCCGCTGCCAGCTCACCACCGACGACGACCAGCCGGGGGTTGAGCGTCATGACGGTCATCGCGAGCGTGCGGCCCACCGCGTCACCCGCGTCCTCCACGGCCCGCGTCGCCCCGCGATCGCCGTCGGCGACCAGCGCCATCAGCTCGGCGTTCGTGACCAGGCGGCCCCAGCTGCGGGACAACAGCTTCGCGATCGCGGCCGGGCTCGCGATGGTCTCGAGGCAGCCCCGGTTGCCGCACCGGCACACCTCGCCGCGCGGGTCGACCGAGATGTGGCCGAGCTCGCCGACCAGGCCGTCGTGCCCGAGCAGCATCCGCCCGTCGCACACCACACCGGCGCCGATACCGGCCGACAACCGCAGGTAGACCACGTCGTCGCACCCTCGCGCCACGCCGTAGCGCCGCTCGGCGACGACACACGCGTTGGCGTCGTTGACCGCCAGCGTGCGCAGACCCGTGCGCTCGGTGAACATCTCCGCCGGTTTCGTGCCGACCCAGGCAGGCATGATCCCTTCGGCCCGCAGCACCCCGGTGCGCCGGTCGACCGGGCAGGCGATGCCCACGCCGAGGCCGAGCACGGTGCCGCGGTCGATCCCGGTGTCCTCCAGCGCGGCGTCGATGAGCTCGGTGGCCGCCGCCACGGTGTCCTCGGCGGAGCTGTCGACGTCGATCTCGACGGTGTCGTCCCACACCGGCGTCCCGGCCAGATCGCTCAGGACGAGCCGCGCGTGGTCGTGGCCGAGGTCGAGCCCGAAGGCGTACCCGGCCGCGGGAGCGAGCGACACGACCAGCGGCGGGCGGCCGGGGCGCGACGACGCCGCGATCTCCTCGCGGACGACGCCCTCGCGGATCAGGTCGGCGATGAGCGAGCTGATCGTGGCCCGCGACAGGGCGGTGAGCTGCACCAGGTCGCCGCGCGAGACCTCGCCGGCTTCGGCCAGCGCCTGCAGCACGCGCAGCCGGCCGAGGCGCCGCATGTTGGCGGGGGAGGACATCGGGCAACTCTAGCAACGGAGTTCTGTCGACTTTGAGCAAAAGTTTGTACCGGAACTCGCCACTTTCCTTGACTTGTGTCCGCAAACGGCGGAACGGTGAAATCCGCGTTACACGGTTCAACCTTCGGTCCTGGCGGAGGTCCCTGATGGCCCGCACGCTGTTCATTCGCATGCTCGCGTTCAGCCTCGTGGCGGCGACGCTGACTCCGGTCGGCCCCGCACAGGCGGCGCCGGGCACACCGATCTACCGCGACACCCGCTACACGTTCGCCGAACGTGCGGCGGATCTGGTGTCGCGCATGACGTTGCCGGAGAAGGTGCGCCAGCTGCACACCAACAACGCCCCGGCCATCCCGAGACTCGGTGTGCAGCAGTACACCTACTGGAGCGAGGGCCAGCACGGCATCAACCGGCTCGGTGGCGACGCGATGGGCGGCGGCCAGGGTTCGGTGGACAACGTGAAGGCGACCAGCTTCCCGGTCAACTTCGCGACGTCGATGACATGGGATCCGAGCCTCGTCCACGCCGAGACGACGGCGATCTCCGACGAGGCCAGGGGCTTCCTCGACAAGACCCTGTTCGGCAACGGGCAGAACAACATCGGCCCGGACGTCAACGAGTACGGCGACCTGACCTACTGGGCGCCGACGGTGAACATGGACCGCGACCCGCGCTGGGGCCGGACCGACGAGGGCTTCGGTGAGGACCCGCACCTCGTCACGAAGATGGCCGGCGCGTTCGTCAACGGCTACCAGGGCAACACGATCGACGGCACGGCGATGACGCCGTACCTGAAGGTCGCCGCCACGCTGAAGCACTACGCGCTCAACAACGTCGAGGACGACCGGCTCTCCGGCAACTCGGCCACCACCGAGGCCGACATGCGGCAGTACTACCTCAAGCAGTTCAAGGACCTGATCGAGCACGACAACGCCAGCGGGCTGATGACGTCGTACAACTCGATCAACGGCACGCCCGGCGCGGTCCACGGCTACCTGGTGAACCAGCTCGCCCAGCGCACCTACGGGTTCGACGGCTACTCGGTGTCCGACTGCGACGCCATCGCGACGGTGTGGCAGCCGCCGCCGACCGGTCACCTCTGGGCGGCGCCGGGCTGGCGCTCGGCCATCGAGGGAGCCCAGGTCGTGTGGACGAACAACACCACCGGCCGCAAGATCCCGGCTGCCGCGGGCGCACTGGCGTGGGGCCTGCGCGCCGGAACACAGCTGAACTGCGAGGGCGCCAACGCGACGCTCGCCAACGTCCAGGCCGCCATCGACGCGGGCATCCTCTCCGAGGGCGTGCTCGACGCGTCCCTCGTGCGGGTGTTCACGATGCGCATGGCCACCGGTGAGTTCGACCCGGCGGACCAGGTCGCGTACACGAAGATCACGAAGTCGGTCGTCGAAAGCGCCGCCAACCAGGCACTCGCCACGAAGGTCGCCGACAACTCGTTGGTGCTGCTCAAGAACCAGAACAACCTGCTACCGGCCAACCCGGCCACGACCTCTCGCGTGGTGATCCTCGGCGACCTCGCCGGCAAGGTCACGCTCGGCGGCTACAGCGGCAAGCCCACCCACACCGCCAACGCGGTGCAGGGCATCACCGCCGCGCTCCCGAACGCGTCGGTCGTCTTCGACGCGGCCGGAACCTCCACCACGGCAACGGGTCCGGCCGTGCTGAGCGAGGCGACCAAGGCCGCGGTCCGCGCCGCCGACCTGGTCGTGATCTTCGCCGGCACGGACATGGAGGTCGCCCGCGAGGGCAAGGACCGGCAGAACATCGCCATGCCCGGCAACTACAACTCGTTGATCGACCAGGTCAGCGCGCTCGGCAACCCGCGCACCGCGCTCGCCGTGCAGGCCATGGGCCCGGTCACGTTCGACACGTCGAAGGTGACCGCGATCCTCTTCAGCGGCTACAACGGCCAAAGTCAGGGCACGGCGCTCGCGAACGTGTTGTTCGGCAAGCACAACCCGGACGGGCACCTCAGCTTCACCTGGTACCGCGACGACTCCCAGCTCCCGGCGATGCAGAACTACCGGCTCAACGCCGCGGGCACTGGCGGGCTCGGCCGCACCTACCAGTACTTCACCGGCACGCCGACCTACCCGTTCGGTCACGGCCTGAGCTACAGCACGTTCCGCATCTCCAACGTGACGGCCGATCGCACGACGGCCACGCCCAACGACACCGTCAACGTCAGCCTCGACGTGACGAACACCGGTCAGCGCGCGGGCACCACCGTCGCCCAGCTCTACGCGGCCACGCCCGGCGCGGGCACCGGCGACGTCCCGCTGCAACGACTGGCCGGGTTCCAGAAGACCCGCCAGCTCGGCCCCGGCCAGACGCAACGCGTCGTGCTGCCGGTCAAGGTCCGCGACCTCGCCCAGTGGGACACGGCGAACAAGCGCGAGGCGGTCCCGGCGGGCACCTACCAGTTCCGGGTGGGCACCGACGCGGCGAACATCGTGGCGCGCAAGGACGTGCAGGTGAGTGGCACGCCGACGGCACGCGTGAAGCACGTGACCGTCCAGCCGGAGAGTGTCGTCTACCGCCCCGGCGAGAGCTTCGACCTCAAGGGCCGCAACCGCTGGCTGGCCACCGACACCACCGTCACGGCGGACCGGGTGGTCGAGGCGGTCAACGAGGACCAGACCTTCGTGGACCTCAGCCGCGCCCAGATCTCCTACCGCAGCAGCAATCCGGCGGTGGCCAGCGTGGACGCGAGCGGTGTCGTGCGGGCGATCAAGGACGGCGCCGCCACGATCACCACGACGGTGAACGGCGTCTCCGGCTCGGCACCGATCCTCGTGACCGGCACGCTGACCAGCACCACACCGTCGATCCTGGCCTCCGGCGCCTCGGACACCGCGACCGCCACCTTCACCAATGGCAGCGCGGAGGATGTGCGCGGCCTGTCGGTGTCGATCACGGCGCCGTCCGGCTGGACGGCCACGCCGACGACCCCGACCACCTTCGACCGCGTCCCGCCGCGTTCGTCGGTCACGGTCCGCTGGACGGTCACAGCGGGTTCGGCACAGCCCGGCTCCTACCAACTCGGCTTCACCGCCACATCCGCGTTCGGCACGTTCGACTCGGGCGGCACGGTCAAGGTCCCCTACGGCTCGGTGGCAGCGGCCTTCAACAACATCGGCATCAGCAACGACAACCAGCCGGCGGCCGGGGCGTTCGACGGTAGCGGCCTGAACTACTCGGCGCAGGCACTGGCCGCGGCGGGGCTCAACGCCGGACCGGTCAACGTCGGCGGCATCGGCTTCACCTGGCCATCGTCCAACGTCGCGAACAACGTGGTCGCGGGCGGGCAGGTGGTGCCGGTGAGCGGTTCCGGCCGGTTGCTCGGCTTCCTCGGCTCGAGCGCGTTCGGCAGCACCACCGGTTCTGGCTCGATCGTCTACACCGACGGCAGCACGCAGAGCTACTCGCTGTCATTCGCGGACTGGTGGTCGAGCAGCGCCCTGCCGGGCACGTCGATCGCGGCAGCGCCGGCTTACCTGAACGTCGGGCCGAACAGCTCGCGCCAGGACCAGCGGGTGCACGTCTACCTGGCCTGGGCCCCGCTCGACCCGGCCAAGACGGTGAAGTACGTGATCCTGCCGGACGTCGCGCCACGGCAGGTGCCCAACAACCCGGCGATGCACGTCTTCGCCGTGGGCATCGGGCAGTCGTCCGACGCGATCGTCGGGGCGGAGCTCGGCAACCCGGACACCCCGCGCGGCGCGTGGATCAAGGACGGCGACGACGGCCGCACCACGCCGATCACCATCGGCGGCCGGACCGCCCGCACCACAACGGGTTCCGCGTCACCGTTCATGTACTTCGACATCGACGACAGCGTGGTCCCCGGCGGCAACTACCAGGCCAGCGCGCACGTCACGTACTTCGACCGCGGTACGGCGAACTGGAACATCCAGTACGACTCCTACGGCAACGTGGGCAACAACGCCTACCGCGACTCGGCGTTCGTCACGAACACGGGCACCGAGACGTGGAAGACCGCCGTGATCCCGTTGCCGGAGGCGGCTTTCACGAGCAGACAGAACAACCACTCCGATCTGCGGTTGCAGATCGGAGTGGCCGGTCAGGCGATCTCGAGGGTCGCGTTCGTCGTCAGTGGCGGCAACGTGGTGCCGATTCACCTCATGCCGACGGACCCCAGCTGATCGGGCTGGTGCTGAACATGCTGGGCGGCGCGAGCGGCAGCGTGATCGACGATGCCGTTCCCGGCGCCCGGCTGATGGCGAACTGGCCGTAGTTGAGGTTGGCCTGCTGCTGCGGGGTCGGTGCCATCGGGATGTGGAAGTTCCCCGGCGTCGGCCCGGTCAGCACGACCTGCAGCCGGTAGCCCGCCGGGATCAGGGTGAAGTTGGGCAGCACCGAGATGTCCACCTTCACCGTCTCGTTGGGGTTGAGGAGCCGTTGGCTCGCCTGGGTGAACGGGTGGCTGGCCTTGATGAGGGTGTTGCCATCGCCGTACCAGCTCTGTCCTGCGTCGAGCTCACGCAGGCTGGCGAGCTGGGTGCCGTCGGCCAGCTTGGTCGCAAAGCCCCACTGGTTGACCAGGTTGACCACCACCGAGACCTGGGCGTCCCGCGTGGTCGACTTGACGTACGCGCTCACGTTGATCGGCCCGTCGAGCACCTTGGGTTCGGTGAAGACGGGAGTGTTGTAGGTCAACGGGAACCACGGCGCCGAGTAGTACAGCGTGTCCGCGCCGGCGGCGGTGGGCTGGTTCGCGGTCAGCGTGCCACCGGTGTTGAGGTAGAACGTCTCGGTGCGCAGCGACGGTGGCCAGGCCGCCGTGTCCACCCACCGGGCCGCCTGGTTCTGGAAGAGGTGCAACGGTTTCGTGGTGTTCGCCATGCCGGTCGGCTTGTTCTTGAGCCACGTGTCGAACCACTCCTTGCGGATGTTGGCCAGCACGTCACCGGAGACGTTCGCACCGTGCGCCCACGGACCCACGATCGCCTGGTAGCGACCGGTGACCGCCTGCCCCGCGCGCACCGGTGCCGTGAGCGGCCTGCCGTGGTAGGCGTTCTGGCCCGCCACGTACGCGCCGATGTTGCCGCCGGGGAACAGGTCGTTCCAGCCGGACTGCGACAGCGCGGGCACGCCGTTCGCGACGATCTTCGGCATCAGGTTCTGGATGCTGAGGTTGCGCCAGTAGTCGTTGTTGTACGAGCGCGGGCCGCCGTTCTTGAGATCGTTGACGGTCTCCGTGATCGGCTCGTTGCCCGGGGTGGACTGCGGGCCGCGCGGGATCACCATGGCGACCTGCGGCACGAACTGCGTGGGAATACCTCCCGCCGCCGAGAGGTCTTCGTAGAACGACGAGTCCGTGCAGAACGGTGCGATGGCCTTGAGCGCGGAGTTCGGGCCGACGGCCGCGGCCGTGAACCACTGGTTGACGCCCAGGTACGAGCAGCCGTCGAGGCCGACGTTGCCGTCCGACCCGTCCAGGTTCTGCGCCGCCCAGTTCACCAGCACCGCGCCGTCACGCCCCTGCCGCTCGCCGAACCAGTCGAGCTGGCCGCCCGACGTGCCGGTGCCGCGCACGGCGGAGACGACGTAGATGTAGCCGCGCTTGACGAAGTAGTCACCGGCGACGGTGGGGTCGATCGGGGAGGTGCCGTACGGGTTCTGGCTGAGCAGCACCGGGAAGGTACCGGGCGCCCGCGCTCCGGTCGTGGGGTTCGTCGGGTAGATGGTCTGGGTGGAGATCGCCACGCCGTCGTCCATCGTGACGGTCGCGACCACCGGAGTGCTGCGACCGTAGGTGGCGGGTACCGGTTGCGGCACCCACGAGGTCTGCGCCGCCGCAGGAACGGCGACCGTGGCCAGCACGAGTAACAGCGCGCCAGCGAGACTGCGTTTCCTCATCCGAACTCCTTTGTTCTGCGAGAGGGTCTAGCGGAACCTGCCCAGCGCCCAGGCACGATCGCCGGGCTCGGCGATGAACTCGACGGGTTGGCCGTCCACAAAGGATTCGATCGGGTCGATCAGGCCGTCACCGACGGCCTCTTCCCACGCCTGGGTGGGCCCGATGCCCCACGGGTACCAGGGCACGAGGTCGTCGACGATCACCAGGCCGTTCGGCTTGGCGATCCGGGCGGCGTTGCGGATGTCCGCGGCCGCCACCTCGTACTCGTGTCCGCCGTCGACGAACACGAGGTCGAACTGCCCGGCCTCGTAGGCGGGAAGTGTCTTGAGCGACGTGCCGATCACCAGCTCGTGCCTGCCGGGATAGCGTTCGTCGACGTACTGCTTCGCCAGGTCCACGGCGTGCCTGCGGTCCAGTTCGAACGACACCACGGTGACGTCGGGCGAGCTCTCCAGGAAGGCGATGCTCGAGAACCCGACGTTGAACCCGACCTCGGCGATCCGCCGCGCGTGCGTCCGCTGGACGACCTCCTGCAGGTACTGGGCTTCCTGGACGCTGGCACCGCCCTCGTAGACGCGGCCGCCGTTGTTGCGGACGTGCTCGTAGACGTCCCACATGAGCCGTTCGATCTCGGTCATCTCGACATCGGGTTGCATGACTGTCCTTCCTGTTCCAGGAGCCGGGCGGCTTCGGTGGCCCCGCCGGCGTCGGCGAACGAGCGCTGGATCCTCGCCGCGCTCCTGGCGTACTGCGGGCGGGTGAGCAGCCAGGTGATCGCCTGGCGGATGTCTCCGGCGTTGGCCCGGTCGAACCGGATCCGCACGCCTGCACCCGACTGGACCACCTGCTGCGCCAGCGCCGACTGGTCGTCGCGGATCGGGGCGACCACCAGTGGCACACCCGCGTGCAGGCTCTCGACGACGGTGTTGTGGCCGCCGTGGCAGACGATGGCCGCCGCGCGTTGCAGCAGCTCGACCTGAGGAATCTGGGGTGTTTGCGGTGTTCCGGCGATGACGCCCTGAACCTCGTTCATCGACGCCAGGGCGGTGGCGCACTCGCCGAGGAACCGTTGCCCCGTACCGGCGTTCGCGGTGCCGAGGGTGACGATCACGAGTGGTCGTTCGTCGAGTGCCTCCCAATCGAAGTCCACTTTGGATGGTTCGGTCTCCGGCGCGCCCAGGTAGTGCACGACAGGGGCGAGGTGCACCGACGGTGCGCCGGCGAGTTCGCGGGTCGTGAACGCGAGGATGAGTGAGGGGGAGTACCGGAGATCGCAGACGGGCGCGCTGTACCGGCGGCACAGCTCCCGCAGCAGACCGGTGATCCAGTCCGCGATCTTCGGCAGGTTCGGGGTCGGTTCGGAGAGCTCGGCGGACGTGGAGGCCGAGGTGGCCCAAGGGATTCCGAGCTGCCGCGCGACCACCGCACCCGCGAGGGCCTGCTGGTCGGCGACGACGACATGGGGTTCGAAGCTCGTCGCCGCGGCGCGGACGCCGGGCATCATCTCGTCGGCGAGCGGGATGAGGTAGTTCTCCCACAGGAACTTCAACGCCGCGAAGCCGCGCACGTCGGCGGGCCGCAGCTCCACGGCGAACGGAGCGGAGTCGCCGGCCGGGTACGCGGACTCACCGACGACCTGGGACGTCCACGGTTCCGGGCCGCACCAGGCGACCTCGTGACCGCGTGCGCGCAGTGCCGCCGCCACCGCCCGCAACGGGGTGACGTGTCCGGTGAGCGGCGGCACCACCAGCAGAAACCTCACCCGGTCTGCCGATCTATCCAGCGCAGCACGAGCTCGCGCACTTCGCGGTGCCGTTCGACCAGCACCGAATGCCCCTGGCCCTCGAAGACGTGCAGTTCCCCGTTGCGCAGCGACGAGGTCAGGGCCTCGAGGTCGTTGGCCTGGTAGCCGTGGCTGCCGAGGATCGACAGCACCGGGCACTCGATGGCGGCGATGTCGTCGAGGCTGAGCAACGGTCCGAGCGGCACCTCCTGGGCGATGCTCGTGGTCATGATCCGGTCGGCGGCCATCCGCGCGAGCCGCCGGTGGTGCGCGCTGAAGTTCGCCTCGATCCAGTCGTAGCTCTCCTCGTGGGCGAGGAACTCCACGGTGTGGTCGAGGATCTGGGTCATCTTGTCCGCCCACACCTCGGTGGCCGGTTCCGACTCGATGCACACGATGCTGCGCACACGGCTGGGATGTGCCGCGGCGTAGCTGAACGCAAGCGTGCCGCCGAAGCTGTTGCCGACCAGGTGCACCTGCTCGACGTCGAGCTGGCAGAGCAGGTCGTGCAGGTCCGCGACGAAGTCGGCGATCGTGTACCCGCTGGCCGGCCGCTCGGTCTTGCCGTGGCCGCGCAGGTCGTAGCTGATCACGTTGATCCCGGCGGCGGCGACGGGCGGGGCGAGCGTCAGGTAGAAGCTCGCGAGGCTGTCGGTTCCCATGCCGTGCAGGAACACCACGGTCTGGGTCCGATTGCTTTGGGTCCCGTCCGCGGGGACGAGCTGGACGTTCGTGCTCAGCCCGTTCACGGTCATCGTGGGCATCGGCATCAACCCCGCTCGCCGAGCCGGACGGCGACGAACTCCGCGATGTCGCCGACCGTCAGGTCGATGACCTCGTCGAGGTCCTTCTGCGCCAGGTACTCCGCGAGGTTCACGTCGTCCCCGAAGTGCTCCTTGAGGATGCCCGCGAACGTGACGAGGTCGATGCTCTCCAGCCCGAGGTCCTCGTGGAACGCGCTGTCCGGCCTGATCTCGGCGGCCAGCAGGTCGGCGTCGCCCAGTAACGGGGCGAGCAGGTCGGCGACGGTGTCGAAGACGGTGATGCTGGTCGTCATGCTGTGCTCCCGTTGGGTGTTGCCAGGGCGTGGGCGCGGTTGCGGTCGGAGGTGACGGTGAGGGTGAAGCCGGAGACCGACTCGTCGTCGTGGACGCGGATCTCGGCGGGGAAGACCGGCTCGGCGAGCCTGGCCCGCACCGCGTCCTTGATCGCGATCCTTCTGAGCAGCCATTCCCGTTGCTCACGTGGCGGGCACGCGGCGAACGTCGTCCTTTCGGCGCGGTTGAGGTAGACGCCCGCGTAGAACTCGCGGGCGGCGTTGCCCGGCCACCGGTCCTCGACCGTTGCCCTGTAGCCGTCCACTATGGACAGGAAGTGCCGGTCGGGGAACGCGTAGGCGCGGTGGGCGTGCCGGTCGCAGGGGAACCGGACGTCCTGCCAGCCCTCGATCTCGGCCAGCACGCGGCCGTCGAGGATCAGCTGTGCGGTGAGGTCGAGCAGGTCCGGCCGGGCGTGGATCCTCGCGACGCACTCGACCTCGGTGCCCGGCGCCGGTTCCGGCCGGTACCAGGTGACCCGTTTGATCGAGCGCGGGAAGGCCAGCAGGTTCTCGGTGTCGGTGGCGAGCATCCAGCAGCCGAGGAGCTGCCCGACGTTGTCCAGCAACCCACCTGGTCCCGGTGGCACGACGAGGGTCCCGCGGATGTGCCGGCGGCCGATGCCGTGCAGCTTCGCGAGGCCCTGGAACGCCGGGCCGTGGAACATCTCGCGGCGGGTGTAGATCTCGGCGGCGGTCAGGGGAGGCGGTGACTCCGGCTCGTCGATCGACATTGGCACTATAGCTTCAGTGAAGGATGAAGCCAGGCTCACCGTGATCGTCGCGTACGTGCCGATGCCGACCTCGACGAGATCGCCCTGACGGCGCAAGGAGACCGGGACGGTCGTGGCCGGTTCGGCGAGCAGCCACTTCGCGAAGGTCGCGTCCCGGACGCCGATCGCGAGCTCGTTCGGCCAGGCTTTTTCGGCTTCCCGGCAAGCGATGTCGACGAGCGTGGTCGCCGGGACGACGGGCCAGAAGTCCGACTCGTCCTGCCAGCCGTCGCGCTGCCGGAAGAACCGGTGGTCGCGGAGGTACGGCATGGCCGCCAGCGACACGTCCACAGTGGACTCGACCGTGCGGTTCGCCGCGGCGGCGACCACGTCCGCGGCGGAGCGCCGGATCTCGCCGAGCAACGCGGCGAACTCCGCCGCTACACCGTCGGAAAGCCCGGTCGGCAGGTTCGGTTCCAGCAGCCCGCGCGTGTTCTCGGGCAGCTTCAGCAGGGCGGTGGACGTGTTGAGCCGCACCTGCCGCGGCTCCAGCAGGTCGAA
This sequence comes from Lentzea sp. NPDC051213, assembly GCF_044455585.1. Classification (NCBI taxonomy): domain Bacteria; kingdom Bacillati; phylum Actinomycetota; class Actinomycetes; order Pseudonocardiales; family Pseudonocardiaceae; genus Lentzea; species Lentzea sp. NPDC051213. Next base: position 1,398,984 of record NZ_JBITEX010000002.1, read on the forward strand.
CCGGGGTTGTGCGCCCTCGGCCCACAACGCCGTGGCGACCCGCCGGAGCTGGCTCAACCCCGGCCTCAGCCCGGAGGCAGCGCCGATGACGAGGTGTTCGGCGTCCTGCAGTGTGTCGCTGACGAACGAGCCAAGTTGACCGGCGCCGACCTGGACGAACGCCCGGAAGCCCCGGCCGTGCAGCGTCTTGACGAGCTCCCGGAAGCGGACCTGCCGCACCAGGTGCGCGAGGAACAGGTCACGGATCTCGGCCGGCTCGTCGGGGTAGGGGCTGACCGTGGTGGCCGACCACACCGGGATCCGCGCCTTCCGCACGTCGAGTTCGGCGACGAGCCGGGCGAACGGTGCCAGGTGAGGAGTGAGGAACGGCGTGTGGAACCCGGACCGGAACGGCAATGCCCGCGCGATCACCCCGGCCGCGCGGCAGGCGTCGGCGAGCCGCAGGACCGCCTGAGGTGTGCCGCAGACGATGGTCTGCTGCGGCGCGTTGTCGTGGGAGATCACGACCTCCAGGCCGGCGGAGAGTTCTGCGGCCCTGGCGGTCGAGCATCCGAGCACGAGGAACTCCGTGTCCGGCACGGTGAAGCCGCCCGGCCAGTACCGGCTGACCAGGTCCGCCGCCGGTCCCGGCGTGTACATGCCCGCGACCTGCATGGCGGTCCACTCGCCGACGCTGTGGCCGGCCAGTGCGTCGGGCGTGATGCCGATGCGTCCGAGCGCGTCGTGTAGCAGGGTTCCGACGTGCGTGACGCTCTCGGCGTGGTCGAGCAGGCTCTCGGTCGACCACAGCGGCTGGGCGAGCCCGAAGTGTTTCGCGATGTCTCCGCAGTTCGGCGTCGCTTCGCCTTCGAGACCGGGGAAGAGGAACGCGGTCTTCGCGCTCGGCTCACGCAGCAACGGTTCGGTGGTGAACCAGATGTCCTTGGGGCCGCGCCAGGCCTTGCCCTTGGCGATGATCTGCCTGGCCAGCGCGAGCTTCTCGTCGGTGGGCCCGACGATCCCGATCCGGCACGGCCCGTCGCCGTCGCGCGGCAGGTCGCGGAGTTCTTCCGGCGTCCGTGCGGCGATCCGCAGCACCCGCTCCGGTTCGTGGACCCGAACCCGGCGTTTCGGCGCGGTGTCGGCCTCCTCCAGCACGACGTGCGCGTTCACCCCACCGAACCCGAAGGCGTTCACCGCGCCCAGCCGCGGCCGGTCGGACGTCCACTCCTCGGCTGTCGCGATCGTGCGGAACCGGGTCTTGTCCAGGAGGGGATTGGGATCATCGCAGTGCAACGTCGGCGGCAGCACCCGGTGGTACAGCGCGAGGGCGACCTTGACCAGGCCCGCGATCCCGGCGGTAGGCATGGTGTGCCCGATCATCGACTTGACCGAGCCGATGACGGCCCGCGTCTCGCCGGGCGGTCCGAACACCTCGGCGAGGGTCGCCAGTTCCGCGCTGTCACCGGCTTTGGTCGCGGTGCCGTGCGCTTCCAGCAACCCGATGTCGCCGGGATCGAGCGCCGCCGCCGTCCACGCCCGGCGGAGAGCGAGGACCTGTCCGGTGACCGACGGGCTCAGCAGGCTGGCCCCCTTGCCGTCGCTGGAGGTTCCGGAACCACGCAGCACGGCGTAGACCCGATCGCCGGCCTTCCGGGCGTCCACCAGGCGTTTGAGCATCACGACCGCGGTGCCCTCGCCGATGAGCAGGCCGTCGGCGTGGTGCGAGAGCGGGCTGATCCGCTGGCTCGGAGACAACGCCCCGAGCTGGGTGAAAATCGACCAGAGGGTGTCGTCGTGGCAGTGGTGCACACCGCCGGCGAGCACCACGTCGCACCGGCGCCGGACGAGCTCGCCGATGGCCTGGTCGACCGCGACGAGCGACGACGCGCAGGCAGCGTCCACTGTGTACGCCGGCCCGAGCAGGTCGAGGCGGTTGGCGATGCGGGAGGCAGCGAGGTTCGGCACGAGCCCGATGGCGGACTGGGCGCGGAACTCGCCGAGGGGTTCGAGCAGCGCGGCGCGCAGCCGCTCGAGCACCTCGGGCCCGGCCGAGGGCACGAGCTCCCTGACCGTGGCGGTGATCTGCCGGACGGTGCGCACCCGCTGGTCGAACCGCAGCAGGCCGGGGGAGAGGTAGCCACCGCGGCCTAGGATGACGCCGACCTTTGAGCGGTCGCCGAGGCGGTCGAATCCGCCCGCGTCCTCGACTGCGGCTACTGCGGTGGCCAGTGCTGCGATCTGGTCGGGTTCCATTGCGCTGACGTCGGCCGGGGGGATGCCGAAGGCGAGGGGGTCGAAGTCGATGGTGTCTGGGATGAAGCCGCCTCGGTGGCCGTAGGTTTGGTCGGGCGCTAGGTCGGGGGAGCCGGGAGTGCCGTAGGTGTGGTTGCGCGCGGGGTCGGGGGAGCCGGGAGTGGCGTAGGTGTGGTTGCGCGCGGGGTCGGGAGCGCCGTGATTTTGGCGCCCGCTGGCATGGCCCGGTGCCGCGCCGCCGCGGTGGCCGTGGGTCCGGTCGGGCGCAAGCTCTTGGGACCCGGGAGCACCGTGATCTCGGCGCCCGTAGGCCTGGTCGCGCGCGGGGCCGGGAGCGTTGCCATCTCGGCGCCCGTAGGCCTCGCCGGGCACGAGCCCGTGGGAGCCCTGATCTTGGCGCCCACCAGCCCGGCCCGGCGCCCCGCCTCCGCCGCCGTGGAACCCGGCATCCCACCGACTCAGCGGGATCTCGGTGATGGCGTCCGTGCCGGTGACGATGTTCTGCCAGTACTGCCCGGCATTGGCGGCACCAGGCAGCAGCACCCCCATCCCGACGACGGCGACCGGCTCCTGGCTCACCACAGCGATGCCGTGTAGAGCACGGCGCTCTCGGTTCCGTACGCGAGTTCCCGCAGCAGCGCGGCGGTGCCCTCGTCGGGGTCGATCATGGCCACGTCGCGTCGTTCGTACTCGCGGGCCAGTTCGGGCGACACCATGCCGCTGTGCTCGTCGGCCGGTGCCCACGGTCCCCAGTGGACGGTCAGCGCGCGGCCGCGCCATTGCTCGCCGAGCGCTTCCAACGCGTCGTTCGCTGCGGCGTAGTCGGTTTGGCCGCGGTTGCCGAGGACCGCCGAGATGCTGCCGAAGAACGTGACGAAGCCCGGCTCGATCTTCTCTTCGGCCAGCGCTGCCAGCAGTGTGCTCGCACCGCCGACCTTGGTCTCGAAGACCGTGCGGAACGACGTCTCGTCCTTGTCCGCCATGAGTTTGTCGTCGATGACGCCCGCGGCGTAGACGACGCCGTCGATGCGGCCGTGCCGGGTGACGATGTCCTTGATGAGCTGGTGGACGGCCTCGCCGTCGCGGACGTCGACGCTCTGGTAGCCGGCCTGGCCGCCGGCCGCGGTGATCTGGTCGAGGGTCCTGGCGATCTCCTGCTGCGCCTTGACGGTGCGCAGGTGACGGATGGCCTCAACACCTTCGAGAGAGGAGGCGTCTTCGGACAGCATGGGCCACGGGGTGCGCCCGGCTAGCTCGATGCGGCAGCCGCTGGCGGCCAGTGCGATGGCGGTGCGTGCGGTGATGCCGCGGGCGCCGCCGATCAGCAGGACCACGGAGTTCGGGCCCAGGCCGAGTGCCCGCAGTTCGCCGCTGCCCGGGCCGGCGCCGGAGCGCGCCAGTGAGCCGAGCTCTTCCGGCATCGGGGAGGTGGTCCAGCGGCCGTCGTCGTTGTGGTGCACGACAACGGGTCCGTCGGTGGTGAGCGCTTCGGAGATCAGGACGGCGTCGGCGTTGGTCAGCGAGTCGAGCAGGACGAGTCTGGTCGTGGTGTCGCGTTCCAGGGCGGCGGCGCGGAAGAGGCCGCGCAGTCCGGCGCTCGACGTCGTCGCCACGGCGATGAACGTGCCGCGGGTGGCCTTCAGCTGGGTGAACAGTCGTGGTGCGGGTGACTCGCCGGTGTCGGTGAGGGCCTCGAGGGAGATGACGATGTCCGCATCCGGTCCGTTGGCCGCCACGGCGCCCGCGCCGGTGAGACCGGCCCGGAGTGAGTCGGCGAGCTGCGGCGGTCCGGACAGCACGGTGAACGTCCTGCCGCGCAGCTTCGCCACGTCGGCGATCGCCGTGGGACAGGCCGTCGGCCGGCTGACGTAGCGGCACGGGGCGTTCCCCGCGGGCGGTGCTGGCTGAGCGGGCGGTGCTGGCTGAGCCGGCTGTGCTGGCTGAGCGGGCGGCGCTGGCTGAGCGGGCTGCGCCGGTTCGAGCAGGAGTTCGAGGCGCGCGACGAGCCCGTTCGCGGTCCGTTCGCGGACGAGCAGGTCCGTGTCGCTGCCCGTCAGTCCGAGCCGGGTGAGCAGGGTGCCCGCGATCTCGGTGCGTTTGATCGAGTCGATCGACAGGTCGGCTTCCAGGTCGAGGTCGCCCTGGATCATGCTCGCCGGGAACCCCGTGCGGTCGCTGATCACGGCCAGCACCGAACCGCAGACATCGGTCGATTGCGGGACTTCGACCGCGGCCGGTTGTGGCGTGTGCGGGCCTGGGGCGTTGATCACCCTGGGCGTGTGCGCGGCCGGGGCGTTGATCACCCTGGGCGCGGGCTCCGGAAGTGCCGTGACGACGGGCGAGCCGAGGTAGCCGAGCATCACATCGCGTTGACTGGCGACGAACTCGCGGCTCGTGCGCAGGAACTCCACGATCACCTGGTCGCGCGCTGGCTCGTTCATGGTCGTCCTCGTGATCTGCCGGGCCGGGGTGAGTCCGTTGGCGGGGATCTGTCCGTCCGGTTGCCGCACCAGGTGGCCGCTCACGGTCCACGTGTTCGTGCGCGGCTCGGGGCGGCTGCGGGCGAGGCGGTCGGTGCGCACGGCGACGCCCGCGGCCGCGAGTTTGCCGAGCGTGGTGAGGAATCCGCGCAGGCCTGGTTCGCAGGCGAGCGCCGTGTGCGGGCGGTCGGCGAGGATCTCGCGTGTCAGCCTCGACAGCACCTGGCCGGGCCCGACCTCGACGAAGATCCGTGCGCCGGCCTCGTAGAGGTCCTCGATCTGGTCGACGAACCGGACCGGCGCTGAGATCTGCGCGGCCAGCTCGTCCCGGACGGAACCGGGCTGGTACCGCTTGCCGGTGCGGTTCGACCACACCGGCAAACGGGGATCGTGGATGGACGCGCCTTGCAGGGCAACGGCGAACAGGTCACCGGCCGGGGCCACGAGCGGGCTGTGGAAGGCGCAGGCGACCGGGATCCGCTTGGCCGCGATGCCTCGTTCGCGCAGGTGCCCGACGCAGTGGTCGACGGCGGACGAGCTGCCGGAGATCACGACCTGGTCCGGCGCGTTGTGGTTGGCCAGCACGACGTCGAGGTCCGCGAGTTCGCGGGCCACCACGTCGCGCGGTGCTCTCACCGCGGCCATGGCGCCGGACGGCATGCCGGCGATGGCGGCCGCCCTGGCGTGGCTCAGCTCGATCAGGGTGGCGGTGTCGAACGCTCCGGCGGCCGACAGCGCGACCAGCTCGCCGTAGCTGTGCCCGGCGAGGAAGTCCGGTGTGACACCGAGTTCGGCCAGCAACCGGCACAGCGCGGACTCCATGACGCCCAGCGCTGGCTGGGCGACGCGGGTGTCCGTCACGGCGTCGTGCTGCGCCGCGAGGTGAGCGTCGTCGAACGCTCTCGGCGGGAACACCGCCGACACCAGCTCGGGGTGCGCTCGCATGCTGTCCGCGAGTTCGGGGAAGTGCACGAACAGCTCGGCGAGCATGCCGGTGCGCTGGCTGCCCTGGCCGGGGAACAGGAACGCGATCTTGCCGGGTTCCTGCACGGTCACGCTGGTGGCGGGCAGCTCGGCTTGCCAGTCGCGCAGGCCGTGCGCGCGATCCGGGGGAATCGGGCCGCGCGCGAGGACGGCGTGGAAGTTGGTGCCGCCGAACCCGAACGCGCTCACCCCGGCGAGGCCCTTGGTGCCGGGAGCGGGGCGGGCGGTCGTGGTGAACGTGAAGGGACTGCGGCCGGCCTCCCAAGCGGCGTTCGGCGAGGTGAGGTGGAGCGTGGGCGGCACGACCTCGTGCCACAGCGCGAGCACGGCCTTGATCAGCCCGGCCAGCCCCGCCGCGCACTTCGTGTGGCCGATCTGGCTCTTCACCGAGCCCAGTGCGATCGAGCCCGGCCGCGCGCCCGAGTCGGTGAAGAACTCGGTCAGGGTGCGGAGTTCGGTCGCGTCACCGACGACGGTGCCGGTCCCGTGCGCCTCGATCAGGCGGACGTCGGCGGGCGACGAGCGCGCGTCTTCGTATGCGCGTTCGAGGGCACGCCGTTGCCCCTCCGGACGGGGCGCGGTCAGGCCGAGCGCCTTGCCGTCACTGGCCGCGCCGACCCCCTTGATCACCGCGTACACGCGGTCGCCGTCCCGCTCGGCGTCGCTCGCCCGCTTGAGGACGAGGCACGCCACGCCTTCGCCGAGCGCGATTCCGTCGGCGGTGGCGTCGAACGGGCGGCAGCGGCCGGTCGGCGACAACGCGCCGGCGGAGGTGAAGTTCAGGTAGTCGTTGATGCCGTTGTGCAGGTCGACCGCGCCGCACAGCACCATCGAGCTGGTGCCCGAGCGCAGCTCCTTGACCGCGATGTCCAGCGCTGCCAACGACGACGCGCAGGCCGCGTCGACCGTGTAGTTCGCGCCGCGCAGGTCGAGCCGGTTGGCGATGCGGCCGGAGATGACGTTGGCCAGCGTGCCGGGAAAGGAGTCCTCGGTGAGTTCGGGGAGCTGGTCGAGCAGTTCGGCCGGCACCTCGGTCAGGTAGGAGGGCAGCAGAGCGCGCAGCGTCTCGGCGTTCGCGAGGTCGCTGCCCGCTTCCGCACCGAAGATCACGCTGGTGCGTTCGCGGTCGAAGTCGCGCTCGTCGTAGCCGGCGTCGGCGAGCGCGCGGCGCGCGGTTTCGAGGGAGACGAGCTGGGCGGGGTCGATGCTCGCCATCGACGTCGGCGGGATGCCGTACGCCAGCGGGTCGAACTCCACCGGCGGCAGGAAACCTCCCCAGCGGGAAGCGGACTGTCCCGAGTAGACGGCCGGGTCCCAGCGGTCCTGGGGGACCTCGGTGACCGAGTCGACGCCGTTGAGGATGTTGGACCAGAACGCGGGAAGGTCGGGGGCTCCGGGGAAGGTGCAGGCGATGCCGACCACGGCGATGTCCCGGTTTCCGGTCACTTCACGAGGAACGCGTGCTGTGCCTCGTTTCCGCAGAAGCTCCGCCGCACCATCCGTGACGGCGGTGTGCAGCTCGGCGATCGTCGTCCGGGCGTCTCTCAGCGCCGCGACCTGGCCCGCCATGTACAGGCCCTGCCCCAGTTGAGCGTCGGCGTCGACAGCCACCAGCTCAGCGCCCTGACGCGTCAACCCCTTGCTGGCGATCCGCAACCGCCCGGTGTTCAACTCCTCCAACCGTTGCCAGGCCTCCTGAGCCGGCACGCCCTCGGCGCCGAGCTCCCACTTCAGCTCCTCGAACCGCTCCGTGTACGGGCTGGGCAGGCAGCGCGTGCGGTGACCGGGCGCGGTCTCCAGCGTCACCGTCGAATCGGCCTGAATCGCCTGGTCCTGGAAGAGATCCGTGATGGCACCGGTGGCCACGGCCTCTTGAGTGAACAGGTAGGCGGTACCCATCAGCACACCGATGCCCGCGCCGGCGGCCGCCAGTTCGGCCGCGCTCGCCGACACCATCGCGGCGGAACGCGCGTCGTGCACGCCGCCCGCGAACAGGATCTCCAGCCCCGGCCCGTGCCCGCGCAGCACGTCGAGCTGCTGCTCCCACAACGCGAAACTCGGCCGCGGTCCCACGTGCCCGCCGCACTCGGCACCCTCGAACACGAACCGGCGCAGCCCCGCGTCGAGGAACTGCTGGAGCAGGATCGGCGACGGCACGTGCACGTACGTGGCGATGCCCGCTGCTTCGAGTGTCTTGGCCTGGGCGGGTTTTCCGCCCGCCAGCAACGCGCACCGCGGCCGGGCCGCGAGCACGGCGGCGAGCTGCTCGTCCCTGGTCGTGGCGTCGATGAAGCCGAGCATCCCGGCACCCCACGGCCGATCACCCAGCGCCAGCGAGGTCGTCGCCAGCAGATCGGCCGTCTGCTTCCCGGACAGGGTCGCCACCGCCACGAACGGGAAACCGCCGTGCTCGGCGACCGCGGCCGCGAACCCGGGCTGATCGCTCACCCTGGTCATCGGCCCCTGGGCGATCGGCAAGGCGCTGCCCAACGACAGGGGCGCGCCGTCGACCGACTCAGGAACGTGCTCCACAGCAGCCCGAAGCGAGCGGACCGCGCTCTCGACGTCCCGATACCGCTGGGCGAACAGGGGAGCCAGCGAAGAGTCCGTTGAGGACGGTCGGCTCCCAGGGTTCGCGAGCAGCGTGAGCTGTTCGGCGAGCAGCACGCCGGCGGCACCGCCGGCGACAGCGCCGACGGCCGTGCGCGGGCCGACGCCGGTCGCCCACACCGGCACCGTGTTCTTCGCGAGAATCTGTTGCAACAGCACGAAAGCGGACAACTCGCCCGGCATCGCGACCAGCCCGGACGCGCCGCTCGCGACGGCCAGCGCCGCTTGTTGCAACGACGACACTTCGGCGAGGAACGGCAGTCCGCAACTGCCATCTCCTTGCAGGGCAACAGAAGCGCCGCAGGACCGGATGACCTCGGGCGGGATGGCGCAGTCCGCCGGGATCCGGACGCCGAACGGGACTCCGTCGAGCAGGGTGACCGCCGCCGTCAGGTCGGCCGCGGTCATGCCGGTCAGGTCGAGGAACCCGAATCCCCCACCGCGTGCGACCGCGGTGACGAGCCGGGTGTCAGGGCACAGTCCGAGGATTCTTGATCGCGCAGGGAAATCGCCGCTCACTGGCGTACCTCCTTGTTCACCAGGGCGGGTGTAAGGAGAACGCATCATCTGTGACAAATGCAATAGGGAAGCCGGAGAAATTCTCCGACCCTCTCCATGTGGAGATGTCCGCGATGACGCATTGTGGGTATACATGTCAACCACCTGCGATATCGGCAATGGAGCCGCTGTGGAACTGGCTGGACGTGTGGTGGTGCTGACTGGGGCCGCCAGGGGGATCGGCGCCGCGCTGGCCTGCCGGTTCGCCGCGGAGGGTGCCGCCGGGGTCGTCGTCTCCGACCTGGACCCCGGCGGCGCCGAGGCGGTGGCGGCCGACATCGTCGCCTCCGGCGGAAAGGCGATCGCCCACCCGGCGGACGTCTCGTCGAAGGAAGACCTGAAAGCGCTGGTGAGGGCCGCCAAAGAACACTTCGGGCCGGTCGACGTGTTCTGCTCGAACGCGGGCGTTGCTTTCGGCACGGGCGTGCACGCGTCCGGCGACCAATGGGCGACGTCGTGGGCGGTCAACGTGATGCAACACGTGTACGCGGCCCAGCTGGTGCTCCCCGCGATGGCCCGCCGCGGCGAGGGATACCTGCTGATCACCGCGTCCGCGGCGGGGTTGCTGGGCGCGCCGGGGGATGCGCCGTACACGGTCACCAAGCACGCGGTGATCGGGCTCGCCGAGTGGCTCGCCATGACCTACCGGCCGAAAGGCGTCACGGTCAGCGCGTTGTGCCCGCTCGGCGTCCGGACGGCCCTGCTCGAACCCGCTGTGCTGGCAGGACATCCGGCCGCACTGGCCATCGCCAGGCAGGCGCCGCTGCTCGAACCCGCCGAGGTCGCGGAGGCCACCGTGCGCGGGATGCGGGACGAGGACTTCCTGATCCTGCCCCACGAATCCGTGCGCGAACGCTACGCGCGCAAGGCCAGGGACCCCGGCGAGTGGATCGACCAGATGATCGCGGAAGGACTCTGATCATGGAGTTTCGCAGGGTGGGTGCGAGCGGTCTCGCGGTCAGCGAGGTCGCCTACGGCAACTGGCTGAACCACCGTTCTGACTGCGTGCAGGCCGCGCTCGACGCGGGGATCACCACGTTCCACACCGCCGCAGCGTGGCCTGGAGCCGAGGAAAGCCTTGCCACGGCGCTGGATGGTGTGCGGCGCGACGACCTGGTGCTGTGCACCGGTGTCTTCTGGGCGGAGGGGACCGGGCCGAACGACTCCGGGCTGAGCCGCAAACACCTGGTGAAGTCGGTGCACGGATCGTTGCGACGGCTCGGTACCGACTACATCGACGTCTACCAGTTGTTGCGCTTCGACTACCAGACCCCGCTGGAGGAGACGTTCCTCGCGCTGTCGGACCTCGTCCGGCAGGGCAAGATCCTCTACGTCGGGACCTCGGAGTGGTCCGCCGAGCAGCTGCTGCGGGCGGCGCCGATCGCCGAGCGCTACGACGTGCCGTTCGTGGTCAACGAACCGCACTACTCGATGCTGTGGCGGGTGGCGGAGTCCCAGGTCATGCCGGTCTGCGAACGCCTGGGCATCGGGCAGTTCGCGTCCGTTCCGCTGGCGCAGGGCGTGCTGACCGGCAAGTACCGCGGCGGCCGGATCCCCGCCGGCTCGCGCGCGGCCGGCACCGAGGAACAGCAGGTGGCGGTGCGCGGTCTGCTGATCCCCGAGGTGCTCGACCGCATCGAGCTGCTGCGCGGCGTCGCCGACGACGCGGGGCTTTCCCTGGCACAGCTGGGCATCGCGTGGACCCTGCAGCACTCCGGGGTCGCCTCCGCCGTCGTCGGTGCGAGCACTCCGGCCCAGGTCACCGAGAACGCCAAGGCCGCGGGGGTGCGGCTCGACCTGGACGTGCTCACCCGCATCGACCACCTGCTCGGCGTCGTGGTGCAGACCGACCCGCGGCTGACGTGGTCGCCGCCGGCGGGCCTGGCTTAGCCCCGCCGGCGGGGCCCTACTGATCCTCCCGGACCAGCCGATCGGCCAGACGCAGCAACGTCGTCAGCTCCTCCTCGGTCGCGACCGCGAACAGGTTGCGCCGCACCGACTCCGCGTGGATCGCGTCCGTCACGTCGAGAGCGCCACGCCCCTGCGTCGTCAGCTTGACCAGCACCGACTTGTCGTCGCACAGCAGCCGGTCGATCAGCCCCTTGGTCTGCATCCTCGTCAGCTGCCGGGAGAGCCGGCTCTTGGACCAGTACATCGCGTCGGCGAGCCGTTGTTGCCCGATCGAGGCCCCGGCTTCCTTGATGTGCATCAGAACGCTGTGTTCCGCCTGTGACAGGTCGGAGACTTCTTTGACGTCCAGCGAGACCCGGTAGCGCAACAGGTCGGCGATTTTGAGAGCGGAGCGCCAGATTTCCAGCTCGCCGTTCGTCAGATTGTCTGCCACACCAACGAGTTTACATGTAAACCGATCAGTTCGTGATGCCTCCGTAGACGAACCCGGCGAGTGTGTCGACGTTCTTGCGCGTGGCCTTGCCCAGCCGCAGGGTCGTGTAGCAGTAGCTCTCCAGCAGGCTCACCACCATGTCGGCCAGGGCAGCGGCGTTGGTCACCGGCTTGCCGATGTGCGCGCGCAGCTCCTTGATGTGCGCGCGCCAGATGGTGAGGTCCTTGGCCCGGATCTGGTGCTGGATCTCGGCGAACTGCGGGTCGGACGCGGCGGCCTCGTAGATCGCGACCATCTCGGCCAGATAGTCCTGATAGGACTTCCAGTACGCCCGCACGTGGTCGCGGACGTCCTGCTCGGTCTCCATCAGGTGGTCGTGGCCGGACGCGTGCACGACCCGGTCGTGCCGGGCTTCGAGGAAGTCGGTCGCGAGCGCCTTGAGCACGGCGGCCTTCGAGTCGAAGTACCGGTAGATGCCACCGGTGGCGCGACCGGCCTCCGCCGTGATGTCCGTGATCTTCGTGGCCGTGTAGCCCTGCCTGGCGAAGACCCGCCGTGCCGCCTCCTTGAACTCCTCGGCTGCGCGGTCCGACTTCGACCTGGTCACGGCTGGCCTCCCGAACCCGTCACGGTGAAAGTGATGTCACTTTCAACTGTACGTCTTCGCCACCAGGGTCAGTACGTCGTAGGTCGCGACCGGCGCGTCGTCCTGGTTCGTGACGACGGCGTCCCAGCGGACCTCGCCGTACTCGGCGTTGGTGCGCGGCGTGATCTGCTTGACGGTCAGCTTCACCGCGATCGTGTCACCGGCCTTCACCGGCGTGAGGAACCGCAGGTGGTCGACGCCGAAGTTGGCCAGCACCGGACCGGGGTTCGGCTCGACGAAGAGCCCGGCCGCCAGCGACACCACCAGGTAGCCGTGCGCGACGATGCCGCCGAACAACGGGTTGGCCGCCGCCGCTTCCGGGTCGGTGTGCGCGTAGAAGGTGTCGCCGGTGAACTCGGCGAAGTGGTCGATGTCGGCGAGCGTGACCTGCCTCGTCGCGGAGACGACGGTGTCACCGATGCGCAGCCCCGCGAGGCTCTTGCGGAACGGGTGCACCTCGTCCACGGTCCGCTGGGAGCCGGTCGTCCAGCGGCCGGTGATCGCGGTGAGCATGTCGGGGGAGGCCTGCACGGCGGTGCGCTGCATGTGGTGCAGCACGCCCCTGATGCCGCCCAGTTCCTCGCCGCCGCCCGCACGACCCGGTCCGCCGTGCACCAGCATCGGCAGCGGACTGCCGTGCCCGGTCGACTCGGCCGCGTCGTCGCGGTTGAGCACCAAGATCCGGCCGTGCCACGGCGCGGCGCCCAGCACGATCTGCCGCGCGACACCGGGATCGTGCGTCACGAGCGAGCCGACGAGGCTGCCCTTGCCGCGCGCCGCGAGTTCGATCGCCTCGGTCACGGAACGATAGGTGAGCACGGTGCTGACCGGGCCGAACGGCTCGACGTCGTGCGGTTCGGCGGCTCCGGGCCGCGCGCGCAGCAGGACGGGGGAGAGGAACGCGCCGCGTTCGGCGTCGGCGTCCACCAGGTCGGCCTGGCTGTCGCCGAACACGACGTCGGCGGCGTTGCGCAGGGACTCGATGGCCTTGCGGACCTCCTGGCGCTGGGCCAGCGACGCCAGCGGACCCATCCGCACGCTCTCGTCGGCGGGGTTGCCGACGGTGATCTTGGCGAGCCGGGCGCTGATCGCCTCGACGACGGCGTCGGCGATGGCCTCCGGCACGATCGTGCGCCGGATCGCCGTGCACTTCTGGCCCGCCTTCACCGTCATCTCGGTGACGACGCCCTTGACGAAGAGGCCGAACTCCGGGTCGGCCGGGGTGACGTCCGGTCCGAGGATGGAGCAGTTGAGCGAATCCGCTTCCACGCCAAGGCGTACACCGCCGTGCTGCACCGACGGGTGGTTGCGCAGGATGCCCGCGGTGTGCGCGGATCCGGTGAACGCCACGGAGTCCTGCTCGGTCAGTTCGTCGAGCAGGCCGCGCGGGCTGCCCGACAGCAGCTGCAGCGAACCCTCGGGGAGGATGCCCGACTCGATGATCCGCCGCACCACGGCCTCGGTCAGGTACGACGTCTGGCTCGCGGGCTTCACGATGCTCGGCAGGCCGGCGAGGAACGCGGGCGCGAGCTTCTCGAGCATGCCCCAGACGGGGAAGTTGAAGGCGTTGATCTGCACCGCGACACCGGGACGGGAGGTGTAGATGTGCTGGCCGAGGAACGTGCCCTCCCGGCCGAGCCGCTCCAGGCCGCCGTCCAGCACGACGGTGTCGTTCGGCAGTTCCCGCACGCCCTTGCTGGCGTAGCTGAACATCGTGCCGAACCCGCCGTCGATGTCGACCATCGAGTCGCGCTTGGTGGCACCCGTGCGGAACGACAGCTCGTAGAGGAAGTCCTTGTCCGCGCTGAGGTGCTTGGCGACTTCCTTGATCAGCAACGCGCGCTGGTGGAACGTCAGCTCGCGGATGGCCGGCCCGCCGACGCGCCGCGCGTGCTCGACCATGGCCCGCAGGTCGAGACCCTGGCTGGACAGGCGCGCGACGACCTCGCCGGTCGAGGCGTCGAGCAGCGGTTCGCCGTCGGCCTGCGCGCGGTACCAGCTGCCTGCGGCGTAGCTCTCCAGCAATGCGGTCACGGTCGGGATCCTTTCGTGGGCGGCCGTCGCCACGGTATAACAGAACGATCGGTCAGTAAATCGTCGCCTTCAGGAGTTCCGATGACAGTTCCTGCCGTTGTTGGTGTGTACGGCGGTGGACGCATGGGCGCCGGCATCGCCCACGCGTTCGCGGTGGCGGGCAGCGCCGTCACCGTCGTGGAGAACGACGAGCCCGCCGCGGCGGCCGCCCGTGCCAGGGTCGAGAAGAGCCTGGCGAAGTCTGCCGAACTGGGCGCCGCCGCCGGCGGAACCGTTTCCGTGGTCACCGATCCGGCGGCCCTGGCGTCCGCGACCCTGGTGGTGGAGGCGGTGCCCGAGCTCGTCGAGATCAAGCACGCCGTGCTCGCGGCCATCACGCGCTCCGCGCCGGACGCGGTGATCGGCACGAACACCAGCTCGTTGTCGATCGACGCGCTCGCGTCCGCGCTGCCCGACCCGTCCGTCCTCATCGGACTGCACTTCTTCAACCCCGTCCCGGCCAGCGGCCTGGTGGAGGTCGTGGTCGGCGCGCGCACCGCGCCCGCGCTCGTCGGCCAGGCGCAGGAGTGGGTGCGGGGCCTGGGCAAGCACGCGATCACCGTGCAGGACTCGCCCGGTTTCGCCAGCAGCCGCCTGGGCGTCGCGATCGCACTGGAAGCGATGCGGATGGTCGAGGAAGGCGTGGCCGGCGCGGAGGACATCGACAACGCGATGACCCTGGGCTACCGGCACCCGGTCGGACCACTGCGCACCACCGACATCGTCGGCCTCGACGTGCGACTGGCGATCGCCGAACACCTCGAACGCGAACTCGGGCCGCGCTTCGCCCCGCCGCAGGTCCTGCGGGACAAGGTCGCGGCCGGGCACCTCGGCCGCAAGACCGGAGAGGGTTTCTACCGGTGGTGACGATGTTTGGGACACTGCAGCGGTGACGGAGACAGCGAGGCGGCGCGGCCGGCCGGGCTACGACCTGGAGGGGCTGCTCACGGCCGCCGCCGAACTGTTCTACGAGCGCGGCTACGACGGCACCAGCATCCAGGACCTCGCGAACCGCCTCGGCGTCGGGAAGTCCGCGATCTACCACCACGTGCCGAGCAAGGAGGCCCTGCTCGGCCTGGCCGTCGGCCGCGCGCTCGACAGCCTGTTCGCCGAGGTGGCGAAGCTCGGCGGCGGCCGAGCGGTCGACCGCCTCGAACAGCTGGTCCGCGGCAGCATCGCGGTGCTCGTCGCGGAACTGCCGTTCGTCACGCTGCTGCTGCGGGTGCGGGGGAACACCGAGACCGAGCGCGCCGCACTGGCCCGCCGCCGCGAGTTCGACCGCATCGTCACCGACCTCGTCGCCCAGGCCGCCGCCGACGGGGATCTGCGCGCCGACGTCGATCCCGCCACGACCACGCGGCTGCTCTTCGGCATGGTCAACTCGCTCATCGAGTGGTACCGGCCGGACGGCGGTCTCAAGCCCGCCGACCTCGCCGAAACCGTCATCGCGGTGGCGTTCGACGGCCTGCGCGTGCGCGGCGCCTGATGGGTCTCATCGGCCGCGGCTGGTGATGCACGCGACCACGGCCGGGCGTGCTGGGATCAGGGGGTGATGCGGTATGCGTCGATCATGCCCACGGACGTGCTGCGGTTGACGATGCGGATGGTGTGTTGTGCGCGGGCGAGTCCGGACTTCTGCCACACGACCTGTTGCACCTGGCGGGCACCGGCGGCACGAAGGTCCACTGTGGCCTCGAACGCGTTGTCGAGGTAGACGTCGACCGTGCCCATGTCCCCGTTGCGTTCGGAGAGGTACTGGATACCGGTGCCGGTGAACGTGTACGTGGCGGTGGCGTTCACGGTGGTCGAGTGGTGGGTGTCGTCGTTGTAGTCGCCGTAGCCGCGGCCGGTCGTCAGGTGCCAGTTGCTGTCGTAGTTGCCCTGGGTGTTGTTCACCAGGCCGCTGCCGGTCGCGTCGAGCCCGAGTGTGGAGGCCGTGCCGCTCAACGACTTCGCACCCTGGTTCGAACTGCCGGTGAGACGGGTGGTCGCGTACGAACCAAGCGGCTTGGCCGTCCGCTCGACGACGTAGGTCGTGTTCGCGGTGGTGCCGAACTCGAACTCGGCGGCCGAGGTCGTCAGCAGAACCGCGTTGTCCGATCCTCGCCGGACGCGGACCTGCTGGGTACCCCACGGGTTCACCACCCGCGCGGTGGCGCCCCACTGGCTGCGCAGGCCGACGTACTTGGTCTCGTTCGCCTCCCGTTCCGAGCTGACGAGGAAACCGTTCTTCGCCAGCAGCGTGAACTTGCCGACGAACGACGAGCCGGCGGGCGCGGCGGGGAACACGCGGATCTTGTCGTTGTACGACTGCAGCAACGCCTCGTTCATCGCCGACAGGTGCACGCCGTGGTACTCGAAGACGCCGTTGGTGTTGTTGGTGAACCCGTTGGGGTAGTTCTGGTACTGCTGCAGCATTCGTTTCAGGCCGGCGAACGTCTGGTCGCCCAGGCCGAGGCGGGCGGCCTGGATCGCGTCGTTGGCCCACACGTTGCCGTACGGGAACGGCCTGGTGTTCCAGGTGTTCAGCGCGGTCTGGTGGTCGGGGGAGCCGATCCCGGTGGTGTTGTACGGCCAGATCAGCTCGGCCGCCACGTTCTCGTTGTTGCGAGTCTGCGACAACGGAGGCTGGTGCGGCAGGTAGGCGCCGTTCTCCTGCGGGTAGGCGACCAGGTTGTCCAGGATTCGCTGCCATTCCGGTCGCAGCGCGGCGTCGACACCCAGTTGCTGTGACACCGCCAGGGCGATCGGGAAAAGGCTGCGCACGGCCGCGAGGTCGGTGATCGCGTTGCGCACGTTCCAGTAGGTCTCGTGGGAGTTGGAGTTCGCCATGTAGTACTTGCCGCTGCCGTCGACCGACAGGATCCGCGAGTAGAACTTCGTGACCTCACGGATGTAGGGATAGACGACGTTTCGCAAGTAGGCGCCGTCGTTGGTGTACCGGTACTGGAGGTACATGTTGAACGCCGCCTCGTACCCGGTCGACAGCACGTTCTTGGTGTAGTCGCTGTTCACCGTGCCGCGAGCGTTGCCGTCCCAGCCCATGGTCTCCGGCACCCACAGGCCGTCCACGCCGTAGCGCGTCTGGGTGTACGCCTTCAGTGCGGCGTAGTTGCGGCTGTAGAGGTTGTTGAAGGTGTTCATCAGATCGATGTGGTTGGACGCGAGGAACGAGTTGTAGACATCGCGCTGGTTCCAGTACCAGTACGCGTTGCTCCACTTCGTCGCGTCACCGGTCGCGCGGAACACACCGTTGATGAAGTGGAACGGGTAGTTCCCGTACCCTCCCGCCGCGATCAGGTAGGTGGACAGGTAGTACACGTTCTCCAGGTAGTCGGCGTCGCCGCCGAGCCCGCCGTACTGGACGAACGACCTGTCCCAGAAGCTGTGCCACCAGTTGCGGTAGTTGGCGAAGGTCGTGGCGTAGCCGGTGGACTTCACCGCGCTCAGGGCACTCCTCGCCTGGCCGACCGAGTTGTTGCCGGGGGCGTTGAGCCGGGTGGAGGCGGTGAACCACACCGTGTAGCTCGGCGACGGAGTGATCGACAGGCGGACGCGGCTGTTGTTCACGACCGACGCGCTGTAGTTCGCGCCTTCGACCGTGGCGGCGAGCGTGTAGCCGAAGCGCTGTGGGTCTGCCTGGCCCCGGCTGATCCCCGCGCCGGTCGCGTCGGCGTAACCGCTGACCGTCCGCCACGTGTTGATGTCCGGTACGTCGCCGCTGTTGCCGAGGTTCGCCACGTCCCAGAGTGACAACTCGAGCGTCACGGCGTTGACGCCGCCACGGGTGTCCTCGACGTGGATGCCCATCACCTCGGAGTTGGGCTGCCCCATGATGGTGACGGTGCGGTTGTTGTCGTACTTGGTGGTCAACGTGCCGTCGTACAGCGAGAGCCGCTGCTGGAACGTGCTGTACCCGGAGTCCATCGCCGGTGAGGTGGCGAGGTTGAGCAGCCCGGCGCCGAACGCCGTCTGCTGTGAAGCATCCACATTGGACACCTGCATCGTCAGCCCGCCGGACTGCCACACCATCGCACCGGTCCGGCCGTTGCCCACCGTCAGGCCGTGATCCGGGTTGGTGTTCGGCCGGTTGTAGACGACATCGTGTTTCGCCAGGTAGCTCGCGTGGTCCACGTCGAGCCGGCCCGCCGATGTGGAGAACGCGGCGTCGGTGGGTGCGGCCGTGGCGGGAACGACGGTCAGCGTGGCACCCACGAGCACGGCGACCGGCAACAGGCGTAGCGACCTCATGGAGCACCTTCCGAGGCAGGGTGAAGGTGAACGGGCGGTGCCGCAACCAGTCAACATCCGATGTAAAACCACGGTCAAGGGGGCTGCGGACCGGATCTGTCCCGGTTTCGGGGAACAGATCGGAGGTCTGGAGGGGTTTCGATGATCCGGAGAAGGGCTCAGCGCGACACGTGGCCAACGGGTCCCGAGCCGGTCCAGCCGTCCGTTCGCGAGCCAGGCACTGGGCGCGGACCGTCGCGCACCACGGATATCGTGGGCCTGGACTTGCGGCGGGAGGGTCATACCGGTGATGCGCAGACGGCGGGGCAGGGCGGGCCATGACCACGCGTGGCCGCGGAAGGCCGAGTCTGCCGGCACGATGATCGCGGTGCCGTTCAACGGCCTGCGCGTGCGCGGCGCCTGATGGGCCTCATCGGCCGCGACGACGACTTGGCCGCGCTCCACGCGTTCGTGGACCGGGCATCGGCGGAGACGACCGCGCTGGTGCTGGCAGGCGATCCCGGCGTGGGCAAGACGGCCCTGCTGGACGCGGCCGCCGAGTACGCCAGGAGCCTGGACCTGCGGGTCCTGCCGATGTCGGGCGCCGAGTTCGAGTCCGAGCTCGCCTTCGCGGGACTGCACCAGCTGGTGAGTCTGTTGCCGGGCGCCGAGATCGCGCCACCGCTGGCCGTCGCGCTCGGCATGGCGCAGGGGCCGCCGCCCAACCGGCCTGGGGTGGTCGAGGCGGTTTGCGACCTGCTCTCCGCCGCCGGGCCGTTGCTGGTGACCGTGGACGACCTGCACTGGCTCGACCGGCCCAGCGTCATGGTGCTGGACGAGGTCGTGCAGAGGTCGTTGGGCGGCGTGGGTTTCCTCTTCGCGATGCGCGGTGAGCAGGCGGGCCACGTCGCCGGTGCGGAGATCCGGGTGGTGCGGCCGCTGTCCGACGGTGCCGCGGGGGAGTTGCTGGAGGAACGGTTCCCGGCGATGGCACCGGCGGTGCGTCAGCGGCTGGTGGACGACGCCTGCGGCAACCCGTTGGCGCTGCTCGAACTCCCGGCCGCGCTGACCTCGGAACAACGGCAGGACACGGTTTCCGAGCGGTTGCGCGAGGTGTTCGCGGCACGGGTGAGCGCCCTGCCGGACGCGACCCGGCAGGGTCTTTTGCTGGCAGCGCTGGAAAGCCCCGCCCGCCTGGACCTGTTCACCTCGGCGCGGGACCTCGCGCCCGCCGAGCGCATCGGCCTGGTGGACCTGACCGGCGGTGTCGTGGTGTTCCGGCACCCGCTGGCGCGGTCGGCAGTCGTGACGTTGTCGACGAGTGAGGAACGGCGGCGGGCGCATGCCGTTCTCGCGGAACGGATGCCCGACCGGCTCGACCGCCACGCCTGGCACCTGGCGCAGACGGCCGACGAACACGACGAGCACATCGCGACGCTCCTGGAAGAGGCCGCCGCGTACGCGCGGCGGCGCGGTGACACCGTCGGTGCCGTGTCCGCGTTGATCCGGGCGGCGGAACTCAGCGCGTCCATCGCCGATCGCGGGCGCCGGCTCGCCGAGGCCGCGTACATCGGCGCGCTGGCCGACGGGCAGCTGCGCCGCGTTCCCGAACTGCTCGACGAGGTGCGGCACGGCGACGAGTTGCCGTCGCTGGAGATCGCCGTGGCCGCCGCCCACTATCTGCTGTTCAGCGGTGACGGTGACATCGACACCGCGCACCGGCTGCTGGCGGGCGCGCTGGAGATGCAGAAGCTCGAGGAGCCGGACGACACCGTCACCGACGCCGTGATCACGCTCGGCTGGGTCTGCTACTTCGGTGGCGGGCCGCGCTGGTGGGAGGCGTTCCACCACATCACCTCGCGGATGGGGGAGCTGCCCACCCTGGTGGAGCTCCTGCGCGCGTTCTGCGCCGACCCGGTGCGCACCGCACTGTCCACACTGGACGACCTGGACCGCATGATCGAGGCGCTGGACGACCACGTGCCGCCGGTCGACCTGGTGCGCACGGGCCTCACCGGCGTCTTCGTCGACCGGCTGGCCGCTTTTTGTGAACCGTTGCGGCGCCTGTGTGAGAGACCGGGGCTGCCGGCGACCGCGGAGCTGCACACGATGTCACTGCTGGCGCTGGAACGCCTCGCGGCCAGCGACTGGGACGAAGCGGTGGAGTTCGCCGACAAGCACGTGCGGCTGGCCGACGCGCACGGCTACGGCCTGCTGCGCTGTCTCGGGCTCTATCCGCGGGCCATGGTCGCGGCCGGCCGGGGTGACGACCGCGCCGTCACCGAACTGACCAACCGCATCATCGGCTGGGCCGCCCCGCGCGGGGCCACGCTGCTGACCAGCCTGGCCGCCCAGGCGTTGTCCCTGGCCGCGATCGGCCGCGGCGACCACGAGTCGGCGTACCGGCACGCCTCGACCGTGTCACCGTCGGGCGAACTCGCCTCGCACGTGCCCGCCGCGCCGCTGTTCGTGCTCGACCTCGTCGAGTCGGCGCTGCGGCTCGGACTGCGGGACGAGGCCGCGGCACACGTGAAGGCGGCCAGGGCGGCTCGGCTGGAGGAGATCTCACCGCGGCACGTCCTGCTGGTCGGTGCGGCCGAGGCGCTCACGTCGTCGGCCCCGTTCGAGGACGTGCTGGCGCAGCCCGGCGTGGAGAACTGGCCGTTCGAACACGCGCGAGTCCTGCTGCTGCACGGCGAACAGCTGCGGCGAGCCAGGAAGAACCAGCTCGCGCGGGTGCAGCTGACGAAGGCACGAGAGATCTTCGCCGGCCTCGGTGCGGAGCGCTGGGTGGCCAGGGCGGAACGCGAACTGCGACCGGCCGACGCGCACCGGCCCGACAGCGAGCTGACCGCCCAGCAGCTCACCATCGTGCGGCTGGCGGCGGAGGGGTTGACCAACAAGGAGATCGGGCAGCGGCTCAACCTGTCCGCGCGGACCGTCGGAACCCATCTCTACCAGGTGTTCCCGAAGCTCGGCGTGGCCTCGCGCGCAGGTTTGCGCGACGCGTTGCGGCGGTTGGACCGCGGATGAACGACGTGCTCACGTTCGTTGATCGTGACCAGCTGGAAGCGGCCACGGCGGGCAACAAGGTGTTGCGCATGACCGGGGCGGACTTCGGCAGTGAGTTGGGCGATCTGGCCGAGGCGCACCGCGCGTTGGCGCGGATCACCGAGGTCGGCGGTCCGCTGCTGGTGATCGTGGACGAAGTTCAGTGGGAGACCTCGAAGGTTCTCCAGTTCGTGGCACGACGGCTGGCCGGTACGAGCATCCGCTTGCTCGTCGTCGCCGGTGAGCCTGACGACCTGCCGGCGAGTCCGGAACTGCTGGAGATCGCGGCGACGACGTCCGGCGATCCGGCCAGGTCGACGCGGCCCCTGCTCGACCGTCTCGACGAGATGATCGCCGGCCTGGCCAACGAGACGTCCCCGGCTCGGATCGTGCAGACGGGTGTCGCCGCCATGTACGTCGACCGGCTGTCGGCTTGCCGCGAGCCGTTGCTCCGCGTGGTCCGGCGCGGTCCGGCCACGAAGGCGGCCGAGGCGAGGTCGCTGCTGGCCGCCGACGCCTTCCAGACCGGTCAGTGGGAGTACGGGGGCGCGCTGGTCGCCGCTGCGCGGGGCGAGCCGACGGAGAAGGGGCTCGACCAGCACCACGCGTGGCACGTCGAGGCGCTCGAAGCCCTCGGCCGGCGTGACTTCGAGACCGCGTACCGCCGCACCACCTCGATCACGCCACCTGGCACGTTCGCACCGCACGCCCCGACGGCGTTGTGGACGATCCTCGACCTCGTCGAGTCCGCGGAGAACTCCGGTAGGCACGCCGAGGCCCTCGCCCACGCCCTCGCCGCACGGGAGATCCGCGCCATCTCACCCCGCCTGACGTTCGTCAGCCTGGTGGCGGAGGCGATGGCGCAGCGGCCGGAGCTGTTCGAAACGGCACTGGCCGCACCCGGCCTGGAGCGATGGCCGTTCGACCTGGCGCGTGCCGAGCTGTACTACGGCGAACGCCTGCGGCGCGACCGGGACGTCGCCGCGGCCCGGCGCCACCTCGCCGCCGCGCTGGAACGGTTCGACCGCCTCGGCGCCCAGCCGTGGGCGGCGCGGGCCCGTTCAGAGCTGCGGGCGACCGGAGCACGATCCGACCAGCCACGACCGTCCGTTGCGCTGACCGCACAACAACATCAGATCGCCACGCTGGCCGCGGCGGGACTGACGAACAAGCAGATCGGCGCGCAGCTCTTCCTCTCGCCGAGGACGGTCGGCGCGTACCTCTACCAGCTGTTCCCGAAACTCGGCATCACGTCCCGCGCCGCCTTGCGCGACGCCCTGACGGAGCTCGACGACCACACGGAGTGACGCAGTCATTTGACTGATTCGGGCCACGCGGCACCGACCTAGCCTCGGTATCGCATCACCGATCCTGAGGAGGAAAAATGAGTGCGCGCAACGTCGTTCTCGTTCACGGAGGCTTCGTGGACGGCGCCGGCTGGCAGGCGGTCTACGACCTGCTGGTCGCGGACGGCTACCGGGTGAGCGTCGTGCAGAACCCGACCCTGTCGCTGGAGGGGGACGCGGCCGCGACCCGGCTGATCCTCGACCAGCAGGACGGCCCCACCGTGCTGGTCGGCCACTCCTACGGCGGTGCCGTGATCAGTGAGGCCGGCACCCACGAACGCGTCGCCGCCCTCGTGTACATCGCGGCCTTCGCGCCGGACAAGGGCGAGTCGGTGAACACGCTGATCGCCGACCCGCCGCCCGGCGCGCCGGTGCCGCCGATCCTGCCCCCGCAGGACGGCTTCCTGTTCCTGGACAAGGAGAAGTTCCACGAGTCGTTCGCCGGCGACCTGCCGGAGGCGCGCGCGAGGTTCCTCGCCGACTCGCAGGTCCCGTGGGGCGTCGGCGCACTGGCCGGCGCGGTCAGCGAGCCCGCGTGGCGCATCAACCGCAGCTGGTACCTCGTCGCCACGGACGACAAGATGATCCCGCCGCCCGCGCAGCGCCAGATGTCCGAGCGGGCCGGTGCGACGGTGACCGAGGTGGCCGGCAGCCACGCGATCTACGAGTCGCAGCCGGGTGCCGTCGCCGACCTGATCAAGCAGGCCGCCGAGGCGGTCTGACCCCTCACGCTTGCGGAGCCCCGGCCATCCGCTCGCTGCGCTCGCGCTCCAGCGCGGCGATCTGCGGGCTGGTCAGGCCGGGCTCCGCGAGCGGGGTCGGCCCCTCGCGCGACGGCCTGATGCCGTCCAGCAGAAAACCGATCATCCGCCGGTACAGCAACGGATGCGTGGGCCCGCCGAACTCGACCGCCGTGTGGACCGCCATCGACAACAGCAGCAGATCCCCGGCCACCAGGTCGTCCCGCACCAGACCGGCCTCGCGGGCCCGGTCGACGAGCCGCTCGAGGTGCTGGCCGGTCTGGTTGTGGCTGTCCTCCACGAGCTTCGCCAGCCGGTGCGGCGTCCGCGGCCGCGACCACCCCAGGGTCTCGCCGTAGGAGCCGCTCAGCAGCTCCCGGAACCCGCGGTCCGCGGCCAGCGTCGGCACCGACTGCTCCAGGTGCGAGACGATGCCGCGCCACGGGTCCGGATCCTCGCTCGCTTCCCGCGCCTGCTGCCGCGTCTGCGCGACCTTGGGCTCGTACACGGCGTAGATCAGGTCGTCCTTGGTCTCGAACGTCCGGTACACCGTGGCGACCCCCACGCCGGCGGCCTTCGCGACGTCGGCCAGGGTCGCCGAACAGCCGCGTTCGGCGAAGACCTCTGCCGCGGCGGCGAGGACCCGCGCGAGGTTGGCCTGCGCGTCGCGGCGGCGAGGGGTGCTCATCTGACCGATGCTAGCGGCGCTCGCGGTCACTGCTGATCACCGCCTCGGTCACTCGCGCGCCCGCTCGCCAGGAACCCAAGTGCCATGAGGGTGACCTTCATGGACCTGAGGTCCATGAAGGTCACCCTCATGGCACTTGATCTTGGGGGCTTTGCGTTTGCGGTCCTCTGTGGTGCGACGGCCTGGCGCCTGTCCACTGTGAGCCACCCCTCTTCCGTCGAACGGGCCGACCGGATACTATCCGGAATAGCTATTCCGCAACGGAGGTGTCCATGGCTTCGGTCGAGCGACGGGGATGGGTGCTCGCGGTGGTCGCGCTGGCCCAGCTGATGGTGGTGCTGGACGCGACGATCGTGAACATCGCCCTGCCCGCGGCGCAGGCCGATCTGGGCTTCGGCGACGCGGACCGGCAGTGGGTCGTCATCTCGTACTCGCTGTGCTTCGGCAGCCTGCTGCTCGTCGGCGGCCGCCTCAACGACCGCCTCGGCGCCCGGACCGGGTTCGTCGTGGGGCTGGCCGGGTTCGCGCTCGCGTCCGCGGTCGGTGGGTTCGCGACGAACCTCGCCGTGCTGGTCGCAGCCCGCGCGGCCCAAGGCGTGTTCGCCGCGCTGCTCGCCCCGGCCGCGCTCGCCGTCCTGTCGCTGACCTTCCGCGGCACGCCGGACCAGGGCCGCGCGTTCGGCGTGTACGGGGCGGTCGCCGGTGGCGGCGGAGCGATCGGGCTCCTGCTCGGCGGCGTGCTGACCGACCTGCTGTCGTGGCGGTGGTGCCTGTTCGTGAACGTCGTGATCGCGGTCGTGGTGATCGCGGGCGGCCTGTTCGCCCTGCCGTCGACGACCAGGGTGAAGCCGCGGACCGACTGGTGGGGAACGGGTCTGGCGGTCGCCGGCCTGTTCGCGCTCGTGCTCGGGTTCGGCCGCACCGAGGCGCTGGGCTGGGGGAGCGCCACCACGCTGATCACGCTCGGCGCCGGTCTGGTGCTGCTGGTGGCGTTCGTGATCGTGCAGGCGCGGACCGAGACCCCGTTGCTCCCGCTGACGATCCTGCGTTCCCGAGTGCGCGGCACGTCCTACGCGGTCATGTTCCTCGCGGCGGTCGGCATGTTCTCGGTGTACCTGTTCCTCGCCTACTACCTGCAACGCACCCTGGGCTTCACCCCGGTGCTCGCGGGCGTGGCGTTCCTGCCGATGGCCGTGTCCGTCGCCGTGGGCTCGGCGACGTCCGGCGCCGTGCTCGTGCCCAGGTTCGGCATCCGCCCGCCCGTCGCCGGCGGCGCTCTCGTGGCCGCCATCGGGTTCGTCGCGCTCACCGCCGCGGGCGGCTCGTACGCGACCGTCCTACCCGGAATGATCATGGCCGGGCTCGGCCTCGGCGCGGTGTTCGGCTCGACGATGGGCTCCGCGGCCGACGGTGTCTCCCCGGCACAGACCGGAATCGCCTCGGCGACGATCAACACCACCCAACAGATCGGTGGCTCGATCGGCATCGCCCTGCTCACCGGCCTGTCGCTGTCGGCCACCCGCTCCGGCGGTGACCTCGCCGGCTACCACGCCGCGTTCTGGGGCGCGGCCGTTGCACTGGCGCTGGCCGCCGTCATCGCTACCTTGTATCCGAAGAGGAGTGCTCATGGCCAAGTTCCTCACCGCGGTGCACCGGAAGGTGTTCGGCCTGCCGCCAGGGGGAGTGCCGTACACCGTTGAACGCGGCCTCGAGGTTCCGGCCGCGGACGGCGCCTCGCTGCTCACCGACGTGTACCGGCCGGTCGGCGAGGCACGCGGCACCGTCCTGATC
This sequence comes from Lentzea sp. NPDC051213, assembly GCF_044455585.1. Taxonomy (NCBI): domain Bacteria; kingdom Bacillati; phylum Actinomycetota; class Actinomycetes; order Pseudonocardiales; family Pseudonocardiaceae; genus Lentzea; species Lentzea sp. NPDC051213. The sequence goes on from NZ_JBITEX010000002.1 coordinate 1,424,760, forward strand.
CGCACGCCCTACGGCCGCGGCCTGCCGGTGAGCCTGTTCCACGGCCGCGCGTTCGCCGACCACGGCTACCAGGTCGTGCTCCAGAGCGTCCGCGGCACCGCGGGCTCCACCGGTGAGTTCAGGCCCATGGCGCAGGAGTCCTCCGACGCCCAGGACACCGTCGCCTGGCTGCGGCAGCAACCGTGGTTCACCGGACGCCTGGCCACCTTCGGCGGTTCGTACCTGGGCTGGACGCAGTGGGCGCTCCTGCAGGACCCTCCGCCGGAGCTTCGCGCCAGCGTGGTCCTCGTCGGCCCGCACGACTTCTCCCGCGCGCTGCACGGCACGGGATCGTTGGCGCTGGCGGACTTCCTCCTGTGGAGCGCGATGATGAAGGCACGCGAGAAGGGCGGCCTGCGCGCGCTCCTCGCGGTCCAAGGCCGGCTCAAGACAGCGTTGCGCTCGTCGTCCCCCGGAGAGGCGGCTCGGGTGGCACTGGGGGATGAGCCGACGTGGTTCTCCGAGTGGCTCAGCCACCCCGACCTCGACGACCCGTTCTGGGAGCCGTACAACGCCACGCCCGCGCTCGCCGCGACGAAGGTGCCCACGCTGCTCATCAGCGGCTGGCACGACGTGTTCCTCGACCAGACCCTGGAACAGTTCGGCAGCCTCGCCGACGCCGCCCTGACCATCGGCCCGTGGACCCACCTGGACACCACCGCGAAATCCGCGCGGGTGACCGACGTCGAGACGTTGGCGTGGTTCGACCAGCACGTCGCCGACCTCGGTGCCACCCGTGAAGCGCGGGTGCGCCTCTACCAGACGGGCGCGAACCTGTGGCGCGGCACGGACTCCTGGCCCGCGCGAACCGGTGGGCTGAAGTTCGCCCTGCGCCCGGACGGACGCCTCGGCGAGCACCGCCGCACCGGAACCGTCGCCTTCAACTACGACCCGGCCGACCCCACCCCGTCACTCGGCGGCCGCCACATGTCCCCCAAGGCCGGCCGGCGCGACAACCGCCCCCTGGAAAGCCGCGCCGACGTCATCACCTTCACCTCGGGTGTGCTCGAAGCCCCGTTCGACGTCTTCGGTGCACCGGAGGTGGAACTCGTGCTCGACGCGACGAGTTCCCGGCCGGACCTGTTCGTCCGGTTGTGCGACGTGGATTCCCGCGGCCGCTCCTGGAACGTGGCCGAGACGTTCAGCCGCGTCGAATCCGGCACCGTGCGGCTGACACTGGGTTCGTGCTCGCACAGGTTCCGTGCCGGGCACCGCATCCGCCTGCAGATCTCGGGCGGGGCGTATCCGCGCTTCGCCCGCAATCCCGAAGCCGGTGAGTACACGATCGACTGCGCTGGATCGAGCGTGACGCTGCCCACCGGCTGACGGCGTGCCGTCACTTGTTCTCGCCGGGTTTGCCGCTGGGGGACACGGAATGCTGCCGGTCGTTCTCGCCGGACTTGCCCCCGTTCCCGGTCGCGTTGAGCTGGAAGGCGACCAGCAGGGCGACCGCGGCGAGCGTGGCGGTGATCCAGATCGTGATGCGCTTCATGCCATTTCTCCTTTGCTACCAGCCGAAATCTTCGCTGTGGATCTGGTCGGAACGGGCTCCGGCGCGGCGCAGCGCGGCACGGACGGCCGCGTTCCAGGCGGGTGGGCCGCACACGTAGATGTCGCGATCGGCGAGGTCGGGCACGAGGTCGGTCAACGCCTGCGCGTCGTCACGACGGCTGCCGGCCGGTTGCCACGAGCCGTCCGCGCGGCGAGGCCCTGGGAGGTAGAGGAGCTCGGCCTTGCGCTTGTCGGCGATGGCGTTGAGCTCGTCGACGAAGATCGCGTGCTCCCGGAACCGGTAGATCAGCGTCGCTTCGCCTGGTGCGTAAGGAGAGTCCTCCAGCAGGGCGCGCATCGGGGTGATGCCGACACCGGCCGCGATGAGCACCATGCGCGGATGCGTTCGTTGCCTGGCGGTCATCGTGCCGTAGGGGCCCTCGACCAGCACACGGGTGCCGGGCTCGAGCTGGGCGGCGCGGGCGCTGCCGTCGCCGACGACCTGGATGGTGACGCGCAGGTGATCGCGGCGAGGGGCGGCGGAGATGGTGTAGGGGTGACCGCGGGTCCAGCCAGGCCCGCCGAGGAAGCGCCAGGTGAAGAACTGCCCGGAACGCGTGCGGAGTTTCTCGAGCCGGCGGCCGTGGACGGTGACCGACACGACATCGGGTGCCTCGGTGACCACCCCGGTCACGCGCAGCCGGTGGTACCAGGAGCGCCACAACGGTTGCCCGACCCGGTAGACGAGGACCGCGGCGAGCGCGGTGAGGTAGAGCGTCCACCAGAACGCGAGGGCGATCGGGCCGTGGAAATCGGCGCCGTCGACCAGCTGGTGCGGGAACGCGAACCCGATGCCCAGGTAGGCGTAGAGGTGCAGCAGGTGCCAGGACTCGTACCGCAACCGCCGCCGCGCCCAGCGGATCGACGTGACGACGACCCCGATGATCATGACGGTGCCGGCGGTGGCGAACAGCATCCACGAGTCGGTGACGAACACCGCCCACACCGCGGCCCACCCGTTGCGGCCCCAGCGTTCCACGGCGAAGAGCGCGACGTGGGCGACCATCAGCCAGAACGACCACAACCCGAACAATCGGTGCCGCTGCACGAGCACATCGCGGCCCCAGGCCCGTTCTACCCAGGGGATGCGGGCCAGCAGGAACGTCTGCAGCAGCATCAGATCCGCCGACAGCAACCCGGTCAGCAGGCCCAGCGAGCCGATCGTGCGCCCTGATCCACTGTAGACACTCGCGAGGCCCTGGTTGTGCAGCCAGAGGAACAGGACGGCGACGATGGTGCCGATGCCGAGCGGGCCGAGCAGGTCGGCCCACCCGAACGGGCGGCGTCTCGAGCGGGTCCTGGCCGGGCGGGTGAGGGTGGCGCTCACGCTGCGACCACCACGAACAGCCTGGTCATCGATTCTCCTCCGTGAGGTCGTAGACGGACGCGCCGCCGATGGAAGTCGCGGTGAAGTTCTCCGCGACCCAAGCACTGATCTCCGCGCCGCTGCCCGTGCTCCCGCGGCCGGTCTTGCCCTCCTCGACACCACCGGCGACGAAGTAGCTGATCTCCCCGCTGGCGACGTGGTCCTGGAACTGGGCGAGGGTGGGCGCGGGGTCGATGCCGGTGAACCCGCCGATGCCGATCACCGGACGCCCGCTGGTCAGTTCGAGCGGAGCGGCGGACTGGGCACCGCTGGTCGCGGCGGCCCAGCGGGTCGACGTCTCCCGCAACAGGGCGGCGAGCTCGCCGCTGACCTGTTGATCGGCGGGCGGTTTCCGTCCGCCACCGGACCGGGCCACGGCCGGACCCGCAGTGGGCTCCGCACCGGTGTGCGGGACGGCCGCGGTCGCGACGGCGAAGCCGCTGGTGCCCACCAGGGCCGTGACCAGGGCGGCGGCCAGACCGATTCGCGCGGTCCGGCCGGGGAGCAGCAGTGCCGCGACCGCGAAGACCGTTGCCGCCGCTAGGAGATAGCGCAGTTCGGGATGCCAGTCCGGTGCCCTGGCGAGCAGCACGAAGCCCCACGCCCCGGTCGTGGCGGCGAGCAGGGCGAGCCCGCCGCGACCGGTCCACTCATCCCGGCGGCGCCACAGCTCCCCGCTGGTGATGGCGACGACGGCGCCGAGCGCGGGCACCAACGTCACCGTGTAGTACGGATGGAACTTGCCGCCCATGATCGAGAACACCGCGGCGCTGACCAGCAGCCACCCGCCCCACAGCAGCAACCCTGCCCGAGTCCGGCTGGTTCGCGGTGCACGGCGGGTGAGCACCAGACCGATGACGAGTGCCACCAAAGCGGTCGGCAGCAGCCATGCCACCTGCTCGCCGATCCCCGGACCGAACAGCCGGCCGGCACCGGCGGCGAACTCGTCCCCGCCACCGTTGCCGCCGCCCGCCTTGGCGGAATCCTCCGACGCGAGACGGGCGAGTCCGTTGTAGCCGAGCGCGAGTTCGAGGACGCTGTTGGTGGTCGAACCGCCGATGTAGGGCCGTGCGGCGGCGGGCCACAGCGCCACTGCGGCGATCCACCACCCGGCCGAGACCACGATCGCCCCGCTCGCCACGAGCAGATGCCACAGCTTGCGCCGCAGCGGAGCATGCGCGGCCAGCAGGTACACCAGCGTGAACGCGGGCAGCACCAGGAACGCCTGCAGCATCTTGGTGAGGAACGCGAACCCCATCGCCCCGCCCGCCAGCGCGAGCCACCAGACACCGCCGGTGTCGCACGCTCGCACGAGGAAGTACGCGGCGGCCACGAGCAGCAGCACCAGCAGCGCGTCGGGGTTGTTGAACCGGAACATCAGCACCGCGACCGGCGTCACCGCGAGTGCCGCGGCGGCGAACAAGCCCGCGGCCGGGCCGGACCAGCGGCGCACGGTCGCGTACAGCAGGGCGACCGACCCCACGCCCATCAGCGCCTGGGGGACGAGCATGCTCCAGGCGTTGAACCCGAAGATCCGGCCGGACAACCCCATCACCCACAGCGAGGCGGGCGGCTTGTCGACCGTGATCGCACCGCCCGCGTCGAGTCCGCCGAAGAACCACGCAGTCCAGCTCCGCGTGCCGGCCTGCACGGCCGCGGCGTAGTACTCGTTGGCCCACCCGGACGCGCCGAGCCCCCACAGGTACAGCACCGCGGTGACTCCCAGCAGCGCCAGGAGCACCAGCCTCTCGCGGTTCATGCGGTTTCCTTTCCTTGCGGGGTGCGGAAAACCCAGCCGCGCAGCAGCACGAACCGGCCCGCGGTACCGAGCACGGACGCGGCGCCCAGCACCGACAGCTCGACCAGCCGGCCGGGATCCGGCTCGACCGCGTGCAGCACGAGCAGGGCCGCCGAGGTGGACAGGTAGTAGAGGCCGAAGACCACGAACCCCTGGGCGTGCACCCGGCCAGTCGAGTGGTGGCGTGCGGCGAAGGTCAACCGGCGGTTCGCCTCGGTGTTGAGCAACGTCGTGATGACCAGCGCGGCCAGGTTCGCCGCCAGAACCGGCCACACCGTCCGGAAGCACGCGTAGAGCGCGAGGTTCGCGACCGTCGACACCACCCCGATCGCCGCGAACGACAGCAGCTGCCACGACAGTCCGCCTTCCCGGCGTCCCAGCACCGCGTCGGGGTGCACCGCCCGCGGCTCCGGGCGCCGGGGAATGCCGTCGACCCGTGCGCCGCCGGACGCTTTCGCGCGGGCGACCCGGATCAGGCCGCGCAGGTCGTCGCGGACGGTCGCCCCGACGGCGACCCTGGTGTCGACGTCCTCCACCCAGTCGACCGGGACCTCGTACACCCGCAACCCGTTGTGCTCGGCCAGCAGCAACAGTTCCGTGTCGAAGAACCACCCGTCATCGTGCACGTGCCGCAGCAGGGGACGGACGACGTCGGTGCGGGCGGCCTTGAACCCGCACTGCGCATCGGTGAAACGCGCCCCGTGGGTCAACCGGATCAGCCGGTTGTAGCCGCGGGACAGCAACTCCCGCTTCGCACCGCGCACCGTGCGCGCACCCGGCGCCAGCCGTGACCCGATGGCGAGATCGGAGTGACCGTTGACCAGCGGTGCCACCAGAGGCAGCAGCGCTTCGAGTCCGGTGGAGAGGTCGACGTCCATGTACGCCACGACGTCCGCGTCGCTCGCCGCCCAGGCCTCGCGCAGTGCGCGCCCCCGGCCCTTGCCGTCCACGTGGCGCACTCGCAGCCCAGGCAGTTCCGCGGTGAGGGCACGTGCGACGGCGAGCGTTGCGTCGGTGCTCGCGTTGTCCGCGACCGTGACCGTCCACGGGTACGGGAACTCGTCGGTGAGAAACCGGTGCAGCACCCGGAGGCATCCCGGCAGCGACCGTTCCTCGTTGAACACCGGAACGACGATCTCCACCGTCGCGGTGACCGCGGTGCGCTCGTCCGGTTGCGCGGAAACAGGTTGGCTCGTCACGTGATCCAGCGTGACGAGCGTGTTTGTGACTGCTCTAAGAGTCGCGTCCCGCCGGTGCAGTCAAGGTGGCGAGCAACCCCCCGCCCGGGGCGTCGCCGAGGGTCAGCGTGCCGCCGTGCAGGTGAGCCTGCTGGTCCACCAGGGCGAGGCCCAGCCCGGAGCCGTTGCCGCGCGGGTGCTCACCGCGGGCGAACCGCCGTTTGACGTCCTCGCGCCGGTCGAGCGGAATACCGGGACCGTCGTCCGCGACGGCGATCCGCACCTCGTGGCCGTCCGTCCACACCGACACGTCGACCGTCCCGTGTGGACGGCCGTGCAGCGCGGCGTTGTCGAGGAGGTTGTCCACGGCCAGCCGCAGACCCGCGTCCCACCCGGACACGACGGCCGATGCCCCGTGGACCTGATAGGTGACGCCGGAATGACGTTGCCGGGCCCGCACGACCGCCGCGCGGACCAGATCGGCCAGATCGACGAGGCCGGGTGCCGGCAGTGCGGCAGCGTCCCCGCGCGCGAGCGCCTGCAGTCCGTCGAGCAGCGTCACGATCCGGTGGTGCTCCACGGCCATCGCGTCCAGCGTCCGCACCCGATCCGCGTCGGGGAGCTCGGGGTGGCGCCGCAACGTCTCCAGGTCCATCCCCAGGCCGGTCAACGGTGTCCGCAGCTCGTGCCCCGCGTCGGCGGTGAACCGCCGGGTCGCGAGCATGCTGTCCTGCAGCCGTTCCAGCATCCCGTTGAGCGTCGCGGACAGGTCCGCCACCTCCCGCGGCCGGTGCACCTCCGGCAACCGCTGGCCGACCTCACCGGGCAGGATCCGCCGGGCACCCGCCCGCAACCGTTGCAACGGCGCCAGCACCAGCCCGGCGATCAGCCAGACCCCCGCGGCGGCGACCGCGGTGGCGATGATCGCGACCACGATCGCGACCCGCCGGTTGTCGGCGAGACGGTGTTCCAGCGAGTCGAGGTTCTGCAGCACCTGCAGGTGCCCGGCCCCGTTGTCGAGGGGCAGGACCAGCGACCGCCAGATCTGCCCGCCGGCCGTCACCGTGCTGAACCCGTCCGCGTCGGGCAGGGGGAGTGGCGCGCGAGGTTCCTCACCGCGGGCGGCGACCACCTGGCCACCGGACAGCAACCGAACCAGCGAGGCGCTACCGGCCAGCAGACCGCCGTAGTCGTCGTTTCGCTGGTTGCCACCGGAGAGCAGCTTTTCCGTGTCCTCCTGGACTTTCTGCGCCCGGCCGATCAGCTGACGGTCGACGTCCTCCCGGTCGCGGTGGTCGATCCGCAGCGTGATCACCAGCCCCGCGGCCGCGACCACGAGCATCACCAGCACCGCGACGCAGACCGTGATCTGCGCGCGCACACCCCGTGGAATCACCGTCATATCCGCAACACGAACCCGACACCGCGCACCGTGTGCAGCACCCGGGACTCGCCGGCGGCCTCGAGCTTCTTGCGCAGGTACCCGATGAACACGTCGACCACGTTGCTGTCCACGTCCCAGGTGTAGCCCCACACCTGCTCCAGCAGTTGCCGCCGGTTGAGCACCTGACCGGGCCGCCGCGCCAGCGCCAGCAGCAGGTCGAACTCACGGGTGGTCAGCCCGAGTTCCCTGCCCTCGCGCGTGGCGACCCGCCGGACCGGTTCGATCGCGAGGTCGCCCAGCACGAGCGGCCGCTGGTCCCGAGCGGCGTGCAGCCGGATCAACGCGTGCAACCGCGCCGCCAGCTCACCGAGCGAGAACGGCTTCACCACGTAGTCGTCGGCACCCGCGGCGAGGCCCGCGACCCGGTCGTCGACCTCGTCGCGAGCGGAGAGCATGCACACCGGCAGGGTGCGTCCCTCCGCCCGCAACCGGCTGACCACCTCGACGCCGCTCAGGCCGGGCATCACCACGTCGAGCACCACCACCGCGGGCGGTCGCGCGGCGATCTCCGCCAGCGCGAGGGTGCCGTCCGCGGCCTCCCGCACGCGAAAGCCCTCCAGGCTCAACCCGCGCAGCAGCGCCTCGCGCACGCCCCTGTCGTCATCGACGACCACCACTTCCGGCACCTGACGAGAAACGGCAACCTCCCACATCCGTGCAGGTCGACCAGCATCGCAGGCAATCCGCAAAGCAGCATAAGAACGCGCTACGACAGGGTCGCCTTCAGGAAGTCGACCATCGCGCTGACCACCGGTTCGGTGGACCAGGGTGAGACCGCGTTGGGATCCCCGATGAACGCGAGGTCGCCGTGATCGGCCCCGTGCACCACGTACCGGGTGCTCGTCGCGCCGGCCTTCGTCATGGCGTTGTGCAGCAGCAAGGTCTGGCTCGGCGAGATCACCCGGTCGTTGTCGCCGTGGAAGATCAGCAGCGGCGGATCACCCGCGTCGGCGTGGGTGACGGGGTTGGCCGCGGTGACGGCCTCGGGGCTCGCGGCGAGCGACTTCGCCGGACTGCCGGTGATGTACTGGCCGATCGGGTTGGGGGAGTTGGCGAACCCCTGCTCGATCTGCGGGCCGTAGTCCGCCATCAGCTTGGAGATGTCGGAGGCACCGAACTTGTCGATCACCGCCTGCACCCGGCTCTTCGGGTCGGTGTCGGTCACCCCGGCCATCGAGGCGAGGTAGCCGCCGGCGGACTCGCCCCAGAGGGCCACCTTGTCCGGGTTGATGCCGTACGTGGCGGCGTTGGTACGCAGATAGCTGACCGCCGCCTTGATGTCGGCGAGGCCGTCCGCGTAGGTCGCGCCATCGGGCTGCACGCGGTATTCGATGCTCGCCACGACGTAGCCGGACTCCGCGACGAACGTGCGCAGGTTCAGCGTCTGCTTGCGGTTGGCCGACGAGAAACCACCGCCGGGCACGTACACGACAAGAGGCTTCGCGCTGTCTCCCGCAGGCACCTGGATGTCGAGGTGCAGCGGCTTCGCGGTGCCGTTGGCGAGCGTCGCGGTGGAGTACGCGACGTCATCGGTCGTCTTGAGCTGCGTCCGTCCACACTGGATCTGCTTGGCCCCCGCCGGGTCGATCACCTTGCTCGTGCTGGTGTCCACGGGCACCTTGAGCTCGTTCATCGGCGGGCCCTGCGGCGCCTGACCGTTGCCGGCCGGTGCCTGCAGCGGGGTCGCCGGGCAGCTGGTCAGGGCCGCCGCGCTCGTCGGGGACGGGTTCTGCGCCTGGTCGGCCGCCGAACACCCGCTCACCGTCAGGACCAGGACGGCCATCAGTCCGGCACACAGTCGGGCTGTCTTCACATCGCACCTCACTCTGTCGTTGGTGCGAGCATACCGGAATAGCTATTCCGTTTCATCTCGAGAGGCGAAACGGCCCGTGACCCGCGCCACCGCCCGTCTCTAGCGACCCCACTCCTGCCCTGATGGCGTCTGCAAGTACCACCAGCTCAACATCAACAAGCACTTTCCTACCACCAACAGGCCACTGGGGCTTGAGAGCACGGCGCCAACGAGGACAGGAGGTTCTGGACACGGCTGCGGCCAGATGCCTAGGAATACCGCTCGACCGCGCCGAGAAGCTGGTCGATGTCGTCGGAGCAGTGGGAGAAGGCGGTGACGAACCGGACGATCCCCGGCTCCCAGCGATCGTGGTAGAAGGCGTACCCCTCGGCGAGGAGCCCCTCGGTGACCTGCTGGGGCAGCCGGCAGAACAGGATGTTGGCCTGTGGTGTGGCGAGCAGACCGGCGCACGGCAGGGCCTTGAGACCGTCGCCGAGCCTCGTGGCCATGGCGTTGGCCTGACGGGCGTTGTGCAGCCACAGGTCGTCGGTCAGGTACGCGTCGAGCTGGGCTGTCTGGAAGCGCATCTTGGACGTGAGCTGACCGCCCCGTTTGGCGCGGAAGGCCAGCTCCGCCGCGAGCGCGGGGTCGAAGGAGATGATGGCATCGGCGGTCATCGCGCCGTTCTTGGTGGCACCGAAGGAAAGCACGTCGACGCCGGCCTTCCAGGTCAGGTCGGCGGGAGTGGCGCCGAGGTGGTCCAGGGCGTTGGCGAAACGCGCGCCGTCCATGTGGACGCGCAGCCCGGCGTCCTTGGCGATGGTGGACAGGTCGCGGATCTCGTCCACGGTGTAGACGCTGCCGCTCTCGGTGGCCTGGCTGATACTCACCGCGGAGGGCTGCACGCTGTGCACGTCACCGGCCTTGCGGCGCACCGCCTTCCGCAGCGCGTGGGGGTCCATCTTGCTGTCGGGGCCGGGAACGCCGACGAGCTTGGCGCCGTTGGTGAAGAACTCCGGCGCGCCGCATTCGTCGTGATTGATGTGGCTGTCGGGGTGGGAGAGCACGCTGCCCCACGGCGGGGTGAGGGCGGCCAGGCTCAGGCCGTTGGCGGCGGAGCCGGTGGTGACGGGGAAGACGTCGACCTCCCGCTCGAAGATCTCGCTGAGCCTGCGGCGGGCGCTCGCGGTGAAGGGATCGTTGCCGTAGGGCAGGACCTGCCCGGCGGCCGCGTCGGCCACCGCCTGAGCGATCTGCGGGGACGCTCCCGCCATGTTGTCGCTGATGAAGGCGCGGTTGGTCGCGAAGGTGGTGCTCATGAGGGCGTTCCCTGGCTCAGGTGACGATGGGGGAGGCGAAGACGACGGTGATGTCCACTTCCTCGGCATCGGTGCGGTAGAAGTGCGGGGCGTCGCCGGCGAAGGCGAGCATGTCGCCGGGACCCAGTTCCTGTGGCGCGTCGACGGGGCCGGCGATGACGTGCCCGGTGGCGACGAGCAGGTGCTCGATCGTGCCGGTGGCGTGCGGAACGCCGGCCAGTTCGGTCTCGGCCGGGATGCGCAGCCGCCAGATCTCCAGGCTGTTGCCGCTGCTGATGCGGCGCAGCAGTTCCCGGGAGACCTCGCCTGGTTCGACGTCGGTGCCCGGCCGGAAGACCGGCCCGGTGTCGGCGTCGCGCGCGAGCAGGTCGGTGATCGGGATGCGCAGGGCGATCGCGATCGCGTCCAGGGTGTCGACCGTCGGGTTGCCGTTGCCGGCCTCGAGCTGCGACAACGTGGCCTTGCTCAGCCCGGCGCGCCGGGCCATCTCCGCGGCGCTCATCCCGCGCTGCTGCCGGCGGAGGCGGATCTTCGCGCCGACCGCGGCCGCGGTGCTGCTCACCGGTTGGCGAGCGGGCGGGGGCGTCATCGACGGGGCGCAGTTCGGTGAACCATGCGTTCACTATATCAAACGCAGACGAACTGGTGAACGTGACGTTCGCTATAATGAACTCTCAGAGGTTCGTGACCGGGAGGCCGAACTCGGCGTGCACCCTCGCGGCCACGAGCGAGCGATGACAGGCCTCCGGGTCGCGCTCGACGCAGAGGAGTCCGACGACCGGGCAGTCCGGCAGCGTGGCCAGGAGCGCGCCGAGGTCGAACGGATCGAGGATCTCGCGGGTGTAGCGCTCGGCGTACTCCGGCGCCAGCGCGACGCGGTTCCGCTTGCCCACGCCCTGCCGGTCGTCCTCGCGGTACTGCAGCTGCCGCAACTCCGTCGTCGGCGCGAGCTCCTTCACGTGCAGGTAGCCGATGTCGGCCGCGGCGAGCACGAGCTGGAGCCGGGCCGAGTTCGCCCAGGAGTACTCGGATCCTCGAACACCGCGGCGCTGGCGAAGATCGAGCAGCAGCCCCACGCCCTCGCCGGTGAGCTGCTCGACGAACGCTTCGGCCGTGCGGCCGTAGACGCCGATGGTCGCGATTCGCTTCATCGCTGCCTCCTCGCAGAGAGGCGGTGGGCGCGGCCGCGCCCACCACCGCCGACTTACGGCACGAGCACCGGCTGGTCCAGCACCCACAACCACGATCCGTCCGGCTGGCGCCGGGCGATCTCGACGGTCATCTCACCGGTGGTCAGCGTGGACACCGTGAGTGCCAGGTCGCCACTCACCAGCGCCGGGTGCTGCCTGCCCGGCACGAGTGCCGGCGCGGCCGCGACGAACTGCTCGTACACCTTGCGGATCTCCGCGTGCCCGGTCGCGAGGTTGCCCGGCGGGAACGCCAGCACGGCGTCCTGCTCGTACAACGCCACCAGTCCGTCGACGTCACCCGCGTTGCCGCGTTCGATGAAGTACCTGCCCAGATCGTTCGGCTCGGTGGCCCTTGTCTTGCTCGTCATGCTGGTCAGCCTGCCGAGGAATACACGACATCCTGTGTCGTGTATTCCTCTAGAGTTTTCGCATGCGCGCCGACCGGTTGGTTTCGCTGGTGCTGCTGTTGCGCCAGCACGGCCGGCTGTCCGCGACCGCGCTGGCCCGCGAGCTCGAGGTGTCCACCCGCACCGTGCTGCGCGACATCGAGGCGCTGTCCGCGGCCGGCGTCCCGGTCTACGCTGAACGCGGCCGGCACGGCGGTTTCGCCCTGCTGCCCTGTTTCCACACGGAGCTGACCGGGCTGAACCACGACGAGGCGCTCGCCCTGCTGGTCGCCGGATCGCGGCGGGGCGCGCAGGCGTTCGGTCTCGGCTCGGCGCTCGCGTCGGCCATGCGCAAGGTGGTGGACGCGCTCCCGGCGAGCTATCGGGCCACCGCCGCCGGTGCGGCCCAGCGGTTGCTCATCGACCCCGGGACCGACCTGCTCTCGCGCCGGGTCGTCGCCGAGGAGGTGCCGGACACCGTGGTGGCCGAGGTCAGGCGCGCGGTGTTCGCCGGGCACAAGCTCCGCATCCACTACGCGGCTGCGGGCCAGGCCCCGCAGTGGCGCACGGTGGATCCGATCGGCCTGGTCACCGTGCGCGAGCAGGGTTATCTGCTGGCCACGAGGTCGGGCTCGGACCGCACCTACCGGCTGTCCCGGGTCCTCGCCGCCGAGGAGCTCGCCGAACCCGCGGAGCGGCCGGACCGGGTCGACCTGGACCGGGCCTGGCAGGAACGCAGCACGCGGTTCCGGACGGGCGGCGACCAGGTCGCCGTGCTGGTGCGGCTGAACCCGGTGCGGCGCGAGGACCTGGTGGGCACTGCCCTGGCGGTCCTGGCCGAGGAAGCCGACCCGGACGGTTGGCTGCGGCTGGAGGTGACCTTCCAGGATTCGAGGCACGCCGAGTGGGCGCTGTGGCAGCTCGCCACGAACGCGGAAGCCCTTGCCCCGCAGTGGTTGCGGACGTCGCTGCGCGATCGGGCCGCCGCGGTCGCCACCCACTACGGAACGCCGATCAAGGGCTGAGGCGGTCGAGCAGCGCGGCCTTGATCGCCGGTCGTGACCCGAACACGAGCAGGAACCCGGCCTCGCGCAGAAGACGCTGGCCGTGCTCATGTGTGAGCACCGCCCGGCTTCCGTCGTGCACGACGAGTGCGGCCGCGGATCGCAGGGCCAACTCTGCCGCGACCGCCCGAGCCCGTGGAATCTCGTCATGGCTCGCGTGGTGCAGCCCGTCCCGTGCCGCGTCGAGCTCGGCGGGGTCGAGGTCTGCCAGCCCGGTGGCCCGCCCGGCCACGCCGAGCGCGAGCGATCCGCTGAAGCGCAACGATTCCGGGTCGCCTTTGCGGTGTTCGGCCAGCGGCATCGTGGAGGTGACCAGGTCGCGCGGCACGAACAGTCGCTCGACCTGCATCGTCACCGTCCGGCTGGCCTGCGCCGCGACCATCTCCACGGGCGTGGTGGTGATCTCCGCCCGGTCGACGGCGTCGATCAAGGCCCACACCAGCGTGTCGTCGTCGGTGCGGGCCGCGATGTGCAGCAGGTCGACCAATCCCCAGCCGGTCACCCACGGCGCCGTGCCGTCGAAGATCCAGCCTCCGTCGGCCGGTGTGGCGCGCAGCAGCGGCGGGCCGGGCCGGACGGCGGCTCCCGCGGCGAGTCCGGCGCGGACCGTGCCCGTGGTGAGGCCGGACAGGTACTTCGAGCGGAGGGTCTCGTTGCCCGACTCCGTCACGGCGATCACCGCACCGTGGTGCTGCATCCAGACGAACGCGGTGGCGAGGCAACCGCCGGCGAACGTCTCCACGATCCGTTGCACCGCCGGGTAGTCCGGCACGTCCAAAGTGGACTCCGGCGACGCGAGACCGTAGAAACCCTGCTCCGCCAGCAGATCCAGGTGACTCCGCGGAACCTCATCGGCGGCGTCGACCGCGGGTGCGGCGGGAAACAGCACCTCGTCGGCGATCCGCCGGGCCGCGGCGAGCGCCTCACTCACGATCCGCTGCCTTGCGGAGCCGGGCGGACGCCTTGATCCACCACGCCTGCTCGATCAGCTCGGCCAGCTGCTCGGGGTCGACCTTCGTCAGGTCGACCAGGATCGCCCCGTACCCGTCGTAGTGCGGTGTGGTGTAGAAAGCCGGGTCGCCGGACGCGAGCAGCGCCGCCTTCTCGTCCAGGCCGCACATCAGCACGAGCCCGCCCTCGGCCTCAGTCCGCAGCCGCGCGAAGCCCTTGCCCGCCACCTTCAACGAAGGCGTCCGGAACCAGGTCGCCTCTTCGACCTCGGGCAGCCGCGAGGCCGTCGTCACCACGTCATCCCACGTCGCCATGCGCGCAATCGTCGCAGCGCCCAGGCGTTCCCGCCTTGGACGAATGGAAACTCGGCGCCGCTAACCGGGGTATTGCGCTTTCAAAAAGTTAGTGCAAGTCTGTCGAGGTAGTTCAAAACGGAAGGACTTGAGATGATCAACCGTCGATCGCTCATCACCCACGGCAGCACCGCCGCGTTCGGTGCGCTGGCGCTCGCCGCGGTGACCAGCGGCACCGGTGTCGCCGAGGCCGCTCCCGCGGGGTACTCGCCGTGGACGCCGCTGCCCGACCCGGCCACCACGCCGGTGCCCAACCCGCCGTTCGCCAAGGACCTGACCCGCGAGGAGCGGCGCAACCTGGAGACGTTCGACGAGCTCGACTTCGACGTCTTCACCCACCAGAAGTGGGACAGGCTCGGCGAAAGCCACGCGCGCAACATCCGCGTGCACTGGCCGGACGGCCACTACACCGACGGCATCGACAGGCACATCGAGGACCTCAAGGGCCTGTTCGTCTGGGCGCCGGACACCCGGATCGAGTCGCACTACCTGCGGGTCGCCAACGGGGGACTGACCGCCGTCGCCGGGGTCATGAAGGGCACCTTCACCAGGCCGATGCCGGACGGCAAGGGCGGTTTCATCAAGCCCACCGGCCGCGCGTACGCCGTCAACATGGCCACGATCGGCCTGTGGAACCGCGGTCGCACGATGGATGAGGAGTTCTTGTTCTGGGACAACCAGACCTTCTTCCAGCAGATCGGTCTCGGCTGACGAAGGGGGAGAGGCCGCCGGTGCGACGGCCTCTCCACGGGTGCCGCGGAACAGTTCACCTCCGGGAAACGTGCGCAATCTGTACCTACGGCTACGTAGGCGTAGGTTGGCGGAGACCTCCGTAGCGGCAAAGGAGCCGAAGCGGTCGAGATCGACCTGGAGGAGCCTGCGCATGACGACCACCCAGCAGCTGACCGAGTGCGACATCGACGAGTTCGGCCGTGAGCTCGACCGGATTCGCGACGAGGTGATAGCCGCCCGCGGGGAGGACGACGCGCGGTACATCCGGCGGGTGATCGCGGTGCAGCGCGGAATGGAGGCCGGCGGCCGAGCCCTGCTGTTCGTGTCGATCCTGCCGCCCGCGTGGCTCGTGGGCACGGCGGCGCTGGCCACCTCGAAGATCCTCGAGAACATGGAGATCGGCCACAACGTGCTGCACGGCCAGTGGGACTGGATGTGCGATCCCGAGATCCACTCCACCACCTGGGAATGGGACTTCGCGACCCCGGCGGAGGCGTGGAAGCACTCGCACAACTTCGTGCACCACACCTACACCAACGTGCTCGGCAAGGACCGCGACATCGGCTACAGCGCGCTGCGCATCCACCCGGAGCAGCCGTGGCACCCCGTCTACCTCGCGCAGCCGTTCTACAACCTGGCACTCGCGATGTTCTTCGAATGGGGCATCTCGATCTACGACGTCGAGCTCGAAAAGGCCTGGCGCGGCGAGAAGAGCTGGCGCGACGCACTGACCGAACTGCGCGGCGTCCTCGGCAAGGCCCGCCGCCAGGTGGTGAAGGACTACGTCGCGTTCCCGCTGCTGGCCGGACCGTCGGCGCTGCCGACGCTGCTCGCGAACCTGACCGCGAACGTGATCCGCAACGTGTGGACGCACACGATCATCTTCTGCGGCCACTTCCCGGACGGCACAGTCGTTTTCACCGAGGACCAGCTCGACGGCGAGACCCGCGGGGAGTGGTACCTGCGCCAGCTGTCCGGGTCGGCGAACATCGGCGGCGGCACGCTGTTCCACATCATGACCGGCAACCTCAGCCACCAGATCGAGCACCACCTGTTCCCGGACCTGCCGAGCAACCGCTATGCCGAGATCGCGCCGAGGGTTCGGGAACTGTGCGAGCGCTTCAGCCTGCCGTACAACACCGGGCCGTTGCTGCGGCAGACCGCGAGCGTGTGGAAGCGGGTGCTTCGGTTCGCTTTCCCCGGCAACGGGTCCTGATGGTCATCCGACTGTCTCATCGGGACCGGCGGTGTTCCCGCCGTGCCACCTGGCTGAGAGCGCGCGGATCCTGCCGATCATCAGGTCGGCCTCGGCTGTGCTGACCAAGCCCAGACCGACGGCACGCAGGATGTCGGCGACCGTGTTCTGGTGGGGTTCCGCGATCCCCTCGACCTTCGCGGTGGTGGGGCTCAGATCGAGATGTGCCATGGATCAGTCCTCGGTCGGATGTGCTCACGCCGGGGTCCGGGGCATTTCCGCAAAGCTTACCCGCCCTACCCGAAAGCAGGCAGCGGATCGGTCGCCGTCACCTCATCGGCCCTGTTGAGCGGGGGTCGCGGAGTTCTACGCTGCGAGACGACCCATCCGATCCGAGCCTTTGCCGGGCCCGTCGATTCGACGCGGTGGATCGTGGTGCGGTGAACATCCGCCCCAGACCTCGGCGGCGCAAGCGTTGAGTTGCTGACGCGCCAGGGAGGTCGCGGAGATGTTTCCGCTCGCAGCTCCGGCTGCCACATCGCGTGGGTGGAGTGCCGTTCGCCGACCTTGCCGTGACTGCCACTGCAGCCGGCTCCAGGTCGTCGTGTGCCTGGTCGGTGTCCTGAGTGGACAGAGTGGCGGGCGAGCTTCGCCGGGGGCCAGGGGACTTCGGTGATCGTCTCGTCAAGGGTTTCACCTTTCGCATCCAGAACCGAGGAGCAGACCCGTCCACTGTGGATCCTCCCGCCGCGTGCCGAAGCCGAAAGTTCCCCGGAAGTTCCGAACATCTTCCCGGTCAAGGCGAGTATGGTTTCAGGAAAGTGCCCTGGACCCCGGCGTGAAGACAGCCGACCGAGGAGTCGTTCCGCGGCACATCTCGGCCTTGGTCCTACGGTCGTGCTCGCTTCCGCGCCTCGAACGATCGGGAACGGCGCAATGTCGTCTCGACCAAGGAGAAGCCCTCATGACCGCCGTACTCCAGCCTTCACCCGCAACCCTCGTCCCGCTGCTCCCCGCGGAAGCGGAGCGGCTGACCGTCACCGCCCGCCGGGACGTGCCCGGCGTGGTCGTGCTGGCCGTGTGCGGCGAGGTCGACCCGTGCACCAGCAGCCAGCTGCAGGACAGGCTCCTCGCGCACCTGCGGTCGACAGGTCCACCACTGATCATCGATCTCACCGGCGTGAGCTTCCTCGGGGCGGCCGGTCTCACCGTCCTGGTCACCGTCAGGGACGCGGCGGCAGCGGCGAGGGTCAGGCTCTGCGTCGTCGCGAACACCCGCTCGGTGTTGCGGCCGCTGAGGATCACGGGGCTGAACGACGAATTCGACCTCCACCTCGACCTCACCGGCGCCTTGCTGCGCTTGAGCGGATAGCACTCCATGCGCAGTCTGCGGGTCGCCGGGATCCTGTCCGTGATCGCGCAGGACCGTGGCGAACGGACGACTTTGCCCGCCAGGTTGTGCGCGGAATGCCTGTCCGTCTTGCCGGTCAGCGGGGCCGGGGTGGCGCTGATGACCGCGGCCGGGCCGAGCGGGGTCGTGCTCGCTGCCACCGACGCACGGGCCAGGAAGCTGGAGGAGCTCCAGTTCGCCCTCGGTGAAGGTCCCTGCGTCGAAGCCTCCAACAGCGGTCGCCCGGTGCTCGAACCGGACCTCGCGGTGCAGGGGCCGGCCCGCTGGCCCCTTTTCGGCGCGGCCGTGCTCGCCGCCGGTGTGCGCGCGGTTTTCGCGTTCCCGCTGCGGGTCGGCGCCATCCGCGTCGGCGTTCTGGACCTCTACCGCGACACCCCGGGACTCCTCGCCACCCTCGAAGTGGCCGACGCACAGGCGTTCGCGGAGGCGGCCACCGTCGTGGTGCTGCATCTGCAGGAGCACGACGGGCGTGCTGGCACGGATTCGGCGCTCGGCGGGCCGATCGACAGCCAGGCCGTGGTCCACCAGGCGACCGGGATGATCTCGGTCCAACTCGATGTCAGCCTCGTTGAGGCACTCCTGCGGCTCCGCGCGCACGCGTACGCTGCGGGACGGACGGTGTCGGCAGTGGCCACCGATGTGGTCAACCGCCGAACGTCCTTCGACGACAGCGAGTCCGGCACGACGACACAGCAGGAATCGCGATGAGCATCGACGTACCAGAGGCAGCAGGCTCATGACGAGCAGGGAACGACTCTTGGCCAGCGCGTTCGTTGATCTGGCCGACACCTTGGTGGCCGATTTCGACGTCATCGACTTCCTGCACACCCTGGCCGCCCGCAGCGTGCAGCTGCTCGACGCCGACGCCGCCGGGATCATGCTGGCCGACCAGCAGGGCGGCCTGCACGTGATGGCCGCCTCCACTGAAGAGGCGCGCCTGCTGGAACTCTGCGAACTGCAGAACAACGAAGGCCCGTGCCTGGACTGCTTCCGGACGGGGCTTCCCGTGGCGTGCTACGACCCGGCCGCGATGCGTGTCACGTGGCCGACCTTCACCGAGCGGCTGCAGCAGGTCGGTTTCCAGTCGGCACAGGCACTCCCGATGCGCCTGCGCGAGGAGACCATCGGGGCGCTGAACCTGTTCCGCACCCGTCCCGGCAAGCTGACCGAGGCCGATCTGGCCATCGGCCAGGCCATGGCCGACGTGGCGACCGTGGGGCTGATCCAGGAACGCGTCATCGCCGCCGGCGAACTCCTCGCCGTCCAGCTGCAGACCGCCCTCACCAGCCGCGTCCAGCTGGAACAGGCCAAAGGCGTGCTCGCCCAACGCGCCCGGCTGCCGATGGACCAGGCCTTCCTGCTCATGCGCGACTACGCCCGCAGCCACAACCGCCGCCTGACCGACGTCGCCGCACAGATCATCGACGGCACGCTCGACGAGGACGCGCTGCCGAAGGTGCCGCGCAGGAGGCCTGGCGCGCCGCCGCGTCCGTGACCGCGATCGGCCTCAGTTCGGCGACGCCGGGGGCCGGCCGAGCTCGGGCAGATCGGGGACCGACCTCAGGGCGCGGTTGTGGCGCGGTTCGGTCCGGGTCTTGGCCTCGTCCACCTGACGGATGAGCTCGTTGCGGACCTCGTTGAGCGCGGCAGGCAGGTCGTGCTCGGTCGAGGTGGCGACGAGATGCAGCCGGGGAGTGCGGTTGATCCAGCACTCCAGGGTGACTCGCTGTTCGACGCCGCGCCGGTCCTTCAGGCTGATCTCGAGCTCGACCTGATCGTCGCGGAACGAGCGCAGCCGCGCGCCGAGTGCGGCCAGACGGTCCACGACCCAGTCGCGTTCGTTCGCGTGGAAGCCGGTGGCGAGGTGCAGTCGCTGGGCGATCACCGCGGTGTCTTCCGGCAGAACGCTCATCTACTCACTGTCCTTAGTGGAGTGAAGCTGGGTTCCGGTCGAGTGCGACCGCGAGGTCGAGGCGGACGGAAGGGATGAGAACACCAGCCTAGACCGGTCCGGCGCCCACCGGGCGGCAGAAGACCTTCGCGCGCCCTCCCCGGCCGGGCATCTGCCCTGTTCAGAGGTGCTGCGGAGGTCTACGCTGAGAAATACCGGTCACCTGACCCGAGCGCACCGCCGGCCGCGCCGGCCAGCGACGCGGATTGTGGTGCAACGAAAACTCCGCTCTGGACGTTGGCGGCGTCGGCGTCAAACCGAAGACGCTCTGGCCACTCCGGGTGGGATCACCACGACCGGACATGCCGCGTGCTGGACGCAGTCCGCCACCACGCTGCCCTGGAACGCCTCGGTCGCCCCGATGACGAGCAGATCGGCCCGCCGGGACGCCTGGATCAACGCGGCGGAGGTGTCGCCGACGACGGTGATCTCCGCGGTCTCCGGTGCGCCGGGCAGTTCGGCACGCGTCTCCACGATGAGAGCGTGCAACTCGTGGGCGGGGTGCCGCCCGCTGGGCAACTCGGTGCAGGGGTGCACCCCGGACGGCCCGACGGCCACCAGTGCGCGCCTGCGCAGCCGCGCCATCATCGCCTGGACGGTGGCGTCGCCACGTCCTGCCTCCTCCAGCGCCCATCGCAACGCGGCCCGCCCGGCCGCCGATCCGTCCACGCCCACCACGATCACACGAGACTTCATGCCGACGCTCCTGTCGAGTGGGTTCCCTTCCGCCTCAAGCCTGCTACGTGTGAAGGCGCAGAGGCAGAGACCAATGGCACCAGGCGGGTGCCGGCACGACCCCGGGACGCTGCTGGCGTTCGGCGGAGTGCCGGACGCGCCGCCACAACCATCCACAGTGGACCAACGCCGCCGGACGAGGGCGATCCTGTTCAGCGGTAGCCGGGAAGGTCTACGCTGAGTGATGCATCCGCTCCGGACCTTGGCGGCACTCGCGTGGAATCGCTGACGCGTCAAGGAAGTCGTGGAGACATTCCCTCGCACAGCGCCGGCATCACACGCGCGTACTTGCTCTGGCAGAAGGAGACCTGTGATGAAGGGACCCGCGGCTCCCGTCGTGGTCGGTGTCGACGGCTCGTCCTCGGCGCTCGAGGCGGTCAGGTGGGCGGCGGACGACTGCACCCGCCACCACGCCCCGCTGCGCCTGGTGCACGGCTATCTCCTGCCGACCCACGGCCTTCCGGAGGCACTCCTGACGAGCACGGAGGTCCGCCGCGCGATCGAGGCACAAGCGCGCACGTGGCTCGACGCGGCCGCCGAGGTGGCACGCGCCGAAGCACTCGGCATCGAGGTGACGACGCACGTCGCCACCTGGGGCGCGGCGACATTGCTCATCGAGGAATCGCGCGAAGCCCGGCTGATAGTGCTCGGGTCGCAGGGACTCGGCGGCGTCACCGGACTGCTCGTCGGTTCGACCGCGCTGGCGCTGGCGTCGCACGGCCGGTGTCCGCTCGTGGTCGTGCGCGGGACACCGCCTCCCCGCGGTCCTGTCGTGGTCGGCGTGGACGGGTCACCGGCGAGCGAGGCGGCGATCGCGTTCGCGTTCGAGGCCGCCTCGATGCGGGACACATCACTCACGGTGGTGATGGCGTGGCACAACTTCATGATCGGCAGCGCGCCGCAGGTCGAGATCAACTGGGATCACGTCGAAGAGGAGCAGCAACGGCTGCTCGCGCAACGGCTCGCCGGGTGGCAGGAGAAGTATCCCGACGTGCAGGTCCAGCGCGTCGTGGTGCGAGATCGGCCGGTGCGGGCGCTGATGGGGTTCGGTGAGCAGGCTCAGTTGCTGGTGGTGGGCAGCCACGGGCACGGAGGGTTCGCCGGGATGCTGATCGGCTCGACGAGTCAGGCGCTGGTCTACCACGCGCCCTGTCCTCTGGCGATCGTGCGGCCGTGAGCGAAGGGCCGGGTTGAGTCCACTTCGGACGGACGCGGCTCGGGGCTGGGCACCACGTCGAACATGGTGTCCAGCCGGATGTGGCTCAGCGGCCGCAGGATCGCCGGAGTGCGCCGAACTCGACCCGACGAATCTCACCCAGGCCAGCCGAGGAGCCGCGACAGCGGCGGCGCTCGGTGGCCACCACTCGTTCAGGTGGCCACCTGGCACCATCGGTCTAGAAGCCCCGTACGCCGGCCCGTGTCAGTGGCTCTTGGCGTAGTCCGCCACGCCCTGCCAGTCGATCATGACGCAGGGCTCGGTGCCTACGGTCCAGGCGTCGTGCCCCGGCGGGGCGATCATGAAGTCGCCCGGCCCGAACTCGGCCGTCTGGCCGTCGTCCATGACGATCTTCATGTGGCCGGAGACGCAGTAGCCCATGTGGGCGGACTGACAGCTCTCGGTCTTGGCGATGGGCTTGACGTGCTCTGCCCAGTGCCAGCCGGGCTCGAACACCGCGCGGCCGACCGGCCCGGCGTCCATGTTGACGAGGTCCAGGTGGCCCTTGTTCTGCTCGAACGGGCGTGTTTCCTCAGGTTTGTCGAAACTGATGCTCTGCAGACCTGCCATGACAGCCTTCTTCGATAGGGGTTGGATGAAACCGGCCGGGCGAGCGAACTTCTACCGCGGGGCGGGGAGTGGTTCGCCGTTCGCCGGAATCTCTTTCGCTTGTGGTGTGCCGAGCGGCTGCATCGGGATGGGGGCCGGTCCGTCCATCGTGGACGCCGCCGCGGCGGACTCGCGGGCCAGGAAGGAGCCGAGTTCGCCGATGGTGCTCATCAACGGTGCGGGGAACACCACCGTGGTGTTCTTGTCCACGCCGAGCTCGACCAGCGTTTGCAGGTTGCGCAGCTGCAACGCCAGCGGGTGAGCCATCATCGTGTCCGACGCGTCGCCGAGCGCCGCCGCGGCCAGCGACTCGCCCTCGGCGTTGATGATCTTCGCGCGCTTCTCCCGCTCGGCCTCGGCCTGCCTCGCCATGGCGCGCTTCATGCTGTCCGGCAGCTGGATGTCCTTCAGTTCCACCAAAGTGACCTCCACGCCCCACTCGACGGTGGTGACGTCGAGGATCTCGCGGATGCCGATGTTGATCTGGTCCGTTTCGGACAGCGTCTGGTCGAGGGTGTGCTGCCCGACGACCTTGCGCAGCGTGGTCTGGGCGATCTGGTCGATGGCGTGGTAGACGTTCTCGATCGCGACGACCGACTTCACCGCGTCGACGACCTTGAAGTACGCGACCGCGGAGACGTCGACGCTGACGTTGTCCTTGGTGATGATCCCCTGCGACTGGATCGGCAGCGTGATGATCCGCAACGTCACCCGGTGCAGGACGTCCACCACCGGAATGATCAGCTGCAGGCCCGGCATGCGGACCCCGTGCACCCGTCCCAGGCGGAACAACACACCCTGCTCGTACTGCTTGACCACCTTCACTGACAGCCCCAGGAGCAACACCACCAGGGCGATGATGCCGAAAACGATCCAGGCACTCATGAGAACGCTCCATCCAGATGCGGTGAGGTCGGCCGAAAAACACGCCGGACTCTCCGTCTCCTTCACAGTGCGCTTGTTCGGGGGCGTGCGAGCGTGCCGAAAGACCCTGCTCCGGTGCCGTTGTTCTCCCGCCGCGATCCGGCGAACGAGTACGTAGAGCTTTGGGGTGGAAGGGCGTAGGGTCGGGTACAAGTGCCCTGGACCCCGGTGTGATTTCAGCCTGAGGGTCGTCGACTGGCACATCGCGACGAGAGTCCCGCCGGCGGACCTGTCGACGAAAATCGCAGGAACAGTCCGAACAGGACGATGCCGTGACATCGCACGACCTCGCAACGAGTACTGCTGCTCGAGGAGGACGAGATGACGACGGCGACAGCCGGTTATCCGATGCGGGTGCACGGGAGGCTGGACCCCGGACTGAGTCGCTGGCTGTGGCTGGTGAAGTGGTTCCTGGCGATCCCGCACTACCTCGTGCTCGCCTTCCTGTGGCTCGCGTTCATCGTGGTGAGCGTGGTGGCCTTCTTCGCGATCCTGTTCACCGGGCGCTACCCGCGCGGTCTGTTCGAGTTCAACGTGGGCGTGCTGCGCTGGACGTGGCGCGTCGCCTACTACACCTACGGTGCGCTGGCCACCGACAAGTACCCGCCGTTCAGCCTCGGCGAGGAGCCCGACTACCCCGCGACGCTCGACGTCGCCTACCCCGAGCACCTCTCGCGTGGACTGGTGCTGGTCAAGTGGTGGCTGCTCGCGATTCCGCACTACGCGATCGTGGGAATCTTCGTCGGTGGCGGCAGTTACGTCGCTTACGAGGCAGGACAGCGGGTGTACAACTCCGGCGGCGGTCTGATCAGCCTGATCGCGTTGTTCGCGGGCGTCGCGCTGCTGTTCACCGGGCGCTATCCGCAGGGACTGTTCGACTTCCTGCTGGGCATGGACCGCTGGGCACTGCGTGTCGCCGCCTACGCCGGGCTGATGACCGACACCTATCCGCCTTTCCGGCTGGACACCGGCGGTGACGAACCGGCCGCGGCGACGATCGGGCCGGATCCCGTGTGACGTGTCAGCCGCGGGACGGGGGAGCGGTGACGGCGGCCGTTCGAGCGGCCAGTTCCCGTGCGCCGGCGTGGAAGTCGTGCCGGCGCGCGTGTTGGCCGAGTGAGCGGAGCTGATCGCGGACGCGCGCGGAATCCAGGTCCTCTGTGGACACCAGCGCGCGGAACCCGACGTCCACCGCGCGGTCGAGGTCTCCCTCGATGAGGTGATTGGTCGCCAGCAGGATCAGACTGAAAGCGCGACTGCGAGCCATCGCGTTGCTGTAGCCGGCGATCGCGCCGGTGAGCAGTGGAACGGCGACGCGGGTGTGCCGCGGATCCGCGGTGCGGGCCAGATCGGTGTGGACGGCACCCGTCAGCGCCGCCATGTCGTTCTCGGTGAAGAACTTGGCCCACCCCGGCACGGAGGTGCGGTCGGCGGTGGCGAACCGGTCGCGGCCGCGATCGAGCAGAGCACACGCCGTCGCTTCGTCGCCCTGCTTGGCGTGCACCCACGCGGCGTTCATGGACAGGAGGCTGGCCCCGACCTCGTCGCGTGGCCGCGCCACGTCGACGTGACCGAGCTCGAAGTAGTCCAGCGCCTCGGCGAGGCTTCCCTCGTGCAGGCACACGCGGCCGAGCCGATAGCAGATGTTGGCGACCAGCCCGTCGTTGCGGCCACGGCCCGCCAGCACCAGGGCGTGGGAGAAGTACGCGCGAGCGGCGCTGACCAGACCGGCGTCGAAGCACACCCATCCGGCGAGGTTGTGCAGATCGGCCAGGGCGACGCGCAGCCGTTGACGCACCGGTTCCGTCGCGGAGGCCGCCGCCATTCCCCTGCATTCGCGCATCCGAGCGCGGACGGCGCCGATGCACGCCTCGCCGCCGTGCCGGTAGTCCATCGCACGCAACGCGCGGATGTCCGCCTCCAGCCGCGACACGTCGGAACCGCCGATCTGGCGGGGCACGGGAAGGACATCCGAAACGGCCACGGCGAGTCTCCAGGCGTGCAGACGGGAGATAAGGGGCACCGCCGGGGTCCGGAGCGGCCGAGCATCACACCCTGCCGGCGAGTCGGAGGACCGCCGGACCGGGAAACTTGATCACCACCGATGATAGACCTGTCCGTGCCGCCGCTCGACCACGCCGCGTCTTGGTGTGGAGGTCGCACCAGGCGGCTCGGGACCCGGTTCTCCCGTCAGCGGCACCCCTGCGATGGGTGGGCACCTCACGACGGCATCAGCGGCCCGTTGTGGAACCGCGCCGCGAATCACCCGCGCGGTCAGCGAGCAGCCGATGTCGCGCCTTGATCCCGCAGCCAGGCGACGAGGTCGTGCCATTCACCGCGCTGGGCGGCGTCGAGCGGCGTCATCGGTTCCCACGGCGGAATCCAGTTCAGCTCGGCGCCCTGGCCGAGGAGGAACTCGGCGCACTCCCGCCGGCCGCCGTGGCACGCGCCCCAGAACGCCAGGTTCACCTCTTCGCTTGCGGCGCCTGGGAAGTAGGTCCGCACGCGGTCGAGGAGTCCGAGCGTCGCCGCGTCGGTGAGCGTCGTCGTGGCGCCACGCTCGACGAGCCGGTGGGCGGTGCGCCACTGCGCGAAGGCGCGCGCGTCGGCCAGTGGGGTGCCGCCCGCGATGACGGCGCCGTCGGCGTCGATGTCGGCTCCGGCGTCCAGCAACGCGTCGAGTGCCTCGACGTCGTCACTGCTGGCCGCCCAGTGCAACGGCGTCTCGGTGTGCGTGCCCCGGAAGCGCGCGTTCACCTCCGCACCCGATTCGACGAGGACGGCGATGGTGGTCGCGACGTGGGGGAAGTGGCCGGGCCAGTCGGTGGCGATGTGCAGTGGTGAGCGGCCGTCGATGCGCGCGGTGACGAGGTCGGGACGGTCCCGCAGGAGGTCGCGGAGACCGTCGGCGTCTCCGGTGCGGATGGCGTTGGTCAGTGCCATCGCTAGCTCGTCGTCTGCGGTCAGCGCCATCATCGATCCACGCTACAACCACCTGTTCGGGACGTGCACGGCAGTTGTCGGACTTGTAGAGTGTCGAATTGAAGAATTCTTCAATTCGACAGGTTGTGGTGCTGTGAACGAGTTCAAGGACAGCCTGCTCATCCGTCTCAAGCAGGCGGAGGAGGCGGTGCGCCGGGCCGTGGAGCAGCAGGACGAGTACGCCGCCGAGGTGCACGGCGCCGATCTCGCCAACCTGCGGCGCCTGGCCGCCGAGCACGGAGTGGTCCTCGACGCGCCCGAGGAGGGGTGAGCGGTGCCCGTTCCGCTGTACCAGGCGAAGGCGGAGTTCTTCCGGATGCTCGGCCACCCCGTGCGCATCCGGGTGCTGGAGCTGTTGCAGGACGGTCCGAAGGCCGTGCGTGATCTGCTCGCCGAGATCGACGTGGAGGCGTCCAACCTCTCCGCGCAGCTCGCTGTGTTGCGCAGATCCGGCATCGTGACGGCGACCCGTGAGGGCTCGACGGTGGTGTACGCGCTCGCGGGCGGTGACGTGGCCGATCTGATGAAGGCGGCCAGGAGGATCCTGACGGAGTTGCTGGCCGGGCAGAACGAGCTGCTCGCGCAGTTGCGCGAGAGTTCCGTGTGAGAGCGTCAGGGCAGCCGGGTCGCCAGTTCGGCGCGTGATCTGATGCCGAGCTTCGTGTAGACCTTGCGCAGGTGGTACTCGATCGTCTTCGGGCTCAGGAACAGGGCGGCGGCGACCTCGCGGGTGGTCTTGCCCTCCGCGAGCAGGAGCGACACCTGCAGTTCTTGTGGCGTAAGGGCTTGTGCGTCACTGGGTGCGCGTCGCTGGATCGTCTCGCCCGTCGCCCCCAGTTCGATCGCGGCGAGATCCGCCCACCTCACCGCACGCAGGTTCTCGAACGTCTCCAGCGCGCCGTGCAGCTGTGGCCGGGCGTCCACCCGCCGCCGGGCGCGGCGCAGGCGGGCACCGTAGGCGAGCCGGGTGCGCGCGGTCTCGAAGTCGTCCAGGGTTCGGTCGTGGAACAGAAGTGACGCCTCGAAGTGCACGTCGAAGGCCGGGCTGAGCACGCCGATCGTCCGTTCGGCGCGTGCCATCGCCCACGGCTGGCCTTTCGCCGCCGCTTCGGACCGGTAGCGCCGCGCGACCCGCCAGGCGTCCTCGCGCCGGCCCAGTCGCACCAGCACGTCGGCGAGCTCGGGTGCGGGGGAGAGGTCCGGGTCGGTGAGCTGGAGCTCGTCGAGCAGGGCGGCCAGCTCTTCCAGGTGTGCCAGCGCTTTGCGCGGGTCGCCCAGCCCGAGTTCCAGCTCTCCCAACGCGAAGAGCGACCAGACCCGGCCGACGTGGATGTCGCGGGCGCGGCAGATCGGCAGCGCTTCCGCCACGAGCGCGCGGCACTGCGCCTCGTCGCCGAGGCGCGCCCGCAGCCACGCCAGCCCGGCCAGGCACATGGCCAGATCGGTGTTCTGCCCGGTCTCCCTCGCGAGCCGGGTGGCCTCGTCGTAGGTCGCTTCGGCGCGGACCCACTGGTTCGTGGTGGCCTCGTCCCGCGCGACGTGGAACAGCAACGCCGGGAGCGTCCCGACGGCCGCGTCCGCGCGTGCCTCGCCGACGATGCGCCGAAGCTCCGCCCCGGAGTCCGAGTCGCGCAGGAACAACGGCCCGATCATCAGCCACGGCATCCGGTGCCGGTCGTCGCGCAGCCGCCCGGAGGTGGCGAGCAGCTCGATCGCGGCCCGGATCTGGTCGGCGCCGCCGCGGTTGGCGAGGATCCGCGCCGCGCCCGCGGCCATCTGGCCAAGGCCTCGTGCCCGCGGCGTTGTCACCTGGCCAAGCAGTTCTTCGATCTCGAGGGCCAGTTCGACCCCGGTCGTGGCGTCACCGAGGTAGAAGCAGGCGTTGACCGCGTCAGCCAGGAGCACGACGCCTTCGTCGGCGTTGCCTGACCGCCGCGCGGCCGTCCGGCAGAGGTCACGCGCCTCGGTCAGGGAGCCGGTCCGTGCCGCGATCGCGCCGCGCAGTTCGACGGCCTTCGGCTCGGTCAGATCGCCGGACTCGTCGAGCAACGCGATGGCGCGCGGCGTGGTGCCGGCCAGCCACGCCGACTCCGCCGCCGCCACGCACAGCGACGCGTGCCGTTCGACATCAGGGCTGAGCCGCGCGGCCCGCTCGTAGGCGGTCGCGGCGATGTCGTGCGCACTTCGTTCGTGTGCTCGCTTCGCCGCCAGGACAAGAAGATCGGCGACGCGGGCGTCCGGCCCGAGCGTCGCCTCGGCCAGGTGCCACGCGTGCCGGTCGGCGTCGTGCGGGCCGAGCACCTCGGCGACGGCGCGGTGGACGGACCGGCGGTGCTGAGGTGTGGCGTCGCCGTACACGGCCGCGCGGATCAGCGGATGACGGAACTCGACCCGGTCATCGGCGATCCGGACCAGCCCGGCGCTCTCGGCCTCGGCCAGCGCGTCCACGGCGACGCCGAGCAGCCGGCACGCACCGCCGACCACCCGCAGGTCGTTGCCCGCCACCGAGACGACGGTCAGCGCCGCGCGCCCGGCCGCGCCGAGTGACCGCGCCTGCTCGGCGAACTCGTCGGCCAGCGCCGCGGACACCGGGAGCGGCGCCTCGGGAGAGGCGTGTTCCAGCCGGTGCGCCCCTGCGGCCAGTTCGATCAGCGCGAGCGGGTTGCCCGCGGTCGCGAGGTGCAGTCGCGCGAGCAGCTCGGGTGACACGGGCACGTCGGACCGGCTGGAGACCAGCTCACCCGCGGCGGCCAGGTCGATGCCCGCCAGCGGTAGCGTCGGCAGCCCGGGATCCGGTGACCGCGTGGTGGCCAGCAGAACGATCGGATCGGCCACGAGTCTCCTGGCCGCGAACGCCAGCGCGTCCGCGGACGGCCGGTCGAACAGGTGCAGGTCGTCGAGCAGGACCGCGAGCGGCCGGTCCTCCGCGAACCGGCAGAGCAGGCTCAGCGTGGCGGCGCCGACCGCGAACCGGTCACCCACCGGTCCTGGGCGCAACGCGAGAGCGACGGACAACGCCTGGGCCTGGGGTTCGGGGATCTCGTCGAGGCGGTCCAGCGCGGGGCGCAGCACCTGGTGCAAGGCGCTGAAGGGAATCTCCCGTTCGGGCTCGCTGCCGGCGGCCCACAGGACGTTCATGCCCGTGGCGCAGTCATCCGCGCTGTGCAGCAACGCGGTCTTGCCGACGCCGGGCTCACCCGTGATGGCCAGGACACCGCCGTGCCCGATCCGGGCGCTCGCGACGAGCCGCTCGATCTGTCGACGCTCGGACTCGCGCCCCATCAGCACATCGGCGAGTGTAGGTCGGCGCCGGCACCGCAGTGCCGTTCGTGTGCCATGAGGGTGACCTTCATGGACCTCAGGTCCATGAAGGTCACCCTCATGGCACTAGCGCACCTGCTCGAGCCGCGCGCGGAACGGCCGCAGAATCGCGGGTGCCTCGACCAGGCGGTAGCCCGGCACCTTCTCGACGTTCTTGGCGATCTCCGCGAGCGTCTCGCCCACGTACTCGAGGTGACTCTTGGTGTACACGCGGCGCGGAATCGCCAGGCGCACGAGCTCGAACGGCGCGGGCGTGATCAGCTCGCCGGACTCGGTGATCTCCCCGAGGTAGAGCGAACCGAGCTCGGCGCACCGGATTCCGCCCGCCAGGTAGAGCTCGGATGCGAGGGCATGGCCCGTGAACCGGCTCGGCGGGATGTGCGGCAGCAGCCGGCCCGCGTTGAGGTAGACCGCGTGGATGCCGGCCGGGCGCACACTGTCCACACCGGCCTGACGGGCGCACTCGGCGAGGTACTCCGTTGCCGCGGCGCGCGCCCGCAGGTACTCGGGGTCGGTCACCTCGAGCAGGCCCTGCGCGATCATGTCGAGGTCACGTCCCGAAAGCCCGCCGTAGGTGCGGAAGCCTTCGGTGGCCATCAGCAGGAGCTCGCACCGCTTGGCCAGCTCCGGGTCGTTGACCCCGAGCATCCCTCCCATGTGGACGATGCCGTCCTTCTTGAGGCTGGCCACGCAACCGTCGGCCAACCCGAACGCGAGCCTCGCGACCTCCAGCGGAGTGTGGTCGCGGAAGGCCTCCTCCCGCTGGGTCACGAGCCACGCGTTCTCGGCGAACCTGGCCGCGTCGAGGATGAACGGCACCCCGTGCTTGCGGCACAGCTTGCTCGCCGCCTTCAGGTTCGCCATCGACACCGGCTGCCCGCCGCCGCCGTTGTTGGTGATCGTCATGAGCACGATCCCGACGTCGTCCGGCCCTTTCAACGCCTTCTTGAGAGCGACGAGGTCGATGTCGCCCTTGAACGGGTCGTCGCTGTCGAGGTTCTTGGCCTCCTGGCAGGGGATGTCCCGCACCACGCAGCCCAGCAGTTCGAGGTTCGCCCTGGTCGTGTCGAAGTGCGTGTTGCCGAGCGAGATCTGACCGGGCTTGAGCAACGCGGTGAACAGGATCCGCTCGGCGGCACGACCCTGGTGCACGGGGAAGATGTGCGAGTAGCCGGTCAGGTCCTCGACCACGTCGCGGAACCGGAAGAACGACCGCGCGCCCGCATAGGTCTCGTCGCCGCGCATGCCCGCCGCCTGCTGCTCCGCGGACAGGGCACCGGTGCCGGAGTCGCTGAGCAGATCGATCGTCACGTCGTCGGCGGTGAGGTTGAACTGGTTGTACCAGGCCTCGCCGTACACGCGTTCCCGGTAGGACCGGGTCGTGATGGGGATCGGTTCGACCACCTTGATCCGGTACGGCTCCATCATGTGCGCACTGCTCCTTCTAGATCGGCACGAGCGTTGCTCCGGGGCGGCGTGACGCCGTACGCCTCGGACGACAGGTAGACCGTGATTCCCGGCCGGGGCTTGCCCAGGCGCAGTGACACGTGGGCGATCAGCCCGACCCCCTCGGCCAGTGGCCGGCGGGCGATGCTCGCCAGCGCCCGGTCGAACGGCGCCGGGTCGAGCCCGTATCTGGCCATGATCGCGTGGACGCGCTCACACGCTTCGAGGTCGTCGCGCACGTAGTCACGAATCGGGATGTAGAGGGAGTAGCCGCTGGGCCGGCCGGTGTCGCCGGACAGGAAGGTGTAGCTGGACATGAGCGGCCGGCCGGTGAACGGTCCGGTGCCACCGCAGGCCAGCTCGCAGACGTCCGACAGGAGTTCCGCGTCCACGCCGGGTGCCGCGGCCGCCGCTCGTGCGATGTCGGGTATCGCGGCGCCGTCGTGCGAGACGTAGGTCTTCACCCGGGCCCGCTGCTGGTCCACGAGGTCGAGTGCGAAGAAGGAGAACCGGTCGAGCTGGTCGCGGCGCAACGCGTGCCCGGCGACGGTCGGGTACACCTTGCCCAGGCCGAGCCGGGTGAGGGCCTCGCGGACGAGACCCGTGGCGCGGGCGCGTCCACGCACCTCGGGGTTGAGGTAGACCTTGATCGCCGGTGCCGCGCCCGGCCGGATGATCAGCGAGTACCAGAACGTGAAGAGCCCCTGGGGGTCCGGGGGCAGGAACAGGTCGCGCACGAGGTCGAGCTGCCCGGGATCCAGGTCGAACTCCCGATTCAGCACGTCGAGCACACCAATCGCCTCGGCAAGATTCGAACCTCTGTGCGGGTGCGACCCGAGAGACTCGACGATCATGCGCACGATGGAGGGCTCGTTTTCCGCGAAAGCCACGGAGAATTCAACAGGTGAGTGGTCGTCGGCTACGCCGGATGGCCATAACGGGCCTTGTGCGAGTGGTCGGAGACCGCCACTGCCCAATGCGGCGCTTAGCAGTTTCGCCGCCCTTTGGGAAGAGGCGGACATATCGACGGCGTGGAGGAGGTTCTGCAGTTGCTGAACAGCGAAATCGCGCACAGAGACGGGTGTCGCGCTCAAGTTGGGGGTCTCCTACTCGGCAGGGGAGCGACTCGGGTCTTTGGCTCGGCGGGGTGGAATCGCGCGAATTCTCTCAACTCATCACGCGGTCCGGAAGATCCGAACAGGGTTGCGTGCGACACTACGGAAAGTGCGCAAGGACACTCCCTTGGCCTATTGACTCCATTCGTTTCCTCGCGAACGCGGAATTGGTCCAATTCGATCGGCATTTCTTTATGGTCGAAATGGCGGATTGCGCACGGCCGCACCGGCGTTCTCGTGGACCGGGATCTGCCGAAACCCTGGCCATGCGGCCCAGGCCCCCGCTCTAATGGCGTACGACGCCGCCCATGTCCAGGTTGGAGAAACCTGATGGTGAGGCGGCGTTCGTTCCTCCTCGGGGCATCGGCCCTGCCACTCGTCGGCGCCGGACTGGCCGGCCCGCTCGACGCCGGCCGGTTGGCGGCGGACTACTGGATGCGCACCATGAGCTCGGGCGGCAACGACTGGCACGACGCCACGTTGCACAGCGGCGTCATGGCGCTGTACAAGGCCACGCAGGACACCAGGTACCGCGACTACACACTGGCCTGGGCGAACCGGCACAACTTCGCGTTGCGCTCGTCGTCGAGCAACCCGCACTTCGCCGACCACCAGGCGGCGGGCCAGGCCTACCTCGATCTCTACGAGGACAACCCGGAACCACGCCGGCGGGCTGCGATCGTGCGGGAGATCGACGCGACGATCGCCACCGGCAGGGTCGACTACTGGTGGTGGTGCGACGCGCTGCACATGGCGATGCCGATCTTCGCGCGGCTGGGCAAGGCCGAGTACGGCGACCGGCTCTACCGGTGGTCGCGGCAGCGGTTGTGGAACAACAACCTCGGCCTTTGGTGGCGTGACAGCAGGTTCGTCAACCGCAACATCTACTGGTCGCGCGGCAACGGGTGGGTCCTCGCGGCGCTCGCCAAGGTGCTGGAGGTCCTGCCGCAGACCTCGCCCTACCGGGCCGGCTACCTCGCCGACTTCCGGGCGATGGCGGCGGCGCTCGCGCGGGTGCAGCGGGCGGACGGGTTCTGGAACGTCAACCTGGGCGACCCCAACAACTACCCCGGTCCGGAGACGAGCGGGACGGCCTTCTTCACCTACGGCCTGGCGTGGGGTGTGCGCAGGGGAGTGCTGAACGACGCGACCTACCGCCCGGTCGCGATGAAGGGCTGGGACGGGATGCTGCGCCTGGCCCTGCAGACGACCGGC
The DNA here is from genome assembly GCF_044455585.1 of Lentzea sp. NPDC051213. Classification (NCBI taxonomy): domain Bacteria; kingdom Bacillati; phylum Actinomycetota; class Actinomycetes; order Pseudonocardiales; family Pseudonocardiaceae; genus Lentzea; species Lentzea sp. NPDC051213. The sequence continues at coordinate 1,458,043 of NZ_JBITEX010000002.1, forward strand.
AGGCTCGGCTACGTGCAGGGGGTGGGGCAGCAGCCGTCCGACCACCAGCCCGTTGGGCGCAACGACACCACGAACTTCGGTGTGGGCGCCTTCCTGCTCGCCGCCTCGGAGGTCGGGCGGCTGTGACGGTGGCGGCACCTCACCCGGCCGTGCGCACGCCAAAGCGACGCACGGCCGGGGGTGCCGTTGGGTGGGTGCAAGCTCGCCGATGGCGAGTGAGACGAGCCGGGCGATTGTGTCGGCGGGCTCGCGTGGATCAAGTGTGGCGCGGGGCGCCGGTGCCCCCAAGGGGCCATTCCCCCGCTAGATGAGGCCCAGCCGCCTGGCCACGAGGACGGCGTCGCGGCGCTGGTTCACGCCGAGCTTGCGGTAGATGCCGCGCAGGTGGGTCTTCACGGTGTTGACGGAGACGAACAGCGAGTCGGCGATCTCCTCTGCGGTGCGCATGGAGGGCAGTTCGAGCAACAGGTCGCGTTCCCTGCTCGTCAGCACATCGGTCGAGGCGGCGTCGGCGGCGGGCAGTGCGGTCATCGTGGTGGTGGCGAACGGTTCCAGCCTGCCGAACCGGCCGGCGCCGCGGGCCAGCAGGTCGCGGACCGGCTGGCCCGCGTTGAGGAACGGGCGCAGCGCGCCGGCCTGCTCGGCGAAGGCCAGTGCCTTGGTGAGGGCCTCGTGCGCCCGGCGCTGGTCGCCGGAGCGGTCGACGAGCACGGCCTCCAGCAGCCAGCCCTCGACGATCGTCGGTGCCGCCACGGTGGGGAGTTCGCCGGACAGCAGCGGTTCGAGGATCTTGCGGGCCTGGCCCAAACGGGCGTGCAGGGTGTGCACGACGGCGCGCAGCACCGCCTGTTCCCCGCACGGGCCGAACATCGCCTCGACCTGGTCGGACATGGCGGTGGCCCACTGTTCGTCGCCCGAGCGCAACGCGATGCGCTGCACGGTCGGCGCGATGTGCGCGACGACGTGCGGAATCACCTGGCGGGCCGCGACATCGCGCCACTGCTCGCGGATGCGGCCGACGACCGCGCGCGGATCGCCCGCCGTCGGGAACGACACCGCCGCGTCCAAAGTGGACACCGCGAGCCCGGTGGCCGGGTCGGGACGGTCGCCCAGCGCGCGGACGGCGTGACCCGCGAGCTCCGCGGCGCGGACATCGTCCAGGCGCAGGTAGGCCTGCGCGCCGAGCAACGCGTAGGCGAGCGCGCAGACGAAGTGCGACTGCCAGCCCTTCTCCTCGGCGAACTCGACCGCCACGCCCGCCTGCACCGCTGCCGCCTGGATGTCGCCGGCAGCGCTGGTCAGTGCCGCGAGGTGGACCTGGCAGTCCAGCACGGCGTGGTCGAACCGCTCCTGCCGGCCGATCGCGGCCGCCCGCACCAGGTCGTGCTCCGCGCCGGCGTGATCGCCGGACAGCAGTGCGGCGACGCCGCGGTTGAGCAGCGCGGCGACCTCGGCGTCGAGGCCGCCGCGCCCGGCCGCCGTGCGGGCCATGACCTGTTGCGCCTCACCAAGACGCGCGTCGAACCGGCCGCGGCGCAGCAACGCGGTCGCGTGCAGCACGCGCACCCGGTCCTGGCGCAGGGCAAGCGGTTCGCCGCCCAGCCCGGCGAGCACGCGGTCGGCGGCCACGACGTCGCCCGCGTCCATCGCGACCAGGGCGGCGACCACCCCGACCTGAGGGCGCGCGAGTACGTGGCCCGGCACCGAGTCGAACACGGCGCGCAGCCCGCCGCTGCCCTCCCGCAGCACCTCGGGCAGCACGGAGTTCTCCACGATCTCCGCGGTGAGCTGGTCGTCGCCCGCCTGCAGCGCGTGCCGCAGTGCGACGGCGGGTTCGTCGTGCCGGTGGTACCAGTGCGCGGCCATCTGGTGCAGCGACGCCTCGTCGGCGGGCCGGGAGCGGCGCAGTTCGGCGGACAGGTGGGCCCGCAGCACCGGGTGGCAGCGGTACCACTCGGGCGCGGAGTCGAGCCTGCTGACGAACGAGTTGGTGCGTTCCAGCGCGTCGAGCACCACGCCGGGACTCGGGTGCCGGGTGAGCGCTCCCGCGAGCTCCGCGCTCACGGCCTCGCACACGCTCGTCGCGACGAGCAGGTCGTTCACCCGCTGGGGATACCGCGCGAGCACCTCCTCGCCCAGGTAGCGGCTGACGACCTGGTCCAGGCCCGCGAACATCAGCAGTTCCCCCGGACGCGCCCGAGCCGCGATCATCCGCATGATCGCGAACCGCAGTCCGCCGGCCCAGCCCTCCGTGCGCCGCAACAGGAGTTCGACGTCACCGGGGGAGAGCTGCAGGCCGTGCGCGGTCAGCAGCGCGTCGGTCTCGGTGCGGGTGAACGCGAACTCCGGTGGCAGCACCTCGCGCAGCCGTCCCTCCAGGTGCAGGCGGGCGAGGTGCAGAGGAGGCGGGAAGCGGCCCAGCAGCACGAGCCTGAGCCGGTCGGGTGACTGCCGGGTGAGCAGGTCGATGCTCGCGAGGGCGTCGGGGTCGCGGATCTCGTGCACGTCGTCGAGCACGAGGCACACCGAGGCCGGCACGCGGTCGAACGCGGCGATCACCGCCGACGAGAAACCCGGTTCGGCCAACGGGATCGGCTCGGCGAGTGCGAGAGCGTCCCGGACGGCGGCGCGCAACCGGTCGGGTCTGTTGTCGTGCTCGTCGAGAGTCAGCCAGGCAACACGGTCCTCGCGGCGGCGCGCCCACTCGGCGAGCAGCGTGGTCTTGCCGCAGCCGGCCGGGCCGGTGACCGCCGTGACCGGCGCGGAGGACACATGTTCGTCCATTGTGGATAGTAGGTGCCCGCGTGACACGAGTGGTGTCACCGATGCCGGTATGCGCAGCTTGGCCTGGCTGGTCTCGGGGACGGACGGTTCACACTCCGAACTGTCGGACATCGCGGTTTGTCTCCCCATTTGCGTTGTCGAGGGATGATCGCGTGATCGAACCGCATCACCGCGAGCACTCCGGTGGTGCTGGGCGGTGCGCAGTCGTCGTCGGGCTCGGTGATCACCACGAGCACGATGCGCCGGGACCGCGAACGGTCACGTCGACGGCTCAAGATCGGTCACCTCCTCCGCCCTGACGCTGCTCGTGCACGTGTGCACCCGGCCTCCCCCGCACCGGGCGGTCGCGGCGTGCCGGCGAGCAGGGGTTCACCTGTGCCGGGTGAAGCAGCGGGCAGGGCCGCGCTCCGAATCTGGGCGGGTGAACGCCTGAGGGAAGAGGAGCCGCATGAGCTGCCGACTTGCGTTGCGCGACCTGGTGGACGTCGTCCGCCCGGCCCGTCCGGTCGCATCCGTCTACCTGGGATCGAGCCCGCTGCGCGGGTGGCGGGCGCGCTGGGCCCGCCTCGCCGACCAGCTGCGCTGCGACGGCGCGGGAGCCCAGGTGGTCGAGACCATCGGAGAAGTCCTGCAACGGGCACGCGCCACCTACCCGGACGCGGACACGCTCGTGGCGTTCGCGGGCGAGGAACTGCCGCCACGGGTGTTCGCCACGCCCGGCCTGCGCCACCGGGACCTGGCCTGGTTCAGCTCACCGGCGCACGTCTTGCCGCTGCTGGCGTGGTTGCAGGAACGCCCGTCGCGCGTGGCGGTGACCGCGGGCAGGGACGGCACGGAACTGGTGGCGGGCAACGACCGCAGGGTGGTGCTGAGCTACCCGGCGCCGTCGTGGCGGCAAGGCGTGCGGTCGGCCGCGGCGGCGTGCGCGGAGCTGCTGGACCGGCACGAGGCGAGACTGCTGGTGGTGGCGGGGGAGGACGAGGTGGTGGGCGCGTTGTGGGAGGCGCTGCCCGCCCCCGTCCGCCGCGAGGTGGTCCTGAGGTGGACCGGCCGAGACCTGACCCCGCACCGGATCGCGGTGGAGACAAGGGCGGCGGCACGATCGTGGACCGACGACGTGCTAGCCGACTTCCACTCGCGCGGCCGCGCCCGTCGGCTGTCCGTGGAGGGCGTGGACGAAACCCTCGCCGCACTCGCCGCCGGCAGGCTGGACGACCTGCTGGTCGGTCACCCAGAGGACATCACGGCCACGGCTTGGTACGGCCCCGCACCCACCGACGTGGCCCGCGGCTGGTCACCGTCGCGGCGCTGCGGCCTCCTCGCCGACGTAGCCGTGCGCGCCGCGTTGCTGAGCGGCACCAGGGTTCACGTGATCACCGCCGGCGGCTTGCACGAGGACATCGGCGGCCTGTGCCGCGTGCCGCTCGCCCTGGTGCGCTCATGACCGCCGAACTCGTGCCGCTGCGCACGGGTTTCGACGTCTCCTGGCTGGGCTACCGGCGCGACCAGGTCCAGCACTTCGTCGCCGAGACCTCGTACGACCTCTCGCTTCTGGCCTCGGACCGCGACGCCGCCGAGGCCAGGGCACTGTCGCTGGCCAGGAACCTGGAGGCGGCCCGCGCGGAGAACCGCGCACTGCGCGACCGCGTCGACCGGCTGTGCCGTCTGCCCCTGTCCCCGGACTCGGTAGGCGAACGTCTCCGCTACGCCGTGGACGCGGCCTTGGCCGAGGCCACGGCGATCGCCGAACGCGCGAGCACGATCGAGGACCACGTCCTGGCTTCCGCCCGGCAGGCCCACGCCGAGCACCGCGATCTGCTCGCAACGACCCGCTCGCGCATGTCCGAGCTCGTCCGCGAGGCCGAGTCCCGTCGCCGTGCACTCGACGAGGCGGCGGCTCGGCACCGGGCGCAGGTGCAGGAGGACTTCGAGATCGCGCTCGCCTTGCGGCGCAAGGAGACCCTGCGGGACGTCCGGCTGGTGGAGGAGACCGCGCGGCGGCAGGCCGATCGGATCGTGTGGGAGGCGCAGCGGCAGGTAGCGGTGCTGGTGGAGCACCGGGATCGGGTGGCCGGGGTGTTGCGGGTGGTTCATGCGTTGCTGGGGAAGGCGGCGGATCACGTTCGGGCGGGGGATGGGCCGTGATGGGAGCGAGGTCAGCGCGCGGGTAGCGGGGCATGGGGAGTGGGCGGTGCGCGCGGGTGGGCGGGGTGCGGAGTGGCCGCGCGCGGGCGGCGGCCGGACTCCCAGGCGAGCCAGTGCGTGCGGGCGCAGAACCACCACCAGCCGAACGCAGACCGGCCGGAGGACGGTGTATCCGTCCTCCGGCCGATCCATCGGCAGGCGGCAGTAGACCAGCAACAGCACCCCGACAGTCGCCGCCGGCCGCACCACCACCGTGATCTTGGGCAGGCTCAGGAGGTGAACGTCTCCCGCAGCAGCGCTTCCTCGTGCACCGAGAGGTTCGTGGTGATCAGCTCGGCTCCGGTCTGCTTGAACTGCTCGGCCACGCGGTCGACGATCGCGTGCTCGGACATCACGAACAGGGCCGACGTGCCGGGCGTGACGCTGTCACGCACCTCCTGGACGAAGTCGTCGTCGATTCCGGCCTTGGACAGCGAACCGGCCAGTGCGCCGACGCCCGCGCCGATCGCCGCGCCCAGCAACGGGATGAAGAAGATCAGCCCGAACAGCAGGCCCCAGAACGCCCCGCCGAGCGCGCCTGCGCCGGTGAGTTTGCCGAGTTCCTTGGTCTTCGGGCGTTTCGCGTCGGCCTCCCAGTACACGTAGGCCGTGTCGCGAATGGTGATCAGTTGCTGTTCCTGGAGTTTGCGGAGCAGGTCGAGCGCGATGCGCGCCCCGTCGGACGAGTCGAACTTCCACACGGTCAAGGTCGCCATGGCCGCCACTGTGCGAGATCCGCACGGGTGGCGTCCTCACCCTTCGCGGGTGAAGAGCCGCCCGGTGCGCCGATGCCACCGTTGCCGCACAACCGTTCCGAGACAACGGAGGCACGATGCGGGAGACAGGCTGGCTCGGCTGGATCTGGTTCGCGGGCATCATGATGATCGTCATGGGGTCGTTCAACGCCATCGAGGGGCTGGTGGCGTTGTTCCGCGGTGAGTACTACGTCGTTTCCGAGGCGCAGGTGCTCGTCTTCGACATCACCGCGTGGGGCTGGATCACCCTTCTGATCGGCGTGCTGGTGGCGCTCGCGGGCGCCGCGCTGCTCGCCGGTGCCGCGTGGGCAAGGGTGGTCGCGGTGGTGCTCGCGGTCGTGAACGCGGTGGCGCAGCTGGCGTTCGTGTCGGTGCACCCGCTGTGGTCCACGATCGTCATCGCCCTGTGCGTCACGGTGATCTGGGCGGTGGTCGTCCACGGCTCCGAGGCGGAGACGGCGACCGAGAAGATCGAGCAGACATACCACCGGTGATGCCGCGCGCACTCACTATGCTGCTCGACGCCGCGACGCCGGTCGTCGGGCTGGCTCAGGCCGCCTCGAACAGGTGACATCCCCACGGCCCCAGCGCCACGTACCGGGGACTGATGCCCTCGTACACCGTGCCGTCGAGCAGATCCGTGCACCGGCCCGGCCGGTCGACGGGGATCAGGCCCTGGGCGGGCCGGTCGGAGAAGTTGACCACCACGAGGTGCCGGGCCCACTCCCAGGCGAGCAGCGACTCGCACGAGCGGTTGTCCGGCCAGCCCTCCACGTCGAGCAGCCGCCAGTCACCGCGGCGCACGCCGTGGCCGGCCACGATCGCGAGCAGCCGCCGATACCAGGTGGCCAGGTCGTGGTCAGGCGTTTCGTCCGGCCGCCGGGTGAGGAACACCGGCGGCCGGACCCGCCTGCCCTCGAACTGGCCCTCGTGCCAGAGCGTCGCGCCGGGCAGGGTCGCGATCGCCACGGCGGCCGCCTTCGCCGCGTCGGGCGGGAGTTCGCTCGCGATGCGGGGCTCGTCCTGGTTCTCGAGGAACCGCAGCAGCCGCGACTGGTAGCCGGGGTCGGCGTGCAGGTGCGCACGCACGCCGGCGACGTCCCTGCCGATGAGCCGGTCGTAGAGCCGTTTGTCGTAGCAGAAGTTGAAGCCCTGCTGCTGCAGGGACCACTCCATGTCCCAGTACGCCTCGGCGATGAGGACCGTCTCCGGGTGCTGTGCCCGCAGCCCGCCGATGACCTCGGGCCAGAAGTCCTGCTCCGGCTGGGGACTGGTGCGCCACGTGCGGGCGAAGATCTCGTTCGTCACGAGCATCGCCATGTCGCACCGGATCCCGTCGCAGCGGGCCGCGATTCCGGCGAGCGTCATCGTCGCGGCCGTGCGCAGCGCGGGGGAGAACGCGTTGAGCTGCACCACGTCCGGCCACGCCGGGAAGTACGGGTCCTTCCCGCGCTCGATCTCGCCGTCCGCGCCACGCACGAAGAACTCGGGATGGCCGGCGACCCACGGGTGGTCCGGCGCCACGTGGTTCGGCACGAAGTCGAGGACGAGCCGCACCCCGCGGACCGCGAGTTCGGCACGGGCCTGGGCGAGGCCGTCGTCGCCACCGAACTCCTCCGCCACGACGTAGCGGCGCACGCAGTACGGCGATCCGGAGACGTCCTCGGCGCGCAGGTCCGGCAGGGCTTCGTGGAACGACGCGCGCAGGCCTGGATGGGCGTTCGCGATCGCGAGCCCGACGAGGCTGCGTTCCCACACGCCCATCAGCCACACCGCGTCGACGCCGTCCGGAGTCACCGCGTTCCAGGTGTCCGGGGGCACGTCGGCGAGCGTGATCGGGTGGCCCGCCGCACGGGACAGCTCGCTCAGCCACACCACGGTGTTGATCTCGTAGATGACGGGGCGCTCCGGCCAGCTCATCGCGTCACCATCCGGGGGAGGAGGGCGACGAGCGCGGTCCAGCCGGTCTGGTGACTCGCGCCGATGCCCGCGCCGTTGTCGCCGTGGAAGTACTCGTAGAACAACGGGTCGTCCTGGAACCGCGTCTGTCCACCGTGGACCGGACGGCGGCCGTCGGGCCCGCGCAGGAACGTGCTCATCAGCCGGTCGCTGATCTCCCCGGCCACCTCGCGCAGGGTCAGGTGCCGTCCGGACCCGGTGGGGCACTCGACGGTGAAGCCGTCGCCGAAGTAGCCGTGCAGGTGCAACAGAGCGCGGATGACCAGCACGTTGATCGGGAACCACACCGGGCCGCGCCAGTTGGAGTTGCCGCCGAACATGCCGCTGTCGGACTCCGCGGGCTGATACCCGACGCGATGTTCGACGCCGTCCAGCAGAAGCACGTACGGGTGTTCGGCGTGCCAGCGCGAAAGCGACCGGATCCCGTGTGGTCCGAGGAACTCCCGTTCGTCGAGCATGCGCGCGAGGATCCGGCGCAGGCGGCTCTCGTCGAACAACGAGAACAGCACCGGACCGGTGACGTCGGCCTGAGCACCGTGTCCCCACAACGCGGCTTTCACCGTGGGATGCCGGTCGAGGAACTCGCGCATGCCCTCGACCAGTCCGGGATGCTCGCGGCGGATGTCCTGGCCGATCACGGTCGCGGCGGCCAGCGGCAGGAGCCCGACGGCCGATCGCACCTTCAACGGCGTGGAGGTGCCGTCCGGGTGCCGCAGCACGTCGTGGAAGAACCCGTCCTCCTCGTCCCACAGCCCGCTGCCGACGTGCCCGGTGGCCGCCGCGATCCAGGCGAGGTTCTCCAGCAGGATGGCGGCGTCCTCCAGATAGCCGAGCTCGAGCGCCATCTGCACGAGGTTCTGGCAGTACAGGGCCATCCACGCGGTGCCGTCGGCCTGGTCGATCCGCCCTCCGGCGGGCAGCGGGGCGCTGCGGTCGAACACCCCGATGTTGTCCAGCCCGAGGAACCCGCCCTGGAACAGGTTGCGGCCGTCGGCGTCCTTGCGGTTGAGCCACCAGCCGAACGCCCGCAGCAGCGGCGGGAACACGCGGGCCAGGAACTCCTTGTCGTGGTCGTACTGGTAGACGAACCACGCGGCCGACGCGTGCGCGGGAGGGTTGACGTCGCCGAAGTTCCACTCGTAGGCGGGGATCTGGCCGTTCGGGTGCTGGTAGCGGCGTCCGAGGAGCAGTTCGATCTGCTGCTTCGCCAGTTCCGGGTCGACGATCACCAGCGGGACCGCGTGGAAGGCCAGGTCCCACGCGGCGAACCACGGGTACTCCCACTTGTCCGGCATGACGATGACGTCCTCGGCCAGCAGGTGCCGCCAGTTCTGGTCGGCGCCCAGCGCGTCGGCGCCTCGTTCGGTCAGCCAGCGTTCGACGTCGAACGCGTAGTACTGCCGCGACCACAGCAGACCCGCCAGCGCCTGCCGGCAGACCAGCCGTTCGTCGCTTCCCGGGTCGCCCCCGAGCACCTCGTCGTAGAAGTCGTCGGCCTCGTCGCGCCGTGCCGTCACGGTGGCGTCGAAGCCGGCGAACGGATCGTCGGCGATGGTGTCGGTGAGCCGCATCCGGACGGTCGCCTGACCACCGGCGGGGATGTGGAACGTGTGGTGTGCCGCGGCTTTCGTGCCCACGCCGTCCGGGGCGACGGCAGAAGCGTCCTGGTGCAGCACCGCGCGTTCGACGCCGTCCTTGACGTACGGCGTGATGTTGGGCGAGCCGAACACCCGCTCGTTGTCGGTCTCGTTCTCGCAGACCAGGATCGGTGCCGCCGGATCCCCGTACCACCACCGGGTTCCGAGGTCGTGGTGTTCGAGGCGAACCGTGCCGGGCGCACAGCTGTGCAGCGACGGCACCCGCACGTCGCCGGCCCACGACCACGTGTGGCGGAACCACAAGGTGGGCAACAGGTGCAGCGTGGAGTCGTCGGGGCCGCGGTTGTGGGCCGTGACGCGCATCAGCACGTCCTCCGGGCCTGCTTTCGCGTACTCCACGACCACGTCGAAGTAGCGGTCGCCGTCGAACACCCCGGTGTCGGCGAGCTCGTACTCGGGGTCGTTTCTGGACCGTGCGCCGTTCGTGGCGACCAGGTCCTCGTAGGGAAACCGCGCCTGCGGGTACTTGTAGAGCATCCGCTGGTAGGACGAGGTCGGGGTGGCGTCGAGGTAGAAGTAGCACTCCTTGACGTCCTCGCCGTGGTTGCCCTCGCCGTTGGTGAGGCCGAACAGCCGTTCCTTGAGGATCGGGTCGGTGCCGTTCCACAGCGCCAGCGAGAGGCACACCCGCTGCCGGTCGTCGCTGAACCCGGCCAGCCCGTCCTCGCCCCACCGGTAGGCGCGATACCTGGCCTGGTCGTGGGTGAACGACGCCCACGCGTCACCGCCGGACGCCTCCCGGACCGTGCCCCACTGCCGTTCGCTCAGATACGGGCCCCACCGTCGCCAAGGGCCGGCTTCCTGGAGTCGTTGCTTCTCCGCACTGACCACGTCGCTCCGCCTTTCGTGTCAGGAGGAACCCACGTTCGTCCGGCACCTGGGAGCAGCGGTTCACCCCGCGCGGATGGTTCGGCCACCGCGAGCCACCCGGAGAGGAGGAAATGGCCCCTCGCGCGGCCCCGCCGGGCTCGCGAGGATGGCGGGATGGCGACCGCGTTCGTGTTCGCCGGCGGCGGCAGTCTGGGGGCGGTCGAGGCCGGCATGCTCGCCGCGCTCATCGACGCCGATGTCCGCCCTGATCTCGTCGTCGGCACCTCGGTGGGCGCCGCCAACGCCCTGTGGTTCGCCACCCGTCCGTCCGATGTGGACGGGCTGAAGCGGCGGTGGATCACCCTGGACCGCAAGGACGTCTTCCCGATCCGGCTGGTGCGGGGCGTGCTCGGCCTGCTGGGGTTGCGCGACCACCTCGTGCCGAACTCCGCGCTGCGCCGCGTCCTGCGGGCGTCGCTGGGCGACATCGACCTGACCGGCACCCAGATTCCCGCCCACGTCGGCGCGACCGACGTGCTGTCCGGCGCGGAAGTCCTGCTCTCCAGCGGGAACGCGGTCGACGCGGTGCTGGCGAGCACGGCGATCCCCGCGGTGTTCCCGCCGATGCTGATCGGCGACCGCTACCTGGTGGACGGCGGCGCCGTGAACAACAACCCGGTCTCCCACGCGGTGGACCTGGGAGCGGACGCGGTGTGGGTGCTGCCGACCGGCTACGCGTGCGCGCTCACCGAGCCGCCGCGTGGAGCACTGGCCGTGGCACTGCAGGCGTTGACGCTGCTGGTGAACCACCGGCTGGCGCTCGACGTCGAGCACTACCGGGACATCGTCGCGCTGCGGGTGGTGCCGTCGCTGTGCCCGTTGAGGGTCTCGCCCGGCGACTTCAGCCGTGCCCGCGAGCTGATCGAGGCGGCGCAAGCGAGCACACGCGAGTGGCTCGATGCCGGTTGCCCCGATCAGCCCGCGCATCAGAGCTGCAGGTAGATCTGGCGGTGTTTCAGTAGAAGCAGCCGGTCTTCGGCAACGACGAGGGCGCCGGTGGCGTGCGGCCGTCGTAGATCGCGAGCAGGAAGTTCTGCGGGCAGTGCCGCGCCCCGTTGATCTTGATCGCGAAGTGCAGGTGCGGTCCCGTCGAGTTGCCGGTGTTCCCGGTGGTGCCGATGCGGTCGCCGGCCCTGACGGCCTGGCCGTTGGCCACGGCCTGCGACGAGAAGTGGCAGTACTGGTACTCGACGCCACCGGTGATGATCTTCATGCCGTAGCCGCACCCGGTGGTGGCGCCGTCGTTGATGCGGTACGCGGTGCCGCTGACCACGGCGTAGGCCGGGCGGTTGGTCACCGGCAGGTCGATGGCGGGGTAGTCGTGGTGCGGGTCGTCGTACTCGCTGCGGGGGAGATCGCCGCGAGCCAGCGGCAGGCTGAACGCGCCGCCGCCGGACGGGGTGCCGCCGACCAGCGCCTGCCAGGTGATCGGGCCGATGACGCCGTTGCTCTCCAAGGAGTTCGCGCTCTGGAACGCGACCGCCGCGGTGTGCGTGCCGCCGCCGAAATCACCGTCGACGACCAGGCCGTACCCGTAGCGGTTGAGCTGGACCTGGGCGGCGCGAACGGCCTCGCTGTTGTTGCCGCGCTGCACGCTCACGATCAGCTTCGGCCACGTCAGCGGGCCGATCTCACCGTCGGCGGTCAGGCCGGACGCGGTCTGGAACTGCTTGACCGCGGTCTCGGTGCCGGAGCCGAAGTCGCCGTCGGCCGTGATGTTGTAGCCGCGGTGGCGCAGCAGGTGCTGGGCGCTGAGCACGGCCGGTCCGTTGGCGCCGATCTTGACGTTCGGCCAGGCCGGCGCCGCCTGGGCCGGGCTCACGAGTCCTATCAGGACGGACAACGCGATCAACGCGGTCACGAGGATTCTCATGGGCCGCACGCTATGAACGCACCGCCACCGGCCGCCCTAGCCTCGAGACCAGTTGCGTGCGGTCGCGGCAGCCGAACTTCCGCAGCAGGTTCGAGACGTGGTACTTGACCGCGCCGACCGTGATGAACATGGCGGCGGCGATCTCGGCGTTCTCGTGGCCGTCGGCGAGCAGCCGCAACGTCTCCCGCTCCCGCCCGGTCAGCGACGCCGGCGGGGGACCGGGCAGCAGAGCGCTCACCAGCCGGGGCGACACCCACCCGCCGAACCGGTGCACGTCGTGGACCGCCCGCACGATGTCGTCGACCGGGTCGTCGGCGAGCACCAGCCCGGTCACTCCCGACCGCACCAGACCCGCCACCGCACCCGGCGACGACAGCACCGCGACCGTGCGTGGCCCGACGGCGTCACGTGCGTCCACCACCGTCACGTCCGCAGGGCCGCCGATCGCGGCCCACGGCTCGAAGCCGAGCCGCACCGAGATCTTGTTCGTCAGCAACGCGCTGCACAGTGACAGCGCGACATGGATCGTCCGCATGGCCCAGACCGTCGGCGCGGGGCCGTATTTCTCCGTATCGGCTGCGTATAACGCCTGGTCGTTGTTACCGTTCGGCCGATCCGTGGGGGAGGGTGCGTGGAGTTCCGGGTACTCGGTCCGCTCGTCGTCGTGGCAGGTGGCCGTGAGCTGCCACTGCGGTCGGCGAAGCAACGGATCCTGCTCGCGATGCTGCTGCGGTACGCGAACACGCCCGTGTCGCCGCATCGGCTGATCGAGGCGCTCTGGGAGGTCCCGCCGGCCTCCGCGCAGGAGAACCTGAGGCTGTACGTCTACCAACTCAAGCGCGCCCTCGACCTCGGCGACCGGATCACCCGCAAACCGACCGGCTACGAGCTCGCTGTCGAGCAGGGCGAGCTGGACGCGCACCGGTTCGACACCCTCGTCGAGGACGGCGAACAGGCGCTCGCGGACGGCAACCCCGCCAAAGCCGCCGACCTGCTCGCCGAGGCGCTGCGGAAGTGGCGCGGTCCGGCCTACGCCGACCTCGACGCACCGGTGATCCGGCAGTTCGCCGCCCGGCTCGACGAGGCACGGCTGCGGGCGGTCGAGGCACGCGTCACCGCGGACCTCGCCCTGGGCGGGCACGCCGGTGTGATCGGCGAGCTGACTGAGCTGGCCGCCGCCCACCCTTACCGGGAGTCGTTGCACGCGAAGCTGATGGCCGCCCTGTACGGCGCTCATCGGCAGGCGGAGGCGCTGGAGGTGTTCCGCCGCACGCGCGAGCGACTGGTCGGTGACCTCGGCATCGAACCCGGCCCCGACCTGCGCGGCCTGCACGAGACGATGTTGCGCGGTGAACCGCTCGCCTCGCTGCCCGCGCCGAAGGTCACCCGCACCGACTGCCCGTACCGCGGCCTGATGGCGTACCAGCCGGAGCACCACCCGTGGTTCTTCGGCCGCGATCACCTCGTCGAGCTGGTCACCAGGAGGATCGACCGCTATCCGGTCGTCGGCGTCTTCGGCGCGTCCGGCAGCGGCAAGTCGTCGTTGCTGCGCGCCGGTGTGCTGGGCGGGCTCGGCGACACGTGGCGCCCGCTGCTGATCACGCCGACCCCGCGCCCGCTCGAAGCACTGGCCGGTGCGCTGGCATCGATCACCGGCAAGCGGCCCGACCTGCGCGCGGATCCGGCGGCGTTCGACGTCGAGGTCCGCAACGCGCTGGCGCACGGCCCCGACGACGTCCGCGTGTTGCTCGTGGTCGACCAGCTCGAAGAGCTGTTCACCCTGTGCCCGGACGAGGACGAGCGAGCTCGCTTCATCGCCGTCCTGCTCGACGCCGCGCAAGGTCCTGGCCGGCGCACGCGCGTCGTGCTCGGTGTCCGGGCGGACTTCCTCGCCCACATCACGCACCACCCCGGCCTGGTGCGAGCGCTCGCCGACGAGGCGACCGTGCTCGTCGGGCCGCCGTCGACCGCGGACCTGCGGGACATCGTGCTGCGCCCGGCCGCCATGTCCGGCCTGAGCGTGGCCGCCGACCTGCTGGCCACGGTGCTGGCCGACGTGGACGCCGAGCCCGGCGCGCTGCCGTTGCTGTCGCACGCGCTCGTGGAGACCTGGCAGCGTTCCGGCGGTGAGCTGACCCTCGCGGCGTACCGGGCCGGCGGCGGGGTGCGCGGCGCGATCGCGCAGACCGCCGAACGCGCCTACGACGAGCTTGATGCCGCGGGACAGCAGGCGATGCGCCGGATCCTGGTGCGGCTCACCGCGTTCGGCGACGGCACCGAGGACACCCGAAGACCGATCCACCGCGCGGAACTCGACGGCGTCGCGTCCCTCGAGGTGATCGACGGCCTGGTCGCGGACCGGCTGATCATCCTCGACGAGGACACCGTCGAGATCGCGCACGAGGCGCTGATCAGGGCGTGGCCCAGGTTGCAGCGCTGGCTTTCCGACGACCGCGCGACCCTGCTGGTCCACCGCAGGCTGACCGCCGCCGCACACACGTGGACCGAACTCGACCAGGACGAAGGCGCGCTCTACCGGGGCACGCAGCTGATCACCGCCACCGCGTGGGCCCAGGACCACCCCGGCGAGCTGAACGCGGCCGAGGAGTCGTTCCTGCAGGCCTCGGCCGGGCGCGACGAGGCCGAACAGGTGAGCGTGAAACGCCGCAACCGGCTGCTCACCCGGCTGGTCTCGATCATGGGCGTGCTGCTCCTGCTGGCCGCGGGCGGTGGCGGCGTCGCGTGGTGGCAGTCGCGGGAAGCCCAGCTGCGGCAACGGGCCGACCAGGCGCACCAGCTCGCGCTGTCCGCCCGCGGTCTCGTGGACACCGCGCCGGACCTGGCCGGGCTGCTCGCGGTCGCCGCGTTCCGGCTGCACGCCGACGACGACACGCGAGGCGCGCTGCTGAGCACCGCCTCCGCACCGCGGCGTCGGGTCGAGCTCAACAACGACGGCCCGCCGGTGCTCGACGTGAACGTGTCCCACCAGGGCGACGTGATCGCCACGGCCGACCGGGACGGCCTCGTGACGTTGTGGGATCCCCGCTCCCGCACGAAGAAGCTCGTGCTCTCCGACCACAACGGACTGACCGAGAACGGCTACGCCCGCCAGGCCGAGTTCAGCGCGGACGACCGCTTCCTCGCCTCCAACGCCTCCCAGCCGTCACTGGGCGGCAGCCGGGGTGACGTCGTGGTCTGGGAGCTGCCGTCCGGCAAACCCGTGTTCTCGCAACGGTTCGACGTGCTGACCATGGGACTGGCCTTCCACCCTGCCGGAACGTCGTTCGCGGTGGGGGTCGCGGGCGGCAACGTCGAGGTGTGGGACGTCGCCGCGCGCACCCGGCGGGTGTTCACCGGCCACGCGCACGAGGTGAACTCTCTGGCGTTCAGCCCGGACGGCTCGATGCTCGTCACCGCGAACGGCAAGGACCGGCCGCTGATCTGGGACGTCGCCTCGGGCGCCTGGATCGGCGAGATACCGTCGCTGGAGGTCAACAACGTCCACTTCGACGGCCCGGCGACGATCACCACGGCCACCCTGCGCAACGGCGTGAAGTTCTGGAACGTCAACGGCACCCTGCTTTCGGAACTTCCACGACAGGGCCCGTACGCGTGGGAGGCCTCCGCACCGGTCGGCGGCCGGATGGCGGTGGCGGACGAGGACGGCCTGATCACGATCTGGGACATCCGCACCGGCCGCCCGATCACCACCTACCGCGACCGCGGCCGCACCGAGTCCAGGGCGCTCGCGCTGGGCCGTGACGGCAGGCTGCTGGTGTCGGGCGGCTTCGGCCGGACCGTGGCCGTGCGCGAGGACGCCGTGCCACCGTTCACCGGGCACGCCGACGGCATCAACGACATCGACGTGCACCAGGACGTCGTAGCGTCCGCCGGCGACGACGGAACCGTGCGGCTGTGGCGCCCCGACGGCACCGCTCTGGCCACTTTGGACGGTCATCCGGACCGGGTCGAGTCCGTGTCGTTCAGCCCGGACGGCACCAGGCTCGCGGCGGTGACCCGCAATCACACCGTCACGATCTGGGACGTGTCAGCACGTGAACGTGTGTCGTCGTTCTCCTACAGCGGTCTCGGCGCTTCGACCGACATCGCCTACCAACCGGACGGACGCGGCATCGTCACGGCGTCGCTCGGCCGGTTCCGCTGGAGCCTGCCGGACCTCGTGCAGGGCGCGTTCTCCGGAGGCCCGTACATCGCGAGCGCCGTCGAGTTCACGCCGGATGGCCGCCTGCTGATCTCCACCGACCCGGCGGGAGGCGCGATGCTCTGGGACGTCGCCGCCGACCGGCTGGAGCGCCGCGTCCCCACCGGTCAGGGCGACGTCCGGGACGTGGCGATCAGCCCGGACGGCACGCGGTTCGCCACCGCGGGCGCGAACCGGACCGTGAAGGTGTGGGACGTGGCGTCCGGGGCCGAGCTCATGACGCTGACCGGCCACTCCGCACCGGTCGTGGCCCTGGCCTTCAGCCCGTCCGGCGACACGCTGGCGTCCGGGGGAGAGGACCACTCGGTCGTCGTCTGGAACCTCGGCAGCCGGACCGGTGTCGAGCTCACCGGCCACACCGGCCCGGTGCAGGCGGTCGCGTTCACGCGGGAGAACGAGCTGGTGTCCGGCGCGAACGACGCCAGGATCATTCGGTGGTCGCTTTCCAGTTCGGACGCGGCGGCGCGGATTTGCGCGGAGACCGGGCGTGATCTGACGGCGGCGGAACGTGCCGCGTACTTGCGCACGCCGGAGTCGTTGGGGTGCGCGGCCGCTTAGAGCCTGTTGGTAGATGGTCATGCCGTGGTTGAGCTGGGTTGTCTGGGCTGGCCCCAGCGTGCTGGTGGTGGGTCGCCGGAGAGTTCTCGGGTTAGGCGGCGGGTCATGATCGTGACGGTGGCCCACCACACCATGGCTTCGTGGTGTTCTGGTCGGCGTTCGTAGTCCCGGACGAGGCGTCGATGGCGGGTCAGCCAGCCGAACGTCCTCTCGACGACCCATCTGCAGGGCAGTACCACGAAGCCCTTGATGTCGTCGGTGCGTTTGACAACGGTGAGTGTCAGGCACAGCACGGCTTTGGCCCACGTGACGAGGCGTCCGGCGTAGCCGCCGTCGGCCCAGACCAGGGTGATGGTGGAGAAGTGTTCGCGCAGCAGTGCCAGCAGCCGGTGGGCGCTGTCGCGGTCTTGCATGCCGCCGGAGGTGACGGTCACCATTAACAGGAGTCCGAGGCAGTCAGTGGCAATGTTTCTCTTACGCCCCTTGGTTTTCTTCCCCGCGTCAAAGCCGGCGCCGTCGGCTGCCACGGTGTCGGCACCGCGCACGGTCTGGGCGTCGATGACCGCTGCGGTAGGCAACTCGGCCCGGCCACATGCGATCCGGATGCGTCCCCGCAACCGGTCGACCAGACGCTGCGGCAGGCCCCGTTCGCTCCACCGTTCGAAGAACGCATACACCGCTTCCCAGGGCGGGAAGTCGACCGGCAACGCCCGCCACTCGATGCCATAGCGGGTCAGATAGCCGATCGCGTCCACCATCGCACGCAGGTCATGCTTCATTGGCGCTCCGGCAGGGCTCTTGCGCAACTCGGCCATGACCGCCCGCGCTTGCGGCTCCAACACCTGCCACTGCTCATCGGTCAGATCAGACGGATACCGACGTGTCCGGTCACGACATGCGCAACCAGACACGCCACAACTCGCCTTCGCGGCCTCGACACGGTAGACAGACATCCTGGGGCTTTTGGTGATCAAGTTGGTGGTACATCTCGATTACCAGAAGCCCCACCTTCATGCCCTCACGCTCACGACCAACCCACACCATTCGCCAACAGACTCCTAGGGAGGAAGTCGTGCGGGTTCTTTTCTCGTCATCGCCGGGGCTTGGCCACCTGTTTCCGATGATCCCGCTCGCCTGGGCGCTGCGGACCGGGGGTCACGACGTGCTGGTCGCCAGCACCGGTGACGTCGTCGAGCGCGCCGCGCAAGCTGGGCTGCCCGCGGTGGAGGCCGCGCCGGGGCTGGACATGATGAAGTTCTTCGGGACTACAGTGCGGGAGAACGAGCGGTTCGGGGACTTCGCCTCGATCCACGAGCTGTTCGTGGAGGACCCGCAGCGGGCGATGGAGCTCGTCGCGCGGGTGTTCGCCGCGCTCGGCGACCGGCTCACCGAGGGGATGCTCGCCGCCGCCCAGGGTTGGCGGCCGGACCTGGTGGTCTTCGAGCAGATGGACTCCGCGGGCCCGTTCATCGCCGCGAAGCTCGGAATTCCCGCCGTGCAGCACAACTTCGGTTCGGCGCGCGGGACCGACGAGCTCGCGCTGTACGCCAAGTACACCGACGCCTACGACCGGCATGGCGTGACGCGGCCGACCGAGGCCGACGCGATCATCGACATCGCCACCGAGGGGCTCGGCACCCCGCAGATCGGGTGGCCGATGCGCTACGTCGCGTACAACGCGGGCGGGGTGCTGCCGGGGTGGCTGCTCGCCAAGCGGGAACGGCCGAGGGTGTGCGTCACCCTCGGCACCGCGGTCGGCCTGATGTCCGTCGGCGCGCTGGGCCAGATCGTCGAGGCGGCCAAGGAGATCGACGCGGAATTCATCTTCGCGCTCGGCGACTCCGACGTCGCGGAACTGGGCGAGCTGCCGGAGAACGTGCGCCTCGTCGAGTGGATCCCGTTGAACGCCCTGTTGGAGCACTGCGACGCGATCGTGCACCACGGCGGCTCCGGCAGCACCTTCACCTCGCTGGCCGCCGGAGTGCCGCAGTTGCTGCTTCCGCACAGCGCCGACCAGTTCGACAACGCGACACTCGTCCGCGACGCTGGTATCGGCCTGTGGCTCGAAGACACCACTGTGGACGCTTCGCATCTCACGAAGCTGCTGGAGGACAAGGAGATCAGGGCGGCGTGCGAGCGACTCCGCGCGGAGAACGCCGCACGCCCCCTGCCATCGGAGCTGGTGTCGAAGCTCGTCGGGCTGGTGAGCTGATCCGGCTTGGTGATCTGGGCCTCGACCGAGCTCAGCGCGCCGGAGCGCTGGTAGGCCTTGCGGCCGAAATGTGTCAGTCGGACGTATTCAGCCAGACGCCTCGGCCACGGCGGGAGAACGGGCCGGTGAACACCGAGGGGCGGCGACGGGGGTCTGAGCGGGGGCGGTAGACATTGCCCCGACACGGCACGGACCGAGGAGGACCCAACATGGGTGGTGTGATCATCAGCGAGCCGGAGGAAGGCTCCCCAATCGAGGACCTGCCCTGGGTCATCGTGTTCCAGTCCCTCGACGATTCGTGGGACTCCTTCACCTGCGGGCCATACGAGCGGGACCCCACCACTGTCCACTGAGGACGAACAGTGCGCCACCGACCGCCGGCAGCGTTCCGGTCACCGCGACCGTGCGCAGCCACGGCCGGTCGCCGCGCCGGTAGATCTCGTTGTGCCTACGGGCGTGCCGACGGTCGGGCTCGAAGTCCAACCGCCGCCGGGGCATCCGCCCGTCGGCGTCCGGCACCTGCGCTGGCGAGGTGACCTGGGGGAACACCGGGACCGCGTGCGGCTGACCGCGCTCGTCCCACGCCAGTTCCACGCCGAAGCGCTGATTCGGGTAGCGCAGCTCGGTTGGCAGCTTGTCCGCGGGCAGTACCATCGGCCGGTCCTTGCCCTTGAGCTGGTTCGCGCCCCTGGCCAGCTCGCCGAGCAGCACCCATTCCGCCGCGTCGATGGAGGCGCCGACCTCGCGCAACCATTCGCCAACAGGCTCTTAGTGGCGCCTGCCTGCAGAGGCCGGAGTGGCCGGGGTGTGCGGTCGCCTTGTGGTGCCTGCCTGCGCACGCCGGAGCCATCGGTGTGCGCGTCCGCCCAGCACCGCCTCAGAGCGGGTCGATGCGGCTCTTGAGCAGGCAGAACTCGTTGCCCTCCGGATCGGTGAGCACGTGCCACGACTCCTGCCCCGTCTGCCGATGTCGGCCGGCCGCGCACCCCAGCGCCAGCAGGCGCTCGAGCCACCCTTCGCGCGGCCCGATCTCCAGCCCGGGAATCTCCCGGCGACCCTACCCGGGTGAGTCGATCACGGCTAAGCGATCAGACGAACAGGCGCTCCGGCTGCTGCACCGTCCGCCGCGCGATCAGCCCCGCCGCACCCCGCACCACGGCGAACTCGCCGAGCGGCGAGGCCAGCAGCCGGGTGTGCCGTTCGCCGCCCGCGAGCACCCTGGTGTCCATTTCGGACTGAACCGCCACGGCGAGGTGCTCGTGCAGCAGGGCATAGCTGCCGCCGAGCACGACCGTCGGGACGTCGAACAGGTTCATCAGCGTGGCGAGCCCGACCCCGAGCGCCCGCCCCGCGGCCGCCACCGACCCGGCGGCCTTCTCGTCACCCGCTTCGAGCGCCTTGAGCAGTGAGTCGAGCCGCCTGCGGCCCGCCTCGCGCAGGATGATGTCCAGACCCGCGTACCGCTCCACGCACCCGCGGCTGCCGCACGTGCAGCGCACGCCCTCGCGTTCGATCACGACGTGGCCGAGCTCGCCGGCGAACCCGCTGACGCCGCGGTACACCTCGCCGTTGAGCACCACGCCCGCACCGATGCCCACGTCCGCCGACACGTGCACGAAGTCCTCGCCCGCGAGGTGCTGCGGCCAGAGGTGGGCGAGCGCGGCGAGGTTCGCCTCGTTCTCCAGCTCGACGTCCGCGCCGAGGCGGCGGCCGAGTTCGTCGGCGAGGGGGACGCCGACGAGTTCCGGCAGGTTCGGGGCGCGCACCACGACGCCGTCGTGCACCACGCCCGGTACCGCGAGTCCGACGCCGAGCAGCTTGCGCGGGGAGTCCGCGGTGAGCTCGCGGATCAGCGTGGCGACCCGGTCGAGCACTTCGGTGAGCGAGGAGCGCCTGCTGTCGGCGGCGACGCGGTGGCGGCGGATGGTCTCGCCGTCGAGGCCAAGCGTTTCGACGGCGAGGTGGCTGACGTTGATCTCCGCGCCGACCGCCACCGGGCCGTCCGGGTGGAAGCGCAACGGCTTGGAGGGCCTGCCGATGCCCGCGAGCGTGGCCGGCTCCTCGATGAGGACGCCGTTGGCCAGCAACGGTTCGGTGAGGTTGGAGAGGGTCGCTTTGGTCAGGCCGGTGCGGGAGGCCAGGTCGGCCCGTGAGCCGGGGCGGTCGACGAGTGCGAGCAGGACGGTCCGCAGGTTGCCCAGGCGAACCTGCCGCAGGTGGTCGACGGTGGTCATCGGTTCAAGTATCGCTGCGAGGCCTCGCCGTACCGCGCCCGGATCTCCGGCACCGCCGGCGCCTCGTATCTCGTGCTGTCCGATCCCGCCCACTCCGGCGGCCGCGCCCCACCCGTCAGCACCCAGGCCGCCTGCCGCGCCGCACCGTCCGCGACGTACTCACCCGGCGCGGGCACCGTCACCGGCACCCCGAACACGACGGGCGCGATCTCACGCACGGCAGGAGAAGCCGCGGCCCCACCCACAAGCCGTACACCGGTCACGTCCGCACCCTGCTCGGCCAACGCGTCGAGTCCCACCGCGAGACCGCAGAGCATGCCTTCCACGGCCGCGCGCGCGATGTTCGCCGGCGTCGCGTTGGTCAGCGTCAGCCCGTGCAGCGCACCGGTCGCGTCCGGCAGGTTCGGCGTCCGCTCACCCTCCAGGTACGGCACGAGCACGACGCCCTCCGCACCAGCGGGCGCGGACAGCGCGAGTTCGCTCAGCCGATCGAGCGAGACGCCCAGCATCCGGGCGGTCGCGTCCAGCACGCGGGCGGCGTTGAGCGTGCACGCCAGCGGCAGATACCGGCCGGTGGCGTCGGCGAATCCCGCCACGACACCGGAAGCGTCGGCTGCTCGCACGTCGCTGGTCGCGGTCACCACGCCCGACGTCCCGAGCGACACCACGACATCGGCGCCGGCCGCGACCCCGAGCATCGCGGCCGCGTTGTCGCCCGCACCGGGCCCGAGCCGCAGGTGCCCCGCCCCGACCGACTCCGCCGGACCCAGGACCCGCGGCAGCAGCACGTCGGAACGGCCGAGCCCGAGCGCCACCAGTTCCGGCACGTACTCGTCGGCCACCGAGTCGAAGTACCCCGTGCCCGAGGCGTCCGAGCGGTCCGTGACGAGGTCGGCCAGGTCGCCGGTCCCGCGCATCAGCCACGTCAGCCAGTCGTGCGGCAGACACACCGCCGCCGTCCGCTTGGCGTTCACGGGCTCGTGCTGAGCGAGCCAGCGCAGCTTCGTGATCGTGAACGACGCGACCGGCACGAGCCCGACCCGCGTCGCCCACGCATCAGCACCCAGCTCGTCCACCAACTCGGAGGCCGCCGCCGCGGAACGGGTGTCGTTCCACAGCAACGCTTCCCGCACGACTTTGCCGTCGTCGTCCAGGCACACCATGCCGTGCTGCTGCCCCGCGACGCTCAAGGCCGCGACGTCATCGAGCCCACCGGCGTCGTCGAGAGCGTCCTGCAGCGCGATCCACCAGTGCGACGGATGCACCTCGGTGCCGTCCGGATGCGCCGCGCGCCCCTCCCGGACGAGCCGGCCCGTCTCCGCGTCGCGAACCACGACCTTGCACGACTGCGTCGAGGAGTCGACGCCGGCCACGAGCGTCATGTCAGCGCGCTCCGGTGAGGTGCTCGAGCGCGAGCTGGTTCAGCCGCACGAAACCGAACCCGCGCTCGCCGGCCTTGTCCGGGTCGAAGCTCTCGCCCAGCAGGTCGTCCACCGTCTCGCCGGGGTTGAGCGTCGGCGTGCGCAGGTCCGCGACGCCCGCGACGGCCAGCGCCTCCTGCACCTCCGGATCCGCCCGGAACGCCAGCGCGCGTTCGCGCAGCAGCAGGTAGGTCCGCATGTTCGCGGCGGCCGAGGCCCAGACGCCCTCGACGTCCTCGGTGCGCGACGGCTTGTAGTCGAAGTGCCGCGGCCCGTCGTAGCCCGCGCTCTCCAGCAGGTCGACCAGGCTGAACGCGTTCATCAGGTCGCCGTGGCCGAACACCAGGTCCTGGTCGTACTTCACGCCGCGCTGGCCGTTGAGGTCGATGTGGAAGAGCTTGTCGTGCCACAACGCCTGCGCGATCCCGTGCACGAAGTTGAGCCCGGCCATCTGCTCGTGCCCGACCTCGGGGTTGAGCCCGACCAGCTCGGACCGCTCCAGCGTCGTGATGAACGCCAGCGCGTGCCCCACGGTCGGCAGCAGGATGTCGCCGCGCGGCTCGTTCGGCTTCGGCTCGATCGCGAACCGCAGGTCGTAGCCACGGTCGACGACGAACTGCGTCAGCAGGTTCATCGCCTCGCGGTACCGGTCGAGCGCCGCCCGGACGTCCTTCGCGGTGTCGTACTCGGACCCCTCACGCCCGCCCCACAGCACGTAGGTCTGCGCGCCGAGCTCAGCCGCGAGCTCGATGTTGCGCAGCACCTTGCGCAGCGCGAACCGCCGCACGCCGCGGTCGTTGCTGGTGAAGCCACCGTCCTTGAACACCGGGTGGCTGAAGAGGTTCGTCGTCATCATCGGCACCACGAGCCCGGTCTCGGCCAGCGCGCCCTGCAGCCGCCCGATCTGCCGCTCCCGGTCCGTCGCCGCGAACCCGAACAGGTCGTCGTCGTGGAACGACAGCCCGTAGGCCCCCAGCTCGCTCAGCCGGTGCACGGCCTCGACCACGTCGAGCTCGGGCCGCGTGGCCTCGCCGAACGGGTCGCGGCCCTGCCAGCCCACGGTCCACAGACCGAAGGAGAACTTGTCCGCGGGAGTGGGCGTGCTCATGATCCACCTCATTCGTTCAATGCTTGAACTTAATGGGGACAGTACGACGCCGTGGTCGTGATCGCAACGTCGAGCTCGCGCGGTCGATCAGTTAAATGAGTTTTCGCGCCGACGGCGAATCCCTACACTGCTCCCAAGATCCGCAACTGAGCGATGAGGGGAGACCGGCCGTGCGTACCGCCGTTGCCGCCCTCTCGTCCCGTTTCGACGTGATCCTCGTGTCTTCGCACCCCGGCTGCTCGCTGCGCGCCGGGCACCGGACTCTGCCGGCGACCTCCTGAGGTTCGCCGGTCCATCGCGCCATCCCTGGAACTTTCCGTGGAAGGCAACCAAGAGTCATGCGCACCACCACGTTGAACGCTGTCCGCAACCTGGGCATCCTCGCCCACGTCGACGCGGGCAAGACCACGCTCACCGAACGCGTGCTGTTCGCCACCGGTACCACCTACAAGCGCGGCGAGGTCCACGACGGCACCACCGTCACGGATTTCGACCCGCAGGAGCGCGATCGCGGCATCACGATCTTCGCCGCGGCCGTCACCTGCACGTGGGACGGGCATCGGATCAACCTCATCGACACCCCTGGGCACGTCGACTTCGCCGATGAAGTCGAGCGTTCGCTGCGGGTGCTCGACGGGGCGGTCGCGGTGTTCGACGGGGTGGCCGGCGTCGAGCCGCAGAGCGAGTCGGTGTGGCGGCAGGCGGACCGGCACGGCGTGCCGCGCATCGCGTTCGTCAACAAGCTCGACCGCGCGGGTGCCGACCTCGACGCGGCCGTCGAGTCGATCCGCACGCGCCTGCACACCGTTCCGCTGGTCGTGCAGCTGCCGATCGGTGCCGAGGACGGGTTCATCGGCGTGGTCGACCTCGTTCGCATGCGGGCGTTGACCTGGGACGACGTACTCGTTGAAGGGCCTGTGCCGGAAGAGTTGCAAGAGGAGGCGCGACGGCGCCGTCGCCTGCTGGAGGAGACGGTGGCCGGGCTGCATCCGGCCGCGCTGGAGGAGTTCTGTGCTCAAGGAGGTGTGAACGAGCAGACGTTGCGCTCGGTGCTACGAGAACTGACCCGCGAAGGTGCGGCGACGGTCGTGCTGTGCGGTTCGGCCTACCGCAACCGCGGTGTCGAACCGTTGCTGGACGCGGTGATCGCTTACCTGCCGTCCCCTGTGGACGTTCCGCCGGTGCGGGGCGTCGATGGCGAGGAGAGGCAGCCTGACCCGGAGGCGCCGTTCGCGGCGTTGGTGTTCAAGGTGAACGCCACCGCCACCGGCCGCCTCACCTACGTGCGGGTGTACTCGGGCACACTCCACAAAGGAGAGACGGTGCTCGTGGGCGGACGACCGGAACGGGTCGGCCGGATCCTGCGCGTGCAGGCCGACCGGCACACGCCGGTCGACACCGCGGAGGCGGGCGACATCGTCGCGCTGGTGGGGCTGAAGTCGGCACGCACGGGAGCGACCCTGTGCACGCCAACGGCTCCGCTGCTCCTCGAGCCTCCGGTGTCTGCTGTCCCTGTTGTTTCAGTGTCGGTTGAAGCCAAGTCTTCGGCCGATCATGGACGACTGGCGGACGCCCTGGCACACCTGATCGACGAGGACCCGTCGCTCAAGGTCGCGACGGATCCCGACACCGGTCAGACCGTGCTGTCTGGCCTGGGTGAGCTGCACCTCGAGGTGGCGGTGCAGAAGGCACGGCAGAACCACCGCGTCGAGATCACCATGGGCCGCCCGCGGGTGGCCTACCGCGAGACCGTGGCGACCGGCGTCACGGGATTCGTCTACCGGCACGTGAAGCAGGAGGGAGGAGCAGGACAGTTCGCCCACATCGTCATCGACACCGAGCCGCTGGAGACGGGCTTCGAGTTCCGCTCCACCGTCACCGGCGGGCGCGTGCCGCAGGAGTTCGTCCGCGCGGTCGAACAGGGCTGCCGGGACGCACTGGCCGAAGGACCGCTCGGCCACCCGGTGACCGGCGTGCGCGTGACGCTGACCGACGGTTCCACGCACGTGAAGGACTCGTCGGAGATGGCGTTCCGCACGGCTGGCCGCTTCGGTCTGCGCGAGGCCCTCAAGGCCGGGGCGATGGCGTTGCTGGAACCGGTCGCGGAGGTCACCGTGACCGTGCCGGACGACCACGTCGGCGGGGTGCTCGGTGACCTCGCCGCCCGCCGGGGCCGAATCCTGGGTTCCACGACCAGGTCCGGCGCCACGGTGGTCACGGCGAGCGTGCCGCTGGCCGAGATGTTCGGTTACGTGACGAGGTTGCGCAGCCGGACCCAGGGCCGCGGCACGTTCACCAGCCGCCCGACCGGCTACGCGCCGGCATAACGGGTCGTAGGCCCGCCCTCGAGCAGAGGGCGGGCCTATGCTCGGACCGGTGTTGATCGGTCCGGCGCCCAACGACTCGTTGCACGTGATGTCGTTCAACCTGCGCTACGCCTCTGACGCCGAGCCGAACTCGTGGGCCGCCAGGCGTCCCGTGCTGGCGCAGCTCCTGCTCGACGAGCTGCCGACGGTGCTCGGCACCCAGGAGGGCCTCTACCGGCAGCTGCTGGACATCGAGCACGACCTGCCCGACCGCTACGACTGGATCGGGCTCGGCCGGGCCGGTGGCAGCCACGACGAGTTCATGGCGATCTTCTACGACACCGCGCGACTCGACCCGCTCGAGTTCGACCACCACTGGCTGTCCGCGACGCCGGCCGTCGTGGGTTCGCGGTCGTGGGGCAACAACGTGATCCGCATGGTCACGTGGGTCCGCTTCGCCGACCGCCGCACCGGCAGGCAGTTCGTCGTGGTCAACACCCACTTCGACCACGAGTCGGAGAACTCGCGGCTGCGCAGCGCGGAGTTCGTGCGCGACCGGATCAAGGCACTGACACTGCCGATCGTGCTGACCGGTGACTTCAACGCCGCCGCCGGTTCACCCACTTACGACATCCTGACGACCGGTGTGACGCTGACCGACTCGTGGCGCGCGGGGCCGCGGATCACCCCGGCGTTCGGGACGTTCCACGGCTATCTGCCGCTGGTTCCGGACGGTTCGCGGATCGACTGGATCCTCACCCGCGGCGCCGCGATCGAGGCCGCCGCGATCAACGCCTACCAGCGAGGTGGCCAGTTTCCGTCCGACCACCTGCCGGTGCAGGCGTTGATCACGCTCTAGCGGCGTGGGGGGGGGGGGGGGGGGGGGGGGGGGGGCGCGCGCGCCGGCGGGGGGGGGGGGGGGGGGGGGGGGGGGGGGGGGGGGGGGGGGGGGGGGGGGGGGGGGGGGGGGGGGGGGGGGGGCGGCCGCGGGGCGGGGGGGGGGGGGGGCGGGGGGGGGGGCGCGCGGGGGCGGGGGGGGGGGGGGGGGGGGGTGGGGGCCCCGGGTCTGGGGGCTCATGGTGGCGTGCCTCCCCGGGCTCAGCGG